>JAEIOD010000022.1 GCA_016342415.1 Clostridiales bacterium
TTACATAGATAGAGAGCCTAGAGCTTCAGAAAGATATTATTTTCTGAAGCTCTATTTTTATAGGGGGATTATATGGCAAAAAGATTAGAATACCAAGAGATAGAAAATAAGTTAAAAAGATTACCAATGACCAGATCAAGAAAGTTACTATTGGATAATCGACTGAAAGAAGTAGAAAATCATCAGAAGAAGTATGGTAATTCATATCATGAAGTTAAAGATGAGCATGTATTACCGAGTAAAAAAAATGCTTTGATGAACATGAAAAGTATAGATGGTATCAAGACAGATATAAAGAAGTGTGATGAAATCATCAATATCTTTGAAGCAGCTTTTGAGAAGTTAGATCCTATGACGAATAAGGTCATTGATATGAGATATCTAAAATTGATGAGTTGGGAAGATGTTGGATATGAAGTTGGTTACTGTATAAGAAGTTGCAACCGAATAGCAGATGCAGGATTAAGACAGATAGAAGAAATGATTGGAGATGTTTATGAAGATTAAAAAAGAATACAGTGATGCAATGAAATGTACTTTAAAAGCTTATCCGATGTTACTCGCTCATAAAAAAGCACTCCAAGATGAGTTAAAAGAAATCAAAATCAATTCTGGTATCTTTGGTATCAGTTATGAACAAACAAGAGTACAGACCAGCAACATCAACAAGATGACTGAAAATACTGCTCTTTCTAATATCGATAGAGAAAGAGAGCTTCAGATAGAGATTCTTAAGTGTGATGAGAAGATCAGAGTGATAGGTGATGCCATTGATCAATTGGAGCCAATGCAATCAAAGATTCTTCATATGAAATTCATCAAGAAGTTTAACTGGACCAAGATATCCATTGAACTGTATATAACAGAAAGATGTGGCAGGTATCATCAGAATTTCGGAATAGAGAATTTAGCTTATTTATTCTACGGTGATAAAGCTGTAGAGCGTTCGCCCTCTAAAAAAGCCAGTTGATAGACTAGATTAAAAAACACGATTCAAACATACGTTTGGTTGAGAAAGATATAAAAAGAGCTTACAGAAGCAATATGAGAGAAATAACCATATATAAGACGATATCAAACAATAATATAGATAATAAAGGGGACTCATGAAAATAAAGAAGAAATATAAAGAAGCCATTACATTAACGCTGAAATGCTATAATCTTTTACCAGCACACATTAATGATCTAGAAAGTCGACTAAAAGAAATGGAGCAAAACGATGGTATGAGAGGTGTGGATTATTCTGGTGATGGCATCAGGACCAGCAACATAAATAAAATGACAGAAAACACAGCTCTTAGAAACATAGAAGATAAGATGGAGATTGAAAAAGAAATTGTTATTGCTAAAGCAAAGTTAGATCGATTAGATGCAGCCATCAATTCTCTTCCAGCCATTGAAGCTGAAATTATTAAGTATAGATACCAGGAAGGGCTATCATGGTTTGAAGTAGAAGATAAAACACTATATTCAGAAAGAAGCTGTAACCGTAAACTAATCGATGGAATATGTAAGTTAGCAGTAATATTTTATGGTGATGAAGCTTTAGAGAAGATAGCAATATAAATATGAGCCTATGACAATAAAACTGTCATGGGCTTTTTTGAACGGCAATTAAGATTCATAGAAATAGAAATCTAACAAAAACAGACGATGTTAGATTTGTTGGATGAAATTCAAGCCATTATAAGAAGAAAGATGAAAATAAAAATCTAACAGAATACATAGTTTGTTAGATTTTCATCGAAAAACACAACCTCGAAATTGGTTATATTTTACAGGGTTATTTGTTACTAATTTGAGAGTTTAAATACAAGTATAAGTTTGAAACTTCTCAAAATGCAGAACCGATGCTATTGGTGAATATTTCCTTTTGTGATAATATGGAAATAGGAAATATTGTAAATAATATTCGTAATACGCTAATTAGCTAAATTTATTGATGGAAACTGTGAGAAAGGAGATTTATGTTACAGATAATAAGTGGGAAATTTTATGAGACAGATAATTTACATGATAATCCAGGAAAAGGAATACTATACTCTAATTTTACACACTTTGATCCTATAAAACTATCACTAGGTTCTGTTTCAAGTGTTAGTTTTAGTGGGAATGTTAAATCGCATGTGTTTGACTATAACTGCAGAATTGAAAAATCAAAAGTTGGTGGCTTTGGAATTGTTCGTACTGGAGATGATGTGATAATAGATCAATTGAAAGTAATTCTAACGTTTGGACTTGATTCATATTTTGATATTGATAAAAGGAATGTTATGGAATTCTCTAGGATGAATGAGAGTGATTATTTGGATAGATATTTACCTCGTAATTTTGTACCATGCTTATTTAGTGATGATTTTAATAATGTGGAAAAGATTAATAACTTTCGAGTGCTTTTTGAAAAAATAATTAAGTTGAGCAGAAAAAACTATGAGTTACTTATAACTTGCTTGAAAACCTATTATGATTCTTTACAGATATTATCTTCAAATTTTGAATTAGCCTATTCAATGCTAGTATACTGTTTAGAAGCATTATCAAAATCACACAATACTGATAAGGCATCATGGGAGGAATATCCTAAAAATCATAAATTAGACAAATTACTGACAACGGTTAATGATGAGATAGCAGATTCGGTAAGGGATGAGATTATTTCAGGAGAACATTATAAATTATATAAAAAATTTAATGAATTTATAAAAGATAATCTTTCGAATTCCTTTTACATTTCAGCAAAGAAAAGTGTGTACAATCAAATAAAGAAATCTGATTTAGATCAATTAATATATAATGTATACGATCACAGATCTCAATATGTACACAGTTTAAAAGTCGCTAATGAGCAGATGAAAATTAAGGAAATTGCAGTTAATGAAACTTTTACTTTTGGAAATAATATTTTCCTTACATATTTAGGGCTGTTTAGACTGACAAATCAAGTTATAAAGAACTTTATTTATAATTGTGATGAAGTCGATAAAGAACTATATAATTGGAGAAGTAACCTTCCCAATACAGTGTCTCTAGAATTAGCGCCAAAATATTGGTTGGCAAAAACAAATAACTTTCATATTTATCATGTTGGAATCAAATTGAATGGTTTTTTAGAGCAGCTGGATTCTGTTATGTTTAATAAAGCAAATGCACTAACTGATTTATCTCAGTTGATGAGTTTGTATGAAACACTAATTCCCAAAACAATAAAGAAATATAAACTTCCAATGGTGACACTTTACTATCTATATAATATGCATGTTGCTGAGGAACATAAGTCCAGGAAATTTGAGAAGTTAAATAAGAATTTTGAAACGTTATTTGATCAAGTGAATATCTATGGATTGCTTATTAACTCACTATTTTTTTCTGATATTGTCTGGGATATTGAGGAATCTATAAAAGTATTCAATGCATATATGAAAAGAAAATATTTAGACAAGGAATTGAAGATTCCAAGAAATTTTGAAACATTTATTAGATGTATGTTATCAAATAAACTAATTGAAAATAATAAAGTAGATATTGCTAAACAGATAATGTTAGATATTAAGTATGATTACCCAGAAAATCAAGTTGTACAAGAAAGATTTGAGTCATATCATATAACACCAATAACACTGAGTCAAGAATTATTATATGAAGTATTAACTAAGAAAAGTGACGAAAATCAATAATCATAAGCAATGCTACACCAGTGCAAGTTATCCAATACTGAATCGATATGATGCGTTTCAGTAAGACTAAATATAATATAAGGAGTTGATTGATCATGAAATTCACAAAACAAATTACAACTATTGAGTACGAGGACTTGCAAGACTTTCCAACTGAGGAATCGAATTATATTGAATATAAATCAAGTAAAGTCAATCTTGATAATTTGAAGAATAAGATTTCGGTTGCAGCCTCATCTTTCTGGAACTCAGGAGGAGGGATTTTTGTTGCTGGAGTTAACGATGATGGTAAAGTCGACGGAGGTATTCCAAGTACCAAAGGAAGGCAAGGAATAAGAGATTGGGCTGATAAAGTTATAAAAATGACAGAACCACTAGGGGAATATGAAATCAGTATAGTAGAACAAAGTGATAATACTCCTGATATTAAAGAGGGTAATGTTGTTTTGTTAATTAGATTCTATGAAAGTGACATACCTCCTCATATGGCATATGACAAAAAGTATTATATTAGAGCGGGGGCGCATTCTGATGGAGCGACACACTTCCAAGTTGAAGCTTTAAGAGCATTAAGGCAATTTACAAAGCCAAATATCAAAGGGGTTTTACGTAATCACCCGACCAAACCCAGGATTGAAGAATTACTCATTGTTTCGATTAATGATGCAGTAGCATTAGACACTAAATTATCTTTTGATCCATATCCTTTGGCATTAAGAGATAACTTCAAGAATGAATTTCCTTTAGAAATTCCTGTTATTGATAGGAATAATCCGTTCCGGATGGACATTTCTGGATTTGGATTTAGAGAACAAGCATTTGGTATGGATCCAGTAAAATTGTTACTTGAATATAAGGATGTGCTTGGTAACAAATACACAACTGAACAATTGATTAGTCCTCATAAGAATTTACAACCAATGTCTATAGGCGAAGATGTTAATGAGAGACTTGTTAAGGCTATTGAAGCGTTAGCAAAAAAAATAAGGTAAGTGTTGGTATCCAAATTTACTTCGCATAACATTACATTTACACAATGTTCCACCACTAATGATGTAAAAGAAGTGTTTCACTTTTGAGAAAAACTAGAAAAAATGATGAAAGGGGAGTACATCTCGCTGATAGAATCACTTTAGTTAAAAAGAATATGTTATTCGCATTTAATAAGGAGAGAAACATTGAAAACATTAAAAACAATTATAATAGCAATATCAATAACATTGCTATTAATAATTACATGTACAATAGTAGTTCCTGCGCTGTTAGGATATAAAATTACTTACTTAACGTCAGTTAAATATAACTATAATGCAATAGGTGCATATGCTTCATGGGTAGGTGCTCTTTTACCGATACTTCTTGTTTTTTTATCGGTTTACGTATCGCATCAATTTGAGAAGGAAAAAAGAGAAATATCTGATAGTAATATAGCAACAGTGGAGTATGTAAAAGACATGATAGATGAGTTAAAAAATACAAGTAATATTTCTGCAGGAAATGATATGTCAAGTGAAATGAAATTCTCTATATTAAAGGAAAAGGCTTTGAAGTATGTAAATATATCTGGAATTACCAAAACGGAAGCGGTATCAAAGCATTTGGGAATTAGCAAAGAAGAAGCGTTCGATATATTAAATGAGTTATTAAAGCATGATAGAGCAATATCAGCTGGAGGACAGACTGTTAAGACTAATATAGATGGAGTTATATGGACTAGGAAGCGATGATGAAATAGAAAAATTGCTTAGGGATAAATGTACTTTTATCTATAAGACTAAACGGTATTAGTGAGAATATTATATGAAAATGTTACGTTTTAAGACAAAGTTACATTTTTTGATTAAAATTAGAAACATTATATGAAGAAAGATGAAAACATAAATGTAACAGAATGTATAGTTAAGTAACATTTTTGATGAAATTTACAACCTCAATATCTTGCAATATTCATACTAGTTAAAACAACGACTCCCTCAGAAAAAAGTAGGTTCTTTGAGGGAGTTTTTTTTGTTTGCGGGTAAGGTGACCCCGAAACTTTTTCAGTTAGAAAAAATATTTTGTTACCGTTTCCGTTTCGATAAACATTCTAATTAAAGATATTATTGAATAATAGTTTCAGAGAAAAGTATAAATTCTGAATTGTATGAGAGATGTGATTGTCCATAAATTTTTGAACCACTTGACCAAAAATACCTGAGCCAGTCTTGACCAAATGGACAATCACAGATTTTTCAGTGAATAAGCTTTGATTTACTGTAATAGCTGTAAATGAAGATAAATCTAGTGTAATATAAAAGTATATACTTGATAAGTTGTATTTGATTAATGGAATGATGGAGGAAAAATGTTATATAATTTGTACTGTGATGAAAGTAATCACTTGAATAAATCTGACGGTCGCTATATGACTTTAGGTTACATAAATTGCCCAATTAGTATGGTGAAAAAATATAATAGAGCAATTAGAGATATCAAAATATCTCATGGATTAGCTAGTGATTATGAAATTAAATGGACAAAAGTATCAAACAATAAGATTGGATTTTTTAAAGAGCTGATTGATTTCTTTTTTGAAAGGTCTGATATTTTTTTCAGATGTATTATTGCGGATAAAGATAGCTTGAAATTAGATCAACATAATTTATCTCATGATGATTGGTATTATAGAATGTACTATCTGCTATTAAGTAAAAAATTAGATGAAAAATCGGAATATAATATATATATAGATATTAAAGACACCTGTAGTGGGTTAAAAGTAATAAAATTAAAAGAAGTATTGAATGGATCATATTATGACTTTTCTTCAAGAATGATTCAAAAATTACAACAGGTGCATTCACATGAGACCAATCTAATGCAACTGTGTGATTTGTTTATAGGAGCAATTGGTTATAATAACAATGGATATGCAAGTAGCAAATCAAAATTGGAAGTTATTGAACATCTAAAGAATAAAAGTGGTTGCTCACTAGATAGAAGAACTCCTTTATCTAATGAGATATTTAACCTATTTGTTTGGAGGGGTTAATATGTGTTGTAGTTGGTTACCTGAGTTTTATGATTACCCTGTATGGGCTGAGTATGATAAGTATGAGATGGGCTTATTTGATGAATTTCTAAATGTGTACAAGAATAAGCCGATTTATTTTACAAATGAAAGAGTTAGTTTTAAAAGAAAACCTGAATATCTTGGTAAAGATGAGTCTTTTTATCATATGACATGTAGGAAGTTTGAGGTTGATAAAAGAACAGGGGAAATATTAGAACGTGATCCAGATCCCGAACGGATGATAAGAATTAGATGGAGTAGAGCAATAATTGAAAATCACCTTTGTAATAATGGTTGTTGTATGGAGCCTTATTACTGGACAAAAGTGTTTAAGAATGGTAATCTGCGACACAAGATTTATAAAGATCAGTATTTGGTAATATTAGAAGAAAGAGAAGATTATTTTCTGTTTGTAACTGGTTATTATGTTGATGATTACAGAGTTAAGAGGTTATTACAAGAGTATAAGAAGTGCATTTAAATGTTTAACAAAAAACAAATAACGCTACTATCTAGTAGCAGCGCCTCGAGGTCTCTGTTTACTCTTACGCCCATGGACTGGTAATTGAGATACCTTATTATAACGCTATAACGTGTACAAAGTCAACGATTTTAGCCGTTTTCTACATATTGTTATGGTTTTTGTTCGTTTTAGCACGTTTTATTGACTTGTTTATAAGAATATAAAGCCAGTACTCAAATAGAATATTGGTTTCTATATTTGGTCAATCACATCAATTAATTGTTGTATATCAAAATGTGTATATACTTTCTCAGTTAATGACATTGCACCTTTATGGCCAACTATTCTCTTGATAATAGTTTGATTAATTCGTGCAGCAACTAGTAGCGAAACAGTAGTATGCCTAGTATCGTGTGGTGTATGTTCCATACCAAGATCTTTAATCAACGGCTTCCAATATGAGTCATAATAATTCCGATGTGAAAAACTCCACCTTCAGGTGTGTCCAATACAAATTTATGAGGAAGACTTGCAAAATTAACTTATGAATGAATTTAAGATTAAAACGGAACGCGCAATTTTAGTTTAGCGAATTAATAGAAATAGATGTTTCTTGCGCAATTTTCAATCATTAGTGTTATTTTTCTGAAAAATAAAGATATTCACAATATGTGTAATAGCATCAATAAAATTCGATACAATTTTGTTTCTCAAAGATAACAAGGATCTAATAAGAAGTGAAAAATTTACATTTTTCTAAATAAGATTTGGATTGCAATCCTTTTTAGACTTGTTTTCTAAGAAACTAGTAAGTCAAACTTTCATACATATTAAAATCTGTCAGTTGAGCAATTGTTTATCTGAATTATGTTTATACAGTGTGCAAATAATAAATTAATATAAGAAATCGTTTAATTGTTGAATTAAATATGTCATCAATCATTGATTTGGAGTTTGTATATATAGGTGTATTGAACCTAGTATATTTAATAGAATTATCGGGAAATAATGCTCATTACACGTTATCAATTAGACATATTCCTCACTTTGTCAGTTGGATTACATTCTAGAGGAACTTCAAGCAATTGCAACGTTTTAAGTATATTACTGAATTAGACACAACACAGGATATGTCTAATTCAGCCAATTCGATTCAAAGCCTTTATATGACTTAATTTGAGGTAGATTTCGAAAGTTTGACAAAAACTGCTGATTGGGGATTATAATTGGACACAATCATAATCTGTGTCAGTTCGATAAATGATCACTTAATTACCTTTGAAGTAAGTCAAATCAGAAGGTTCAGAGCAATTTACCCAGACCAAAGCTTATATATGATCCTGGTACCAACATTCTTAAGAATTATGAGATAAACACTTTTTAACACCCCTTACCATCAATAAAGTTGGTAGGGGGTGTTTTTTAGGTTTTTGGACATTTTAGAATGACCGCAGCCCCCTAGCAAAACTAAATTATTTCGTTTTGCTAGTTAAAAGGGAGTATAAGTGCATATAACAAACTAAAAGAAGATTAATCACACATTTTTGTACCCTGACTAGTATAAAACTTGGGAATGTAATTACCTATTATCAATTAATTAAGCTTTGTATAAGATTAATTTATATATCAATTTTAATACCGTATCTATTGAGCGCAACATCCTTGAACATATCAATACTTTCCCGATCATCCATTACTTCAAGCAATTTAACGGTTTGTAGGAATGTATTTTGATATTCCTCTATGTTTAAAAAATATTGTGCAAATGCTTTTCTTGCCAGTAGATAAGGTAATGAATATGTTGTCTGAATATTTTTTGTGTATTCAATTCCTAATATAGCATAATCTAATGCTTTTTGATGATTATCGAGTCTGTGAAAATTATATGAAATATTGTAATAAATTTTGATGATTAATTTACTCATTTCAATCGTTAAAGTAGAAACTTGCAATAAATAATCTAAACAGAATATTAGTATATCATTACTTTTGATAATATTCTCTAATTTAACATAAACGAGGCCAATTAGTATCAAAATTCGGATTTCGATTATACTGTATTTGAATTGAGAATATTTAGCAAAATCATACTCATTATTAACTAATGAAAAAGTAGGTAATAATTTGTCTATCAAATAAGAAATGTCACTTTGACTATCGGTAAAGTAATCATTGATTGCTTCTAATAAAATCTTAAGTTGAGTAATTTCATGTTGAGATATCAAATCAGTAGCATGTTGCTGATGAATTAATTGTAATTTTAGTGATAATTGTTCAAAGGTACCCTGATTAAAATTTATAATTAGATCATCTAGATCATTATATAAATTATAGAGTTCATTTTGCTTTCTTTCCTTGGATAAGACGATTAAGAGATCCTTTTTGTATAGAGAGGATAATAATTCTAAAGTTTCGTACTTGGGTATTACAAAACCATTTTCGATTTTTCTTAAAGTATCTTCATTTAATCCAATTAAGTTTCGTACATCCTTTTGAGTGAATCCAGCTGATAATCGAATTTTTTTAACTTTTTGTCCAAATTCTTTGAAATCATAACATGAGAACATTATACCTCCTTAGGGTAACCCGTTTTAAATCGGGTTTACCAATACTTGTAATCATTATACAATTTTTCTTGTAGTGTTGTAAAATAAAATCCAAATTATAGGAGGAGTTATGAAATTAAAAAATAAATCAGTTATTCTAAGAATAGTAATTATGATTACTCTATTTTCTTTTTCTTTTAGCACAATTGCACTAGCTGAAGGGGAAGATTTACCAAGATTATTTGCAGCTTCATGTTATAGCAATACCCAAGTGGCTGAAATAGAGAAAATTCTGGAATAGGAGAAAAAGTTGAGTATAAAAAAAAATAGTAAAGTAGTTTTAATTTATCCTCCTTTTGTTAAAACTTGTTTGAATTCTTATTATGCTTCGCTTCCAATTTTAGCTTCGGAATTAGAGAAAGTGGGTATTGAGTCAGTCCAAATAGATTTAAATAAAAAAGCATTCAGTGAATTTTTCAACCTTAAGTACATAGAGAAACTAGAATTGAAATCTGAAATCAATACAGATTTAGAATTTGATTTGCAAATTGAGCACGCCAAAAATCTATTGAAAAAATGTGATAATGATGAGATATATTCAAAATTTGAATATAAAGATGTCAAATTAAGTAATATTTATCATGCATTATTTGATAAGTTTGAGGAATCGGCTGATATTAATAGTTCAACAATCAACAAGGTGTTAAACTCTGAACATGAAATATATAATGAACTTTTTTTGTATAGTAATAATGTAATAGAAAGTATTGAAAGTAAAGCAATAATTACTTTTTCGGTTTCTATGGGTAGTCAGATTATACCAACTTTGTACTTAGCAAAAACAATTAAAAAGCTCTTCAAAAATGTAAAAATTATTATTGGTGGACCAATAATTTCACTTCTAGATACTGATATTTGTGGAGAGTTAGTTGAATCTCAAATTGTTGATTTCCTACTTAAATATGAAGGCGAAAATACTCTTTGTAGATTAGTTGATAATATATGGAATGATACAGAACTGAATAATATTGAAAATTTAACATTCTATAAGAATAATGAAGTTTATAATACGGTGCGTAAGTACAATACATTTAATCTTAATAGTAGTGCTATTCCAAAATATGATTCTTCAATAATTAATAACTTTAAAATTGATTCATTATCTATTTTACAATCACGTGGATGCTACTGGAGAAAATGTAGCTTTTGTGATTATACAAACCTTTATGGTGATTATAAATACAACGAAAAATCACCTGCAAAACTTGTAAGTGAAATTAAAGCTTTACAAGAAGAATTTAGCTTTGAGGATTTTTTAATTGTTAATGAAAGTATGACTTCAAAGTATGCAAATGAGTTTTCACAATTATTAATTAACCAAAATATGACTGTGAAATGGCACTCGTTTATAAAGGTTGATAAGAATTATTTTAATTTAGAAACTGTAAAAAAAATAGAAGAATCAGGATGCTCGCGTTTGACAATTGGTGTTGAATCTTTTGATAATAATGTGTTAACAATACTTGATAAAGGTTATACAAGAGAAGATGTTGAGGTTCTATTATCAAGATTAGAATTAACAAATATTCCAGTTACAATAAATTTAATTATTGACGCGCCAAGAACAACATTAGAATCGGCATTAAATCAATTAGAATTTTGTCGTAAATTATCAAAAAAAATGTTAGTACATTTCAATTGTTTTTCGTTTGAATTAACAAAAACATCTAAGATGGGACAAAGTCCTGAGGACTATGGTTTAACCATTGTTCCAAACAATCAAAATGATGGCAGTATGAAGGGATTTATTAATAATAAATATAATCATGAGTATTTCGATAAAATAAGTAAGTCAAAAGTGGATCAAATCAAATTAGAATATTTACATCTAAATATCTTATCAAGTTATGCAAGTCGCTTAAGAAATTTGAGCAATGAAATTGTCGCTGATTCATCTAGTACAATTAAATATAAATTAAATGAAGCTACGCAGTATTGTAGATGTCATGAGCTGATTTCAGAAAAAAAATATAATGTATATATTTTAAATAGTAAACTGTTTTTAAATCTTAGTGATATAAGTTTAAAAATTCTTGAGATATTGAAGTTGAAAAAATTACTTGATAAGGAGACGATTAATTCCTTAATAGGGGTAAAACAAACCCTAAGTATATCGAAAGAGCTTGCGTTATTATTTAAGTATGAGTTAATTGATGCTGAAGTTCTATGAAAGGAAAAAAAATGAGTATTTGGAGTTCTAATAAGTTGTTAAGTGAATGGATGGAAGATAACTGGAAAAATATTTTGGAGACTGAATTAGATTACTTTACACCTGAACCAAGAACAGATCCATTAGTACAAGCACTAAGTGATAGTTTAGGAATTGATAAATCTAATATTTTTGTTGCTGCTGGTACGAATCAGCTAATCCACAGTATTTTTAATTACAATAAATGGGATGAAATATTCGTTATGAATCCTGATTATGGATTATATGAATCTATCTTAAAAAACTGTAGCTCAAATCAACAGTACAATATTATAAATGAGAAAAATATATGTGAATTTTTTATTAAATTACGCAAATTAAATTCAAGTGAAAATGATTTGCTGTGTATTTCGTCTCCAAGATGGTTTGATGGCATACAGATTGATGTAAGTGAGATTATGAAGTTACTTGAAAACTTTAATGGGACTATATTGATTGATGAAGCTTATATTGATTATTCATCTAAAAGTGTTGACACAATGACACTAGCGAATACCAATTCTAGGATCATTTTAACAAGAAGTTTTTCAAAAGGATATTTTTTACCTGGCTTAAGAGTTGCATATGCAATTAGTACAGGTTTTAATGAGAAATTTAGACTTGGTGGAATTGTACCTCATTCAATTGCTACACCATCATCAAAGTTTGTGGTTAAATTGCTTGAGCAAAAGAATATATTGAACGCTTTTACTAAAATGCAGAATAAAATTAGGTCGATTAGAACTGATCTTATTAATTCACTAAGTACTCTTGAAGATGTATGGGTATCAAATTCTGAAGCAAATTTTATAACTTTTAAACTGGAAAATAGAGGAGATGATTTTATTAGTAAAAACGTTGTTCCTATTCATAAAGTTGGAGAAGGTTATTACAAATATTGGATAACGAATGATAGGGAATCTCAAATGTTTTTAAATAATGTTATTGAACATTGCAAGGAATATGAATGATGAATTTAAAACTATACACACTTCCAGGCAATAGCTTAGATTTACCTCATTTAGCTGTTCCGCAATTAGTTGGATACTTAAAAAAATATTATAGTAATGTACAGCAAAAAGATTTTAATCTTGATGTTATAGATTACATGTTGAGAAAAGAGTATCTCGAAAAGGTTTTTATTGATCTTAAAAATGATACTAGGATTGATAAAGATCAATTGATAGCATATGAGGACATAGTTGTAAATCACTTGGATTGGGCAAAAAACTATATTAATAATGAGTTAGTTTATGATAGAAAAGAGTATATTCTTGCATCTAAAGTGATTCAAATTGCACTAAAAGTAATTTCATTTAAATATAATTATTATTGGGATTTTAAACAGATAAGACCAAAGTTTTTTGCAGACACAATTGAATCAAATATTAATATAAGCAAATCAAATGTGAATAATATTTTCAAAGATATTTTTGAAAATGAAATAGTTGACATTATTGATAATGAAATTGATATAGTTACGGTTTCGATTACATATGAATGGCAATTTATACATGCTTTGTACTTTGCTCGAATGCTAAAAGAAAAATCTGAAAAAGTGAAGATCATTATTGGAGGAAGTTTTATATCACATTTTTCTTTTGAACTTAGAAAGCTAATTAATGAAAAATGTATAGACGCAGTTGTTTTATATCAAGGTGAGGAAGTTATAAAGTTTCTTATTGAGTATTGGACAGAAAAGGATAAATCAAAATTAGATACTATAAAAATTGAATATGAAATAGATGACAGGTTCATTGTATATAGTAACTCTCACGAAGCTATGAGAGAAATTCCAGATTTTTCAGAACTTGATTTAAAAAAATATTTGAGTAACAAGACGATTCTACCGATTTTGTCATCATCCAATTGTAGTTATGGAAAGTGTTGTTTTTGTTCACACTTTCACTCTTATGGAAATGCTAAAAATCATTTTAATCTTGCTAGGATAATGGAAACTATGAAAATCTATAAAAGTGAATATGAAGTTGATGTAATTTATTTTGTTGATGAATGTATTGATTTTGATCACATTATTAGTATTTCAGAGATGATGATAAATAATAGATTTGATATATTGTGGATGGTTGAAACTCGAGCTGATGTGAAATACAATGACAAGTCTGCCATAAATATACTTTTAGAAAGTGGTTGTTGTTTTATCTCTTTTGGATTAGAAACAACATCGGATCGTGTATTAAATGATATGAATAAAGGATTCGCAAGTAAAGATGCTATCGAGTGTATTAATTCTTTCAAAGATTCTAAAATACTGGTAGCTACTACTTTGATGATAGGATTTCCAACAGAGACAATTGAAGAATCAAGCAATACTCTAAATAGTATTTTCAGTGAGTTGGAAATTGATTATTTTGGTGTTAGTATTTACGCTCTTTTAAAGCATTCGATTATGGATTTCAATAGAGAAAAGTATTTTGAAGAAGTAGAGTCAACTGATGAATTAATTCTTTCATATAGATTTAAGGTTCTCGACAAAGCCTATGATAGAAATGAATTCAAAAAACTATTAGATAAATTTAAAATCAAAACTTCCATAAAAAGACATTTTTTACTAATCGACAATATAATTGGAAGAACACATTTAACATTATTTAAAGACGAACAAGCAAGTTTTAAAAAATCTAGATGCTACTCTTAATAGGTTAAAGCTGCATCTATTTTTATAAATATGAAAGGAGGTGGATTATATGATGAAAGATACAAAGAAGAATTCTGAGAAAAAACCAGTAGAAGAACTAGAAGTCAAAATCTTTGAAACTGAGTTAAAGGAAAAGGATGATGAAATTAGTGTAAACTATGGTAATTGCTACCCTTGTTCAGAATGTTGTTAATGATTGAGAATAAGCTAGTTAGTTTAACTAGTTTATTCTTATTCAAATTTTTAGGAGGAATTAATGATTAGTAATTTTTTTTCGTTAGCAGGTATTGAAACAAGTTTCAGACTCGCAGATATACACTCACCGGTTAAAGTTGGTATTATTCTCACAGAGAAATGTAACTTATCATGTATCTTTTGTGCAACAGAATGTGGATTTGATCAAAATAGTTATAATGATATAATTTCTCCTAACATGTGTTACGAAATTTTGGATCAAGCTCATAAGAATAGAGTACAAGAAATAATCTACAGCGGTGGTGAACCACTAATGTATAAATTTGATGACTTAATTAATATTCTTGAATATGGTCGCGAAAGGAAATTGAAACAGACAATTATAAGTAATGGGACACTTATAAATGATGACAATTTTCCGATATTAGAGAATCTTGTGGATGTAGTCTCTATTTCACTACACGGTACAAAAGATACTCATAATAAAATAACCTGTTCAGATGAATATGAAAACACATTGCATACATTAATGCTAGTATCGAACTCAAAAAAAATTTCAGGTTCAATCCTATATACGTTGAATAGTTATAATAGTAATTATCAGGACTTCGATCATGTTGTAAGACTGTCGAAAGAACTTAATATGGAGTTGTATGTAGCAAGAGGTAATGATTTAGGAGAATGTTCTATCAATGAGTCATACCCTGTTCTTGGGAATTTAAATAAAATAGCTGATCGTATGACAAGTTATAATAATGATGGTTACAACATAAAATTTTCAAACTGTGTTCCTAAATGTGTGTTAAGTACAGATAATCAATACTTAGCAACTTCATGTTCTGCTGGTGTTGGCATTTGCTCTATATCACCTAGAGGTGAAGTCAGAGTTTGTTTACAATCTGATGAAAGTTTAGGAGTCATTTCTAATGAAAATTCATTGAGTGAAATTTGGCAAAATAAAGAAATAGTTAACTTCAGAAACATGACTAATATAAGTCCATACTGCGCGAGTTGCAAAGATTTGATGCATTGTAAATCTGGTTGCAAATTAGAAGCAAACGGGATTTATCAAATGGATACGATGGCTAAGCTTAAAATTTCTGAGAAATGGGAGGAAATATTAGGGAAAAAAGCTCGAATAAATTGCCGAGAATTGAAAATAACAAAACAACTATTTTGGACAATATCACATCCGATTTGCAAAATTTCTATAAATTACTTAGAAGTATGCAAAAGTTTAATGAAAAAAAGACCAGTTGTTTTGAATGAAATTTTAAATTGTTCCGATGAGCAAATTAGTCAAAAGGATATTATTATGTTGTTAGTTTTTTTGTATGAACATAATTTATTGAAATTTTATAGTTAGACAAATTAATAATTTAAGGAGTAAATATGAAAATTAGAGAATTAGATAATGAATTCTTAATCGGTTTGAAAGATAAGTATTTATTGACAAATGAGATGGGAATGAGAATAATTTCATTATTAGATGAGACAAGGTCGGTTGAATTAACAATTGAGAGGGTGAAATCAATAGCTAACATAGACTATGAAACAGCAAAAAAATGGGTTGAAATGTCTAACAAATGGATATATCATTTTCCAGAAATCTCTGATATTCCGTTAGATTTAAGACTACCAATGAAAGTTCAATGGCGGATGACTCAAAATTGTAACTTGTTTTGCAAACATTGTTATAACATGAATTCAGGTAAGAAAACAATTGATACTCATAATCATATAATGGGTATTGTAAACAAATTAATTGAAGCCGATATTATGGAAGTAACTCTAACTGGTGGTGAAATTCTAACAATTCCATTTATTGATGAAGTATTTCAGAAGTTATTAGATAATGACGTATACATTAATATTTATACTAATGCAATTTTGTTAGACGAGCACATTGATATTCTATCAATGAATAAAGAACAATTTAAAATTTTTACTAGTATTGATGGAGTTAAAGAAGATCATGATCGTATTAGAGGTATAGGATCATACGATAAAACTATGAAAAATATTGAACTAGCTATTTCAAAAGGTTGCGATATTCAGACAAACACTGTGATAAATGCAATCAACTATAAGGAAATTCCAAGAGTTGTTAGTATATTAACTTCTGTTGGTGTAAAATCTCTTCAATTTTCTTATACAGTCATTGAAGGAAATGCAAAAGTTAATAATGATGAACTTCAAATGACACGAGACATGTATGATGAAATTAGTAATATTATGAAAAACATTAACGAAAAATCCAAAGATGATGTTAAAGTTTTTTTTGAGAATTATCATCTAAATGAACAAGATAATTCAAATGTTATCGATGATTTTGATAAACCATGGAGATGCACTGCTGGCGAAACAAGATTTACTATCATTGAAAATGGTGATGTAATAGCCTGTCCTTACTTCCCAGAATTCAAACTAGGAAATATTGGACAAAATAGTATCGAAGAAATATGGAATTCGGAACTGAAATCAAAATTTGTAGACTTTAGAGACAAGAACAGCAGTGGAAATAAGTGTGCAGCACTTGTTAGGGGAAAGGTAGTGACAAATATTATTTAGGAGGGGTTTATGTCTAAAAAAACTATTATAGATAATCAAGCACCAAAGATTAGTAGACTAAGTTCAGTATATACACATTGCAAAATAATAAAGAATGGAGTTTATATAGATGAAAATCAAAAGAGAATCAAAGAGAAAAAATGACATTAATTATATAGAATTCACAGGTGTAAGTAAAACATATAAAGTCAAAACATCTGAAAAGGGATTAAAAAGTGCGATAAGCGGATTGTTTAATCCACAATATAAGTATGTAAATGCAGTAAAGGATATTAACCTTAAAGTAGAAAAAGGTGAAACAATTGGATTAATTGGATTAAATGGCGCTGGCAAGACAACAACTTTAAAGATGTTATCTGGATTGATTCATCCCTCTGAGGGAAAAATCAATGCTTACGGACACAATCCGTGGAAAAAAGAAAAAAGTTTCTTAAAAAAAATTGGACTAATCTCTGGAATGAAAAATCAACTGTGGTTAGACATACCAGCAATTGATTCCTTTGAAATAGAAAAAGCTATTTATAAAATTGATGAAAAGGATTATATTTCCAGATTAGATTACTTAGTTGCCGCTTTCAATGTTGAGAATTTACTTAATATCCCTGTTAGAAAGTTATCATTAGGTGAGAAAATGAAGATGGAACTTATTTTAGTACTCTTACATAATCCAGAGATTTTGCTGTTAGATGAACCAACAATAGGATTAGATATTATTGCTCAAGAGAACCTGAGAAATATGTTGGAGAAGTATAAAACTGATAATTACTGTACGACTATCATAACTAGTCATAATATGAAAGATATTGAGTCTATATGTGAACGCGTTCTGTTAATACATAATGGAAGTATAGTTTATGACGGGACCATCAATCAATTGAAAAAACAGATGTGCTCAAAGGTAGTAATTATTGAGAATGTACCAATCACACAGCTTACAGATTATGGAAAGGTTAAGAAGATTAATGGAAAAGTTGGAATGCTTGTAGAAGATCCCAAAGTAAAAGAATTAATTGATGATCTGGAAAATAAATTTACTGGAATCAAACTTAGGATAGAGGATGTTGATTTTGAGGAAGCCGTAAGTGCTTTTATTAGTTGATGGAGGAAGATATGAGTCAAAAGGTTATTGTTGATACAATGATTAAGAAAAGTGTTATTTATAGAGGAAACTTCATAGCTAATACTGTATTTAGTCTCTTTCCATTAGCTGTTCAGTTTTTCTTGTGGAAAGCTATATTTGTAAGCTCTTCAAATGGAGAAATATCAGGTTTTACATTCAATACAGTTATCTTATACTTTATTATGGTATTAATTTTTAATGAAGCAACAAATCCAAGACAAATAGCTCGATCAGTATCAGATGATATCTTATCTGGGCAACTAAATAACCATTTGCTGAAACCAGTATCATACTTTAGGATGAAATTTATTGAACATTTTGCAAATCGATTGACTAGTTTATCTGTTTTACTTCCTGTAATAGCAGTTGCAGTAGTGATTATATATAATGTAAATTTTTCTTTGCTTAACATTACTTTCTTTACTATATTTTTAGCGATTACTTTTATTTTCAATTTTTTTATTTACATGATATTAGCAATTACCGTATTTTGGAGTGAAGAAAGTAGTAATCTTATGGATCTTTGGAGACAAGTTGGAGGCGTGCTATCGGGAGCATATTTTCCTTTGAGTTTATTACCATTTGCAGTTAGTAAATATGTTTTATTATTGCCATTTAAATATACAACTTATTACCCAATTGCAATAATATTAAATGGAAAAGCTACTTTTAATGAAATGTTGATGGCAACACTTGTTTATTCTATTTGGACCATTGTCTTATATAGTCTAGTTAAAATTATATGGAATAAAGGTATTTTAAAGTATTCAGCATATGGCATGTAAAGGAGTATAAATGTTTAATTTAGATTTAATAAAAAAAATTATTCAAAATAGTGTTAAAAGAGAAATGATGTTTAGATTTAATATTGTGATGTGTTTTTTACTATTCTTCATAGGGTATAGTATTGAAATTTTATATTTTTACTCGATTTATGACAAAGTAGAATTTATAAATGGATGGTCTCAGTATGAGTTGTTTAGTTTGTTAGGGGTAATATTTGTTATTGACTCACTCTTTTTCGGATTGATTTTCTTCAATGTATTGAGAATTCCTTTCATGGTTAAAAGATATGAATTAGATTCGATAATATTAAAACCTGTAAATAGCTTATTCTATTTATCCACCAAATCAATAAACCTTGGATATTTACTTGGTGTTGTACCTGGTATTATCATAATTTCATATTCACTTGTCAGCCTGAATATAAATGTGAGTTGGTATCAATTGATTTATTTCTTTATGTTTCTGATAAATTCTTTATTGATCCTAAGTTCAATTTTTATTATCTTCATTTCGACAACTCTTTATTTAGTAAAAGTAGACGGAATGATAAGTATGTTTTGGTCAATTGCAAATTTTGGGAAAAAACCTGGAAGCATATATCCAATGTTGCTAAAGCAACTCCTTCTCTTTGTTATGCCAATGTTAGTTGTTTATAATATACCAAGCGAAATTTTATTTGGAAAATTTTATAGTCCATTGTACTTTATATTCCCAATTATTATTGTATTTGTTGCTAATATATTTTGGAATTTTGGGTTGAAAAAGTATTATGCATAATTTAAAAGGAGAAAATATGGGTTATTGCAACACAGTACAGGAGTTTATGAGTTGTATAGCTACAAAGTATGACATGATATGTCATCCTAATACAAGTCAAAGGATTGATTATTTAAGTAATAAAATTAGAAATAGTGTTAATAAGGAAGAAATATCAGTTTTAGATTTAACCTGTTCTACTGGAGAAACAACTATAGCTTTAAATAGATCTGGATTTAAGACAACAGGAATAGATTATTCCAAAGGAATGATTGAAGTCGCTAGATCAAAAACAACTCAATCAGATATGTTTATTAAGATGAATATTATAGAGAATTGCTTAGAAACGAAAAAATTCGAGGTAGTATATTTTAATAGTTCAATATGGATAAATAATATGAAAGATTTAAGAACTGTACTTGGAAATGCATCTAAAGTAATAAAGGAAGATGGAATTTTGATTTTAGATTTACCCAACAGTAGTAATTTTATTTCAAATTACTCACAATATCATTCAAAGATGAGCAATTATGATAATGGTATAATTTTTAGAAATGTAAAATTCTCAGATCCATCTAGCATAAGAGATAAGACAATAGATGTAAATCAAACATTTTGCATAGTTGATAGAAAAAATCAGAAATCATACGCTTATTCTTGTGATTTCCAATTTAGATTCCATGATAAGAATGAACTTAATGCTATTATGACTGAGATCGGTTTTTTTAATGTTTCGTGTTCTTATGACTATAATGTCAAGAATCAAGCCGGTGGACAAAACATTCAATTAGTTTATTCGAGGAGAAAATGTGATTCTTAATAATTTTAATCCAGAGGATGGAGCATTCAGTGAATTTATTTGTCCGATTTCAGGATGTAGAATCTACTATAATGCGGGAAATGATAGGGAATTTAGTTTTAATATAACATTTAAAACACCTACGTCGAATGATATGGGAATTCCTCATATTTTAGAGCATTCGATTTTTACAATTTATCAAAATGGTGAATCGTACAATTTGTTGAATCGTGTGAGGAATGAAGCGATATGTAGTTTTGTTAACGCTGTAACTTTTCCAGATAAAACCTGCTACATGGCATCAACTCCATCAGAAGATTATTTCATTGATATATTAGGTGTATTTCTCGATAATTTACTGAATCCAAACATTTTAAGCACTCAAAAAATATTTGATCAAGAAGCATGGAAAACAGTTGATAAAAGTGTTATCGGTGGAATAGTATACAATGAAATGGTAGATGTGTTAAAATCTGATTTCCAGGTATTATTTCGAGGGATTTTTAAGAGTTTATTTCCTGATAATAGTTATCAGTTTTCAGCAGCTGGTTTACCCAAAGATATATTAAACTCAAAATATGAAGATTTGGTTGAATATCATAATAGCCATTACAGACTAGATAACTGCTATATTGTACTTTCTGGGAATTTAAATATTGAAAATATAATAAAATTAGTTGAAGAAAAAACTATTATTAGAGAAAATAATATAACAAATAATGTTGGCCAAGTATCAACTGTTACAAATTTTAAGGAGTCAAGTATTCTAAGATATAAAAGTGATAGTAAACATTATATATGTTTCAATTTTATAGCTGGATCGGTTCACAATAAAAGCGATTATTACGGAATTGAAGTTTTGAGAAGAGGCTTTGAATCTTATAAAGACAGATTGTTATATAGTAGTCTAAAAAAAATTAGCGATACTATTGAGTTAAATACATACTTTATTAATTCGATAAGTCATTATCCATTTGGTTTCATAATATCATCAGATGAAGAATTAAATGACTTAGAGATATATGATTGTATTAAGAGTTTCATTTTGAGTATTCTAAAGAATGGTTTTTCAGGTAATGAAATAGATTTTATTATTGATAAAATGAGATTTGCAACTAAGTTTTCAAATTATAATTTTTATCCAACCTCATTGAAAGAGAGTATCAGAGTTCTCGAAAGTGCACTTTATGATTATGAAGCAAATCGCTTTGTAAATTCAGAAGTACATTTAGATCATTTACTATTCCATAGAAGGCATAAATATTTTGAGGAGAAAATAGGAGAATTATTGAATAAAATGAGTATAGATGAAGTCATCTATCACGATATTGAGAAGGGAGTAAATACTAAGAGCATCAATCCGAATACACAACAGACCAAAAAAAAATATGACGATGAATCCATTTTCAGAGAGTATAGATTATCGGATTGGGCTAATGTATTTCCCATCATGAATAACAAGAATAAACTAATAAATCATAACACTTATTATAAGTATTCAAAATTCAATGGAAGTAATTACTTTGAGTTGACTTATGAATTTGACATATCAGATTTTACTGATGATAAACTTGTGTTTGTTAAGCTCCTAACCAAAGTGTTGTTCGAAGTTAAAACAAATAAACAATCTGTTAAAGAGATAATGGATTTTAAATCTAAATATCTTAATGAGTTAAAATGCGGTATCGAGTTTGATACTGATTCTGCAGAAAAAACATTCTATATCACTGTGAATTCCAATAACTGCTTCTATACTATTGTCAAAGAGTTTATCCTTGAAGTAATATTCAGTTCGGATGTTGGATACAGTTTAGAAAGTAGCAAAAAAATAAAACAAATTATTAATGAGAATTATGGTTTTCTTAATAATAATATGCATATTGTTCTGGGTAATCATGCAAATTCTTTTGACTATTTACTTCAGTTTCAAAAAGATTTAACAGAAGGGATAGGCTATTTTAAAGTTCTAGAAAGTTTCAAAATGTCCAATTCCCAATGTTGGAAATCGATATTAGACAGCCTAAAATCAGTAATAAAGAATGATTTGAGAAAATGTAGTTTTAATAAAATTATAACTAACAAGAACTCTGATTTTATCTATGAGAAAAAGGCTAATAAAATTATAGATTATGATGCTAATTATCAAAGTGATTATCATTTCATGAAATTTAAATCATTAGATAAAATATTAGAATGGAATAAAAAAGACCAATATTACTATATGCATATCAATTCGAACTTAGGTTCTTCTTTGCTCCGTATACATTTTTGTCACGTTGAAGATCTTAAATACTCAGAGTTAATTATAGTTGAAACTATGATGTCAGAATTGTTTAGCAAAGAGTATAGAGAAAATGGTGTTTATGGTTATTATACTAGGGTGCATAGTGATAAATCAATTTCGCTTCAAACATATAGAGATCCACAACCTCTAAACATATTAGATTTTAAAGGGAAATTAATAGAGTATCTTTATGATTATGAAATTGGAAATATAAAGAGATTTATACCTAGTATTATTAATAAGTTCAATGATTTTAAATCTAGTAAAAAGGAATTATTATTTGGTACAATAAATTCTCAAATAACAGAAATGTGTAATGCTGATTCAATGTCAATGGATAAAAGAATAAAAACGATATTATTGTCTCAAAATTTAGACACAATACAAGCTACAATATTCTTTCCTGAAAGCAAGTAGTATATTGTGTATAAAAATTATTATGAATTGGAGTATAGAATGAAGAATAATAACGAAGTTAAGTTAATATTTCCACCTCATTGGTGTCCAACGCATCCCTATTTGAGCTTACCATGTTTAAAAGGATATTTGGAAGAGCATGGTATACAATGCTCAATGAAAGATTTGAGTCTAGAATGTAATAATTTTATGTTGTCAAATAACTATCTGAGTCAACTATTGATGGAAAATAGTAATAGGTTTAATGAAAAGGAAAAAAAATTATATAGTAATATGATAAATGAGATAGATGATATTATTATTAAAATGTCAAATGATGATAATTTTTATAATTCAACATTTTATAATTATGCAAAAAATATTATTGATTTAGCATATTCTTTTATTTCTATTTGTCATGAGAAATTAACTATTGAAAGAAACAATCTCAGATATGACATAGATATGAGATTTTCAGAAATTGATGAGATAGTTAATAATACTGAAGAAAATCTTTATTATAAAATATATGAAGACATTTTAGATACTGATGAGTTACTAAATTGTAAAGTAATAGGAATATCTTTGGTTTCTGAAGAACAATTAATTCCAAGTTTAATCCTGTGTAAATATATCAGGTCAATAAATGACTCAATTCATATCTTTATTGGAGGTTCATATTTATCTAAAATGATAAATGATGAGAATTTGATATTACCTTTATATAACTATTTTGATACCATAATTATTGATGAAGGTGAAAAAGCAGTCCTAAACTTGATTTCAGGATTGATAAACAATATTTCAAGTGCTTCTAGTTTAAAGAATATTATTGATAAGGAAAATTATCAAAAAAAAGAATATATGTTATCAAGTGATTTCCACTGCTCGATGGAAAATTTACCAATTCCTGTTTTTGATGATTATAGTTCATTAAACTATTGGTCTCCTAAGAAAATCTTACCATATTTTATTTCAAGAAAATGCTATTGGAATAAATGTTCATTTTGCCAACATGATTCTGGATATGCAAATGGAACGACCTTTAAATCATACGAGAAGATAAAATCGGAAATAACAACATATATTTTAGAGTATAAAACTGAAGTTATACACTTTATTGATTCAGCGATACCACCCAAATATATTTCTTCCATCTGCGATATCTTATTAGAAGAAAATTATAATATTACATGGTATTGTTATGTCCGTGCAGAAAAGGGATTTACACTAGATTTAGCAAAAAAAATGAAAGAAGCAGGTTGTGTAAAGGTCTATATTGGAGTTGAATCATTTAGTGATGAAACATTAATATCTATGCAAAAAGGTGTTTCTAGTAAAGACATAAAAAATGCTTTGTTAAATTTCGATTGCGCTGGGATATGGACTCACTCGTTTATGATACATGGATTTCCAACGGAAAGAAGTGAAGATCAGATCAAGAATTTAATCATGATAAACTCGATTAAAAACAGTCTCCATTCAATATCAGTAGGTAACTTTTTGCTAATGAGGAATACTTCAGTTCTATATAATAGGAGCGAATTCAATATTAGTGGAATAGTAGAAAGTGACAAGTATTCGTCACATTTTGATTTTGAAAGATACGATCATGTCAATTTTGAAGATGCACAAGTTTATCAAAAACTATACAATTCCTTAGTTCCTTCAACTCGCTTACTAAATAATACTATGATGCATAGAGATCATTTACCTATTTTATTATCAAAAATACCATTTGTCTTGGAGAAAAATAAAATTCAGGATTTTATAAACTCAGTTGATTCAACTAATCAGCTGTATAGTATAAACCAATATATTTTGATAAAGGAAGATAAGGAAAAAGCAGCAATATTAAATTGTTTTCTTAAATCAAGTGTAACGATTACACATGGGTGTTTGAACTTTTTGAATTCTAATATAGGCAAATTAATTACAAAAGAAATGTTTTTCTATTCAAAAAATATGATTAATCAGGAATTAATGCAAAAGGAAAAGGAATGGGAAAAAATAGTAGTAAATAAAGTGATTATTTGTCATAATGATTTGAGTTTAACTTATAATGATTAAAGAAACTACATAAAATATATTTACTCAACTGATTAATGACTTCAGGGAATGAGTAAAAGAAGATATTTTATTTTAGTAGTCATTACACTAATTAGAAGTAAAATGATAGAGTAATGGTAGATACTCTACCATTCTTTCACTACAAAACAGGATCGAGGATGAGCCATTATAATCAAACAAGATAATTATTGCTATGATTGCACTTAGATCTACATCCCAAGTTGAAGTAAATATCAGTGCAAATAAGTATGCCAACAGAATGCCAACAATAGACAAAACTTTATATGTTAGAGTAAATTAACAAAGCTTGTAAATCTATTTAATTTACAGGTTTTTTTCTGTTAAATATCATGGTTAAGGTATGATATTAGTAATGTATGATAAGAATAGATATAGCTATTTAGGGATTAAGGTTCCTTATCAGAATCTGATATGTTGATAGAGTTAAATGCATTTTATTGGATCTCTATTGTATAATAAATGGATAACTTAAAATTTGAAAGACTGTGAATTGATTTGTATTATCTTTCAATTTAGAGTCTTTTATTATTTGTGGCATATTGCCAACCAAACGCCAACGATATATTGGGTAGTTAAGGTATTAAGAAGTAACTGTATGATAGAAAAAGTGTTTTGCATAAATAACTGAATAATGTGTTTCGAATGGCTCTGATGCTAATATGATAATCCAAGTTAGAAGGTGCTATAAGCAGGCAAGGTATAATTAACCTTGATATTTTTTTTTATGAAAAAAAAGTATACGTCATAATATTTAACAATACGAGACTGTTTTATCCGTTAATTGGTACTAAATGAGTAAACATCCAATAATGGTGACAATTTATTAACACGATTTAACAAAAACATATTCTGAAATTTGGAATGAAAGTAATTTATTGAATTAATATAAAGTATTTATTAACTTTCTCTTACATTAATAGGTATTTAATGCATAATTATTGTTAAATTAATATCTATCAAGTATACTTAATACGCTAATATGGGTTGTGTTAGAATAGAGGAGGAAAAATGAAATTATTGAAGAAGCTATTAATCAGAATAATAGTCTTGATTATCATTGTTTGTGCAGTGATAGGGGGTATGTCGATTTATAAATCGTATACCAGTACAAATGACTTGATGATGCAAAAGTTAGATGACCAACTGGTCTTAAGAACAAAGTTGGTTGAAGAGAAAATAGAGAGTACAAAAAGACTGGTCGGCACTCTGGCAACGAGTCCGAATATCCAGATTGCCTTGGGAAATGGTCGTGCCAATACAGATGTGGAGAAACAATTAACGGAACTGTTGGAAGATAACAGTGATTTGATGACACTCGTCAGTCTGGTAAACAAAGATGATGTTGTTTTTGTATCAGATAGAATTAACGATCTTAAAGATGTTAATATTTCGGAAAGAGACTATTTACAAGAGGCGAAAGCAACAAAACAACTGACTATCAGTGAAGTGATAACTTCTAAAGCAGATAACTCGCAAGTGATTGCACTTTGCCAACCGGTTTACTCTAATGAAAAATATGTGGGTTCGATTGTATCAACAATTAAATTCACATTGGTAACGGATTTAGTCAGCGATACAAAAATTGCTGAAAACGGTTATGCTTACATAGTGGATATAAAAGGTGATGATGCAGGTACACTGGTATATCACAAGAACCAAAGTTTAGTAGATGATAAGTTTAATCTATACAAAGACAACAATGATGACTTAAACAAGTTTTTAGATCAGATGCAAACCAAACCGTCGGGATACGGTGAATATGTTAAAGAAGGTGATCTTAGGATTGTTAAGTATCAGAAATTTGACAACTGGGCACTTGTTCTAACCGTTGATGAAAAGGATATTGAAAAAACATCGATTGATATCATTAAGATTACTTTGCTTGCAATAGTTGGTGCTATTCTTATAGCAACGGTTTCTGGTTATTTAATCATCAATTTTTCTATTGTAAAACCGATCAGAAAACTTCAATCATCTATGGCAAAAGCTGGAAATGGTGATTTGACGGAACCTGTTTTTATTAAAACAAAAGATGAAATAGAAGAACTTGCTCATTCGTACAATCAAATGTTGGAAAATCAGAAAGAGACTCTTATGAGTATCAGTAAGATTTCACAAACGATGACCTCTTCTGCCGAAGAGTTAACAGCCTCTTCTGAAGAAGTTAATGCAAGTTCGGAAGAAGTCAGTCAAAACATTGATGAAATGATGCAAAATATAGTGGCTGAAGAACAGATGATGAAATCTGTAGAAGTAGAAATGAATAAATTAAATGACTCGGTTGATGTGTCAAGCGCACTTACTATCCAGTCACAAGAGGTTTGTGTTTCTGCACTTATTGTTGCAGAAGAAGGTCGTACAGGTGTTCAATCATCGGTTGCTTCTATGAGTGATATTTCAACATCAACAACAGAAGTTATTGAAAGCTTTGACGAGTTGAATATTCAAGCTAAAAAAGTAACGGGTATCAGTGAGACCATAAAAGGCATTGCTGAGCAGATTAACCTACTTGCATTAAATGCTTCAATCGAAGCGGCTAGAGCCGGTGAAGCGGGTAGAGGATTTACAGTTGTTGCTGAAGAAGTTAGAAAACTTGCTGAACAGACAACTCAGGAATCTGCAAATGTTCATAAAGTACTGAGTGAAATAACTGCACTGATCAATAAGGCCAATCAAAATGTCAATACAACAAAAGTACATGTTGATGAAGGTGAAGATACGATTCGTTCTTTAGATGGAAAGTTTATGAACATCATCGCTACATTTGATACACTTAATAAGTTTGTTGCTGATTTAGAGAAAATTTCAAAGGATCAAGTGATTATTTCTGAAGATATTATGGCATCAATCGAGACTTCTGCAACTCATTCGGTTCAGAACTCTACAATGGCTCAAGAAATTTCTGCATCTGCAGAGGAACAAGCTGCGATTACAGAATCTCTTTCTAGTGCAGCAGAAGAAAGTGCAGAAACCGCGATGTCGTTAAATGAATTAATACAAAAATTTAAACTATAGAAGGAAAGAGATGTTTTGTCGAAAAACATCTCTTTTTGGCTAAATAAGCTTAGATTTGTACTAAATAGACAAAGGGACTTTTAAATAACTTTAATAAGCGTATAATAAAGTTAAATTTGGCTGAGGTGATAAGTAGAACAGGAGGAGACGTCATACGTTTTTTTCTGTTTTATTTTATAAAAAGAGATTTCAGAAATCGAATATTCAAATTATATAGTTGTATGGGCGATTAATCCTAAAATATGGCTAAATAATCTCATATACTGCTAAATAGCCAAAAGGTAAGTAATTTTGGTTGATGTAACGTATAATAATATTATCAAAGAGGAGTTTGGTATGTTTATTTTGCAAGGATTAGAAGCTGTGAAAGCTCAAAACAGAAAGGATATAAAACATCCTGATGCACTACCTGCAGATACAATGTTGTGTGACAATAGATACAGCGTTATTTCGCTTGAAGATGTTAGTGATCGGGCCTTTCTATACAAAGCTTATGATACAGTAAAAGACAGATATGTTTGCATTAAAGAGTTTTTCCCTAAAGATGCTTTTGGTATACAAGAGGAACTTTATTTTGTGCGTAATCTAGAAACACATTTTGTGGAAATGAAGGCACCTAATCAATATAAAAGTAAACAGTTTAAAAATTTGATTGATGGATTTGTTGAAGAAGCCAAGTATTTGGAAAAAATATCATATGGCGATCCTGTTTTAAGAATATTAGATGCTTTTGAAGATTATGGAACTGCTTATATTGTATCCAATTACAATCAGTGGCCGTCGCTTCAGGATTTTCTTGATATCAAGTACAGATTTTCTGGTGACGAGCTCGAATGGATGGCCAATCAATTGGTTGATTCTATCATGAGGTTTCATAAACGTAAGATTATTCACAGAAACATAAATCCAAAGAATATTTATCTGAAGCCGGGTCAATTGATAGTTGATTCAATTGGAACCTGTGACTTTTTACAAGATATAAAACTATATGATAACAATGACTATCAAAGTAAGTACCATGCACCTGAAATTTTGATTCATAACGGTGTGATCGGGACTTGGACAGATGTTTATGCCATTGGCAAGGTCCTGATAGATATTATATCGATGATGACAGAATCGGAAGACTACTTTACTGGATTGGAGACACTTTCAGAGCTTAGACAAAAAAAATTTGAAACAATCGTCAAACATTCCATAGCTTTTAATCACAAGGAGCGTTTAATAGATGCCATAGCTGTAAAAAAGGAACTGATGTATGAGAAAGATACCGAGAGGACTTTTAAGACACCTAAGAGCATGATTGCTGCTATTGCGATGATATCATTTCTGAGTTGTGCTTTGTTGATATGGCAATATCAAAATGACACGATGATGGCAAATGATTATTACTTTTTCGAAGAAGAGGAAGTCCCTCTTGGAAGTGTTTCTATAGATAAAAAAGAGTGCTATTTTATAACAAAGGATTTTCAAAGCTTTGAAGCATCTGAACAACAATTGATTACTTGGTTTGCCTCTGGAAGAGTATCTGTCAGTCACATGGAGATCAGTGATGATAAAAATGGTACTGAAATAGTTGAATTGTCAGACAGCGACACGGAAAAAGCCTTGGATCTATCCCCGGGTAAGTATCAGATCAAATTGTACTATAAATTAAATGATGAAGTCTTATTGGAAATTATTCATATTGAAATTATAGAATAGACAATTGTCTATTCTTTCTTTATAATTGAAACAGGTGATGAAATGAAAAAATATAAAAAACTAAAAATTTATAAATACCTAGATGACATGGAGATGATGAAAAATATCATCGAATCCGGTGGAAATATCAACCGAGTCAATAAAAAAACTGGTGAGAATGCACTGTTTTTAGCTTTGGATACCGATATTTCTATTGAGGTTATGATGTTTCTTTTAGAATCAGGAATCGATGTGAATATTCAAAACAAACTAGGTGATTCTGTGGTGCATATCTGCAAAGATTTGGATAGACTCAAGTTGTTGATAGACTACGGAGTAAATGTCAATCTTGTTAACAAAGCTTCTCTGACGCCGATATTTGGCTGTGTGGACATTGATAGGGCAGCACTTCTTGTTGAAAATGGTGCGGACCTAAATGTAATAGACAATAAAGGGCAACACTTCTTAAAATCTCTTCATGTGTCAAATTTTGATTTGATGAAAATATTTATAGATAAAGGTATGAATCGCTTTATTGAGAAAAATGGATTGACCTTAGATGCTTTTTTCGAAAAATGGTCCACAATTGAAGTTCAGGCTTATTTTGAGAACAAGTTAAGAACACAACCCGAGTTATATAGAATTAAGGTGTAGTTTTTATAGCTACACCTTTTTCAAACTTTTTTTTTGGGTATAAGAAGAAGGAGGTCAGGAGGTTTTATGGATATACATGTAGCAAGACAACCGATATTTGATAGGGATTACAATGTAGTGGCTTACGAATTGCTTTATAGAAACAGTAAGGAAAATTCATTTGATGGCAGCATTTCTGATAATGTTGCAACATCCTTATTGCTAATGAATAGCTATTATACTTTTGGCATAGAAAAATTAGTAGGCGAAGCAAGAGCTTTTATTAACTTTGATAAACATTTGATACACATAGGTGTTCCGGAATTATTAGATAAAAACAGAGTGACTATAGAAATTTTAGAGACTGTTAATCCAGACGCAAAATTCATGAAAGAAATCAGAAAACTGAAGTCGTTGGGGTATACGATAGCCATAGATGATTATGAAGCGGACTATCCTCATGAGGAAATTCTGGAATTGGTAGATATAGTTAAAGTAGATTTTACAATGTGCACAAAAGAAGTCATAGAAAAAATGATTTCAAGTCTAAAAAAAAGAGGTAAATTGCTTTTGGCTGAAAAGGTTGAAAGTAAAGATGTTTATGAGTGGGCCCATGGATTGGGATTTGATTTTTTCCAAGGATTCTACTTTGCAAAACCAGCGGTTCAAACTCAGAAAACCATGAGTTCAAGCGGTGTGTCTTACGTTAGATTGATGAATGAACTGAATAATGATGAACCGGACTTTAAAGCGCTCTCAAAGATTATTTTGATGGATGTGTCATTGACGTATAAACTTTTAAAACTTGTGAATGCCAATTCAAAGCCTATCAGTGAAATAACATCGGTACAGCAAGCACTAGCAGTACTTGGTGTAAAGCAATTCAGAAGATGGTTGTCGTTGGCGATGGTCCAGAATTTAAGTACAAGAGAAAACTCTGAAGCTGTTAAGTATGCTTTGATTCGATCGGATCTGTTGATTAAAATAGCAGAATCTTCTAAACTTAAAAAATCAGTAGAGGAACTGTCTTTACTTGGTATTCTTTCAATTTTAGATGTGGTCCTCGAAATGAAAATGGAAGATGCTTTGATGAATTTACCAATTGGTGAAGAGATGAAAGATACTCTTTTAGGCAAAGAAACACACTACAGTGATGCGATGAAATTATGTCTTGCTTATGAAAAAGGTGTCTTTGATAAGGCAAAACAAGCAGCTTTAAATATAGGGTATGAATTGGAACAGTTACCGGAACATTATGTTGCTTCTATTTCGTGGGCTGAAAAGATGTTTAGGGAACTTCAAAGTATTGATTAAAGAGAGTTCCGAGGTTGAGTAAAACTGTATGCCATCTTGAAAATTTTAGCAATATAGAGTACATTTGGATTAGGAGGCGTTATGTTTCACTTAGATGAATTGTTAAAAATGAAACCTAAAATAAATGGTATTGAAAATATGAATGCGTTGTCAGACGGAGAGAGAATTGGCGACTCCCCTTATGTCGTCAAAAAGACATTACATAGGAGCAATGACAGCTTCGTTTATTTAGCGTTTCATTCTGTTACAGATAGTCATGTCATCATTAAAGAATTTTTCCCTATGATAGGGTTTGAATATCAAAATATCAACCTTCGATTAAAAAGAAGCGATTATGGAGAAGTGCTTTTGCCAAATGATGAAATAGAAGGCATTAGAGCATTTCATCAATTAAAGCGATATTATAAAGAGTCGGCAAATTATCTAAAAGGTATATCAAGCGAAAAACATCTAGTGACGGTCATTGAATCATTTGAATGTAACAACACGGTCTATGTGGTTTTGGAGTACTTGCCCTACCCGACGTTGGATACTTTGATGAAAGAAAAAATACTGCTGCCAAGACAAGTTATGACAATATTTCAAATGGTTTTAATAGCAGTTGAGAGTATTCACAAAAAAGGATATACCATCAAAACTTTAAAACCAACCAATATATACATATCGGATACTCATGTGATTATAGGAGATTTTAATCCTCTTAAGAGAAGTTACTTTATCAGTCAGAGTTCAGATTCTAAACAGAATCCGTTTATTGCACCAGAACTTTTATCTGATAGTATTGTGAATGAGACTGTTGATATCTATAATCTAGGTAAAATACTTGAGTTATTCATGAATCATATTGGCTACCATATGATGAAAGAAAATGTACAACGATCAAAGGGATTTAATCCTGGTAAAATCGATTACATACTTTCTAATTCCATGAATGAGAATCCTTCAGAACGACTTCAATCGGTTTCTGAAATTAGAAATCTTTTAAATCACAGAGTTGTGATTAAAAACAACCGTATTGAAATCGTAAAATGGTTTTTAGCGGCGATGGTGGTTATCGTTGCCATATATTCGGTAAACCGCTCCGGTATAATCGAAATGATACCATGGCCTAAAGAGGTAGTGGTATTGGAGGAGTCAAATGATGTCATCATTCAATCCTCAAATTTCAGATTCATAACCAAAAGAAATTCTTTTGATTTCATGGATGCCAAGATGATCAGATGGATAGATGAGTTTGATGATGTTTATGAGATTAATTTGACATCAGATAATAGACATATAACGATTGTTGTATCAGATAATTGTATTGATCTAGATGGATTTGGTTTGAATCCTGGTGCGTATCGTTTGTCGGTAAAAAATACCAATATGGACGAAATTGTTTTGGACTTTGAAATAGTTTCTAAACACAGCAAGCTTATATCAGCACCGATATGCGATTTCGAAAATTACTCTTTTTATCAAAGCGCCAGTAAAAGAATGACCTGGACTTCAAAAACAGATAATCTGTTTAGAATTATGGTGTATGATTGCACTCTTCAAGAGGTTGTTTATGATATTAAAACGGAACAAACAACATTAGACCTTGATGTGTTGAATTTGAATCGAGGGCGATATTTATTAAGTATACAAGAGTATGAAGAAGGTAAAGAATCGCTATATGATCAAGTAAACCTTGAGATATTTGATGACAATGAATTAAAAACACCCATTATGCTCATAGAAGATGGGGGAAAACTTCGTTTGGGAGATGAGATAAGATGGCAGATGTTATCTTTAGGCGATATCAATATCCGCTTGGTTCATGAGGAAACGGGTGATTTTGTTGACTACTCAACACCTTCTCATATTGGTTTTATAACACTGCCGACTGAAGCAAGGACTGGTTGGCATCACTTATATGTTTCATATACAAATGAGCAATTATCGTCAAAAATTGTTGAATTAAGAGTTCAAATTGTTGATTAGTGGCTAAATAGACAGATATATGGCTAAATAAACATTCTATGTTGATTTTTAAAAGTACTTTTATATAATTGTATTTAGTGACGTCAAGGAGAATGTGTATGCAAAGTATATATAAAAAGAAATGTCTTACCGAATTATATGACAGTTTAGAAAAAATGATTGAAGGGAAAATTGATTTAAGATACCCTATAGAAGTAAAAGAAGTGAACAATGGTTTGGCTTTTAAAATATTTTCAACCAATGAAGATATAAGCCTTTATTTTTATCCGAATCATCCTGTTTCGGAAGTGAATATCATTAGAAAGGGGATGCGTTTTATTTACCCCAAAAGAGCCATAAGGTTCAAAAGACATACAATTGGTGATTTAATGAATGTAATCACAAAAGATGATAGAATGCATGGCTGTTCTAAAATAATTGAAATGTATTTAATCGCAATATTAAAACATAGACAAGATACTGTTTCACATCTGAAATCAAGCTAATCATGCTATCATACCTTGTGCAGTTACTGTAGGAGGTTCTATGAATGTTTTGCTTTATACAGAAAAAAGTGATTATATCAAAGTGATAGAGTTATTATGTCGTGATATTCACCACGATATAAAAGTCAGCCATATCACTGAATGTCAACTGGCAAATGAAGCAGTTTCAAGAAGTCTGAACATAATCATATTAGATGATCATTTATATAAAACGTTAACAGAAGCCTGTATAGATGCACTTATAAAGAGTCAAATACGTGTGATTGTATTTCTACCGAAGAAAATTAACATCAAAAGGTATTTGGCTTTTAATTTATTGGACTATTTTTGTTCGCCTCTAAACTGGGAAGATATTGATGACTGTTTAAGACATGAGTATCGGAAATATTTGATGTTAAAACAAGTGGGTCCGAACGATGACAGATCTAATAAGTTAGTGGTTAAAACAGGTACAGAGATCGTAGTCATTAAGTTCTCTGAAATACTTTTTTTTGAAAAAAAACAAAAGAGTACTATTATTCACACACATGATGAAATTTATGAGTGTCATGAAAATCTAAAACATTTATTGATGAGATTACCAGATTCTTTTTTCAGGGTGCATAGTTCATTTATTGTTAATTTTAACAATGCAAGAACCATTACAGATATTGGCAATCGTACCTACCAGATAACATTTGGGAAAGAGGATGTTTATGCTATTATGAGTAGAAAGCGTTCTGAGGATATTTTGCAGCACGCACTAGATCATTACCGAATGAGTTTTATAGAAGAAAAGAGAGGTTGACTTGGTGTTCGAATTACTGAATCAATATTTATCAGCTGAGCTGAGTGTGTTTATCATTTCCATGATGCCGATAGTTGAATTAAGAGGTGCGATACCACTAGGTGTTGGGCTTGGAATGGCTCCTGCAAAAGCTGCAATGATTGCAGTTCTCGGAAACTGTTTGATAGTACCTATTCTACTGATGATTATTAATCCGTTGTTTACACATTTTAGAAAACTCACATTATTAAGAGGATTCGTTAACCGATACGAAGAAAGAGCTGCAAAAAAAATAGGACACTACAGAGAGTATAGGTTGATTGGATTATTTTTATTGGTTGCCATACCACTTCCTATGACTGGTGCTTATACGGGATGCGTTGCAGCAGTCATTACAAAAGTTAGTTTCAAAAAGGCGAGTATTGCTATTATTGCAGGTGTCCTGACAGCTGGATTTATAGTTTACTTACTGAGTTTCTATTTCCATGTTATGTTTCTAACGTAGTGAATTCTACGTTATTTTTGTGCATTAAGACATATTTTGCATCGTAAATTGTTGTTTTGACAATTTGGGTGTAATTATATCAATATGTAATATAATATTGTGATAGAAAGGTAGATCATTATGCGAATATTATTATTTTCCGAATCAGATGAATGGACTCATGTCCTGAAAGGGATATGTAACTCCAATGAAACATGTGCAGATTTTATTCAAGTTAGATTTGATAGGATTAAAACACTAGGACTTACAAGTAAAGAAGATGTCTATATTATTGATGATGCATATTATGAGACTATCGACGGACATTATTTGGAAATATTGAAAACCTTAAAAGTGGATCTTATTGTATTGGTTTCTGAATTGAAATCAATGGAGCGTTATATAGGGTTTAATATCGTTGAATATATGTGTAGACCATTTGATGCAACAAGAATCAGACTGTGTTTACAGAGAATCTATAAACGAAATTCAACAATGAATAAAATGCGATTGAAAGAGATTTCAAAGAAAATTTTAGTAAGAAATAAAAATGAGGTTAATATTGTATTAATTGGAGACATCTATTTTGTTAGGGCTTTTTCTGATTATGTCCAAGTGTATACCAAAGAGGGTATATACGTTTCAATTGATACCATCGATCATTATGAAAATATGGTGAGTGATTCGTTTTTTAGAGTGGCTGAAGATGTGTTGGTCAATTTTGATAAAATAGATGATATTCAAAAGTTAACTGAAGAATATTATAAGTTGAGTTTTATTGATTTTGAACCATGTACTTACATGAGAGATTTTTTATTTGAGTCAAATGCAGTGAGTAAAGGACAAAAAAACCGTCAGGCATATATTGTTGAGACGATAAAAAAGATAGTGATTTAAAAGTGACAAAATATTATTTTATATTGTTGCTTTTTTTTTGAAAGGATAAAAAAATGCAACCCGAATGGGTTGCATGACTTATTTGATGATTGCTTCTCCAACGTCTCTGATATTACCAGCGCCTAAGGTTAGGATGATATCATCTGGTTGAGCTGTTGCTTTAATGAAATCAACAATTTCATCGAATGTTTCAATATATTTAACGCGATCGTTTTCATGGGCAATTTCTGCCACTAAATCTTTAGAATGTATATTAACTGTATTGTCTTCTCGAGCCGCATAGATATCTGTAATAATCACAGAATCTGCATCGTTAAATGCAGTTGCGAACTGAAGTAACAAGTCTTTTGTTCTTGTATACGTATGAGGTTGGAAGATACAAACGATTTTTTCGCCCGGTAATTTTTTCGCAGCAGCAAGTGTTGCTTTTATTTCAGTCGGGTGATGTGCATAATCGTCAATGACTATGGCATCGTTGTATTTGCCTAAAACTTCAAAACGTCTTTTGGTGCCTTCGTAAGATTTCATCGCTGAACTGATTTGCTCTAACGGTATAGCCAAGGTATATGCAGATACAATCGCTGCCAAGGCGTTGTAGATACTGTGTTGGCCTGGGAACTTCAATGAGAACGAACCGTAAAGTTCTTCATTGTGATACACATCAAACTTAGAATGACCCTCATTGTTGAAGGTGATATTCTTCGCTTGGAAATCACTTTGCGTGTTGATGCCAAATGTTGTTATGCCACAGTTAACATGTGATAATATTTTTTTTGCATTGTAATCATCGTTGTTGATGATAAGCATACCTGATTCTGGTATTCTTTGAGCAAATTTAATAAATGCTGAGATGATATGGTCTAAATCTTCAAAGTAGTCCAAATGATCTTCATCAATATTTAGAATCACACCAACGTTGTGGTTAAAGTGTAAGAAGTTTTCTTTATACTCACAGGCTTCCAAAAGAAACACTGAGGTATCGCCAATTTGTACATTGCTACCTAAGTTGGTTGAAATACCACCCACTAAAATAGTCGGATCATAATCCGAACTGTTTAAGATGTTTGAGATCATAGAAGTTGTAGTTGTTTTTCCATGAGCTCCTGCTACAGCGATGCTGGTTTGAAATTCAGGCATCAAGAGACCGATCATTTCTGCTCTGCTGACCATTTGTATTTCCAACTCTTTAGCTTTAATCAGCTCAATGTTATCATCTGGTACTGCTGATGTATAAACCACTAGATCAGCACCTACTACATTATCTGCACGGTGGCCAATGGTTACTTTGATACCTTGTTTTTCAAGGTGTTTTGTCATAGTTGAGTGATCACGATCTGAACCGGTTACGATGTATGATCTTTTTAGTAAGATTTCTGCAATACCACTCATCATTATGCCCCCGATTCCAACGAAATGGATGTGACGCATATTTGATAAATCAATCATTTTAATTCTCCTTACATTTCTTGATAAACAAGAATTTATATTTAACTACAAAATTATATCACAGATTCGTCTGAGAGAAAACTATAAATATGAATAAACGTATTTAAGGGAGTTTCTTACAATCAGTGCATTAGAGGGAAGTATCATCCAAGAATATAATCTTATTAACATATATAAGTTCTAATGTAATATTGGGTGTCTTTAATAGAAAATACCCAGTGTCTCTACTTAAATTAATTGCTTTGATGTAATCTGTTTTTAGCCTTATCGGTTCGTATAATGATCGAGATAAGTTGATGACAAAGGGACTCCTAGGATGTCTTTAGTACCCTCGGTACTGAGGTTATAGGAATTTCTAATGATAGAACCTGATGCTTCCATTGAAATAGCTTGCATTTTACAATAAAAACGAATAAAATTAGCTTATAAGAAAAAAACATTCGTATAGGAGAAAATATTGTGAACAAATACAAACGAAATGAGCGGATAGCTGCTATTACGCAAATCCTAGTTAATACACCCAATAAAGTATTTACACTAACATGTTTTACGGAGTTGTTTGCAGCTTCTAAATCAACGATTAGTGAAGACCTTGTTATTGTTAAAGACATCTTTGAGAAACAAAAATTGGGTAAAATTGAAACCATAACAGGTGCAGCGGGTGGTGTTAAGTACATTCCAATTATCTCACTTGAAAAGAAAGCTGAGATTATAGAGAACTTAAGAATGGAATTATCAAAAGAATCTAGACGTATTCCAGGTGGTTTTATATATTTAGCGGACATACTGTACAATCCGAATTATGTACAGTCGTTGGGAGCTATTTTTGCTGAGGAATTTATTCATGCTTCTATTGATTATGTTGTCACTGTTGAAACAAAGGGTATTCCTCTGGCGCTTAAAACCGCATTTATGTTAAATGTACCTTTGGTGGTTTTTAGAAATACATTTAAAGCAGATGATGGACCGACTCTCAGTATTCATTATGCTTCTGGTTCCGATGGTAGACTAAAAACCATGTATGCTCCTAAGAACTCCATGGGAAAAGGATCAAATGTATTGATCATCGATGATTTCATGAGAGCAGGCGGTACCATTCAAGGTATGCAGTCACTTGTTAAAGAACTGGAATCTCATGTTGTTGGCATTGGTGTATTATTTGAAGAAGCGATGAGTGAAAAGAAATTAGTGGATGATTATTTCAGTATTTTTACCATAGATCCAAGCAAATCTAAAGAACATGTAACGATTCAATCGCATATTTTATAAAAAAAACCAATTTTATGAATATTCTTTCAATTTAAAAAAGGTTTTCCTGTCTCGATGTAGAATAGAGTATATGGGGCTTTATAATAAACGTCAGAGAGGCAGGAGGAATCAATGAATATTACAGACGTTAGAATCAGAAAACTAAAAGACGATGGAAAGATGAAAGCAGTAGTTTCAGTAACCTTCGATGAGGCATTTGTAGTACATGATATTAAGATTATTGAAGGACAAAGCGGTTTATTTGTAGCGATGCCGAGTCGTAAAGTAGGAGAAGCAGACTATAGAGATATTGCTCATCCTATTAATTCTTCTATGCGTTCAGAAATTCAAGCAACTATTTTTGAAGCGTATGAGAGAGCGAAAACTGAACAAGATGATAATGTTGAAGAAACTTTTCTTGCTAGCACAACAGTATAATAAAAATATTTCCTAAGTTTTCTTAGGGAATTTTTTTTCCTAAAATAGTGTAGGAGTGTTTCTTTATAACTGAAATAATGTTATAATGCTTTCGGTCTTAGTTGTTAAAAAGACTGGCTTTGTGACTTTATACGGGAACTAAAAAGAACACTTGTAGAGATATAACAAGGAGGCCAAATGTTAAACGCAATTGTACATATTGATCCAGATAATTCAAAAATGAAATCTAAAAAGACCAAAGAAGAACAGATTATTTTTGGCAAGACAATTCAAGAGATTATCACTGAAACATTGAAAGCAGATGAACAACTGATTGAAAAACATGATATAAAAGAAGGATTGGATCATGTCATATTTTTTATGGCACACGCTCCATTGATTGATTTAACGTGGATCCATAACAACATCATGCAATACCCTGATGATATTGTTTTCTTCAAGGACAACAAAGAACGTCCGGTGGCCTTTTACATACCAAGCAAAGTGATCGATAAACAATTGGATATCATTTTAGACAATTGGGTTAACTTTGCAGATTTAACTGAAAGACTGCAAGAAACCTATCGTGTGGAATGTATGGAAGGTAAAGCTGTTGTTGAATCAAAGAGAGACCTTCAATATGTGATGAAACGTCTTCAGAAACGTATTAATATGAATCTGATAGAAGAGGGTGCAACCATCATAGATATGGAAACCACTTATATTGATTTTGATGTTCAAGTGGGTATGGATACAATCATCTATCCCAATACATTTTTAACGGGTCAAACTGTGATCGGTGAGGAGTGCAGTATAGGTCCGGATGCTAGAATCACAGATTCTACTATCGGCAACTACACAACGATTAAAGACAGTACGGTATTGGAATCTTCGATTGATGATCACACTTCAGTAGGACCTTACGCTTATATCAGACCTAACTCTAAAGTAGGATCTCATGTTAAGATAGGCGATTTTGTTGAAGTTAAAAATGCAGTAATTGGTGATGGCACTAAAATTTCTCACTTGGCTTATGTAGGTGATGCTGATCTAGGTAAAAATATCAATGTCAGTTGTGGTGTAATTTTTACCAATTATAATGGCAGAGATAAAAATAGATCTGAAATAAAAGACAACTCATTCATCGGCTGTAATTCAAACATTGTCGCTCCGGTTATTGTAGAGGAACTGTCTTATATTGCTGCTGGTACGACGGTTACTGAAAACGTACCTTCTGGTGCGCTTGCCATCGGTAGAGCAAGACAAGAGAACAAACCGGGTTGGGTTGAAAAAACCAAACTGATTACAAAAAAATAGTTGAATAATAAGCGACTAGTTTGGGGAAAGACCAGTCGCTTATATTTAATATATTATGACTTTAATCAAGGTCATACAGTCAATCTATTAGGAGGAAATCATGCATTCTAAAGGTAAAAAAATCAAAATTTTTGCGGGTAATTCGAACAAAGATTTAGCTACAAAAATTTGTGGTGAGTTGGGTATTCCAATGGGGGATGTGGAAGTTAAGACATTCAGTGATGGTGAAATTGCTGTAAACCTATCGGAAACGGTTAGAGGGGTAGACGTTTATATCATTCAATCAACAAGTCCACCTGCTGTAAATACTTACCTTATGGAACTTTTAATCATGATTGATGCTCTTAAACGTGCGTCAGCAGGTAGAATCACTGCGGTTATACCTTACTATGGTTATGCAAGACAAGACAGAAAAGCAAAAGCGAGAGATCCAATCTCAGCTAAGCTGGTTGCTGATATTTTAACAGCGGCTGGTGCAGATCGTGTGTTATCTATGGATTTACATGCGGCTCAGATTCAAGGTTACTTCAATATTCCAGTGGATCACCTACTGGGTACACCAATCTTGGCAGATTACTTTATTCAAAAGAACATTCAAGATCTAGTAGTTGTATCGCCTGACTTAGGATCGGTTACAAGAGCTAGAAAGTTTGCCAATCGATTGAATACAGAAATTGCAATCATTGATAAGAGAAGACCGGAAGCCAATGCGGTTGAAGTCATGAACATCATTGGTAAAGTAAGAGGCAAAAATGTTATCTTAATTGATGATATGATTGACACTGCCGGTACAATTACTCAGGGTGCACAAGCACTTATTGATAGTGGTGCCAAGTCAGTTATAGCATGTTGTACCCACGCCGTACTTTCAGGTCCTGCACTGAAGAGATTAGATGAGTCGGTTATCAGTGAATTGGTTGTACTGGATACAATTGAATTGACTGAAGAAGCAAAAGCGTTGGAAATGATTACTCAATTATCTGTTTCAGAGATCTTTGCTGAATCGATTAGAAGAATCTTTAACAATGATTCTGTAAGTAAATTATTTGATTAAATTGAATTGTCCCTTAGGGGGCAATTTTTTTGGAAAAAAATCAAAACCTTTATAACCCTCGAAAGCCATAAATTAAAAACTGGTTTTATGTAGACCAAAGTCTACAATAATCGTGCAGATGAGTGACTTGAACACTTGCAAAGGTATTCGTAATGTGAATTTTTCGAATGATTTAGTCAAACGCACTAAAATGTAACACAAATGTAACATTGTCGAAAAATGTCGCATTTACAAAAATGGATTATTAAGTAAAATGTTTTTTCGACATATAAATACCCTTAAAATGGCATGAATAACCAATTAAGTGACATAACTTACCACAATGTGTGTAGGGGGATGTACAGAAATTACCGAATTAAACTGACATTTTCCATATTTTGGATATTGCGAATGGCTAAATAGGTAAAATTCTCTCAAAAACTGGAAAATGTACAGAGTTGAAAAATATGAAAACCTGAGATAAACTAAAATTAACAGGTTGAAAGAGAGAGTGATATGATTAAAGTATTGATTTTGGAGGATGACAAAATTACTTTGAATCATTATAAAGAGATTGTTGAGAATGCATTATGTGATTGTGAAGTCTATACAGCATCAACTGGTAAGAGAGCCATGTCTATTGTAACTAAAAATCAAATTGATTTGATGTTATTGGATATGGAGCTAGATGATGAGAAAAAAGTATTGGGACTCGATTATGCGAATATGATTTCGTGTGAGCAACCACAGGTCGAATTTATAGTGATATCTGGGTACAGTAATTACTTGAGAGATGCAGGGGATGTAGAACCGTACTATTATTTTATGAAACCCGTCAATGAAATGTTTTTAACAAGAAAGTTGATGGAGTGGCAAATCCTAAAAGCCAAGATGCCAGAAGGAAATGCTAAAAGCATCAAGTTGCAAACGGAAGTCGGCATGGCGATAGTGCCCATCAACAGAATCTGTTACATCGAAAAGATGAACAGAAAAGTTAAAATCATGACTTCTACTAAGGAATATGTCTGTAGAGATTCGCTTAGAAATATGTTGACTCAACTGGACAATCAGTTTTATCATTCACACCAATCTTTTGTGGTGAATTTAAAACAGATTGAAAGTGTTGAGGCAAAAGAGGACCGAACATGGGGTATTCACTTTAAAGAAGTGGAGGATGAGGCTTTGTTGAGTCGGTATAAGGCAAAGGAATTCTTTGGACTTCTTGACAGTGAAGCAACGTCATAATAACATAATAAGACAGATAGAGTGATTTAATGACAATTAAATGACTCTATCTTTTATTTGACAACTGTCAATCAAATAATTTTTTATGTGGCAAGCTGAAAAATTTTTAGGATAAGATTTTTTTAAATCCATAAACTCTTTGCTTTTATGGACCACACAGTTTACAATAACAGTACTGTCGTTTGAAAAAAAACGTGTAAAGATGATCCAAAGGATTAGTACCATTAATAACTAAGGAGGCTTATGGGGATTAAATTTGTTATTCACCCAATTGCATATTTTATACTGTTGTTGATTGAAGTGGCAGGTATGAACTTGGCTGCAAACGTATTCACCGGACAAAGCGCCGAAAACAAAAGATTTATCATAGGGACACTGTCAACAGTGGTTATTATTTTCTTGCTTGATATGTTTTTATTTGATTTTCACAAGACAGCTCTAAGAAGTGTTTTGATTATGGGCGTGTTGTTTTTTCACTTTAAGTTTATTAACCAGATATCTTTTGTTAAATGCGGCATACAGACATTGGTCTTATTTGTTGTTGTAATCTTAGTTGATTTATCATTGTCATTGTTTGCAAAGCTGATGTTTGTTGATTCTATGGCATGGTTGTTTGATAATTATATTTTTATGTATGCACTCTATCTGTGTTTGTTCTACTTGACCATCATACTGGGGAGTACCTTTAACATAAAAATCATAAAGATAGATAAGTTTAAATTCTAATCTTCTGTAAAGGAGATTTTTTTGTAAAAAAAACAACTGCAATGCAGTTGTGATGTTTAAGAAGCTAATTTTCTTTTTTTGTAAACGGTAATGATGGTTGCTATGACCATAACACCTAGTAAAGCGCCGGCAGAATCAATCATAACGTCTTTTACTTGTGGCCCGCGACCAGGTACAAACATTTGATGTGTTTCATCTATGATTGCCATAAGCACTGTTGCAAAGAAACTGTATGAAAATAACTTAGTGCCAATCACTTTAAATGAAAAGGCAAAAGTAAATGCTGCACCAATGGATCCGAATAATACGAAGTGAGCCATTTTTCGGACTAAGTGCATGGTTACATTTTCAAATCCAAATGCCTTGAATATCTCTAAGATGCTACCGCTTTGTAATTTTGAAATACTTGCAGGTTGTGCAGAAAAGAAAAATGCTGCTCCGATACCTACTAATACAAACAATGCTGCCAAGAGTTTCCCGTTGTGGGATTCTTTTTTTATTTTACCGGTTAAGACCGTTTGATTCATAAGTTCCATAAGTTCCTCCTAATATATAGTAAGAACCGAAAGGATGAAAATAAAAAAGATGACTTTTATAGTCACCGAATTTGTTTCATACGTTTCGGCAACTTGGCAATCGTAGGTGTGACCCCTTAGACCCATAGTTTTGCGTCCCAAAATTTCTTCTGGTTTGCTATTATCGTTGTACCTTATTTCATATATACACACTATACTAGGTTTTTAAACAAAAAACAACAAAACGGCATAACTAACACATTATAAGGCATAACTAATCCGTTTTAAAACATAAACAACCCGTTATACAGTGTAATTGGTCGGTTGGAAGTCAGCTACTGAAATTCAATATGTTTTTACTTCGTAAACTGAAGCTGGAAACATGATTTTAGAAGGTATAAAGGCACTTTTAAATACTATTAATGACAAGAAAAAAGTGCGATGTCTTATCACATAAGTTACGTTTTGGAAGCGATAATTAACAAATACTGTCTAAATGTACCATCATATGTCTAAATGTACCATATTGTTTCTTAAATATGAAATTTTATGGTACCGTTTATACAATAATTTATTTGGAAAGAAGGATAAATATGGACATGATTGGTTTAGGGAGTTACAACTTTAAAATTAACGTGTGGACAATTAGTTTTCTTTTGTGTCTTATAATGATTATGTTGCCTTATATGATGAAAAGAAGAACAGTTGCGGGTATTAATTATGGATATTTTCTAGGCAGTAAGTATAAAACATTACTTGGACTCAGGGCGAATATTATCATACTCATAATGGCCATGATACAATGTTATTGTTCTGTCAGTTTGTGTATGGATGATACTTCAAAACATTGGATGAATGACTTGCTTTTATTAAATGCAATTATTTTACTAAGTTATTTTATCTTCTATATTATCATCAAAAATCCTAGAGTCAAAAGGGAGATATTAAAAGCTCATTTTTTAGGATTATATTATGATAGTGATGAAATTCCCGAATTAAAAGCTGATTTAGTTACAAATATGAGTAATGGCAATTGTTCAAAAAAAATATTATCTGATGACATTCTTGATTACTTTGAAACAATAACACCTGAAACTTTATGCGCTTTTGACGAAATCTTTGGACCATCTTCCATTCTTTATAACCGTTCAGGCAGTATCAAACGTTTTTATAAAAGACATTATGCCAAGAAGCCATATGATTATTCTACCACCAGTGGATTAAGTCCGCTTTCTCATGAATTCTTTTTGCTATTTCAAAATAACCATCAGCAAGAAACTTACGCTCTTGAAATCCTAAGATTGTTTAATACTACCTACACAAAGAACTTTAGTGATCAAAAAATAGACAACTTAATCAGACTGATGGCTCATATCAATGAATGTGGTAATGAGAGTATTTTAGGTTCAACTAAGTTTCTAAATCAATTAACGGATTATCTAGTTGAAGCGATAGAAGGTGAACCCCACAGGGATATGATCTCGTATAGAGAAGTCAAAGAGGTCTTTCTTATAAAAGAAGTATTTGGTTACATCAGTAAAAGCTTGTCTGCAAAAGAAGATAAAATATTTTATGTAAGTGCTGTAAACCTAAACAATAGACTTCATACCAGTAAGGGTTATATTGGTCACTTCAATTATAAAAACCATATTGGTGAAATAATGAAGGCTGTTTATAATGAAAAAAACAACAGTACAAAACAGTTTAGTGAAAAAGTACTAGATGACTATAAAGCGTTATACTCTTTTCAACTCATGGAACTATTGAATTAATAATTCCATGTTATGTTTGTGTGAAAAAATATTAATATTTTATTATCCTGCACCACAGGATTTCGAGAAATGGTATAATGTTTTGTATTGTGGTGGATAAGGAAATATTATAGATGGGAAGAGAATATGTTAAATGAAATCATATCAAATAATGTCTTATGGTTGGTGATGATTACAGTCAATGTTTTACTGGGTGGTCTTTCACTTGTATTACCCAAGAAGCAGGTTTTAGGAATCAACTATGAAGACTACTTAAATCATTCTTATAAAGTAAAAGGCATTTTGCTGCATCATATAAGAACGGCAGTTTCAGCACTGAGCATTGTTTCATTATTGTGGCTTGTGATTCCTGGAAATTCAATAAGAGAGTGGTATTTCTATGTGTTGACTGTATGTACTGTGTTTCATATAGTCTATGCAATTAGATATGAAATACTGATCAATAAAAAAGTAAAAACCGCTATTTATAAATCGGAGTTTTCTGGTTTGTATTTAGCTTATGATAATTTGGATACAAAATATTCGGATATGACTGTTAAAAATGGTATGCGTACTGAAAAGACACTGTCGCCTGAGGTGATAAGATACTTTGGTACATATAACAGTGAAACGATTAAAACGTTTCATGAGATATTTGCGCCGTCGTCATTTTTATATGAACATACCGCAGCGTATAAAAAGGACTACCAAAAAGAGTTTAACGGCAGTCCGTGTGAGTATAAATCAAAATCAGGATCATACTATTTACCATATGAGTTTATTGAGTTGTTTCAGCAGACACCTCATCAAAGTGAATGGTCTTTGGAGATTCTCAAACTACTAAACTGTGATCATCAGACCATAGATAACTTAGTGTTATTACTGGCATCCGTACGTCTTATGGGCCAACAACAAGAACTATTCACTGTAGAGTTTCTTATGGCATTAAATCCATACTTCATGACTATTGCAAACGAAGAGGTTATTAAGGTGAAAATCCCATCAAGAATTGTTAGGGAAAACAAGTTGCTAAGAGAGCTTCACCACTATATTTTAATGACTCTTGAAAGAGACAACAGTATTAGATTTTTTAGAGAAGCCATCAACCTTTATAAGTCTTTCTTTAATGCTCACGGGTATATGAGTCATCAAGAGTGTATGGTATATGTGAATTATCTGATGGATCAGTCAAAAGTACTCGAAAATGAACGTATTGGAAAGTTCATATCAGAATTCTGTGAGGCGTATATCAATAATAACAGTTATAGAGAAAACAATGAACAAACAGAAGAAGTGTTGTATGAAAGGGTCGTATGATAAAGTAGAACTAGAGTTAAATGATTTAAAGCATTAAATAGAGAAAGTTAATTCAAGAATGAATTAAGAGGAGTTTATGTTTAGGGTACTGATCTTAGAAGATGATGTTTTTACATTGGAGAAGTATAAAAAAATAGTTGATGAAACCTTTTTCGGTTGTGATGTTTATACAGCAACAAATGGTGTTCAAGCATTGAAAGTAGCAGCAAACCATTCACTTGATTTGATGCTTACTGATATTGTTCTGAAAAACAATGAGATAGGATTAAGTGTAGTCAATCAGATTAAAAATATCCAGCCAGAAATGGATGTCATTGTTATTACTGCAAATAGCGATTATTTAAAAGAGTCTTTGACGTTGAATCCGTACTATTATTTTATGAAACCGATAGATGAATTGTTTCTTTCTAAAAAGCTAAATGAATGGCTGCTGCTTAAAAAGAAAGTGACTGATCAGGCATTTAAAACACTAACTTTAGTACTTGATGATGAGGTTGTCATTGTACCTTTAAAGCATATTTATTATTTTGAAAAGAAATCCAGATATATTAAGGTTAAAACACTCAATAAGTCTTTTACTGTAAAAGGGTCACTTAAAGATACTTTTTCTAAACTGGACAATCGATTTTGTGTGAGTCATCAATCTTTTATTGTTAATAAAACAAAAATAAGTGATGTATCAATTCAAGAAGATAGAAATCGCACCATACGATTTAAAGACTTGAAAGATGAAGTACCACTGAGTCGTTACAAGGCTAAAGAGTTTTTTATGAACCTTTTAGAGTTCTCGGAAGATGATGAGTTTTAATGTAAATACTCTATAAATGATAATGAGTTAAGTCAGCTTATTTTTAAGCGGACTTAGCTCTTTTATTTTATCAAATTTCCAATTGCTTAATTACTATAAAATGGAACTATAAGGTTTAGGCTAAAGAGTAGTCTCAATTGTCTAAGTATGCATCTATATGGCTAATTACGAGAGTATCGTTAAATAAGAGTTGATTAATGAATAGAATAGATGTTTGAGCATAGACTCTCTGATCAATCAGAGAGTCTATATTTTGAAATAAAAGATTTATAGAAAAATTGTTCTTAAGGTGTAAGATTTTATGATTTCAATCGTTTATATAATATAGGGATTTGGAATAAGTATTAAAACTCATGATACTTAATACCTTTTTTCAGATTTAAGAAGGCAACACTAAATCTGGTCAAATATAAAAAAAAATTTGATTACCATATTTAGATAAACGATTGAACTAGGGGTGAAAGATGAAAAGAGCAATGACTTTAATGATGGTTATCACAATACTATTTACAGCTACGATTCCAGCGTTTGCGGAAAATCAAACCAGTCCAGCAGGACTAGTAAGAGAAGATGAGAGAATAAACATTGACGACTTAGTAGACTATATGAGTGATGATGGTATAACTACAAGATCTAACAGATTTAGATATTATTATACAGAAACACCGTATTCTTATCATACAACAAGTATTGCAACTGAAGAGGATATTGATGCAGCTATTGAGTTGGCAAGTAGAGAACTTAATATTGCAGTCTTCTTCTTAGGAGGAGCAGTTGGCAAGGTTGCCGTAAAAGCAGCACTATCAAATGTTGCGAAAAATGAACTTAAAAGAATAGTCATTAAACAAGCCAAAATTGCTTCTGGTATTGCCGTGACACATCTCTTTATTTCTGAAGGAATGAATTATCTAAGATTTAAAGCTGTAAAATCTAAAATTAGCAAGAAGACAAAAACGAAGTGGCGAGAAAACCTAGCGACGGGTCGAGTGGATGCTGTCAGTGAATGGGTAACATATAAAAGAGTTAACTATTACCGTGAAGGACCGAATTCATCTTGGATTAGCAATGGCACAACATATGATACGATAAGGATTAGATAATATGTTAGAAAAGAAAACCATAAAATATTATGTACTCTATTTTGTGATTTATGCAGTATTGGCTTTGTTATACATGTGGATTAGAAGATATAATAACTACTTGGCATTTGCATATGCTATTTCGGTTATATGTATAATAATTTACATGGTGAGGAAGTATTTAAAGGATTAGGAAATAGGTTAAAAAGCTGTACGAATACAAGTAAACAAACACAATAACATTAAGAAACATGTCAGAAACAAGGGAAGCTCTGTTGTTCTGACATGTTTTATTCTTTATTAAACAATATTAAGAAGGATTTGATCTTTCTTAGGTATTTCTTTAATCAAAATTCTGAAACAAGTTACTTAGTTCTTTTATTTTATCAAATTTCCAATTGGTTAATTTCTATAAAATGTAACTATGAGGTTTAGGTTAAAGAACAGTCTCAATTGTCTAAATATGCATCTATATGGCTAATTACGACAGTATCGTTAAATTAGAGTTGATTAATGGTTATGCTTGTCTTGCGTATTTGTGGAGGAGATTTTATGGAAATACTAATTATTTCATCAAAAGAGAATGCTCACAAGATAATAAATGATGCCTTATCTAATTTAAACTTTGAAGTTGAAGTAGAAAATTTAAATGATGAGAATGAAAAAGATTTTAATTTTAATAAAAACTACAGTTTGGTTTTTATTAATGATGAGGATTTTTTCAATTACTCATATCATTTTAAAGCATTTGTTTTCAGTCATTTATTAAGAACTAAAACGCCAACAATGGTTTTCTTAGACGATAAGAAAAGGGTTGATGTTTTCTGTGGCTTAAATTTGATGGATTATTTCTTTACTCCAGTGGATTGGCAAAGAGTTAATTTAAGAATGAAGGTAGTTGAACAGGATAAAAAGAATAGTATTGCTAAATTAGCTGAAGACTCTATTCCTAATAAGTATGTGATAAAAACAAAAGGTGAAGTACTTCTGCTGGATTATGATCAAATTAGATTTTTTGAAAAGGAAGGTAAAAAACTGTATGTCCACCTTTTAGACCAAACCGTTACTGTAAATGAAAGTGTTAAAGCTCTAATGACAAAAATTCCCAAGTCTTTTGTGAGAGTTCACAATTCTTATGTCGTTAATACAAAATACATTTCAAAAATAGTTGAGGTCGGTAATCGATCATATCAAGTGATATTCGAGAACTTTGATAAAGTGGCCTATATGAGTAGATATAGATCCGATGCTTTATTAAAAGACTATTATAAGTTAGACAATAAAGACGTTGTTAAAGTTGTGAATATATAAAATAATTACAAAGGTTAAATAACATAATCACAAGCAAATTAGTTAATAAAACACTGTCATTTTTGGTAGTGTTTTTATTTGAATAAATAACATCAACTATTGTTCTAAGACATGGAGTGCTAAGGTGTTTGAAAATACTTGTGTTGTCTATGTTTACAAATAACTGTTGGGAAACAAATCGGCTCTATTATGTGATAGTTTGAAAGTGGGAGGTATTATGATGAAGAAGATAATGGTATTTATTTTGATGTTAATATTATTGCCAGGCGTTTATGCCGATGAAAAGGAGTTAACACCGGAAGAAACGAATGTACTAATTGAGGAGTTTGGAGAAGAACTAGAAACGTTTGAAGTTTTGAGTGAGACAGACGGTTATAAGGTTGTCGGAAAATGGTCTGATGAAATGGGGTATTATGGTTATTACTATGACAAGAATACAAATGAAATGAGGTTTTTAGCTAGAGAATATAATTATGGTGAAATGGTTGAAGTTAATCCACACTATGCTGTATTTAGAGATTATAAATGGAATATAGCAATTAATCAACGCATACCTATCTTTCCAAGAGATTCAACTGGGATTTATAAAAGTACAGGTTCTTTACTAGAACTTGAATTGATTGACAATCAAGCTCTCTATGTAGAAAATGGTACCAGTTATATACCATATGAGTTAATTCTAGATGCTTATAATTTTGAAAAAATAAACAATGAGTACATAAATGAAGATTATAAAATAAGTTTATCTGGTAATAATATTAAGATGACATCACGAGACAGTGAGTTGGTGACAGATATAAAAACGAATAAAAAAGGTGATGTGCCTGTAAAAGTTTTCTGTGAAAGTCTTGGACTTGAGGTTTATTGGAATCCGTACTTTAATCTAATTCTTTTAGAGGGAGACATAAAACCTATAGAAAAAGAAATCGTTAAGGAGGTTAAGAAATTAAAAGGAAACTTTTTAACGATAGAACATTTGGAAGAGAATACACCACTACCTTATGAAATAAAAGATGGTTATGGATTGATGACAGAAACCCTTGAAGCGATTACTAAAAGAGTATCTTCAGAACCAATGATATTTGACAAGGGTTATGCGGTTATAAAAGATACTAAGTATGGACTGATTGATCAAGAAGGTCAAATAATCATGGGTCCAACAAAAGAATGGATCAAAGTGCACCCTGACTTATCACTGACTTACAGAGTAGGCAGTACAGTGACTCATATAACCTCAGATGGAGAGGCTTATGATCTGTCGCTTTTAATAAATGACTTGCTAATCAATGAGGGATTAATTATAGATCAGTATAACAACCGAATATATGATACAGATATGAAGTTGTTATATGAGAAAGATAAGAAATATCCAATTGTAGATGCCACAAAAGACAGAGTCATGCTTTGTGATAGTCACGAAACGATGTCTGGTGGTAATTTCGTAGAAGATTATGAAGGTATTAGTGTGATATCATCAGGACTACTGACAAGAACTTTGGACCGTGAAATATCATATTATATGAATGATTCATGGAGTTATAGTCTGAAAACAAATGGAAGGTATTTGACCAGTTTTGATTTTGTTTCAGAAGATATGACTATTGGTATGTTTTTAGGAGATGTTGAAAATTATACGGTTGTTGTAAATGGTTTTGAGTTTGATTTGGAATCAGGCATTTTGCTGGAAGTAATTGATAATAATTATGTCATTATTGATAGAGGTATTGATTTATTAATGCTTGATAATAACGAGAAAAAGGTGGTATTTTTAAACTCAGGAAAGAGCAATGATTTAGATGAATTTGATTCGTTTGATGTAGTTCAATATTCATTTTCTGATAATCAATGTTTCTACTATGGAGGTGGTTTTTACTTTGACACCTTAGATGAACAAAAATACTTAAAACACATAGATGGCAGATCATTTGATGTCAGTGATTTGGATAATTAAAGCAAAATATTGGACGTGGCTAAACAAGGTCATAATGTGTCTAAATCTGCCATGTTTGTTTTTATAATAATGAGAGTAATTATAATTAGTAGTGAACCTGATATAGGTCACTACTTTTTTTTATGGAACTTTTTTATGAAATGAAGTTATTCCAAGCTTTGTATAGTTATTTTTAAGAATCTGAGTGAGTCTTTTTATTGATGAAAAGAAAATTGAATTTTCTTTAATACACTTATTTATAACTATATATGCTTATGGCTAAATATGCACCTATATGGCTAATTAAGCAATGTTGTAGTTTTGAATTGGTCATACATGGTAATTTTATTACGGACGAAGAATGTGAGGTGCATTATGAATATATTGGTTACAGGTGGTGCTGGTTATATAGGGTCACATACTTGTGTGGAACTTCTTAATAACAATCACAATGTGATTGTTGTAGATAACTTATCCAATTCAAAAAAAGAAGCCATTAATCGAGTAGAAGCCATTACAAATAAAAAAGTAAAGTTCTATGAAATAGATATATTGGATAAAAGAGGGTTAGACTTGGTTTTTAAGTCAAACACCATTGATGCAGTGATTCACTTTGCGGGTTTAAAAGCAGTAGGTGAATCAGTAGAGGAGCCACTTAAGTATTATCAAAACAACATTACAGGTACATTGGTGCTAATGGATATCATGAAAAGACACAATGTCAAAAAAATTGTATTTTCCTCTTCAGCAACTGTATATGGTATGAACAATGTTTCACCACTGACTGAAGAACTACCTCTTAGTACCACCAATCCGTATGGTACGACAAAGATGTATATAGAAAGAATTATAAGAGATACATACCAGGCAGATAATGAATGGTCTGGAACTCTCCTTAGATACTTTAATCCTATAGGAGCACATCACTCAGGCACAATCGGTGAAGATCCAAAAGGGGTTCCTAATAATCTGATGCCATTTATTACGCAAGTGGCTGTAGGTAAAAGAGAAAAGTTAAGTGTATTTGGTAATGATTATGATACACATGATGGTACAGGTGTAAGAGATTACATCCATGTGGTAGATTTGGCTAAAGGCCATTTAAAGGCTCTAGAATTTACGATGAAGAATAAAACAATAGAGGCAATAAACTTAGGAACTGGTGTTGGTTACTCGGTACTCGATATGGTTGATACGTTTAGAGTAGCAACCAATACAAAAGTACCATATCAAATAATTGACAGAAGACCTGGCGATATAGCAACGTGCTTTGCTGATACAAAAAAAGCAAAAGAATTACTTGATTGGGAAACTGAAAAGAATCTTGCAGACATGTGTAGAGATTCGTGGAGATGGCAATCGGATAATCCGGAGGGATACTAATGTATAAAATACTAAAAAGAATAGGGGATTTTTTACTTTCCTTGATTGGGCTAATAATACTATTGCCAGTTTTCTTGTTATTAATCATTGCAATAAAACTAGATTCAAAAGGACCGGTTCTATTTAAACAAAAAAGAGTTGGGAAAGATAAATCTTATTTTATGATTCTAAAATTTAGAACCATGAGAATTGATACACCACAGGATACGCCAACTCACTTATTAGAAAATCCAGATCAGTGGATAACAAAAGTCGGAAAATTCTTAAGAAAAACAAGTCTTGATGAATTACCACAGATTATCAATATTCTAAAAGGTGAAATGAGCATAATTGGACCAAGACCTGCACTTTGGAATCAGTATGATTTAATCGCTGAAAGAGACAAATATCAGGTGAATGATATATTACCTGGACTAACTGGTTGGGCTCAAATTAATGGGAGAGATGAATTGCCTATTGATGTGAAAGCGAAACTAGATGGTCATTATGTAGACAATATGAATATTTTATTTGATGCAAAGTGTTTTGGCGGAACAATAATAAGTGTTCTTAAGAGTGATGGTATCCAAGAAGGTGCAAGTTAAATGAAAAAGATACTTATAACAGGTGCAAATGGATATATTGGAAACTCAATAGAAAATAAGTTGAATATGATAGAAGGGAAATATGATGTTTCAAGATTAGATGTAAGAACTGACAATTGGAAGAATAATGATTTTTCATACTTTGACGTTGTTATACATGTAGCTGCTTTAGTTCATATAAAAGAATCGGCTTATATGGAGAGTGAATACAATAAAATAAATAAAGAATTATCTATTGAACTTGCAGACAAAGCTAAAAATGACGGTGTTAAACAATTTATATTTTTTAGTACTATGGCAATTTTTGGCCAAGTTGGATTAATTGGAGAAAAATGTACTATTGATGCTAACACGATACCAAATCCCAAAACGTACTATGCCAAAAGCAAGTATGAAGCTGAAATAGAATTAAAAAAAATGATTACAGATAATTTTAGAATTGCAATTATTCGTCCTCCAATGGTCTATGGTCCAAATTGTAAAGGTAATTTTAGAAAGTTAGAGAGTTTGGCAATCAAATTATTTGTTTTTCCCTTAGTTGATAATGAAAGGAGCATGATTTCTATAGAAAGGTTAACCGAAGAAATCATAAGTATAATTAATAAGCATTCTCAAGGGGTTTTTATGCCGCAGGATAATGAATACATAAACATTTCTACATTAGTTAAAAAACTATCTGAGTCAAATGGGAGGAAAATACTTCTTATAAAAATTCCATCTTTTTGTATAAAGATTGTGGGGAGGAATAAGCCTATTTTTAATAAAGTATTTGGGAATTTAACTTATGCTAAGGATTTTAAGGAGGATTAATATGTTTAATGACAAATATTCTGTTTTAATGTCTGTATATCAAAAAGAGAATCCGAATCATCTAAAAGAAAGTATTTCTAGTATGTTGAATCAATCAATAGTCCCTGATGAAATAGTCTTAGTTAAGGATGGACCATTGACAAAGGATTTGGATTTAGCATTAAAAGAAATTAGTAGTAACTCTATCATTAATATATGTTCAATTAAGGAAAATGTTGGTTTAGGGAGAGCTTTGAATTTTGGATTAGAGAATTGTAGAAACGAGCTAGTTGTTAGGATGGATACTGATGATATCTCAATGTCTGATAGGTGCGAAAAACAGTTGAAAATATTCAATGACAATAATGATCTGAGTGTATTGGGGACATCAATTGAGGAGTTTATTGGAACCCCTGAAAATATTGTGGGATATAAATATGTCAAAGAAGATAAAAGTGACATTCAAAAACAAATTAAATTTAGAAACCCTATGAATCATCCTAGTGTGATGTTCAGAAAGTCACACGTTCAAAATTCAGGTAGTTATTTGGAATGGTTTTTAAATGAAGATTATTACCTCTGGATTAGAATGATTCAAAACAACTACCAATTTGCAAATATTAACGAACCATTAGTAAAGATGCGAGTTTCTTCAGAAACTTATCTTAGGAGGGGGGGGTATAAATACTATAAAACTCAAAAAAAGTTGTTCTTATATATGTTGGAAAATAAGATTATTAATTTGAATATATATTTGTATAACAATATTATACGTTTTATTGCTAGAGTAATGATACCTAATTGGTTAAGGAAATTATTATACTTGAAACTGTTAAGGAGAAGAAATTAAAATCTAATATAGTTTGTTAACATTGGAGGGCAAAATTGATCAGAGTTATTCATATAGTAAGTAATATATCACGTAATGATGGAATTATGTCAATCATGATGAATTTGAATAGAAATATTGACAAAAATGAATTGCTATTTGATTTTATAACATTTAACGTGCCAGAAATTAATTATCTAGATGAAATTGAAAGTTTGGGTGGAAAGGTCTACGACTTATCTAAAGTAAAAAAAATGAGTTTATATTATGAAATTTCTCGTATTTTTAGTATGGAAATAAAATATAATACTATTCATATCCATTCACTTAATTATGGAATTTTACCAATATTAATTTCAAAGAAATATAATATATTAAATCGAATTGTTCATAGTCATAGTACTAAAAGCTCTTCTCAATTATTAAAAAGAATAAGAAATGCTGTAATTAATAGAATAGTGCTATTATATGCAAATAAATATATTGCGTGTTCTGATACAGCTGCGGAGTACTTGTTTAATAGGAAAATTATTGAGAATAAAAAAGTGTTTATACTGAATAATGCTATAGATTGTAATGAGTTCAGTTTTTGCACCGAAAAGCGAAAGAATACAAGAAATAAATTTGGAATTAAAAATGAGTTTGTTGTTGGTCATGTTGGTAGGTTTTCTAAAGAAAAAAATCATGAGTTCATAGTTAAAGTTTTTTTTGAAATTCTGAAAATAAATGAATGTTCGAGATTGCTTTTGATAGGTGATGGACCAACTAAATCAAAAATAATGAAACTGACAGAGATGTTAAATATTCAGGATAAAGTAACTTTTGCTGGAACCTTAAATGATACTTCTTCAATATATTCAGCAATCGACTTATTAATTTTCCCTTCTTTTTTTGAAGGTGTCCCGCTAGTTTTAGTTGAAGCTCAAGCTTGCGATACTCCGTGTATTGTCTCAGAAAAAATAACAGCGGATATACAGATAAATAGTAATTACGAAATTATGAAGTTAATTGATGCGCCGCAAAACTGGGCTCAAAAAATAATCCGAATGAACGTTAGGAATAAACGTAATAGTAAGAAAGATAGTATTGCTAGAGCTGGTTATTGTATTAAAGACTCGAGTAAAAAAATACAAGATTATTATAATAATCTTAAAATGGATTCGGAAAATATATGGGAGTAATTTATTTTTTAATAATAAGTATGTTTATATTGGCTTTTGCTTTAGAAGTTTCAAGCCTAAGTAGAAAGACCAAGAGTTTGGTTTACCTTGGTGTAGTATTTACTTTATTCACATTATTTATGGGCTTAAGAAAGGATTCTGTTGGTAATGATACTTACGTATATATAGATTTATTTAAAAAAATATCAACGTTAAAAGAATATCATACCTTTTCAAGTCGTTATGAGACGGGATTTCTTATCATAAATTACTTAATATCACTTTTCTCTGAATCATATACTGTTTATTTGATGGTTACTGCAATATTTGTTAACTTTTTCGCTGCTAGATTTATTTATAATAATTCTGTTAACCCTTGGTTAAGTACTATACTTTACTTTTCATTAGGGTATTGGAGCTTGGGAATGAGCAGTGTACGAGCCGCTTTATCAATCTCTGTAGTATTAATAGCATTTGATTTTGTTAAAAAAAATAAAATATTAGGCTTTATAGCTACAATATTAGTTGCATCAACAATTCATTCTGGCGCTTTAATATTATTGTTCCTTTTGTTAATAAAAAAAATGAAACCGAGTTATCGAACTTTAGGTCGTGTTCTGATTGGAACGATATTGTTATATATATCTTTCGATTATCTATTTGACTTTGTACTTGTCATTTTCCCTAAATATAAGTACTATTTGGGAACAGTTTATTTAGACGGAAACATAAAAATTGCTAGTGTGTTGAATTTAGTAATTAGCATTCTAATTCTTATTTTTTATCAAGTTGAATTAAATAGTAATTCGAAATCAAAGGATCAGGAATCACCAAATATTTTTTTCCCAGCATTATTATTAGGTATAGTGATACAAGTTTTATCTTTTAAATTTAGGGTGTTAGATAGGGTAGCACAGTATATGCTTATATCTACAATAATAATTTTACCAATAACAATAAATAAAATCAAAAGTAAAAAGCATAGAACTATTTATACGGTTTCTGCAAGTTTAGTTTTTATTTTCTATTTTATTGTGATTCAAGTGATGAGGCCTTATTGGTATGGGGTAATTCCGTATGATTTCTTTTTTTCTTGGTAATATGGTAAGATTAATAATTTTGATTAGGGGGTGGTTATAATTTTAAGAGTTTTACATGTAGTAGGAATTATGGATCGAGCTGGTGCAGAAACGTTTATTATGAACTTATATAGAAGTGTAGATAAAAATGCGATACAATTTGATTTTTTAGTTTTTGACGATAAACATGGTGCATATAATAAGGAAATCGAAATGTTAGGAGGAGTAATCTATAAACTCCCTGGAGTTAGAGATGTTGGGTTAAAAAAATTTAACAAAATATTATATGATTTTTTTGATGAAAATCAATATAGTGTTGTGCACAGCCATCTTGACAAGAATAGCGGATTAATTTTAAGAGCAGCAAGAAAAGCAAATATTGAAATGCGTATTGCTCATTCTCATACAACCAGAAGTAAAGTTAATATAAAAATTAAATTATTCAGAGAATACTTGAGATTATTGTTACTGATTAATGCAAATCATAGGTTTGCCTGTTCAGTGAAAGCTGGAAAATGGTTATTTGGACCTTTCTTACATTTTGAAGTTATACCAAATGTTGTTAATGTGAAAAAATTTCAATTTGATGAGAATAATCGAAATAGAATTAGGAGTCAATTGGGAGTCGCATCGAACGAATTAGTAATTGGACACGTTGGACGGTTTATTACAGTAAAGAATCATATTTTTATTTTAGATATAATGCGAGAAGTGCTAAAAAAAAATAGTAAATCAAAATTGGTATTAGCTGGAGATGGAACACTTCTCAATAAAATTAGAGAGACAGCTTTGGCTTACGGTATTGTTGATAATATTTGCTTCTTGGGAGTTGTGAGCAATGTTGATGAGATTTTGAGTGGATTAGATTGTTTTTTATTTCCTTCATTAAATGAAGGATTTCCAGTAACTTTGATAGAAGCGCAAGCGAATGGATTAGAGTGTATTATATCAGATACTATAACTAAAGAAATAGCTCAATCTGATTTAGTAACTTTTATTTCTTTGAGGAATTCAGCAAAATATTGGGCTAATAAAATATTCGATTTGACTAATATGAGGATTTTGGATAAAAGAAATAAATATTGTTCTATTATAACAGAAGCAGGTTTTGATGTGAAGAATACAGCGAATAGTATTCAAAAATTTTATGATAGTGTTTTAGTGAAGGATAGTGATGGTTAGTATAATTGTACCAATATATAATTGTGAAAAATACTTAGAACGGTGTATTGTTTCGATATTAAATCAAACATATAGTGATTTAGAATTAATTTTAGTTAATGATGGATCAACTGATGGTAGTCTAGATGTATGCAAAAAATTTATTGCGGCAGATAATCGTATTAAACTAATTAATAAAATCAATACCGGGGTATCTGATTCTAGAAATAAGGGTTTACAAATGGCTAAAGGTAAACTCATAGGATTTGTTGATGCTGATGATTGGGTTGATAATTCAACTTTTGATAAGGCAATAGAAGCATTAATTATCAATGATGCAGATTATGTAATATTTGATTATTGGGAAGTGACTAAAAGTAATGAAAGAACTTTGAAAACTTCAAGCAATATTATAGGAGAAAAAAATATAACAGAAGAAGAAATTGATAATATCATTAACAATATAATTGGCGGGAAAGATAATTTCAATACTGATATTGTTTTAGGGACAATTTGGAGGGGAGTTTTTAAAAAGGAAATAATAAATAGGAATGGTATTAGTTTTGACACTTCATTAACACTTGGAGAAGATTTACTGTTCCTAATAAAATACTTAAAAAGTTGTGGATCGGTTTTTTATTTAGATATCCCTTTGTATTACTACAATTATAATCCTAACTCAATAACAAGGAGGTATCAAGAGGGTTTAATTGCCGGAATTATCTCTCTAAACTCTTCAATTATAGATGTATTAAGTACGAGTAAGTCCAGTGATTGGAAAAATCACTTTGAAAATCGAGTTCTGAATGTTACTAAGTATATGATATCGAATGAGACAAAAGAGGTTAAGATTAGTTCTTTATTAGAAAGAATAAATAGAATTAAATATATTATCAATCAAAAGGAGATTTTGTTATTCATAAAAGAAATGGATTTTAAAAAATACTATGGGACAAAAAAAATTATCGTGAAATGGATTTCTTATAAAAAAAGTGTGAGACTTTTTATATTTTATTTTATTGTAAATAGTTATAAAACAATATTAGGAAAATAATTATATTAGCTTGTTGTGGTCTGGCTATGCTAATGTTAGGACTGGATTAGAGAGATGAGGGGAAAAATGAGTAAAGTTTCTATGTATTTTCATTCTGGAAGTAAGAATCATGGATGTGAAGCGATTGTAAGAGGGACGGCATCAATATTGAACGATGTAGATATTAAACTTTTTAGTAGTAGAGTTGATGAGGACGTTTTATATGCAATGGACAAGATATGCGAACTTTCAGATTCAGGAAAGGATTTAATAAGGTTTTCCCCAAGACATATTGCATATAAAATTGTTGAGGCAATCACAAAAAATAAAAACTTATTATATGATTATAAATATTCAAAAGTGATAAAGGAAGCAAAAGAACAAGGGATTTTTATGTCGATTGGTGGAGATAATTATTGCTATGATGATCATCTAGATATATTAAAGTATTTAAATAAAAAAATAAATTCTACAAATTCAAAAACAGTTTTGTGGGGGTGTTCTATAGATGAAAAATTGCTAAATAGGTGTGATTTAGTCAATGATTTGAAACTTTATAGTCATATAGTAACAAGAGAAAGTTTAACATATAACGCATTAATAAATGCAGGTATTGTACAGAATGTCCATTTATATCCTGATCCCGCTTTCGCTCTAGATAAAACATTAGTAAAGCTACCTAAGGGGTTCAATAGCGAAAATACAATTGGTATTAATGTGAGTCCTTTAATAACTAGATTAGATAATGGAAATAGTATAGCTATGAAAAATTATATAGAACTAGTTAGATATATTTTGAGTGATACAGAGTACAAGATACTTCTTATTCCGCATGTGTTATGGGAATCTAATGATGACAGAATAGCTTTAAGTGATATTTTAGATGTGATAGGTCCTACTGATCGAATTAGAGTTATTAATGACTATAATGCTAATGAACTGAAAGGAATTATATCACAGTTGAGATTTTTTGTGTGTGCAAGAACCCATGCTTCAATAGCTGCATATTCTTCCTTGGTACCAACTTTAGTAATAGGCTATTCAATTAAAGCAAGAGGGATTGCATTAGATTTATTTGGTACTCATGAGAAATACGTTATTCCAGTTCAATCATTGAAAAATAATAACGATATTGTTAATGGGTTTACTTGGTTAATTAATAATGAAAATGAAATCAGATTACAATTAAAAACAATCATACCGAAATATATAAAAAAAGCAAAACGTGCTAGTGATGTAATTGCCTCGATTTTAAGTGAATCAAATGAATAACAGAAGAAATGGCGTAGTTCTAGGGTATATAGATACTTTTTTGAAAGTCTTAATAGGTATAGTTTATATTCCCTTGTTGCTAACATTCATTAGTACTTCAGATTTTGGGGTTTATCAGTTAATTGGATCATTTATGTCCTACCTGATGATTCTTGATTTTGGCTTAGCAAATGCTTTGACAAAATTCATTGCTCAATCGAATCTTGTTAAAGCACAGCACACACAAGATTCTGTGATCTCAAGTGGATTTGTTATATATATATTTATGTCCATTCTGGTTGCAATAACTGGTATATTAATGATAGCATCTTTCGATCGAATATTTGGTAATCAGTTCTCTATAGAAGAAATAAAAGTTGCAAGAGAAATGTTAGTAATTGTTGTTATTAGCTCAATTGCAATAATATCAACTAACATCTTAACATCTATTCTCACAGCGTATGAGAAATTTGTCTTTTTAAAAGTAATGAGTATTTTGCAAACCGTATTACAACCAATTGTAATTATTGCTTTGCTTAGTAAATGGAGTAATATTTATTTTATAGTTCTGATACAACTGTGTTTTATTCTGATACTTATATTTTTGAAAGCAATGTACGTTTCTTTTGTAATGAAAATCAAGATCACATTCAAAAGAATCGATACAAAACTCATTAAAACTATATTGACGTTTTCATCCTTTATTTTTTTGAATTTGATTATAGATCAAATATATTGGAAATCAGATAATTTCATTTTAGCTGCAATAAATGGACCTAAGATTGTAGCTGAGTATTCAATAGCTACTCAGATAATACTATACTATATGATTTTAGGTGCAACGATTTCAAGTGTGTTTTTGCCAAAAGTTTCTCAAATTGTTGCCAAAAAAAATTTTTTAAATGAATTAAATCTTCTATTTAAGAAAGTGAGTAGATTACAATTTTTTATACTGAGTTTGATATTGTCTGGATTTATAGTTTTTGGTAAAGAGTTTATAATATTTTGGGTAGGGATAGATTTTAATGATGTATATTATTATATTATTATATTAATGTTCTCAATTATAATACCATTATCTGAAACGATTGGTATTAGTATATTACAGGCGTTAAATAAACATAAATTCCGATCTGTCGTTTATTTTATTATTGCTATTTTAAATGTGATTTTCACAATTCCATTTGCAAAAGAATATGGTGGATATGGTGCCGCTGCTTGTACAGGAATTGCTCAAATTTTGGGCAATGTAATAATAATAAATATATATTACCAAAAAAATGGTATTGATGTGATTGGTTACTTTAGAAGTTTAAAAGTAATTATTATATTAACAGTAATATGTACTATGATGGGAATTTTTGTAAAACAATGGCTAAATTTAAATAATCCTATAGTATTTTTGATAAGTATTGTCTTATATACATTCCTTTTCATCTTATTAAATTACAAATTTAATTTTAATGTAGAAGAAAAAGAGATTTTGAGATTAAACAAAATTAGAAAGAGGAGAATATGAAATCGATAGAACTTAATAATGATATAGAAATGCCAGCTATTGGCTTAGGAACCTTTCCTATGAACAATCTTACTTTATTTAAAGCGGTATATTCAAGCCTTTTCCTCGGGTGTAGGAGTTTTGATACAGCGTCAGCATATGGTAATGAGAAAACACTAGGTAGGATACTAAAAATTAGTCTCTTAAAACGCGATAAAATATTTATCACTACTAAATTGAGTAATAAACAACAACGTGAAGGAGATGTTGAGGCATCTTTGAAAGAGAGCCTTAGGAATCTGAATACAGAATATGTAGATCTGTATTTAATGCATTGGCCAAACACTGACACTTATTTAGATTCCTGGAAGCAGATGGAAAAAATGTTGGAAAAGGGTCTTGCTAAAGCAATAGGAGTATGTAATTTTCACGAGATACATTTGGAGAAACTTTTAGATATTGCAGATATTATCCCCGCTGTTAATCAAATCGAACTTCATCCCTTGATGAATCAAAAGGAGTTAGTCTTATATTGTAAGGAGTTAGGAATTCAAGTAGAGGCATATACACCTTTAGGTCAAATGCATGAAAAAATAACTAGTAATAAGAAGATACAAGATTTAGCTTTTTTGAAAAAAAAATCAATTTCGCAAATAATACTACGTTGGAATTATCAAAATAATATTATTTCTATTCCGAAAACAAAAACTTATAAGCGACTGAAAGAAAATATTTCTATATTTGATTTTTCGCTTTCTGATGAGGAAATGAAATTGATAGATGGGATTAATGAAAATTTAAGGTTAAGGTATGATCCAGAAAATTGTGATTTTTCGAAACTATAGTATTGAAAGGGATTGTAATGCAAAAATTAATAAATGTATTAAACTATTTCAAATTAATTGATTTGATAAAATATATAAAGATAAATAAACGGGATAACAGAAAAATTTCATCTGGGAAAATAATTCCTTACAAAGGAAGCATTATTGATAAACATAAAACAGCCACTATAGAAGTTGAAGGTAAGTTTACCCTGAATGATAATAAGCTTAAACAATCGCGAAGTGAATTTCGATTAAAAATGCAAAAAAATTCTAAAATAGTAGTATTAGGTAATTTCTCAATGTTCTATGAATGTGATATTTGTATTTTTGAAGGTGGAGAACTTATTTTAGGATCAGGATATACTAATTATGGTACACAGATTAGATGTAGTAAAAAAATCGTAATTGGTGATAATGTTGCGATTGCAAATAATGTAGTAATAATGGATAGTGATTTTCACAATATATATGACAATGAAATGAAAATAGTGAATCCATCTAAATCAGTGTTGATAAATGATAATGTTTGGATTGGAAGAGAAGCCATTATAATGAAGGGAGTTACAATAGGTAAAGGGTCTATTGTTGCTGCTAGATCAGTAGTTACAAAAAGTATTCCAGAAAATGTAGTTGTAGCAGGGAATCCTGCAAAAGTTATAAAAACTGATATTAGTTGGGGGTTGTAAATGATAAGTATTGTAAGGAAAGATGCCTGTACAGGATGTGCTGCTTGCTATAATACTTGTAATGTTAATGCTATTAAAATGATACCTGATGAGTATGGTTTTTTATGCCCTATAGTAAATGAGTCTCTATGTGTAAAATGTAAAAAATGTACAACTGTTTGTCCAGTTCTAAATAGTAAAGGAAATAGTGAAAATTGGATAGAACCAAAGGTTTATGCAGCTTGGTCACTTGATAAAGAAGTAAGATATAATAGTACTTCTGGAGGAATTTTTTCTGAGTTAGCTATTAAGATATTAAATGAGAATGGTTTAGTGGTGGGAGCGAGATATAATAATTTGAATTTGGTAGAACACGACATAATAAGTACTATTGGTGAACTAAGCTTTTTGAGACAATCAAAGTATCTACAAAGTGAAATTGGCGATGTATACAAGCGTATTTATTTAGAGTTGGAGAAGGGTAGACTAGTATCGTTCTGTGGGTCTCCATGTCAAGTTGACGGTTTGCAAAGATTTTTAGGAAAGAAATACCCAAATTTGGCTACGTTTGATTTTATATGTCGGGGGACAAATTCGCCAAAAGCTTACAGTCGATTTTTAGAAATGCTTGAGTTAAAATATAAAAGTCCTGTTTATAACATATGGTTTAAAAACAAAACATATGGATGGAATAGATTCAGTACTAGAATCGAATTTGAAAACGGAAAACTTTATAATAGAGATAGGTATCATGATCTGTTTATGCGAGGTTATATTGAAGAAAATTTATATATGCGATCTTGCTGTTTTAATTGCAAGTATAAAAATTTACCTAGAGTTTCAAATATAACATTAGCTGATTTTTGGGGCGTTGGTGATTATTACAGCTATTTGGATGATGATAAAGGAACTTCCTTAATTTTGATTAATAATGAAATTGGAGATATGCTTTTTGATAAAATAAAGAAGAATGTATTTTCACAAGAAATGAAATTGGCACATGCTTTAAAAGGAAATGTATCAATTTTTAATTCAGCAGAAGAGAATGCAAATAGCAAAAAATTTTTACTTATGCTGGATAATTTTGCGTTTGATAAATCGTTTAAAACATGTGTAAAAAATTATAAGTTAAAACAATTCAAAAAAAAAATCCTGAGATATTTTTACAAATTTAAGAATAAAATAAAAACGTTAATAAAAATTAATCTTAACACATATACCTTATAAATTTGTTGTGTTATTTTTCTGGTAAGAAAACAGAGAGTTCAAATGGGGTGAATCTTTCTTCATATTATAATTATATGTTTTACATCTCGCAATCGTGTTGGGAATTATCTCTAATATTAATGAACATAATAATGTTTGGTTATATTATAACTTAAAATCTTATCACCAATTATGCACAAATTTTTAAAGCCAATAAAATCTTGATCATATAGAAATATATTTTGAGTAATTAGGAAGAGAAAAATGCTGAACGAATTAGAGGGGATAGCATTATGGAATATTTGTTAACAAATGTGATATCGCATTATTTGGATTATGATTCATTAAATGAACACTGTCTTTCAGAATCACATGTGATTGAAAAGTTAATATTTGAGGCTAATGAGCACCAATTATTTTGTTTAATATATGACTATCTAAATAAATATAAAAAGAATGAGACTGATATTTTAAGTAAATATCGATCGTTAGCCTATCAGCAAGTGTTAAATTGTAAAAGAAGAACAAAATTTGCATTAAAGGTTTTTGAGTTTTTAAATAAAAGTGATGTTGATTATGTTTCTTTAAAAGGTATAACTTTTAAGCGATTATACCCAAATCCTGATCTGCGATTAATGTCTGATATAGATATATATGTAAAACCTGAGAAGCTTGACATCGCTGTTAAGGTTTTAGAAAAGGTTGGCTATTCTATTGATGTGGTTAAGGAACATGAGTGTAATCTTTATCTGACTCATCCAGCAGGAATTGCAATTGAACTTCATCATAAATTATTTTCTGATAGTATTTTTGGAGATAAACATTATCTGGAGACTGTTTTATTTGATGATGTTGAAGTAATCAATTTCTGTAATACGGAAATAAAAGTGCCATCTAAAGAAAAAGCTTTAGCCTATTCAATGCTACATATGACAAAACACTTTGCAGTTACTGGTTTTGGTGTAAGACAATTATTGGATATCACTTTGTTTTTAGATAAGTATGAGAATGTTTTAGATTTATATGTTGTTAGGGATATATTTGAAAAGTATGATGTACTATTTTTTGCTGGTTATTTACTTGAAATTTGCAATAGAAGTTTTAATAGGAAGTTTCATATATTTGAAGTTAATATTGACGAGGAAAAATTAAATGATATATTTGACAGAATTAAAAATGCTGGAGTTTATGGACATAGGAATATAGAAAATGATATTGAATCTGAATACTTATTGCGCTCTCAAAGTTCAAGTGGTAAGTTGAAAAACCCAATGGTAACGAAAGTACAACTTTTATTTCCTAAGAGTAATAAGCTTGGAGAACGTTATTTATACGCACGAAAGAATAAGTTGTTGTTACCTTTTGCGTGGTCTCATAGATTAATTTATAATGTTTTCAGTCAAAATGAGAATGTAAAGAGATTAGTTAAAACAACACCAGATTCAACAGATTTAAATAACCGGTTGGAATTATTGAAGTACTTTAATTTAGAAAAAAAGTTTTAATGTAGAGGGAAAGTTAAATTTATGTGTCTAAATACGCTCAATTATGGCTAAATAGTGCAAATTCATTGGATTTGGGTAGTATTTACATTAAAGTGAGTTTAGCTAGATAGTGAATGAGTGCAGAAAAGTTTATAAGGTGAAGAATGTATAAATACAAAATTTTTGGTTTGAATATTACCTCTGAAATAAAAATGAATTGTTATGAAGCTGATTTTGAAGATGTAGAGGTTGAAATAGTTTATTCGAAAGAATTTGTTTCGGAATCATATGAAGATGGTTTGATTAGACTTTCAAGCAATATTTTTTGGTTTCACATAATTGATGTGGGGATATTTTCAGTTGAGAATGGAAATAAGATAATCATTACGCCTTATAAGAATGCAGATGAAAAATCTATTGAATTATACATTTTAGGCAGTGGTTTTGGAGCCTTATTAATTCAAAAAAATGAATTCCCAATTCATGGTGCTTTTGTAGAGTATAATAGTGTAGGTGTTGCCATTGTAGGAGATGCGGGTGCCGGAAAAACATCATTAACTTCTGCTTTGACTAAAAATAGTGCTAAAATTATTACCGATGATGTTATGAGACTATCGTTTTTAGATAATAAGCCTTTTGTATATCCGAGCTATCCATCTCAGAAAATGTGGTCCAAAACGGCTAATGCCTTAAATATTGATACTAGTAATCTTAAATCAATTGTAAATCGTACAGGTAAATATTTTGTTGAAGATTGGTCAATATTTTCTAATAAACCTATGGAAATTAAATACATGTTTGAAATAGTTGAATGTGATGTTGATGAGGTTTGTATAGAATCGCTTGATAAAAAAGCTTCTTTGGAGTTGTTAATTCGAAATAGCTATCGATACTTTATAATAGAACTGTCTGGTCGACTAAAAGATCATTTTGGATATGTGATGCAACTAGAAAGATGCATTCAGACTTATATTATCAAAAGGCCCAAAAATAAATTTACTGTAGATGATCAGATTAAATTAATTGATAAAGTTATAGGAGATCAAAATGAAAAGGTATCATAGGAATTTGAAAGTTGAATCAGCTGAAATGACAGATGAACTAGGAATGTTGAATATTGAGACTGGTCGGTATCATGTGTTAGATAGCGTTGGTAAGGATGTATGGAATTTAATAGAAAATCCAGTAACAGTAGAAAGTATTGTTGCTGAATTAGTTAAAGAATATGATGTAGACGAGTTAACCTGTAAAAATGATGTTGAAGTTTTTATTGACTTAATGTTAGAAAAACAGCTAGTTTTAGAGGTTTAAAATGAGTGCTATATATGGAGTTATTAGTCATTCTAAGAGTCTACAAGATAACTTCTACAATCATTTAAAACCTTTTTCAAAATATACATTTGATCGAAGTCATCAGCTCAAGTATCAGCATACTCAGTTTGCTTGTTTTCATCAAGAGCTAACAAATGAAGCTAAGATGGAAGTGTTACCGTTCTTTGACAATAAAAATAATTGCTTTATAACAGCTGATGCAATTATCGACAATCGAGATGAGTTAATAAAACTGTTATCTGTTCAATCTAATGATATTACTGACAGTCAATTAATATTAGAAGCATATTATATGTGGGGTAATGATAGTCCAAAGTATTTACTTGGAACATTTGCCTATTCAATATACAATTTTGAATTAGGTGAACTATTATTAGTGAGAGATCAAGTTGGCTCTAGGATATTATATTATAGATTTGATGAAACTGAGTTCTCGTTTTCCACTTTAATGGAACCACTTAGAAGAGAAAAAGATGATATCAACGATTTATACTTAAAGAAATTTATTGCTGTAAATACAGTTATCCATGATTTTCATCCTACTGAAACTATATATAATAATATCAAGCATGTTTTACCAGGACACATATTGGTTCTAAAAAATAATGAACTAACTGAGAAATGTTACTGGAAATTACAAAAGAAAAAGTGGAAAAAGAGATATAAATCCTTTGAAGAAGCAAATTTAGAATTTAAGAAGATTTATGATGAAGCAATCTTCTGTAGAATGAGAACTTGTGGAGAAGTAGGTATTACTTTAAGTGGCGGCTACGATTCAGGTGCAATTGCTTGTGTAGCAGCAAAAAAACTACAAGCTGAGAATAGAGCATTATATACATATACGTCAAAAGCATCTGACGATTTTCCTGTTATAGTTAGTGATTGGGCAAGCATTGATGAATCTGAATTAGTAAAAGATATGGCAAATATGTATCCAAATATGATACTCAATATAACTGATTCTAAAGATAAAACACCAATTAATTCAATGGAAGAAATTATGAATATACTTGAACAACCATATAAGTTTAATCGTAATGGTTATTGGGTTAATCATTTAACTGATATGGCGAGTAGAGATAATTGTAAAGTTTTGTTGACTGGACAACATGGGAATTGGACTTTCTCCTATGAGAATATCGATAGGTACTATGTACATTTAATTAAATCATTTAGATTTAAAAAGTTTTATGAGGAATTTTCACGTAATTGTAGTTATTTTAAATTGAGTAGAAGAAAAGAGTTCTATTGTCTGTTAGAAAAGATTAGAGAAACTCCAAAAGTACATGATACTGATTTTATAAGGTATGCAAATTTAAGCAAAACTGAGACTGCTACCTTAACTAAGTTTTTAAATGATGAACTTAATGTATATAAGATAACCAAACCAGTCCAGAATGTAATTGAAATGGCTGTGAATCCTGCAATTACTAACCACATTGCTTCAACAGTAGTAAAGCTTGATCTTAAGTATAATGTGATTACTAGAGATCCCACTACTGATGTTAGAGTATTAGAATTCTTATATGAATTATCAATGGATAATTTCAATTATAAAGCATTTGGAAGAACTCTAGCTACAGCTTACATGAAGGATGTAGTGCCGGAGTCTGTAATTTTCAGTAAGAAAAAGGGCGTTCAGGGTTCAGATTTTTTATTTAGGATTAATGATGAATGGTCAGATTTTTATAGAAATTTACTGTTTAAAATAGACAACAGTGTAGAGATAAAGAAGTTGATTGAGTATGAGCAATATAAGAATGACATCAATGTGTTTGAAACTCTTAAGCTTGATAGTAGCCGTGATTACATAAAGGATGTTTCAAACCTAATGGCGCTTGATATGTGTGTAGATTTTATGAGTAAAATCAAGAGTTTATGACCGTTCATGTAATAGAGATATTGAGCTATGGTTGTGATTATTAACAAGAAAGGAAGTGATATTATGAAAAAATGGAATGCTCCAGGTTTAGTAGAGTTAAATACTAAGTTTACTGCAGATGGTGGCGATGGTGTTGGCGAAGATAAAGTGACTAAAACAGTAGAACATCCAAATGGTAATGTAACAACTTCTACAACATTTTCAACGTGGAAAGGTGATCCAAGTACATAATAGTATAAAGTCATAAAGTAAGCTCAATATTAAAAAGAGCAATATAATTATATTGCTCTTTTTTTCTGCTTAAATGTAATCAATAATTGATGTTAATTACAGAAAAAATATAATTTAGTTAACATCATCAATCTGGATTACCCTATCAACATAATTCAGTATTGTGGATCGATGGGTTATTGCTATTACTGATGTCTGAGGAAAGTTTTTGTATATTCCTTCAATAACATTTTCTTCAGTAACCTTATCAAGAGCTGAAGTTGCTTCATCTAACAATAATACAGGTGCTTTTCGTAATAATGCTCTTGCTATACATAACCTTTGTAGTTGACCTTCAGAAAGTCCGAGTCCTTTTTCACCGAGTTCAGTGTCAATACCATCTTCAAGTTTACCAATAAAGTTATCGGCACATGCAATTTTAAGAACCGATTCAATTTCATCATCAGTTGCTTCTGGATTACCGATGTACATATTTTCTCTAATAGAACCAGAGAACAAAGTGTTACCTTGAGGTACATATGTATAGTATGCCGTATTGTTTTCTTTTAAACCATCTGAATCTAAAGATTTTACATAACCACTGATAGGTTGAACTAATCCCATTAATATTCTTAAAAGAGTTGTCTTGCCAATACCCGATTCTCCCATAATAGCAATCTTCTCTCCTGGATTAACAATTAAGTTAAAATTGCTGATAACAGGTTTACTATCTTCATATTGAAAGTGAATATCTTTTAATTGAACACCAACGCTAAGATTGGATACAGAGATTCTTTTTTGTTTAGGATGTTCTGTTGAAAAGAAGGTATTACATCTTTCCAAAGCAGTCAATGTTGTTATATATTTTGGGAATATTCTTATCAGGCTTTCGATGGGAGTTTGCATTCTAACCAAAAGTTGCATAATAGCTGTAAACATACCAAATGTTATTATACCTAATGAAATCTTATATGCGCCCCATCCAAATGCAATTAGTGAAGCAGTTATGTAAATTGATTGCATCATGAAATTAGCACCAATTATTGTTTTCTTTTTTTCTTTAATTAACTTTAATTTGAATTTTTGTATAGTAGACATTTTTTCTAAATGTTGATTTTCATTCTCGAAGGTTCTAATAATAGCGTTGTTTTGTACTGATTCATTTAAAAATACTCGATATTGGCTTTCTGTTTCATTAATTTTTCTTTGAAGTGGTTGGATTTTTTTACTTAAATAATAACTGATTACGGCAACGATTGGAGCTGATAAGAAACTGTAAAGTGCCAATCCAACATCATATTTTAATACAATAACAAATGCTAAAGTTAGTTGAAGTAAGCTACTAAAAACTGCTGGAAATGTTGTAATTATAAAGGAGACTACTGTACCAACATCAACGGTTAATCTAGTTACAATATCCCCAGAATGATATTTACTTAAATCATCCCAAGACATCAAAAAAGCACTAGTCAAGAATTGACTTTGTAACTCGTTTAATGTTTTAGTTTGCACAATAGTACGATAGTGACTAATTATTGAAATCAGAACTATCATACCAACTTGTAAAAGTCCATATATACCTAAGAAAAAACCAAATTTACCAGAATTATAAACAACTACATTATCCAAAACATTGCGAGATACAACAGCCGTAGAAGTTATTGTAAATACTACTAAGGATTCAAGAGAAACTATTACAAAAATTGTGCGCCAATATTTTTTTATATTTTTTAGTAACTCCCGATTCGATGTTTTGTTTTCAATGATGAGATTTAATTTGCTTAATAAAATCATGTTAACCTCTTTCTTACATTTCTATAATCAATATAGCATTAGAACTCTCTATTTACAAGGGATACAAGCTTTTTGTATAAGTTATAAATTATTTTTTTTCTACTGTGGCTAAATAGGACACTATATGGCTAAATCTACTAAAGGACTGTTAAATAACTATAAATATGATACTGTTTTCAGTGGATAAGTTTTTGTATGGAAGCAGAATTTTAATAATGAAAATATAATTACAAAACTTCATCATACTGAATAATAGAGATATATAAGGGCATATAACAAAAGCAAAGTTTGTTTAGCAAACATAACTAATAATGTAATAGTTAGGAGAAAAACTATGAAAAAAGTGTGTTGTTTAGTACTCATATTATCTCTTGTTTCTGGAATGCTAACTTACGCAGAAGATATATCGACTGAAAAAGTCATAGAAGATGTGATAACAGATGGATCTAATGTGTGTGCTTCATGGTTTTATGTTTTTGAGAATCTATTAAGTGATAAGGCAGGCAACGGATTAAAGTTTTATATGATTTTAGAATCTCTTAGAAAGCCAGAGTTAGCATCTAATATTGATATTGTTTTAAACAATGATTCTAACAAAAAACTTTTGTTAGAATCATATGGACTTAATAGTAGTAAAATATATCAATTGATTAACTATTATATTGCTACATTCCCTAAAGATATGGGAGAAGTAGTGTGTTATGGCAATCATTGTGGGAAAAATATTTATGCAGATATATATTTTGATGAGGATATAAACTACTCAGATTATATGGTTAGATTCCATATTTATTTGAATGAACTATTTAGTCAATTGACATCTGAAATGCAAGCACCGATAAAAAAATATGATCGGTTAGGTGCTGGCGAAATTATCGTTATGCAACGGTTAATGAATATTGTTATTAGAGATTATTTAGCTTTTGAAACTTATGACACTTCAACTGGAAATGTAATGTATAGAGATTTAGGATTAAGAGATGAAATCAGACTATTATTAATTGAAGAATTTACTACAATTGCCAACACATACAGTGAAGAATATAGAAATGATGAATCGAAAGATAAAAGTGTTGATTCACAAGAGATTGAAAAATATGTTGATGCTTTTATGGCATTAGGCAATGTTATTTTGGATTCGATTAATCTAAATTTAGAAACTGATAATTTGATGGATGAAGTTATTGAATTATCAGAAGATGTCAATTTGCTTGTAAGGACTAGTTATACACCTAGTGTTGAAGCACAACAATCAGTTACTCCAATTACTTTAGTAATGAATACTGATTATATTGAGTTAGATTCAAGTGTTTCTTTAGCAGAAGGATATTTTAATGAGTTCAAGCTTATTCCAAGAGTAACTGGAACTAATAATCCTGTAATATATTCTATATTAGATTCAGATGTTGCAAATGTAAGTGAAGATGGTATCGTAACATTAAATAATGTTAGAGAAGGTTTCACAATAATTTATGCAACAATACAGGGTTATGATATTTATAAAGAAATAAGAGTTGAAGTTTCAGAGAAAACGCCACTGGGAAGTATTAAATTTTATGGACCATATATTAGTGGTTATCCTGATGAAACTTTTCAAGCGAATAGAATGATAACTAGAGCAGAAATTGCAACTATGTTTGCAAGAGTATTGATGTTGGATGTTGATGCAAATAGTCAGCTTAAGTACTTTAAGAATTCTTTTGATGAAGTAAGTTATTCAGATGTACAAAAAGACCACTGGGCATATGTATATGTAGAAATTGCAAAAAAAGAAGGATTATTACTTGGTTATGCTGATAATACCTTTGATCCCGATGCGCCAATTTCGAGAGCTGAGATTGCAGTTGTTATATCGAATGCATGGGAGTTGATGGGGATTAAATCCAGTATATTAGCAAATCATATGATTTTAGATGTTGACTCGAATCACTGGGCTTATGATGCCATTAACAGAGTTTACAATGCAAACATCGTAACTGGATATAATGATGGTACTTTTAAACCTGATGAATATACCACAAGAGCGGAAATTGTAATTATGATCAACAATATCTTAGATAGAAAAAGTTTAAAATCTACAGCAAGTTCTTTTACTGATATTCCGAAATCACATTGGGCTTATGGAGATATAGAATCAGCAACCAAATACCAAGAAGTAAAATATGAATTAGGGGAATAATGCTAATTATCAATAAAGAGTAGGAGTTTGAAATGAAGAAGATAATTTTTCTTGTTGGATTTATGTTATTAATAGTGTTTACACTTGGTTTAGATGAGGACATCATTAATGAAGGTGAAATATCTGTAGAATTAGTTGATGGCACGTTGGAACTCAGACAGATGGAAGAATTTTTAACTGATGCTGATTACACTTTTCCGTATAATGATGAAGAATTAATGAATAAGGCGATAGAACATGCAATGTTAAATGATAATATAGTGAGTGCTGAAAAAGTTAAAAAAGTAGAAATGGTTGGGATTCCAGATTATATACCTACATCTCAAGAATGGAGATATACTTACACCAATATAGATAAAATTTGGGATGACTTATCTTCAATACCTTATTTAGAGGGGCAATTAAATCCTATAATTGTTGCTGTAATTGATACTGGTATTAATGTGGACCATGAGGATATAAATATTATTTTAGATAAAGGGATTGATGTTGCCGAAGAAGATGATGACCCAACAGATTATAATTCACATGGTACACATGTAGCTGGAATAGTAGGAGCTAAGAAAACTGATAGTGGTGATGGCGTTGTTGGTGTTGCACCAGGAGTGAAAATTCTCCCAATAAAGGTTTATAAGGATGATGGTTCAACTAGTTCGTATTATATCGCTAAAGGAATTCATTATGCTATTGAGCATAATGTTGATGTCATTACTATGAGTTTGACATATAATGAAAGATCTAGTCAAGTTGCAGAAGCTCTAATTAAAGCAGAAGCTGAAGGAATCGTAGTGATTTCTGCAACTGACAATAAGAGTAATCATTGGATTGATGGTGAAACTTATCATCAAAGATACTCCGGTGAGGGTAGAAGGAGTATTGTTATGAACTATCCAGCCGCAGAAGAAACAGTTATAGCTGTTGGTTCTGTTATGAAAAATCCTTTGAATGATGAATTAGGAATATCAGATTTTTCAGATGTTGGTGGTGTAGTAAATGATATTAGAAGAGAAGTAGACGTCGTTGCACCTGGCTCATATATTTCAAGTTCAGACTACAATAATAGCGATAGTGCAAGAATGAAATCTGGAACCTCAGTTGCGACTCCTCATGTTGCTGGTTATGTTGTTCTATTGATGGCAAAGTATCCACAATTAACACCTTCACAAATCAGGGAGGTTATTCGTACTACAGCTTATGATCCAGGAATTGTCATACCAGATGGTTATGATAGAAAAGATACAATCGGTTATGGCTTAATTGATGTTCAAGCAGGTTTAAACTTTTCGCCAATTCTTAAAATGGGTATGAACGGTTTGAGTGGGTTTGTGTATGACCCTATGAGTTATAATGAGACCTTTAACGTTTCTAATGATGTGAATTATATTACTATTAATCCAGAATTAATGTTTGGGACAGTATTGAAAATAAATGGCGAAATAACAAATGCAAAAGTCATAAATTTAAATATTGGTTCTAATGTTGTTGAAGTTGAAGTCAATTTAAATAATGTTATTAGAAAGTATACATACACTATTATTAGAGAATCGTTTACTGATCCTATGATTAGAAATTTAATTGTTTCTGGACCATTGGCAAAAGCGTTAACAAAAGTTAATGATGAAGAATTCGAAGCTGTGGTTGAAAACAATGTGAATCAAATAGATGTGAAATTTGAATTGTTAGATTCCAACTCAATATTATCAGTTGATTGCTCTGACTACATATATCAAAGCGGCGATACAATTAGTATTATTCTTGATGATGCAACTAGTATTATTGTGTTTAAAGTACAAACGTCTGATGGTGCAGAGAAAAGCTATATTCTAAGAGTTCCACATAGGAAAGATGTAAAAGACGAAAACACTTTACCAATAACACCAGTTGTAGAAGAATCTGTAGAAGTTGTGTTACCATCAGAGGTGAAAATCCATCTTGATCAAAATTTCGTTGCAGTACTATATGGTCTTTCGGCTGATGAGCTATCTAAGTCGTATCTCTTTTTAGCAACTGTAACGGGGACTAATAAAAAAGATGTTATCTGGTCAATTAGTGATGAGAGATATGCTACAGTTGATAAAAATGGTAGGGTAACATCAAAAGATGATGTTCCTAATGGAACTGGGAGTATTACAGTTACAGTAACTGCAACAACAGTTGTAGGTGGAGTAAGTGCTTCGGCAACTGTTATATTTATTGAAAAAACTCCTTTAGGTAATGAAAACTTCAGTGCACCATATATAAGTGGTTATTCAGATGGTACATTTAAACCGAAGAAGAATCTGTCAAGAGCGGAAGTTGCAACAATTTTTTCAAAAATACTAAATTTAGATATTAGTTCTCCTGGATCACAAATATTTGAGGATGTAAATGTGGATTATTGGGGGTATCCCTATATACAGTCAATGTTTCAGACAAAGATATTCATTGGCTATTTTAACGGTGGTAATAGGTTTTTTAATCCTGATGCTCCTATATCAAGAGCAGAAATAGCTCAGGTTATTACAAATTATTGGGCGTATAGAAAAGTAGAAGTTGATGGTACAAGGAATCATGATATTCCCGATGTACCATCTAATCACTGGGCAGCTATACCTATCAATAGGTTATATAATACAGAGATATTTACAGGTTATTTAAACAGCGCTTATAGACCAAATGACGACATATTACGGGAGCAAACTGTAAATATGATTAATAAATTGATAGGAAGACCAGATTTACCATCTGAGGAGCCTAAGTTTTCAGACGTACCAAAGGACTATTCGTATTATGGTGATATTGAAGCTGCATCAAGTTTTTACTATAAAAAAATCGAAGAGTAAATGAGCAAAAGAGAGTTCGTATAATATGGATTCTCTTTTAAACCTTATTAATATTTGGCTAAATTAACTACTATATGGCTAAATGTGCCTTTAACAATGATTACTTAGTGTCGCATGATATAATTAATTGCATTAATTATGAAGTAGATTGAGTAAATTACATAAAACTAAGAGGAAGAATTCATGAAGAAAATAATATTAATAGTGATAAGTCTTCTTTTATTATCTTCATTCACTTTTGCTGAAATGATAGATGAAAGTTATATTAATTTGATATTTGATAATTTCAATAAATATTCTGAAGAACAAAAAAAAGAAAATGCTGATTTACTAGAAGTACTTTTTTCTTCCAATCTAGGATTAGATTTATTATATTCAGAAGTTATCAGAACTAAAAGTGAAGCATTAAAATTACACGGTATCACAGAAGAAGAATTAAAGAAAAATATCGAAATCTTAAAAGGCTGGCCTCAGAGTGATAGATTAGCATTTTTAAATGCAGGAGTTGCAGGAGATTTTGATACAGTCAAAGAGATAAATTATAGAAATAAAAAACCCGAATTTTCAGTTTATAAAAGTGCTTTTATCAAAAATAAAAAACCGATTATAGAATCTTATAATGAGAAGTTTGATGATCTTTCAAATCATTGGAGTAAGGAGTATGTAGTTTATCTAAATGAAAGAGGTATAATTGCTGGTAAAACTGATAATTCGTTTGAACCAGATGAGAATATTAAGAAAGCTGAAATTGTTACTCTAGTTATGAATGTTATTATAAGTGATGATGATAAATTACCGGAATACAGAAAAGATATTACTGATATTCAGGCTGGCAAGTGGTATGACAAATTTATGCAAGGAGCAGTTACGTTAGATATTGTTATGCCAAATGGCTTTAATCGACTGAATCCAGAAAATTTATCAACAAGGGAAGAAGTTATAGATATACTCATTAAATCATTAATGGCAATTGAGATCCCCATTAATGAAAATATGAATGAATATAATGGTGACTTTGTTGATTTTGATCAACTAAATGAGCAATATATGGAATCGATGGTTATTGCGATCAACTTGGGTTTCGTAAATGGTAAAGGAAATAGACAAATTGCTCCAAATGATTTGATTACTAGAGGGGAAACAGCTGTAGTAATTAAAAAAATGTATGAGTACATTCTAAGCAATTTATAGGTGAAATGGAAAAGGAGAGTATTATGAAAAAGAGAATTTATAGTTTCATACTGGTATTATGTTTGTTACTGACATCTTTGCCTGTATATGCTGATGTGTCTACAGAAATGATTGAAGAAGATATTACAACTGATGGATCTTACGAAAGTAATGAATGGTTTTCAAGATTTGATAATTTGATTAAAGCTGGTGTAGATAAGCATGCAAATGGTGTGACATTTTACTATGTTCTAAAATCATTAGATGATGGTAGTTTAAATAGTAATGTTGGAACAGCTTTATCATCAGATCCTATTAGAGCAGGCAGACTTGCTGCTTATGGTTTAACACAAACCAAAATAAAAACTATAATGGAATATTATATAGGTACTTTCCCGGCCAGTATGGATGCAGTTGAGAATGATTTAAACGGACCAAGTGGTAATCTTTATGCTGCCATATATCATGATAACAATGTAAAGTATTCAGATTATATGGTTAGGTTTAATCAATATTTAAATGAATTATTTAGACAACTCCCATACCAGCTTCAGGAGCCTATTGGAAGATGGGATAAAAAAGGTCAAGGAGAAATCATTCTATACCAAAGTTTGCTTAATATTGTGATTAGAACAAATTTAGGTATTGAAAGGTATTTAGATGACAATTTGCAATCTAGAGATTTAGGTTTGTTATCAATCACGAATGATATGATTGCAGACGATTTGAAGAGATATGCAAGTAATGGTTCTCTTTTATCATCAACTGAGGAAGCTGAAATCGATGCTTATGCTCAAGTTTTTGTCGATTTAGGGAATGTTATATTAGATGCTTGTCAATATAACCTAGAATATAATGATCAATTGGAAAATACATTTGAGTTGGGTAAAATAATTGAGGTTATCATAGAAGATAGAAGATATTCAGAAGATGATCCCGTTGATCCAGAACCTGTTACTATTAGTGTTAATCCAAATGGTGAAACTATTTTTACTAGACCTGAAGCAGGCTCTTTAGATCGTGATTCAATGGATTTCAATGCATTTCTAACAGGAATAAGAGCTCCAGTTGAATGGAGTGTTGATAAACCAGAAGTTGTAAGTATTGATAGGAATGGTTTAGTTACTATTACTCCTGAATTTTTAGAGAGACCGACTGATACATTAGTTTCAGTAACTGTAAAAGCAAAGATTCAAGGTAGGCCTGAATTTGATGAAGTAATATTATTTGTAAGCAGTCCAGAGGCATTAGGTGGAGTTGAATTCTTAGCGCCTTATATCTCAGGATACAAAGATAAGACTTTCAAAGAATTTAACAATATTACAAGAGCTGAAGCTGCTACAATGTTTGCAAGAATATTGAAGTTAGATATTAAAGAGTATAAATTAGATGAAAATGGTGATCAAGTATTAGAAAATAATATTCCTGTTCCTGTATATTATGAGAAAGCTGATTTTGCTAAACCGAGTTTCTCTGATGTAGATCAGAATAATTGGGCTTATCTGTATATAGAAACAGCTAATGACAATGATTTGTTTGAAGGTTTGACATTAGACCAGTTCAATCCTAATCAAGCAATGACAAGAGCGGAAATTGCAGTAATGATATCTAATGCTTGGGAAGCACTTGGTATTAAGGATGATCCTAGTGCAAAACATTTTATAAAAGATGTGACTTTTAAACATTGGGCATTTGATGCAATTAATAGAGTTTATAATAATGGTATTGTTGACGGTTTTGAAGACAATACATTCAGACCAGAATCACCAATTACTAGAGGACATATTGTTTCGATGATGAATACGATACTTAAAAGAGATGAGTATAAACTACCAGATGCAACGTTCAGTGATATACCAACTGATCATAAATCATACGGTACCATTGAAGCGGCAACTCGTCATCAAATTATTCTACAAGAATAACAAACAAATTAAATTTAGAGCTCCTCTTCGGAGGAGCTTTTGTTTTGTAAAAATGGCTAAATAAGTACTAATTCTGGCTAAATATACCCATATGACGATTAATAAGAGATTGTTTGATATACTAATTTTGCATTAATCTTTAGAAATATGTAAATGGAGGCGTTCATGGAAGAATTGGATTTAATAGATCTTTTTTATATGGTCAAACGGAGATTGTGGTTAATCATAGTATTATTTACATTGTCAGCATTGTCAGCGTATTTATACAGTGAATATGTCATGGTACCTCAATATGCAACTCACGCTAAATTGATGCTTGGAAAACCTGTTGACTATGAGAATACTGAGGCGATTAGTATGTATGATATGCAAATGAATCAGCGCTTGATTACTACTTATGCTGCTATTGCTAAAACAGAACCCATCTTATCAGAAGTACAAGCTGCTTTACCATTTGAGACTTCTGTAGGTTATTTAAAAAGTGTTATAAGTATTAACTTATTAAACGATACAGAAATCATTCAGGTATATGTTTCTGGTACTTCACCTGAAGAGATTACTGAAATAGCAAATACTTTTTCGGTCGTTTTTTCTGAGAAAATAGCTGAAATGATGAAAATCGACAACGTCCGAATACTAGAAACAGCAAAGATTCCATACTATCCTTATTCTCCAAATAAGAAAAAAAATATCGTTTTGGGTGGAGGAGCAGGTATTGCATTAGCATTGTTTCTTATATTTCTATTCGAGATGTTTGATCACACAATGAAAATACCTGAGGATGTAACAAAACATTTAGGTTTGCCTGTACTAGGTATGATACCGGAACATGATTAGGAGTTTATATGGCAAAGTTATTGATTGATAGAGATCCAAAATCACCTATCTCAGAAGCGTATAGGACATTAAGAACTAATATACAGTTTTCATCGGTAGATAAACCTATACAAACTTTGGTTGTAACATCAAGTGGTGCTACAGAAGGTAAATCTACTACAGCCTCTAACATTGCAGCTTCATTTACTCAGATGGGTAAAAGCGTTGTTTTAGTTGATGCTGATCTTAGAAGACCAAGACTTGCTAAAATGTTTGATTTGTCTAATCGAGAAGGATTAAGTAGTGTTTTGTATCAAAAAGAGGACGTTTTTAAACAAATACGAAAAGTCGAAGGAATGCATGTTTTACCATCTGGACCCATTCCGCCTAATCCAGCTGAAATGTTATCATCGGATCGTATGAAAAATGTGGTTGATAGTTTAAAGGCTGCATATGATTATGTCATTATTGATTCGCCACCTGTTTCATATGTAACTGATGGTGCAATTTTATCATCAATCTGTGATGGTACTTTACTTGTAGTTGCTGCTGGTCAAACAGATCAAAGAATGGCAATAGCTGCTAAAGAACAATTAGATAAAGTGTCAGCTAATATTTTGGGTGTCGTATTAACAAAAATACCTACCAAAGGTAGAGGGTATTATAAGTATCATTACTCAAATTTGTACTCATATAAAGAATATAAAAAGTGATAAATCAGTGAGTTAAATCACTGATTTTTTTGAAAAAAGAAAGGGTATTAACTCTTTTATGGCTAAATAACCAATAATATGGCTAAATATGTTCATTGTCTTATAATAATTTAGAGCTGTGATACTATTAACTATAGATATAAGAATGGGGTCAGTATGGTTGAAATACAAAGTTTTCTTTATAATAATATTGGAACAATCTTGGAGCAAAAGTCTGTAGATTACTCCGTATTAACAATTGAAGAACAATATAATTTTTTTGAGATGACAAGAGCACATGAGATACATTTGCTTGTTTATGATTCTTTTAAGAATTCTGACATGGATCACTTTGATGAGTCACTTTTAAATGAGTGGAAAGCATTGTATTTACAAAGTACTATGGGCCATCTGTATAAAATAAAAAATATCCGAACTTTATTTGACTCATTTAAAGAGAATGATATAGAAGTAATGCTGTTAAAGGGAATCAGTTATTCGAGATATTATAAAAATCCCTCTTCAAGACGTATGGGTGATATAGATATTTATGTAAAAGAAAAACAAATTGATATGGCATGTGAGGTTTTAGAATCTTATGGCTATATACAACAACTCTCTACACGTAAATCACATCATCTAGTTTTTTTCTGTGAAGGGCAACTGCTTGTAGAACTACACACGGAATTTGTAGATCAAGAGAGATTCCCTGATATTTATGATATGAGGTATCAGATATTTGAAGATTCTTATCCAATAGACTATGAAGGATTGAGTTTTATATCACCAACCATAGAGTATGAATTTTTGTACTGTATGCTTCATATGTATAAACATTATTGTTATGTTGGATTTGGACTGAAGCAAATCTGTGATTTATATTACATTATTAGCCGAAATGAATTAAACTGGGCATTTATCCTTACTAAACTAACTGAGTACAAAATGACAAACTTTTCTAATGTTGTTTTTAAAATATTACGTGAGGATTTTAGTCTTACGCTTCCTGATATTATAAAAAAGTCTTTAGGAAAAGTAGATACTGAGATTGTTGAATTGCTTAAAAATGATGTGTTTTTATCAGGACCTTTTGGTTTTTTCGATAAATCAAAATTTTTGAGCAATCAGATTGCAGATCATACACTTAAAACAAGCAAAAGTTTTATTAGTAAGAAATTATCATTTTTATTTCCAAGTCGGGAACATTTAGCAGGCATTACGAGATACAAATATTGCAGGAAAACAGTTCTTTTCTTACCAATTGCTTGGATACATCGAATTGTAAGTAATCTTCTAAGACAAAACATTAGTATTAGTAATAACTACGTGGATAATGAGTTTATAAATAAAAGAATTAAGTTGAAAAAATGGGTGACTGAAAAATGATAAACAAAGTAAAAACTTTTTTTAGATTAGATTTAAGAACTAAAATACTGTTTTTAAGAACATATATATTATGCGGTTATTATAGATTTGTTATGTTATTTGTCCCTTTTAATAAATTGGCAAAAAAAATGGGTGAATTAGGAGTTGAATCATCAGAGGCGTATAATGAAGAATTACATCCTTATATTTTAAAAGTAAGGAAAATGGTGATGACAGCGAGTAAAAATACACCTTGGGAAAGTTTGTGTATGGTACAAGCATTAACTGCACAAAAGCTTTTAAATAACAAAGAAATTGATAGTACTATATACTTTGGTCTTTCAAAAGATGAAAATAATGAACCTATTGCTCATGCGTGGTTAAAACATGGCGGAAAAATTGTGGTCGGTGAAAAAGGTGTAGAAAGATTTTCTGTTGTTGCAAGATTTGGGAGCGTACATATTTAATGAAAAAGAAATATTATTATTTTATACACGGTTTACATATTGAATCTGAAATCAAAATTGATGCAGTTGAATGTGAATTCAAAAAAGCAGATGTTTTCATAGAAATTGGAAAGGTACCGTTAGAAATTGAGGATTGTATAATTGATAATCCATATATAAAAGCGTCAAAAACAAAATGCATTGAGTATGTTAAAAATATTGCAAATTACTATTCAGAAGATGGTAACAGAATAATCATTGAGCCAGCCTTAGGTGCTGATGAGACTTGGGTGAGCCTCTTTTTAGAAGGCCGTGGACTAACAGCAATATTAAATCAAAGAAATTTGTTAACCCTTCATGGAAGTGGGGTAATGATTGAAAATAAGGGTGTTTTAATATTAGGTGACTCAGGTGCAGGGAAATCATCTTTAGCAACAGGATTATTAAACTGTGGTTATAATCTAATAACCGATGATCTTATAGGACTTTATGAAATGAATGGTCGATTACTGACTCATATGGGTATACCCGTTCAGAGACTTGGAAAAGAATTAATTATTAAATTTGAAATTGAAAATAAAGTTACTGGAGCAGTTGAATATCCTGGTGTTAGAAGAGAAAAATTTTATGTGAACAGACATACTAAAATAAGAAAAGAGCCGATTGAAATTCACTCGATCTTTTATATAAAAAAGCATAAAAAAGAAATTGAATTCATTCAGTTAAAAGGTATCGAAAAAATTGATGTATTATTGAAAAACCTATACAGGGAAGATTTTATGACGATGTTTAATAGTCATGAAATGAATTTTAAGAAAATTGTTGATTTAGCATCTAACACGACAATGTTTACTCTAAAAAGAGAAGATGGTAAAGATACAATCGATGAGCAAATAAAATTGATAGTGGAGAGTATAATATGATGATAAATATGAGTTCCGAAGTTGTTTTGAATGATTCTGTATTAACAACTTTGATCGATGATGAATTAGGAATGATGAGTATTAACCTCGGATTTTATTATACTCTAAATTCTGTTGGGAAAAGAATTTGGGAAATACTAGAAAACCAGATGAAGGTTTCTGATGTTATAGATACTTTAAGAAAAGAATATGATGTTGATTTATTAGTATGTGAAAAAGATGTTTTAGAATTACTAGTTTTACTAGAACAAAATCAGTTGATAACAGTTGTAGAATAATGTAAAAAAGATGGGAGGGCAGCATGAAAAGTTGGGAAAAACCTGTATTATCAGTATTAGGTGTTGATAAAACGAAAGGTCGTTCAGTATTTAAAGTTTTGAGTGGGGTGCCACTATTCGAAAATGAAACAACAGAAATAACTGGGGAGGAATTTGTATCTGCTGAAGGGTATAAAGGAAATTGTGACTGTAGTAGACCTGGTAATCACTATGGGAATTGTGATGGTTAGTGGAGTGAAAACAACAAAAGAGAGGTTATCTTACTTTTGTTGTTTTTTTGTTATCTAATTTGTATATATGATTACAGTAGTTAAGGATTTCTGTTTTATGTGTCACTACTACTAATGATTTTGAAGTATAGTTTTTTGAAATATTATTAATGATACACTTTTCTGTTTCAGTGTCTAAGGCTGAAGTTGCTTCATCAAGAATTAGAAATGGGGTGTTATGCACAAGCGCTCTTGCGATACATATTCTTTGTGCTTGTCCTTCTGAAAGTCCGCCTAAACGCTCTCCAACTAATGTGTTTACACCGTTAGGTAAAGATATAATAAAATCATAAATACAGGCAGATTTTAGTGCCTTTTCAATAATCTCTTTTGAAGCATTTTTATTGGCTAATAATAAGTTATCTATAATGCTACCAGAGAACAGAGAATTTTTTTGTGGTACATAAGAAAAGTACTTTCTAGTTTCGGAAGTAATTGGTACTGATCCACTCATGCAGTTTAGCTTAACTTCTCCTGAAGAAGGTTCGAGTAAAGCCATAACTAATCTGAGAATGGTGGTTTTACCTTCACCTGAAGTACCTATGAGTGCAATTTTATCTCCAACATTTATAGATAAGTCGAGTTTATCCAAAATTATTTTATCTTTTTCATAATAAAAAGACACATTATCAAACTGAAGACTCATAAGTTCATTTGGTTGAAGTTCTAGTGATGTGTCTGGCGTTTCGGTGCTGTTCTCATTAAAAACAATAACTCTTTCCACAGAAGATAATACAGTAATAATGGACGGTATTGTTTTTGATAACCCGTATATTGGACTTTGAATGTGAGTTACCAATTGTGAAAACGCTGTAAAAGTACCAAAACTGATGACACCTTGATAAAGTTTGTATGCTCCAAGAAGTGTGGCACCTAAAAACCCAATGGTAAAACCAAAATCGATAATACCTTTTGTAATAGCAGTAAATATAGCTTTTTTATAAATTAAAGTTCTTTTCCTATCTTGAAGTTTTTCTAGTTTGTCTAAAGCTTCTTCTTTGATGTCAAAAGATTGGATTAAATCCATATTTTGAATGGATTCTGTGATATATGAGTTTAGCTCACTAATGGATTCTTGGATAACAGCTTGTAATTCTTTCAATTTGTGTCCTAAAACCCAGCTGATGCTCACTGTAGCTGGTCCTAAAATAAAAGCAATAAAGGCTATTGTTTTATCGTAAGAAGATAAAATGATAAAAGCGGTTATCAACTGCGCCAATAGAGAAACAATAGTTGGGAATGTACTCATTAATATACCAGTAATTTTTGAAACATCGTTACCGGATCGAGTAATTAAATCACCTGTTTTAAATTGACTCATAAATAACCATTGGTTGTTATAAAATGTCTTTATGGTTCTATGCTGCAAATCGTTGAACATCGTTTCGCCAATCTTAGTAGAATAAACCATTGTGTACTTGGATAAAATGAGTTTGAAAATAAGTCCGATTACAACAATTGAACCCAGTGTATATGTAGAAGATAGGTCTTTACTGATTGCTGAGTCTATAATGCTCTTGGTTAACAGTGCAATACCAATAGTTGTTAAAGAGTTGATGGCACTAAGAATGGTTATATAGATAATTTTTAATCGATATCCTTTAGAATATGAGTATAATGTTCTAAATAATTCTTTATTGGATATTTGAATGAGTTTTTCTTTAATTTTCTCTAACATAATTTTCTCCATTATCAGTTGTTTAATTTAAGTTTAATTCAAAGATATTTAATTTACAATGAATGTAAGCAACTTCACAGGTGTATGGCAAATAAAATTTCGTTGTTTGTTATAAAACAGAGTATTTGGCTATATAAGATAAATAATAGGCTAAATGAGTTGTTATGTATTGAATCAATTTATAATCTGTTATAATGAATTATCTACACTGGTTGGTCATTAATATTTAAGAAAGTAGACAGTTTGATTATGAAAGAAATATTGCTTCGAAATAGAATACAAGCATCAATCGCTTGGTTGGTAGTTATAGCGGTGATGGTTATAATCTTTAATTTGTCATCACAAGTAGCAGATACTTCAAATAAGTTAAGTACTGGCGTTACTGAAAAAATTGTGCTGGTGATAGAAAAAGTGGTGCCATCAAGTGAGTTAGATGCTAAAACACTTAACCATATCATCAGAAAGAATGCTCATTTCTTTATCTATTGTTTACTTGGATTTCTTGTTATGAATGCTCTGACAAGAAGCGACATTACGAAATTTTACTCCGTTCTAATATCCTTTGGTATAGGTGTTACTTATGCAGTATCAGATGAAATACATCAGGGATTTGTACCTGGTCGTGGACCAGGTTTAAAAGATATACTAATTGACAGTGCAGGCGTATGTTTTGGTATTCTATTATTCGTTTTAATATTTAGAAGACGTGATTGATCATGTCTTTTTTGTTTGTAGGATTCTGTAATTTAAGTATATGATGAAGTTATTGATACAACGTTATTACATGAATTCTGTATTAAAAAGTGTCGTTGACACTTTTCTTGTTTGGTTTTTTATGACTTAAAATGTGCCAGATGGGTATTTGGTCTGTTTTTTTTATAACCAGTTGATATACTTGACTTAAGATTAATCTTAGGGGGATTATTATGCTGGATAAAAATGATATTTGTTTTGAAAAACTGAAAAAAGAAGCAGAAACATCTTACATTGAACCATTGGATTTAGAACATATTATTGAGCCTTATACTTATAAAAGTGGTTTTCCTGAGTATCTAGAAGAAATTCAAAAAGATATGAAAGCTACAGCCATTAAGATTAGAGCTTTAAAAATGGGTTATGAAGCATTAGGCGAGTTACCCATAACACCTATGGATAGTGACTTTGATCAATTAAACCACTCAATGGAATATATCTACCAAGAATTGTTGACGCTGATTTCAGGGAGACATTTCATAAAGAAAGTTTACTCGTCTGGACATCAGATCAAATCGGTTATAAAAGTTGATTAATAAGGTTTATCTGGGTACACCATTAGGTGTATTTTTTTTGGCTAATTATGTCGCTGAGTTGCCTATATGCGCATAAGTATGGCGAAAGCCAGTTTAAGTTTATATACTGGTAAAGAACCTGTTATAAAAGAGCAATACGAAAGGAAAGAGATATTATGAAAAAGAAAATGAAACGATATTATCTGATGCTATTTGATATTTTAGCCATTACTATATCAATGCTTTTAGCTTTAGTATTAAGATTTGGTATGAATATACCTACAATAGATTTGTATTTCTGTTTTGAAATAGCTTTAGTCGTCTTTTTGATAAAGATATTTGTCTATCATTCATTTTCATTGTATGACAGTCTTTGGGAGTATGCTTCAATTGAAGAACTGATGCAAGTTGTTTTTGCAGTATTGCTTTCTAGCGCTGTAACAATATTTTATATGTTTACCCAAAGTAATCCGTTGCCTCTTGGTGTTTTGGCAAACGCTTTGATGTTGGAACTTATAATTGTAGGCGGTGTACGATTTAGTTATAGGGTTTTAAGACGTTATAAGAACCATAGAAGTTTGACAAAACAAAAGTTTGATAGAAACTTGTTGATTATTGGAGCAGGTGCTACTGCAGGGATGATTTCAAAGGAAATTATGAACAGACCTGAAACTTACGGTTATTTAAAAGGATTTATAGATGACGATGAAGCCATTCAAGGCAAGTCGCTTAGTGGTGTAAAGGTTTTAGGTAACAGATATGATATTTACTCTGTTGCTAAAAAATACAGTATTGATGAGATTATTCTTGCGATTCCTACTGTGGATAAAAAAGCGAGAATAGAAATATTGGAGGAATGTACCCGTACAGGCTGTAATCTGAAGATTGTGCCTGGTATCACAGAGATCATTGACGGTAAAGTTACGATGAATCAAATTCGTGACGTTGAAATAGAAGATTTACTAGGACGAGATGAAGTTGCTTTAGAAATGGGCAAAATAAAAGGATATATAGAAAATAGAGTTGTATTAGTCACTGGCGGTGGCGGATCTATTGGATCAGAACTGTGTAGACAAATTGCAAGATACTCACCATCACAATTAATCATTTTAGATATCTATGAGAACAATGCTTATGATATTCAAAATGAACTTCTAAAAGAATATCCCAGTCTTAACTTAATTGCATTGATAGCTTCAGTGAGAGACCGTGAGAACATTGAAGATATCTTCAAGAAGTACACACCAGAGGTGGTGTTCCATGCCGCAGCACACAAACATGTGCCGTTAATGGAAACCGCACCTAGAGAAGCTATATTAAACAACTGTTTTGGTACACTCAACTTGGCTAGAGCTGCCAACAAGTATAATACGGATAGATTTGTAATGATTTCAACCGATAAAGCAGTTAATCCAACCAATGTGATGGGTGCCAGCAAGAGAATTTGTGAAATGATTATTCAGTCATACGCTGAGATTTCTGATACTAAATTTACAGGTGTTAGATTTGGTAATGTACTGGGATCTAACGGGAGTGTGATTCCACTATTTAAAAAGCAAATTGAAACAGGTGGCCCGGTTACTGTAACGCATAAGGAAATCATAAGATACTTTATGACCATTCCAGAGGCATCGCAATTGGTACTACAATCCGGAGCATATGCCAAGGGTGGAGAGATATTTATTCTTGATATGGGTGAACCTGTTAAGATTTACAATCTTGCAGAAGATTTAATCCGTTTATCCGGATTAGAGCCACATGAGGATATTGAAATTAAAATAACCGGTCTGAGACCTGGAGAAAAATTGTATGAAGAATTGTTGATGCAAGAAGAAGGCATGACAAAAACGCCACATGAAAAAATCTTCATTGGTAAACCTATGTTTGCAGATTTCAAGGTATTGATGAACATGCTTGATAACTTAAAATCTGTGATTGATAGAAAAGATGAAACGGTTTTGAGAGAACAAATCAAGATAATGGTCCCTTCATACAGACCAAATGATGACTTAAATAAAGAATTTATAGATAATGGATGCTTAAAAGACTTTGAATTATCTTATAAAGCTATTGAGTAACTTTTGGCCTCACTACCCAGAAGTTAATAAATTGATGAGCATTAACTAGAAAGGCCTTGCCGTTTCTGGTTATTGCTTTTTGTGAATTAGAAAGAAGGAAATATGATCGATATACATTCTCATATTGTTTTTGATGTAGATGATGGCTCAGATTCCATTGAAGAATCGATAAGAATCATTAGAAAAGCTCAAGAACGGGGCATAAAAGCCATGTTTGCCACACCTCATTTTATTGAAGGTAGCATGACAGCAGAGGCAAATGAAGTAAAAGAAAAAGTAGGTCTGTTAAGAGAACGGTTAATGGCAGAGAATATTACCATGCCAATTTATACAGGACATGAGATATATTTGGATTTTGATTCGTTAATACATTTAAGAAAGGGTAAGTCACTAACACTAAATAACACAAGATATGTTTTAGTTGAGTTGCCTATGCAGGATAAACTACGCAATTTAGATGAAATGCTCTTTGAGTTTACTGTGAGAGGATTTACACCGATTATTGCTCATCCAGAGCGTTATGCATATGTACAAAAGGATTTGGATATCGTAAAACGGTGGATTGAACTCGGTGTATTAACTCAAATTAACCTTTCTACACTTTATGGGCGTTATGGAGAGGTTGTTAAAAAAACAGCTATTAAGATGTTAAAAAGGCAAATGTATCATCTAGTTGGTACAGATGTACATTCAAGTCAATCTACAGCGTTATCAGTTGCAGCCCCTTTGGGACGAATGAAGGAAATTGTAGGCGACGATATTTATGATGAAATTGTACATCAGAATCCTCAAAAGCTTATTGAAAACAGACTTATAAATCCATTTGAAGTAATTCCAGTTAAAAGACCAATTTTTGAATTGTTTAAAAAGAGATAGGAAAGGTAACTATGTTAAAGAAAATACTCATTGGTGTCATGATCGTTATTGTGCTGTTTAGCTCTGTTGCGTTTTATGCATATAAGAAGCTTGAAGCTCAATTTGAAAGTTTTATAATGGCAGAAGTAGAAAGACAGCAGGCACAAGTTGCTAAAGCATTAGAAGATAAAATGGAAGCCGCAACAGCAGAAGCTGAACTCATTGCAGAAGCGGCTACTATAAAGATGGAAGCAGAAAGGTCAAATGCTATAATCGGTGCTTACTTTGCTGATATTAGAAATACACATCCTAATGGTAAGGATTTTGAACTTGAACCTTTGATTATAACGGCATCTGATGAAGAGACAGATCAAGAGATTGAGTCAAATGATTCAATCCAAAAGACCAATGATTCTACACAAAAAACAGAGACAACAACTAACGTTCAAATAACAACTGCCACTCAAATAGAGACCAGTTCAGTTAGTAACACTCAAACAATTGAAACTAAAGTAGAAGAAAAAGAAGAAGTTGAAGTTTATACAAAGAAAGATTTTGATAGAGATAAGAAGATTGCTATGGAGCTTGCGATGTCTAGGTTGACAGCTAGTCAGATATCTAGATTGATTGATATTTCCAGTGGTGGTTTTTCACCTGAGGAAAAGCAAGAGGCTAAAGACATGTTCTATAGTAATTTTACTGCAGAAGAACAAAATTGGATTCTTGATATATATACTAAATATTATTTTCTAGTAAGTGAGGGATAACATGAAAAAAGTTTTGCTGATTGTATTAATTTTGATTATAACATCGATATCTGCATTTGGAGAGTCCATTGATGACAACTATATAGATTTGATTTTTAGTAAATTGGGCTCTATGAGTGAAGCCGAAAAATCGGAAGCTGTTTCTTTATTATCAAGTTTTATCGGATCTGATGTGGGACTAGAAGTTTTATATTTAGAAGCATTAAAACAAGAAAGTGCTATGGCGAGCTATAATGTATCTGCTGGAGATGTTAGAAGAAACATAGATGCGTTAAAAACGTGGTCTTCTGAAGATCGACAAGCTTTGATACAAGCAGGTGTTATAGGTGATAAAGCGACAATTGCTGCCTTAAACTCTAAAAATGCGAATGTTGTTTTTATTGCTCCAAGTTTAAGAAGTGGACTGATTTCTAAAGAAATTTCAGTTAAACCTTATCTTAAGGATAAGACCTTTGAAGATACAGCTACTCATTGGTCTCACGACCATGTTCAATATTTAGTAGAAAGAGGTATTATCTCTGGTAAAGATGAAAACAACTTTGATCCTGAAGCGTCTATATCAAAAGCTGAGATTGTGACATTGGTTACTAAATTGATGATTGAGGATATGTCAAAGATTCCAGTTTATACTGGTGATGCATCTGATGTTACTTCGGGTAAATGGTATGATGGACATATGCAAAGAGGTTTGGTCTTGGGTTTGATTGAAGAGACTGAGTCAATTGATCCAATGCATAATTCATCTCGTGAAGAAGTTGTCGAAATTTTGATTAAAGCAATTAATGCACTGGAAATACCAATTGATGACTCCCTAAAAGAATATAAGGGAGATTTCAAAGACTTTGATCAAATTAGTGACAAAAGAAAAGAGGCAATGACCATTGCAATTAATTTAGGATTTATCAGTGGTAAAGGTGATGGTATCATTGATCCGCAAAGTGAGATTAAAAGAAGTGAAATAGCAGTGGTTATCAATAAACTGTATTTATATATTTTAGATAATTTAGAGTAGAAACAGTCATCTATTTTTAGTCGGGCTTTAACTTTAGATTAAAATAAATGAAGTAAAATTTAATACCTGCTTTTGATGAAGATTTTTTGTCGAAAGTGGGTATTTCTTATGTTCTACCTTCACTATTAGGCGTAAAAGTCAGATGAGAATATGTCAGTAAAAATGATTAATATCTCTTTTGTTTGCATAGTTTAATATTGAAGCTTTAATTTTTTGTTTGTATAGCTTTATTACTTGCAGAAAGGACGGTGTATCATATAGATTATTAACTGATGATAGCAAAAATAGAAATATAATTTTAATGATTTGTCGAAATTAAATAAATTTTGGCTAAATGCACGCATATATGTCTAAATAGACAAAAGCATAAGAAGTGGCTTCTTTATGTAGAAGTTATTGTGTATAATATCGGTAGAGTTATTTATGTATGTTTAATATGCTTTTCGATGAGAGAATTCTAAGAAAGAATTCTATTCATATTGAGAAGTTATTTTATTTTCGGTTAATGTGAGAAACATTTATTAAGTGATTAAGTAGTATCTGTGTACCTAGTACAATCTATAAATGTAGTAATTATTCGAAAAAATTAAGTGGTTTAAATGTTGCAATGGAGGAAGAAATGAGAAAGTCTTTATTTAAGAGAGTAGTGTCTTTAGTACTGGTGGTTATGCTAGTGGTAACGAGTTCACCAGCGAGTTTATCAGCATTTGCTAATGAACAAGAACAGAATGTTCTTGTGGTAAATGAGAGCGAAGAAGCTGAAGGTCTAGAAGAAGCTGAAGGTCTAGAAGAAGCTGAAGGTCTAGAAGAAGCTGAAGGTCTAGAAGAAGCTGAAGGTCTAGAAGA
>JAEIOD010000002.1 GCA_016342415.1 Clostridiales bacterium
AACTCTGAGTTGACAGAGTTCCTCTAAATCTAAATCTAGATTGATTACTGTACTTAGAGTTTCATGGTCTAATCCTATTTTTTTTTGGTTTAAGATGACAGCACCTGTAAAAGTACTACCATACCAACTCACTTGGCTTACAATATCTTTGAGCATATTGTTAAGTCTTATTTTGAAAGCATTTCAACGATGTGGTACTTCTCATATGTATGTCTGATATTATCCAAACGTTTGGATAATATCAGACATACATATGCAACTTTATTATTATCTCAAGGAGTAGACTTCAAAACAATTCAATCGCGTCTTGGACATTCAACTATCAATACTACACTTAATATATATTCTCATGTTAGTTTGGAAATGCAAAAAAAGCAGTAGAGAAACTTGATTCTGTAATCAATGGCGACAAAGTAAAAAAAACCACCTGCTACATGCAAGTGATTTCAACATTCTACGAATCTGATATTTAATAATTAACTTCTGCTTTTTCTGTATATTATACTCGCAACAAGTGCTGTAAATGGTACGGTTAAGATAATGCCAATACTACCTGATAAACCTTGAATGAGTTCTACTGATAAAAATGGCATGTTGATAAGTTGTCTAAAGCTCATATTGTATCCCCAAAGTATTAACATGAGTCCTAGTGAACCACCCATAAATGCCAATATCAATGTATTTGCCATGGTGCCCATTATATCTTTGCCAATCTTCATACCGGTTTGGAATAAACTCTTATGTGACAATTTTGGATTAAGTGCATAGATTTCATGCATGGATGAAGCGATTGACATGCTGACGTCCATCACGGCACCCATAGATGCAATCAATATAGATGCAAACAGCAATCCTTTGATTTTTATACCGTAATCTAAAACTATATAGACCAGTTGGGTACCCTTTTCCATATTCACGCCTGTTAAATAAGTCATTTTTCCAAATATAAAAGATATGATACCTGCAGCTACAATCCCAGAAATCGTTCCAATTATTGCAACAAACGACTTTTGATTGTATCCACCTATTAAAATAAATGATACTACACTAGAAACGACTGCACATAATATGGTGATCAACATCGGATTAAAGCCTTTAAATATACAAGGTATCATCACAAATATAAACATTGTTGAAGTAAAAAGTAAAGCAACAATAGAATAAAATCCGTTTTTTCCTCCAAAGTAAATCATAACACCTATAAATAGTGTGACGAGTGCCAATAACATGGTTGATCGTTTGTGATTGTACACCCAGACACTAATGCCGTCTTCTTGTTCTGTAATACCTACTATAATACGTTGATTTACACTCGTTACAACATTATGACCTTGGTCTATGGTATTGATGACTTCTTGTATCTCCCCCTTATACTGACCGGTTAGAACTTCTACAGCAAGTATTTGTTTACCGATTAACATGTCGTCTACCACTGGATCAAATTTTAAATCTTCTTCTAAAACAAGTCTGACAACAGCTTCTTCATAATCCTGAGTGAAAAACTTAGGAATATCCATTTTTTCTTTTACCATTGTTGATACCAAAATAATAATCGGTATCAATATAATGGTTATGATTAATAACCATCTATGTATTGATTTTTCTTTCATATGCCCCCTACCAGTTTGATTTGCAAATAACAACTACGTTTCCATCTGGGTCTAATAATGCAATCCCTTTATCATGCCAGTACGGGTTTCTTGTTTCTACTTTCGGATGATGAATAAATGTTTCTTCAAGCTTCAAATATTCTTCTTCTGATTCACAATAAAACACCAACAGATCATCAGGATCCAAAACCCTATTGGGCTCTTCATCAGATGTTGTAAATTCCAAGTCATACTCACTTTGATTTCCTAAAAATATGCCATCATAACCATCATGATCTTGAAAAGATCCGAGGACTTTAAATCCTAGCTGCTTACAATAGAAATCCTTAATATTACTGATTGATTTGGTATGTTTGGCGATTCTCATTTGTTGAAACATAATATCCTCCCATAATATCTTGATAATAGTATTCAACTTCTAACCTATTGTCACTTGATTACATCCTTTTCTTTACTTGTATACAATAATTCATCCGACTATTGAAGTGGTGTTCATAGTCTTAAAGCCGATTTTTCAACCAGCATTCGTATTGTTTCTGTAATAACATCCAAATCTCTTCAGTGACTGGTATTACAAAAACAGTCAGTTCCACTCGATGATCCGCTTTTGAGATCCAGATAAACCATTGTTGTGCTAATTTACTTCCTTTAATGTTTCATGAAGAGGACATCAGTTTTGCAAAACAGATTTCCTTCTACATCAACATGATTAGCATATTGTCATAACACTACTCTCTTATAACATCACTTTCTTTAAATCCGGTAATATTTTCAGCACTTTTATTCCAAAAAGTTGTCTTTCTATCTTTATCAACGCAATATACATCATCGTTAACACTGTCTAGAACATGTTTATAAAATCTTTATTAGGCATAAATGATCTACCTCCCTTTTAATTATACCACTGCACATTAAACTTACACATCATTTGCAAACTAAAATATGAGTTAATTATGTAGTAATAAATAAGCTTAATAAAATTTATTAAGATCAAATTTTTCTGATAACTTTCTTTACCATGTCGAAATACACCTTTATAGAATAATGACAACAACAGTTAAAATCATATAAACCATTTTATAAAATTTTCAATATGATAAGATTATGATGTATAAGGAGGTTTCTATGTTAAAAACAAGACTGCTGAAAATAAAAAATAACGACTTCAAATTAAAAGAAACGGAATCTATCCAAGATTATCTAGAAGATATTTTAGTTCATATAGGTGATTTAGACTCTGAACTACGAGATGATTTAATCTATACAACGTTTTGCTATTGGATAGATGTGTATCAGTATTTTGACAAAGAGTCACTGAATCAATTGACTGATACTCTAATATCAAAGGACTTCTTATTTAAGAATATTGGATATGTTAATGATGATGTTTTTACGAGAAGTTTTTCTGTACTAACTCTTGGTCTGATACTTAATTATCAAAAAGAAAATCCGTTCTTGGAGACTCAAAAATTAATACACCTATCAGAGGTATTACTTGAATATCTAGACAAGGAAATAGATTACCGAGGCTATACTGAACATGGTTGGGCGCACAGCATCGCTCATAGTGCCGATGCGATCCATCACCTACTTCGTTGCCATCTTGAAAAAGAAGACAATCATCGTATTCTGACAGGTATATTCAATAAGTTAAAAACAATAGACAAACCATTAACGGCAGACGAATATGAACGTTTGGCAACTCCAATTGTAGAAGAATTCATCAACAAGAAATTATTATCTCAAACCGAGTTAACACAATGGTTTGAACAGTTCGAAAAAATTGTGACTCTTGAAGATACCTTGCATAAATTCAATGCCAGAATGAATGTAAGACATTTCATTCGTTCCATATACTTCAGACTGGACTTGATTGAAACACCACAATCATTTTTGGATGTTTTAACGGATATTGAAAGAACACTCAACCCTTATCACATCGTTACAGAGTAAAAATAAACCTATGGTTTTTTCACCATAGGTTCTTATTATTTTCTCTTGTAGATTCCAAAAACATGTGGATGCATGTGTTCAATGTTTTCTCTGTCTGCTTTGATACTATCTAGTACCCATTCCTGTGAGATATTCGGGAAATAGACATCGGCCTCAAAATCTTCAAATATATGAGTGATATACAAAGTATCTGCTATTGGCATAAATTGATTGTATATTGAAGCTCCTCCAATAACAAATATTTTTTTCTCATCATTTGTATTCAGACGTTTAGCAATCTCTATACTCTCCTCAATGCTCTTAGCTATATATGTGCCTTCATGTTGAAAATCATCATCTCTAGTAATTATAATGTTATCTCTATGTTTTAACGGCCCATTCGGTAGAGATAAAAATGTCTTTCTACCCATAATCACAATCTGATTTTTAGTGACTCTTTGAAAATACTTCAAATCAGGTTTAATATGACATAATAATGCATTGGATAATCCAATTTCATAATGCTTCCCTATTGCTACTATAATGTTAATTTCTGACATCATATCCTCCTTATATTCCTAAATCAAATTTCAGTTGCGGTTTAATCGGATCATAATTCTCCATTATAAAGTCATCTAATGTGAACTCAAAAAAGTTTGTTTTATCTGTTTTTAAAACCAATTTTGGTTGTGGCATATCCCCATGCTCTTCATATCTTTTGATTAATTCATTCGCTTGGTCAAAATGTCTGTCATATATATGGAGATTATGAGTGTAATGAGCAAAAATACCAGGTTCTAACTCACAATGTCTGGCAACCATCATTTGTAAAGCAACATATTGAATTTTATTGATATGTCCAGCTACCAAATAATCATTTGAACGTTGTATAAGTGTCATATCCAGAAAACGCTTACCTGATTTATCTTTTCTGACACTCCACATTGACATAAAAGCACATGGATTAAGCCCTTCAGTTTCTTTAAAATCTGTTTCTTGCCACAAACTCATCACATGACGTCTACCATAGGGTTGCTCAATGATACCTTTTAACAAACCATTCATCAAATCGTACTTTCTAACGGTACCGCCATATCTCATTCCAATGGTTTTACCGTCACCTACAGCCCATTCATCCCACCAATGAATATTATATTTATCTTTTAGTACTTCCAATTCATTTGTTTGATCTTGATAAATCCAAAAAATTTCTTTTATTCCAGCTTTCCAACGAATTCGTCTTAAAGCAGTAATTGGATATTCACCTTTTGAAAGATCGTATTTTTCGAAATTTTGAGTAATAAATTTTGTATGAGATGGTGTACCATCTTTGTAAACTGGTCTTACGTTACCATCAAAATCATCGCTGCCTTCTTCCATGATTTCTTTTATATTATCAATATACATTTTATCTACTTTATTCATCTTAACCCCTTCACTAAAATATTTAAGTCATTATAATAAATAATACTAGTTATAGTTTAAGGCATTTTTTAAAAATCTACTATACTATATTCAAAATAAAAAGAACTATTAAATAGTTCTTTTTTGATCACCCAGTATGGAATGGCCTTTAACAAACTGTTGCAGATGTCTAAACAGCATATTATTATGTCCAATAATTTCCAATCCATATCTATTAAAAATATTATTTGTATTCAACCACTTCACTTGAGTTAAAACCTGATAAGGTATCTGCTCCAAGTAAAATGTGAATTCAAGTGTCGCATTTTGAGGAAATTTTGTCTTTGTTATGATCCCTATACCACCCAAAGAAACATCAAAAACTTCCATCATGATCGGTTCTTCAAAATGGACAATTTCACCCGTTGCAGTATAATAATGATAACACCAAAGTTTTACTCTATAACGAACTCTATCATGTATTCTAGTTTCTGTCATAATATCCTCACATTTCAATCCCGTTATATTCTACATGATATCAAAATAATATTCAACAGATGTGCCATTATCTTTCCTTATTGAAAAAACCACATAGTTATTAACTGTTTATGGTTACAAACAAACTCTTTTCTTAATAACGATATATATTAAACTTTACCTGTATACCCACTCCAACCCCATTCTTAATCTTAAAGTTACATTTTGTAACAAATCACTTTTTTATATGTATTGATATTACATAAATTTCATAAAAATAGTTGCATCAGCAAACTACTATTATGATATAATAAGAAAATTGTTAAGAAATTATCATACCCGTTTCAAGGAGGTCAATTATGAATCAAAGCTTTGACAAGCTTACACGTACTAGTAGAATCAACAAGATTATGGTTGTAATACTATGGGTTGTAACTATAATGCAAGTACTCTTCACTCTATTTGTTATCGAAAATAAAATGTTAGTTGCAACAACCGTATTGCCATTACTTTTCACGGTATCAATTACTGTAACTATTTTACATCTTAAAAAAATATGGATTTATAATATTAAATATCTTATGATATTGGCTTTAGCGATTGTCAATATTATATTTGTTGTCATTTTTAGAGATCTAAATGGTCTGATTACAATGTATGTTGCCATTGCTGTCATTGCTTTATACCAAGAACCACTCCTCATTATATCCACTGCCGTTTTATGTGGTATGTCAATGAGTTACGGTTATTTTTCAGGCAATGGTGTTAGTATGTTTGGTGCTTTTAATACAACAAGCGGATTTGTTAACATCATATTCACACTTGCAATTTTTACATACATCGTTACAATCAACAGTCAAGCCTCTTTCAAAATGCAACAGGCTGCAATTGAAGAAAAAGAGGAAAAAGAAGAAGCTGCTAATAACATTAAGAAAATTCTTGATGTCCTTAAAGAGTCCGTTTCGGTTTTAACAGTGATTAGAACACAACTCATCACAGACATTGATCAAACAGAAGAAATTTCAAATACAGTCAGCAATAGTTTTATAAATATAGGTACTTTTACCTCTACACAGGAGACCTCTCTACTAGATATGGCCGATAAAGTTTCTCATCAAATGATAGAAATACAAAAAGTAGTTGAGGAAAATACTCATGTATACCAGTTTACCGAAAAAACAAATGAGATCACAACACAAGTTTCAGAGAAAGTTAAACAACTCTCATCTGATATGACAGTTGTAACATCTAACACCTCAGATGCCGTTATCTCAATAGATGAATTTGTTATGTATGCTAAAAATGTTGGCGATGTATTGGAATCTGTCAATAAAACCAGTGAACAAATCAACTTACTAGCACTTAATGCTGCCATAGAAGCAGCAAGAGCTGGTGAACATGGTAAAGGATTTGCCGTAGTTGCTCAAGAAGTAGGCAAACTTGCCATAGAATCCAAAGAATCAACCGTGCAGATTTCTGATATTCTAAATAAAATTACATTAAAGGCAAATGAGTTATCTGTTCAAATTGCTACAATAAACTCAAATATAACCAATAGCAATCATATAACTGAAAACATTGTAACTGTTTTTGACAGTTTAAAAGAAGATGCTACACAAGCAGCTGAAAACTCAAAGAAAGCAATGACACAAGCAGCTGAAGCTGAGAAATATTCAATCATCTTTAAAAGCAAAGTTAATGATGTTATTAACCTATCAAATCAAACCTCTGATGTTGTACAGCATTCACTATCAGATGTCACCAAGCAAAATCAGCTGGTTTCGCAGATTGTTTCAAAAAGCGAAGAACTGAATACTGTCATTAAAGAATTAGAACATTATCTTTAATATAAAAACACTCTTTTTTTTCTTGAAAATAGGATATAATTAATCTGTTGAAGGGAGGAAATATGGCTAAAATTACAGGCATTGGTGCAATATTCTTAAAAACAAAAAAAGAAGTTCCAACACTCCTAAATTGGTATCAAGATGTTTTAGGACTTGATATCACTGAGTATGGTATCAACTTCTTGATACCAAACGAACTCACACTAATCACTTTTGATAATGAAGAAGGTGAAGCCACTCTTAATTTTACAGTTGATAATTTAGAAGTATTTTTGGAAGAATTACGAGCAAAAGACGTTGTCATCCATCAGGAAATTGAAGATTATGATTATGGTAAATTTGCTAAGATAAAAGACCCATATGGTAAAATAGTAGAACTTTGGGAAACAAAAAAAGAAAACTATATAAAGATGGTAAAAAAAGAAATGGCAGATTACAAGGAATCTTAAGATTCCTTGAAATAATCTGCCATTTGATTTATTGTGCCACTTTGCATGTCTTCTTGAAACATGGGTACTTTGTAGATTGTCTCAACCTTAAAATAACTCTCAATTTCATCTAAATATGTCTTTTCATACTTTTTCTTTTGACTCCAGAAAGGATCCATTGTATCAGGCAAAATCCTATTTACAACAAGATACTTCACTGGTATTTTGTATTTTTTTAACAGCTGTACAGCTTTTTTTGTTTCCTCTATAGGTAGTCTTTCAGCATTCATAACAAATACGAATCCTAGGTTATCCTCATCCATCATAATGCTTCTTGCCTTTTCCAAATTTTCTTTTCTACGTGTTAATATTTTTATGATAGGGTCTTCTTCTGATTCTTTATGACCTTTGATACGATTTGTCATTCTTTTTAAAGCCATTGTATTTCTTCTCTTCTTTAATAAGGAATCCATCCAAGCACCCAACATTTCAGGCAATGATAATAATCTTACCGTATGTCCAGTAGGTGCTGTATCAAAAATAATAAAATCATAATGTTCTGAGGTCTCATTAATGATTTGTACCATTTTATCAAATAATGCGGATTCATGTGAACCTGGAGAAACTCTTGCCGCATCCAATTGTTTGTTCATTTCATCCAAGATAATAGGACTCACAATACGACTCATATTACTTTTTATTTCTCGAATATAACCATCTGCTTCTTTTTGTGGATCGATTTCCAAAGCATCTAAATTCTCTTTAATCGGGATAATTTTGGGTCCGATTTTCATATTGAATAAATCAGAAGTAGAATGTGCCGGATCTGTTGATACCAACAGTACTTTACATCCTTGATCAGCTTTTGAAACTGCAAAAGCTGATGAACAACTGGTTTTTCCAACGCCACCTTTGCCACCAAAAAATAAAATTTTACTCATAATCTCTCCTGTCTAAGGGTCTATATCTAATCCAGCACCACGTGATTCCCAAACAGATTTTTTACTATCCATTCGTTTTAACCAACTTTCCAAATCATCACCTAAATAGGGCAACAATTCAAGTGCATAGTAAGTTGTTGGCATATCAATTCCGAGTAGATCAGAAAAACAAAGTAGCATGAACTGATCCATACTCTCCTCAGCTTCGTTTTCTATATGACTAATTGAACGCCCCTTCATATCTAAAGCCCCTTGAAAAAACAATTTAATATTTTCAAGAAATGACATTTTAACCTCCAATAAGAAATGTCTCTTTGAGACTTTCCAATTCGTACTACCTGTAAAGAAGTTATTCCAATACTTTCATGAATCATATCGAATATAAATTCTCATGCAAAATTGAAAGCATAGGCTAGGCCTATGCTTCATTACTACCCAACTTTTTTTATTTCTTCATTTATCGACATATTCTTAAAGGCCTTATAAGCTTGTAAGATTAATACAAATGCTAATATAAACAATGCCACTGAGAAGAACAATAAAACGTAATTTGTTAAGTTTGCCATGATTAATTGACCAAGTGCAACTAATGTTACAGCAAACATAAATACCATTGGTATTGTTGCCATTCTGTGTTCTTTACCTGTCGCTTTTAACCAAATGCCTATTGCAAGAAGTGCAATTGCAGATAACAATTGGTTTGCCGATCCAAAGATAGGCCAGATTTGAGACCATCCCTTAAATGCTAATGCGCCACCAAAAGCCACAGTAATGCCCGTTGCCACAAAACGATTGGTTAATACTTTTACTGCAGGGCTCTGAGCTTTATCTTTTGAAATAAAGGCTTCTTGGAAGATAAATCTAGCAAGACGAGTTGCCGTATCCAAACTAGTCAGTGCAAATGCCGAAATTGCCAAGGCTGTAAAACTAGTCCCAACTTCTGCAGGTAAGCCAAATGAACCCATAAAGTTACCTAAACCAGTCGAGAAAATCGTTACTGGGTTGCCGCCTAGTAAGGCAGCTTGATCTTTAGTGATATAAGCTACTGTGATTAAAGCAATAACTGCTAATACACCTTCAATTAACATAGAACCATAACCGATAAGTTTGATATCTTTTTCATTATCAAGTTGTTTTGATGTTGTACCAGAACCAACCAATGAATGGAATCCTGATATCGCACCACATGCTACAATAACAAATAACATAGGGAACATCATTTTACCATCTACTTCAAAGGCAGTTACTGGAGCTAATTCTAATACAGGATTTGCTAAGAAAATACCAACTAATCCACCTAACAACATTGCGTACAACAAAAATGAATTTAAGTAGTCTCTAGGTTGCAATAATATCCATACTGGTGTCACACTTGCTACAAAGATATAACCTAATAAAATAATCATCCACGTTTCTTTTGATAACATGACCGGGAACTTGTTTCCTAACCAGATACAGACTACCAGTAAAATAACACCGATAACACTACCAACTGAAAGACTCACACCTTTTCTATAAACAAAGATACCAAATCCGATTGCAATTACAATAAATAGTATAGAAGCTGTTGCAGCTTCAGGTACATTTACAAACGTACCAGCAACAATATTTGTAAATGCCGCAACTACTAAAAGTAATGTTAACCAAGAGAATACAGAAAACAATTTTTTGCCTGTTTCTCCAATATTTTCTCCAATTACCTCACCAAGTGATTTTCCATCATGACGTACAGATGCAAACAAAGCTCCCATATCATGAACACCACCGAAGAATATTGAACCTATTAAAATCCATAAGAATACTGGTACCCAACCAAAGATGGCTGCACCAATTGGACCAACAATAGGACCCGCTCCTGCAATTGAAGAGAAGTGATGTCCTAGAAGAACCGGTGCTTTTGCCGGTAAATAGTCCACACCGTCATTTAATGTATGAGCTGGTGTCTTTCTTTTTACATCAATGCCCCACTTCTTTGCTAAAAAAGCTCCATAAGTAGCGTAAGCTACTAGAAATACAAGTACTGAAATTACTACCAATAACATTGCACTCATTAGATATTACCTCCCAATAATAAATATATTAGTTCATAACAAACCTATCCAGGTCTCCCTTTCCTAGTTTATTAGTTATCCCGTTTCGTGAAACAGGATCAATTAACATAACTTTAGCATTCACCCAGCCTTTTAATCCAAATGAAAAACTCTTGTAGTACTTAAATTTAGAAAGTTGTTTTTGAATCTTTTCGTCTGGCATAGGTGCTTCAAATATAACTGTGACAACACTCGACATATGTTCTTTGTCATATTCAACAATATTTTTTAAATTTTCATCCAAGAAAACTCTTAACCATTTCAGATCCTCCATCTCAAAGGTTCGATCCAACTTCTTAAGAAAAACATACTCATTATTATTAAATGCATATATTTCTACATTCTTCAAAAGCATGTATTTTGCATTTCTTTGATTAAAAGATGCATACAACTCGAAATTATGATTACCTAATTCATAATCCTCCCTGATATCAAAATATCTTTCTAATCCTTCTCTTAAAAATGCTTTGTATTCTTGCATAAAAAAAACTCCTCTCTGAATTACATTCATTGTAATCCAAAAAGGAGATATATTAAGAAACTATAAACTGAGTTACACAAATAAGCACTTCAGTTGCACATATAACATGTTAAAGTATATTCATCAGGTCCTTAAAAGGCTGTACATAATTTCGAGAAATGGGAATTTTCTCATCCACATTCTCAAGTTCTACTTGATAAGTCCTATTAAACCAAGGTTCAATATTTAAAATATAAGATAGATTAATTAGAAATGATCTATGGCATCTAAAGAATGTTTGATTGAATAATTTCTTCTCCAACTCTCTCAATTGCATCGAAGTCAAAAATTGTCCTTTTCTTGTTTCGATTAAGGTACCTTTATTTTCAGCCTTAGCATAAATAATTTCAGATAACTTAACTGGTACTATTTTTCCATTTCTATGCATACAAAAATACTCTTTTTTATCTTTCCCAATTTGTTTTAATAAAAGTTCCAACTTCTGATCATAATTGTTTTCATTCATTTCCTCTTCAATTCTTATCAAACATTTTTCAATTCTATCTTCAGATACTGGCTTTAGCAAATAATCTATGGCATGAAGTTCAAATGCTTTAACTGCATAAGCGTCATAAGCAGTAACAAATACAATATGACTTTCTATACCGAGTTGATTCAGATGTTCCACCAATTCTATACCTGTCATCACAGGCATATTGATATCTACAAAAATCACATCTACATCTAGTGAAAAAATATCGGTTAATAAACTTCTTCCATTATCATATGTTTTTATCACTTCAAACTTATCATGATTATTGATTAAATATGAAATTTCATCTCTTGCAGGTCTCTCATCATCTAATACAATACATCTAATCATCAAGTCCTCCTCTAATTGGCACTGAAATAAACACTTTTGTGCCTAGTCCATTTTCGGAATCAATTGCAAACCTAAATCGATTGTCATAAACTGCTTGAAGTCTCTTCTTTACATTTGAAAGACCAATTGCATTATTTTTTCCGCTTTCACTCATACCCACACCGTCATCTTTGATAATTACATGCATATCGTCACCCTGATATGAAATTGAAATTTCAACAGTTCCACCATCTTCTTTAGGAAAAATACCATGTTTAACTGCATTTTCAACTATTGGTTGAATGAGAAGTGGGGGGATCATGATCTCTAAATGTTCGGGAATATTGTAAACAACACTTAACTTATTACCAAAACGTGCTTTTTCAATCTTAAGATATGCTTCAATATGTTTTAACTCTTCTCCAATAGTAATTGATTCTTTGTTGATTTGCATATTATTTCTAAAATAGTCTCCTAAATGGATTAGTAGTTCCCTAGCTTTATCTGGTTCTGTTCTGACTAAAGAAACAATGGTATTGATGGCATTAAATAAAAAATGAGGATTAATTTGGGCTTGAAGTGCTTGGAGCTCAGCTTTAACTCTAAGTGCCTCTTGCTTTTCAATACGGCTGAGTTCTAATTGAGATGAAAATAAATTACCAAGTCCTCTTGCTAACTCCTCATCCACTAAGGTTATGCTATTAACTTTTTCTTTGTATAGTTTTAAAGTGCCAACGGTTTTCTCATTCATTTTTAGAGGTACGATTATAGCACAATTTAATTTAAAATCTTTATAAAGCGTATTTGTGCCTTCAGTATTTTGATTCACTAGCATTTTCCCTAGTTCTAATACATGTCTTGTCATATCAGTTTCTATTAAAGAGCCAACACGTGTATGATTATCACCAATCCCTGTATGAGCAAGTATACATTTTTCATCAGTTATAGCCACTGCTTTAAAATCAGTCATATCATATATAATTTGAGAGACCACTTGGGTCCCCTCTGCATTAAGTCCTTGTCTAAAATACGAAATGGTTTTGTCGGCTATTTTTAAGGTTTGCTCAGCTCTAAAAGCAGCTTCTGAATCCTGTAAGACCTTTATATTTTGGACAATTGCAACAAACATGGCAATACCAATGGCGTTCATTAAAATCATAGGTACACCAATAATAGATACCAGATTACTCGCATATGAATAGGGTCTGACAATTAACAATATGATGGACATTTGCATGACCTCAGCTACTGTACCTGCAGCCCATGCAAAAAATACCGGATTCTTTGAGCGATAGAAATAATGACTTAAATAGCCTGCTAACAATCCTTCAGAAATTGTAGAAACTGCACAACCAAAAGATGTCATACCAGCTGGATCTATTAAGTAACGATGTATACCTGCAAATATGCCTGCCAAGGTACCAACTACTGGACCGCCAAGCAAACCTCCAACAACAACTCCGATGACTCTTGTGTTAACGATAGCACCTTTAAAAGCAATACCGGTATAAGATCCCATTATGCCCAATCCACCATAAAACAAAGCCATAATCAATTTCTCACTAAATTTTAATTTTCTTTTTCTAGTGAAAACATTCTTAAATATCTTGGTTCTAGAAAATACAAACGATAACATAATAACCAACCCTACTCGATTGGCTAACTCAAATAATAAATTTAACATATACATCCTTTCTAATGATATTATTGTATAATGATTTTCATGAAAAAAGAAGAATATTTATTTTATTATCCATATATATGGGATTCATGGTAAAATTGATTTGATTAAATAAAGAATAAAATACAAGTATCTTAGAAGTGAATTCATTAAAGACTCATTCTGATAACCCCCTCAGTCTTATACATTACATATCATAAATGGGAGAAACTATGAAGGAATTATATCAATTGGCAAATGATTTAAAACAAAATAAAGCAGTTGTTTTAACAGGTGCTGGTGTCAGCACAAACTCCGGTATACCCGATTTTAGAAGTACAGATGGCTTTTATGAAAAGTATCATGAAGATGATTTGGCTATTAGAACTTTCTTTAAAGATACAGACAGGTTTTATACCGCTTTTCAAGAACGATTTAAAAGTGTCTTTCACGCGAAACCCAATGATACGCATAAAGTTTTAGCTCTTTTAGAAGCTGAAGGTTATATTGATGGTATCATCACACAAAATGTTGATGGACTTCATCAAAAAGCTGGTTCCAAACAAGTGATTGAATTTCATGGGAATATCTTTTTATTTGATTTAATCAAAGTCTCTCATAAATCATCTCAAACGTATCGTATTCTTGAAGAGGACATACCTTATACCTCATTAATAAGCAATGAAAAAATTGTATATAGAGTAGATGATACTACGATTTATAAACCTCAAGTTGTACTGTATGGGGAAGGTATAACAAAATGGCCTGAAAGTGCATCTTTAGCTCAAAAAAATAACCTTCACATCATTATTGGAACCTCTTATTTGGTTTCTCCGTTCAATCTGATTTCATACGAAAATAGAAATGCAAAAGTCTATGTCATCAATAAAGAAACAATTCAATATGATGGCCCTTGCACGCAGATTATCGGTGATTCATCAGATATTTTAATTCAACTTCAAAAAATATTGAAAGGTGATGTTTAGCATCACCTTAAATTATTTTATTTTTTCCAGTTTTTTTAGCTTCAAGTAGTTTCATATCAGCTTCCATTATCAATTGACTATAGAATCCTTCAGAAAAGGTTGAAACACCCCCGCTAATTGTTATACCAAAATCCTCGATATCAAAAGTTAACATTGATATTTCATGTCTAATCTTATCTGCTACAACATATGCTTTTTCACTACTGGTACACGGCAGTATGACTAAGAATTCTTCCCCTCCATATCGCCCCAAAACATCAGATTCCCTTAAAACTCTCTTAATTGTAGCAGCTGCCTGTGTTAACACTTCATCACCTTGTTGATGACCATAAGTATCATTTACTTTTTTGAAATTATCTAAGTCGAATAGAATAATGGACAATGCTTCATTATATCTCGATGCTCTAGAGCACTCCTCTTCTAACCTTGTAACAATATACTTGTGATTGTAAACTTCTGTCAAACCGTCCGTTATCGATAGTTTCAACAATTTTTCATTTGATGCTTCCAAAGCTTTTAATAACATATATTGTTTGATATGATTTTTTATCCGCACTAAGAATGTATTGGCATCAAAAGGCTTGACAATAAAGTCATCCGCACCTGAATTCAACGCATGAGAAATAGTCTTATAATTTGAGGTGGATGAAATTAAAATTATAATGCAATCTTCTGATTTTAATTTTAGTTCACCAATAAGTGCTTCACCAGTTGTCTCTGGTAAAATTAAATCAATCACATAAATATCATAATTCAAATCACTTTCAAGTAACGTACTGGCATTATAATAGTAATCTGCATGTACTATTCCATTCAGTTCAAAAATATTTTGAATAATTTTTACGGTTAAAACAGAATCATCTATCACTGCAATTTTCAAAGAACGCATCATTTGAATCAGATCTTCATTCAACTGAATAGATTCTATATACGCTTTTAAACGGTTGCTTGTAAAATTCTTTTTAACTTGATAGTCAACTACACCTAGTTGAAATAATTTTTTTCTGATATCTAAATTATCATATGAGGTCAATACAACCACAGGCGTTCTTGAATACTCTGATTTAGAAAGCGATTCCACCAAAGCTTCACCATCAACATCATCGAGTTCCAAACCTGTTATCACTAAGTCAATTTTATTTTTTTTCAACACTTGATAAGTTTCTTGAATAGTTGTTGCTTCAATATATTCATGACCTAGAGACTCGATCACATCTCTTGAAGCTTGTCTTATCATTTTACTATGTTCAATATGCAAAATCTTCATAAAGCCTCCAATCTGATTTTTATATACCCATTAAAACTCACTTTAATAATTATTGCATTTTACCTTCACATATCTTTACATTTTTGATAATCCAGATTAGAAAATAGTCCAATCTTATGTTACAATCAATTTGGAGGTAACTTATGAATCCATCATCTTTAGATACAATAAATTTTTGTCTTAAATTTATAAAAGACAACTTTGACGAAGCCAGTCAACGTACCATGTGTAGAACTTGGTTAAAAACGGCTATAGAAACTTTAAATTCAGAAGATTTAGGCAGTGTTGATTTTATTACTTCTGAATTAAATGCAATTGATCAGTACCTTTCTGGTGCCAGTTCAACGATGACACCTGTTGATGTTATCACAAAACTAGATACTGTCAATCAATTATTAGGATAAAAAACTCTGTGAGAACAGAGTTTTTAACTTTTATTTCTTATAATATCAGCTAAACGAATCAATCCATCTTTCAGTTGAGCATAACTTGCGAATGAATACGAGATCCTTAAGGCATTGTTACTTGCAGATTCATAAATATAACCTGGATTAAAAAGTATTTTCTCTTGAAAAGCAGTTTCAAATATTTTATACATACTGAGTGATTCTTTTAAAGTGATCCATATATAAGATCCCCCCATCGGAACATCCCAAGTAGCAAAGTCACTATAATGTGCTTCTAACAATTCAAGTGTAAAATCTCTCCGTTTTTTGAGTTCTTTCCTCACTTCAATCAAATGTTTTTCATATAAGCCACTAGATAACCATTTTGCGACAATCAATTGAGAAACAGAACTTGATCCATAGTCCATTTGCATTTTAATATCTGCTAGTCTATTTATAACAGTTTCCGGTCCTACAACCCACCCGATTCTTAATCCTGGACTGAGTGTTTTAGAAACACTTCCGACGTATAACACATTTCCGATTTCATCCATAGACTTCAAACTCTTTGGTGGTTCCTCATCAATCCATAAATCACCATATACATCGTCTTCAATAATTGGTAACTTAGAATCGTAACATACCTTCAAAAGTTCTTTTCGTCTTTCTAAGGACATAACCGTACCTGTCGGATTTTGAAAATTCGGAATGGTATATAGTATTGAAGCATGATTTTTTGGTATTTGCGATGGAATATCTCGACTAATTATGCCATCTTTATCTACAGGTATTCCCACTCTTCTCATGCCTAAAGTCTGTAATATCTGAAGAGAATATAAATACGATGGTTTCTCAACAAAAACAGTGGAACCCATTTGTAAAAGACCCATGGTAATCAATTGGAAACCCTGTAAAGCACCTGACACAATTAAAATGTTTTGGGGCGATACATGTATATCCTTTTTCTTAAGATGATCACATAGCGCTTCTTGTAAACATCTCATACCCGTTGGCCACTCATAACCTAAATGCCCCATATCATTTGTAATTGAAGCCAAAACCTCATTCATATACTGTGTTGGAAATAACTCTGGTGACGCTTCTCCAGAACTCAGTCTCAGCATCTTGGTATCTGGATCTGAGTCATTAATCATTTTAATAGTTTTATAATTAGGTAGATGAATCCCCTCTTCAATGTAATCTTGCCACTTCGTTTGAGACATTGTGATCAGCGGTGTTGAGGCGGCTATTATCTTCATGCCGCTTTTACCTTGTCCTGAAATTAACAGATCACCTTTTAACACATCAAAAGCAGCGATAAGAGTTGATCGATTCACTTCGAACTTTTCAGCTAAGTATCTTTGAGAGGGTAACTTCGAACCAATTGGCCATGTACCCGTATTAATTTTTTCTCGCATATGGTCTATGATCTGTTTCTTAATAGAATCATGTTTATGTCTATCAGGTTTCCAATCTATTTGTATCATAAATACTCCTATCAGTTTTATACATTATAACACAAAAGATTTATAGACATCATTGCTCAAACTTAAATAAAGCATCGGTTGGTAATACATAGTAAAAGAGATAATATCACCAACTTGATAATCAGATGCTTCTGTCACATCAACGATTAAATGGTCACTACTGCTGCCAATAATTAGAACCCTATTATCAACTGATATCAATTTCTCATGACTTCCGAAGTCTTGCTTCCCAATTGCTAAAATTGCCCTTTTTCTGATACCTCTATCGTGATAAACCGGATGGTTTCCAAAAGCATCTACAACTAATTCTCCATAAGGATGTGATGGTTTCTCTTTTAATTCTATAATCTGAGCTTTTAATAAAAAAGTATCTGTATGTAAAGGTATTTGACAATCATAATATTCACCTAAATCTTTACCCAGTATTATACCCTCTCCACATCTTAAATGATTAATTCTTTTTGGTAATTTATTGTCTTTAATTAAAGGAAGAGTTGAAGTTGCTCCACCTGATATAATTTCTAATGATCTGCCTATTGATACTTCAACTAGTTCTGTCACAGATATCAGTCGCTTCATATTTTTTATGGTTGGTTTTACCGATCCATAACAACTTAAGTTTGCACCAATACCCAATAAATGTAAACCATCCATTGATTCAACAGCATTTGATAAAGTCACTAATTCATCAGGTAACCAAACTCCCTCTCGCAAATCACCCAAATCATACATCAAAATGACCTGATGTTTTTTACCGAGTCTCTTAGAAGCTTCATTCAAAGCTTCAAGTACTACCCGTTCAGAATTAAGACTAATATCACAACAAGAAACGACATCCTCTATTTCACACAACATCGGCAGTCTTAATAACATGGTTTCGCAACTCTTCTCTAGTGATTTTATATGCTTCATTTGTTCAATTCGCGAACTTCCCAATGAGTTAATTCCTTGTTCTAAAAACTGCTGAGCTACTTGTTCGGAACCTGAACATCCTTTGATTACACCCGTGATAGAGACGCCCGACTCTGAACAGAGTTTTTTTACATAGGATATATTTTCTCTTATTTTTTTTAGGTTGATTTCTAGTTTTGGATACATAATTCCCTCCCAGTCTACTTTTTACTAGTTTACATGAATTATAGCTTCCTGAAATCACCCATAACGCTCATTTAGATACCAACCATAACGCCCAACCATAACGCCCAACCAAAAAAATCCCCGAAGGGATCCTAATTAATAGATTGTTTTGTCAACACTGTGACATTTGTCTTCATATACTTTTCTTTTATCTGTTTAAACACACTCCCTTTTATAATGTCATCTACATGATGATCAAAGTGTTTAACATAAAAGTCCAGATTATTCTTTCTGGAAAATCCTATATTACTGATTTCCTGATCACTCTCTACATGTTGATATGCAGATTTTATAACTTCATTTGATTGAATGATATGATTTAAATAATAATCACCTATATTTTCCTCAATGATAATGCCATCTACTTGACCTTTTAAAAGCTTTTTAAAAAGTACTTGTTCATTGACACTTTCATCTTTATGGATTCTTCTATCACCATCAAAAGCAGGATAATACTCGTACCCTTCCATAATACCTATGCGTTTACCGATTAGGTCCTCATAATTTGATAACTTTAATCCCTTTAGAGTGTAGAAAGCATATACACATTTGTCTCTATAACACTTACTGAACGTCATAAATCGTTCTCTTTCAGCCGTTCTAGCAATATTGGGTATGATATCCACAATACCTTTTTCAAGCATTTCAAGGGCATCATCCCATGTTGCTATTTTAAAATCAAGGCTGACATCCAAATCCTTATAGATTGTCTTCAGTAAATCTACATCTATGCCTTCAATATCGTCAGAGTTCTCATTGTAAATATAGTAAGGTTCATTTGGTGTTGATGCAATAGTAAGCTTTTTAGAATATGGTTTTAATTCTGCTTCAAGATTAATACTGTTTTTCTTTAATGAACCAACCGCATCCTCTAAGACATTCAAGGCTTTTGTTTCTTCGTCTAATCCAACACTTATTTCCTCAGCTGTTCTAGCCACGTCTTCTACTGCTAGATCTAAATCTTTTATGAGATCTTTTACATGTTCAAAAGCACCAACAATATCCGTTGAAGCATCAGAAACCTTAAGATTTAACGTCACCAAATTACCTGCAGAATTAGCAACTTGTTCTAAGTCTCCCTTTGAATCTTCCAAATATGTACTTTGTGTTTCAATTCTTGTGACTGTTTTATCTAAATTATCTCCTGTCTGAGATGCTATAGTTATGATATCTTTTATGAGTTTTGTAATATTACTAACGACATTAGAAGTTTGAATCGAAAGTTTTCTTATCTCATCAGCAACCACAGAAAAACCTCGTCCAGCTTCTCCAGCTCTTGCCGCCTCAATAGATGCATTTAATGCAAGAAGATTGGTTTGTTCTGATATTTGATCGATTGAAGAAATCATGCCTTCCGCTTCTGAGGTTTTTAATCCAAGTGATGATACATTATCAATCGAAGTATTTAAAAAAGATCTGATTTCTTGGAATTCTTGAATGGTTTGGATGATACCGGTCACTCTAGAAGAGATAATATCCGATGCTTCTTTAGCAGTCACTGCCATCTCTTCACTTTTTTTAGAGTTATCTGTCACCTTATCGTATACATCTCCAACCAAACCATTAACAGAACTTAGATTGGCTGTTTGCTCCTGAGTACTTGCTGTCAATCCCAAAACTCTTTCAAGTAGTGATTTCATCTCCACATTAAACTCATCTGTAAACGCAGAGAATTGATTTGTTAAATTTAAGTACTTAGTCGAGTAACCATTTAGTAAGTCGACATCCAATTGTGGTTCATCTTCAACTACTACTTGTTTTTTAGATTTTAGATGTAAAAACAATTGCACGATGTTTATTGTAACCAATACTCCTACAATAAGTAACCATATCCAATCCTTCATAATACCCCCTAGTAATTTTCTATGTATTCTGACTATTTAATATGTTATTTCTCTATACACTTCCCATATTACACTATAATTTCCACATAAGCTATGATCTTTTCTCAATACGAAAAGACGTACCCCAAAAAGTGAGAGCTTATACTCTCACTTGCTTCTTTTTTAATCAATCCACAACAAATGATAAGTCTCCTATACTATCAATAGTGAGCACTTTACCTAATTTGATGTCATTTCGTTTCATTATCTGGAGTGTATGATAAATATTATTAGTGTTTATTGTTAATATCTCAGCCTCTTGAGAAATGCTTTGGGTATCAAACTCATACATATACTCAGGATACTAGATAAATGATTAATATCTATTTGTATTTGATAATATAAATTTAATCATCTCTTCATACATAATGTTAGGTGTTGATGAATGCGTCCCAAAGTCAACTAAAATAAATTCTGCTTGCTCGTTTATATTTCTATAGACTTCTTCAGCAACTCTAATAAACTCTTCTGGAGTAAATTCATTCATAATACCTTCAAATTCATCTGGATTATACGAAAATCCATTTTTATCATCTTTACCAATAAAAACAAACATAGGAATTTCAGAAAACTTATCCATATTAATCTCACGCTTTATTAATTTATCATTACCTACATCAGCTAATCCAAAAGGATAATTTAGCACTTTCTTATTGTACTCTTCGATTGGAAGTATTGTCCATCCATGTCCTCCTGTTACTAGACACTTGACGTAATCAGGTTGTAAAATTGAAAATCTTGAGGCAAATATTCCATTTGAAGAATAACCCAGTAAAACGCTATCTTTATCTAGTTCAATATCATCGTAGGCAAATAATTTTCTTATTTCCTCAATCATAATTGTTGTTTGAATATCAGCATCTTTATATTCTAGTTCATCAGTTGTCAAAGTATATTCACTCATATAAACCATCGAGCCATCTAGAGCTCTAGTTTCTTTAGTAGAATTATATCTTGGGAATACTGGAACGAATAGAATTGAAGATGTATCAATTGCATATCTATGATAATATTCTAAGACTTCAATTGCATACTCTTTCATTTCATCATATGTATCACCTCTACTATGAGGATTATTTGCTACAACAATCATATTTTTACTTTTTATCTCATTAGGAATTAGTAAATATCCTCCCCAATAGTAACCTTTTTGAGGCTTCGGCTCAAAATATTTAATCACATATCTATTATCTGTGTCTTTTGTATCAATCAAAACAATTTTATTATCATCCTTTACAAAGCCATTTTTCACAAGAATCTTATTTGCAATTATCAATGCATGTTCAATCGATGCATAACCTTGAGGATTAAATTTATCATTTCCTACACCGTTAACAATGTCATTCGATTTTGCTAGATAAATTGATTCTCTAGCCCAATCACTAAACAACTCATCATCCATAAATGTATATGTTGCATTCGAGTCAAATTCTATACCAGCAAGTTGTATAGTCTTTACCATTAAGACTGCCAATTGCTCTCTTGTAAGTAAAATATCAGGAGCAAATCTTCCATTCCCTATTCCACTTGTAATTCCAACAGTAGCACCTTTTAAAGCATAGATATCATTTGTATCTGTAAATGATATACTTGTATCTACTTGAATAGTTGTATCTTTTAGTAATTCGTATAGTCTTACAGAAAGATAAATAAAATCCTCTCTAGTTATATTACTTTTGTAGTTCTTAAATGCTGATTCTCTAATCTCATCAAAACTTTTAATTGTTATTATGCCTTCTTCAGCCCATTCACTAGGAACATCACTTTCGCCAAATGATATAAATGATAATGTGAATATCATTAATATTGCAAAATATACTTTTTTCATAATACTCTCCTTGTTTTATTTTCAGAATATTCAAACGATAACTAATTATATATTATCATATCGCTGCGTTATTTAAATACAATAAAATTAATTATGCAAATTCTTTAATAATTTATGCCATCCTGTCAGAAACGATCAGACAGTCTGATTCCTAGAAGTTTTCAACATCATTTAATACTACTTAAAACTAAATTCCCGATTACGATTGAAGGATTATTAATATGTTTGGAAAGAATTATTGTCTGAAAACAGAGATTAAAATAGAAAAGCTCTAAGTGTCGAATCAACAACATCTAGAGCTTCTTTCAAAAAGGAAAACCCCACATTCAGTGAATGTGGGGTTTTATTGGTGGAGATGATGGGAATTGAACCCATGTCCAAAAGTTTTTCCAAAGTACTTTCTCCGAGCGCAGCTTGAGATCAAATCTTATTTACTATAAGGTACCCAAACAAACGATAATAGTAAACCAGTTACGATTAGTACCCCCAAAAGTCATAACACCCTCTTGGTTTGTCCATTGCAAAAGTATCCAGTCCTATAGCGGCAATAGAGAAAGGCTATTTAGGAGTGGGTCGCGGCAATTACGCTGCGAAAGCTAAGTTATTATTTTTAGCGTTTAATTTAGTATCCCAGTTCTTTTACGTGTACCCCAGGAAAGAAAACACGGCTCGCTTATACTAATTCTAAACCCCTGTCGAAACCTTTACATCCCCTTATCTATAATCCACAAGTGAAAATTATCCACATTGTTTAATTAACATAAATAAGTGATTATTAACAGAGTTACCCACAACTTATCCACATGTTTTGTGGGTAAGTATGGTGTTTTGTATATTTATCCACCATTATACATAAAATAAGTTTCATCATATATTACAAAATAATGACTTACCAACAGAGTTATCAACTTATCAACAGTTATTAACAGGATTTTAACATTCTATCCACATTAATATTTTTGCTTGTCCTTTAAAGCACGTTGGATATCACGAGTGGCATCTTTCTTAGCAAGATCATGACGTTTATCATGAAGTTTCTTACCTCTAGCAACACCAATTTCAAGTTTTACAAGTCCCTTTTCGTTAAGATACAAACGAAGTGGTACTAGTGTATAACCTTTTTTCATCGTTAAACCAATCAACTTATCAATCTGTCTTCTATGTAGTAACAGTTTTCTAGTTCTAACCGGATCAGGATTATATCTGTTCCCCATTTCATACGGGGTGATATTCATGCCTTGTATGAAAACTTCACCATCATTGATGACTGCATATGATTCTTTTATGTTCGCTTGACCCATTCTAACAGACTTAACCTCAGTACCTTTTAATACAATACCGGTTTCAATAACTTCATCTATAAAGAATTCATGTCTTGCTTTCTTATTATTCGCAATGAGTTTTCCTACTGACATATACTACTCCTTTAAACTACATCATGAGTTTAACAAAAAAGTAGACCTAAGTCAATAAAACAACCTAGGTGTAATCTCTTTTTAATCAATTGCTAGATGTTTTCTTATGGCAATTGCAACACCACTTTTATCATTACTTTCAGTTATCTCATCAGCGGCCTCTTTAACGTTTACTCTGGCATCTTTCATCGCTATTCCAATACCCGCATTTTCCAACATCGGGATATCATTTTCATTATCGCCTAGTGCCATTATATTCCGTTTTTCCAATCCATACATATCACCTAAAGCTTTAACTGCTATGCCTTTAGATGCATCCGCATTAAAAATATCTACTAATGTTGAAAGTGAAAAGCAAGATGTGATGCCTGGAATCTTTACCATTTCCTCATAAGCTTCTGTTGCGCCAACTTCATCTACATAAATACCAAGTTTGTAAACCACATTTGTTTTTATTATTGGTTTAATATCATCAACAACTGCAGTTTTGACAAGGCTTCGTTTAGGATCCTTTTTCTTCCACTCAGTGTATTTTAAAATAAGACGTTCGTTTCGTTCGGCGTAAATTGTATCAATGGTATAGATATGAAAATATATATCATATTTCCTACAGATATCTATGAGTTCTAACATTTGCTCCACTTTAACTGGATAATGATGAATTACTTCATCTTTAACAGGATCTTTAATAACCGCACCATTACATGCAATAATGGGTGTTTTTAAACCCAAGTCTTTAGAAAACTCTACAGCAGAAGGATAAATCCTTCCTGTTGCTATCACAAAAGGGATTTCCCTTTCTTTCAAGTCTTCAATTACTTTTCTATTGTCCTTTGTAATTTCGTGATTGGAATCTAAGAGCGTCCCATCCAAATCACATGCAATTAATTTAATCATGTTCTCTCCTAAGCCTTATGTTCTAAGATCGTAAAATCAATTTCTCTATCTTTGATACTAACTTTTTCGACTTTTACTATTACTTCGTCACCTATATGGTAAGTTTTTCTCGTATTCTCACCAATATAAATCATTTTAGCTGCATCATAGGTGTAATAGTCATCAGATAAATCGACCAGACGTACAAGCCCTTCTACAGTGTTTTCCAACTGTATGAACATACCAAACGATGTCAAAGATGAAATGAAACCTTCGAAAGATTCACCAACAAATTGAGACATATATTCAGCCATTTTAAGATCCACTGTATCACGTTCGGCTTTCTCAGCAACTCTTTCCTGTTTAGAGGCCTGTTCAGATGCATTTGCCACAATCGCTTCTAAATCTGAAATTCTAGTTTGATTGATTCTACCTTTTAAAGATTCCCTTATAATTCTGTGAATCTGTAAATCCGGATATCGTCTAATCGGAGAAGTAAAGTGACAATAATATTCAGCTGCTAATCCAAAATGACCTTCATTAAGCGGCGAATATTTCGCTTGTTTTAATGATCGCAACATCATCTTATTGATCAAAGCTTCTTCTTTCTTACCTTCTACTTCTTTTAAAAGTTTCTGAATCTCTCTTGGATGAAGTTCATCTAAACTGCCCTTGATATTGTACCCAAAATTATGAATAAGTTTATTAAACTCAGCAATTTTTTCTTCCTTGGGATTTTCATGAACTCTATAAACAAAAGGAATTTCCAGCCAGTACATATACTCTGCAATGGTTTCATTGGCTTTAAGCATAAATTCCTCAATGATTTTATTAGAGACTCTTCGTTCTCTGATTTCAATATTTATTACTTTGCCATCATCATCTGTAATCACTTTTGATTCAGGGAAGTTAAAGTCGATCATACCACGCATTTCTCTGCTTTTTCTCAGTATAGCAGCCAAATCACGCATATGTATAAAAGTTTCTTTAAGATAATCATACTTTTTAAGATGGTCCTTACCTTCAGTTTGTTCCTCTAGAATATCTGAAACATCCGTATAAGTCAATCTCTCATCACTGTTGATGATCGACTCATAAATCTGTTGTTTTACCACTTTACCACGGTCATTGATTTCCATCACAATACTCATTGTCAAACGGTCTTCATGTGGATTCAAACTGCATATGCCATTCGATAACACTTTAGGAAGCATTGGAATAACACGGTCAACCAAATAAACAGATGTACTTCTTTTGAGTGCCTCTACATCTAACTTGGAATTTTCTCCAACATAGTGTGAAACGTCTGCAATATGCACTCCCAATTCATAATTACCATTTTCCAATTTAGAAATAGAAATCGCATCATCTAAATCTTTTGCATCAGAGCCATCTATCGTTACTGTTAATGTCTTTCTAAAATCTTTTCTACCTTCAATATCCTCTTCGGAAATATTGACATCGATTCGATCCGCTTGTCTTAACACTTTTTTAGGAAAACTTTCTGGTAGACCATGCATTCTGATTATGGATTGAATCTCAGCTTCATTGGTACCTGCTTTACCCAAAATATCAACAATTTTACCTTCAGGATTCCTATTTTGCTCTGAATACTTTGTAATCTTCACGACTACCTTATCACCTGATTCAGCGCCTTTTGTTTGTTTCTCAGGTATATAGAAATCTCTTGAAATCCTTCTGTCATCAGCCACTACAAAGCCAAAACCTTTTGAAGCTTCAAATGTTCCAACCGTTGTATCAAAAGCTCTTTTAATAACGCGTTCAACAACACCTTCACCGCGTCTACCATTCTCAGGATATTTCGTTAATTTGACAAGTACTGTATCAGAATCCATTGCAGTTGATAATTCAGATGCAGGAATAAAGATATCTTCCGCTCCGGCTTCTTCCATCAAAAGAAATGCAAAACCTTTTTTAGTCACTTGTATTTTACCTGAAACCAGATTGAATCGCTCTGGGATACCATATTTATCTTTTTTTGTTTTTAAAACTTTTCCATCTGCTTCTAATTCGTCTAACATCGCGGCAAATTTATCACCGTCAGATTTTTCTAAACCCATGAATCTAAACAGTTCATAGTCAAATATCGGTTTTGTTACATCTTCTTTTAACACTCTTAATATATCATTTTTAGTTAACATCTTTTCCTCGTTTCTCTACACCCTATTGTATCATGATATTGTTATAATACCCATACCAACGGTGTTTCAAAATGTTTTATCTATGTAAAATCAAAGAAAAAATACCACTTATGTGGTATTTGTAGAGTCTTATCTTATAAAATTTGTAAATACTTTTCTTTGTTTGTCAGGTGCCTTTAAGTCACTGGTGTTCATTTGAAGCATGTATAAAAAGTTTTCACCTAAAACACGCATTATTTGAACGCCTTCAGCATCTTCTAATGCATCACCTGGTTTTGTACCGTGAATGACATGCCAATAGTTTGAAGTTGGCATCATCATCTCAGAATAATTCAGGAAGTTGTTCAGTTGATTAAGTGTCGGTATCCCACCTGAACGACGCACCGCGACAACAGCTGCACCGACTTTATGTCTTAATAGACTACCATTGTTGCCTGAAACATAAAAAGCTCTATCTAAAAAAGATTTCATTGTACCCGCGATTGCAGAATAATGTACGGGTGATCCGATTAGAATACCATCAGCTTCTTTCATCTTTTGAATCCATTCATTCACTTCATCATCTATTACACATCTTTCATCTCTATTTCTAGCGCATTGGTTACAAGCCAAACACCCTCTGATCAACTGATTACCAACATGTACTATCTCTACTTCTACTCCTGCTTTTACCATATTTTCAGTGACCAACTCTATGGCTGTGTAAGTATTACCGTTACCTCTTGGACTACCGTTAAATGCAACTACTTTCATTGTTACCTCCCTTTTTTAACTATCATATACTATACTGAAATTAATACAAGTATGCACTTTTTAGTTATATACCTTACCATTTGGTTAGTCTTGAAAGAATACTCAAAAGTTGATAAAATAAACTGAAAAGAGGTCATGATGTTAAAATACAATAATAAGGAATTTGTCTGTCATTTAGATTTTGCGATGGAGTTTATCAGAAGCAAGTGGAAAGCAGTTATCCTATGTCATTTAAGAAAAGGTCCTAAAAGGTTTTTGGAATTACAACGCATCTTACCAGGAATAAGTCATAAGGTTTTAAATGATAATCTTAAACAACTGGAGTTAGACGGTATCATTGAAAAAAAGGTATTTCCTGAAGTACCACCGAAAGTAGAATTTTCACTCACCGGAAAAGGGCTTGAACTGGTCCCTGTTTTAGATACTTTAGAAGCATGGGGTAAAAAATATTATGCAAAACAAAAAAAAGCTACCTCAGTGAGGTAGCTTGACTTTTTTTAGAATAAACCGCTTAGTAAACCTGAACCTAATACTTCAGCAAATACTAATGAAACGATTGTCATTAACTTGATTAAGATGTTAATTGATGGACCAGAAGTATCCTTGAACGGATCGCCAACAGTATCTCCAGTAACTGCTGCAGCATGTGCATCAGAACCCTTTCCACCATAGTGACCTTCTTCAATATATTTCTTAGCATTATCCCATGCTCCACCAGCGTTTGACATAAAGATAGCCATAACAACACCAGAAACCAATGCACCAGCTAACATACCACCCAATGCTTCAGGACCAAATACAAAGCCCATTGCAAGCGGAGATAATACAGCCATAACACCCGGTAAAATCATTTCTTTTAATGCTGCAGCAGTTGAGATATCAACACACTTCTCATACTCAGGAACAGCAGTACCTTCCATGATACCTGGAATTTCTCTAAATTGTCTTCTAACTTCATCAATCATTGCGCCTGCAGCTTTACCAACTGATTCCATTGTCATAGCAGAGAACAAGAATGGTAACATACCACCAACAAACATACCAACAATTACCAATGGATTCAAGATATTAATACCATCCAATCCAGCAGCTTGCGAGAATGCAGCAAATAATGCTAATGAAGTAAGTGCAGCAGACCCGATAGCAAAACCTTTACCAATTGCGGCAGTAGTATTACCAACAGCATCTAATTTATCTGTAATCCCTCTAACTTCTTTAGGTAACTCACACATTTCTGCAATACCACCAGCATTATCAGCAATTGGGCCATAAGCATCAACTGCGATTGTAATACCAGCTGTAGATAACATACCTACTGCAGCAAGTGCAATACCATATAATCCAAAGAACTTGTAAGCTACTAAAGTTGCAGCACCAATTAATAATATAGGAGCAGCTGTAGAGAACATACCTACTGCTAAACCAGAAATAATTGTTGTTGCAGGACCTGTTTCAGACTGCTTTGCAATTTTCTTAACATGTCTGTATTCTTCAGATGTATAAACTTCAGTTACTTGACCAATTAAAATACCAGCCAATAAACCAGCAACAACAGCATAAGCCGCATCAAAACCACCAAAGAAGAAATTACTGAAGTAGAATGCTACGATTATACTTAATACACCTGAAACATAAGTACTCATTTTTAATGCTTTATGAGGATCTGAATTGTCTTTTCCTTTAACAAAGAAAGTACCAATAATTGATGCAATAATACCAAATGCTGCTAATACTAGTGGAAATAATACACCACTGTCTCCTTTAGCAGTAAGGCCTAAAGTGATTGCTGCAATAATTGAACCTACATATGATTCGAATAAGTCAGCACCCATACCAGCTACATCACCAACATTGTCTCCAACGTTGTCTGCGATTGTTGCAGGATTTCTAGGATCATCTTCTGGAATACCCGCTTCAACTTTACCAACTAAGTCAGCACCAACATCTGCTGCTTTAGTATAAATACCACCACCAACTCTTGCAAATAATGCAATTGATGAAGCACCTAAACCGAAACCAGTTAAAATTTCAGTATCTTTAAATACTAAGTAAACGATACTCACGCCGATGATACCAAGACCAACAACACACATACCCATTACCGCACCACCAGAGAAAGCTACTGATAACGCTTTGTTCATACCGCCTTTCATAGCAGCATTAGCTGTTCGTACATTAGCTTTTGTTGCAACTCTCATACCGATAAATCCGGCTAAAGTTGAGAATAATGCTCCAAATACAAATGCAACCATAGTCTGGACATTCAAGCCAACACTTATTACAACTGCTAATAATACTACAAATACAACCAGCGCCTTATACTCTCTTATTAAGAAAGCCATAGCACCCTTCTGAATGTAAGTTGAAATCTCTTTCATTCGTGCTGTACCTACATCTACTGTATTTATTTTAGATATAACTAAATACAGAGCAAATAGTAGCGCTAGCACCCCGACACTAGCTGCGATTAATGGAAATACTTCTAATTCAAACATCGACTGTCCCCCTAATTACTAAACTTTCAATAAAAAATTACACAAATATATATGCTAAAACTGAACAAATCAAAAATGCGATTGCTGCTACTTTAGTCATTTTGTCTAATACTTTTTCCCAACCTTTGGCTTCGTTCTTACCAAAAATTTGTTCTGCTCCACCACCAATAGCTCCTGACACACCAGCTGATTTACCTGATTGCATTAGGATACTAAAGATAAGTGTTAAACTTGAAAGTGCAAAGATAATTTTAATTACCACGTCCATTGCAGTACCTCCTTATCATATTTTTTTCTATACAACGGTGAGATTTTCTTCAAAATAAAAAAATGGCACCACAAAATAGCCTCCGTCGTATTTAACATAAACATTTTATCACAAGGGTTTATTAAAAGCAATATAAAATACACACTCTAACAAATGAATGTTAAATAGTTATAAACGCTCTAAAACCTGATTTTTCAATCATTTCAATATAAATTGTTTAGTAATTGAGGATTATTATCGTACTAGGACAGTGTTTGAATTATTTAGTTTTAAAAAACCCAGTCAACTCAGCGAGTTGACTGGGTCAATAAATTATTTGTTTAAGTTGTAGAATGTATCTTTACCTAAGTAAACTGCATTCTCACCTAATTCTTCTTCGATTCTTAATAATTGGTTGTATTTAGCCATTCTATCAGATCTTGAAGCAGAACCAGTTTTAATCTGACCAGCATTTGTAGCTACAGCTACGTCAGCGATTGTATCATCAGATGTTTCACCTGATCTATGAGAAACTACAGCAGTAAATCCAGCTTTTTTAGCCATTTCAATTGCTTCTAAAGTTTCAGTTAAAGTACCGATTTGGTTTAACTTGATTAAGATTGAATTTGCAGACTTCTTCTCAATACCCATTTTTAAGTACTCAGTATTCGTTACAAATAAATCGTCACCAACAACTTGTACTTTGTCTCCAACTCTTTCAACTAATTTAGCAAATCCGATCCAGTCATTCTCGTCAAAGCCATCTTCGATTGAACTGATTGGGTATTTCTTAGTTAAACCTTCATACCAGTCTACCATTTCGTCAGTTGTTCTCTTATGTCCACCTTCTCTTTTAAAGTGGTAAGTTTTTTGACCGTCTTCACCATCTTTAGTACAGAACTCAGAAGCAGCAGCATCAAGTGCTAAAGTAATATCTTCACCAGCTTTGTATCCAGCAGCAGCAATAGCTTCCATAATAATATCTAAAGCACCTTCAGTACCATTGATCTTAGAAGGAGCATATCCACCTTCGTTACCTACGTTAGTTGAATCACCATTGGCTTTTAATATTTTTCCTAAGTGGTGGAATATTTCAGTTCCCATTCTTAAACCTTCAGCGAAAGTCTTAGCGCCTACCGGTTGTACCATGAACTCTTGTACATCTACAGCTGAATCAGCATGAGATCCACCGTTTAAGATGTTCATCATTGGTAATGGTAATTCTTTAGCGTTTGGTCCACCAATATATTTGAATAATGATTGTCCAGTTGATTGAGCAGCAGCTTTAGCTACAGCTAATGAAACACCTAAGATAGCGTTAGCGCCCAATTTAGACTTAGTCTTAGTACCATCTAAAGCGATCATAGCTCTATCAATAGCAACTTGATCTAAAGCATTCATTCCAACAACAGCATCAGCGATAACTTCGTTAACATTAGCTACTGCTTTTAAACAACCTTTACCTAAGTATCTAGATTTGTCGCCATCTCTTAATTCAACAGCTTCTCTTTCACCAGTTGAAGCACCAGATGGTACAGCTGCTCTACCCATAGAACCATCACCCAATACAACATCTACTTCTACAGTTGGGTTACCTCTTGAATCAAGTATTTCTCTAGCATATACATCAATAATTGTTGACATAATTTTACCTCCATATAGTTATTATTTTAATAGTGATTTTCCGGTCATTTCTTCTGGCACTTTCATATCTAGAAGTCCTAGAAGCGTTGGCGCTAAATCACATAATTTCCCGTCCTCTTTTAACTCATACTCTGTACCAATCATTAGAAGTGGTACATCAAAAGTTGTATGAGCAGTTTGTGCATTGCCTGTTTCCATATTCTTCATTTCTTCAGCATTACCATGATCAGCAGTGATTAATAGACTTCCACCTTTAGATAATACTTTGTCAACGATTCTACCCAAACAAGCATCAATTGTTTCCACAGCCTTAATAGCTGCGCTTAAGACACCTGTATGACCAACCATATCTGGATTAGCGTAGTTTAGAACGATTACATCATGTAAATCCTTATCTATTTCAGCTTCTAGAGCATCTGTCACTTCATATGCTGACATTTCAGGTTTTAAATCATATGTTGCAACATCCGGTGAATTAACAAGTACTCTTGATTCTCCAACTTCCGGTTCTTCACTACCGCCATTAAAGAAGAATGTTACATGTGCATATTTTTCCGTTTCGGCAATTCTAAGTTGCGTCTTACCTTCTTTAGATAAATATTCACCAAGTGTATTTGTAAGCAACTCCGGTTTGAAAGCAACTGAAACATTTTCAATGGTCTTATCATATTCCGTCATGCACACATAAGTGACATCTTTTTTATCTCGATCAAAATCAGAAAATTCTACATCTACAAAAGCTCTTGTAATTTCTCTTGCTCTATCAGGTCTGAAGTTGAAGAATATAATTGAGTCATGATCTTTAACAGTTGCATTTTCATTGATAATTGTTGGTAGAACAAACTCATCGTTTACATCAATAGCATACGAGGCTTCAATTGCAGCAACAGCACTGTCAGCTTTAACGCCATTTCCATGTACCAAGTTGTTGTATGCTTTTTCAACTCTTTCCCAACGGTTATCTCTATCCATTGCATAGTAACGACCACTAATTGTAGCAATCTCACCAATGTTTTCTCTAGACATATAGTCTTCAAATTCTTTAATGAACTCAACAGCACTTTGTGGCGCTGTATCACGACCATCTAGAAATGCATGAACATAAACTTTTTTAATATTTTCTTTTTTTGCTAATTGAAGTAATCCTTTAATATGGTCTGTGTGACTGTGAACACCACCTGGTGAAAAAAGTCCCATAAAATGTAAAGCAGAATCATGTTCTCTTACATTTTTTATTGCATCTTGCATGGCTTCATTGGTGAAAAAATCACCATCTTTTATTGCTTTTGTGATTCTAGTAAGTGCTTGATAAACAACTCGACCTGCACCGATATTTAAATGTCCTACTTCAGAATTACCCATTTGTCCCTCAGGTAAACCAACTGCTAAACCACTTGTATGTAATTTAGTATTCGGATATTTTTCTAAATAGCTATCCATGTTTGGTGTTTCAGCCAAATGAATTGCATTGAAATCATATGGTTTATTACACCCCCAACCATCAAGGATAACTAAAGCTACTGGCTTTTTCATATAAGTCTCCTTAAAAGTTAACTAACTCCATAAAACTATCTGCTTTAAGAGCAGCTCCACCAACCAAAGCACCATCGATATCTGTTTGATTCATGATTTCTTCAACGTTAGCAGGTTTAACAGATCCACCATATTGGATTTGAATTGATTCAGATACTTCTTCAGTATATAATTCTTTAATAAGCGTTCTAATGAAAGCTACTGCATCATTTGCTTGCTCACTTGTAGCTGTAACACCTGTTCCAATTGCCCAGATTGGCTCATAAGCAATAACCATATTAGGAATGTTGGCAGCAGTTACATCTTTAAGACCAGCAAAGATTTGAGTTTTAATAACCTCTTCCATCTTGCCTGATTCTCTTTCCTCAAGAGTTTCACCACAACACATGATTGGTGTGATTTCTACTTCTAAAGCTTTTAAAACTTTCTTATTAACAGTTTCATCAGTTTCTGCAAAGTATTGTCTTCTCTCAGAATGACCAATGATTACGTAATCTACATCGATTTCTTTTAACATCGCAGGAGCAATTTCACCAGTGAAAGCACCTGATTCTTCGAAGTGCATGTTTTGAGCCCCAATTTTAACATTAGATCCCTTAGCAGCTTCTTTCATATCTTTTAACATTGTAGCAGGTGCACATAATACAACTTCTACTTCCGTATTTTCAACTTGACCTTTTATTTCATTTACAAACTCAACCGCTTCTTTGATTGTTTTGTTCATTTTCCAGTTTCCAGCAATAATTGGTTTTCTCATGATAGCCTCCTATTTATTATCGATTGACTCGATACCAGGTAATATTTTACCTTCTAAGTATTCTAGTGATGCACCACCACCAGTTGAAATATGTGTGAATTTTTCTGCAAATCCTAATTGAATTGCAGCAGCAGCGGAATCACCACCACCAATAATAGTTGTTGCTTGCTCTAAGTTAGCAAGAGTCTTGCAAACACCGATTGTTCCACCTGCGAAGTTAGACATTTCGAATACGCCCATCGGACCATTCCATACAACTGTTTTAGCACCATCCAACATAGAAGTGAATAATTTAACCGTATCAGCACCAACATCTAATCCCATTTCATCAGCAGGGATTTCGTCTACAGATACTGTAGAAAAAGGCGCATCATTTGAAAATTCTTTAGAGATAATCGTATCAGTAGGTAAAACAAGCTCTACTCCATTAGCAGCAGCTTTTGCAAGTAATTCTTTTGCAAGTTCTACTTTATCTTCTTCTAACAGAGATTTACCGATTTCTTTACCTTGGGCTTTTAAGAAAGTGAACATCATACCGCCACCGATTAGAATCTTATCCGCCTTTTCAATTAAGTTATTAATAACACCGATCTTATCTGAAACTTTCGCACCACCCAAAATGGCAATTAATGGTCTCTCCGGAGCATCTACAACACCACCGATAAAATCTATTTCCTTTTGCATTAAGAATCCTGCTACCGCACCTAAGTGAGAAGCAATACCTTTATTAGAAGCATGTGCTCTATGAGCTGTACCAAATGCATCATTTACAAACACATCTCCAAGCGATGCCCAGTACTTACCTAATTCTGGATCGTTTTTAGTTTCACCAGCTTCGAATCTTGTATTTTCAAATAACATGATTTCAGAATCATTTAAAGCGTTAACTGCATTTTCCAATGCTTCGCCTCTTGTTTCTGGAACAAACGTTACATCCTGACCTAATAATTCGGCTAATCTATCAGCTACAGGCTTTAATGTTTTTGTCTTCTTGTCCTCTTCTGTTTTTACTTTTCCTAAATGAGAAAATGCTACTACTTTGCCACCTTGATCTAGTATGTACTTAATAGTCGGAAGTGCTGCAACGATTCTATTATCGTCAGTAATCACACCATCTTTCATTGGAACATTGAAGTCAACTCTAATTAAAACTTTCTTGCCTTTCAGTTCTATATCTTTTACATTTTTTTTAGCCATAAGAACTTGATCCTCCTATCGTATATAATTCTTATTGATACTCAAAAGTTAATAATTAAGACAATGACAACAAATTAATTACAATTGGGGGAAAGTAATTAGTCTAACTCAAAGCTTAATTATTAAGTTCTGACCATCAGTTATTCTTTGAAACACTTCAGATCATAAAAGAAAACACACAGTGTTTCTTTAAAATGAGTATATAATTTGGGGAATAAATTATAAACATCAGAACAAACGTCATAGCGGTAAAACCGCTATGACACTTATTTTAATTTCTTATTTGTTGAATGAAGCCATTTTCTTAGCTAATCTTACCATTTGAGCAGTGTAAGACATTTCGTTGTCATACCACATAACAACTTTAACCATTTGCTTGCCATCTACTTCTAACACTGTAGTACAACCAGCATCAAATAATGTACCAAACTCAATACCGATAACATCTGTAGAAACGATTGGATCTTCAGTATAACCTAAAGTCTCGTTTGAAGCAGCTTTCATAGCAGCGTTGATTTCTTCAACAGTTACTTCTTTACCTAACTCAACAGTTAAATCCACTAGTGAACCAGTGATAGTAGGAACTCTCATAGCACCACCGTCTAATTTACCTTTTAATTGTGGTAATACAAGACCAACAGCAACAGCAGCACCAGTAGTTGTAGGTACGATATTAGCAGCAGCAGCTCTACCTCTTCTTAAATCAGAGTGAGGACCATCAAGTGTAACTTGATCATTTGTGTATGCATGGATAGTAGTCATTAAACCTTTAACTAATCCGAACTCTTTGTCTAAAACTTGCGCAATTGGAGCTAAACAGTTAGTCGTACAAGAAGCACCTGAAAGAACTGTCTCAGTACCATCTAATATATCATCATTTACATTGTAAACAATTGTCTTCATGTCACCTTTAGCAGGAGCAGAAATTAATACTCTTTTAGCACCAGCAGTTATGTGTTTCTCAGCTGCTTCTTTAGTTCTGAAGAAACCAGTTGACTCGATTACAACATCTACGTTTAATTCGCCCCATGGCAATGCTTCAGGATCTCTCTCTGAGTAGATCTTGATTTCTTTTCCATCTACAGTAATTGAATCTTCACCAGCTGTGATTGAATCAGACTTGTATCTACCTTGTGCTGAGTCATACTTTAATAAGTTAGCTAATGCTTTAGCACTTGTTAAGTCGTTTAATGCAACAATCTCAAACTCAGGACTATCAAACATTAATCTAAATGCCAATCTACCTATTCTACCAAACCCGTTAATCGCTACTCTTGTTTTCATAATTCTCCTCCATTTTACAATTAAATATTATTTAATATTTTCTTTGCAACTTCCTCATCTGTCACTAGGACTAGATTTCTATTTATTTTACAAACCGCCGCTATAGCTTCGGCTTTATCAACACCACCTGCTACTGCAATCAGTTCTTTAACTTGATCCAGTTTCTCTAACTCTACACCAATCGTTGTGATCTCATGAACAATATTACCGTCTTTATCGAAATAGTATCCAAATGCTTCTGCGACCGCTTCTTTTTCAATGATATCCAAGATAGATTCATCGTCCAGTTGTCTTCGTTTTGCCATCACATCGGCTCTTGCTATTCCAAATATTAATATATCCATTTTTTCGAGCTTTGAAACAATTTCTTTTATCTCTGGTTCTTTTAAAAGCGTTTCTTTTGCTTCTTTTGATATCCAATCTGGTGTGTACAATAATTTATATGAACAGTTTAACTTTTCAGCCAACTTCTCGACAAGTGTATTGGCTTGATAATCCGATCTTCTACCTAATCCACCACGTGCTGGTAATATCATTAAATTATCATTTACTCTATTTTTCGGTTTAAACTGATTAATAACTGTATAAACCGTTGAACCCCCTGTTAGACCAATTATTTTATCTTTATCTATCAAGGTTTTAGTATATGTAGAAGCTTTTCTACCAATTTCATCTAAAGTTAAGATTTCATCTTCATTAACCATTGGTGCAATAATCACTTTTTTAATATTTAGATATTCTTTTAGTTTTGCTTCTAACTCGTGAATACCTCTAATTTTACTAAAGAACTGAGACAGTACTTCAATTGTTTCAACTCCTACATCTGTTATGGTCATACCTTCTAAAGAAAATTCTAACAATCCTTGTTCTTTTAGAATGTTGGCTTCTTTTCTGATGATTCTTTCCGTTAAATTAACTTTAGTAGAAAGAACTCGTCGTCCAATCGGCTGTAATAAACTCACAACTTTTAAGATATTAAAACGATTTTCTAAAATCTCAATGGTTTCAGGCGCCACTTGCTTGAGGACATCTGCTATTTCATCAAAACTTAATTCATTTGCTACCTTCAAAATAAGCACCCCATTTAATCTTCGGGACACCTTTCGTCCCTGGATTCGTTTTTCGGCCCATCAAAGGCAAAAAAAAACTTAATTCCGAATTTATTGTAACATAATCTGAGAAGTATTCAATAGAAAAACTCAAATTTTATACAATTTAAAGGAAAAAAGTTTCTAATATTTCTTTCTTTTAGAGGTCGAAGCTATACCGAGTTCTGTTCTATACTTTGCTACAGTTCTTCTAGAAATCTTCACACCTATCTTATCGAACTCCAAAGATATATTTTGATCACTTAAAGGTTTGGATTTAGGTTCTTTTTCAATCATTTCTTTTATGATTATTTTAATGCTCTCTGAAGATACCCCATCCCCTCTATTGGTTGCTACACCACTTTGGAAGAAATACTTCAGTTCAAACAATCCTGTAGGACATTGAATGTATTTACCACTGGTGGCACGACTCACTGTTGATTCATGAACGCCTATTTGATCTGCAATGGTTTTTAACGTTAGTGTTTTTAAATAAATAGGCCCTTTCTCAAAGAAATCATATTGATATTCCAATATTGCTTCTACCACTCTATAGATGGTATTTCTTCTTTGTTCTATGCTCTTAATCAATCTAAGTGCTGCTTGTAATTTCTTAGTGATATATTCAGATGCTTTTTCATTAACAGACGCTTCACTCAACATTTTTTTATAGAAACTATTAATAAATAATCTTGGTGCACTTGATTCATTTACTAAAATAATATACTCGTCATTCGTTTTTTTCAGCGTCACATCAGGTCTGATATAAGCAATGTCTTTTAAAGAAGCAAATGCTCTTCCAGGTTTTGGTTCTAAACATTTTATTGTCTCTATCGCTGATTTAACATCCTCAATGTCCACTTCTAACTCTTTTGCTATTTTACTTAAGCGATTCGCACCGACATCTTCTAAATAATCCGTTATAATTGCATAAACTAGTTTATTCTCAATTTCTTTATAGACAGCTTGAATCAACAAACATTCACTCAAATCTCTAGCACCCACACCAATCGGATCAAAGGTCTGTACAGTTAAGATCAACTCTTCTAGAGTATCTTCATCTAATTTAAAGTGAGCCATTACATAGTCGTCGTCCATATGCAAATATCCACTCGGATCAATACATTGAATAATATAAGTTGCAACAGGCATATGTCTATCTTCTATCAATGTATATTGAAGTTGTTCCAATAAATGATCATGTAATGTAACTTCTGATGCAACAAAATTGTCATAATTAACATGTTCACCGACTTCTTGATATTTTCTTGTCGTAGATTTTATCTGTATATCATCAGAAACTTGATTCCAATCAATCTTATCCATCTTTTCATCTAAATCAGATTTCTTAGTTTCTGCAGCATTTTGCTCAGCTATTTGATCATTCTTTTCCAAGATAGGATTTGTTAAAAGGGCTTCATTAATAAACTCATTCAATTCCATAGCCGAGTATTGTAGTATCTCAATGGATTGCTTGAGTTCTGGTGTCATAACAAGCTTTTGAGTTTGCTGTAAATTTAAATTATATGATAATTTCATAAAGTCACCATCCCTCTAACATTATAGCAAGTTTCGCCAGTTGAAACAACGGCATAATTTCCCAAGAATATTGAATATCTAAATAAATATAGGGTATCATGGACATATTGGGAGGTTCTTATGAAAAAATACCTATTTCCACTCTTCATCCTACTATTCATCAACATTTCAAATTCAGAAACACAGGAACCAGAGTCGATTTTAATTATTAACTCCTATAACGAAAGTTATAACTGGACTAATAATATGATGGATGGTCTTTTAGAAAATTTGGATCAGACATTAGATATTCGAGTTGAATATATGGACGCGAAAAATGGATATCAAAAAGAAGATTTGGAACTCTTCTCAACGATTATGGAACACAAGTATAACAACAATAAGTTTGATGCCATTATAGCCACGGATGATTATGCTTTTCAATACGTTTTGAAGAATCAAAACACTTTATTCAAAAACACACCTATTTTTTTTGCTGGTATCAATTCAGAGGAAGGCTACAATTTCGACTCGTTAAATAAGGTCTTTGGGATTATCGAAAAAGCTTCTATCTCAGAAACAATCGAAATCGCTCAGATATTGAATCCCAACTTACGAGAAATACATTTCATTGTTGATCAATCGATTTCTGGTAAGAAAACCGAGATTGAAGTATTTGAAGCTTTAGATGCTCATTTCAATGTTATTGTCTACAATAACGATACCTTAGATGAAATCACTAACAAACTAAGTACAGTTCAATCTGATGATGCAATTGTCTTGTTGGCGTATTATATTGTTGATCCAAGAGGTATATTTCATGACACCAATGTGATGACAGAAAAAATATGTACTGCCTCAAATGTTCCTGTTTACGGACTATATGAGTTTAGCATGGATTATGGTATTGTTGGTGGAAAATTAATTTCCGGTTATGAACAGGGTAAACGCGTTACTGAAATAATGAATAATTATTTCCTTGGCAAGTACAACGAACAATATATTGAAACCAACCAATCCAATATTCATAAGTATGACTACAACGAATTAGATGCATTTGATTTAAATCATAAACTGCTCCCCTCCGACTCTGTAATCCACCATATGCCTGTGACGTTTTTCAATCGGCATAAAAGTGTTATTTTAGCAGGCCTATCCATTGGATTTGTTTTGATGCTCTATATTCTGATATTAAAAAGACAAGTTAGATTTCACACCAAGAGAAATATAGTATACAACAATCAACTAAATGAATCCGATAAGCTGGCCTCTTTAGGAGAAATGATCAAGAGAATATCTCATGAACTCAATACGCCTTTGGGTAACAGTATCACTACATCTTCTTATATAGAAAAGTTAAATCACAATTTAATTGAACAGTTTAACTCAGGAAAATTATCAAAAAAGACATTGCTCGAAAACTTGAATCATATAGAATACTCAACAGAATTATTAACGACAAGTTTAAATACAGCCAACGAACTGATGACAGCTTTCAGAATTTTCTCAGAACATAACGAAGACGATTCCGTAATCACTTTTGATCTGAAATACTATTTACAAAACTTGATAAAGACGTATAATCCTTTATTAACGATCCATCACAATAAAATTTTATTGTCCGGCGCTGACAATCTTTTCATTGTTGGTAAAACCAAGGAATATTATAAGATATTCAATCACTTAATCAGAAACTCAATAGAACATGGCTTTGAGAACCTAGAACACAAAGAAATTCGTATTGATATCTCAAAATCAAAAAAAGAATTATTGATCAATTACTCTGATAACGGGATTGGAATCCCAAAACAAAATGCCAATCTTATCTTCAAACATTTCTACAGCAGTAAAACAGATAGTCACTTTGGATTGGGGCTTAGCCAAGTCAATGAAATTATTGCAAGACTCCATGGTAATATACAGTTTCAAAATGATACCCAAGAGGGAGTTGTTATAAAAATCGTCATTCCTATAAAAAAGGAATTTTAATGAGGTAGCAATGTACATCGGTCATTTATACGGACTTATGTCCATATGCTACTCTTTTTTCATATTAGTTTAATACTTTATTCAAATTCGGTTCAATTTTGTCCTTTACAATCAAAATAGTTAATCAAACAATATGAGAATATGTTTCAATTATCGGACCATCCAGTTATGGTCAATCAACGCCGATGAATATTAGAAGCAAATAGAAGATCTAACACTATTATCGAGACGAAGCATCATTCAATCAGATATTGTTGATGGCAGACCTGTTATTTTAATAGACAATGAACTCTCACAAGAATTATTCGGTACAACTCAATTTGCTGGGGAAAAATACTTGTTAAAACTGGTCAGAACGCCAACCATTTTTTATAATCTGCATTTTTGAAAAAGAAGAAAATTCTATGGGATTCACAAGTAGTATAGGACATATTCCATATACAATAACCAGTAAACTTCTAAGCGAGAAATGCGTTCTTTAGACACTTACAATCTACTCCAAGTACAATGGCAATTCAGATTACTAATAATCTTATAGGCTTTTATAGAAACCTCTTGTTTAGGTTACATAGGCGAGCAGCGACTTTGTCGCGACCAGCCCCCTCACTTGCTATAGCACTGGTCGAAAACTGCGTCCGCGGCTCGTCCATGCCTCTTGCATAGGAATACTCCTATAATTGTCATACTTTCGAATAATGTTAAGGCTACCATTGATATCAACATTGATGAACCGAGTCTCTGATGGTTATGGAGACGTCTGTACAATCGCAGTTCATATCAAAGAGTCAGTGAACAAATAGAGGTTAACCCTTCTGAACCAAAGATAATTGAAACGTTTTTTTGGGGGCGGGTTACCGCTTTAATATTTTATAAAAAACAGGTCATATCATCGATATGACCTGTTACTTAGTTTACATCAATATCTCCTGATATTGTCTTAATTTCAATATCATATTTTCCATTACCAACAGTACCTTTTAATTTATTGTCTTTTTTAACAGACACGTCACTCACTTCATAAGCACAATTGACATCTCCAGAGGTACTTCTTAAATCCAGTTTTCCATTTGGATTTCTTTTAATTTCCAAATCGACATCTCCAGATGTAGAATTCAACTTAATATCACCTTTTTGCTCTTCTAAAGTATATTCGATTCTGCCAGACAAAGTTTTAATATCCATCGCTTCATTTTCAGCGTTTGACACTATAACACTACCAGATGTTGTATCTAGATAGACATCATCTGCTTTCATTTCCTCAATTTTCAATTTGCCAGAAATGGAACTCATTTTTAATTCATCACTTTCTACTTTTCTGACTGATATACTTCCAGAAGTAGTACTTAACGTCACATCATTAGCTTTTATATCTTCAATGTTAATACTACCCGATATTGAACTAATATCCAGATCTTCAACTCTTAATAGATCTATAGCAATCTTCCCTGAAGTTGATTTAACGGTTGTATCTTTAGCAAACAACTCTCGCCCTTCAATGCTTCCTGAAATAGATTTAATGGTAAAATCCTCTTCGTACTTTTCAGGTACAAAAATTCTCATCTTACCATAATTAGCTCCAATTAAATTTCGCCATTCTACTTCGAATACAAACTTACCAGATGTTGAGACATTGTACTCCGGTTCGTCAGAAGACAGTTTATCTGAAAAGAAACCAAAATATTGAATTTCAACATCTTTCCTATCCTCGTATATTACTTCGATATCTTCAAAGATTGTAGAAACTTGCATAGCATCTACATCTTTTAAGGACATGTTTTCTATACGTTCAACGGCAAAATAACCGCTATCCAAATCTTTTTTCACCTCTTCAAATTCCTCGTATGTGCTGACTTGATATTTGGAATTAATTGTACCATTCATAAAATTAACACTACACCCGGTTAAGAAAACCCATGTCACCAAACCCAAAACAAATAATTTTTTCATCTCTACCTCCCATTTCTTCTACATCGTAACACACGAGTATTTTCCATACAATGGTAGAGAATAGTTTCTAATAATCTTCTAATCTTTATTTAATATACGATTTGAATGAGCGTCTTATATCTCATATCCTCACCCAATGAGCCATCATTTTCTAATAACATAACTGTAATCATAACATCATCTATAGTCCCTGAAAACATCAATGTCCCTTGAAGATTCATCGTAGAATAATCCGGAGCATCCATTAATAACTCCTCATAATAGTAAGCAACTATATCCAATTCATCTTCTGTCATCAAAGCTACCATTGTATCACTACCTTGTTTCATGACAGCTTTGGCTTCCGTGTAAGCAGCTGAGTAAACTGGAACACTTTCCTCTGGGTAATCCTCAGGCCAAGAAACCACTTCAGGTATAACAAATTCAGCAGTAGCTTTTTCAGTTTCAGAAGTTTCCGTTGCCTCTTCTTCCATGTCTTCTAACTGTTCCATCACAACAATTGTAAACGCATACTTAAAATCTGCTTCCATATCCTCAGCGATTGTAATTGTGTAAGCGATTCCGTCCAAATTACCCATAGTCATATAAGTGTTTTCTGCATTTTGTTCCAAGGTCACTTCTGCACCATCTAGTGCATCTTTATAAAAATCGACAAAATCTTTCATTTCATCCTTTATCATGCCAACTATCATAATCGATCCATCAGCATTTATTGAAGCACCAACAATATGTGAGTCTTTAAAGATTGGTATGATGTGTTCTGGAAAGCTTTCAGGAATATCTATACTCTCTTCTATATCATTTGTTACAGTCATTTCCGTACCATCATCTGTTGTGATTTCAATTTGATCCTTATCCACATCGACTTTTGCTATATCTGCATTCTCTAACTCGTCATTATTTTCACCACACCCAATAAGCAACATACTTAAAATTATTATTAAACATTTCCTCATGAATTCATCCCCTTTCGTCGTACTCTTACCCCTTATTATTTTAGTCAAACAAAAGGAAAGACAGTGCAAGCACTGTCTAATATCTTGATATATTTAAATCTCCAGAAGTTGTTGTTGCTACTATAGAATGAGCATCACTACCAACTTGACCTCTTAATCGACCTCTTTTTTGTGTCCCTATATAGGTCAACGGGAACTCACATTCCACATCGCCTGAAACTGATTTTACGACAACTTCAAATTCAGAATTTTTTGGCAAATTAAGTTCTGCATCTCCTGAAATGCTCTTCATTGTAAAGTCGCCATCTAAGCACTCATACTTAGTTTGAATGTCGCCAGATACACTTGTAAACATCATATTACCTCTAAACAAGCCTATTTCACAATTACCTGATGTTGTTTTGATCAAACTGTTTACCGAATATATTATATCAGCCGTTATATCTCCAGAGACAGAACTGAATCTAAAGAAATCGCTATCTAAATAATTCATATCTAAATCACCAGAAACCGTTTTAACACTTAAACTTTCTTTGTACTTTCTTGGTAATCTCACCAACAACTCTCTGCCACTGTCACCAATATTAAAGCTAAACCCTTTTTTTACAGTACCTTTTTCAGTAATTCTAACTTTTTTTGAATCTTCCTCAACCATGACTTTGTATATGTCTTCATCATGAGGTGAATAATTAATGTAATTCACCAAAATGTCTTCTCTTTCCTCAGTAATTAGTGTCACATCTGTTGAAATCACATTAATGGAAATATCTTTCTTCCCATCACAATCTATTGAAAACTCTTGTGCAAGATTATAGTTTCTAACTTCACTATCCTGGTCCATAGTAAAATCATCTTTCTTGAATTCTTTACCATAAGAATCAAAATCTATATCATTAACAGTTTTCATGACATCATCTACAATATCCTTAGTTATATTTGCTGTTTCTCTGCCAAGTTTCGACATTTCCTCACCAAATCTTTTAGCATCTTTGTTGAATGATTTCATATCACCTCGGAAGCTTCTTTTCATGTTATCAAACTCTTTCTTGAAAGAGTTTCCAAATATATTTTTAAAATCTTGTTTATAATACTCTTTTTTGAACGTTTTACCATTTAGGTCAATATCTATTTTAACTTTATCCTTAAGAACTTCAGCCTTCTTTTTCATTTCATCAACTTTTGCTCTTAATGCCTCTTCCGCATCAGGATCAATCTTCTCATTTAACAACTCTTCATAAGATTCTTCAATTTCTTCAACAATATCATCAACTTCCTCTTCAATTTCCTCTGCCATCTCTTCTAGTTCTTCAGCCATTTCCTCTAGGGCTTCATTTCTTTCATCATGAGCTTCTTCTAAGGAGTCACTAACTTGTTCACTATCATCTTTTAAGGTCTCTTTCGTAATAACATTGTTATTCTCAAGTTGATCTAAAGCATTAAGAAGTTTTAATCCCTCTTCTGCAGAAATAATTTTTGACTCTATCATCTCTAGAATCTTCATTTTTTCATTTGACATAACATCCTCCTATAATCCCTTTATCATCTTCATTGCTTCTTCAGATGAAATTTCACCATTTGATAATTTCTCTAAGATTTTTTCTTTATTTAAATTCGCACTCTCCGCTATTTCACCGTAACCAAGAGCATTGATTACATTCTCTAGATTCTTTTTAACAGTAGGATATGAAATACCTAAATCCTTTTCTATTTCTTTGATGTTTCCTCTGTTCTTCAAAAATACTTCAATAAAATACTTTTGTTCTTTAGATAAGTAACTGAACTTATCTAACTTAAATGTCCCTTTAATAGTTGTATCACAATCATTACAATGTAGTTTTGTCACATCGAGTCTTGAAGAACATACCGGACACGTACCTAAAACATTCCTTTTCATAAGATTCCTTCCTTTACATTTAGAATTTGATATCGTTCTGAGTTATACTTTCTTGTGTAACATCAGTAGAGAATTCTATGTCATCACAAGAAGCTTTGTCTTTAGTTTTTTTATTAGATTTTTCATCTGCATATCCCAATGTATCCAAAATACTAATAGACAAGATCAATGGCTTCATAACAACCTCCCCTTGCAGTCACTTTCTAATTACAATATACGCCTATTAAAATACAAAGTCAACATAAAATTAAGTATTTTAATTAAAAACTTAATTTTATTTAACTTTAAATTAATTTAGTGAACTTATCAAAAAAAAACAACGAACAAGTTATATTCGCTGTAGCCAATCATATTAAATTATTTTCCATGTACATCTTCCTGATGTTGAATATGATGAGTAAAGTCAACATCACCATTAAATTCAGGATTTCTCTCCTGTACTTTTCCTCCTCCAGCAAAAGCAAAGGCTGTGGACAAAAGCATAAATACACCTATTAGTAAAATCGTTCTCTTCATACACACCTCCTTCATTTCATTAGTTTATTACCCAATTTTTATGATTTACAAAAAATCTATTCTTTAACAAAAAAAGATCAAAGCTAAGCTTTGATCTCTAAATAATTATTTATCTCTTACCAGCATCATATGCTTCACCAGCCGCTTTTGGTCCTACCGCATTCTTACTGAATAATAGTAGAGCTACTAAAGTTAAAACATAAGGTAATGCTTTGTATAATTCTTGAGGTAACGCTAATTCTTTTAAACTGTCATTAACAGATGCCATAGTTGACATAGTTCTCATAAATCCGAAGAAGAATGAAGCACCAAGTACTTTCCAAGGTTTCCATTGACCGAAGATTAATGTTGCTAAGGCTAAGAAACCTAAACCATCAACCGCTCCTGTAAATTCACCTTTGTACGTTAATACTAAAATCGCACCACCAAGTCCTGCAAAGCAACCTGATAAGAAAACACCTATGTATCTCATTTTGATAACATCAATACCCATTGAAGCTGCTGCTTGAGGGAATTCTCCACATGCTCTTAATCTTAAACCAAATGGTTTCTTATAAAGAACAAACCAAACAATGACTACAATTGCCAATACCAGATAAGTTGTGAAATATGTTTTTGTAAAGAATAATTCACCAATGAATGGTATTTTACTTAATACAGGTACATCAGCTCTTGCAACGCCAGACAATACACCTAAACGCTCTGAACCTGTAAATAATTCAGAACAGAATAATGCAAATGCTGCTGCTAACATATTGATGGCAGTACCTGAGATAATCTGATTGGCATTTAAGGAAATACACGCATAAGCATGCAATAATGAGAAAATACCACCAGCTATCATAGCTGCTAACAATGCAACCAGTATCATGCCAAAGCTTACACCTTGTCCTGGATCTAGTCCAGCTGCAAATTTATGAATAACGAAGGCTCCAACAAATGTACCAATAATCATCAAACCTTCAAGACCGATGTTAACAACACCAGAACGTTCAGATAATAGACCACCAATAGCTGTTATTAGAATCGGTGCCGTAAATGCTAATGCATAAGGAAATATTTGATATAAGAAATCTAACATTATTTAGCACCTCCTTTTTTCTTAGTACTTACTAATTTTTTTATAACATTTTTAAACAATGATCCTGTAGCTGAGAAGTAAATAATTACAGAAATCATCATCGGTACCAACTGATTCGGTACATTGTTTACTAGATTTGCTTTAACTGCTCCAGCACCTACTTTAAAGAATGCCAACAGTAAAGAAGCCAATACAATACCAATTGCTGAGTTAAGACCCAATAATGCAATTACGATACCATCGAAACCATAAGTTGGTAATTTCCCGATTGCAATGTGATCTGTATTTCCCAAGTAGAAAGTAACGCCAGCTAAACCAGCTAATGCACCAGAAATCATCAACGAATGAAGAATTCTAGTATTTACTTTGATACCGGCGTACTCAGATGCATCTTTGTTAAATCCAACCGCTTTTAGTTCATATCCAAAAGTAGTTCTATTTAATACGAATGCATAAACAACAGCTGCTATAAGTGCTATGAACAAACCGATATTAAGATTTGCACCATCAAATGCATTTTGCAACCATTCAACTCTAAGTGTAGCAGATGGTAAAACTTTCATTGATTCTGTATCAAAGTGAGGTGATTGAATCCAATTACGAACTGTATAACTTACAACTTCCAAGGCTACATAGTTCATCATGATGGTTGTAACAACCTCATTAACTCTATATTTTGCTTTTAATATCGCTGGTACAAAAGCCCAACAAGCACCTGCTATTGTTGCAACAAGAATAACCACTGGTACATGAATCGCTCTCGCCATTTCAAACTGTGTACCAACAACAGTTGCAGCCAATCCACCAATTAACATTTGACCAGATACACCAATATTGAATATCCCTGTTCTGAATGAGAATGCTACTGCTAAACCTGCAAGCATAAGCGGTGTTGCCGTTAATAATAATTTACCTATTTTCTCTAAGTTTTGCAACTCACCGTTCTTAAGTCCAGTTGAACCTTGAACTAAATATTTAAACCCCTCTGCAGGGCTGTTCTTTGTAAAAAGAATCAATAAAACCCCAACTAACAGACCAAATAACACAGCAGCAAATGGTGCAATTAGATCTAAAGTTTTTTCCTTCTTTAGCCATTCTCTCACTACTTATCACCCGCCTTCTTTGAACCAGCCATCATTAGACCTAACTCATTCTCATTTGTTTCCTTAGAGAATACCGTGTCCATGATTTCACCTTCATACATAACTGCAATACGATCAGCAACATCTAATACTTCATCTAATTCCAATGAAACCAGCAGTACTGCTTTACCTGCATCTCTTTCAGCAATTAACTCTTTATGAATATACTCTATTGCACCAACATCCAGACCTCTAGTTGGTTGCACAGCAATTAGAAGAGCAGGACTTCTATTAATTTCACGAGCGATAATCGCCTTTTGTTGATTACCACCTGACATTGATCTAGCAATAGTTTCACTGCCTTTACCAGAACGTACATCAAATCTCTCAATTAAAGTATCACTTAATTTTCTAATTTCATCTCTATTTAAGATACCATTTTTTGATAATGGCTCTTGATAATAAGTTTGCAATGCCATGTTTTCTTCAACCGAATAATCGAGAACCAAACCATGTTTATGTCTATCTTCTGGAATATGACCTATTCCAGCTTCGGTTCGTTGTCTGATAGAAAGACTATGTATATCTTTTCCTAAAAGACTGATTTTACCGCTAGTCAATTTTTTAAGACCAGCAATCAATTCAACCAACTCAGTCTGACCATTACCTTCAATACCTGCTACACAGAAAATCTCTCCCGCTTTTACTTCAAAAGAAACATCATGAATAATAGGTTTTTCTGTCTCACCTTGCAATGTAAGGTTTTCAACTTTCAACACAACATTTGTTGGTTTTGCTTCTGTTTTGTCAACACTAAAGTTTACGTTTCTTCCAACCATCATTTCAGCCATTTTCATTTCATCAGTCACAGCTACGTCAACGGTACCAATATAACGTCCCTTTTGAAGTACTGTACATTCATCAGCTACTTGCTTAATCTCAGCTAACTTATGAGTGATTAATAAAATCGACTTACCCTTTTTAGTTAATCCTCTCATGATGTTCAACAGTTCAATGATTTCTTGTGGTGTTAAAACAGCAGTTGGTTCATCGAAGATTAGGATTTCCGCATCACGGTACAACATTTTAAGAATCTCGACTCTTTGTTGCATACCAACAGAAATATCCTTGATTTTAGCGTAAGGATCGACTCTCAAACCATACTTTTCACTAATGTCAGCAACTTTTTCTGCAGCAGTCTTAATATCAATCGTACCGTATTTTGACTTAGGCTCCATACCTAAAATGATATTCTCAACAACAGTAAAATCTTCTACTAATTTAAAGTGTTGATGAACCATACCAATACCATGAGCATTCGCTACATTAGGATTGGCAATTTTTACTTCCTTACCACGTACTTTAATCATACCTTGCTCTGGTTGATACATACCAAACAGTACACTCATCAATGTTGATTTACCAGCACCATTCTCACCCAATACAGCATGGATTGTTTGTGGCTTAAGTTTTAGAGTGACATTGTCATTAGCTTTAATACCTGGAAACTCTTTTGTTATATTGAGAAGCTCAATAATATAATCCATTCTTTCCCTCCTTTATCTCTACAATAAAACAGACTTTCTATTTTCAATTCCTAATATAGTAGAAATAGTTAACTAAAAATGATCCCTGATTATTTTCAATTTCGTTTTAGAATAATAAATTACATACCCTTAATGCCATTATAATAACCTGATAATCTAAATTACTTCGTTAGACTCCAGGTATATTCAATTATTATTCAAATATATCTCACTATTATTAAAAATCCATGTAATAACACATATTTCGAAGCTTTTACTTAATTATACTATATAATACTTTCAAAAGAAAAGTCACTAAGTACTATAAGACTTAGCGACTTTCAATTTAATTTAAATTACTTAAAAATTAGTATACCATACCATCAGCAGATGTGTATCCTTGAGCTTCTAAGAAAGATGTTAAATCTTCTACAGTTGCAGGAGCTACAATTGAACCATCTTGTAAACCAGCTAATACTTCAGCAGTTTTAGCAGCAGTATCATCACTTAAGTTAGGATTCTCAACTGGAAGTCCAACACCACCATCTTTAGCAGATAAGTTAATTGTTTGTCCACCTGGGAAGTTACCTTTTAAGTAAGCTTCAATATAATCGTATGCAGCAGTATCAATTTTCTTCATTGCTGAAGTTAAAATAATAGAAGTTCCATCTTCGATCATACCATCAGCATATTGATCTACGTCAACACCAACGATCCATACGTTTTCGCCAGCAGTTTTTCTTGTTTTAGCTTCATTGATAGCTCCAACTCCAACACCACCTGCAGCAGCGTGAATTACGTCAACGCCTTTGTCATACATAGAAGCAGCGATTTGTTGACCAGCGTCAACTTCGTGGAACGTACCTTGGTAGATGTAATCTACAACTTGAGCTGTAGTATCAAAGTTAGCGTTAGCATAAGCAACACCAGCAGTGAATCCCCAACCAAACTTTTGAACTGGAGGAATTTCCATTCCGCCGATGAAACCAATCTTACCAGTTTCTGATTCTAAAGCAGCAGCAACACCAGCTAAGAAACCAGCTTCTTGCTCAGCAAAGAATACTGAAACAACGTTAGCTTCTGTTCTGAACTCAGAATAGTCAGCACTATGAGGTGCACCATCAATAAGAACAAACATAGTATCTGGGTATTTGTCTTGAGCTAAGAAGATTGCTTCTTCAAATTTGAAACCTGGTGTGATAATGATTCCATGATCAGAATCAACTAAGTTACCAATTTCAGTTAAGTAATCGTCAGTAGTCTCGCCACCTGGTTGTAAGTACTTTTCAGCAATACCAAACTCATCAGCAGCTTTTAAAATACCTTCCCAAGTACCTTGATTGAAAGATTTATCAGTAATAGTACCAGAGTCTGTTACCATACCAACTTTTTTACCTTCAAATTCTTTTGTTGTATCTGCAGCTTCATTAGTTGCAGCATTTGCATCAGCATTGTTACCTGCATTTGCATTGTTGTTGTCATTAGATCCACAAGCTACAAAACTTGCTGCTACTAATAAAACAACTAATAGCATCGCTATCGTTCTTTTTAACATTTTAGTTCCTCCCCTTAATTCTATTAATATTACTTATGTAATATAATGCGACATACGTCGCAATTTAACCATACACTTTATTGTGCGTTATTTTCCAGAAAAACTCAATATGATTTATATACAAATTATTTTTTCTCTGTCTATTTCAATAACATACAATCTTTTCTCTAAAGAATTTAATCTTTTTGTTATTATTATCGTTTTGTAACAAACATTTGGTAAAACGATTTCCTACGCTATAAAAATAACAAATTATTAAGATTATATCTTTTTATTAGTGATTTTGTTTTCAAAGTGCATAAAAAAGTAAATAAACTTCTTTACATGGATATAAACCCCAACAACTTCAAATAGAATCTTGCATCGAGGCATATGAGTATTCTATTGGAAAATAGGACATTTGTCTACTTTGCTATAAATACCCCTTTTCTTTTTTGTTAAACATTCACAAAGGTTTTTGATTCAAATCTAAACATATGCTTATAATCCAAATCTTTGTCAATCGCACTCTTTTTAAATTACTTATACAAAAAACAAGTCCCTTTCTATTTAAAAAGGGACTTGCTTTTATTTGCTTATTATAGGGATGTATTTTAAGGGCTTTTCCCTAAACGACTTAACAGTCAGGCTTTTGTGATGCCACATAACCTGCTTTACCTAAGATCACAATTGCTTTTTCCAAGTTCTTTTCATTAACTAATACAATAGGACCTGTACAACCCATACCACTCTCAGCATAGATTGATTCTTTCCATAATGCTTCACATGCTGCATCTAAATCCATGATATCAATACCAGAGATATCTGAAGTAACAACTTCTTTAGGCGGAGCAGTTACCTCTTCAGTTGCAACAGCGGCTTCCTTGTGGAAACTTTTTAATACGGCATCCAATCCAGCTGCTTTTGCTTTCTTGAACTCAGCATTGGCAACATCAATCAAGTTCCCTTTAGCCAGTGAAGCCGCATACTTAATCGCATTAGCAACAACAGGCACACCTGAAGCTCTAGACAGAATTAAGATTGCTTTATCATAATCTATACCAATACCTGGTCCATAACCATAACCCGATGCTTCATAGCTACCGCCAGTTGCATAAGATGAGAACATTTTCATCATGATATTGCCTGTTAATGTATCTGTAACCATAACGTCTACCGAACCCATTAACAAGTCATTACCTCTCATCACCGAACCACCATCAGCTCTTTTAGACTCACCAAAGTTAATCTCATAACCATTATCATTTAATTCTCTAAGTGCTCTTTCAACACCACGAGCATTATCTACATTTAAGATACCCACTGTAGGATTTTTATATCCCATAGCTTTTGCAGCAACAATACCATATAAAGCATTTTTAACCATCGCTTCAGATCTATTCGTTGCAGATGTACCAGTAGTTGTTGCGATAAACATTTCTTGACCCACTGCAGGTGTTATAACTCTACCTACTGTAGATACACCAATTGGGAAACTGTAGTGCATAGTCACACATGCTGAAATGTAGCCGCTTTCTAAAAGCTCTTCCATCTTCTTATGCATATCTGCTTCAGTATTCACTTCAACAACTTCTAACTCAGTCTCTACCTTTGGTCCTATTAAGACAATTTCAAAATCAGCAGCATCTCTATTAGCTAGCTCAGCACCCTTAACTAGGTTATCAATGCCATGCTCACTACCCAAAGTCGTGATACCAACTTTTACTTTCGAACCAAAAGATCCAGTTTCGATTGCGTTAGCAATGTCCATGAAAGTGTTTCCCAATATCTTTTTAATATTTTTTTCAGACATTGTACACTCCTTTATTCAGCTAACATATGCTTAGCAAAATCTCTCATAGCTTCAGCAATCATCTTGTTTACTTCTTCTTTTGAAACTGTTGCTTCTTCTTCTACTTGACCTGGGTTTCTTTCTACCATTACAGAAACACCATCAAATAAGTTTGTCATTCTTCCTAAGAATAATGAACCTTTACCAACTATCATCGCTCTATTTAAGTCACCAGTAGTCAAATCATCAATTGCAAATCCTAAGTACGGAACACCTGATGGGATATGACCTTGAGTCGGTGCCCATCCTTGCATACCATGCTTTAAGCCAAATGTTTTTAAGTCAGCTCTTTCTAATTCTTTTCTCTTAACACCAATAGCAGCAATCATTTTATAGTTTGCTTCAGGAACATCACCTGCGCCAGCTGGCTTAGTGATATCTGGGTTTTGCATTTCAACTGAATATTTGTCAACATCTGTGATTTTTAGACCAGCCATATCTAGTGGCGCTGTGATTAATGACGAAATTACAGCTTGTGGAGAAGATCCAGTTCCAACTGTATGTCTTCCAACAAACTCTGTTCTAACAACTGGATTAACACCATCATTAACACTTACAAGCACTGCGAAACCACCTAATACATCTTCAAGGATTGGTAATTCTTTTTTCACATGGTCTTTACCGTTCATGCCAAGTTTAGCTGTTGCACCACCAGCAACGATTACTACATTCTTGTATGTTCCAGCTTTAACAAGTGAAGCTGCAGAAATTAAAGCATGAACTGGAGCTGCACAGAAACCTCTTAAGTCAGATCCCGTTGCATTAACAGCACCTACTGCTTCAGCAATCGCTTTAGCAAAGTTACCGCCACCTCTTTGGTTCATATCACCACACGCCTCTTCAGAACACTCGATTACATAATCGATATCTTCAACGTTGATATTGTTGTCAGCGATTAAATGTTTCATAGCAAGAACGCCCGATGCTTTAACTACTAAGTTTTCGAACATAACATGTGCATTTAAGTTAGGATCCACATCATGAGCTTTTTTAACACAACCGATTAACTTCTCGTTGTGGTAGATTGCTTCTGCGTGCTCAGTAACTGCAGCTTCAATAGCAGCAATTTCAAAACCTTCACCTAAACCTGCAATTTCCTCATCTGTCATTAATTTATGAGCAGCATATTGATTTTTTGCACCTGCTAAGAAAGCTTTTTCTATCATCACTAAGTCGAATACATCTGCAGTTTTTAACATAAGGATGAACTCTTCTTGTGGCATGATCTCACCAAATTTACCATAACGATCAGCATTTGGCACATCTACTCCAACCCAAGGTTTTTCAATTTCACCTAATTCAGCAGGTGTCATATTACCAATATAAGTCTGGTTTGGTGCGTAGTTTACAACTTCTTCAAATGTTCTTAAGTGCTTTGGCACTGCTTTTAAGTACTCTGATTCTGGATTGTTTCTCATCTCAACTGTTTGAGTTGTTCCATTGTGCATAATCATATCTTGCGTATGCACTAATACATAACCCGCCGCTTTAATAACAGCATTATTCATCACTACACCTCCGTGATTCTATATGATACAAGTTTATAAAAATGGGGAGAATAAACTCCCCATTCTAATGTCTAGTTTTCAAATACTGTTTGTTCAGTAACTTCAACTGTTAATGCATGTAATGCTTTTTCTACAATTCTTCTTCTTACTTTGACTTCTTCTTCAGCACTTAGATTTGGATCACCAAGTGGATGAGGAATAGCAATAGCAGGAACAATTCTGTTAGCTCCAACTGTTAATGAAATTGGAACAACTGTACAGATGTGTACTACTGGGATACCTGATTCTTCAATACCCTTAACCATCGTTGCACCGCAACGAGTACAAGTGCCTCACGTAGAAGTTAAGATAACAGCATCAACGCCATCAGCAATTAACTCTTTCGTGAATTCTCTAGCAAATGCTAAAGAGTTCTTTACAGAAGTACCGTTTCCAGTAGTTGTGTAGAAGTATTTGTATAACTCACCAATTTCACCTGCTCGCTCTTTTTCTCTTAAAATATCAACTGGTAATACTCTATCAGAGTCAGCGTTACAATAAACTGGATCGAACCCACCATGAGCAGTTTCGTAAGTTTCTGAACATAAGTCATTAACTGTAGAAATATCATATCTACCATAGTTTTGAGCAGATGATGATGCAATTCTATCCGGGTTTCCTTTAGGAACGATACCACCAGAAGTAACCAATGCAATTTTTGCTTTAGATAAATCCAAGATAGCTTTTCCAGGCTCTACATTATCAAATATAGGCATAGGATACTCCGTTTCGAAGTCGTTGCCTTTTAATTTAGCAACTAACATATCAACAGCTCTTTCAGCTCCGATTTTTTCTTCGAATACATTTTTTCTAATACCACGAGCTAAGTAGCCTTCTTCAGCTGGCGTACCGATAGCTTCGTTTCTAGCAACTTTTAAAGTCATTTTAGCTAATGCTGGAACGGCTTTTCTCATAGTTGCTGCTGAGTTACCAGTCGCGATAGTGTATACAAATTTCTTGTACATATCAGCACCTGGATTCTCTATATACATAGCAGTAACTGCTGGTACGTTAAGTACATCAATTACTTCTTTTGACATAGCACCACATGCTACACCATATCTACCAGCGTTGAATGCAGGTCCTGCAACAAACACGTCTGGGTTATATGCTTTAATCATATCAATAATCTCAGCTTTAACTTCGTCGATATTCTCGTTGAAGTATGAGTCGCCACAGATTACTGTAGCAACGATTTCAGCCTCTTCACCGAATGCTTTGTTAAGTGCCATACCTGGTCCAACAAAACCTTCTCTAATTTCTGGCTTGATATCAGCTTTTTCTTCTCCACCTATACCGGCATAGAACTGATTGATATAATGAATTACTCTTAATTTGCTCATTTTATCCACCTCTAAACTCTTATATGCACGTTTTCACGTTATCCGATTTACGGTATTTCTTAATTTTAATAGTTCAACGAACTATTCTTACAATAATTTGGAATCAAAATGTTGCCGCATTATTTCAATGGGTTAGATCAAAATAACACTCTTGTTACTATAAGTATTTACAGAACTCGCCTCTGATGTTGTTCATTTCAGTCTCAATCTCTTCAACTTCAAGAACCATTTCCATCATACCGATTTGCTCGTCATATACATCAAAGTTTACAGCGTCTTTGAAAGTAGGCTCAACTGCATGGTACACAGATAATCCTAATTCAACACCTGCAAGTGATCCAGCGAAAGTTGGATCTCCAGCAGTTACTGTTTCTGCAGCTAAACCTGCAGATTCTGCTTCGGCAGCACCAAATACCACAACGATATTTTCAGCTCCATGTTCTTCTGTTAATGCTTTAACCCTATTTTGATTTTCCAAATCCATTGCACCTGCAGCCGTTCAGACAAAACATTCTGTTGCTGAATATACTACAGTAGCAGTTGAAACAGTCTTTACACACTCTTCAATTGCTTGACCCGGCACGCCATCACGGTCACCGATAATGATTACTTTTTTATTTTCTAAAATATTCATTTAAGTCGTCCTTTCGTTATCTACGGTTTCTACTAGAAAGTTCTAGCAGTTAATTTATTAAATCCTAATTCGTTAGTAGCACCTGTGATAATTTGAATCTCAGCTACAATACTACCGTCTTCTTTTAATGATCCATTGAATCCACCAGCAACAGTATCAGTATAATCTAACATACCAATAATTCTGTCCATTGGAGGTAATGTAATTACTTCGTTAGCATTTCCACCAGTAACAACTGCATCAGCAGCTTTATCAGCATCTGCTAAAGATTGTGAAGAACCATCTTGACCAGCATACTCATCTGTTACTATAACAGTCTTAACACCTTTACCTTCAATTTTCTTGCAGTTCATGATTAAATCTGTATCAGGGTTACCAAATCCTTCTTGAGAAACAACTACGCCGTCAAGACCCATGTACTCAGTTAACTTTGCAGTCCAATCAGATGATCTTTCTTTATCAGCTAAGAATACGTTCTCGTTAGTAATGATAACACCCATAAAGTTAATTTCCTTACCGTGTTGTGCATATAAGTTTCTAATGATTGGGTTGTTCAAGTGATGGTAAGTTGTGTTCTTGTCACATGCTGACACACAGTTACCGCTTAAAATAGCGCCATCCATTACTTCAGTTGGATATAAAATTGTTGGTACAATTTTCTTTGCATCAACACCATATACGTAAGTATCATGTAATAAACCTTGAGTTTGAAGCATGTATACATATCCTACTTTTGGTAACTCAGGATAGTCATTAGCTTGTTCAAATAATGGTTTAGTTTCAAATACTTCTACTTCGTCTGGTGTTAATTCTTTAGCCAACTCACCTAAGTAAAGAGCTGCTGTTAAACCTGCGTTTCTTGCAGCTGCTTCATACTCGTATTGAGTTAAGCCTTCATTTGCTTCAATTACTACTACTACATTATTAAGTTTTGAGAATGGTGTATATTCTGCACCAATTCCACTCATATCGATGATACCTTCTTGGAATCCAACGATCTTACCAGCTGTAACAACTGCAGCACCCTTAAGTACATGAGTTCTTCCGCTACCAACTGTTCCTACTTTGTTCTTTACTCCAGGGAAAATTCCACCATTGCCAGAGACTTTTACTCTTGGCTCAATTACATCTTTAACGGGTGTAATTCTTGTTGATTCTCCTGGTTTAGCTAACTCGATGTTAATATTAGCGATATGGTCATCTTGTAATAATAACTCAGTTAACTCAGTTTTATTTACAAATAATGTTCCATTCTCAACTTTACTAACATCCCCAAACTGAACATCACTTATAATGATATTTCCCAGTTCTAAACGCATGGATGCCACCTCCTAAAAAACTATGTTTAAAAACCACTTTATTTATATTATGCGAGGTCCCCCAATTGAAAATAAAACCTCGCATAATTTCACACATTAGATATGTGCTTCAATCATATTTTTGATACCTTCTCTAGTAGCATCATCTTTTGTTACTTCTCCAACTTTTTCTCCATCTTTGTAAAGAATGATTGTTGGTAAACCTAAAACTCTTTGAGAAATTGCTAATCTTCTAGCTTTCATAGTGTTTAACTTTGAGAACACAACTTTACCATCGTATTCAGCAGCTAACTCCTCTACATCAGGCATAAGAGCTTTACAAGGCTCGCATCCATCTGACCAGTAGTCAACTAATACAAAACCGTTTGCATCTAAAACATTTTCTTGAAAGTTATCTTTATCTAGTATTAACATACTAACCTCCTTATAATTAAGCATATGCTTACCTATCTATTTCATTAATATAACTATTAATTAATGACTTGATTCTTCTGACTTAGTGTCCGAACTTGTTATCAATGTATTTTTCAGCTTGAACAGCAGCAATTGCACCATCCGCTACAGCTGTAACAACTTGACGTAAAGATTTTTGTCTTACATCACCAGCACCGAATACACCTTCTACATTTGTTTTCATATCTACATCTGTTAAAATGTAACCCGTTTGATCCAATTCGATCTTGTCTTTGAATAAAGACGTTTGCGGGATATAACCAACAAATACAAATATGCCAAATGTACCATCATCTTCATGAGCATGATGTTCTGTTAATTCACCAGTCTCTCTATTTTTAATAACGATAGATTCAACCATACCATCACCTTTGATCTCAGCAATCTCAGAGTTCCAGATAAAGTCGATTTTTTCGTTCTTAAAAGCTTTCTCTTGAATTGACTTGGCTGCTCTTAATTCGTCTCTTCTATGTACCAAAGTAACTTTTCTTGCAAACTTAGTTAAGAACATAGCTTCTTCTACTGCTGTGTCTCCACCACCAATTGCAAATACTTCAAAATCAGTAAAGAAGTCAGCATCACATGTAGCACAGTAAGAAACACCTTTACCAGTTAATTCTTTTTCACCCGGGCAACCCATTTTTCTTGGAGAAGCACCAGTAGCAATAATTACTGCTTTAGCTTGGTATTCAGCACCTTCACATTTAACAACTTTGATGTCTTCGTTTAAGTTAACATCTAATACTGTCGCCTTAACTCTCTCTGCACCAAACTCTTCAACTTGCTCTACCATTCTCGCTACTAACGAAGGACCAGTCTCGTCTTTGATACCACCTGGATAGTTAGCAACTTCTTCAGTAGTAACAATTTGTCCACCGTTTCTGTCTTTTTCAATAATCAAAGCAGACATTTTAGCTCTTGCAGCATATAAACCAGCAGATAAACCTGCAGGACCTGCACCTATGATAATCACATCATATAACTTGCTCATTTTAAATCCTCCTGTAAAATTATATTCCAATTGATTCAATTGCACTTCTTATTAGTCTGAAATCAATCAATCTAAAATCATCCAATATACGTTCTGGCCATTCTTTTATTTCAGAATTATTAAGGAACTTTTTAGTTACTTCAATAGAACTTTCTATCATGGTTAAAGAATCTACATCCAAAGCTCCAACTTCTTCTGTCATCATAATCGATTTAAAAGGTGTCTCATTTGGCTTCACACTCCCTGTTAAAGGATGCGTTAATAATTTAGCACCTTTATGCACTCTATCTCTACAATTTGTTAATACATCGAGAAATTTAGCGGTTTCCAAGTATTCAATTTTAATTGTTTCGTGATACGTCTCGTAGACGGATGCATTATTTGTGATTATAATCATGATTGTCCTTTCTGGGGCATCTACTACATACCCAAGGGTTATAACCTAAATCTTTATATTAAAAAAAGGAAATGACAAATAAGCTTGCCACTTCCTCTGTTAATAACCTGAGAGTTTCTCCCTTTCTTAAAAGGAATTGCCCCGTCGGTGCAAATATATAGTTTGCTTTCCAGAGTTCTGTCCAAAACCGGTCCTTTTGCCTGAGAAATTCATTACATGCGGGCGTGCACATAATTTATGCCTTCGGCGACTAAAAAGTTCTCTCCCTGTTTCATCATTCAGAATCTTTATATTTAATTGTTTGAGTATTAAATTTCTTACACGTTGATTATATAAAATTAATTCTCGAATTGCAAGAAAAAGAATGATATATTTTTGTCAAATTTAAAAAAACTCATTAAAACTTGCATTTTTGTGGAAACGTTTTCCACACTGAATACATTTATTCCTATTATTGTAGCATTTCCAACCAAATAACCAGCAAGTGCTAATTTAATTAGAGTGTTGAAGCAACTCAAATTAAGCAACTTATCGCTCAAATAAAAACAGCTTTACACTTATAAGTATTTAATTTAATGAACTTGCATCGAATAGTATCACCATATGCTAAAAAAAAAAAAAATAGCGACTGAAATAATCAATCGCTACTTACATTTTTTATATTATACTACCACACTATCTAAAACAGCTGCTGCAATATTAGAGGCATGATCACCAATTCTTTCTAAATTGTTTATAATATCTAAGAATAAAACACCAGCAGCTGGCTGACATTTACCTTCATTCAATCTTCTAATATGTTTCTTACGAAGATTCTTTTCCATCAAGTCAATTTCACCTTCACGTTCAATAACCGATCTAGCCAATTCATGATCGACCTCTTTTATAGCTGTAAGGGCTTGTTTATATGACTTAATAACTCTTTCACTCATGTGTTTGATTTCATCCATAGCACTTTCAGAGAAGTCCAATTTATTCTCAATTCTATATACTGTCATCTCAGCTAAATTATCAGAATGATCTCCAACTCTTTCAATATCACCGATTGTAGAGAACAGTCCATCGATCATTTCTCTTTGTTGATCTGAGATAGCGGTATTCGTAAGTTTAACAAGATACTGAGCTATTTCATGTTCCAATTCATTCACAATTCTTTCTGTTTTAAAAGTCTTCTTGGCTTTGTCCATATTGCCTTCGATAAACGAATCAACAGCATATTGGAATTCTTTCATTGAGAGTCTTCCCATATGAAGCACTTCTCTAGAAACCTGAGCCATAGCAATTGATGGCGTTTCCAAGATACGTTCATCAAGGTATTTAATACCTTCCACTTCATCTTTTTCATCTTCAGATTCTGGAATAATAATTTTAGCAAATCTTACAAGTAGTGGCGCAAACCATATCAAACCAGCTGTAGTCACTAAGTTAAAAGTAACGTGTGCTGCAGCAACTTGTCCAGCGACGTCAAATCCAAACTGAGCAGCTAAGATATCTTGAACAAACCATAAAGTGGCTCCTTTTAAGAATATTACAAAGACAATCGTACCGATTAAGTTAAATGTCAAATGCATGACAGCTGCTCTTCTGGCATTTTTATTAGCGCCAATAGAAGATAACATTGCAGTGACACATGTACCAATATTTGTTCCTAATAAAATTGGGAATGCAGCTGCTAAAGTTATATTGCCTGTTGCAGCCAAACCAACTAATATACCAGTTGTCGCAGAAGAAGACTGAACGATCGCCGTCATAGCAAATCCTACAAAAATTGCCGATGCAGTATTAAATATTCCACCTTCACCAAACGATTCAAGGATGTCCGCTAATATAGGATTGGCCTTTAAATCCGCCATTCCATGTTTCATTGTATCCATTCCTAAGAACAGTAAACCAAATCCTAGTAAGATTTGAGCATATTTTTTTGTTTTAGCATTTTTACTAAACATCATGATCATAACACCAAAGCCAATGGCAAACGGTGCTACATCTGTAAGTTTCAGAGCTACAATTACCGAAGTCATTGTTGTACCAATATTAGCACCCATAATAACGCCGATTGCTTGAGTCAGATTCATAATACCTGCATTAACAAAACCTACGACCATAACCGTTGAAGCCGAACTACTTTGAACTATTGCAGTTACAAAAGCACCTACTGCAACGCCCATATAACGATTTGTCGTTAAGGCTCCTACAATAGACTTTAATTTATTTCCTGCTGCTTTTTCTAAACCTTCACTCATTAAGTTCATTCCATATAAGAATAATCCTAATCCCGAAAATAAGAACACAAACATTTCCCAACCTGGACTGTTTATCAATTCTTTCATAATGTAAAACTTCCTCCTAAATAAATTCACAATAACTAACAACGTTATCATACTATAATCCGTTGTATCTTGTGTTAAGATTGTGTTAACTTTATTAACAATATTATCTTTAGGTTATTCATACAGCACAACACCGTCTCTCAACCAAAAAAATAACAGGTTTTTGTGTATTTATCACAAAAACCTGATCTATAATCACATTTACTTTAATCCTGGAAAATCCAATTGCCTTAAAGCTTCAAAGGCAACTATATTAACTGAATTTGAAAGATTTAAAGATCTTATATCTTCATGTTGTTTCATCGGAATCGTTATTTGATTTTCTTTATATTTTTCATGTAACCAGGCAGGTAAGCCGGCAGTCTCTTTTCCAAACATTATAAAAGCATTTTCAGAATAATTGACCTCAGTATAAAATCTATTTGTTTTGGTTGTTGCTAAATAGATCTCTTCGTTACCATACTTCTCTAAAAAGTCTTCAATCGACTCGTGAACTTCTAAATCTAATAAATGCCAGTAATCCAAACCTGCACGTTTTACCGCTTTGTCATCAATATTAAAACCCAATGGTTTGATTAAATGAAGTTTCATACCTGTTATTGCACACGTTCTTGCAATGGTACCTGTATTAGGTGGAATTTCTGGTTGATATAATACAATATTGATCATTATCTCTCCTTAATTGAAATATCAAAGTTCATTGTTCCAAGTTCAGAGTTTAATGGAACCCCTATCGTTGTCATAGTTGAAGAAGAAATTGTAATACCATCACCCACCATCAATGTTGGTGGTGTAATATCTACATGAACTTTTTCATTGTAAAGAAGTGTAGCAGCATTTCCCATAATCATATTACCCAGTTCAGATAATGCTGATTTTGACATTTCATCTAATTCATTTACAGGCATACCCATCATCATCTTAGATGCGACACCCATCGCCAGTTCTTTTGACATACTAATAACAGCTTGTCCTTGTATAGCTCCTGTAATACCAACAACAATCAAAACACTTGATGGTGTAAAAGGACTTGACTTCATATACGGTTTCCCTGTTGTAAAATCTATTTGTGCAATCATTTTTAGTACCTCAGTACTAGCTTTTATAAACGGATTTATATATTCAACTCTCATTCGTGAACCTCCCGACTTCTTTACAATTACTTCTCATATACCCATCTTATCATGACATAACCTACTTAGCACTATATTTTCATCATAATTTTTCCTATCGGATGTCGTTTTATATCGATCGCTTTAACAGGACAAAGCTCTTGACAACAAAAACATCTGATGCATTTCTCTAGTTTAATTTTAGGGCGTCCATTGATCATGTGTATTGTTTTGGCAGGACAACATAATGCACACTCGCCACAGCCAACACAGGATTCGTTTTTTATAACCGGCTTTGGTTTGATGATACCATCCACAATTCGGTCCAACCACTTTGGTACATGGTTCTTCAACAACCCTACACCTGCAATATTTGGGATCTTAAAATCTTCTATGTAATAATCATCGATACTTTCAGCTAACATACTAATGTCACCAAAAGAAGAATCGACAATTTTTCTCTCTATACATCTTTTAATTGTTGGTACCGAAACTGGATCAATTCCAATGATCTGGCATGCAATAACATCCAAATGATATGGTGAATCCGATGCCAACACGACGCCGACAGCTCTTGGTTCTCCTCCAGAAGGACCAGCACCTTCCATACCAACAATACCATCCATAAAGGATAATGTCGGTTTAGCGTTCAAACACACATCTACCAACATGTTGGAAAAGTCTTCAATGCCTGGTAAAGTATAATGGTATTCCGCTTTTTTCAATCCTGGAATTGTACCATACATATTTTTTACTGCACCTGTAAATTTTGTCATACCATGAGTTTTAAGTTTTGAAACTGAAATGACATGGTCTACATCATTTAACACATCTATCGTATCAATATGTTTCATCAGTAAGGCTTCATCACAATGTGATGTGAAACTTTCAAAATTGTCATTTAATCGAATACGATCACCCACTAGTGATTCGTAGCCACAGACTTTATAAATGCCTGATAAAGCATTTTTATTATAAGGACCACCTGGACTGTCACCAATAACAACTTCTAATCCAAATTCTACAAAAAGGGCAGCAAGCGCTTTAACAAATATAGGATGTGTTGTTGTTGCTTCTTCAGGTTTTCTCTTCATCAGCAAATTCACTTTTAAAAGGACTGTTTGTCCAACATCAAAATATCTCGATAAACCACCTAAGTCTTTAATACTATTTTTCAGTTGTTCATAAACCATTTGATAATCATAAGAGTTACACCCTCTTAGAGATACATTATACATTATATCCTCGCAATTCATTATTATATTATAAGAAAGAAGAAATTAAAACAAAAACTCCCAATACAATTCTATAATATGCAAATACTTTAAAATCATGTTTCTTAATAAAATTCATAAACACCGCTATAACACCATATGCAACAACAAAAGATACCACTGTACCTATAGCCAATAACAGGTATTCAAAAGGTGTAAATGAAAAGCCTACTTTTAACAATTTTACCAAGGAAGCACCCAAAATGACTGGTATGGCCAAGAAAAATGAAAATTCTGCAGCGACTGAACGTTTAAAACCCAAAATCAAGCCACCAATAATCGTTGATGCTGATCTTGACATGCCTGGAATCAATGCCATACACTGAAACACGCCAACAAGGAATGCTTTTTTATATGTAATTTGATCTTCATGAGTTACTTTAATAGTTCTTGGTTTGCTTTCAATGATAAGTAACATTATAGCACCTACTATCAGAGCAATCGCAACTGGAATTGGCTTAAACAATACTTTTTCAATTTGATCTTCAAATAATATTCCAATCACACCTGCCGGAATAACAGCAACCACTACCTTTAACCACAAGTTGATATAATTTTTAAATCTAATATTGCCATCAGTTGCATTTTTTTTAGGAATCGGTGGTACAATCTTTTTCCAAAAGTAAACGATAACTGCAAATATGGCACCCGATTGAATGACTATATTGAAAATATCATTGAACTGTCCTTCTAAAGACAAAAATCTGGAAACAAGAATTAAATGTCCGGTGGATGAAACTGGCAAGAATTCTGTTAATCCTTCAACTATACCGAGTATTATTACTTTTATGATTTCCATAAAATCTCCTTTATACATGAAATAAGCTTTAAGTTAGAGTTTCTATCTTTTATGGCTACACGAAAATAGCCTTCTGATAAACCTTCGTAGTTGTTACAATTTCTAATCATAATAGAATACTCAGCAAGTTTTTTATCTAACTCATACTCATCTGATCTAAAAAATATGTAATTGCCTTGACTGACATATGGATAAATACCATCTATAGATAATATACTTTCATAAAACCACTGTCTCTCTTTGACAATCCATTTTTTTGTTTTCTCTATATATGAATCATCCTTTAATACCAATTCTCCCACTTGAGAAGCAATGCTATTAATAGACCATGGCATCCTACTATTATTAATAGAGTCAATAAGTTCCTTATGACTGGTCATTAAATATCCAAGCCTTAACCCTGGTATCGCAAAAAATTTCGTTAATGACTTTAAAATGATTAGATTTGAATATGATTTCAAATAAGTTTTCATAGTATTGTTATCTTCATCATCGGTAAAATCAATAAAAGCTTCATCTATAATCAGATAAATTTGATGCTCTTTTGTATAGTTCAAGAGTTTTTCTAAATCTGTTCTTTTAACAAGACTACCTGTCGGATTATTTGGATTACAGACAATTACAGCATCTACTCGATCTGAAAAGGATTCAATTAAACAATCTATATCCAAAATCATATCATTCATTTGATAATAACAGATTTTTGTCTGATATTTAGAAAAAGCTCTTTCATATTCAACAAATGTCGGAACTGGAATCACAAGATGTTTTGCTTTCAAATGTTCTGCCAATAAAAATATACATTCAATCGCACCATTTCCTAAAACAATTTGATCTTCGTATATATTCTCAAATTTAGCTATGGCTTCTCTTAAATCCATATAATTGGGATCTGGATAATTTAATACTTTGTCAAACATTGAAGGTATGGCTTCTTTTACAACATTTGATAATCCAAAAGGATTGATGTTGGCACTAAAGTCTATTACATCTTCAACCTGTACTTGATGTTCTTTGGCAAATTTATATACATTACCACCATGTTTTTTTATCATAACAACTCCCAAAGACTTCTACAACATAACAGAACAAAAAGTCCAATACCAGAAGATATATACAATAATTGTTTCATTTTATATAAATCTTCTACACGTATTTTTTTATTTGCATCGCCCATTGTCGGTTTCATCGATACCTCACCAAAATAGCTGGCTTTGCCTCCGAGTTGAATATCCAAAAGACCTGCTGCTGCTGATTCCGGAAAAGCACTATTAGGACTCGAATGATTATGTTTATCTCTTTTTAACATCTTTAGCCCGTTCTTAAGATTCAATCTTAAGAAAAGACCTGCCATCAATATAAATATTGCTGTTAAACGTGCTGGAACATAGTTTAGAACATCATCCCATTTTGCAGAACAGTAACCATAATGATTAAACTTATCATTCTTATAACCAACCATGGAATCTAAGGTATTTACACTCTTATAATACCAACCGAGTGGTGCACCACCAATGACAACAAAAAACATGGGTGCAATTACGCCATCTCCAAGATTCTCAGCAATGGTTTCTATGCTCGCCTTAATGATATCCTCATCAGTCATAGTTTCTGTGTCTCTGCTCACCAAGTAAGATATGGCCTTTCGAGCTTCGTTTATATCACCACTTTTTAATGCTTTATAAACTTTCTTCGTTTCTACATCCAAACACTTTGTAGCAAATATTTGATAAATCATAAAAGCTTCCACGAAGAGACCTAAAAGGATGTGTACATTAAAAGCGAGTCTCAATAAATAAAAGGGTATCACAAAAGATAGACTTGATACAATGATTAAAAGTAACAAGCCTTTAAATTTCTGTTTTTTACCAGATTCTTCTTTTAAAAGTCGTTTTTCCAACATTAAAATTAATTGGCCTATCCATCTCACGGGATGAAAGAGCCAATATGGATCTCCGATAAAGAGATCCATTGTATATCCTAAAATGATTTGTACCATTCTACCAGCCTTTTACAATTTCGTATACTTTATCTATATCCACATGTTTTCTAACCACATCTGCTAGTTTTTCATATTCCAATTCTTTAAAGTCTTCGAAACTTTGAACTTTTGAATCCAAACCGTCCAAGCCTTTTTCAGCTCTAATTTCATTTAAGAATGCTCTAGTAAATTCAATATCATCAAAAATACCATGAATATAACTACCAAATATTTTACCATTGTCTGAAATCGCTCCATCTAAAATAGATACTTTTTCATCTAGTTGCTCTGTAATTTCTACAAATGGTCTGGCATGTTCCCCTAAGGTGGTAACACCCATATGAATTTCATAACCCGCAATTTCTTTATCTTTTAAATTGGAAATCAACTCTGAAGAAATTCGACCTTTTACTTGAGTGGTTGTTTTCTCAGATTCAAATACTGTATTAATATCTAATAATCCCAAACCATGAATATCTGTGATAGCACTCTCTGTATGATCAGGATCCGACAACTGATTCCCAAGGATCTGATAACCACCACATATACCGACAATACGTTTACCTTTCCTTGAAAGGCGAATAATCTGCTCTTCCAATCCTGAGTTTCTAAGATAAATAAGATCCTCTATTGTATTCTTGGATCCCGGGATGATTAGTAAGTCCGGATCACCAATAGACTGACCACGCATCACATAACGCACATTAACGTCTTCTTGGGTTTCAAAGATATTAAAATCTGTAAAGTTCGAAACATGAGGTAAATAGAGAATTTCAACTTTTAGCTGTCCTTCTTTTTCCTGATCAAATTTGAACCGTTCAGACAAACTGTCTTCATCTTCTATTCTCAAATGCGTATAAGGTACAACCCCTAGAACAGGTACGCCTGTTAAGTCTTCAATCATATCCAAACCACTTTTTAGGATCTCGATATCACCTCTAAATTTATTGATAATAACACCTTTTACGCGCTTTTGTTCATCCTCAGCTAATAATTTGATGGTACCATAAATAGATGCAAATACGCCACCTCTATCAATGTCACCAACTAATATAACCGGTGAATCAGATAATTCTGCCATCCCCATGTTTACAATATCATTTTCTCTAAGATTTATCTCAGCAGGACTACCGGCTCCTTCTAAAACAACAATCTCATATTGATTCGATAATTGATCGTATGCATTTTTTACCATAGCTTTTAATTCAGGTTTAAATTCATGATATTCCACAGCACTCATATTCTTATGTACTTTACCCATAAAAATAACTTGCGCTTTCTTGTCCGTAGACGGCTTTAACAATATTGGATTCATCAGAACGTGAGGCGTAACACCAGCCGCTTCAGCTTGTACAACTTGTGCACGTCCCATCTCAAGCCCTTCATCAGTGATAAATGAGTTTAAAGCCATATTCTGAGATTTGAACGGTGCTACAGTATATCCATCTTGTTTAAATATTCTACAGAATGCAGCGGTTAAAATACTTTTGCCGACCGAAGATGCAGTACCTTGTATCATAAGCGATTTATTTTTCATTTTTATTCTCCATTTTATATGTCTTGCAACTGTTTAAAAAACTTTTTGCAACGTCCAGATTACTATAAAAATGTATATGAGGGTAACCCCCTAAACAATTATACTTCATATAGCCACATTGCCAAGTTTTCTGTTCAAGTTTTCTTTCTTTTTCAATGTCATACATTTTTTTATCTGAAATACTATCAACAACAACCGAACGGTGAAACTCATGTGCTTTAAAAGATAACCCTTTACTGCCAATAACCGTATCACCATTCAATGTAACATTGACATATCCAAATCGTTGTAGTCTCTCTGTCATTTCGGATGTATTATCAAAGATGCCTAACATCTCATAAGACTCACCTTCCAAGGTTTTGATTGATGAGGTTAAGTACATCAATCCACCACATTCCGCATAAGTTGGCAAGCCAGACTCTATGACTGCTTTTATGGATTTTTTCATGGTCATATTCTCTGATAGTTCTCTGGCAAACACTTCTGGGAAACCACCACCAATATAGAGCCCGTCTAATCCTTTTGGTAATGTCTTATCTTTTATCGGACTAAAGCGAACAAGTGTACAACCCATATCTTCCAACAAATCTAAATTATCCTGATAATAAAAATTAAATGCCGAATCATACGGTACACCTATTCTAAGATCGTATTTCGAGCTATTTTCTATTACCGAGTCATGTACATAAGCCGTTTCAGCAATATTAAGTAACAATTCCAAATCTACCGTATCTTCAATCATAGCGGCCACTTCGTTTATTTTATCGTCTAAAGCATCCACTTCAACACTAGGAATCAATCCTAAATGGCGACTCTTTAAAGAAATATTTTCATTCTTAGTCAAATATCCTAAACAGGGGATATCCACATGATACTCAATTGCTTCTTTAATCAATTGATAGTGTGCTTCTCCACTGACTTTATTCACAATAACGCCTTTTACATCAACATCTTGATCAAACATTTTAAAGCCAAGCACCATAGCTGCAGCGCTTGCTGCTACACCACTACCATTAATCACTAAAATTACAGGTGTCTTTGTCAGTTTGGCAAGGTGTGCTGAACTCCCAATCATAGTTTTTACATCAGCACCATCATACATCCCCATAACACCTTCCATTATGGCTATATCAGCCGATGAAGAATGTTTGCTTATCAGTGAGGTGATTACAGATTCCTCTAACATCCAAGTATCTAAATTTCTTGACGGCACACCTGTAGCAAATGTGTGAAAGGCCGTATCAATATAGTCTGGTCCAGCTTTATAACCTTGAACCTTTAATTTTCTGTTTTTTAACGCTCTCATAATGCCTAGTACAACTGTTGTTTTACCAACATCGCTGCTCGTACCAGCTAACAAAATCCTCATTTTAGTCTCCTAAATGTTTAATGCCTTTAGATAATGGTAACGTTCCGTGTATTCTATGATAGCTACTTTACAATTATCTATACTATATTTCCAATAGTGATCGAAACTTTCTGATATTTCATGTGCCAAGATACTTCTGATAACACCAGAATGGGCTACTATCAATATTTTTTCCACATCATAAGTACGAAGTATGTTTTGATATACTTCTACCACTTTATGATAAAATTCTCTTAAGCTCTCCCCCTCTGGAAAAGTATAATCCTTAGTTGTTTCAGTCCAAGATTTTACTTCTTCAGGGTAAGTTTCTTTTATTTCATCATAAGTCATACCTTCAAATTTCCCAAAATTCATTTCCATTAAACCATCAAGTTCTATAATCTTTTGATCTGTTACCACACGAGCTGTATCAAGCGCTCTAGCCAACGGGCTCGACAAAACCACGTCAAACTCTGTGTGTTCAAATCTTAAATGTGCATCCACTGCTTGAGTTTTGCCTTTTTCAGTTAGCGGTGTATCTGTTACACCTGCATACTGTCCATTAAAATTACCGACAGTTTCCCCATGTCTTAATAAGTATACTTGCATCTACACTCCTAAAAATAATACATACAACATCAAATAAAATACTTCACTCATCTCAACGGTTGCACCAAGTACATCCCCTGTTATGCCATCAATTTTTGAATAGACATGATATCTATAAATCAATGTAAGTATAATAATCATTCCTAACAAAAATAATCCTTCTAAGTAAATCAAATGCATGACAAGAACCAAAACAATTGTAATTGCCAATTGCAGTTTGGTTGTTTTACCAATAAAAAAGCCTCCCATGCCATTGTTTCTAGCATACTTTGAAATAGCTGATAACACCACCACCATTAATCTGGATACCACAGGCATCAACAGTAAAAGCGTAGGTACCATTTCTGGATCAATCGAGACCAATAATACTATCTTTAAAACAATGTTTGCAATCAATACTAAAACACCATTTGTACCAACTCTGCTATCTTTCATGATTTCCAGCATACGTTCTTTATCTCTATAACTGTACAGACCGTCAAAAGTATCTGCTAGACCATCTAAGTGAAGGCCTCCAGTTATAAACATCTCAAATATGATAACCAATACCGATGCTATCATAACATTGGTTAGTGCGCTTAATCCTATATAAAGGCCTGCCATCAAAGCTCCAATGACAAGACCCACTATTGGAAAATATATTATACCTTTTGAAAAATCTTCTTCTTTTGCATCAATTTCAAATGGCAAAGGCAATTTGGTCAAAAATTGTAACATCAAGATTAGTCTTTTCATCATTACCCCTTTATTTTCACAGGTATACCTGAAATCACACAATATACTTCATCAGCGATTGATGCGATATATTGATTTGTTCTACCAGCAAAATCTCTGAAAATTCTCGCCAATCTATTCTCAGGCACAATGCCAGACCCGACTTCGTTTGTCACAAGATAAACCGTCATATCGGTTTTTCTAAACATTTCAACCATCATTTTTATATCATTATGAATCCGTTCTTCGGTTAAATCTACGGTCTTTTCATCAATACCATCAAAATCTATTTGATCTTGAAACAAGGTATTGGTTATAAGTACAGTTATACAGTCTAATAACACAACATTATGCTGTTGACTGACTTCCTTAACAATCTCATGTACTTGAGTTGGTTTTTCATAAGTAGTCCAAATACTTGGTCTCTGCGCCACATGTTTTTCTATTCTACTTTTCATCGCTTCATCAAATGCTATGCCTGTCGCAATGTAAGCTGTTTTTTGATTTAATTTTCTAACTTCCGCTTCTGCAAAAGTAGATTTTCCACTTCTTGCTCCACCAGTTACTAACACTAGTTTACCCATCTTCACACCCCTTTTTTTTGCTTTAATACCATTATAGACAACTCTAAGTGGGATTACAATCAGTTTTGCCTTTAAGACTAGCTTCGACTAAAGATTATAACACAAAAGAACCCACTAATGGATTCTTTTAAAAGTTCTAATATTTTTTATAATCTTCAGTTTCAGATTTTTCTGCTTTTCTATCGAAAATCTGTTTACCAATAACAACGACTATACCTAAAACAATTAGAATCAAAGCCAATTTTAAGATATAAGGCATACTTAAGTCAATCATCAACTGATACATACCATATCCTACAAAAATGAGTATACCTGTTATAATAGACAAATACCCTATCTTAGTCATTTTCTTTCTCCTTTTGTTTTTTGAATTGATTCTTAGCAATATTCATTTGTTCCTTGATTGAATCATTTAAGAATTTTTCGTCTTTGATAACAGGACTCTTTAAACTTAAAGAAAACCAATCCATTGACTTTTTATAATTGCCTGCTCTTCTATTAAGCTCACCCAGTAAATATAAAATCATCAATTCTTCTTTTGGATTGTCATCTAAATTTTCAGTCGAATAAGCTTTTTCATACGATTCTAAAGCATGTGTTGCAAATCGTTCTTCCAAACCATTCTCTAGACCTTTATAAAACCAACTGAGTCTTAAACACACTTTTGCTATCGTACTTAGTTTATAATGAGTTAAATTATAATTGATCAGTGCCAGTTTATGTGCTTCTGCAGCATCATTGATCGAACGCTCACCACAAAGATTCTTTGATTTCCATTTAGATGAAATTTTATCTTTAATGACTTTTTTAGCTGCCTCATTAACATCTAGAAAGTCACTTTCAAATCTTGCATGCCCACAATTCGGACAAACATCAACACCATAAAAAGTAGGATTGTCAAACTCATACTCAGCTCTAAAATCCGTATCTCTTTTAGTTACTTTTATACTTTTAGATTTAACTTTTTTTGTTGTGAATTGATGATTACAAACTGGACATGTTACACTTTTATCATATAAGTAAATACTCAATAGTTTAACCTTTCATTTGCCGCCACATAATTTCTATGACATCTCCATTTTTTAATAAGTCTGTATAATTTGCCTTGCTTCCATTCAGTGTTAATACTAATATACCTTGCGGTCGACTGATATCAAAATTAATGTATTCAAATATATCTACAAACACCATTTTCCTGTTAATGTTTTCTACTGTAATATGTTCACCATTAACGAGTAATTTGTAATTGTAGAATACTTCTTCTACTACTTTTACCTCTGGCTCAAAAGAAACAATTACATCTTCTTCAACTTCAATAGCTTCAAAAGTTTCTTCACTGATAACATCTAACAATTCAGCTTCTTCGTCTAAGACTCTGGTTCTGACAATATCATTAGATTGAATCAATCGATCCAATGTCACTTTTTCACCATTAACATAAATTTCAACAAGGTTATGATCTACGCCTCTGAACTGAAGTAATTCTTTTATCGTTCTCATTTCTTCAAAAGAGATCTCATCACCACTGTTGATGTCATAATCAATATCTATATTTCTATCATTTACCCTGACATTGTATTTATTAATCATTCGTTCATCGTTAAAAATAAATTCATGTGGTTGTACCAGTTCTTTTAATGTCATTCTAGCATTGGTACCTTTAATGCCTGCTTCGATGTGAATAACATCTTTATTCCTAAGTTTGTAATCTAAACTTGCCAAACTGCCATTAACAAATATCCTAGCAGCAACACCGTGTCCACCTTTTAATACTCTTGACTTATTGTTTAGCGTATACAGTAAAGAACTGCCTCTTTCCGGCAAAAGATTTCTTGCACTATAACCAACTAATATTAACGCATCAGATACATTGAGTTGTTTGGAATTTAATAATCTTACTGATTTTTCATTTACCATTATTTGAAGAAAATCATTTTCTTTTTCTTTAATCGCTGTGACACCTATACCGAGAGGTGTAATAAACTCAGGACCTTTTAAAGCTTCTGTTCTAAATACTATTTTTTCTAATGATTCAACGGGTTTAATAACAACCCTTTCTTTTGGCAGTTCCAACTCTGCCGCAAGTATATCAGTAAAACCTGGAATTTGACAACCACCACCTATACAAAAAACTGCACTAGGAGTTTTATCGTTAAATTCAAGAATCTGTTTTGAAATCATTTCTGCTGTTTCTACCATTTTATCTTTAATAGGAGCCATAATTTCTTCTGTTGTTTTTTGATGTGTCATACCGATAATATCAGTAAAAGTATGATTATCGCTTTGGTTCAGTTGGATTTTTAGAGTTTCTGCTTTATCAAAATCCAATAAGAAATGTTTGGCAATTTCTTCGGTAAATTTATCTCCTGCAGCAGCAACCATTCCAAACGAGATTACACTTCCTTCTTTTGTAATTGCGATATCCGAAGTACCAGCACCAATGTCAACCAGTGCCAAATTTAACAATCTCAAATTCTGTGGAATTGCAACATTAATTGCAGCAATCGGCTCCAATGTCATATTCAATACTTCAAGCCCTGCTCTATCGACCACAGTATATAGACCATCCACAACAATATGAGGTAAAAAAGTTGCAATCAACTCAATCTTAAGTTGACTACCTCTATGTCCCTTTGGATTGATATTCATCAAATTATCAATAAAGTAATTACATACGTTGTAACCTACACAATAATATCTACTTTCACCAGTTCGTTTATCTACTTCTATTTGACTTTGCGCAACTTGAATACCTTCCATCTCCACATTGTTAATTAATTCTTGTGTAATGGCTTCTCCAATTTCCAATTCTCTCTCTACTGTTATTTTCTCTGTTTTAAGCGCACGTCCTGCTGCTGCTATAGCAACTTTCTTAAAAGTCATATTATTACGTTCTTCTAGTATTTCCTTAACCGACCTTACAACTTCAGTTACCTTTTGGATATCATGTATTTGACCATCGTACATTGCTCTGTCAGGATGGTTCATGATTTCGTAGTCTACGACCTCATAAGTCTCACCATTTAAGACTGAAACAACACCTACAACTGTTCTCGTACCAATATCTAAAGAAAACAATGCTTCATTCATAAAAACCCTCCTGCATTTCTCCTGCAAAATTTCTCTTGCCAAACATATTATATCATATTATTCGCGTGTATTAGCATCCTTTAAATACCAATAAACTATTTCACTTGGGTCTTATAATACTTACAATAGGACTGAACACTACAATTTCCACATTCCGGCTGTCTTGCTTTACAAACTCGTCTACCATGAAAGATCAGCAAGTGATGAGAAAGGTTCCATCTATACTTGGGAATTTGTCGTTTCAAATCCTCTTCAATTATTAAAACATTTTCTGTTTTTGAAAATCCAAGTCGATTTGCCAGTCTCTTCACATGTGTGTCTACAGCCATAGCCGGAATATCAAATCCAACACTTCTTACCACATTTGCCGTTTTTCTACCAACACCACTCAATGATGTTAAGTCCTCCATTGATGTTGGCACTTCCCCATCAAAACGTTCCAATAAAGCCATGCTCAAATCATATACATAACCTGCTTTGCTATTACTAAGTCCTAACGTTTTGATATAAGTCCTTATTTCATTTGGCGTAAGCTTAATCATTTTTTCAGGCGTGTTCGCCACAGCAAACAACCCCTTCGTCGCTTCATTTACACTTACATCAGTCGTCTGGGCACTGAGTACCGTTGCGACTAAAAGTTCATATGTCGATGTGAAATCAAGCTCACATACCGCATCAGGATGTGTTTCATATAATAAATCGATTATTTTATTTGCTTTTTCTCTTCTCATATTATCTCCATACAAGAAATGTGTCTTTGACACTTTCCAATTCATAACTCATACAATAAAGTTATATCACTAGTTTCATTTATTGTTCTTAATCCAATTTTATTGTAAAGAAAAATCCTAAGGTAACTTAGGATTATAATTTCAAATTCTTTAATTTATCTTTGAACAAACTACCTATAGTTGTTTCTTGTGTCTCTTCTTCTAAGAATTCAGCAACATCCACTTCTTCTTCTTCATTTAAAGCCTTCATACTAAAACTCATTTTATGTTTTTCTGAATCAATACCTATGATTAGAACTTCAACTGTCTGACCAATAGACAATACATCAGCAGCTTTTGCTATACGTTCTTCAGATATTTCAGAAACATGCAACAAACCATCAATGCCGCTTTCAAGTTCTACAAAAGCACCAAAACTTGCGAGTCTTGTAACAACTCCTGTCACAACATCACCTTCACTATAATAAGCAGATATGTCAGACCATGGATTGTCTTGTACATCATTTAGTCTTAAACCAATTCGTTTTGATTGTTTATCAACTGTCAAGACGGTTACTTCTACTCTGTCTCCAACATTTACAACATCAGAAGGGTGTTTGATACGTTTCCAAGATAATTCTGTGATGTGTATTAAACCATCAGCGCCTCCAATATCGACAAATGCACCGAAGTCAGCAAGTCTCGTCACTGTACCTGTATAAATTTGACCTTCTGTCAGATTATCAAACAATCGATTCCCCTGTTGTTCTTTTTTCTCTGCCAACAAAACTTTTGCAGATAAAACAACACTGTTCTTTTCCTTATTATATTCCATGGCCTTTACTTCTAATTCTTCTCCAACATAACTTGTCAGGTCTTCTACATACGTTAATGACAATTGTGAGCCTGGGATAAATCCTCTTACACCTTTAAGTTCACAAATGACACCACCTTTGATGGCTCCTGTTATCTTGACCTTGAATGTTTTAGCACCTTCTATACTAAGATCTAAATCATCCCAAACCTTAACGTATTCAGCTTGTTTTTTACTTAAAGATAGATTACCTTCTCCATCATTACCCAAAACGATAACAGTAATTTTGTCACCTTCTTTGTAGTGATCCATAGGATTAATCGGGTGCTCATCTAACTCCTCAACAGGCACGATTCCATCCATTGAACTACCTACATTAACCATTACTTCCTCGTGATTTACCGAAATTACCGTTCCTTCTACTATACTACCTCTTTTTAATACTTTCATAGATTTTTCAATTTCATCCATGTAAGCATCCATTGATTCTGTCATGAAAACCCTCCTTAAAATCATATTCCTTTACATTATACACCATCTAAAAGTATGCTCCAACAATTAGTAAACAACTTTAGAAAATATAAACACTTTCATACAACCAATCGACATTTTTATCCATTAATTCTGTTTTATACAAAATAATCTGTTAAAATAAAGCAAATACAATAACCCAGGAGGTTCTCATGAAAAATTTTCTCGGGCTAATTGCCTTAGTTATAGTTGAAATTGCTTCATTTTCATTATTTGTTGAAGTGGATGCAACATCAAAATTCGGTTTATGGGCTGTGATATATGCTGCGATTGCATTCAATAAAATCATAAATCTTAGAAACAATAAAATGTACACTGGTACTGATAATTATTATGTTCTTGCAGCAGATCAGAAAGCAGATAACACTCAGATAGTTAAGAAAAAATCTTTAGTGGAACAATTCAATACAAAATTGTTCTATTTATTGGCAGCACTATCAAATGCAGGTATATGTTATTATCTTATACAATTTAGTTAAAGACAACAGACACTTACACGAAACATAAGACATCTAGTTAATCATGCAAATGTTCTTAGTTTTAAACTTAATCTATAATATGGAGAGATTTTAATGAAAAAGAATGCTATTACTTATACAATGATATTTATTTTTATTTGTACCACGGTAATTGTTATTAAAAATAATTATTCATTAAAAGAAGAGATCTCATCTTCTAATAGAGAAGTTGCCGAACTCCAAAGTGTGATCTCAATTAATGATGGTATAGTAGATAAAACATATGAGCAGTTAAATCAACATATTGATGATTATGAGTATCTCATAAATAGATGGATTGATTATGATATGAATCATAACTATAGAATGGAACTTGCACAAAAATCATATGATGTCGAAGCAATTGTCCATACGGCCAAAGGTAGTTTCCCACTACCTAAAAACGGAAATATTTTAGTCGATTCTGACTTTGTTGAGATAGAAATAAATATTGTGAAACCACCGATATTTATCAATGATGAAATAAATGAAATCATCCATTTTTACGATAATGCATTTGATGATCTAACGTATGATTCGTACGATTCAGTAGCAGAATATTTTATAGATGATGATACTATAAGACTAAAATACTCCAATCTTGAATATGGTGATAGTGTTGATATGTTTATCAATGGGGATTTATTTTATCTGTTGGATTTAATAGATACAAATATTCAAATCAATGTAACAAATGAAATACCAATCTCCAAAGATTATTTACCAATTAACGTAAAGAAGAAAGTATTTGATGACGAAAATGGAAACCTTAGTTTCACACATAACTTCGAATATGTTTCTGACAATTCTTGGATACTCGATTTGGGTGATAGTCATTTCGATTTTGTATTATACTCTGTATACAAAGATACAGAAAAAATCAAATATGAGTATAGTGACGGCGTGAAAGCAACTGCAATATCTAGAAGCAGAGATATTTTCACATCCTTCGATGAAACTGTTTTACCAAATGCGCTTGAGCTTGGAGAAAGTTGGAATTACGGCTCTTTCACTGCAATGATTACTGCAATTGACTATCCAATAGAAACAACATTTGGCATCTTTGATACAGTAGAAGTCACTTACAAAGATGAAAGTGGTATACTCTTGTATAGATACTATTATGCAAAAGAACTTGGTTTAGTACATAAGAATTTTCTATCCCTTGAGACCGATTTAATCGAAGTAGAATATTTTAAATAAAAAAGTTCTTGTCTAAAACACGAACTTTTTTAAGTGTACTTTAATAAGTCTATACAATAACACTTTCATGTACATAATAAACACAGTCGTACTGGTATTTTTTTATCTATGGATTTTATGTTAATATTTAGAAAAAGGAGGTCCTTATGAAAAAATATATAGGCATTGCTATTTTTATTACATTACAAGTCATAACAATCTTTAGTTTCACAAACCTTCTAGGATTGGCATCCATTTTAGGTATTTGGGCAATTATATACTTATATGTACTCTCTAGCATGGTCTTTAATACAACTTTGCATGTCGGTGGAAACGACGCGATTCATAAGGGTGACTTTGATACTGTTACCGGAGATATGAAAGCAAGTGAGGTTCATCTTAACACTAAGGATCCACATTATTCATTGAAATACATCAACATAAAATGGTTCTATTTGGGTTTATTCGTTACCAATGCAATAGTCTGTTTTATATTGATAAAAGGATAGGCTAAGCCTATCCCAATACAAAATTACTAATAGATTGTCCTGGTGGTACAATGGGCAATACTTTTTCATCTTTATCGATGATACATTCTATTAGTAAAGGTTCACTTTTGTTTCGTTTATTAAGCACCTCTTCTAATTCTTCTATAGTAGAAACTTGATAAGATTTTATACCATAAGCATGACCAAGTGCTACATAATTTACTTCATCATCTATACAAGTCTCAGCATATCGTTCCTCTTGGAACATGCCTTGCCACTGCCTAACCATACCCAGTGCACTGTTATTAAATAAAACGACTGTTACTGGTAATTTATATTTAGAAATAGTAGCCAACTCATGACAATTCATTCTGAAGCTACCATCACCGGTTACTAAAAGAGATGGTAAATTCCCAACTGAAACCCCTATCGCCGCACCTAATCCAAAGCCCATAGTGCCTAAACCCCCAGATGTAATGAAAGTTCTAGGCTTCTTAAATTTGAAATATTGTGCTGCCCACATTTGATGTTGTCCAACATCTGTTGAAAGAACAGAATCAGCAAAATATTCACTTAATGAATCAAAGATTTTTTTAGGATGAAATGCATTATATTTTTGATTCAATGGTTTGAATTGATGTATCGCAAATTTCCATTGATCACGTTTTTTAACACTCAATGCTCTTTCAATTTTCGTAAGTGTATCATTAAGGTGACCTAAAACAGTCACATCAGCTTTAATATTCTTACTAAATTCCGTTTTATCCACATCGATGTGTATGACTTGGCTAGATTTTGAAAACGTCTTTGTATTACCAGTTACTCGATCACTAAACCTTGCACCAATGGCAATGATCAAATCACTTCCTGCTATAGCCAAATTAGTTTCTGGAAAACCATGCATGCCAACTAATCCTAGAGACAGTTCATGAGTTCTTGGAAAAGTACCGAGACCCATCAAAGTGTTACAAACAGGGATATCATTCTTAACCGCTAACTTATAAAGCATCTCAGATGCCTCACCTAATTTAACACCGCCACCTGCATAAATCACAGGACGTTTTGCACTTTCTATGAGTTCAACAACCGTCTTAATGTCATCAGATTTTGCATACTCATAACTTGCTTTTTCGAACAAGGAAGCATCTTGATAAACTGTTTCTTGCATGAAAATATCTTTTGGGATATCGATAAGTACAGGACCCGGTCTACCACTCTTTGCAATATGAAAAGCATCATGAACAGCTTGTTCTAAATCTTCAACCTTCTTAATCAACATATTATGTTTTGTTATCTGAAAAGTAATACCTGTAATATCAATTTCTTGGAAAGCGTCTCTTCCAAGTAACGGACTAGGTACTTGCCCAGTTATAACAACAAGCGGTACAGAATCCATGTAAGCAGTTGCAATACCCGTAATTGTATTGGTTGCCCCTGGACCTGAAGTCGCTATGCAAACACCTACTTTACCAGTTGCTCTTGCATACCCATCTGCCGCATGAACCGCTCCTTGTTCATGGGCTGTTCTATAGTGTTTGAATCCACCCATTCTATATAAAGCATCATACAAGGGAATCACAGCACCACCCGGGTAGCCAAACAATGATTCTACACCCTGTTTTTTTAATGCTTTTAATAATATTTCAGCACCATTATTCATGATTATCTCTTCTCCCAAATAGCTCCTTTAGCAGCCGAAGTAACACCTGAACGATACTTCTCCAGATAACCTGGATACTGCTTATGGATACGTTGATGATTTTCTTTTCTAACTTCTATAACCGTTTCATTAACATGTAACTCCAATCGACCTTCCGGTATGTCGATTTCAATTAAATCACCTTCTTCTACAAAAGCGATTAAACCACCTTCATAGGCTTCAGGTGATACATGACCAATTGCAGCACCTCTTGTACCACCTGAAAATCTTCCATCTGTAATCAAGGCTACAGAATCATCGAGTCCCATTCCATTAAGCGCAGCGGTTGGTGTTAACATTTCTTGCATACCAGGTCCGCCTTTTGGACCTTCATATCGTATGACAAGCACATCTCCTGCATTAATCTTACTATCAAATATCGCTGCCGCACAATCTTCTTCAGAATTAAAGACACGTGCCGGTCCTGACATTTTCATCATTTCTTTTAAAACTGCAGATTTTTTTACTACCGCGCCCTCTTTTGCAAGATTGCCATAAAGAACTTGAATGCCACCGGTTTCACTATATGGAAATTCCAAACTTCTAATAACTGATTGATCATAAACTTTAGCACTTTCTAGTTTATCTTTTAAGATACCTTCTACTGTCATTACCTCTAAATCCAGCATCGGGCTTAAAGTCTTCAGAACACCACTGATACCACCAGCAGCATGCAAGTCTTCCATATGATGAGGTCCCGCAGGAGAAAGTCTACAAATATTAGGAGTCATCCGACTAACCTCATTGATTAAATCAAGATTCATTTTCACTTGTGCTTCATGAGCAATTGCCGTTAAATGAAGTACTGTGTTTGTGGAACACCCCAGTGCCATATCAGATATCAAAGCATTTCTGAAGGCTTCTTTTGTTAATATGTCTCTAGGTTTGATATTATTTTCTAAAAGTGTCATCACCTGCATTCCAGCTTCTTTAGCCAGTCGCATTCTATCCATATGAACCGCTGGTACTGTACCATTTCCACTCAGACCCAGTCCTAATACTTCTGTCATACAGTTCATGGAATTAGCAGTAAACATGCCAGAACAAGAGCCACAAGTAGGACAAGCATTGTTTTCAATATCCAACAACTCTTCCTCGGTTATTTTACCTGCTTTAAAAGCACCAACACCTTCAAAAGCAGAGGTTAAATCTACTGGTCTCCCCTCTCTTGTATAACCTTTTAACATGGGACCGCCACTGATAAATATGGATGGTACATTGACTCTAGCTGCTGCCATCAACATACCTGGTACTGTTTTATCACAGTTAGGAATAAACACAAGTGCATCAAAGGCATGAGCTCGCGCCATTACTTCAACACTATCTGCAATCAATTCTCGACTCGTTAACGAGTATTTCATGCCTACATGGTTCATTGCGATACCATCACAGACTGCAATTGTAGAAAACTCAAACGGTACACCACCAGCCATACGCACACCTGCTTTGACAGCATCACAGACTTGTCTTAAATGGACATGTCCTGGTACGATTTCATTAAAACTGTTCACCACACCAATAAAAGGTTTTTTAATTTCTGTATCGGTAAGCCCTAATGCTTTTAATAACGATCTGTGAGGCGATTTTTCCACACCTGATTTGATAGTATTACTTCTTAAATCCACGACATCATCCCTCTTAATTTTTGTCCTACTTCTACAATACCATGCGTTAACTCCTGTTGCTTAATCGCATTAAATTGTGGTCTGTTGATACGGTTTTCATTTAACCAATTCTTAGCAAACTCACCATTTTGAATTTCTGCTAATACAGCTTTCATTTCATCTCTTGTATTTTGATTGACTATACGTTTACCTACCATGTAATCACCATACTCAGCTGTATCACTTACGCTGTAACGCATTTTTTCAAAACCACCTTCATATAATAAATCCACGATTAATTTCAGCTCATGTAAACATTCAAAGTAAGCAATTTCAGGTTGGTATCCTGCTTCTACAAGTGTATCAAAACCAGCTTTAATCAACTCAGTTGCACCACCACAAAGTACTGCTTGTTCACCAAATAAATCAGTTTCTGTTTCTTCTTTGAATGTTGTTTCTATAACGCCCGCTCTAGCAGCACCGATACCCTTAGCATAAGCCAATCCTTTTTCTTTTGCCGTGTTTGTATAATCTTGATAAACAGCAAGTAGTGCCGGCACGCCTTTTCCTTCTTCGTAAACTCTTCTTACGAGATGTCCTGGTCCTTTAGGTGCTACCATGAACACATCAACGTTCTTAGGTGGATTGATTTGACCAAAGTGAATGTTAAATCCATGAGCAAATACCAGTGCATCGCCATCGTCTAGATTCTCTTTTACCGATGCTTCATAAACTTCTCTTTGTGTTTCATCTGGAATCAGCATCATAACCACTTGTGATGATTTAACAGCATCTGCTACAGATTTCACTTCTAAACCAGCTGCTTCAGCTTTCGCTTTAGACTTACTGCCTTCATAAAGTCCTACTACAACATCTACACCACTCTCTTTTAAGTTTAAAGCATGCGCATGACCTTGAGAACCATAACCGATAACTGCTACTTGCTTTCCTGCTAATACATTTAGATCACTATCTTGCTCATAATACATTTTCATTTTAACATTCCTCCATCAATACAATATCTCTTACGCCTACTATTTTTTCTAAATGAGCTACTGCTCTATTACAACTAAGTTCTGATGCATTCTCAAGTCTTATCTCCAAATGAGAACATGCATTAGGAGGTGATGTCATCTTCACATCACTGACCATAAATTCTTTCCTTCTCAATACACCAACAACTTTTAGAAGTGTATCCACACCGTGATCCGCTTTTGCCTGTAAAAATCTTTCCATCTTTTCCTCCTTTTGCTAAATTTGAATATAAAAAAAGACTCTTCCCTCTTTACGAACCATTATTCATAAAGACAAAAGAATCTTTTTATACCATTAGTTTCGCTCAGGTCGCAAGTTAATCTTGTTCAACCATATAGTCCTATATCGGGGACAACCGTTTCACCCTACTTATGTTCAGGCGAACTGCTCAGGAGCTACCATTGTATACTAATCTGTGTCAATTCTCACCAACCATTGACTCTCTATAACAGATGTTTAGTATTTTTCTTCTCCATCAAAGCATTATCTATTAGGTCCGCTGTTTAGAGACGAATCTTAAATCCGCGGTACCACTCTAATTATACTCTCGTATCACTCTTTATCAGGTCGCAAGTAACTTGTTCAACCATATAGCCATTTAACGGTGGCAGGCGGCAACGTCTACATATCGACGTGCAGTTCAGGAGTGATTTAAGTAATAGTCTTCTTTATCATCTTTCAGCAAACGATGACTCTCTGCAAAATAGTTTCTACGACTTCTGTCTCCATCAATACTTTTGATTTATTAATTGCAATTATACATACGAACAAAATACATGTCAACACTTTTCTCATAAATACTTATTTTAATGTATAAATACAAAATTGTTAAAAAAACGTAAACACTTTACACAATTTACAAGCATTAAAAAACGCATGGAAAATCCATGCGTTTCAATTATACTTCCAAGTTTCTCTCTTTTAATTTTTTCTCTACATATTCCTCAATAAGTGTCTTAAATAAAACAACTACCGGTACACCAATAAACATGCCAATCACGCCATATAACGCGCCACCAGCAGTTACCGAGACAATAATCCAGAAAGCTCCAACACCCACTTTTCCACCTAGAATTTTTGGACCTAAATACAATCCATCAAATTGTTGTAAAGCAACAATTAATATAATTACCAAACCAACTTGTATGAATGAACCACTCGCAAGCGTAACAAGTACAGCTGGCACTGCACCAATAAATGGACCAAAATATGGAATGATATTCGTTATACCAATAATGAATCCAATCGCTGGGGAGTTTGGAATCTTAAAGATCCACATCAACAAGAAACATAAAACACCAATAATGGCTGAGTCGATAATTTTTCCAACAAAGAAACTCGAAAAAATTTCATCCGATTTATGAGCAATTCTTACCAACTCATCTGCAGTCTCTTTTTCATTAACAGCATAATTGACTCTTTTAATACGATTAAGCAAGTCTTTTTTATCAGCTAACATATAAATTGCAACCACAAACGCCATAAAGAAACTTAATAAACTGGCAGATGCTGATCCAATACCTGAAATAACACTATTCATAATCATCGTTGATAATTCACCCACTTTTAACAAAATATCTTTCAGTGAATTTTGTACATAAAGTATCAACTCGTTGATTATGTCACTATTAATTTTGGCAATAAAGTCTTCAATGAAAGCAATATCAAAGTCTTCATTTACAAATTTCGTTATTTTTTCAACGATATCATAAGCACTGCTTACGATACTCGGAATCATAACCGCTCCAAATAAAACCAAAAATCCAATGACCAATAAAATAGATATCAGTATTGCAAAACCTCTACGAATTTTACCTCTCCCCATTTTAGTAATAAATCTTACCAGTGGATCCAATAGATAAGCAATTACAAATCCTGTTACAACAGGTGCTGTCGCTTTTTTTATAACCGGGAAAAAATCATAATGCCAAATGGTGAAATTAAAAATAACAATTGCTACTGCTACTAGTGTTATATATGCTTTTAAAGACAGTTTTTTCATAACATCTCCTTCTCTCTATTTCTATTTTAAGAGATATTCATTAAGACTACAATACAACTTTCTTAAGAATAAATTAAAAGCGCTCAATGAGCGCTTTTAGGATTATACTAATTCTTTTACAGCTTTAACAATATCATCTGCTGTTAAGTGATATTTAACCATCAGTTCACCAGGATTACCTGATTCACCGAATGTATCCTTAACACCAATTCTTCTCATAGGAGCTGGATGATTTTCTACAAGTACTTCCGCTACAGCACTTCCTAAACCACCAAAGATAGTGTGTTCTTCTGCTGTTACAATACCTTTTGTTTCTCTAGCAGCTTTGATAACCGCTTCATTGTCTAAAGGTTTAATTGTATGCATATCTAAAATTCTTACACTGATACCTTCTTCTTTTAAGGTTTCAGCAGCTGTCATTGCTTCAGCTAACATAATTCCAGTTGCAATGATTGTTGCATCACTACCATCTTGAATCATATTTGCCTTACCAATTTCAATTTTAGATGATTCATTATAAACTACTGGTACAGCTGCTCTACCAAGTCTTACATAAACAGGACCATCATAAGCTACAATAGCCTCTAAAATCTTATCCGTCGATACCGCATCAGCTGGATTTAACACAACCATATTTGGAATTGAACGCATCAATGCCAAATCTTCAATCGCTTGATGAGAAGCACCATCCGCTCCAACTGTTAAACCTGCATGTGTTGCACATACTTTAACGTTTAATTTTGGATAACACACAGCATTTCTGATAATCTCAAATGCTCTACCTGCTGCAAACATGGCAAAAGTACTCATAAAAGGAATTTTACCTGTTGTTGCAAGACCTGCTGAGATACCTGCCAAGTTTTGTTCTGCAATACCAACATTGATAAATCTCTCAGGACATACTTTTTTAAAATCGGCTGTTTTAGTCGATTTGGATAAATCGGCATCTAATACAACGATATTTTTATTTTCTAATCCAAGACGTGCTAAAGACTTACCATAAGCTTCACGAGTTGCAATCTTCTGTGTCATTATTTAGCACCTCCTAATTCAGCAATAGCTTGTTCCGTTTGCTCTTTATTTGGAGCAGTACCATGCCATGATGCTTCATTTTCCATAAACGAAACACCTTTACCTTTAATTGTTTTAGCAATAAGAATAGAAGGTTTACCTTTTGTTTCTTTTGCCTCTTTGTAACCTCTCTGGATGTCTTCTAAATCATGACCATCTACATGGATTACATGCCATCCGAAACTTTCGAATTTAGCATCTACAGGATCAATACCCATAACCTCTTCATTAGCTCCGTCAATTTGTAAACCGTTAAAGTCTAACATTGCACAAAGGTTGTCTAATTTGTAATGAGCAGCACTCATTGCAGCTTCCCATACAAGACCTTCGTTTAACTCGCCATCACCAAGTAATACAAACGTTCTGTAGTCGACTTTATCAAGCTTTCCAGCAAGAGCCATTCCAACAGACGCAGAAATACCTTGACCTAATGAACCTGTTGACATGTCAATACCCGGAACATAAGTCATGTTTGGGTGACCTTGTAACATATGGCCCATTTTTCTTAAGTTAATTAATTCTGCCGGGTCGAAGAATCCTCTTCTTGCCAATGTTGCATAAGCAACTGGTGCAGCATGTCCTTTTGATAAAACAAAACGATCACGAGCTGTCATTTTTGGATTTTGGGGATCAATGTTCATTTCATCAAAATATAGAACCGTTAACAAGTCCGCTGATGACAATGATCCGCCTGGATGTCCAGAACCTGCTGCATTTACCATCATAACAATATCTTGTCTGATTTGGCTTGCAACATTTTTCATTTCATTAATGCTTAAATTCATTTGCTCCTCCAAGTATAATATTAATTTTACCCATTACGTGATAAAAGAACTTTTAATAAGAATTGTGGTAATAACAAACTACGTTTGATACGTTTGGGATTGGTTACGATTCTATACAACCATTCCAAACCTACTTTTCTAAATATCTTCGGCGCTCTTTTAACGGCACCTGCCCAGACATCTAAAGAACCACCAACACCCATTGATACTTTAACGTTTAAAATCTTTCGATGTTTGTACATCCATTTTTCTTGCTTTGGCGCACCCATAGCAACAAACAATATATCTGGTTTTACTTCATTTATTTTATCAACTATCCTAAGCTCTTCTGCTTCATCAAAAAAACCATCATGATAGCCTAAAATAACAATATTAGGATATGCTTCCTGTATATTCTTTGCAGCATTTTCAACATTTTCGCTACTCGACCCTAGTAAGTATATCGATTTTTTTGCATTATTGCAATACTTCAAAATACTTTCCATCATTTCTATGCCTGGTAAACGTTTTTCCAAACCGAGTTTCCTTATTTTTGACGCCAAAATAATACCAATGCCATCAGGAATTACCAAATCTCCTTCTGCCAAAACATCTTTATATTCCAAATCCTTCTGAGCCATCATCACAATTTCTGGATTAGGCGTAAATATCATTGAATAGGTTTTTCTGTTGAGTAAATAAAGAAATCTTTTAAAAGCTGCCTCTTCATCTACCTTATGAAATTTAACTCCAAATAATTTTACAACATTATCTTCCATGTAAACCTCTAATCTAACATCGCTTCAATGCCACTATTGTACTTGGTCAGCAACACCTTATGTTTAAATACATCCATTTTCAGTCTGTTTTTTATTGCTTCTTTATTTTCCAAATGCATTTCTATAGCAGAAACAACAGCCTCTGTATCAATCGTGTCAATATCACAAACCGCTTCTTCATGTATCGACTCTAAAAACGCATCAATCTTTGGATCATATGTAATCCCAACTAGCGGTGTTTCGGATACAGCAGAAAAAATCAAAGCATGAAGTCTTACACCAACTAGAACATCCAGTGTTTCTATCATACTAAAAATCTCACCCACAGAATGTCTTTCGTTAATACTAATAATATGATGCTCCGTTAGTTTAACAATTTTTTCGATTAAAGGCAAATCTTCTGAGTAATGAAACGGAATTAGAACAATATTGCAAGGTTTCTCTTTTAATCGATTGATAATCTTTACGAAGTCCTCTTCAACTTGAGCTCCTTTACTCGACTTAATTGCAAACCCAATAGTTTCTAAAGAAGGATCATACATTCCAAAAGTGTTAAACAACTCAACACCTTTGTCCCTCCCGAACTTTTTAAAACTAATAACAGGATCTGCAGTCACATCAATTTTATCACCAGAAACGCCATAGCTCATCAATTCTTCTTTAGATCGTTTGTCTCTAACACTGATACAAGATGCTCGATTAAAAACAAAGCATATCAACTTTTTACTAAAGGATCTATAAACAGGTCCAATTCCATGTGAAAATATGATTGTTTTTTTTCTGAAAATCATAGCAACAAAGTAAATAAACAAGTAATAGAATATACTTAATTTGCCTGTACTCTCCTGTAAAAGACTACCACCACCACTGACCAGAATGTCGGTCTTTCTTAGTGTTTTCACGACTTTCCATAGACTACTTCGATCTACAGCATTCACGTTATAATTATTAGATGTTTCTTCAGGCTTTTGTGATAGAACTGTAAGTTCCATTTCTCTATCCATTTTATCGAACTCAGCTAACATGGCTTTAAGGATGGCTTCATCACCAATATTACCAAAACCATGATAACCCGAAATAACTATTTTTTTCATATTAAGCCCCTAATTCTTTTTCCTGATCATTTTCATAAGCAAAATATCTTTTTCTATATTGTTTGATCAATCTTTCAACTATTTCAAATAGGAAAATACCAATCAATCCAATGACTATACCAAATCCAATACCAATAAGCGTACGGATAACAGATAAATAAATTGGGGTTCTTAAATGGCAAAACGTGTTTATCACTGAAGTAAATGTAATCATCGCAGGAATACCTACAAGCGCAATCAAAGGCTTGTATGCTTTATATGATACATAAGAGAATATCATAAGAGCTGGTATTGCTAGGAAGAATTCTTTTAATCTTGGTCTAGCCAATAGTTTTAACTCTAAAAAGTTTCTGAAAATCATTTCAATATTTGACGGTTGAACCGTAGTTTCATGACCAGATCTGGCAATGTATATATACAATACAGCCATACCTATACCTGCTGTTAACAAGTAGATAACTTTAATATTAATATTTAAAAATCTAAATAAATCCTTAGGCAATAACTCTGTATTCTTTATTTCCTCTGTTGATCTATTGTATCCAAACTTAAGGATATACAAAACAATAAACACAGCAAGGGGTAAAATCTCACTGATCTTAACACCTCTAAAGAATTCAATCTCCAATAAGTACTTAGAATGTGATAATAACCCACCAACAATCATACCGCCTAATAACGCTAGAAGTCCCATCATCAAAGTGAAAAGAATACTTCTCAAAATAATCTCTCTAACCTTAAACACACGTTTGTCAATGAGTAAATCTCTTGCAAAGCTCACAAGTATGACAGCGCCTAATGACGAAATAGTCATCGCACCAGTCAACGCCAGTAGCTGTCGACCTAGATTAGGTGCCACAACAAGAGCCGCAGCAATTAATATACCTCCTAAAAGTAGCAAAGCATACTCTAGTTTACTTGGTAATCTCAAGAAGAATCTAGCTGCTAAGATTACAATTGATAACAACCCAAACCCTGTAATAATACCACTGGCTAGATTATCCGATTTATAATCCATCACACTGAACTCACCTAAGGTCATATTATGATCTTCAAGTCTTGTTTTTAAATGAGTAAATGTTTTTGTATACTCTTTTGCATCTGTTACATAAGTTTCTTTATCAATTAAAAATGGTCTGAAATAAATGACTCTGATATTTCTCTCTGTAATAGCTCTGAACATTACATTTTCAATTTCTTCGCCACCATCATAATTATAGTGTTTATAACGTTCTTGAAGATATTCTACCATTGGCATTAATCTAACTGCATTGTAGTTCATATCTTTAGTTAATTGCATGATACCTTCTTGTTCTGTATTTGATCTCTGCACTGTTGTTTCAATCAATACAGGCACAATGTCATGTTCTGTCATATAGTCATACAATGCAACATAATCATCTGGATAACCCAATACTTCTTTTCCTGAGAATATTAACATTCTTGGCTTTATATCAAATTCTTTTAAAGTGTTATCATACGCTTCAATCAACTTCTCTGGATATCTCATATTGTTCCAAGGTCTTAAATTGACCTCCAGATTACCCTTTTGGATATTTTCTATTTTAGTTGTATCAAAATCAATGCCATAATAATAAACTGCCGATTCCACAATATCTTTGTTTTCGTTCATAGCATTACCAGAAGTATCAAAAGTTTTATAGATAGTTGAGTATCTTAATTCACTTTCAAGTCCATCTAGTAAAATAGCATAATGATCACCATTTTCAAACACCTGATAAAATGCTTCTGGATATCTTTCCGATAAACCGTTTAGAATAAATTCTTTTAACTCCTGGTCTTCAGAAACAACCACCACATCATTTAAGTCATAATCATGATTTTGAATATATTCAACAAATGATTTTGGGTAGCGTGTTTCCCACAATGTATCCTTCTTCAGATTATGTAAAACTTCAAGTTCCATTTCATTACCAGCTGCTACTAACGAATGAAGACTTTCTTCTGTTAATGATACCGACTGAATGCCTATTTTTGAGAAATGATTAAACCACCAAACAACATCCTCTTCTGATTGTTTACTCAAATCATTAAAATCATCATATGATAAAGTGATTTCAGTCGATTTTGCGGTACTCTCCACAGCCATACGGTCACTTACATTTATAAATGTTGTTACTACTAATGCTAATATTAAAATGATATATATACTATTTTTTTTCATTTATATAACCTTCCATGCTTAAACGTAATTAAAGGTTTAGCAACAAAAATTCCTAAACCTTTTCCCTCATATTATTGAACTTTGTAACCACCACTGATCATAACCCATCCATCTGAATTAAATTGAATCCCACGACCATCAGTACGAGGCGTTAATAACAAGTGATTCTTGATAATCGTCTCACCTGATATAATATCCAATCCAGTTGTTAAATCAGACAGGCCACCACCAGCATTTGCATTAATTATCGCAACAGCATCACCTGATCTTAGTATAAACAAACTGTTTTCCTCAAGCATAACCGTCTGCCCATTCTTGACTTCAAACACGTTAAATGCAACTTGAGATCCACCAGGTTTGTTTTCGACGACACTTAATTTTTCGTCAAAACTAGCACTCAATGCATTGATTCGACCTTCTACATAACTCTGTGTAACAACAGGATCCGTTGATGATCCAGCATCATAATTGACTCCAGCTGAAAACCCTGTACTCAATAACATTATGATAATTATTATTAAAACTAAATTTATACTGAATGAAATTTTGCCTTTCATAAATCCTCCTTACTCTATTCTTTATTTTACTATATTTACAAGCTGAATACAAAGAAAAAATTCTTCCGCTTCCTGATAGAATCAAGGATTGGTAGAATTTCTAATCGTTAATTATTTATGAAGTCAACAAGTTCTAGACTAATGGTTAACGCTTCGTTCACCTGTTCCATATATTCGTCTTCTAAGGAACCCAGTAATTGAAGTAAACGTTTTTTATCTATAGTACGTATTTGTTCACCTAATATCACAGAGTCTTTATTCAACCCATTACCCTTAGCTGGTAGTTCAACGTGTGTAGGCAGTTTTGATTTGGTAATTTGAGCTGTAATTGCAACAACAATTACAGTAGGACTATACTTGTTTCCAATATCATTTTGTACTATGAGTACAGGTCTTTGTCCACCTTGCTCAGAACCAACGACTGGACTTAAATCAGCAAGATAAATCTCACCGCGTTTAATCGTCAAAGTCATCACGCTCCATGAATGTATTGGTTGCTAATATTTTTTCATATGACATGAAATCATCTGAGTCACCGCTCATACCAGCTTCTGCAAATCCCAAATTTATTTGAGCCATTGCTTCATAGCCATTTTTTAATACAGCATCATTAAACTGATAATTACTTCTACGTTTACGTTTCATATCTATCTCCCACTCTATTGATAATAATATTATATCGCAACTTGGATTAAAGTGCCATAATATAATCAATAATCTTTACAACCTCACCCGATTTAGTATATACCCTTGGTACACGTTTATTAATCATACAAACAACTTCATAGTTAATTGTATTCAGGTGACTTGCAATATCGTCTATAGATATCCTCTGATCCATATCTTCACCAAACAAAATGATTTCATCACCAATTTCAACATCAACACCTGATACATCAATCATACATTGATCCATACAGATCCGACCAATCACAGGCACTTTTTTGTTCTTGTGTTTAATAATCGCTTCTGCTTTGAAACTCAAACTTCTTGAAAATCCATCTGCATAGCCAATTGGTAGAGTCCCAATTGTTTGCTCTTCTTCAGTAACATACTTATGACCATAACTGATACCAACCGCTTTTGAAACCTTTTGAACTCTTGAAATTTTAGTATGAAGTGACATGACCTCTTTTAATTTCACATCATCTCTGTTGACTTCCTCCGATGGATATAAACCATAAAGCATTATTCCAGCTCTGACCATATCATAATTATATTCTGGTAAGTCTATAATACTGGCACTATTAGAAACATGATAAATTTCAAGTGTAATACCTTCAGATTTCAGACCTTTTTTAACATACTCAAAATTTGTAACTTGTTTTTGAGTGGCTTCTTTATTGTATTCATCAGCTCTAGCAAAATGTGTATACATCCCTTCTACATACACATTTTCCAACTCCATTATTTTCTTAATAACTTCAATGGTTTCGACCTCTGGCATCATACCAAGTCTTGTCATACCAGTATCTATTTTGATATGAACTTTCAGAGTTCGATTCATTTTTTTTGCAATTTCATTAAATTCAACTGCTTGCTTATAAGTATAGATCGTTTGAATCAATCTGTTTTCAATTGCTAAATGAATTGAAGGTTCTTCAGTATACCCCAATACCAATATCTCTGTTTCAGGATAAGTTTTTCTAAGTTGTAACGCTTCGGTAAGTGTTGCAACCGCCAATCGATCTGCACCATTTTCTAAAAGAGTCTGCGCAATTACCACTGCACCATGGCCATAACCATCTGCTTTAATAACAGCTGTCACTTTAGCATCATCATTTGTTACACGTCTAACTTCACTAATGTTATGTGCTAAATTATCTAAATTAATTTCTACCCATACTGGTCTATTTAACATCATACTTCCCCCTTAAACACCTGCTGCATTTGCCACAGCATACGTTTTACAATGTGAAATCGATACCAAAATCTTCTTGATACAAAGCTCTTCTGCTTGTGCACTTGCACCCTTATATAAAAAGACTTGTGGTTTTCCATTTGAATCATGTTTTATTTCAATATCCTGCCAAGTATAACCCGAAACACCTTTGCCTAAAACTTTAGAAACAGCTTCTTTTGCAGCAAAAATACCTGCAATCGTCTCTGCTTTCTGCCCTTTTTCTTGGTAATAAGCTCTTTCATACTTTGTAAAAAGCTTTTCTAAAAACCGATCTTGTTTTAATAAGGCTTTTTCAATTCTAGCAATTTCAATGATATCTATTCCTATACCAATCATACAATCTCACTTTCTTCACATACCTTGCAAAACAAAGGGCTAAGGCGATATCAGTATAGCATTTTCAGAAAATCATTGCAAGATAAGAAAAGTGTCTTTGACACTTTTTAATTCATGACTTATATAAGTTATATCGATGTTATGTCACATGCTACAAATAGAAATTTTACAAGAAATGTATCTTCGACACTTCCATTCTACTATAGGGTACTATGGCAACTTATATTATTGACAATCTAATAAGATTTTTCTCAAACCCCCTTATCCCTTACTTCAGTTATCAGTCTGAGAGTATTTTTAATGCTTCTATAAAAAAGAGCTTGCAACAAACGTTCGTCGTTGATGATACTACTCATAACTTTCAATAAAGAGGTCTCTGTGAACTGATTTATATTAAAAATCAAATTGTCATTGCTTATTCAGATTTCTATTGATAATCTCATTTAAATAACGTTGAATTGCCATTATTTCATCTATGATTTTCTATATAATATAAGGAAAACTCAATCTAATTATTTACAGCAAATATTTGACACAAGAAGTGTGGTAAGTATTTGCAACCTAAGCAATCGCTTTTTTTTATTGTCTATGAAATGACATTTCATAGACAATAAAAAAAAGCTATCATAACGATAGCTTAAACTGGATAAGTTTTATTTTCACGATCTACCAAATCAGAATCAATCTTGTATTTTTCTGCTTGGCGATATTTGAAGTAGCTCTCAGCAACTTGAGGAAACAGTGCATAAGACAATACATCTTCCTCTTGTTCTAAATACTCTTTCATATCGTTTCTAAAATCATTTAACTGTGGCTTAATTAAGTCAGCCGGTCTGCAAGTGATGATTTCCTCATTTCCAATAATCTTTTGAATCATTTCCTTGCTCATTGGTACCGTAGACTTACCATACATTCCTTTAACATAAGCTTTTACTTCTTTTGAAACAATTTTATATCTTTCTCCTGAGATGACATTGAATACCGCTTGCGTACCAACAATTTGACTGGTTGGTGTAACAAGAGGTGGGAAACCTAAATCTTCTCTAACTCTTGGAACTTCCTTTAACACGTCATCAAACTTATCAAGAGCATTTTGCATACTCAGTTGTGAAACTAGATTTGATAGCATACCACCAGGTACTTGATATAAAAGGGTATTGATATTAACGCCCATTACTTTAGGATTTAAAGTACCTTCTTTCATATACTTATCTTTTATAGGATTAAGATACTCAGCGATATTATTTAATTTTTCCAAATCTAGACCTGTATCAAATTTTGTATCTTTTAATGTTGCAACAAATGACTCAGTCGGCGGTTGTGATGTACCCATTGAGAATGTTGATATAGCTGTATCAATAATATCAGCACCTGCTTCAATAGCCTTCAAATACATCATACTAGCAAGCCCACTAGTAGCATGTGAATGAACTTCCAAAGGAACAGATGTATTCTTTTTTATTGCAGCAACCAATTCTTCAGCATAGTAAGGTGTTAATAAACCAGACATATCCTTGATACATATAGAATCAGCACCCATGTTTTCCATTTCCTTAGCAAGTTTTACGTACACTTCAGTTGTATGAACTGGACTGATTGTATAAGAAATTGCAGCTTGAGCATGAGCACCCTCTTTTTTAGTAGTTTCAAGAGCTACTCTCAAGTTTCTAGTATCATTTAAAGCATCGAATATTCTAATGATATCAATACCGTTTGATACAGATTTCTTAACAAACTCCTCTACAACATCATCTGCATAATGTTTATAACCTAAGATGTTCTGACCTCTAAGTAACATTTGTAATTTGGTATCTTTCACTTGTGCTCTAATTTTTCTAAGTCTTTCCCATGGATCCTCATTTAAAAATCTAAGGCATGTGTCAAAAGTTGCACCACCCCACATCTCTAATGCATGGTAGCCAACTTGATCTAAATCCTTTAAAATCGGCTCCATCTCATGGAATTTCATTCTAGTTGCAATCAATGATTGATGAGCGTCTCTTAATACGGTTTCTGTAATTTTAACCTGACTCATAAGTTCCTCCATATATTTGGATTTTGCAATATTCGTTTTACAAAGTTGCAAAATTTATTGACAAGTTCATTATACACAAAGTTAAACATTTGTAAAACACTATATAGGAAAAGAATTGAAGGTTTCACTTCTGTTTATAAATGAAAGATGACTTGCAAAAGAAACAACCCATCATTTGATGGGTTATACATGTAAATCCTTCTTTTTATACAAAACATATGTGCTTCCAACAGATAGTACAACAATAATAAACGACAGAGCTATAAAGAAAACACTAAACCCTTCCAGATATATTTTTTTACCATCAAAGTATTTAAACGGCGTTAAATATTTCAGAAAATCTAACTTATCATATATATCAATCGTAGCTGATAATATAAAAGTACTCAATAAGAAACCAGTTGAAATATTTGTTGCTTTTTTTGTTGTTCTTACCAATACACCAATCAACAAACCAATTGAGAAAAACACCAACTGAGTGATAAACAAGCCTATCATCAATTTTGAAATTAAGTCATTTATAGGTGGACCGTCATTATATACATCAACAATCAATATTGATGTAATCCATGTTATAGCATTTAATATGACCATGTTGATCAAGCTTGCAATAATTTTCGAGGTCAACACCTGTGTTCGTTTTACTGGCTTAACCAGTAAAAAGTCTGCTGTTTTATCTCTTTCTTCTTTAGAAAGCACAACCGAACCTTGCATGATTGCGTGTACACCACACAACAATACGAAATACATAAGGAATACTATATAATAACCGCTGGCAAGCGCTAGATCTAAATCCCCTATACCAAAAATAGCCTTCATCGCAGTTGGCAAGCTTGCCAACATTTCATTAGCCGACTCTCCAGCCTTACTAAAACCATCATATTTGACCATGCCAACATAGATTAAAAATATAATACTACTACACCAGATAATCAGCGATCGTCTGGTCGATTTTAATTCTCGCAAAACAATATTCATAAAATCCTCCAATCCAGAGATCCTGGCTAAACAGATGGTATATCTTTTTTGATATACTTCACATAAGCACCAATAGTAAATACAACAACCAAAACACAATTTAATATCAACCACTTCATCTCATAAGCACTATTTTCATAAATGCCAGTCGTACTGAAATATGCAAATGGTGAAATTGCTGTTAACGGTTTCCCTGACAGAGATTCGTTTAATAGATTCAAAATAAAAAATCCAAATACCACACCTAGAGAAACTGGTACAACTGTCTTTAATTTATCCATAAATACAGATAACAACATACCAAAGCTTAAGAAAAATAGCTGAATTAAAAACAACGACCCAATAAAGAGCATCAAAATCTTTAAAGAGAAATTCCTTTCTATGACGCTAATTGAAACAACAGTCACTATAGCAAATACTATATTTGTTCCAATTATATTAATAAGACCTGCGATAAATTTAGCATGCACCACATTGATACGCTTCACAGGTTTGGCCAATAGAAAATCTGCTGTTTTATCTCGTTGTTCATTTGAAAGAATTGATAAGCCCAAATTCATCGCCTGAATACCACCGACTAAAACAACATAGGCAAACATAAACCCTAAAAATCCAAGTGCTGATGAAAGGTCCATTGTCGACAATCCCAGTGCTTGCTTAAGAGCTTCAGGAAAGGAATCCAATACTTTATTCATTGCTTCTGCACTGCCCTGAAATGCAGGAAATATACTGGTAAACATTATAATAACGAGTACCAATGCGGCAGTCCATATAATCGTAGTATTTCTATAGAGCTTCAACTCATGTTTTAAAATATTCATACATGCTCCTTACTGGTAGTAGTGCATGAAGATTTCCTCAAGTGTAGGTTCTTCAATAACTAGGTTGTTTACTTTTTTAGTTGCAAGTAATGAAATAACATCATTGATGTCTCCTTTAAATAAGAAGTTGACACCGCTTGCTTCAATATTTAAATCGCTAACACCTGCAAGTTCAAATCCAGCTGTATCATTTACTTCAATTTTAAATCTCTTATAATTATCACCTTTAAGCGCTTCAATATTATCCACCCTTACTATAGAACCATCTTTGATGATGCCTACTCTATTACAAAGTTTTTGTACTTCGGTTAAAATATGGGAAGAAAATAAAACGGTAGTTCCCTTTTTATTTTCTTCAATGATCAGATCAAAAAAAATCTGTTGCATCAAAGGATCTAAGCCACTCGTCGGCTCATCTAAAATCAGAAGTTTTGGTTCATGTAATAATCCTTGAACAATACCAACTTTCTTTTTATTACCATAAGACAGATCATCTACCTTCTTGTTTAAATCCAAATCCATTATTTTTGCCAACTCATACATTCTCTTGGAGCAATCTTTTTTATAGAAACTCGCAGAATACTTCAGAATATCAATTACTTTCATATTATCGTAATAAAAAACTTCAGAAGGCAAGTAACCAATCTCTTCCTTGATTTCGTGACCAAATTCTACAATATCTTTCCCAAAAATTGTTGCTTCACCACTGGTTGGATAAATTAGTGATAATAGAGTTCGGATTGTTGTTGATTTACCGGCACCATTTGGACCAATAAATCCAAAAATTTCACCTTCTTCTACTTTAAAGGATACTTCCTCTATACCTTTTTGTTTGCCATAATACTTTGTAAGATTTTTAATTTCTATAATACTCATAAAGCCTCCTTATATATAACTAGATGATACCCTTGGTCATATGGATTAATCACTTACAATGTGACCGTGTAGTCATAAAGAAATAAAAAAAATATGACTGCTTAGTCATATCGTAATGTATAATCATTTTATTGTCAACTTTTTTTTGCTACACCATTTTTGAACAGTTCCAACATCACATCAATATCCTTAACATAAGCATTGATATCACTGCCACCTTTAATATTGAAAAAATAATCTGCAAAGACCATATTGAACTGACCAAAGATATAACTTAAAAAGGAAACATCAATATCATCTCGTAACTCACCTTTGTCAATTGCAGTTTGAATAAACGGACCAAAAAAATCATTTACTTGACCTGTCATGTCCCCATAAACTTTATTTTGTAGAGTCTTATCGGAATTTTTTAAAAGTAAAGATCCAATATTCGCTTCCTTGGGATTTTCAATGGCAAACTGAACACCGGCTTTATACATAAGACCTAACGATTCGAAAAAAGTATTATTGTTCATATTGTCAAGCGCTGGTAGAAAATATTTCTTCTTCATTTCACCCACTTTTTGAATAATATGATAAAACAAATCAAATTTGTCTTCAAAATATTGATAAAAACTACCTTTTGGAATCCCTGCTTCTTTCACAATCTTAGATACAGTCACTTCATTGTAGTCATATTTCGAAAACTCTTCTACAGCTGCCATCATAATACGTTCCTGTTTATCTTCACTTAAATTAAAAAATGTAGCTTTAGGCATTTAAAATCTCCCTCTAATTAAAACTTCCTCTACATTATATTGTACTTTAAATTCATCTTGAAAGCGACTCATTTCGTCTAATGTATAGTAATTAAAGGCTTCATTTCTTATTTGCTTATCTGAAAATTCATATTGTTGAAGTACATACCTTTTAGAGTCTTTTATCAGAGATCCAATACCTATAATATCATTATCATCATGGTATTCTTTAATCCAGGTGGTTCTAAATTCATAATCCACCGATGCACGTTTTATCACTTCAATGGATTGTTTGATTGTCTCTATATCAAACTGCATTTTATCAACAGTCTGTTGATATTTACACGGAGAGTTTTTAATGTCCATTGCGATATAATCTATTAAATTCTCCTTTATTAAGTTTTCCAGTATCTCTGGTTTATAACCATTGGTATCCAGCTTCACTTTATAGCCTAATGATTTTATGTCTCTAATGAACGGTTTTAAATTCTGCTGAAGTGTCGGCTCTCCACCTGAAATGACAACGCCATCTAATATCTTACTTCTTTTTTTTAAGTGTTTCAGAACTATGTTTTGATGCATCATTTCATCTGAATTATATACTAAATCCTTATTATGACAAAACCCGCAATTAAAATTACACTTTGGCGAATATACCACACTCGCCAAAGTATCAGGATAATCTATTAATGATGACTTTAAATATCCAGCAATTTTCATTATATTTCAAATTCCAATCTTTCATTAAATTCTTCTTGTTTGCCGTCATTCCAATTCTGAACCGGACGATGATAGCCAACTATCCTTGTCCAAACTTCAGTCTGTTCTTGACAAAGCGGGCATTCATACACTTCACCTGATAAGTATTTATGGTTTGGACATATACTGAATGTTGGTGTTAAAGTAAAATATGGAATACGGTAATTATTCATCACTTTTTGTAATATAGTTTTTACCACTTCTATAGAGTCCACTCTTTCAGGTACAAACCCATGAAATACTGTACCACCTGTATATTTAAGTTGTAATGTTTCTTGATGATCAAGTGCATCAAACAAATCTTCTGTATGGCCTACTGGCAACTGTGTACTATTTGTATAATAGGGTCTCTTATCACCCGATACCATGATATCAGGGTACATTTCTAAATCCATTTTTGCGAATCTATGTGCAGTCCCTTCAGCCGGGCTGGCTTCTAAATTGTATAAATGATCAGTTTCTTCTTGGAATCTCACTAAAACTTCATTCATATAATCAAGGATTTCTTCTGCAAGTTCTTTACCAACTTCAGTTACAATATTGTCTGTACCTTTAGTGAAGTTCATAATACATTCATTCATACCATTTGGTCCAATAGTTGCAAAATGATTATGCCAATATTCTTCATAAGTATCATAGACATCACTTAGATAATGTTTCGAATAAGGATACAATCCTTTATGCATATTAATTTCCAACACTTTTCTCTTTTTCTCTAAAGAGTCTTTGGCAATTTCCATCAATCGCTCCAATCGCTCTAATAGATTCTCCAGACTATCAGAAACATGCCCTAAACGTGCCATATTAATGGTAACAACACCAATAGAACCCGTTTTAGGATTTGCACCAAATAAACCTCCACCACGCCTTATTAATTCTTTATTGTCCAGTCTTAATCTACAACACATACTTCTTACATCTTCAGGATCCAATTCAGAATTAACGAAGTTACTGAAATACGGAATTCCAAACTTTGCAGTCATTTCCATTATCTTATCTGAAACTGGATTATCCCATTCCCAGTTTTCTGTAATATTATACGTTGGAATTGGGAAGGTAAATACTCTACCTTTTGCATCTCCTTTCATCATCACTTCACAGAATGCGATATTGATCATATCCATTTCTTTTTGAAACTCTCCATAAGTCAAGTCATAATGATATTGTCCACCAATGATGATTGGTAAATCCTTATGTGTCGAAGGTACTTCTTTATCCATTGTGATGTTAAAGAATGGCGTTTGGAATCCTACGCGCGTTGCAATATTCATATTGAATATAAAGGCTTGCATCATCTGCTTTACCTGATCGTAATCTAGATTATCGATTCTGATAAACGGTGCTAATAACGTATCAAAATTTGATACCGCTTGAGCGCCAGCTGCTTCACCTTGCAAGGTATAAATAAAATTAACCAACTGCATCAGTGCTGTTTCAAAGTGCTTGGGTGGTGCTGATTCAACTTTCCCTGGAGCACCACCAAATCCTTTATTCAATAAATCTTCTAAACTCCATCCGCAACAATAAGTAGATAATAGTCCTAAATCATGAATATGTAAATCACCTGACTCATGTGCTTCTTTTACAGATTCTGAATAGACTTTATTCAACCAAAAATGTTTTGTTGCTTTTGCTATTACATGATTATTTAATCCTTGTAGAGAATAACTCATATTCGAGTTTTCTCTTACCTGCCAATCATTTTGTCCTATGTAATCATCAAACAAAGATAAAATATCCATTGCTGACTGTTTGCTTTCTCTTTGTTCTAAGTGCTTATATCTATACTTAATATAAGCTTTTGCAGTCTCATGTTCTCCCATCGACATCAATGCCAACTCTACATTATCCTGTATTTGCTCAACAGTAGGATAAGTATTTTCGATTAAAACTGCTCCTACATCAAAAATTACTTTATCCGTTACTGAAACAGATAGATTTCTAAGAGATTGACGAGATCTATTCCCTTCTGCAACAACCAATGCCTTAAATACAGCATTCTCAATATTTCCTCTCTCAAAGGTTACAATTTCTTGATTTCTCTTAATAATCAATTCAAACATACAACGCCACACCTTCCACAATATATAGTAGTGATTTTTCTTATAGACACAATATAAGGTGATTTAGCCTAAAAAAAATATCCTTTTCCCCGTGATTCAAGTTTATCAAATTGTAAATCATAAAACAAGCGAACATAAAAAACGGGAAAAAATTTTCTCGAATTTTTTTCCCGAAAATCTATTAACCCACCTTTTACTACCGATCAATACCATCTCTCGATAATACACCTTGCTTATAATAATGCTTAATTTCCTTCATCTCTGTCACCAAATCAGCATACTCTATAAGTTCATCTGGCGCATACCTTCCTGTAATTATTATCTCTAATTCATCTGGTCTCTCTTTTAAAATGTCCAACAGTTCTATAACTGAAAATAACTTATAATATAACGCAATCGTTATCTCATCCAGTATCACCACATCATAAATTGATGATTTAATAATTTTGTTAATTTTATCCAAGCCATCTTTTGCCATTTGGATATCTTTTTCTGCAGGATCCTTCTCAATAAAACAATCATCACCATACTGTTCTATCGTTATATTTTCAAAATCGTTTTCAAGTCCAACTTCATGATACTTCATACTTTTAATAAATTGACCAATATAAACATTTTTCCCCGCATAAAGACTTCTTACAGCCAAACCAAAAGCAGCGGTTGTCTTACCTTTACCATCGCCTGTATAAACATGTACATATCCCATTTTATATTCCTTTCTGTATCCTAAGTTTTCATGTATAATGACCTTAAGAATCGGAGGTCATATGAAACTAAATCCAAAATTGATCATACTAATAGGTGCCTTAGGTGTATCAACCTCACCTATTCTGATCAAATTATCATCATCACCAGCACTTACTATTGCATTTTATCGAATGCTGACAACTATACTTTTATTAACCCCTTTTATCATATCAAAGAATAGAAAAGAAATAAAAGAATTATCAAGTAAGCAGATAAAAAAAATAGCCATCAGTGGTATTTTTTTAGGATTACATTTTTCGGCATGGATAATATCCTTAAAATATACAACTGTAGCAAGCGCCACTGTTCTTGTAAACACCAGTCCAATCATTTTACTCATTATTACCTATTTTATCTTTAAAGAAAAATCTAAGCCTATTGAAATTATCGCAATCATAGCAGCCTTTGTTGGTAGTATTATATTAACTCTAGGAGATTTTAGCGGAGGTCAAAATGCTATATTAGGTGATATTTATGCATTAGCTGGAGCAGGTTTTGTTTCAGTCTATTTGTTAATCGGTAATAAAGTAAGACAAGATGTTTCTATGACATCATATACATACTTAACTTATACATTTGCTCTAATCACAATCTTTGTCAGCAATTTATTTGTCGGGCATGATCTGTTTGTAAAGGCACCAACAGAGTATTTACTCTTTTTAGCCATGGCAATCTTCCCAACACTTTTAGGACACAGCTTATTCAACTGGTCGTTAAAGTATGTCAGTGCTACCTTGGTTTCAATGGCGATATTAACAGAACCTATAATAGCTTCTATTTTTGCAATCTTTTTATTTCAAGAAATACCAACTTTAACACAAATCGTTGGGGCTACTATCATCATAGCCTCTATCGGATTATACAATAATTCAAAAAAATAAAAATCACCTAATCGAATTAAGTGATTTTCGCATAAAATATTAATAGGGGGGGATTGAAGGTTAAAAATCATTAAATTCATCTGTTTACTAATGATATTCATCTTCTATGACTACATATTAACATGCTTATGTGTACTTCATATGTTCTACATATAAAGAATTTGTAAACTTAATGGAAAGATCAAAAAATAAAAAATCACTCAATCAAATTAAGCGATTTCTATAAAATATTAATAGGGGGGGATTGAAGGTTAAAAATCATTAAATTCATCAATTTACTAATGATATTCATCTTCTATGAACTTATGTTATCATGGTCATGTGTACTTCATATGTACTCTATTTTACAAATCTGTCATTTTTCAAAAAAATAAAAATCACCTAATCGAATTAAGTGATTTTCGCATAAAATATTAATAGGGGGGGATTGAAGGTTAAAATCATTAAATTATCTATTTACTAATGATAATCATCTTCTATGAACTTATGTTATCATGGTCATGTGTACTTCATATGTACAAACTATTACAATAGTATTAACCTGATACTTATGCCAAATCAATTAGAATTCCCTTATCTTTATAAAAAGAATAGATATATGTTTCTTTTACGTTTTTACGTGTAATCCGCTCAATTGCTTCTTTATATAAGGCTAATTGTGCTTTATAACGTTCTACTAAAACTTCTTCATCTCCATAAAGATAATCTGTTTTGTAATCAATAAGAACTATCCCGTCTTCTTCTTCAAAATAACAATCTATAATTCCTTGAATAAGAATTTCATCATCCCCTGTTATTTCAAGTTTCTTCTTAAGAACAAACGCTTTCTCTTTTTCTACTTCAGCTGCTTTTTTATATCTAATCCCTAAGTCCGACATAAAAAACTTATAAAACCTTTCAGGCTTCAATAATTTATAATCTTCTTCAGATAACAATTTAGTATTTCTAAACTCAAGCAACTGACCTTCAATATTTCCATTGAATCTATCCAATTTTTGCATCACAAAGTGAGTCAGCGTACCAAGTTCTGCAGCTGTTTTAACTTGATCTTTCTTTAAGAAATTAGGTGTTGTATTTAGCGGATCAAAAACAGACCCTTTGTTTTGTTCTAATCTCTTCAATTCCGTTACACTGAATTTTGATGGTAATTCATGAATACTGTAAGGATAAACATCATTAAACTTATCAGATAGTAATTGACTCATTTCATCATTTTCAAACTGAGCAATATTTTCTAAAATAGACTCTAACGACTGTTTTGGTGTTTTTTCAGAATTGTCATAAAGATTCTCCCTTGTTTGAAAATCGAGCGTCCAATGGGTTTGATGGTCATGTAAACCTAAATATGGTTTCTCAGCCAACGACCATATATTTTTGCTCACAGGATGTTTTGAAAGAATCATCATCAGCCAGTCCAAATACGATTGTCCTGACATCAAGTTATGTATCTGATCCCCTCTGCACCATTTTTTAGATTGACCTTCAATGTTCTTAACCGTTCCTACTAAAACCAACTTGTCTACTGCACGGGTCAATGCAACGTATAAAACACGCATTTCTTCAGCCAAACTCTCAAATCGAATTTGTCTCTTAATCAGTTTCTTGGGTAATGTATCAAATCCAACGCGGTGAATAGGGTCGATAAATTTTGGACCAATCCCAAGATTCTTATGTAGAAGCACCTCTTGATATGCATCTCTTAAATTAAATTTCTTGCCCATGCCTGCGACTATAACAACTGGAAACTCCAATCCTTTACTCTTGTGAATACTCATGATTCTAACAACATTTTCATTTTCGCTAATAATCTTTGCAGTACCCATATCCGCATTCGATTTATGCATTTTGTCTACCGTTTCAACAAATTGATACAAACTAGAAAAATTCGCTTTTTCCATTTGTTCAGCCCTATCAATTAAGAGTCTTAGATTACCTTGTCTATTCTTCCCTCCAGGCATCGCACCAACATACTGGAAGTAGCCTGTTGTAATCATAATGTGCCAGATCAACTCATCCAGTCTCATATATCTTGATTTATGTTTCCAATCCTCCAACAAACTACTGACACCAGTTACTTTTTCTTTTAATAAGCTATCTCCATCAAACTCAAAGAAGGACTCAAAGTAGTATTTTTTTGGATGTTGTATTCTTATTTCTATTAAATCCTCTGTTGTAAAATTAAATATCGGCGACCTTAACACAGTCAATAACGGTAGATCCTGATAAGGATTGTCTATTAACCTAAGTAAATCAACAAACATCTTTATTTCGATTGCATCAAAATACCCACCTTGGAAATCAGCGAATAAAGGGATGCCTTCCTTTAAGAAAACATCATTAAATACAGGTGCCCAAGATGAAACTGCACGCATTAAAATAACCATGTGTTTGTATTCTAAATCGAAGTAACAATCCTTTTTCCTATCATAACTTTTTTTGCCGATTAACGCATTTATTTCTTTTACAACTGACCTCGCTTCAACTTCAGCAGATGTGAGTTCTTGTAATAAATCATCACCCTCGTAAGTCCCTTCTATGATGTTTACTTTGATACTGTCATCCTCTATGGGTTTAAAATCAATACCCGTATAAAGTTTTGCATCATCATCGTAAACCATTTCACCAAAGGATTCAGACATCAATGACTCGAAAAGGAAGTTAATGCCTTCTAAAATCTCTTTTCTACTCCTAAAATTCTTCTTTAAGTCTATACGTCTATTAATTGAACCCGAATCTTTTGAATAACTATGATATTTCTCCATAAAAAGCGTCGGATCCGCTAATCTAAATTTGTAAATACTCTGTTTCACATCACCCACTAGAAAAACATTATTATCTCTTTTTATTCTGTTGATTAAAGTTTCTTGAACTAAATTAGAATCCTGATACTCATCTAAAAATATATAAGCATATTTGTTTCTATAATACGCTCTTACATCTTCATGCTCCAATGCTTTTAAAGCCAAATGTTCTAAATCGTTAAAATCAACTATGTTTTTCTCCATTTTTTCATAATTGAATCTATTTTGATACATCGATACCAGTCTGCAAAGTTCTGCCATCATCGGTTCTACGGCTTTAATATCTTCCAAGTAATCCTCTACAGACTTATGTTCAAACATACTCTTAATATCATCCAAAATATCTTTATATTGTTTTCTAAGAGCTTTTACTTCATCTGCTAATGTCATATCGACTTCTTCTTTTCTTGCTTTAGAAATGGATTTTAGTCTCATATGGGCAACTTGTCTTACACCATCAACAAATTCATCCAGATTATCTAGTGAAGCAATCAAATTAGCTACATTCAGCATATCACTTTGAATCATCTCATCATATTCTTTTGGACCTTGTGGTGATTCTACCAGAACAGATGCGGATTCTAAAATTTCAATTGCTGCTTCTAAATCAAATTTAATATTAGCTTTTAAAATTTCAATGTACTGTTCCGGCCTATGTAAATTATCCACGGTTTCTTCCAACCACTTGATAGGATCCGGCTGGCTCTGGATAAATTGATATGTACTGTTGATAAGATTTTGAATTTTTTTATCTTCTCTATTTTCGCTATAGGATTCAATAAAACAATGAAAACTACTTCGCGCTTCTTCATAAGCTTCTTCTAATATGATATCCATTACTTCTTTAGCCAATATATTAAGTTCTACAGTATCACCAACTTTAAATCCTGGATCAACCTCAATAAAATGAGCATTATTTCTCACTACACCTATACAAAAGGCATGTAACGTCATGATACTCGCCTTCTGAATTTTATTGACTTGCTCACGCAAGAACGGATTGTCCTCATTTTCAAGTTGATCATAAAGAGCCGATACGATTCTCTCTCTCATTTCACTGGCAGCGGCATTTGTAAACGTCACGATGAGCATTTCATCTATACCCACACGAGATTCAATAATCAATTGAATGATACGCTCAACCAACACAGCTGTTTTTCCTGAACCCGCTGCTGCCGACACCAATAAATTGGATTGTCTCGTTTCTATTGCAGCTTGTTGATCACTTGTCCACTTTGGCATGATTTTCCCTTTCCTTTATGGCTTCTAATACTTCATCATCTTTGTAGTTTTTTAAATATTTGTATCGATTACCAAATGATTGATCAAATTGGCAAATACTTTGGTAATCACAACTTTGGCAGCCAGTCATGGTACCCAATTTAACAGGGGCTATTTTAGTCACACCGTCAGATATTTGATCACCGATTTCTTTTATTGTCTCTTTTACATACTCTATAAGACCTAGAAACTCATCTTCTTTTGCAACTTTTGAGCGACTGCTGATACTATCATCTTTTTTAAGTTCAAATGGAATTACATTTGATTTCCGATTTTCTTGAATATTTTGATCCATTGCTGTTGCAACAGACAAATCTTCTAATAGCAAGCCATCCATCTTTAAAGCTTTTAATATTTCAGATTCAGTCATTTCACCTTTTAAAATCTCTGATTCCAATATCGGATCATCAATTTTAAAGTAAAATACACCTGCCGGATAAAGCTCGTCTGCTCTAAAGAAATCGCTATTTTCTAAAATTGCATCCAAATAAACCATCAACTGAAGTTGAAGTCCCTGGTATACTTCAGACAAGCTGAATTTTTTACTGCCCGATTTATAATCGATCACTTTTATATATTTTTTTCCGTCCAAATCAAATAAATCCACTCTGTCTATTTGACCTTCTAACATCATTCTATCTCCACTTGATAATTCTATAATAATCGGTGGCACAGATTGTTCAAACCCCTTTGTACTAAAAGAAATTTCATGAGCATATGGTATAAACTCTCCTTGTTTAACTTGAGTCACCAAAGTCCAAGCAGCCCTTTTCCCTACTCTCTTAAGTTTTTTAATCAAATATTGATAACGATGAGAAGACTCGAATATTTTACTGTTGTAATCACTCACCAACTCATCTACGATTTCATCTATCATTACAAAAGTCTGTTCACGTGAAATACTTTGCCAATCTACATGGTTTGTTTTCATCTTTGCATCAAAAAATTCTAAGGTTTTATGGAATAACGATCCAATATCAGGTAGTCTAATTTCATATTCATCTCGTCTTTTAGGTTTTAAACCATAATGAACAAAGTGAGAAAATGGACATCGTTCATATCTTTCCAATCTTGACACACTAGAGGTTAATGGCAAATCATATAATGCTTTCGAATGTTTTTTTGATATATGATGGACTTGATTATCATAAAAAAGCGCTCCCTTCAATCGAGTCGTTTTTTCGTGCCACTCATCTTGAGCATTATACCAAGCCAATACCGATAACCAAGCGTCATCTATAATGTAATCATCTGCATATCGACGTAGTTTCTCAGTCAATAAATTATAGTGGCTATAAGGATTATAAGCATCTGACGGACTTTGATCTTCTATGACATGACTGTTCGTTTCAATTTTGGGAAATACACGCTGCAATTTATCAATATAAATAGATGGACGTAAGGCTTTTCCTTCGTAATCCGCCAAAGAGAAGTTCAAATGAATAAATTCTGTCGCTTTTGAAAATGCGACATATGTTGAAAAATAATCTCTAGCCATAATACTCGCAGCATCTGTTTCAAGGTCGAGTCCTTCTTCTTTTAATATTTGTTTTTCATCGTCTAAAAGGATACCTTCATCACTGTATTTCTTAGGTATAACCCCATCATTTAAACCTAAGACATAAAGTCCTTTTGTTGTTTTACTCTTTGATCTTTCTATACTACCAATCACCACTTGATCAATTGAAGGCGGAATCAATCCAAGCGACACTTCTGTAAAACCAGCTTCAAGAATTCTAAGGTATTCTTTAATCGTTTTAACATCATCTCCTTCTAATTCAACAAGTTGGTCCAATATCTCTATGATCATATTCCATATCTGAGTACTTTCCTGTACTTTATCCAACGCATTTTCAGATTGCAAATACTCAATCCAAACTTCAATTTTCTCAGGAATTTTTGACAGTATCAAATAATCAAATAGCATCTTTGTCATTTCACCAATGGTTTTCTTAGATGAAAAATTATCTTTTAGATGCATCAGAGGTTGAATTAGTTTAAACCGTTCCATTTCCAAAACCTCATCTTCAAAAGGTTCCAACCAGCGATTACCTCGCAGTCCTCTTTTAAGTACATAGTTTTCGAATAACGGTATTGTCTTTTCATCTACATCTGTTAGACCTGTTTTAATGACTTTTAGAACATCTTCTTTTTTAAATCCGCTGTTTAAGCAATATAAAGAAGACAATATAAATTTAATGATCGGATGATTCATAATGCTGACTTTATCATCTATAAAATAAGGTATGTTATATTCAGAGAAGATTCGTTTGATAATCGATGTATATCCTTCTATATTACCAGTGACAACCGCTAAATCTTTATAGCGCGAACCTTTCCGTATCTGCCTGCATATATCTTTTGCAATATTTTCAACTTCATCGTACACATTATTGTTCATATGTAAATGAATATGTTCCAAGGGTTGATCATACGGTGTATATGGATAAGAAAAAAATTCTCTTCTAAGTGCTTCTAAATCCTCATATTTTGATCGACCGACCAATTCCTTTTTCATTTCTTCCAGACCAAGACGATCTACTACTTTACGTATCTTTTTGAAGGTCTTTATAACGGGTTCAAATATCGGATTATCCTGTTCTAATGTTAAGGCAAAAGTACATTCTTTTGCTAATCGCATCATTTCCTCCATTAACATGTATTCTTGATTCGAAAAACTATCAAATCCATCAAAATAAATACTTGTGTGTTTTAGGAGTTGTGATGTTTCCAGTCGATTGATAACAGCTAAAAGTTTATCTTCTTCATCAAAGTAACCCTTAGCCATAAAAGTTTGATAATACTCCAGAATCAATGCTACATCTTTTAGCTTTCTATCCACCAAAAGGTTCATATCACTAGAAAGGAGTTTTTTATTTAAATCCTCTGCTTCAATACCCACACGTTTCATTTCACTCATCAAAGTGCTTAGTTTTTCTACAAATCCGTTTTTCTTTGATATATCTCCAAAAACTAGAAGTTCCTCATGATGTTGATCAAGTATGGAACGTAGCACCATCGCTTTTCCTAGACTGTTGATTTCGGTTTCAGATAATGCACCTGTTTCATTGATAACTTGTATACAAAATCTATTGAAGCTCATTACTTCTATATTCATGATACCATCACAATTAAGATCATGAATCAATTCCACTTCTGCTTGTAATGTATATTGCTCCGGAACAATCAACAATTGTTTTTCACTTAGCTTCTGACCAATCATTTGATGAATAAATTTACTTTTACCACTATTTGATTTACCTAGTATATATCTAATCATAAGAATCTCCTTCTCAATAATTATAACAAAAAAAACCTGAAAAATACTTTTCAGGTCGATCTTTTAATCATTTGCATCAAAATCATCTAGTGATTCTTGCAAATAGGTGTTGATAACATTTTGTACATGAGAATCCTTTAAGATAACCGAAATTTCAATGCGTCTATTCTTTGCATATGCTGCATCTGACGTTCCTAAATCAAGAGGTCTAAATTCAGAATACGCACTGGCTGCAAAATAGCTACCAAAGTCATCGGCTAAATCCGGATTGGATTTCATCAAGTAGTTTACTACACTATAAGCTCTTCTTGCAGACAACTCACGGTTATACTCCTGAGAAGCCCTTTCATCTGTATGTCCTTGAATACTAATGGCATCAATATTTTCTCTGATACTCGGATCACTCAAGACATTTTCAAATGCAATAGCCAAATTATCCAAAAGTTGCTTACCACTTTCCTTGACTGAAGAAGAGTCGGTATCAAATACCAAGCTCTCATTAATAATGATATTACCATTGTCTCCAATGCTTACCAACGCTTCACCAGAAGCATTGGTTTCACCCAATTCCTCTTCTATGGAATCTTTTACTTTTTCAAGAACATCAACTCTTAAAAGAGCAATTCCTTCTAATTTAGATCTTAAACTGGCAAGCTCATCATTACTTTGCTCAATGATACTCTTCTGATCATCAATGGCTTCTTGGGCCAATTTCAAATCATCTTTCCCAGCTTCCAATTCAGACTGTAATACCTTCAGTTCCAATATATTACTTTCAATTTCCAGTCTACTGATTGAAAGGTTTTCTTCTGTTTCTGTTAGAGATTCAGATTTTTGATTCAATACAATTTCTGTTTCAGCAAGTTGATCCTTGAGTGCTGATAAAGTTTTCATCGTTATGATTTTTTCCATATAAAACACAAGTACTAAGAAAAATAAAATCAAAACGACAGTAGAAATCATATCCGTAAAGGCCGGCCAAAAATTCTCCTCTTCCTCGCGGTGTCTTTCTCTGTGTCTTCGCAGTTTCATTTATTCCACCTACCCATCTTTTCTCGATAGTTTTTCAAGTGTCTTATTCAAATCATAAACATTTTGATGGCCTGCTTTCATCTCTTTTACATTCTTGCCCATTTCATCACTAAAATCATCAAAACCAACACTCATCCTTTGAATATTTGTTCTTAAGTGATGATTAAACTCTGTAAAGTCTCTGATGTTTTCAGAGAATTGATTTAAGGAATGATCAAACCTTACTACCGAACTCTTTATAGATTCCGCAGTTAAAACCATATCTCCTGTCGCATCAGCAAGTTGAGTGGTAATATCGGTTGCAATCCCTCTCAGATTTGTTGTTAAAGATTCATTAAACTTCTCAAAGCTTAAAGTTAACGCTGTATTTCCATTTTCGTCAACAGCACCTAGTCCATTATTCGAAATCATCAGGTGGTTGTCTAAATATTCTTCAACAGAAGTGATCATTGATTCTTTTAAATCCAATAATCCAAACATGATATTCATAATATTTGTAAGTACCGATGCACCGATACCAAACATCGATGTAATGAATGCTACTGACATGCCTTTGATTGAACTTACAAGACCGTTGGTAATCATTTCAACTCCAACTATTTCCTGGCTCTTTGATAACATTGTTACCAGTTCTTCAATCGAGATAATCAAACCATAGAATGTTCCCAACAATCCTAGAATAATCATCATTGAAACCGCTTTTTTTGCAAATCTTTCACCAAGAAGTATTGTTTTCATATGCACATTCATGTTTTTTTCAATAATGGCAATCGTATTAATTTCTTCAACGTTGTTATTGAGTGCAACATTAAAATCATCTATTACATCATTCATCATTCTATGTTTAAATAATCGGTTCTTTCGATTTTCTTTATCATTAATATCTCGAATCAAACCGTTATAAGTTCTTCTTATTAAACCCGAAAACAAAACAGTACTTAGAAACAATAACACAATAAGGATGATAATCCCCTGTGCAATAATTCTCATATCCAATATGGCTCCCATAAAATCCTCCTTTTAGTTAAATACCTTCTACATTTTATTGTATAGAAGTCTAATTAGTCTTGCAATAGACAGCATCAATTGTAAGAAAACATTAACCTCTCTTTAATATATGACACCAGTGTGACAAAAATATGTTTTTGATTTAACAACTCTCCCAAGGGTAGATATTAAATGGGAGGTGTTCTATGAAAATAAAATGTGGGTATGCTGTGCCAACAAACTCAAGAGTTTTCAAATCACAATACAATTATTTTTATGGTATTGGTAAACTCTCACAAAAAGAGTGTGTCGATCGTTCTCTATTGGTTTCGGGCGTTACTTTTGTAGATCAAAACGAATACGATGATTATATAAAAACACATCATCTCGACAACATTCTAGACTGATTACTTTAAAAGCACTGCTTTCGCAGTGCTTATTCATTGTCCGCATTTCTATTTTCAATCAAAAGTTCAAGCAGTTGTTTCAATTCATCAGAATTAAATTTTTCTATTTCATCTTCTAAAAAGTCAATTGCGTAATCAACTTGACCTAATTTATAATTGCAAAATGCAATATATCTGATAACATCAATGTTAATCGGATTGTTATCATATAGATTGTAGAAATATTCTAATGCTTTTTCATATTCACCAATTTCATGATAATAATTTCCTAAACCATATAACGCATAATAGTAATCCTCTTTCAATTGAAGTGATTTTTCATAAGCAAGCTTTGCCTCTTCTATATTACCCAAGTCAAAATATGCATTACCCAAATTGGAATATTCCACTTCATTTTCATCTCCTAGATTAACAGCTTTTTGCGCTGCTTCTAACGCCAACTGGTATTCACCAATCGCATCATAACATAAAGAAATATTATTCCATGTTGTATCATTTTCTGGATCTAACTCAAGCGCTTCGTTCAGAAGGTTTAATCCTTCTGTATAATTACCCATCCTAACAAGTTTCAAGGCATCTCTATTGTAAGTGTCTACTTCATTTTCGCAGCCAAATAACAGTAAAACCATTAAAAAAATAAATATTTTTTTCATATCGTCCTCCTATATGCATAGTATATCATAGACATGAGAAACGTGCCAAAGACACTTTATCAATTGTATTCTATGTCATAGTATTATACCAGTTATTTCATCAGATATTTAAGATTATTTTAGGAAATTGAAAAGAAACTCCGAAGAGTTTCTTAATTAATTCTATTTTCAGTTACTGAATCAAAGAAATGAATTGCACCAATATCAAAACCAAACTTATGTTTTTCTCCACCCTCATACTTAAAGTGTCCAGGTGTTGAAATAATTAGTTCTTTACCATTTTCCAGTCTTGCATATAATATTTTTTCTTTACCTAACATTTCAACAACATCGATTGTTGCCTCAAAAGTATCACCGTATTTCCCACCACTCTCAAAACGCTCTGGACGGATACCAACTGAAACTTTTTTACCTTCAAAAGGCTTAAGAAGAAGTGCATCATCTGGTGTAGGCTTGATTTTAATCAACTCGTCAGAAGAGATAAAAATACCCTTTTCCATTGAACCTTCGATTATATTCATAGTAGGCGAACCGATGAACTTAGCAACAAATATATTCTCTGGTTTATTGTAGAATTCATCTGGTTTTCCAGCTTGTTGAATCTTGCCTGCATTCATTAAAACTATTTTAGTTGCCATTGTCATGGCTTCGGTTTGATCATGTGTTACATAAATTGAAGTTGTACCCAATTTCTTATGAAGTCTGACCAATTCAACTCTCATATGTTCACGAAGTTTTGCATCTAAGTTAGATAAAGGTTCATCCATTAAAAATACACTCGGTTTTCTAACCATTGCTCGGCCTAGGGCCACACGTTGTCTTTGTCCACCTGAAATATCAGATGGCTTTGAGTGTAAATAATCTTCAATTTGAAGTACTTCTGCAGCTTCCATCACACGGTCATGAATAATTTTTTTTCTTTCTTTTCTCATCGATAGAGAAAATGCCATATTATCATAAACTGTCATATGAGGATAAAGCGCATACGATTGAAATACCATTGCAATATCTCTATCTTTAGAAGCAACTTTATTCACTCGTCTACCACTGAATAGCAAATCCCCTTCAGTAACAGAATTAAGTCCTGCAATCATTCTAAGAAGCGTTGTTTTACCACAACCCGATGGTCCTAAAATTACACAGAAATCTTTTTCTTCTATTTCTAAATTGATGTTACGTAAAGTAAACTCTTCACGACCTTCATATTTTTTCCCTATATCTTTTAATACTACGTTCATGACGCCTCCTATCCTTTAACAGATCCTTTTGATAATCCAGAAACTAACTGCTTTTGAAGTGCAATAAACAGTATAACAATTGGTACCGCTGTCAATAAACCACCCGCTGCAAACGCAGGTTGATTCAAAGTTCTAAAGTCATTAATTAGCGTAAATAAGCCCGCTGCTAATGTATAAGACTCTGGAGAAGTTAACAGTACTCTTGGTAATAGATAATCCATAAACGGACCGATAAATGACCATAACGCAATGATCGCTAACATTGGTTTTGCTATTGGCATGATGATTAAACGATATACTTTCATACTTGAGCAACCATCAATTCTCGCTGCGTCATCTAGTTCTGTAGATATTGAATCCAAGTAACCTTTTAGAATAAATGTATTTCCAGCAATACCACCCGCTGAATAAATTAATATCAACATCATTTGTCTTGTAAATGCAGGGCTGATACTTGCAATGATTGAATGCATTGTAAAATATGCTGTTATACCTGCAAAAGTTGGAATTGTCTGTATCAACATGATTGCCATCAGCGATGCTTTTCTACCTTTAAACCTATATCTTGAATAAGCGAATCCTGTAAAAGATACAAAGAGTAAAGTCAGTAACGCTGTTGAAATTGCAATAAAAATTGTATTCTTAACCCATGTTAAATAAAGAGTTTCTTCAAATAAGTATTGGAAATGTTCATACGAAAACGTAAACGTGCTATTTAACATTAAGTATTGGCCTTGATCACCATTAAATGCTGATAAAACCATTTGATATAAAGGCCATAATATAACGACTGACCAACTGATTAGAATTAAGTATGTGACTAGCAATCCGATTTTACCCATAAGAGTCAACGGCTGTTTATCGGAAAGGTATAAATCATTTTTCTTTTTAAATAATTTCATTATAACTTCTCCTCTTTAAATGCCTTTGAATTCTTAAAACCTATAAAAGCAAATAACATAAGTCCAATAGATATAACAATTGTTATTGCAGCACCTATGGCTTGATAGTCATTTTCTGTTGTTAATTTATATATATAAGAAATCAGCAAATCCGTCGAACCTGCTAGGTTTCCATACTTCGTTGGATTAAATGGCCCACCGCCATTAAACAGATAAATTATACTGAAGTTGTTAAAGTTAAATGTGTATTGTCCTACTAAAAGTGGTGCTGTTTGGAACAATACAAGTGGTAAGGTAATACGCTTTAGCTTTTGCCATGCAGTAGCACCATCGATTTGAGCAGCTTCATATAAATCAGCTGGTATACCTTGTAACACACCAGTCGACAATAAGAATACATAAGCACTCCCCAACCAAGCTTGTAATCCAATTAAGGTTAATCTTGACCAGAAAGGATCGTTTTTAACCACAATCAAACTGTCTGTTTGAATAATGTTGTTGAGTATTTCCGTTAATGCACCTTTTGGTGAGAACATGATACTGAAGAACATAATTGTGATAAATGCAGGTACCGCCCATGGTAATATATAAACCGATCTAAAGAATACTTTACCCTTTACACGTTCATTATTTGTTAAAAGTGCTAAGACAAAGCCAACTGCAATAGCTAATGTTGTTGCACAAGCAGTCCACATCACTGTCCATCCAAAAATTTTCCAGAATGGTCCACCAGCAACACCTTCTCCTAAAGCAATCATTTTATAGTTATCGATACCAGTCCACATAAACTTATTCTGATGAGAAGGATCCATATTTGTAAATGATAGTAGAATTGCCGTTGTGATTGGTACCAAAACAATAAATACAATCGCAATCAACGCTGGAAGAGAAACCATGTACGGGAAACCATCCTCTGTTATATTTGACCAGGTTTCAAACCAGTTCTTTTCCCTAATACCTTTTATCTTAGACTGTTCAACAATCTTAACATCTCTAAAGGATATGTATAGAATAGCTACTACAAATAAAACCAAATAAACTGCTACAATACCTTCAATCATAAAAATTAGTGACCGATCAATTTTCATACCACCTTCAGCAAGAGAAATCAATCCTGAAATACCAGTTCCTTGATAATTTCCAAACCCAAGAGCATAAGGAATTGCTGCAAAATAAGTAAACATACTTAACATAAAGAAGAATATTGATTTTCTGGCCTGTCCATTTAGAACTTGCCCTAATCCCGGAATCAAGAATGTTAAATATGCGATGATCGCTTGTTTCTTTCTTGACTCTACAGGCGTTTTTCTTCTTAAATCAGAAATATTGGAATTCATAACCGTTATTTCTCGTTTTGTTCCTTTATCTAATTGATATTTTAGACTTCTGATCATTTCCTTATTACTTTTTCTCTTTGATTCAAATGATTTTACATTTAGTGCTTCATGCATTTTCTTTTTTAGTTCAACACGACCATTTTTAAGTGCTTTATCAGAAATCAAACCATCTTTTTTCTTTTGCTTTAGAGCAGCATAGTCTAGTTTAAACTTTTCATTTTGATCTGCTTTATATGCATTATAAGATGCTTGCACCTTTTTTTCATCACTGTCTTGAATCGTTTTAGCTTCTGCTTTAGCATTTGAAAAAGCTTTCTCGTTTCTTAAAACAAATTCAATGATTTCTTCTAATTGCTCACACTTTATTAATGATTGCTCATAAGTAAGTGTGGCTTCATAAGATAAATCAGTGTATTTTTTATAAAACGTAAGTTCTTCCTGGCTCTTTAGTAAATCAATTTTAAGTTTTAATACTTTACTTGAGAAATTGTCTTTTTGACTATTCTTTAATGATTTAACTTTTTCTCTTAAAGCTGTTTTAAATGCCTTTTCCTTATCAAAAAACGCTTTCAATGCTATCACATATTGATGCTGTTTTTTGTTGGCTTTTAACAATTTTAACTCTTCTTTAAGTTGAGCTTTTTCGGAACCAGATGCATCCTCAATCTTCGATTCAAGAATAGCGACTTCTTTTAAATATAGATTTTTTCTTTCATACGAATTTCCGATTTCATCGTACAAAACTTCATTGTATTTAGCCAATTGCGCCCACCTTTACGAAATATTTTTTCTTTGATCAATGACACTCAATAAAGATAAAATCGTTATTAGTAGTATCATATAAACACCAATATTAACATAGAAGAATATAGATCCAAATTGTTTTTCGACTACTAGAAATGCTATGCCTCCACCGAGAAGCACAGTCCACATAAAGACAAACAATTTGCTTATTCTAATTTTTGCATAAGCAAAATATGTATGAATACCTAAAGCCATTGGTACAATAACCATTTGGAAGTACCTAGAAAGTTGTAATGTCACATAAATGTCAAATCCGTTATCTCTAGCCAAACCCATTTCAGGTTGAGCTACCAACCACGATTCAAACATGGCTAGATCTTTAACTCTCATCATAGTCTCCATTGACATGGAAAGCATCATGAAACTTAAAGACACCAATATAATATACATATGTTTTTTGGGTAGTTTTGTTTCTGAATCCATTGTTTCACTCCTTTATAGTATGAAAGAAGAGAGGTCACCCTCTCTTCTAAATACTATTATACTTCATATTTTAGAAGTTTGACATCATTGCATCAAATGCAGCTTTTAATTCAGCATATGCGTCTTCAACAGTAGCTGGCTTAACAGCTGACCATGATAATACGGCATTTTCCCAAGTTCCCCATACTTGACCCCATTCTGTGAATAACGGTCTAGCAGGTGCATCTTGATATGATTCGATTACAGCATCTACAACTTTTTTATCTTGTTCAGATAAATCAGAATCAGTATAAACTGCAGGATCTACATTTTCTAAGATCTTTCCAGTAGCTTTAAATAAATCTACTGCATAATCAGTATTTACAATTTCTTCAATCATAGCTTCAGCTAATTTCATTTGATCAACATTACCTTCAACTCTAGCGTTAACAGCTAATCCCCATCCACCTTTCCAGTGAGCAAGAGGCATACCATTAATAGTTACTTGGTTGATTGGTAAAATAGCTAAGTCTTCACCGTTACCAGCTTTTTCAGCTAAACCAGCAGTAGACCATGGGCCTTCTAATCTTAAAGAGTTAGTTCCACCTGTTGTGAAAGCTGAATCCATGTAACCCCAAGTTGCATCTTTATCCCATGCATCTGTAGCTTTTTCATCATGAGCTTTCCAGAAGTTGAATAATGCTGTGAATAATTCTTGCTTCTCTTTTGGAAGATCAGCATATTCCATTGTTAAATCAGAGAATAATGAACCATCTTCATTTTGTCCAAGTAATTCAACAGAAGCAGCGTTTGTAAGTGCAACACCAAACCATGCGTTGAATGCAGGAACTAGCATATCTTCATAATTTAATTCTGTGAATTCAATTGTTTCTTCTAAGTTGATACCGTTTGCTTCAGCATTTGCTGAGTTTGCAAAGATAATTAATGTTTCTATATTCATTGGGAATGCTAAGTAGTCTCCGTTTACATTGAAGTTTCCACCTAATCCTGCGTCGTAATCAGCAAAACCACCAACTACTGAAGCCATACCTTTAGCATCTAATGTAGCTAACGCTTCATTTTGAGCTAAACCATAAATTCTATCTGCCGGTAAAGCAAATACGTCTGCAACATCAGCATTAGTTACATCAGTATCATCTAATACGTTTAAGTGATCAAAAGATCCTGTTTCAATAAAGTTGATTGTTGCATCAGGATTGTTTTCTAAAACTCTAGCTTTAGCAGCTTCATAATACTCTAACCAACTTGACTCCACTTGTACTGAAATAGTTGCTTCAATACCAGTTTCTTGTTCTTCTACTTCAGTTGAACTTGTATTCTCGTTTGTACCAGTATTTGTGCTTGCATTGTTGTTAGCATCATTATTGTTACCACAAGCTACCATAGATAATACAAGAGCTAATACAAGAAGTAAACTTACGACTCTTTTCATTGTAATTCCTCCTACAGTTATGTTTAATATTCTTCCACCCTATTATGCATACGTTTGCATAAAAACTACGGACTTACTACCTTCCGCTTAATTCTATGATAATATATGTTACTCTTTTACGCAATAGCAGATATCATTTTTTTTTAATATTTCATTAAACTTCAATGCTGACATTCTTATCAAACTCTTGAAAACACACACTTCTTATTTTGCGTTAAAATGTGAAAATGTTTTCATGGATTATTTTTGAAAAATAGTGCTTTTATGTTAAAAAGTGTGCAAAGTGTGTATGTTCCATTAAATCCGGTGCAATCGATTGCTCTTTTTTCAAAATTTGTAAGAACAGGCATTACATCTTAAAATAGTAACTATAAAATAATTCATGCATTGCTCATAAGGAATATACCCTTTACTTCAAAATAATAACATTATTCTATGAAAGTTGCATGAATATCGGTCACAAGTCTATTTCAATGCAAAAAAAAGAAAAAAAAAGGCATGAAATCAATTCATACCTTCTAAACCACACCATAATAAACTTGAACCTCCGACGACAAAATCGGAATTATGATTCTCTTCTATATAATGTTTTATTATCAAAAGTCTTATGATACTTCTCAGAATACTCAATACTGACCAAGACATTTGGGGTAGTTTCCTAATAATAACTCGGATGATTAACTAGACCATTAGCAAGTATTTTTAAGTATTCTAGAACTTAAACTGTTAAATGAAAGAGAATGAGAAAATCCACGTGTATATCATACTCTACATTTAAAGACTACAAACAAAGATTAATTCCGTTAAGTGGAATTACTTTATTTAATATTTAGCTGCACTGTTATAAGTAGCCATCATTTTTGCGATACCACCACCATTATGAACATTTGTGAAACCATAATGTTGAAGAATTCTAACTGCATATGCACTTCTAGCACCAGACGCACAGTAAAGAATAATCTGTCTATCTGTGCTTCCCAACTCAGACGCTTTAATTTCTATCTCATCAAGAGGTATGTTAACTGCTCCAGGATAAGCACCATATGCAAACTCTTCTTTGGTTCTTGTATCAACAACCAATGGACCTGTTGCATTTTCCTTTTTTACTTCTTTTGAATCATCATCTTTTTCTTCTAAATTTGTCTCTCCAATTTTCTTTTCTTCAGGTGCAGGTAAATTTAAAACGAAATTTAATGGCTTAACAGCTCTTACATGATTAGAAAGACTCATAAAACCACCACTGACATTGAGTACATTTGTAAATCCGGCTCCTGTTAATTGACGTAATGCTTGGTGACCTTTTTTACCGGTCTGATCATAAACAAGAATCAACTCATTCTTTGGTAGTTGATTTAATGTTGAATAAAGCAGTTCAAAAGGAATATTAATCGCACCTTCCAGATGTGATTTTTCAAATGAGAATACATCTCTCAAATCAATCCAAAGTGCTTTTTTATCTTCTAGATAATCATCCAGTTCACTTATTGTCAATGTCGGGGAAAATCCTGAATTTCTATTTTCAGCTACATATGCAGCCATGTTTATCGCATCATTTGCATTTCCTAGTGGTGGCGAATAAGCAAAATCCATATCAGCCAAATCAGATATTGTTAGTTTAGCTGCTACCGCAGTTGCTAAAACATCAAGTCTTCTATCAGCACCATCATACCCTGCAGTTTGACCACCAAGTATAGTACCCGTTTCTTTATCATATACAACAAGAACAGTTACAAGTTCAGCACCTGGATAATATGACGTATGATTCTCTTTATGAATAACAATCGCATCCGCGTCAATCCCCTCTGCTCTTGCAGTCTTTAAAGAAATCCCTGTAATACCTGCTACCGAATCAAATACTTTAACGATCGATGTACCTATTGATCCTTTATATTCATGTTTCTTACCAAGTGCATTCTCAGCAGCAATTCTACCTTGACGATTAGCTGGACCCGCAAGAGGAATACGTACCTTTTTACCGAGTACACGGTGTTCTAATTCAATCATATCTCCAGCAGCATAAATATTGTCATCGCTAGTTTTTAATGTTGAATCAACTAGTAATCCACCAGCTTCACCCATAGCAAGACCAGCTTCTTGAGCTAGTGATAAAGTAGGACGAACGCCTATTGATAATATAACCATATCTGCATTAACCTGTGTACCATCATTGAGGGTAACACTGTTATTACCAATTTCAGTCACTGCTTTACTTGTGTAGAGATCAACATCATAAGACATTAATTCCTCCTGAATAACCCCTGCTATTTCAGGTTCCATAATTCCCATGACATGAGGCATCATCTCTACGACTGATACTTTCATACCTCTTTTAGCTAGTGCTTCAGTCATTTCAAGACCTATAAAGCCTCCGCCCACTACTACAGCTGTTTTGGGTTCCTTGCCATCTATGAATCCGGTTATTTTATCCATATCGTCTAATGTCCAAAGTTGGAAAACATGATCTTGATTTGCACCTGTAATAGGTGGGGCTATTGGTCTACCACCTTGCGCTAAAATAAGTTTTGTATATTCAAACTGCTTTTGTTCACCGGTTTGAGAATCCTTAGTAACTACAACTTGATTTTCTCGATCAATAGTCGTTGCTCTTGTGTGAATATGAACCGCTGTTTGATATGCTTCATTGAAGCTTTCTGGACTTTGTAGAATTAACTTAGAACGACTTTTAATATCTCCACCGATAAAATACGGCAATCCACAGTTTGCAAATGAAATATCCGCTCCTGCTTCAAGAATTGTAATCTGAGCATCCGAAGAAAGTCTTCTCGCCTTTGCTGCAGCAGTTGCACCGGCCGCTACCCCACCAATAATAACTATTTTTTCCATATGAATCTCCTTATTATTTATTTTATTGATAATTACTTTCCATTTTTATACCCCCTCTGTATGGGGATGTTTATATCTTATAGCTTTATTCCTATTTTGTCAAGTTGCGTCCCTGTTTTTTTTATGTTAATTTTATGATTCACCTTACATCGTATATATAAACCTCATTTGAAGATATTCTGAAACTAAAAAGAACCCCTAAGAAAACTTAGGAGTTCTAATATTTCTACACGTCATGGAGGAGTCGCGTCCCCAAACGAACAGAATCAAAATATTCATCTGTAACTTCTTTAATATGATACAGCAACTATTACTTTATAACATCCTTTAATACACATCACTTGCTATTATAAAAGGCATATCAATTTAATAATTCAACATCATAGCGTCAAATGCTGCTTTTATTTCTGCATAAGCTTCCTCAACAGACTTAGGTTTTACAGCACTCCAAGATAAAGCTGAGTTTTCCCATGTTCCCCAAACAGAACCCCACTCACTAAATAACGGTCTATTGGGTGCTGCTTCATATGATTCAAGTACTGCCGCTACAATCTTTTTATCCGTTTCCGATAAATCCGAGTCAGCATACGTCTCTGCTGATACATGCTCAAGGATTTTTCCTGTTTTCTTAAATAAATCTACAGCATATTCAGGGTTCACAATTTCTTCAATCATTGCAGAGGCCAAAGTCATTTGATCAGGATTTTCTTCAATTCTTGCATTCAAAGCAAGTCCCCAACCGCTTTTCCAGTGTGTTAGTGGATTACCATTAATTGTTACTTGTGTAATAGGAAGAATCTCTAAATCCTCACCATTTCCAGCTTTCTCAGAAAGAGCGGCTGTACCCCATGGTCCATCAAGTCTAAGAGCATTTGTACCACCAGTAGCAAAAGCGCTATCCATGTATCCCCAAGTTGCATTTAGATCCCACACATCCGATCCTAACTCATCATGAGCTTTCCAATAACTATATAAAGCCATTAAAGCAACTTGTTTCTCAGTACGAAGATCAGCCCATTCAGCGGTTAAATCAGAATAAAAACCCTCTTCATTTTTACCTAATAGTTCAATTTGCGCAGAATTAGTCAAAGCAATACCAAACCAAGCATTAAATGCCGGAATTAACATATCTTCAGGTCCCAATTCAGTAAACTCAATTGGCTGTGATAAATCCAATCCGATTGCATCAGCATTGGCTGTATTGGCAAATATAATTAACGTTTCAATATTCATTGGAAATGCTAAATAATCACCATCAACTCTCAAATTACCACCCAACCCAGCATCATAGTTTCCGAAACCACCAACTGATTCAGCAATTTTCTTCGCATCAATTGAAGCAAGGACATTATTTTGAGCAAAGCCTGTTAATCTGTCAGCTGGAATAGCAAATAAATCTGCAACATCTGGATTTGTTACATCAGTTGTATCAATTACTTCCATATGTTCAAATGCTCCAGTTTCAATTAGATTGATTGTTGCATCCGGGTATTTTTCTAGTACTCTAGCTTTTGCAGATTCATAATATTCCATCCAGCCACTTTCAGTTTGAACCGAAATCGTTGCCTCAAGATTCGACATAACGTCCTCATTAGTAACACTGTCGCTTGAACTACTAATATTTTTAGCATTATTTGCAACATTACCACAAGCAGCCAATGACAACACCAAACCAAATACTAAAAGCATACTTAATAATCTTTTCATCCTAATCCCTCCTACTGTAAATAAGTTATACACCTATTGTTTTTGCATGCAACTAACTAAAAACTTCTAAATTTATATATGCCTGTAGCTTTTGCATGATTTAATCAATAAACAACCTAAATCTGTTGTGAAGTCATTTATTGTGCAATCTATAATAAATGTCAACTGCCTTTGCTGGAAACCCTTAGCCATAAAAGCAGTGGCATTTGTTATTAGTGTCATCAATACTATCCAACTTTATTAATAGTAATTTTTTAAGATGGTATTTCCGTTTAGCAAAACTAGAAAACTAAATGACTCTATTTCTACCAACTCATCTCTATCATTAAGGGAATATAAATGTTTCTCATGACTATTATTAATCAAAATGAGTAGTTCGTCATTGCCTTCAGTCTTTTTAATCAACAGACTATTTTTATCTTGATCAATCCATTCTATACTATAATCCATACTTCTAAATACAACATGTTTATTTCTAAATGTAATCAACTCTTTTAAAAATTTATACAAGACATTTTCTCCTGTTAGTTCATCGAAGACCATGCATCCTCTTGCAGATTCAAAATTACCTTCTAAACCGACTTCACTACCATATAGCAAACTCGGTGAACCCGGCATGATAAATTGAAGCAAATAAACAAGTAAGGCCTTTCTTTTATCTTTACCACATACTGTTAACACCCTTGCCGTATCATGCGAATCAACCATATTGAACATATAAGGTATGATATTCTTAGGATAATTCACCATATACTTACCTAGTTGATAGGAAAATTTTTCTACACCGTATTTCTCACGTATATCTTGAACACCAATGAAATTTAAGATTACATTTAATAGCTCATAGTTCATCACACCATCAAACTGATCTCCAGCAACCCATGGATATGAGTTATCCCAATTTTCACCAATGATATAAGCATCAGGTTTTGATTTCTTAACAGCTTTTCTGAATTCTCTCCAAAAATCATGTGACACCTCATTGGATACATCTAATCTCCAACCATCAATGTCATATTTGTCAATCCAGTATGTTCCAACACTAATAAGATGCTCTCTTGCAATTTGATTCGCTGTATTCCACTTTGGCATATAAGGGGCTGTTCCAAATATTCTATAATTTAATCCATTGATAACATCAATGCACGGCTCACTAAAAACTTCCTCTTCATCTTTTATATTAACTTCATCACCATTTATATAAAAGCAATCATAATATTCTGAGTCAATACCCTTTTCAAGTACATCTTGCCAGAACGGATGATAATAACCACAATGATTGAATACACCATCTAGCATGACCTTTATGCCTCGTTGATGCGCTTCTTCTACTAACATACCTAAAGTCTCATTATCTCCGAATGAAGGATCTATTTTGAAATAGTCTGTTGTGTCATACTTATGTGTTGAAGGCGATTCAAATATGGGGGTGAAATAGATACCTGTAACACCTAATTTTTGAATGTAATCTAATTTTTCTATAATACCATGGAGATTACCTCCAAACACCATACTATTATCTACTACTTTCTCTGTATCCCATTTCATTAAATTATTTAATTTTGGTCCATCTTCACTGCGATTAAACCTTTCAGGATAAATCTGATACCAAATAGATGATTCAACCCACTCTGGCGCACGATAAACATCTTCTATATTGATATAAGGAAAGTTAAAATAGTGACTTCCAATTTCTGAAATCTCATGATACTCATCTATGTTACATGTAAGATAGGGTCCATAGAATAATTGTGTCTCCTTATTTTTTAATGTAAATGCATATCTAATTCTTAAAGTATTTATTTGATCTATTTCACAAAACCAGTAATCATATAATTCATCGCTATGTTCTTTTGCCATTTCAATAAAATATCTTTTACTGGAATCAAAAGTCCACTCCCCTTTATCATTAGGCACATAACTATATGGATCAAAAGCAATTACTTCCACTTGAGATAAATCATTCTTTGCACTTTTAAACCTGATATGAAGTGTCTTTTCATTATATGAGTATGCATATTTACTTTTAGGTTCATGATAAAACGCTTGTATATTCACTATTTATTCTCCGAAATCGTTTTCCTATTATATATAAAAAATAAACTCAGTAATTTGTTGAGTTTGAATTAATATCTCCTGATTAAATTATACGCTTGTTTCATCATGAAAATCTAGAGACTAGTTTTGTGAAACAAACTAAAAAAACAAGCCTTTAAGCTCGTTTTCCTGCTAATTATGTGAAACTTATTTAAAAAAGCGTCTTTTAAGTTTAAAACTACTCTACCTGTAATTTTTCAACCCGATAATCATCAATTTTCTTATACTTTCTCATAGATCTATAAAGTTGGTTTCTTCTAAGTTCTAGATATTTTTCTTCTAACTTATGATACCTACCCGTTTGTTGTTGTGCTTCTAATCTATTTTCAATTACCTCAAGATTATCATACCAAAAGGGATTCTCACCTTTTGATAAAGGATCAATAAGATCTTTTGAAATCTGCTTTAACAAAATAGATTCTTTTGAACATTTTGCTAAAACTTTTTGACCTCGATCAAGCTGACCATCTAGGATATAAGCCCATGCCAGATGGTTATATATATATGTTTCATAAGTCGGTTCTTTAATACGTCTGAACAATTTAGCACACTTTGTTAAATACTTAATTCCTGTGGCATATTGATTCTCATAAACAAAGATTTGACCTTTTATCATATTAACTGCAATCAGACCCATGATATTACCTTCTTCACTATATAGATTTTGAGCTTTATTGATATAATCCAATGCTAAAATCATATTTCCCCACTCAAAATACAATTTAGCAAGTTCATGATGTACCTTGCCAGTAATCTTTTCAGTTTCTGCTTTTTTAAAGCATGTTTCAGCTGTCTTAAACTCTCTATCAACATCTCTTAAATCTATACCTTTATAGAGCATATAAATGTGAAGTTGATCTGTATCCATGTAATCCAGAATTGAAACGAGTAGCCTATCAACTGCTGCAATTTCATCTCTCTGTTCACTATCTACCAATCTAAGATACTTAACTAGTAGAAACTCAATAATAATCGGTGAGCACATCAGCTTTTTTTCATCTCTATTAATGGTTTCATATAACTCAGATGCAAGACCAAGTTCCCCTTCTAGGAGTGCGTGGATATAATCATCAAAAAGTTGCTTGTTCTCTAATATAAATTCTGGGTCATCAAAGTATTCTAGGTTAAGTGCTTTAAAGATTTCATTAACAACTTCAATGCTTGGTATGATTTCTGCATTTTCTATTCTACTTAAATAAGATGGTACACATATACCTTCTACCAATGAAGTCTGACTCATATTTTGAAGTAATCGATTAACTTTGATAATAGAACCAAGTAGTTTGGAATCATAAAATTTTCTATTCTCAAATTTCTTATCCATTATACAACCTTTCATTTTTTTTGCATATCAATATTTTATAGTGATTACAATACTCATTTGATTTATCATGATTTCATGAATAAAAACATATGCCTTCTTTATGAAAATATCTATTTAATTTATATAACCAACATCTCAAAAATAAGATCTTCCAAGTAAAGTTAGAGGTTCATGCTTTGATACACAGTGATGCACTCGCCCCTATGAACTGAATCTGTATTTCTATTATATAACTTTAAAACTACTAGACTATTGACCTATAAGTTCAATATAATTTGATATCCATCCATAACTTTGTCGGAAAAATGTTGTGAGACTATTAAAGATAATTTCAATGACCAAATAAATAATGTAATCAATGAAATTATCAATATATAATGGCAATGAAACAGCTTCACTCACTCCTTATGACTAGAATGTTTATCAGTGATAGATAAGTGACTATTTTCATTTTTTCATAACTCCACTTGTTCATAACCGGCACCATAAAATTTACGGCCCTTAAATTGACACTTACAGATTTAATCCAAAAAGATCTGTTTCAACAGATTTTCGGATACATGCTTTGGAGGTGACACCCAAATTCAAACTGGGATTTTCCTACAAAATCTCCTTATTAAAATGCCCTCTTGTATCTGTTTCCTGATTAAAGACAGCTTTACTCATTGAGCCATTTAACTTACCAAAGGCCTTATTAATAGTTTTTACAACCTGCTCTTTTGATTCGACTGTGAAGTTTAATCTGAATGCCTCAATTCCTTTTATGTTTTCTAGCTCATCTAATAGATTAAGTGTCTTCCCATTAAGGATAGTCGTTGTACAATCATCATGAGAAATAATCGGAAATGATCCATGCTCATCTTTTAACTCATAGCTCTTCGTCTTGCAAATGCCACATTGATTCATTTTTTCCAACGGACAGTATTTAGTAAACAGCATAAGAGCCCTTCCATATACAATCATTTCAAGTGAAGGATAGCCATCATTTTCCTCATAATAGGCATTGATCAAATCTTCAATTTGTCTATTATTCAATTCATAAGATAAAGTTACTCGTTTTGCACCTAATTTATATAATTCATAACAACTAGCAGAATTAACAACATTCAGAGAATAGTCCGTTACAAAAGGATTAGTTTTTCTGTAACGATAAATGCCACCATACCCTCCGATTAGTAACTGCCCTTCTTTGTCCTTATAATCATTCTGATTTCTTCTAACAACATTTTCAAAATAGACTTCCTTAATACCGCAACTTACGCAAGCGTCATACTGTTCCTTAGTCGTTACAGAAGCAGTAAGGTATGGTTTTTCAGGGTCAAAACTTATTTTTTCTTTTGCTTTTAATGTCTTGATCCTTTTCTTTTGACTGTTAAGCTTTAAGTCATATAAACCTTCTACAATATCTCTTCTTGCTGCATTTAACAGTTTAGCTGGAATAAATGCATTGTATTCTTCAAAATCTACATGATTAAGTTCAAGTATCGTATTTTTTAACCTTGAAAACTGCTTTACTACCTGCTCTTTTGTTGTTGGATTATTAATTGCTTCACCAAGTATTTCTTCGCTTTCATAGAAATAATTATAGCCCAAACCCTCAGCATCTATGATAAGTTTTGAATTTGGAAATGCATACACTCTAATATCTAAGTTAAAATGCTTAAATTCTTTTTCCAGTGATGAATTTAATTCTTTGTAATAGAAATAATCCTTCGTTATATATACCAAATCACCCTTAGAGATCTTTTCTTTGATTTTGATATAGCAGACATCATCTGCTTTGTTGATTAAATTGCCATCTTTATCATACAGTTTTACAACAGTTAAATTAACATCCTCATTATTATGACTTATTCTGATGATATCGTTTTGATTTAATGTACGATTAAGTGTTATTTCATACATGTCATTAACACTCTTGCTAATTCTACCAATTTCATAACCAAAGTTATTAGGTCTTAATATGTTTGTAATATTTTTCTTCTCTTCGTGAAACAAATAGCCTTTTGTAAATGTTCTATTGAATGTTTTGCTCAGATTTTCTTTATCTTCTTCTGTTATTTTATTATCTAAGGCCATGCGATATTTTGATACAGCATTAGCAACATACATAGGTTCTTTCATTCGACCTTCAATTTTTAAAGAATCAATTTCTTTTAAATCATCGATATAATCGATTGTATTTAAATCCTTAGTAGATAGAATATACTTTTTTTCATAAGATGTATCCGTTGTCTTATCAATAAGTTCAAACTCCTTACGACATGAACCAACACATCTTCCACGATTTCCGCTTCGATAGCCGATTAATCCAGACATCAGACAATTCCCAGAATAAGATATACATAAAGCACCGTGAACAAATATTTCTAAAGGTATTTTAGCTATTCTTCTTATCTCTTTTACTTTTTCAATCTCAAGCTCACGTGAAAGAACAACTCTTTTAGCACCAAGATCTTTAAATAATAAAGTGCCTTCTAAATCGTCTATTCCCATTTGAGTTGAACAATGTGCTTCCATATCAAGAAAGTTTTTAATTATATAATCAAAAGCAGCTAGATCCTGGACTATAATGCCATCAACACCAATTTCATTTAATTCATGCATTTGATTTTTCATCTCTTCGATTTCGCTTTCGAAAATGATGGTATTCATTGTAACATAGATTTTAACATTTCTCAGATGCGCATACATAACAGCCTCTTTTAACGATTCTAAATCAAAATTAGATGAGTATGCACGTGCACCAAACTTTTGCATTCCTAAGTATATTGCATCACAACCATTAGAAATTGCAGCTTTTAAAGCTTCCATACTTCCTGCTGGAGCTAATAATTCAGTCATTTTCCCTCTTTCCATAAGCATGTATTACTATCAACGTTAATTTTTTTCAGCTGGTTTTCCTAGTCTAGTTAAATCTTTCAGATTACTTTCAAGAAAATTAAAATTACTCATAATACTGCCTATCCTTTCTTCTTTTTTTTATTGCACCTTCTGCAAGTCCTTTCGAACATAATACCTGTACTCGTCTTTTAGAAATATCCCCGTTTTCTAGAGGATCTTTTGCATACATGAATTCCATACGAGACTCCACTCAATAAGAATACCACAATTATATTCCTATGTGCGAATAATATCAACGAGTGTTTTTGAGATAGTACTGTAATTTCAATTTGTTCGGCAGCTATCATTATTTCTTTGTCTACAAATAAAAAGTAATTGAAATTGATCTTGCTTGCTCATATGAACTTCTGAACTCTACTTATTTATCTCTTTACTCATTGTAGTAAGTTCTGATAAACTTTTATATTTTCGATTCACAAAGAATTTTACTTCACTAATCAAAGTAATACAATTATCTAACGATAAAAACATCTCAAAATCAGATTCTATATCTTTCTATAAAATCGTTAAAAAACATCTGGAAGTTTCGAGGTATTAAAAGAACCCTTAGATATAATCTAGAAGTTCCAATATTTTTGACTCACTGTGAGGGATTCTAACCCCCGACGAACAGAATCAGTAATTTTATTCTATAACGTTCTATAATTTCTATAAGGTTAAAAAAAACACGATTTTAAGTCTATAATTTCTATTTCCTCCGATATCAATCTATAACTTTGTTGGGAAGTTTATTTACCGCTTGTATCTCTTATCAAGATGATTCCATCTCATATCAAAATATTTATCTTTCTCAATAGATTGAATCGGCTCCCTAACAAAAGCTACAATACCTTCCACGACTTCATTGAATGGCAATTCGATACCCAAGGTTTTCTTTGTGAAAACATTCCATCTTCTTATCATCTCATAATTTTCATGTATTCTAGTTATTCTTTCTAAGTTCTCTATTGTACACTCTGTTTGTCTATTTCCGAAAGTTTCATAGATTGCTTCACTCAGAGTTTCGCCTTCAAAATCATATTGTGTCAAAAGGTAGTAAATATCATAATAATCCTTCATTCTGCTAGTCGCTTCCATACGACTAAACATTGCTTCTAGTTTTTCAGCAATGGTTGATTCAAGAGTATATGATTTGACACAAGGAGAATCAAAATTCTCTAATAGTGTTGGAATATTTATCGAGTCTATTTGAGGAATTACGACATCACCAATTCCAATATCGATGTCAAATGGCGTCCTTGTATTTAAAATATTTGCTACAACCTTCACCCTTACACCAGGGTACTCTTTTTGCTCAGTAATTTTCTCAACTGATTTAATTTTAATGTCAATAAAACTGTTGTCTGTTTTTGTATTTATGATATCATCAATCATTACTCTCATTTCATTTATATCATTAGATATATTATTTCCTAAAAAGTCAATATCCATTGTTGGTCTACCATCTAAATTATTAAATGCAAATAGAAATAAACCGCCTTTTAAGATCAAACTGCTTTTGCACTTTGAATATGACAATCTACGTAGGAATTCCTCCTGACAAAATAATTGTAACACAAATTGGTAAGACAACTTTTTCTTTCTTGATTCATTCTTTAACCTTTGTAAAATCGACTTCTCATCCATCATTACATCCACATCCCTATTATTCGATCTACTTTCTTTGCTATGTTCATAGTCTTAGCATAATCTAACAACTTACCTATTCTCTTCTTAGGATCTCTCACATAAGCTAAAATAGCCTTATTAAAGATTTCCTTGTCCATTTTATTTTCATAACGGATTACATCACATATTGTTCTATCTCTGTCAAATATCGATATTAAATGTCCTTCATATTCAGCTGTGCTTCTGCCAAGTTCTATGTATGCATCTATCAAGAAGTAAAATTTTACGAATGGATAATCAATCTTATACTTGGACTTAGAATTGTTCTTACTAACTGCAATATGCCATGTATTTGGAACTCTATCAGAATACCCATAGATGTATAAAGCTGATTCCAAGCAAACAACTCCTTCTGAATACAGTTTGTTTATTATAGCAGCTTCAGATACAGGTAAATCATCAATCCATTCATAGTATCCAGATTTAATCTTTCCAACATAACCTAACTCCATCAATTTATTTAAAGTCGTATTATGATATCCTTGAGAAGTAAAATCAGACAGTTTGATGACTCCTCCATGTTTATCAAAAATTTTTTTATACTTATCTATATCCATGTGAATATCTCCTCTTTCAAATTCTTAAGCGAACCTAATTACATGATACACTATATATACCAATCTGCATAGTGAAAAGTCCTCTTTGGGATTCTAAGGAGGACTTTTTAACGCAGTCGTATTATTAATGATCTTATGAATACAACACATATAGCCAAAATCTTTTTCAAAAGGATTTCTCTACAATAGTTGGGGATGTCAGTATAAAATAGGCGCATTAGATAAAAAAACAAGAACCCCTAGATATCATCTAGGAGTTCCAATACTTCTGGTACGCCGTGAGGGACCAGGGGCCCCGACGAACAGAATCAGTAATTCTATTCTATAACCTTCTATAATTTCTGTATGGTCTGAAAAAACACGATTTTCAGCCTATAACTTCTGTATCATCCAATAACAATCTATAACTTTGTTGGGAAAATGTTGGGAAGTTTTTACGATCTTATTCAATATAAAGTCGTTCCTTTCCTCCAACTATTTCTTCTGCTGAATCAGATAGCACACGTATTATATGATCATTTTCCTTCGAATATCCTAGTGGATCAATCCCTCCGTACCATAATATCTTATTATCAATAGAAACAAATTTATGACAAACATCTGAATAGATAACAACAACACCTGCAGCATGGAGTTCGTCTAATAATATACTCTTCTTATTCCTTTTAGTTACTAGAATAATCTTTATACCATTATTAAATTTATCTGCAATAAGCGATTTGATTGATTCTAACTTTTTGTTATCAAATTGGTAGCTTCCAATAATGATACGTTCTGATGATTGGTTAATATCATTCAATACCAGTTCAAAGTAATCTTCTATACTGTAAATACCTTCTTGATCAATCGATTCATCACTGGAAAGTAGTGAATATCCAATCGACTTATAAGCACTTAATCGTTTATGATACATTCTTTCTAATCTCAGAACATGTATATCAATATAGTCATATATTCTAACATCATGCTTTCCATCAAATTCTCTATGAAGTCGACCAGCATATTGAGCGACAATTCCTTTCCAAGAAATTGGCATAGTAAGAAATAAAGTATCTAGTTTAGCTTCATCAAAGCCTTCACCAATTAGTTTCCCTGTTGCCAGTAACACAAATGGTTCTTCTTCAATATTCCTCAATGTTTCAAGAGCTTTCTTTCTATCACTGTTCTTCATAGTGCCCACCAAAACGATTACTGTTAGATGACATTCTTCCAAGAGTTCTTTCAGCAACATCAAGTGTGAAGTTCTTTCACTAAGTACAATCGGTTTCCGTCCTTCTCCAACTGCATCTTTAATGTCCTTCACAATTAACTTGTTCCGTGATTTATTTTCACATACATTCTTATATAACTCACTTATATGTAGGTCCTTTTCATTCACATCTAGTGGTAATCTTAGATTAGTGAATCTTGGAATAAGATAGTGTTCAAAAGTCCTTTGTTGAGCCATTTCTTTTGCATCAACTCTATAACGAATCGGACCACACTGCATGAAAATAATTGGATGATGACCATCCTTTCGAATTGGGGTAGCAGTTAAGCCATAAACATACTTTGCCTTAGACTCAAATAACACATTGGAAAAACTTATTGATGGTACATGATGACATTCATCAACTAGGACCATACCATAATCATTAATTAGCTCTCTGATATTCTTATCTTTATCCATCATCGATTGCATTAAAGCTATATCGACACGACCTGTTAATCGATTTTTACCTGCACCTAATTGCCCAATCATAATAGGTTTTCTTTTTCTACCTGTTTTCGTCTTTTGATTTTCAATCATTTCCATTTCTAAGAAAGTCTCTAACCTTTCTATCCACTGCAGGGCCAGTTCTTTAGTGTGAACAATGATTAAAGTTGGAACTTTCTTCTCAGCAATTAAACTTGCACCAACGACAGTCTTTCCGAAACCAGTTGTAGCTGACAATACGCCATTATCATTCTGTGATAATAGGTCTAATGCAATCTGTTGTTGTAATCGCAATTCACCTTTAAATTCAACATTAAACTCATTTCCGGTTATTCTTTCATCAATTAATTTATATTGTATTTTATACTCTTTAAGTAATGCTTTCAGGTCTTCAATCAAACCTCTAGGTATTGTTATTGTTTCCTTTGTTTCTTGATAGTTTTCTACAACACGACTTATGTTATAAGTTGACATACGCATCGCCTGCATCGAAAAAAATTCAGGATTATTATAAGATGCAAGCTTCCTTATCTTATATAATGCTTTAGAGGTCATTTGATCTTTAAATAAGGTAACACCTCTATCAAAAATTATCTTTAATGGTTGCGTAAAATCAGAATCACCGATATTCCAATGATGTACTTTTTCTTCTCTGTAATCACTATTACAACTCTCAAATTCTTTGAATTGTAGATTCATCTCTCTCACGACTTCAATATTTATTCTTTTAATACTCGAAAGATATTCCCATTGATCATCATAGGGAATTAATTCCTTATTAACGAAAATACTTTTGCCTTCTGATCTAGGCTGTTTCTGAAGAGGCAATGCAATCAGATTTCCGAAACCTTCTTTTTCAACAAAATCTTGACTGGGAAATAAACGGTCGTATGAATTGAAAGTTATAAAATCACTCTTTTGCATGGTATAATCTAAAATAGCAAATCCAAACTTCCTAGCTTCTGATGCTCTGATGATTTTATCAAAGAAGAACCAAAGGTGAGCTCCATTACCAGAACGTGAAATCTCAATTGAGTAATCAATTTCTAGCTCCTCACACGACTCTACAACCTGAACAACTTCTTCTTTCCAGTTCTTCTTATCAAAATCCATTACCAAAAGCTTGCACAAGTCTTGTTCCATCAATGGATACAAGCCTAATGTAACGTTTCCCTTAAGGTGACTCTCAATAACTTTATAGTTTAAACCAACGAAATTCTTTGTTTTGCACACTTTACATTTTACTCTAGGTTTTTCGCATACACCTGATTGCCACTCATTCATACAATATGGAGAATAGCCAGTTTTACCATTGTTACTTTCCCATCTCTTAGCTACGACATTTGTACGCCCTACAAATAAAGATTTGAATAACTCCACTTTCTTCTGAGATGTGCTTTTAATATTAATAACCGATTCCGAAGACGACTGCTCTTTTACAGACGAACTTATTGCCTCTTCATAGACAATTCCATTTTTCTTGAGTAATTTCTTTAGCCGAATATTTTCATCTAACAATTGCTCATATTTTTTATTGAGTTCTTCATATTTCATTTATAGCCACCTCCCCATTCAATTATATAATAAGGAATCTGAGTATTCAAAAACAAAAAAAATCTAAGTGACAGACTTAGATTTTTATAAGCTATTCAATTATTTTCATACAATATACAATCGATATAAATCAAGACTCGAGTATTTCTTTCCAATTCTGAGGAAAACCCATTCTCGATAACTCAATAATAGTTTCATTCTCCTCAACTAAACTAGACAAATCATTACAAATTCTATCCCATTGGTTTGGATTTAAAAGTAATGATTTTAATGCAATCAGAACAGCAAATAACGATTTGTTATTAATATTATTGCTTCTCATTATATGATCCTTCTTCATCTTAAAAATGAAATATGTATTATAAATCCTTGAATGATGTGCGCATCGATTTCTAACGTTCGAAATTGATCTTAACCAACTTTCTAAGATTTCATAACTTAAACCAAAATAATCTCTAGCAATCTTCTTCTTATCAACCGTCTTCATATTCTCATATAGATGAGAAACTGTTCCAAAGCTAAGAAATTCTATGCCTGCCCATATCGGTATTTTCCCATACTTTTCTTTATTATGCTTAATGTACAGAACCTTTTTTTCCATACGTTTCTGCTCTTTTAAAAATTTATCCAGAAAAAAAACATGTCGCTCAGCATCATCAAATGCATCAAAACTCCAATGACCAATTGGAGATATTTCTCTAGCTATATAATATGCAATTTTGGTTTTTATTGATACTTCAACAGTTTCAATCAAGTCCATCAACATGCTACTTATTCTCTTATCAAAAATATACAAAGCATAAATATCTTCAAATGAAATTCCATCTTGAAAAATATCTTTCTCACGAAAATGTAGCGAATATCCTGACATCTTATAATAGTTGACACGACTAAGAATATCCAATGCATTTTCACGATCACCGCATTTTAGTCCGCGTTCAATTAATAAGTTTAATTGCTCTTCAAAAGATAGTGCAGGTTTCATCATTATATCCTCCAAAAAAAAATGACTCCCCATGGTCCGCATAGTTTAGAGGCGTGGCGAGTGCTGTTAACTAAATAATACAGTATATCTGCAGAATAGTCAACCTATTTACATTTTTTCCCTCTCACTGTCACTCAAGTTTCTATTAGTCCTTTCTAAGCAAAGCGAATGCGGTAGTCGGGGGTACATTAATGCAAAAGCTGACTCCAGCACTTGAAAACAAAGCCTTCTTCATTCATTTATAATATCATATTTTGATTTTACCAGCATCTTCCCAACTCAGAAATGAATGAAAACACATGAAATCACTCAAAATCAAAAGAACCCCTAGATACAATCTAGGAGTTCCAATACTTCTGGCACACCGTGAGGGACTCGAACCCCCGACGAACAGAATCAGCTATTCTTTTCTATAACGTTCTATATTTTCTATAACAGTTGAAAAAACAAGGTTTTCATTCTATAACTTCTGTATAAACAGATATCAATCTATAACTTTGTTGGGAAAATGTTGGGAAGTTTTCTTTTAAACTAAATAAGACACCCAAAGAAAGTTCATTTGTGAGAGGAGCATAATTTGTCATATGTGATACTGTATTATACATCACCAACTGTGTTTTTTTGTTTAAATATTTTGCATCACTTAATTGGAATGTAGAATCAACTTTTTTTACTCACTTTATGAACAAACATAAATGGACCTCTTAATATTTTATTTCATTCAGACTATCATTGATATCTAGTGTCCAAATATACGGATGGCCTTTTTTAAATAATATTTTAAATACTTGTCTTACATCATTATTGGGATATTCAATCTTATCTACATAATATTCAATCGATTTATAACCAGTATAAATGGGTGTGAAAATATTACTATGAATACTTATTTCAATTCCAGAATCATCTGTTACTTCAATTATTCCATCTTTAATTGATAAAGTCGCTTTGTCGTTTTCTGTAACAATATTATAACAGCCATTTAGATCACGATATATCGATTGTTTAAGTCGTTCATTTAATAAGTCTAAGATCCCAACCAATGCCTTCTTTAAATCCAAGATCTTATACATTTCTCCCCAGGTACCCTCAAATAGCTCACTATTGCAACTGAATGTTGCACCCTTCTTATATACATATTGTGCGAAAGTATTATTTAGTGGTGATCTTATACCAATTTCGGTCATATCACTGCCCATTATTTCATTATAAAGTACTGAACAGAAACTCTCTGATGCTGTATTGTTTAATACTGCAACTTCTTTTATTACTATCATATTTTTCTCAGTTTTCAGCCAAGCATAACCACAAAGATCATCTTCATCATATATACCATACCAATTGGATCCTTTTTCGATAGTTTTTTCTTCTATCATATATCTAAGATACTCAACACTTCTTAACTCCGATCCAAAGTTTTCACTACTTGCATGCGTAAATATATTAATCATTTTTGATAAGATGTCGTCGCTAAATACATCAATTATTTTAGTTGAGTATTCACTCTTACAATTTTTAAGTTTTTCCTTATTAAGGTTTACATAATTATAGAAATAAGCTGGTACAGAATACTCAAATCCAAATTGTTGATAGAAATTTGGAATCCCAATCAGTCGGCATAAAAATATATTGTCTTTCTTCATTGCTTCAAATGAATATTCCATGAGTTCTCTGCAATATCCTTTACCCCTAAACTCAGGATGAGTACCTACAATATCGTATTCTCCAACTTGAAACAGTGTCTTTCCTACCTTATGATTTTTCTTTGTGAGTACTAACGAACTTACAATTTGCTCATTTTCTTCTATATAAAAACAATCCTCTTCAACTTTAGAAAATGGATTACGAAACATTAATTTATCAAGTTCATCTTCGAGATGTTCATTATCAAAAACAAGCTTATTGAGTGATAAATATCGTCCTTTGTCCTCATGTCTTAAATGCTTTACTCTCATAATACTACGCCTCTTCTATTTGATTGGGATAACTAAATTCTTCAACTTTTGTTTTTGTCTCTAATTCATCATAGTTGCGAAGATTTCATCTAGTGAAACATACCTTCATCAAAATATTACTACATAATTTATTTATCTTAATATTAAATAATAATTACATATCCCCATTAATCAGAATTTCTATAACGCCTTATAATTTCTATATCGTCTGATATAATTGTTGGGAAAGATCGGGGAATTACAATATCTATTGATAAAAAAATAAGAACCCCTAAGTAAAACTTAGGAGTTCCAATGCTTCTGGCACACCGTAAGGGATTCGAACCCCCGACCATCAGATTCGAAGTCTGCCACTCTATCCAGCTGAGCTAACGGTGCATATAATAGCATTATAACAAATACTATTTTAAAATGAAACTACTTAACATAAATAATTCTGCCTTTAATACTATCCTTTTCCAATTCCAAAATACCGTAACTGGGATGAGTTACAATTCTAGGTCTAGAGATACTCCCCGGATTCATTATCACAGGTGTATTTTTGTCATAGTATGGTGTATGAGTATGACCATATAAAATGATATCTGCATCCATGTTTTTACCTTCTGCTATCAAGTGATTTAAGTTTTGATTGACTCGATAACGATGACCGTGACATAGGAAGACATTATATCCACCAATAACCATATTCACCTGTTCTGGTCCTTCAGTAACATAATCTATGTTGCCAACAACACCAACAACAGGGATATCATAACAGGACTTTAGCTCTAACATGTCATCAAAACTATCTCCCATATGTAGAATCATATCACAGTTTTCCTTTTGAATAATTTCATGTGCAAGGGCCAGTTTACCATGAGAATCACTAAATACTAATACTCTCATTTGTTGGCTCTTTTCTCAAGAGCCTCTTTTAAAATAATCAAGGCCTTTGCTCTATGGCTACGCTCATTTTTTTCTTTTGAAGATAATTCTGCGAACGTTACTCCTGATACATCATCTATAAACAAAGGATCATAGCCAAAACCATTATCCCCTTTATACTCGTATCCGATTTTTCCATGAGCTTCTCCTCTGGCAACAATCGTTTCACCATCTTCAAACAACATCGTGATAACACTTACAAACTTAGCAGTCCTTTTATCATCACTAACGTCTTTTAGGGCATCTAGTAACTTTTCATTATTTTTATTACTATCACTTGGTTCTCCTGCATATCGAGCAGAATATATTCCTGGTGCACCATCAAGAGCATCAACCATCAATCCCGAATCATCTGCTATCGCTATACATCCGAGTGCATCAACCACTGCTTTAGCTTTAATTAAAGAATTGGATTCAAACGTTAAACCGTTTTCTTCAATATCCATCTCTAGACCTGCATCTCGCATTGATATTAATTCATAATTGAAATCTTTTAAAATATCATATATTTCTTCTAACTTATGAGCATTATTAGAAGCCAAAATAGCTTTAGTCATTAAACAATTCTCCTATATACTCCTTCTGAACGGCAACCAGTTCCAAAATACCTTTTTCAGCATAATCCAACATTTTGTTCAGTTGTTCACGTGTAAAAGGAGCTTCTTCACCTGTACCTTGCACCTCAACAATCCTTTTATCTTGGGTCATAATAACATTCATATCAACAATCGCTGAAGAATCTTCCTCATAACATAAATCAAGAGCAATATGTTCTTCTAACAAACCAACGCTGATTGCAGCAAGATAAGTTTTAACCGGAATTTCTTGAATTAATCCTTTTTCCTTTAACTTTTGCATTGCAGATACCATAGCAATGAACGCACCCGTTATCGATGCTGTTCTAGTACCACCATCTGCCTGTATCACATCACAATCTAGCCAAATCGTTCTATCACCCAATTTTTCAAGATCAACTACAGAACGAAGCGATCTTCCTATCAATCTCTGAATTTCAGATGTTCTGCCATCTAATTTTCCTTTGGCTATATCTCTTATTTTCCTTGTATGTGTCGATCTCGGCAACATACTATACTCTGCAGTTACCCAACCTTTGTTTTGTCCTTTTAAAAAAGAAGGTACTTTTTCTTCTACTGAGGCTGTACAAATAACCTTTGTATTACCCATTTCTATTAAAACCGATCCTTCGGGATGAAGTAAATAATCTGTCGTAACTTTTACTTGTCTTTTTTCATCAAAAGCTCTGTTATCTATTCTAGTCATAATATTCCTCTCAATATAAATATGTGTCTCACTAATAGAATTTTATCATACTTCCTATATTTTCACAAAAAAAACTAAGACTTTCGTCTCAGTTACTCTCTTAAGCTAAGATATATTAATGCAACATCATCTGTAAAGTCACTTCCTGCTGTTTTGTGCAGAAAATTAAATTTCCAAAAAATATTCTCTAAAAATTTCTTCGGATCGTTCTTCATAATTGATTTCAACTCACCACAGGATTCCTTTACTAACGTCCAGTGGGTATAATCACTGCTTTTACCCGTTGAAAAAAGTCCATCTGTATAAACAAAAATACCATCTCCAGGTTCTAGAGGAATCGTATACTCATCATACGCCATATTTTCAATCATACCAACAAGCATACCACCATTTTCAATAGCAAAAACTTCATCGGTTGATTTCTTATAAATAATTGGATACGGTTGAGCTGCATTTGAATAAGTTAACTGACACTTATCGATGCATCCTACAAAACTTGTAAATACAATGAAGTTACTGTTATCATTATCACCAAAAATATTGAATATTCTATTATTAATAGAAGCTAATAGTTCACTCGGTGACATATCAGGTGATTCCAATGTCATTCTAAATAAAATTTTAATCATAGAAGATGCCATGCCGGCAGCAATTCCATGACCGGTAATATCTGCGACCATAAACCAAACTTTGTCATCTATCTCTACACAATCAATGAAGTCACCTCCAATACCAAGTGAAGGGTGATAATGTAATTCAAAGTCAACTTTTCTAAATGATGATTTAACCGGTAACATAAATCTTGCAAATTCATTGGCATTTTTTAATTCTTGATTCAATTCAATATTAAGTCTCTCAATTTCTTTGTTTTGATCATGTAATCTCAAAGCATTTTTTACTTTCAGAGGTAATATTATTTCTATATCGTCTGGCGAGAAGGGTTTTGTGAAATACTCAATCGCACCCATTTCCAAAGTTTTTTCAATACTGGTAATCTCACTTAAAGCCGAATTTACAATTACAGGAATATGATGATACAAAGAATGATTTTTCAAATACTGAAGTGTCTCAAAACCATCTTTTACAGGCATGATCAAATCTAAAATAATTAAATCAATGGAGTGCGTTTTAACCGTCTCAATAACAACATCACCATCTTCTGCTTCAAAATAAGTGATGTTGTCTAATTTGCTTTTAAGAATACTTCTAATGAGCATTCTATTCATTGCCACATCATCGGCTATCAAAATATTATACATATAATCATCTCTATTCTAATAAATCTTCTAATTTCATCAACTTAAACAATTGTCTAACATTTTCAGAAGCATCAGAGATTGCAAACCCCAAGCCATCTTTTGTAACGGATTTATATAAACCGATGACAAATGTTACACCAATAGAGTCTATATTTTCTACTGAACCTAAATTTAGGACAACTTCATCTAGGATATCTAAGTCTAATAAATAATCAGAAACAGAGGTATTAAATCCTTTAACATTAGGTGCAATTAAATCATCTTCTAAATAAATTGTCATTCTATCTTCAATAATTTCTTTATACATATTGGAATCCTTTCTATGATATATCTAAGTTCAAACGGATTGTACTTTTTTCCATCTCAATAACAAAGTTTAATTCTTCTATAAGTTTTAGGCCACGCCTTCGTTCTCGTTTTTCATTATCCAAGGCCCGATAATACCCATTATCTCTAATAAAGCCTTTTCCTTCATCAGATATCTCAATCATCAATTTTGGTGCATTATACTCGATGTTACAACAGATGCTTTTGTTGATATCAAATTTATTTCCATGTTCAACTGAATTATTCATAAGTTCTCTTAGTACAAAGCTAACTTTAAATAAAAGCGATTCATCTGAAAGGCTCTCGTGCTTCTCCATTAACTGAAGCACTTCCCTGACACATAAATCAACTGATTTAAAGCTTGATTGGATTTCATTTTTATAAATCATCAATAAACATCAACTCCACAAATAAGGACTCCGTCCTATACTACTTATTTTCTAAAAAAGCTCTACCTAAGACAAATATACCCTAGATAGAACTCCTGAAACAAGACTAATCTACAAAATCAATGATACCTTCTACAATAGACTCAGCACACTTTTCCAAGTAAGCTTCACTTAACAGTCTGATTTCTTCATCACCATTCGTTAAGAAGCCAAGTTCTACTAATACAGCACTCATTTCAGTTTCTCTAGTCACGACTAGATCCGGTCTTGATACAATCCCTCTATCTGTTGCATTGGTATTATCAATTAACTGATCCTGTATGGCTCTTGCGAGTGCCTTGTTGTTTCTTGAAGTGTCTGGTGCATACAAGGTTTCGATTCCTTTTGCAGCGGTATTCTTAGCAGCGTTTGCATGAACACTAATAAATATATCCGCTGGCAATTGATTTGCTATACCGGCTCTATCGTATAACTTAACATAGTTATCTCTTTCTCTTGTTAAATAAACTTTAAAACCTGCATTTTCTAACTTTTGTTTCAATATCAAAGATGCTCTTAAAATAACATCTTTTTCTTTGGTTCCATTTGGTGATACAGCTCCTGGATCATGTCCCCCATGTCCTGCATCAACTACAATAATCATATCTCTAAATTGCGAATTTTTCAAACTTGGATTTGTAAATGCTATCTCAAACAAATTACCTGAGGACTGTTCTTGATACTGAGTTTCTTCCACTAAATATATTTGGAATCCATAAGTTGAACCATTATCGGTTACTACAATTTTATTTACAATACCATCGTCTTCTTTGACCTCACCAATTTCAAGATTCTTCTTAATTTGATCCTTTGGAACACTAAAGTTTACAGAATGACTGTTTGAATTGTAATTCACTGCATAACTTCCAGACACGGTTAAATCCAATCCAAATTGACTGGTAGCGTTTTGTTTATCTTTTGCGTAGTTATAAGTTCCATTTTGAGTATCTGCCACATAGACGATTATCTTTGAACCCACATCTTGTACAAATACATTATCTGATGTTGTATGATTATCTAAATTAACAGCGATTCTTGAAAAACGTACTCCAGGATCATACAAAGCACTGTCATCAAATTGCTCATATGTTACAGAATCGATACCAAAATTTTGAACAATAATAGCACTTTCCTTTTCACTTAATTTAGCATTAATGACATCTATGTAAACTGCATCTCCTAAATTGGTTACATTGAATGCTGGATTCTCGTTGGTTTCAATTACAACTGCATTGTAACCATTTACAACTTCAACATCAACGTACTTAACAGAGTTGATTAACTGTACAACCATTTCCCCAGTTGAGTCATCATAATAGACATCTCCATTTCTGAAATAACCCAATCCTACTACAGCACGAACATTCATTGGTGTCGTACTCGTTTGTGTTATAGCCACATCATAGATTTCTTGTATTATATCATTTATAATAAATTTCCCGTATTTCGGTGGATCTTTTAAATCAAGTATTGTGTTGTGAAAATCAAGTGTTAATGTATCTTCACCACCAACTGATTTTCCATCAACCGAGAAGGAAGTTAAACTTACTTCTCCAGAAACCTTAAATCTAAGCTCTGGGTATATGCCTGAATCATCATATCTTACTGCGGTCAATGTTTGCTGCGGTTTATTAATAGATACTGTCTTTGTTTCACCCTGCCAGAATATTTCATAACCCAAGTGTTCTGAGATGAATTTAACAGGAACCATGGTTCTATAATTACCTTCATAGGCCATCAACTTGGCAGGTACACCATTTGGTAAATTATAAGTTTTTCCATTCACAACAGCCTTTGAACTCTCAACTGTCAAAACAATCTTATTACCATCATGAGTAATGGTAACTTCTTGTGTATCACCATTCCATGCAATACCTGCACCTATTTTTTCAGTTATGAAACTAATTGGCACCAAAGTTCTTGTATAACCATCTAATTCATATAAAACAGCAGGTACATCTGCAAATACATCATCGCCATCTATTAATAGATTAACAACATTGTATTCAGCCACACTTCCATCTTTACCATCCATTAATTCTACAAATTCTATTTCCATAAACTTGTTAGCAAAAGCGACCGATGTCGTCATCAATAACATCACTAATAGTATAATCATTATTTTTTTCAAGACACTATTCCTCCTAGTACTTTTATCTTATGAAAAAATACTTGTCTAAACAAGTATGTCATCATTTTTTAATCATTATTTAAAAAACAACTTTATACAGCTCATCACTATCAGGAGGTGTTACATATGATAATCTCCCACGCCTTTCCAAATAAACATCTTTAGCTGTTATTTCTCCAATAATGGCAGCTTCTATAGATGCCTCGTTTAAAGCATCCATCAACTCATCAATTCTACCAGGTTGAATCGTCATCAGCATTGTACCACTCGAAATGAGTCGTAACGGGTTTAGTTTATAATAATCACAGATTTTCTGAGTCACTTCAGGAATATGTATGCCTTCGTATTTAATTACAGCACCAAGTTGAGAACCTTCACAAATTTCCCAAACAGCACCTAATACACCACCTTCAGTGATATCATGCATACTCGTTACACCAATGCCACCTGCGATAATACCTTCTTTTACAACAGATATTTTATCCAGTAGGTCTTTTGCTGTTTTTATTTCTTGCTCTGAAAGCACACTTTTTAATTCATCATTTTTTTCATAAGCGATTATGCCAGTGCCCTCTAATCCTGCAGATTTTGTCATGATGATTAAATCACCTTGTCTAAGATTCTTATTGCTAAACAGTTTATTTAACTTCTGTTTGCCAATCGCAGTTGAAGAAACAATAATTCTGTTAACAGCATTTGTTATCTCGGTATGTCCGCCTACAATTTCAACTTCTAATTTTTTTGCTTCCTCATGAGCCTGAGTCATTATTGTTTTTAACTCTTCTTCTGTCGTGCCCTCTGGAGCTAAAATGGTTAATAATATCGCCACAGGAGCGGCACCATTTGAAGCAATATCATTACACGATATATGTATAGCAAGTTTACCAACTTCACTTGCAGCACCTGTAATCGGATCTGTTGTTAACAAACAGACTTCATCACCAAATGACACGCCTGCACAATCTTCACCAATACCAGATCTTAAAACGACATCCTCACGATTATAACTGATACTATCCATTATAATCGATTGAAGTTGTTCATTACTTAATTTACCTATTTTCAATTAATCTTCCTCGTCTTCCTCTGAAACCTTTTTATAGGCCCTGCCAAAATTAAACAGCGATTCATAACTTCTCGTCCACCCCTTAAGAGCGTCATCTACTAAGACAGGCTCTCGTGTGTTGAATAAAGGAATCATTAATGCATAATTATTGATATCCCTTATTGCAGTCTCGTAAAGTTTATGTAAAGTAGAATCATCGTAAATAAGAGTTTTCATCATGATATTATCAAATTTATAACTATCTAATACTGTCTTATTCAAAATTGTATCGCTCAAAAAATACTTTAACATATGTCTAGGGCTAAAATCCACATAATAATGATTGTTTAATATAATATCATATGATTTTGAATTTAACATAAATGCATAATCATATCTATCTTTTGGTTCTATTTGTACTGAAATATTGAGATACTCTTCCCAACAGTCCCTTAACATCCTAGCAATTAAAATATCATTCATATTTTTTGTAGTTGTAATTTTTATATTATCCAGTCCTTCCAAAACTGAAGGATCAAGATCTTTAAGAAGTTGTTTTACTTTGTCCACATCAGCATATGGCTTGCTTGGATTCAGTGAATACAGATCTCCCATATACTCAAAATCACTAGAACTTACTTTTCTTAGTTCTTCTAAAGTCTTATCACCGAATACCGAATAGGCTACGGAATCTTCAATGAGTCCATCGAAAGGATTTATGGCCGATCTATCTATCGCTAAATTCATCAATTGTCTGAGTTTTATATCACGCAGTTTTTCATTGTTTGAATTTATTGTAAAGCCATAAACACCTGGTTTGTCGAGTATCCAAAACTCCGAATCATTCTGAAGCAGTTTGTCAAGTTGCGTATAATCAACATCCTGAACAACATCAATAAGCCCTTCTTGGAACTCCTGATAAACACGTTGATCATCATTTCTAAAAATCACATTAATTTCATCAATTTTAACTTTATAGAAGTCATAATAATGAATATTCTTAACCAAAGTGATACCACCAATAAATTTGTAATTCTCAAAAGTATATGGCCCATTGGTTACATCTGATAAAAAAATTGGAATCGGTAAATCCAAGTCAATGACATCTGCACGAAGAGGCATAAATTCTACTGTAGACAACCGCTTCAACAATTCATCATTTGGATATTTCAAATGAATTTTAAACTCTTTTTCATCAATCACTTCAACATAATCTATAAAAGTATCAAAATAAAGTAAGTTAACGTCCTCTCTATAGTTTTCACTACGTTCCCATGAATATAGAAAATCACTTGTTTTTATTATTTTTCCATCAGACCATTGTGCATTCTTCAGTTTGATCTCGTATATTAAATAATCATCACTCACCGTGATTTTTTCAGCCATACCCAGTTTAACTTGATCGTCTTCAACGCGCGTTAAGCCTTCATAAAGCTGATTTACAACTTGTTTTTCAATATCGGAAAGAGTCATGCTCGGATAAAAAAACCTTGGTCTAGAATGCGTGCTCCAAACCAGAGTCTCCTTAACTTTCGTTACAGGGCTGACACCAAACTGTTCTTCGCAAGACAGCATACATATTCCTAGGAAAACGATAATGACAATATATATAGATTTTGTGATTATATTTCTCATTGCAGCCTCCTAAGGTATTGTATTCACAACTTAATTTTAACACAAATAGAAAAGAAAGGCATTAAAAAAACCCGTGTTCACACACGGGTTTTAAATATCTTACTTGTCTAAGTAAGCTCTACCAAAGTAGAATTTACCAAGTACTGTTCTTTCAACATCTTTCAAGTAATCTTGTTGGTGAATTTGATCAACATAGTTGTAAATTGGAATAAACCAAGCATCTTCTACAACGATTTTTTCAGCAGCAGCAAGCATGTCATATCTTTCTTGACCCATTGCTTGTGAAGAACCTTTGATCAAGTTATCAAATTCAGCATTTGACCACTCTGGTGAGTTAAGTGGAGAACCAGTAATATAGAAACCGATGAAAGTTAATGGGTCAACGTAGTCGCCAATCCATCCGCCTCTAGCGATTTGGAAATCATGTTCTTTTCTTAATTCTTGGAAAACTCCCCACTCCATAGAAGAAACTTCCATTTCTATTCCTAAGTGAGTTTTGAATGCATCTTGCATTTGTTGTGCTACAAGTAAGTGACCTTCAGATGAGTTAGTTACATACTCAACAACTGGGAAACCTTCACCATTAGGGAAGCCAGCTTCAGTCATCAATTGTTTCGCTTTAGCAATGTTAGCATCCATATCATAAATATCAACACCATACTCTAAAGCTTTATCAGCAAATTCTTCACCGTTAGCATCTTTGATTCCTGGAGGAATAAAGTTGATAGCAGGAATGTTACCTGAGTTAAGCATATCAGTAATTGCAACTCTATCGATTACAAGTGACATAGCTTGTCTAACTCTAACGTCTTGTAATTCAGGTAATTGGTGAGCGTTTAAGTTAATGTAGTAAGTACCTGGTCTAGCTTCGATTCTAAAAGTAGGATCTTCAACTAATAATCTAGGAACTTCTGCAGGTGGAATAGTTGTATTGAAATCAAATCCGCCTGATTCGTACTCAGCTAAAGCTGCAGTACCTTCGTTAATCATTTTAGCTACGATTTTATCAATCTTAACTTCGTCAGCTTGCCAGTACATAGGGTTCTTTTCAAGAACGATTCTATCTCCTGGAACATACTCAGTTAAGATGTAAGGTCCGTTACAGATAACTGTAGCAGGATCTGATGCCCAAGCGCCATCAGCTTTCGCTTCAACAGCATCTTGTCTTAAAGGCATTAATGTTGCAAAACCAGTTAAACCTACAAAGTAATCAGCAGGAGCTGATAAAGTAACTTCGAAAGTAGACTCGTCAATTGCTTTACATGACTCATAGTTAAACTCGTCGAAAATCCATGCATAATCAGAAGCTGTTGCAGGATCAGTGTTTCTGTTCCATGTGTATTCGAAATCGAATGCAGTAACAGGTTTTCCATCTGACCATTTAACGCCATCTCTGATATGGAAGTTATAAACTAAACCATCTTCGCTTACAGTATGACTATCTGCCATAGCATAAACTGGTTTACCATCAACTTCTCTCATTAAACCTTCGAAAGTGTTGTTAATTACGTGACCTGAGTTAACAGCAGCATTTAAACCTGGATCTAAAGTTTCAATTGTAGCACCAAGGTTCCAGTTAAATACCATTTCTTCCATTGTTTCTTCTTCTGTTGCTTCTTCTTCAGTTGCTTCTTCTTCTGACGATGAATTATCAGTAGTAGCAGCATTGTTTGTAGTGTTTGCAGCTGCATTATCGTTAGCGTTGTTGTTGTTTCCACCACAACCTACGAATAAAGACAGTACTAAAGCAAATACTAACATCAAAGTAAATAATTTCTTTAACAATGTGTTCCCTCCTTTTTATTGTTTCCCTATTAATAATATTTATGTTAACAGCATAAACTGTAAACACCTTAGTTAAGGCTAAGTTAATAAATTTAACATTTTTGTAACATATTCAATTAATTATATAATACAATACCTCAAAAATCAAATGTATTCAAAAGATTCTTACAATTTAAATTTGCTATAAAAACATTCAATTGTTATAGATTATAACAATTGAATGTTTAATTTAGAAGTTTGGATCATTCACTTTATGACAAGAAACCCAATGGTCATCATTGACTTCAACAAGTTTAGGTTCTACTTCAGCACAAAGTGGTTTTGCATATTGGCATCTTGTTCTAAATGTACAGCCGGATGGCGGATTTATGGGTGACGGTACATCACCTTCAATTATTATACGGTTAGAATTTCTCATTATTTCAGGATCTGGAATCGGAATAGCCGAAAGTAGAGCCTGTGCATATGGATGAAGTGGCTTTGCGTATAAATTGTCAGAAGACGCGATTTCAGCCATTTTTCCTAAGTACATAACACCAATACGGTCAGAAATATACTTAACCATTGAAAGGTCATGCGCTATAAATAAATAAGTCAGTCCATGCTTTTTTTGTAAATCTTCAAGCATATTAACAACTTGAGCTTGAATTGATACATCAAGTGCTGAAATTGGCTCATCACAGATAATAAAATCCGGATCAACCGCTAAGGCTCTTGCGATACCAATTCTTTGACGTTGTCCTCCTGAGAATTCATGAGGATAACGACTTGCATGGTCTTTTGATAAACCAACGGTCTCAAGTAAATGGAAAATTCTAGCTTGTCTTTCTTTTCCAGATGCCAATCCATGAATATCTAGAGGTTCTCCAATGATATCAGAAACTGTCATTCTTGTATTTAAAGAAGCATATGGATCTTGGAATATCATCTGAATTTTTTTTCTGTATTCCATCAGCTGAGACTCTTTCATATGGGCAATATCTACGCCATCAAAAATAATTTCACCTGCAGTAGGGTTGTATAATCTAATTAATGTTCTACCTGTAGTTGACTTACCACAACCAGACTCTCCAACTAAACCAAATGTTTCACCACGTTTAATTGAAAAAGAAATATCATCAACAGCTTTTACATTTAATGTTGCTTTACCGAAGAATCCCTTTTTGATCGGGAAGTACTTCTTCAGGTTCTTTACTTCTAACAAAATATCATTAGCCATTATTTCTCCTCCCTTCTAACGCCTGTTGAAACTTCAATCTTAGGCGCATCTGGATGGTTCAACCAACATGCAGAACGGTGACCATTTTGTTCATAAGTATACTCCGGGAATTGATCTAAACAAATCTTCATAGTATATGGACATCTTGAAAAGAAAGGACAACCAGCCGGTGGCTTCAATAAGTCTGGTGGAGATCCTGGAATCGGAACTAATTTTTCGTCTGATTCAATGTCTAATCTAGGTATAGATTTTAATAGTCCCATTGTATAAGGATGTCTTGGCTGATAGAAGATATCATCGATTGCTCCTTCTTCCATTACCAGTCCACCATACATAACAACTACTCTAGAACATAAATCAGCTACAACACCTAAATCATGTGTGATCAGAATAATTGACGTTTCTACTTTATCTTTTAAATCTCTTAATAACTCAAGAATTTGAGCTTGAATTGTTACATCGAGTGCAGTTGTCGGCTCATCAGCAATTAATAAATCCGGTTCACATGCAAGTGCAATCGCAATCATAGCACGCTGTCTCATTCCGCCACTGAATTCATGAGGATAGTTATCTACACGTTCACTTGGCGCTGGAATACCAACCATATCAAGCATTTTAATGGCTTCTTGTTTTGCTTCTGTTTTATTCAAACCTCTATGAAGTTTTAAACCCTCCATGATTTGATTACCTATAGTATATACAGGATTTAACGATGTCATTGGATCTTGGAAGATCATTGCAATCTTATCTCCTCTAATGCCTAACATCTCTTTTTCCGGTTTTTTTGCTAAATCTTCTCCTTGGAAAAGAATTTCTCCAGATTTTATTTTACCTGGGAATTGTAATAATCTCATCACTGATAAAGATGTTACACTTTTACCAGATCCAGATTCACCAACGATTCCAAGGATTTGTCCTTTTTCTACATTAAAGGAAACACCTCTAACTGCTTGTACCTCACCTAAATGTGTATAAAATGAGGTTTTTAAATCTTTCACTTCTAAAATGTTCTTACTCATCATACACCTCTTACTTTCTTAATCTAGGGTCTAGTGCGTCTCTTAATCCATCTCCTAAGAAGTTAAACGCCAATACAGTTGCCGAAATAAATAGCGCTGGATAGAATAATTGATAAGGATACGCATTTAAGTTTTGAGTTGCTTCCTGAGCCATAGTACCCCATGAAGCTACTGGTACAGCAATACCAATACCGATGAAACTTAAGAAAGCTTCTGTAAAGATTGCTGAAGGTATACTCATCGCAAGTGATACAATGATCGGACCCATAGCATTAGGAATTAAGTGACGAGATAAGATTCTACCCGTACTTGCACCTATTGTTCTAGCTGCTAAAATATATTCTTGTTCTTTAATACTTAAGATTTGACCTCTAACCAAACGAGCCATTCTTACCCAGAATACAATACCTAAGGCCAAACAAATGGTAAATAGTCCTGTTTGATCAAAGAATACTTGAATAAGGATTACATAGATTAAAAGCGGAACCGTTGAAATGATATCAACAATACGCATCATCACATTATCTACCGTACCGCCGATGTATCCTGAAATACCACCGTAAAATACACCAATAATGAAGTTAACTAGTGTTGCTACAAATGCAACTGTTAAAGAAATTCTAGCACCATACATAACTCTTGAATAGATATCTCTACCCAATTGGTCTGTACCAAACCAGTATTTGTTATTTAACATGGTTTTAGAGGTTTTAACTTCCTCACCATTCATATATACATGATATACTGGTGTATCTTTTAGTACTTTATCAACTCTATCTCTTTCATCGTCACGCTTGTCTCTATTAGACATATCTTCTAAATCAGCTTCAAGCTCTGCTCTTTTTTCTTTCCAGAAATAGTATGGTACATATATAATCTGATCTTCAACTTCAAAGAACTTAAATTGTTGCATTGCCTTTGGCAATGTTAAATACTGTTCAATATGAGCCAATTCATCTGCACCAATAGATTCATTGATTTTATCTTTATCTCTTCTATAGTCCATTTCAGGTACAGGCTTATCTGCAATCTGTCCATCCTCAACCAAGATGATTTTAAACTCATATGGTACCAAGTAGAAGTAAGTATCCTCGTCTACTTTGTATAACTTCATAATAGCTGGTAAGTTTGAATTACCATTATTAATCTTTCTTTCTGGTTGTAACACATATGTAGCATCCGCTTCTGCTTGTTTACCAGCAGCTACTAGCTCTTCGTAATTCGTTTCATATTCAGCGTTGTTCTTCCACTCTACTACAACCGTTCCGAAGTATCCCCAAATAATTAAACCAATTACACAAATCAAACCAAACATGGCTAATTTATTTTGTTTCAATCTTCTCCAAGCATCTTGCCAGTACGTAAGACTCGGACGAGCAATTACGTCTTTATCCATTGATTCACTTGGTACGCGTTCCCACATTTCTGTAGGTATCTTTTTCACAGACATAAATCACTCCCCCTAATCGTTCAATTTAATTCTCGGATCAACATAAACATAAATGATGTCTACTAAGAAAATCATGATTACATAGAATAATGCATATAGTATTACTGTTCCCATGATCATTGTGTAATCCCTACTTTGTACACTTGATACAAAGAAGTCACCCATACCTGGAATACCAAATAATCTTTCAACAACGAATGAACCTGTCATTACTGCTGCGATCATTGGTCCCATATAAGTGATAACTGGTAACAATGCATTTTTAAGGGCATGTTTACCGATTACTACAAATTCTGATAAACCTTTTGCTCTTGCTGTTCTGATGTAATCCTGTCTTAATACCTCAAGCATACTTGAACGCGTTAATCTAGAGACGAATGCTAAAGAGAAACCACTAAGTGCTATAACCGGCATAATATAAGCTGCTGGTGTATCCAATCCTGTTGCTGGTAACCAGCCTAATTTTGTTGTTAAGAAGTAACGAAGTCCGGCACCAATTACAAAGGATGGCACAGCAACTCCCAATGTGGCAATTATCGTTACGATATAATCTTCCCATCTATTCTGTTTCAATGCGGATATGATACCGAGTGGCATCCCCAGAATAATTACAAAGGCGGCGGATACAAGTCCTAATTTACCTGATATAGGGAATGTTAATTTTAATAACCCTATAACCGTTTCACCTTTTCTAGTATACGATGGTCCAAAATCTAATTTTAAGATGCCTAAGAAATAATCCTTGAATTGTACAATTAACGGATCATCTAAATGATATTTCTCAATGATAGCTTGTTCTATCTCTGGTGGCAATTGTTTCTCTCTTGTAAATGGCCCACCAGGTAGCGCTCTCATTAAAAAGAATGTTAATGCAATTACAAAGACCATGGTAATGATCATACTACCAATTCTTTTTAAGATATAACTTCCCAATTTTACACTCCTTTCGACAGTTCTGTCCGAACGTCCCCCCGATAATGAATGAAAATGCATCAGACTCTCCAAATATGTTTTTAAAAAACACAATTGCATTGTATGAAAATTTTATAAAGTATATTCTTATATAAAACTTTTTACTTCACTTTCATTCATCAAGTTTACATTCTAATAATATACTAAATCTATAGACTTTTCAATGTTTTCAGAATATTTAAGACTATTACAAATATGCAATATTTGCGGAATTGGCTCACTGACCTGATTACAGGATTTAAGATTTTTTTAAGATTTGTAAAGAATACGACGCCAGGAAAGCGTTTTCTACCATATTTTCCTATTATTATGTAATTAATTTGCTTTTTTCATGTTTTTGACAGCAAAAAAAGTGAAAGAACATTTTACATTTCTTTCACTTTCAATCAAATTTAAGGGTTAATTAACCTCTATATGACAAACAGATTACAAAAACTGCGTCATTTAAGATTTGCTTAAGCTATAGATCGATTCCTTTGTCTTTTAAATATTCTAATCCTTCTAATTCGTTTAATGCTAAAATTTCCAAATCATTTGCCTTTTTTAACTTTGATCCAGCTTTTTCACCATAAATAACAACATCAGTTTTTTTACTCACACTGCCACTTACTTTTCCACCTGCAGTTTCTAAAATTATTTGAAGCTCTTTTCTAGAATACTTTTCTAAAGTACCTGTCAAAACAAAGATCATGCCATCTAAAATATTACTTCCCTGAGATTTTACAATAAATTTTAAACCTTTTTCTTTTAATGTAACAACCATCTCCTGATGTTTTTCATCATCAAAGAAATTTCTGAAGCTCAGTGCCATTTTATGACCAATTTCATCAATCGCAATTAACTCCTCTATTGAAGCATTAATTAAAGCTTCAACAGAACCGAAATACTGAGATAACACTTTCGCAGCTTTTGAACCGATCAATGCTATACCAAGACCATTAATAAATTGATGCAATTCGTTTTCTTTTGACTTTTCAATGGACTCTAACATTTTCTCAATCGATTTTTCACCAAAGCCTTCTATAGAATACATTTGTTCTTTATATTGTTCCAAGTCGTATAAATCTGAAAGTTTGGTTACAAATCCTTCCTTAATAAGCATCGTAATAACGGCAGGGCCCAAGCCATCAATGTTCATAGCATTTCTAGAGACAAAATGCTCAAAGCCTCTTCTAAGTTTAGCTGGACAAGTTGGATTGATACATCTTTTGGCAACTTCCCCGTCTAATCTAATCGCTTCTTGATTACATTCAGGACATTTATCCGGTAAGGCAAATACAACTTCTTTACCTGTTCTTTTTTCTGTTACAACACGAACCACTGCCGGGATGACATCGCCAGCCTTTTGAATCACAACCGTATCACCGATTCTTATATCTTTTTCATCAATATAGTCCTGATTATGAAGTGTGGCATAAGCAATTGTAGATCCTGCAACAAATACTGGTTCAAGCTCCGCTTTTGGCGTCAATACACCAGTTCGTCCCACCTGTACTATAATATCTTTAACCACTGTTATTTTTTCTTCAGCAGGGAATTTATAAGCTATAGCCCACCTGGGACTTTTTGCTTTTACTCCCAATGTCTTTCTTTGTGATAAATTATTGACTTTGATAACCATACCGTCAATGTCATATATTAAATCATGGCGTTTTTCTATCATCTCTTCACACTTTGATATAACTTCTTCAATAGTAGAACATTTAAAGGCTGTTGTTGTCTTAAAGCCTAATTCGTTAAGATAATCAAAATTTTCATCATGACTTTGAATCTCATCTTTACCACCGTTTAAAACATTAAACACAAAAATATCCAATGGTCTTTTGGCTGCAACTTTCGGATCCAATTGTCTTAAAGAACCCGCTGCTGCATTCCTTGGATTAGCAAATGTTTGTAAACCCAGTTCCTCTTGTGACTCATTCAATCGTTTAAATCCAGCTTTGGGAATATAAACTTCTCCACGCACTTCAATATCAATCGGTTCTTTTAATTTTAAAGGTACTGAATAAATTGTCTTTACATTTTCAGTTACATTTTCTCCGACTTCGCCATTACCCCTTGTTGCCCCTTGAACCAAAACACCCGCCTCATACTTCAAAGCGACTGATAAACCATCTATTTTCATCTCAAGTATATATTCTACATCACTGACTTCTTTTTTTACTCTTTTATCGAAATCTCTTAAATCTTCTGCGTTATATGAATTATCCAAACTCAACAGTCTTGTTGTATGAGCGACTTGAGTAAACGCATCTAATGGTTCACCACCAACACGTTCTGTTGGTGAGTCTATGGCCTTAAACTCAGGAAACTGTTCCTCCAGTTTTGAAAGTTCTTCTAACAATTGATCATATTCATAATCTGTAATCGTCGGATTATCCTTTACATAATACTCATAATTATATTGATTCAACTTCTGAGTTAATTCTTCTATTCTAGCTTTCATTTAAAGTATGACCTCCAAAGGTGCAAAATCTATTTGCAATTTCTTAATACCTTTATTCTCAAAAGCAATTGTTAATACATCACCAGATTTTGAAATAATCATTCCATTTCCAAAAACCTTATGACGTACCTTTGTACCTGCTTTTAATGCTGATTTATCCGTATTACCAATCGCTTTTGTTTCTATTTTACTCTCAGATTTTGCTTTGTCTTTGATCATATCCATTGTCAGACCAAAACTAATTTTCTTTCTCTTTTGAGCAACTTCTACATCACCAAAACAATCTTTCGGAATTTCACCAATAAATCTCGACACTTGGTTCACTTGAGTTTTACCAAACATCGTTCTACTGGCAGCGTGTGATATACAAAGCGTTTCTTCAGCTCTAGTAATGCCAACATAAGCCAAACGTCTTTCTTCTTCTAAAGCCATCGGATCTTCAATAGATCTAAATGATGGGAATATGCTTTCTTCTACACCTACTAAAAACACATGAGGAAACTCCAATCCTTTTGCACTGTGAAGCGTCATCATTGCTACGGTATTATAATCTTCTTCCATACCATCAATATCAGATTGTAAACTCGTCACGGCTAAAAATTCATCCAAATATCCTGTTTCAGCCGATCGTTCAAATTCTGCTGTTGCAGATACCAATTCTTTGATATTATCAATTCTAGATTGAGATTCTATTGTATTTTCTTCTCTAAGAAGTTTTAAGTACTTTGTATAATCTAGAACACTTTCTAAAAGTTTGGTAACACCAGTATCAAACATTTTGGCTTTATGTTTTTCTATAATATCTAAAAACTCATTTAAGTTGTTATTAATTTTAGTTGAAAATTCCTGTCTTTCTATAGCAACTGAAATCGCATCATAAAGTGTATCGTCTTCATCCCTAAGTTCTTGTAATCGTTCTATCGTCTTAGCACCAATACCACGTTTTGGTACATTTATAACTCTCAGTAAACTGATTTCATCTTGTTGGTTTAAGATAACTCTTAAGTAACCTAACAAATCTTTGATTTCTTTTCTGTCGTAGAACTTCAAGCCCCCATAAATCTTATAAGGAATCTTTAGTTTTCTAAATGCATCCTCAAACACACGCGACTGTGCATTAGTTCTATAAAGTATGGCGTTTTCATTATAATTGATACCTCGATCAAATCCATTCGATATTTTACTCGCTACAAATCCAGCCTCATCGTATTCATTAGAGGCTTGATAATAAGAAAGCGGTTCTCCAGATGTGTTGTCTGTCCAGAGTCTTTTCTCTTTTCTCATGGTATTATTTTTGATGACAGCATTAGCTGCATTTAAAATAACTTCGGAAGAACGGTAATTACGCTCTAACTTAATAGTTTTTCCATCTGCAAAGTCATTTTCAAAATCATTGATATTTCTAATATCAGCACCACGCCAACCATAAATTGATTGATCTAAATCTCCAACCACACAAAGATTCTTATGTAGGTCGGAAATGGTTTTAATTAATATATATTGAGCTTTGTTTGTATCTTGGTACTCATCAACAAGCACATATCTAAATCTAGTTTGATAGTATTCTATAGCAGCGGGACTGACTTGTAAGATTTCAATGGCTTTTAATATAAGATCATCGAAATCCATTGCATTATTGGCTTTAAGTTTTGTTTGATACAAATGATAAACTTTAATCGCAGCGTTATACGAAAAATCACCACTATTTTGTTTTTCAAATTCAGCAGGTCCAATCATGACATTTTTTGCATCACTGATTTTTGCAATAATTGAACGATCCGTAGTTTGTTTATCATTGATGTCCAATTCTTTCATACACTGTTTAACGAGTGTTTTTTGATCTGAGGTATCGTAAATAACAAAATCTGAACTGTATCCGATTTCATCAGCATGCCTTCTTAGAATTCTGACACATATTGAGTGAAAGGTTCCAATCCACATCCCTTCAGCAACATCACCTACTAGGTTATGAACTCTATTTTTCATTTCCTTAGCAGCTTTATTCGTAAATGTGATTGCCAAAATCTTACTTGGAAACACTTGCTTCTCTTCTAATAAATAGGCAATTCTATGAGTTAAAACTCTCGTTTTCCCACTACCTGCCCCAGCCATTACCAAAAGAGGTCCTTCAGTTGTTACGACAGCTAGACGCTGCATCTCGTTTAATTTACTTAAATCCATTCTCTTCTCCTTGCCACGAATATACGTTCCTAATATTATAGCATTAATCACAAAAAAAATTAAGGGGGAACATCCCCTTAAGATTCATATAAACTCTTTAGTTAAGCATACAAATTCAGTAATAGACCTTCAATCTCACCAATTTTTCCAAGTAAACGTATACTTGATTTTTCTTGTTGTAAGAGCTCTTCTGTTAAATTGATCATTTTCTCATCAATCATAGAGACCATACGCATCACTTTTGACCTTCCTGCACGACCATGTCCTCTTCTCTCAACAACCTTTAGACCAAAGTTTACTGCCTCTTCTACAAATGATTTCACCATTTCTTTATAAGCAACTAAAATTTCAACATCTCTTTTTTCAGAAAGTTCTCTTCCTTTTTGCTTGATATCATCTAACATTTCATCTAATTGATGTCTTCGATTATCTTCTTCAGTTAATGCAAGTATTTCGTTAAATCCAACAGTTGGCTCACTCCTATTTATTTTTTTTTGACTTGTAGCAGTTGTCTTCTTAACACCACGTACTTTCATACTATTCCCTTTCTGCTTTATCTATCATCTCAACAACACAACTTATTAACTCAAATATCTGTGGTGGCACATTTTCTCGTAAGTCCATATCAATCAGTTCCTTAAGTTTATTAGGATCTTGTTCTATTGAAACATCCGAATCTTTCAATTCCTCAATAAGACCTACCGCTATATTTATTTTATCACTATGTTCATATTCTTGCTCATATAGTTCATACTTATTTTTCATAATCTCACTTCAAATCCTTCCTTAACAGATGTTTTAGTTTCTTTTTCTTTATGAAGTGGCTCAAACTTAATATTGGAAGTTGTAAATCCAACATCTTCTAATCGTTTTAAACTTTCATCTACATAAGGTTTCATCTGCTGTTCTAGATTCTCATTATCATTTTTTATGGTCACATTAACCTGTCCATTGTTAACATCCACTAGAACACCGGTATCTCCTAGTTTATCTAAATGAATAACAAAATACAAGCGACTGTTTTTCCAATCAATTTTTTGATTGTCCTTTTTAGCATTTACATGTACTTTTAAATGTTTCACATCATTATTGATATTGATCGGTACATTAAACAGCAACTGCTGTTTATGAGATTTGATTTCAAGCTTATTCATAAGCTGTTGTCCAGTCAAATTTTCCAAGGTATCTTTTGCTTGAATTCTTTGATCAGAAGTTTCTTCTAATTTCATAAGTATTGCTTTCATATTGGCAGGGGCTTTGAGTTCTTTACCCTCTCTAGATAACAATTCAGTAACTTCTGACTCATGGTTGATTCCCATGCCTCTGAGGGTTTCTAATACAGCTCTTGGGCTAATTTGCATATTGTTTGCAATCTTAAATGGAACAGTTTTAATGAGCTGCTCATCATATAGTTTTTCTATTAAAACATCTTTCGTTACACCATAGATTTTTTGTTTAACCGGTCTATAATTGATTTGACTCACAAGTTCTTTAACTTCTTTGATTATTTTTATTGCCTTTTCTGGTTCTTTATCTAAAAATTCTCGAGCTCTTTCTAATTCTCCACTTGAAACCAATAAATCTCTTTCAGTTTTCATATCAGTATATAAAGGAACATCTGTCTTCATAATAATATGATCTAATTTATCAATGACTTGAGACAAGACTTCCTTCATTTCTACTGGTTTTGGAGATTCTATTATTTGATTCAATTGAGAATCAATACCCTTTTGATACATATCAAAAGTTTGTTTGGTCTCAGCCATCTTAACCGTCATTTCAGTTTCAATGAGTTTTCTTACCGGTAATTTCGTTTCTAACAATTCAGGTTCTATTACTGGAGCAATCCACTCTGCTACTTCTTCTAAACTTTCACTTAACACTTCGAAAATTTCTTCTATAATCTCAAGAGGTTCATCAGTTTCCTCAAAATACAAACTTGATTCAATAGTTCTTTCAGTTTTAACCTCATTGGATTCTTTTTCTACTTCAGGTAGTTCTATGGAGTTTTCAGATTGCGTCGGTTCTGATTTGGATTTTTCAGCAGTTTCCATGACTTCTACCATCTCTTTTTCAGGAAATAGAAGTTCTGTTAACTTCCCTTGAATCATTACTTTTGTAGCACCCTCTAATGACATACCTGCGTCCAATAAAGGTTTTATTTCGGCTTTTATTTCTTTTGAAAGGCTATTGTACACTTTTCTAGCAGGCATTTCAGGTAATACGTCTTTCATGTCAATGTCTTTATGAATGGCAGTATGTACAGCTTTAAGATTTTCTTTTGTTATTTCGACATCTTTTTCAAGACTGGTTTCGACTGTTGCTAATTTACTTTCAAGATCTCCTTCAGTTTCACTTAAAAAAGCTTTAACTTCTTCCATTTTTTCAGCAGTTAAAGGCTCACCGTTTTTATCAAAGATTTCTTTTATTTTTTTCTCTTCATATGAATAGGCCGTAGTAGGCTCTTTTTTTTCGATAACAACTTGCTTTGTTTGTTTCATTTCTGGAAATATTTTGCTTAATATTTTCATATCTAGACTCCAATCTTTTCTCTACTATCTATATCGGCTAGAAAAGTTACTTTCATTATTTATTTTTCCTATTTTTGTGTTTAAACTTAGATATATTGGGTATCTAATATAATGGCATAGTCATATGCTCAAAAAAGCAAATTATGCGAAAACATAAGGCGCAAAGCTAAAGGGTCTAAGTTATGATTATCATTCACTAGATATTAAATGATATCCAAAATGATAACTTAATATGATCGCCAGTTACCAAAAGCTTTTCAGAAAAAGCAACGTATATGAAAGTATACCGCGCAAAACTCTAGGGTCTAAACATATTTTACACACCTTATCTTATGTAATAGATGTAATATCAAGATATATTAATAAGATAATAAGATATGCAAGACAGCCAGTTGCCTAGAAAAGCCCTTTTGCCAACAAAAGCCCTCATTTGAGGGCTTTAATTTTTTTTGCTTTTATATCAATTACTAGTTATTTTATACAAGAGTCCTCGTTGTCATAAAAAGCGACCTCCAAGATTGTCCTTGAAGGTCGCTTTCATCACTTTTATTCTTATTCTCAATTATCTATATGTTAAAACCATTCGGAATAAAGATTATGAGATTTTACTTACAAACATGTAACAACAAACTTCTCAAAGATTTTATTTTGATCTTCGTTGTAACTCATCATTTCCGGATGCCACTGAACACCAAGAACAAATCTTTCAGATCGCTCTAGTTCAACCGCTTCAATAAGTCCATCTTCAGATTGAGCAGAAGAAATTAATCCTTCTGCCAATACATCAATCGCTTGGTGATGATAAGAATTGACTCTTATACTGTCTCTTTTGAAAATACTAAACAAGTTTGAATTACGACTGACATCAATTGAATGGACATCATTGTTCTTTGGTGAGTTTAAAAACAAATGATCATTTAGTCCAGATTGACTTAAATCCGGATGAATTGTACCACCCAAAGCGACATTCAAGAGTTGACAACCTCTACAAATCCCTAATATAGGTTTAGTAGTGGATTCAATTATATATTTCATTAATCGAATCTCCTGTTTATCACGTTGAAAGCAGAGTTCGCCCAAACCTTCGGCAAATGGCTGATTGTAATGATGCGGACTGATATCATTGCCTCCTGAAAAGATTACGCCATCTACTTTATCTACTAGCGCTTTTATATCATCAAAATCTTCTAGAAGTGGAATAATAATAGGAATCCCTCCAGCTCTTTCTATAACTTCAATATAATCAGTTGCTAATAAGTGCCATGTTTGACCTTTCGCACCAAGCTTAGTCATAGAACCAATTGTTTCATCGACCGAAAAATTTGTTGTTACTCCAATAAATGGTTTCATTAGTACTCCTTAAAATATATTATTAATTATTCACCACTAGCTATTTTTTCTTCTGCGGAATCGCTAGGTAAAATGACTTGTATTTTTCCTTTATGGTACAGCCTTTTAGCAGTAAAATAAATGATTGGAATAGAAATCAAAATAAAAACTCCTTGAAGACCTGTTACCAATTCAGGCGCAACAAAATACGCACCTGTAACTAGAACAGCTGGTATAATTGCTGCTTTTAATCTTCCTTTTATGATAACGCCACCACCAACATGGCTACCAATCGCTCCAATAGATAATCCTCCAAATAAGGCTGGTAAAATATTATGGGAAGCAATTTGAACTGCGGGTATAGAAAACACTGGTTTTAAAGGTGTTAATAACAATACTGCAACAGCAATGATTATCATCGTTATCAACGACGAAGCAGCAACTGCAATTGTACTCACAATATCTGCTTTTTCACTACCTTGTTCAGCGTTTGTAATTTTCATGGCATTCATTACCGTTGGTAATTTCAAATTCATTACATTACCCGTGATTAAAGATAAATATGCTGAGGTTCCCAGAACTGGTGTAAACGAAATAACTTCTGACACTGCTATTGGAACAAATACAGCTAACAAACCAGAAGCACCTGTAAGAACTTCCAAAACTCCTGGAAAACTATCGTATGCAATCGCCATAATCGTTGGTATTCCTAACATCACTATTAATGCTCCGACTATACCGAATCGTCCTAGTTTATGCATTGAATGTAAATAATCAAAATCAGCAAAATAATCCACAAAAATGTATTTGGGTATCGAAGTCGTAACTACAAAAATTAATATTTAAAGAAGGCTAATAAAAAACAGCTTAAAACCTGAATCGGTCCTAAGCTGTTTTTAATATCATTCAATGAATTATTCTTTTGGTGACGAGTCAATTTTTTTAGCTTTTACAATCAATCTGTATTGTGGATTCTTTTCACCTATAGGATCACATGTGATTAAAGTCACTTCATCATAACCACGATTCTCAAGTACTGATATATCCGTTTCATGTACAATACTTACGTCATAGACAACATATGAATATTCTATATTACTAAAGTCTTTAATCACTATTAAATCATCTATCACCAGTTCATTGAGTCTATTAAAATGTCTGCCATAAGTCAGACTTCTATGTCCTGCAATGCTGTAATTTCCAGCTTCCCATGGTTTACTTGAACCTTTAACGCTACAAGGCGATACATCTAAATACTCAACTTCTGTGCCTTCAATAATCGGTATTTTTAAATCTATCTTTTCTATTTCAAGAATTCCTTCAACTGGCCATGCAGCCGTAATATATTGATTTCTCTCTTCTCTCGTATATATTCTAGGTATTACCTCTTCAGCATCTTCTGTTATTTCAGTTACTTCTCCTACATCTTCAGTGTTTTCTGTAACCTCTTTTGTAGGTGTAATTACCTTTTCAGAATCACTATTTTGGGGTTCTATGATATTTTCATTCTCAAGTGTGACCAATACATCATCTTCTTTTAAAATTGTTGTTACAACTATTCTTTTAAGCGGCTGATCATTCTGATTCCCAAGCGTATCCATCGCTTCTTCAAACGATTCAATTAATGCGTTTTGTTCTTTATCATGAGAATATTTTTTGAGTTGAGGATACAATATAACACTGAGTCCAATAAGAAATAATAATATACCTAATACTCGTTTCATAACACTCCTTTCAAAAGAATTGTATTTCATTGAAATGCATTTCTTTAATTATTTCTTACTCTTAAATAATGTTACTCCTGCGAGCATTAAAATACTTCCCATTATATAATGTATCCAAGATATATTATCTCCCGTTTGAGGTAATTTTACAAATCCTAAAGGAGTTTCCTCAACCTCAATTTCAAAGTAAATAATTTCATCAGTGCCATCAGGATTCTCAACTTTTATGGTAAAGCTATCATCACCCTCAAATCCAGGATTTGGTGTATAAGTCCATTTACCAGTGTCATCCACTTCAACGATACCATTTACAGGCGGTTTTTCAACTTTAGGTTTAGCACCTTCAGGGATTTCTACCTCACCACCTTTTGGAGTATCTTCAGTGGTTTTTTCAACTACTTTGTCTTCTTTTGGTTCTTCTTCAGGAACAGGTTCAGGTACCGGCTTAGGTTCCGGAGTCGGTTCCGGAGTCGGTTCCGGTATTGGTTTTGGTGTTGGATCTGGATCTGGATCTGGATTTGAAGGTCGAGGAATTTTATTATTCTTAAAGATTACTTCAAAACTATTTCCACTTGTATCTATTATAGCCGTTTCTTCAACATTAGATAAATAATAACCACTTGGAGCAGTAATTTCTTTGATTTTATATTCACCTTTATCTAGAACTTTTTCTGCGTATCCTGTATGATCAGTTGTTACTGTATCAACTAATACATCGCCATCATCATAAATCTCAAATACCGCTCCCTGTAACACCTGAGATTCATTTGCTGCATCTACTTTTTTTATCCTCAGAGTTCTAAGTTGTTCATTTTCTAATGTAAATGATTTCGTTGCACTATTAATAGTAAATTCGTATGGCGTTGCATCTAATTTATAACCCTCAGGTGCTTTAGTTTCGGTTAATGTATGATCTAAATACAATAAACCATTTACTGTGATTTCACCATTTATATCTGTTGTTAATGTACCAAGAATCTTATTACCTCTTTTTAATTCGTATTCGGCACCTTGAAGTTTAATTGAATTATCATCTTTATCAACTTTTGTTAATGTAAAACTACCAACTTCTCCAGTACCGGTACCAAAACCTTGTATTGAGGCAAAACTTTTTGTAACAGTCGCAGTTCTTGTTCCAAAGTCAATTTTTTCTCCAACAAAAGATATATTATTGTTAACAGATTTTCCTACGACTTCATCTTCTTCAATAGTTGTTGTATATGTCATTGTAAAAGTGTCAGTGATTTGTTGTTTTGATATTAGATCTACAACAGTTGGATCTGTAACCAGTGCTTTGTTACGGATAGAAATTGTAAAATAATCATTGAACTCTTTGCCAGCTTCAGAAATCGCAAAACTACTTTGATCCAGCACGAGTCCTTTACTCAAAGTATCTGTAATTGTAATACTTTCTATAGTTGATTGACTTTCATTTACTTTAACTGACCAATCAATAGAAGTTGTATCATTTAACTGACCTGTTTTACTGATAAATCTATCATAAGCATTATAATCTACATCGTATGTATAAGTTTCTCCGTTAGAAACAACCACTTCATTATGATACTTTTCTTGTGAAACACCTTCAAATTCGGTCTTATACTCAATTCTATAAGGTATAACATGATCTCCAGCAAAGTCTATAGTAAACTTATCATTTACTATATCTTCAATAATCGTAACGCCATTTGTACCTGAAAGAACTTCTATGCCTTTAGTAAGCCCTTCTTTTGGATTTGTAATGATTAGGTTACCACTAGAAGTATGTGTTGCTGCTCCCGTATTAACTGATGCACTATATACCTTTACTGAATCAGGGATTAAATTTTGATTACCTATAATTGTATCAGATACAGTAAAATCTTTCATATTCTTTGAAAGGTAGTTAACATCAACTAACCATTCAATTTGTTTGCTATTGGTTGAAGATAACTCTCCCCACTTTTGGCCATTATTTTTAGCAAGATTATTAATGTAAGGTTTTGCAGTTTTTTCTAAAGGATCTCCAACCTGTCCACTCCATGTAAAAGAGGCAGTATTACTATAATCTAAGTTGCCACCTATAGACAGTACATCAGGATCGATTGTTGTATTATAGTCAATTCTAAATGTCGCTAAATTTATATCATCCGGAAATTCAACTTTAAAACCACGTATGATATCATCTGAAGGATCAGCATTGCCTTGATCGTCCACTTTTTTAGTTATTGTTGTCGCAAACGGTGCATTATCTTTTGTTACTGCAATAGCAGCAAACTGCGCATCCGTCATTAACTGATCTGTTGGGAAGTCATCATTAATCACAAATGCATCTAACTCATGTTCAATTGGATTAACAACAATTTGCCAATCCAATATGTTCGTTAAATAGTCAATACCACTACCAACTCTATTTTTACTATAGACATTCCCAATTGATGCTGTTGCCTTTCCAATATAACTGTGAGTACCCACAGTCCCCGTATTGGTAAAATTTGATTTCGAATAATCTTGAATAATCGTTCTATAGCTTATTTTATAAGCTTTAGTGATACTATCAGTAAATTCAATTTCAAAACCTGTAACACTACCACTAGCACCCGTAAGAGTAGTTGACATCGTTGGTAAAGCATTTGCATTTGCAGTGACTCTCTTTGTAATGTTAGTAGGATTCTTATCCACATCATTACCAGAGATACCACCTTTATTAACGGTTAACTCTTCTATTGTAATACCATGTGCTTCATCTAAAAATTGATCTGATCCAAAAGCATCTATAATTGTTTTATCAGTACCCAAATCAATCTCGGAAGTGTTAATGTACAATTCCCAATTAATATACTTGGCACTATTATAATCAATACTTGAACTTCCTTTTTTGTAAACAACACGCCCCAGTTTTACTGCCATTGTTGTTGCACCATCAATTGGAACAGATGTGCCTAAATCATGAATTAACTTCGCCTCATTTGTAAAGCTAATCACATCATTTTGTCCAGTTTTTCCAGCAGGCAATATATTCGTTGTATATTTAATTATATATTCCTCAGAAATATCACCTAAATTAATCGTCATAAGACCGTTTTCAGCAGGTTCGGTTGTTGTTACTACTATCGGTGAATTAGGAGCACTTGCCTTTGCCACAGTCACTGTAGTCAAATCCAACCCAGCAGGAATTGTATCTTCTATGCGAGCATTTGTTAAACTATACCCAGCATTATTTACATGAATTGTCCAATCAATCGAACTCGCATTGAAAACTTCTGATAATTCACCTGATTTGGTAATCAAACTCCCTCTGGTAATATCAACTGGAGTAGCTGTTACAAAACTTTTTCCATTTATTCTTATTCTATTTCCATAAGAAAAATCAGTTTGGTTGATATTTATTTTTGCAGGATCAATTGTTGTTACGTACTCAATTCGATAAGCTTTGCTGGTAGTGTTAAATTTGAAATCAACCGTACCTTGTAATCCATCAGTCACACCAATACCCGCGTCAACAGGTGCAATCACTTCCGATAATACTGTATCTTTGACATCACTATCAATTACAGTTGTATTACCAATACTATCTACAGTTAACTCCTTTATAGTTAATGAAGCAGCATTGAAGTTTAATAAACTTGAATACTCATCATTTAGTATTGGAGCCGTTAAACTTTCTAATTTTGTATTAAAATCAATAGTCCATTTAATATCATTAGTTGTGCCTACTCTTGCACCTGTTTTGGTCAAATCGTTTCCATTTTCAGGTGTCACATCAAATATGATATCTTTAGATGCTATTGCACTGATGGGAACCGTCCAAGTATATGGTAATGTTTCAGTCACTTCATAAAATTTTAAGTCAACATTAAATTGTACAAGACCATTAACATTAGACTCAGTGTTTGGTTTGTTATTAAACGTAATAATCAATTTATTTTCAGACACATCCAATAGCCATCCACCATAGTCTTCAAGTCTACCAGCAGGTGCTTCTAATCTACCGCTAGCATCATTGTTGCCCCAATTGAATATGGCTGGTAGTGTGTATGTCAACGTTGAATTTGCAGCTAAATCTTTATCATTATCAACTTGCCAATAGAACTTTAAATTCACAGTTGCATCATGTTCGATCTTAGTTGTTAAATCATTAATTGGAGTTAAATCTCCATTTCCTTCTACTTTTGACACTTCAATCTTATTGTATCTATAACCTGCACCGTTGTGCTCTGGTGCAGTCGCTATTGCAATATTGTCTGGTATGTAAACAAACATATTCACTAATAGGATAATTGATAATATCAACGACATTATCCTTTTGTGTTTAGTCCCTTTTGCCTTATAATACTCTCTCATTTTTCCTCCATCATCTCTCAACCAATGTCACACTTTGTGTTGTGACGCACATTTTTTATTATATCATATATAATCTGAGTTTTATTATTTAATTTATCTATAGTTAATCGTCCATTATTTGACCCTAGAGGTCTTGTTTTTCATGATAATATTTAATCTCCTTAAAACTCGTAATTCCTCTTTTTATCCTATTATAGTATCTTGATGAAGCGTTCTTATTCCAACCATCTTACAATATTTTTTCGTTTTCATCACAAATCGTAGTGTATAAATTATGAACAAAAAAAGATCCCACACAACTTCATGTAGAATCTTTTTGATTTATGCTGATTTTTTTTCAAGTAGATAAGTACCCATTCCTAAGTACACAATACCCATTCCCAATAGTACCATCACACTTAACATCACTTCATTTATACCATAACCTTGTATAATCACTTTTTCAATTGCTGATATCGCCCACTTTTGAGGAGTTATATTTGATAAAAGTAATAATGGTTTTGCCGTTACTATTTCTAACGGCCAGAAACAACCTCCTAACATTGCCGATCCCGTTATGATGACTGGTGATATCGCTGATAGTTGTCCGATTGAACTCACAAAGTTTGATAAGAACATGCCTAACGATGTTACACAAAAGACAAATGCTGCTATTATAATAACCAAATGAATCATACTACCAGTCCAATCCACTTTGAACAGATACTTGCTGATTAAAAACATACTACTGACTTGTATAAATCCTAATATGAATGTCATTACCAAATTACCACTTAGAATTGAAAACTTGGAAATTGGCGAAACCAAAGTTCTATCCCATGTGTGATATTCTTTATCCATTAAAATATCTGATATACCAAAGATAATTGTAAACATGGCAAAGAACAGTGAAAATCCTACTACAGAGTGTTTTACAGAACTATAAGTGGTTTCCTCTGTTAATGTCGTAGATGATACAGTAATGGGCTTTTTATAAGTCCAATGTTCATTAATAGCATCTAAAACATAAGTCCTGACTTCGACAGCATCTTTTCTGATGACTTGATTAAGCATATTTGAAACCTGATAATCCATACTGGCTTGACTTATAGCAGTCTGTAATAGATTGTCCATTTGCATATTGGCCATATTTTCCGTTACCAACAATTTTTCTACTTGTACATTATTCATCATTACCTGAGATGAGAATCCATTTTTTAGGTAAAAAGCACCATAGACATCATTGTTCTTCACCGCTTCTTTTGCAGTTCCCAGATCATAAAGAACAATCTCATAACCCTCTTTCTTATTTAAATTATCCAATACCATTTGACTCAGATCACTTTGATCCTCATCGATAAATCCGAAAGTCGTCACTTCATCTGTATAGTTGATTGATGAAAACACAGCAATCATAATCAGTGTCATAGCAGTCATAAGACCAATTAATTTTATATCATCTCGCAGTTTCATAATTCTTAATTTGATAATGGCTATCATATGCTCACCTCGTCTCTTGAAACAGGTATCAGTGTGTTTTTAGGTTGTCTATGAATCATGATCAAACCAATCGTCAAGAACACGATACTGTTTAATAAAAGTGATGTTAGAGACGGTAACATCTCATTAAGAGGTGCATCCATCATAACCTTTTGATAGGCTTCCAAAGCTGCACCATTTAATAGTAATCTACTAATCCATTTGAACCAATCAGGCATTAAGAACAATGGAAAATAACTGCCACCAAAGAGTGCAAGTATTTGGAATATACCACTTTCCATCATATTCAAAGCCTTGAAATTATCAGCTTTTAATGATATCGCAGCTAAGAAAGAACCAAATCCGGTCACTGCTAAAGCTGTTATCAAAGTAACTAAAATAATCTGAATAGGTTCACCCCAGTATACTTTAAATCCAACTGTTGAGGTTAAGATCATCAATCCGATTTGCATTACAGCAATGATAAAGATCAAAGCCATCTTGCCAATAACAATCCTTGTTGGATGTATGCCGGCACTTTGTTGTCTTTGTAATGTAAAATCTCTTTTTTCTTCTAACATAAACTTTGCACCATAACTTGCTCCGAATAGTAAAAACATAGCCATCATAGCCGTTGAATAGTACTGCCCGGAATTAACCATCTTCAATTGGTCAATATTATAAACACTTGTTTTTACAGAAACCGGTTCCCTTTCAGTATTTCTCATCATATCCAAGATTTGAGTCGTGATGTTTTTATCGATATCGTAATGATTCAAAGTTTCATAAGTCACTTTATTGGTAATCATCATTTGAGACAGGTTTTCCATCACACTGAAAATAATATTTTCCACAATATCTGAACTGTACTGTTTTTCAGTATTTCTTATGATTTGTATATCGATCGGTTTTCTAAAAGTGGGTGACATATTGAGTCCTAAATCTGAAATATAGTTCTCCGGTAGAATTACAACACTAGAAAGATTGTTATTTTCCAGTGCTTGAGTTGCTTCTTCATAAGTCATAACTGTATAAGAGACAAACTCAAGATCCTCACTGTCCAACACATCAAACAATATATTTTCCAGTGTTTCTGCATCTTCTGTTGTTAAATACTCGGATTCAATGTTTTCCATATCATATTCTTTTACGATACCAATGGTAATGTCCCAAACTTCATCGTTTGATGTCTCAAATGAGCCAACCAGAGCAAAACTTAAAATCGTATACAATATAATTGGCATGGCTACTAAAATAACCAATGCTTTTTTGTCGCTTAAAACAATCTTTAAATCTTTTTTTATGAGTGTGAAAATACTCATAAGACCTCCTAGTCTCTAAGGGCTTTTCCCGTCAGATGCAAAAATACAGATTCAAGATTTGGTTTCTCCACATCAATAGATATCATTTCAATATCAAATTCTGAAGAAACATCAATGATCTTTTTCATCATATTTTCATTACTATGTGTATAAAGAGTTAAAACTTCACCCTCCACTTCTATGCGTTCTACTTGCGGCAGTTCATTTAATCTGTCTTTAATGCCATTTGGATCCTTTGCATAAGTTACAATAACTTGCTTCTCACCGTTTACTGAAGATATGAGTGATTCTTTTGTACCTTCTGCAATGACAACACCTTCATCCATAATATAGATACGATCACAAAGAAACTCAACTTCTTCCATGTAGTGACTTGTATATATTATAGACATACCTTTTTCATTTAACTGTTTGATGGTTTCAAGTATATGATTTCTAGATTGCGGATCAATACCAACGGTCGGTTCGTCCATAATCAGGAGTTCTGGATCGTGTAGTAGAGCAGCGCCGATATTGATACGTCTCTTCATACCACCAGAATATTTTTCTACTTTATCTTTAAGTCTATCTTTAATTCCAATTATTTCTGAAACGACTTCTATTTTTTCCTTTAAAGCACTACCTTTCAAGCCATAAGCACTGCCCCAAAACTTTAGATTTTCATAACCGGTCAGAGTTGGATAAAGCGCAATTTCTTGTGGTACTATTCCCAGGACCTTCTGAATTGGTTTTGGATCTTTTAAAACATCGATACCTTTAAATTCAACACTTCCGGCATCTGGTTTAATAAGTGTTGTAATCATGGAAATCGTTGTTGACTTGCCTGCACCATTTGGTCCTAACAGTCCAACAATTTCACCTTTGTTGACTTCCAAATGAACACCTTTTACAGCCTGTATATCTCCATAGTTCTTCTTAAGATTATTAATTTTTAACATAATGCCTCCTACTCCTCTAATGGAATTTCAAATTCAAGATCTTCTAATAATTCTGTTATCGTTATTGTATTCTTTTCTGTTAACACAGGCATTTCAAACATGTTTTTTTCATGTATATCATATAGCTGATAATCACTTGTCATATTGATCGACTCAATCACAGTTTCCAAGTCACCTTTAAATGATAAATCAATTTCATATTTATGATGAATCACATATTTATCTATATCAATATACGTAATGAACTTGAACTCATCTACAATCAAATCATCTAATAACATACCAATAAGTTCAATACTCTCTTTCATATCCATTTCATAATCATCAACAACAGTAAACTCACCATCTTCAAAAGCATAAGTCGGATAACTTTTTAATTTTTCTTCAAATATACTGTCATTAGACATCAATTCCAATACATCATCTAAAAAACCATGTATCTGTTCATTACTAAATGTAACAACCATTTTCTTTACTTTAACTTCACCTTCTGGTGTATCGATTACTTCATCACCTAAATTGACAACATCTTCTTCATGAACCAGTGAAAACCACTTTTCTTTAATCATCTGAAATGTTTGTCCTGAAATAGGTGGTTCATCATAGACGGACATATCAAGTCCTTCTATCATATTCTCAACATCAAATTTTAAAAACTTACCACTAAATGGCACTTTTATAAAACTTCTATCTGCATTTTTATAATAAATAGTATCCACACCAAATGCTTTGGTACCGAAATACTGTCTTGAAATGATCTTTTCTTCTATTTTGTCAAATTTCGAATCATCGATATATGTCATCTCACTTAACAAATCAACCAGATCTGGTACTTCTGCAATCGCCTCTTCTGAAAAATCCAAACTGAAATTCAATTCCATTTTTGACTTTGCGGTCTCTATGGTATCTGTTTTCTCAATGGCTTCTTGGTAATAGTTTAACGCATCTATCTCACATCCCATGAGCAAGATGACTGTCATCATTAATACTAATAATCTTTTCATAATAACCTCCAAATCCTATATTAACTATAGTATAGTCGGATTTCTCTTATTTTAAATGTACTAAAAGTCACAAACGACCCATGACTTTTGTCACTTTTTTTGAATCACTTTGATTTAAGAATATGAATAGCCAACTGGGTTCGATCCCTGAGTTCTAATTTCTGCAGGACTTTGGTGATATGATTCTTAATCGTACCTTCTCCCAAAAATAATTTTTCGGATATCTCTTTGTTGTTCAAACCTTCAGCTATCAAATAACATATTTCTTTTTCTCTTTCAGTGAGCACATCCAAATCATAAGTTTCAGTTGGCAGTTTCATAAATTGATTTAAAATCACTTTCATTGCAGTCGAGTCCATTAAAACGCCACCTTGATGAACTGTTTTTATAGCATCTATGATAATACTGATTTCAGTATCTTTTAAAAGATAACCCAGTGCTCCAGCTCTTATGGCATCTGTAATATAGTGATCATTATGAAATGTGGTTAACATTATCACATCAATATCTTTATAGCTCTCTTTAATTCTTTTAACGGCCTCCACACCATTCATGACAGGCATTTGTATGTCCATTAAAATAATATCGGGCTTATAAATTGGTATCATCTCAACAGCTTCTTTTCCCTGTTCACAAAGTCCTACAACAACGATTTCAGTATCCTGACTGATAAGCATCTTCAAACCTTCTCTAAATATCTTCTGATCATCTACAATCACGACTTTAATCATTTCCCACCTCAATATAACCTTCTACTACAAAACCAGAATCACTCTTTATCCTCAGAGACCCATTCAGCGCTTCTACACGTTCTCGCATACCTTTTAATCCATAGCCCTCTATAATGTCACTTGCACCCTTACCATTGTCTTTAATGCTAAATACGATGGTATGAAGTCCTTCTTTTACTTCAATCTCTATTTTACTTGCTTCTCCATGTCTAATACTATTGGTTAAACACTCTTGAATCAAACGATACAGCACTTCTAAATACTTCTTTGGTAAGGCATTAATATGTTCAAATAGCATGTACTGAACAGAAATGTTCATACGACTTTTAAAATTTACTATCATCTCTTCAATACTGTCTTCAATGATTTCAAGTTCATCGTTTCTAAGTGTTTCAACAACTTTTCTAATTGTCTTCATCCCGTTTCTTGCTGATTGTTTGGCTTTGGTTAACATCAATTTCGCTTTTTCAGAATCTTGATCCACTAAAACTTGGGCCATTTCTATTTCCATGATTAATCCCATCATGTCATGACCAAAAGTATCATGGATATCTCTTGCTATATTATTTTTTACAGCCATTCGTGTCAATACTTCAAGTTGCTCATTTGTTTCTTGTAAAACGCTATTCAACTTGATTTGTTTTTCTTTTTCAATACGATTGATGTTATTTAGTGCAACGCTAAAAACGATCAAACCGTTTATAACACACATAAATACAATCTCAGATACAGTGCCCATATTATCTCTGTAAATAAACAGAGTCCAATAATGATACAGTGACACCAAAATAATCAGTCCCATCATATATCGACTCCACTTTAAGGTATAAACCAGCCCGACTTCTAATAACAAAGACATGTACAAAATATAGATATAGTAATTGATGACATATCTAGATGATAAACTCATCCAAAAGATCAAACCTATATCAATTATTAATGTAGCAATTTGCATCTTTTCATTATGAATTTTAAGTCTAACAATTGGCATCAAGATGTACATAACAAATAATGTTAACAACAATCCAAACCTCAAACCTACAACATTTTCAAGTGCTATAAATGCGGTTCCAATTAATATGATAATACCGCTTCTTATGATTATCCAATTTTTCATCATCGACCTCCGTCTCTATTATCTCAAATAAAAATGTAAATAAAAAGCACCTTGTCAAAAGGCACTAGTCTTTATGAAGAAAACATGATGAAATATGGTCGTTAACCATCCCAATCGCTTGCATATAAGCATAGATGATTGTCGGTCCTACAAAACTAAAACCTCTTTTTTTTAGATCCTTTGATATTTGTTTAGATAGTTCGGTCTCAGCTGGCACATCCTCCATTGAGTTAAAATGATTGAGTATCGGTTTATGATCAACGTATGCCCATAAAAACTCACTAAATGAGCCATATTCCTTTTGAATCTGAAGCACAGCATTTGCATTTTTAACAACAGACATTATCTTAAGACGATTCCTTATAATCTTCTCATTATGCATCAAAGACTCAATTTTGTCCTCATCATAAGCAGTTATCTTCTGTAAATCATAATAATCAAAAGCTTCTTTATAACTTTCTTGTCTTCTTAAAATCGTAATCCAACTGAGGCCTGCTTGAGCACCTTCAAGCGTTAAGAACTCAAATAATTTTGTATCATCATAAACAGGATTTCCCCATACATTATCATGATAACTTTCATAGAATGTATCACCTTCGCACCAATTGCATCTAATCATTAAAACGCTCCTTAATATGTCTTGCTGCGGCTATACCACTAGAAAATGCAAATTGGATATTGTACCCTCCAGTATCACCGTCAACATCTACACATTCACCAACAAAATACAAACCTTTGTATTTTTTTGATTCAAAGTTTTTCTTACTGAGTTCCGTTGTTGATATCCCACCTTTTGAAACCATTGCTATATGGGATTTACCAACTTGATCAATAATCACTTCATAATTCGTCAACATGTTAATAATATCTTTTCTGTTTTTTTTATTGAACTCACTTGCGAGTATCTGACCATCTATTGACAAAGATGATAACATTTTATCAACCATTCGATTCTGAACATATTTAGTTAACAACGTACGAACTGTTTTTTTTGGAGAGTTTTTTATCTGTAACAACAAATCGTTCTCTAACTCTTCTCTTTTATAAGATGTGAAATTGATATATAAGCGATCTGATTTTTCCATCCATCTAGACGCGTTAATAATAGAAGGTCCACTGTAACCGAAATGAGTAATCAACAAATCACCAACATATGTGTTTATTTTTTTACCTCTAAAATGGTCGATTGACACATTTTCAAATGAAAGTCCCATCAACTCACTAAACAAATGTTCTTTTACATAAATGGGTGATAACGCATAGCCGTATGGTTTCACGGATACATTAAGCATTTTTGCAAACTTTAGACCATCTCCTGTTGAACCAGTCTTTGGATAACTGATACCACCGGTTGCAACAATAACGCATTTCGATTGGTAGACAGATTTTGTTGTCTCAATCCTGTAATTATCATCATATAAAAGTTTTATAACAGGTTCTGAAGTATTAATTTTTATCGATGAGTTGATGTCTTTTATAAGAACGTCAATTACATCATCTGCCTTTAATGACTTTGGAAACACTTTACCTTTATCTGTGACAATTACATCACAGCCTTGTTTTTTAAAATAACGAATCATATCTTCATTTGTATATGCCTTCATAGAAGGTCTAATAAATCGCCACTTGTCTCCATATTTGTCTTCGAAATCCTCTAGTTGTCCACTATGAGTCATGTTACATTGACCGGCACCTGATAATCTCAGTTTATTTGCGACAGTATTCTCTTTTTCAAGTAGCAATACATTCAGTCCTCTTAAAACTGTCGCAGCGGCTAAACCAGCCGGTCCGCTACCTATTATTATTACATCCCAAATCATTATTTACTCCTTCTTAATCTTCTTATATCATATACTATTTATTGTATTTTATAAACTCTTCCTTTAAACTATAGTAAAGGAGTCCAAATGATAATTAACGATAATAAAAAACTCATCAACTCATTTAAAAATGGTGTTGTCCCTGAGCATCATCTAGATTTCATTTTAACCGGAAGACACCATGAGATAGAAGAACTCCGAAGATGTTTTGAAAATACTCAAAACGATATTGGATCGGTAAAGTTCATCACAGGTCCATACGGTTCAGGAAAAACATTTTTACTTAATTATAGCAAAAACATGGCTTTGGATTTAGGCTTTGTCGTTGCAAAAATTGAAGTAGATTCCAATTTTAAGTTTTATAACTTAGAACATTTATATTATCATGTGATGCATAATCTATATGTTCAAAATTCCACCTATAAGAAAACGTCATTCGAAAACATTTTTGACCTCTGGATTAGAAAACTCAAATCAGATGCTTATAGAAATCATGCTGGAAAAGAAATTGCTTATGTCATCTCTGAAATCGGAAAATACCATCAATCATTTTCAAGAGCTTTTCTATCTTATATTAAAGGAAAAATCAGCGGAGACAAGGATCTTTCAGATACCATCGTTTCTTGGTTAACAGGTGAAGGTAACATACCTTATCAACTTAAGGAAAAGTTCCAAATCAAAGGACAAATCGACAAATCAAATTCTATTGATTTTTTAAAAGCCTTTACCAAGTTAATTACTTTACTGGGTTATAACGGCATGATCATCATGATAGATGAAATGGATTACATCATCAATGAACGTTCTGATATTCGACAAAAGTCCTATTACAACTTAAGACATTTAATCGATTTAACCATATCAAGTCAAATTCCAAATACGTGCTTCATTTTTAGTGGTAGTCACGAACTCTTTCATAACACAGAAAAAGGCATTCCTTCTTATGAAGCTTTGAAACAAAGGCTAGGGACTGCAATTGATACAAAAAAACACACTCTACTCGATCTAAGACAACCTGTGATGCACCTAAAACGATTAAGCTTTGATGTCTATTCAGAACTGGGCGAAAAACTTACTTACATTTATAAAAAAGTGTATGATGTCAATATTACAATCTCCTTGGAATCCTTAAAAAACTGGGTATTTCTAACTTACAAAGAACAAGGTAAAGAATATCATGAAGTTACAATAAGAGAGTTCATTACCAAATACATCGAAATTATGGATATTATCCACCAAAATCCCAAAAATCATATTTTCAAATCTGAATTATCTGCAACACCTCAACACAATAAAATGGTTTATCGATCAAAAAATATAAAAGAAAGGTGATTTCGTTAGAAATCACCTTTTACTTGTATAAACTCTTCATAAATTTCAATTTTATTATCTTTTAATAGTCTGCCAACAGCTCTTTTGAAAGCTTTCTTACTCATTTCAAATTCTGCTTTTATCGCTTCAGGAGTTGACTTGTCATGGAAATACAGTTTGCCACCTTCAGCTAACAGTTTTGAATATATTCTTTCAGAATCCACTACCAATTGATCCGCAACCAGACGTCTCGTTGCCAAATCTATCTTCTTATCTTCTCTGATTCTAATAACTCTCAGTTCAACAACTTGACCAACTTCAAAGTTTTCGAAGTACTCATTGTTCGGAATCATACCTTGGTACTCATTATCCACTGCAACAAAAACACCTATTTCAGGATTTATCTTAACAACGGTTGCAGTAACTCTATCATTTGTTTTATAACTATGATCTGTTGATAAATTGTTATACACTTTTGTTGTTGCACATAAACGACTTGTTTTATCAAGATATATTCTGAACAAATAGCTATTGCCTATTTTCAAAGGCGTTTCCATCTCTTGTAATGGAATAAAAACATCTCTTTGTAAACCGATTTGCGCAAACCCGCCAAACTCTACCACATCAACAACTTTTAAATAAGCGATATCACCAACAGCAGCTAATGGCGTTTTCATTGTAGCAACCAATCGATCTTTGGTATCATTATAGATAAATACCATCACATGGTCATTCATTTCAATATCACCTATACATTCACCCGTTGGTAATAAAATAGGATCTTCATCGCCTGTTTTAACGGCATACCCACCTTGTATTTCTCCAACTACTTCTAACAGTTGGAATTTACCTATATTATACATACTTTCTCCGTTCTTCTAATAAGTGATGCATTTGCTCAATCACACCTATGACCTGTTCGTTGACATAAGGTGTTGTTAAATAATGCACAGCTCCTTTTTCTAAAGCATCAAATACCATCTTTTGTTGATTCTGTGTAGATATGACTACAATAAGTGCTTTATTATTATGTGATAAAATTCTTTCAATCGTATCCAGACTATTAAATATTGGCATCTGTAAGCTTATTATAACCAAATCTGGTTCATGAGCAACATATTTATCATATGTGTGCAATCCATTGGTTGCTTCATCAACAACATTATAGTGATTATCTTCTAATATTTTTCTTAGTTTTTTTCTTAGAATAGTATCATGATCTGCAATAATAATATTCATAATTACCCCATCTGTCCATCAATCACCAGTATACTCAAATTTCCCTCAGAAACCTCTAAATGACCAATTTGTCCGTTGTGATCCTCACATAACTCCTCAAACATATGATTGCTCATAATACATGATGGTTCTATGAGTATGTTTTGTCTGTCTCCTTTTAACTCCTGAACGGCTTTAAAAACAACATCCTCAATAAACATATTCATCACTTCATTCATAACTTTCATATTTGAACCATTGTACCTAACCTGAAGTCCATATGTATTCAATAATTGATAAATGAATTTCTCGTCAGCGGTAATAGCAACTCTTCTATCTGTTTGACCTTTTATAGTAATGTAAGATGTAACATCTTGTAGAATATCTGAATTAATTTTCAACTCATCAATATGCCACGTAGAACTTAATGTACTCTTTTTTTCAGATTTAGTCAATAGTCTTTCTGTCTGAAGGCAAATATTGTTTCGTATGTCTGCACTCTTCATAAATTCTACAGAGAATTTCATGGCTAACGGTAATATTATCTTATAGTCTACTCCGATTCCTCTAACTGAGTTCACTGATATTTCTCCACCAATTTCTTGAACGGTTTCTTTAACACTACCCATACCTACACCTCGTCCTGCGATTGCATTAGGAAGTGCATAAGACGTTACGCCGTCTTCAATAACCATATTACAAACAACTTCATCAGAAAGTTCATCAATTTCATCAATTGAAAATTTTCCCAAGATAAACAATCTATTTTTTATCTCTTTTACATCAATACCCCTGCCATCATCGGAAATAGTCAATCTAATCATCTCTTTTATGACTTTCACATGACATGTTAAAGTAGCGGTTTCATCTTTTCCAGCATCTCTTCTTTCATCTGGATATTCAACCCCGTGAGTCACTGAGTTTTTCAGAATATGTATCAGACTTTCAAAGAAATTAATCAACTGATAACGATCAACTTTTATTCTATCGCCTGTCACTTTAAAACGAATGAGTTTCCCCTGATCTTTTGCCAATCTTAGAACATATTCCTCATATGACTCTAATACCTCGCAAATATCAACTTGCTTTAAGGCTTCCACTTCTTTTAACAACTTATGATCTTTACCCAAAGCCTGTATTAAAGATAAATATACTCTCTCGAATGAAGTAATATCTACGCTAATTTTCTTTTTAAACTCAAAAAAACGATCTCCCAGTTGATGTTTTAAAATCATTATATCCGTTCGTAAAATACTTTCTAAATCATATCCAATCAATAACTTTAGCAACTGATCATTAGATAACTCATCCGTATTATGTAACATATTAAACAATTCATTTTCAATTTCATTAATACCACGGACAGTTGCATACATATTGTATTGATCAAATACACCTTTGAAAGTGTGTACCCGCCTTAAAACTCTGAAGATATTATCTTCTATAGCTTCCTCAGTTTTTAAATACGATGCAATTCTTTTTGAAAACTCAACGAAAGTCGATAAGTCCGAGAAAAACATTTCTGAATTTCTTACAATAGATGTTACCATGCTATTAACTTCAATATCTTGATTTCCATTGCTTATCAGCGTTTTACTCGCAGCTACTTCAGCATGCATAATTAAGACTTTCTCATCATTGTTCTTTCTCATAACATAATAACTCATATCATAAGTTATATTGTTAATTGAAAGTTTTTGATCTAATAATGATAAAAATAAATTTTCTCTTACCTGATCAGTAGCATCAAATACCTTTTTAATAACCGATTCAAAGTATTGAGCATCTTCATTAAGAAATTCAAATAAAGCTTTTGAAATCGACAATCCCACCATATCTTCATAATTAAATACGATTCCATACGCTAATTCTATCTTAAAGTCATCATTGATGACAATTATGTTTGTATTTAAAACATCTATAACCAATTCAAGGTTCTCAAAATAGTTTTGTTTTGTATTGAATCTACTCGATAGTTCCTGTTTCATCATTGAAGATTGTTTCTCATTTTTCAACCGATCCGATTCTAATCTCTGATTTTCCAATTTTAAGTCATTAATTTCAAGTTGTTTTCCCTTATAAAAATGATATTGCTGAAAAATCTTAGAACTATAAACCATCATGATACCTAATGAGACCGTAGTAAAAGACAGTTCGATCGTTCCTTTTCCAAGAATGATAAAAATCAAGTCATTTGTCAATGCTAATGATATCAAGATCATTGTAATCCACTTTGCTCTTTCACCATATTTTTCATACTTTGGTATCCAAGATATAAAAACAAGCAAAAAATAACATAAGGCAAAAAAATAATAAAGACTTGAGATAATTGGTAAAACATCCAGTGTGAATATCAGTGTAAGTAATCCTAAAAATCCAAGTATTCCAGAAAAAATCACACGTCTTCTAAAGTTAAACGATTCAACAATGTAATATTCTAGAATATATATCATACCTAGTATAGCAAGATACCTAAACATCAATTCAGTTCTCACAATAGTAAGAGTAAATACTGTTGGAATGAATATCATGTTGATTACAATAATGGTTGGTAATAGAAATAATATTACCAGTTGCAATAGATTTTTTCTATTTTGATTTCTACTAGATAATTCAAGATAAGTTTTCATCAATAAATAAGCAACAATAATTAACGCTGCAATTGTTTGGAATATATTGCCTTCAACTAACTTAACCAAGCCAGCTAATTTTGTCGAGCTTAAATGGCTTATAATGAATAGAAAAGAAATTGAAAACAATAGAAACGAGTAGATTTTAGCTAAATGCTTTTTCATGAATTCTCCCTTTGATAAACTACCTTCTATTATACTATAAGCTTATAAAGTATACAAAAAAAAAAAGGATATTGACTATCCTAGTTTTGAATTCTCATTAAAGGCGGGATTACAAAACGATAAATAAGTGCTGTCACCGATGTAAGCAAAGCGCCTTTGAATATATTAAATGGTGTAATACCAAAGAGAACCAAATCCCATTCCGTATTCATTAAGCCACCAAATATTTTTATTTGTTCTGCTTGATAAACAAAATCCATAACTTCCATACCCATTATATTTGCATACAGAGGTAATAATACAAAATAATTTAACATGGCTCCCATAACTGCCATAGAAACGGTACCGACAACACCACCTATAATTGCACCTTTTACATGACTATATTTCTTATATATCAGACCAATGGGTAATACCAGTGATATACCGATAAGAACATTTGCCAGTTCGCCAACACCGCCTGTAAAACTACCATTAAGAATGAAGTTAATCAAGATCTTCATCACTTCAACAAGTACACCTGCTAAAGGACCTAATACCAATACACCAATAATTGCTGGGATATCCGATAAGTCAATTGTTAAGAAACTCGGGAATATCGCCAATGGTGCTTTAATCAACATCAATACACCACCTAGTGCACCTAATAATGCGATTTTAATCATATAATTCAGTTGAGTTTTTCTTTCCATTACGCCTCCTAATAATATATTAATATTATAGAAGAAAAGTTGTTTCAATCAAAAAAGCCTGGCAAAAAAACCAGGGCAAAAATACAACTCATTCTTCTTCCATCCAGACTTTACTGTCGGTCTTGGAATTTCACCAAGTCAACTCTTTCGAGTTCGTGGACTGTCACCACCGGTCGGGAATTTCACCCTGCCCTGAAGATATTCAATTAACGTAATAATAACAGATTAACTCCCTATTGTCAATTAATTCACTAATGGAAACTGGATAATCAGTTTGCTATCAGCATGTTCATAATTCGAATAATCAAATGAGCCACCCAAATTAAATATAATCACATCATCAATTTCTTCAAAAACATTATATATTATGTGTTTATAAGGTTGACTTCTTTTATTCACATTTCTGACAAATGAAAGATTAACATTTTCATTATCTGCACAAACTTCAATAGTAATATTATTCTCCTTTAAAAAACCTGTATTGAAAATCAAATTTGAAACAAAAAAATAAATTAAACCTTGAATAAGTGCTTTATTCTGATTCATCTTAATATCTTGTTCACAAATAATATCAGCCTTAAAAACAGAGTTTTCCAACTTCATACTTTCCATACATTCATATATCAAAGGTTTCAGGTTAAAGTTTTCATTAGAATTGAGCAGATGCGAGTCTACTAATTGATGTTTTATCATTTTCATAAAATATGATTTGTTTTGATCTTCTTCATATATCTTTTCTTTTGTCACTATGGCATTTTCTTTTGCTCTTGTCAATTTATTAAAAACTTGAGCAACTCTCTTAAACTCACTATACAATATATTATTCTCTTCTACTGAACTGTTACTAATAATCGATTTATTTAAAATATTGAATTGATGGTCCAACTTCTTTTTTGTCCTTTTTGAGAGTATTGCAAAAGCTAATATAATCCCACTAATTATAAGTACAACGAGATGAATCAAAAAAATCAATTGGGTGTTTCGTTTCACAATAGTATTGCTTATCATAAGACTCATATTATTCATAAAATAATCTTGATTGATTATGATCCAATTTAATTCAGGGAAAATTTGATAATATAAACTGCCATAGGTTGCATGATTCAATTCTGTAATACGATCGACACTTCTACTCTCCAGCAAATCATCAATTTCCGATTTAGATAATGTTATATTTCCCAATATGACCTGACCATTCAAATCAATAATATGAAATCTAGACAAATGTAATTCTGAGATATTTTTAAATCTAGAAATATATTCTTTTTTATATGTCTCAACAGTATTTTTTTTGTTAGTCAACAAACCGATATAATAGTTATTATTTAATTCTTTAAAAGAAGCGTAATAGGTTTCCAAATCATTCGACGTCATCCACGATGATGAAAAATGGAATTCTGATACATTTTGAACATTAAGCTCGGAAGAAAAAACCTTTTCACCAGAATCATCCATCATTTCGGTCAAATTTCCTGCCAAAAAACCAGTTTCATCTAATATAATATCCCCATTTTTACTTAAAATAAAATAGCCATCATATAAAGACTCCGGATACAGTTTCAGCGCATCTTCAACTAATAAAATACTACTGATATTTCCTCTTTCAAATAAGTCATAATTATTTAATAAATACTCAATCGTCATATCCAAAGTTTGATTCACTTGTTTATAAAAATATACTTGTGCATTTTCAAAAAAACTTGAAAGCTCATCCAAAGGCAGTTCAAGTTCACTTTTATAAGACGATATACTTTGATCAAGTAATTCTTCGGACTTCTCAATATCTCTAATGATAAATGCCATCATAATCGTACCAAATAATACAACAATACCGATTAGAGTTGTTATGGCTGAGAATGAAAATGTAGTTAACAAACTTTTCTTTTGCATAAATATACCTCCATATAATAGTCTACCATAAAAGCGATGAAATCGTGTACAGAAAAAAGAAGTAGACAAAGAGTCTACTTCTAACCGCCACCAAACAGATGAATGACTTTTACATCATCACCATCATTGACAACTTTATTATTATATTCTTCAGGCCTAACATGATTGCCATTAATCCGTACAATAATCATATGATCCATATATTTTTTTTTCTTCAAAATATCAGATATTGTCATATTTTCATCATAAGGAAACGGATTATTATTCACTTGAATCATAACATCTCTTTTCTACAAATGCTTTTTTATCACTTCAACGAGTTCAGGTAAGTCCATACCAATCTCTGATAATTTTTCTACAGTCGGCACACCGTTCGGCGTCCAGCCTCGACGTTTATAAACAGCGTCCGTCAATTTCTCATATTGATCTTCACGGTGTTTTCTTGTTGCTGCCATTTTATCTTCCAAAGACATTTGAGTTGGATCTAAACCGATGATATCTTTTAACTGACCATCATATCGTTCTTCTCTTGATAAGTATTCTTCTTTAGTTACAGGTCCCATTGAACGATATGGTGTTTTATCATGTACTCTTAAACCTTTACCCATTCTAATGTTAAAGATTCTTTGGAAGTTGTATACACGCTCTGATTGTCTAATAAGTTCGTCTTTATCAATAGACAACCCAGTTACACCGTTGAATATATTCACATAGTTTTGAACATGTTCTGGCATTTTTGCAGGTTCATCTGCTGTTGCATTACTCTCAGGTGTTGTATCATTCCAAGGTAATTTACAGAAACCACATAAACCAAACCAAGTTCTAAACATCGGGAAATAGTGAAGAGCTTCTGCTTTATCTTCAAACGAAGGAATTTGATTATTAACCATGTCCATAAAGATCAACCAAGCTTCATCATGTTGTGGTCCTTTATTGGTTAAACCATAACCACCTTGTTGAGCTAATGATTCTTTAGACATGTATTCTGAATACTCAAGTCCCTTTTGTTCCATTCCAATATCGTTTAAGAAATCTCTGTCAGCACCAAATTCTTCAACAAAAACATCTTTCATTTTTCTTATACCGAGTCCTGCAATCTTACCAAACCCTTCACCTTTAGACATTTGATGAATCAATTCATAAGCTGCCCATTTGTTACCAAATGTAAGTTCTAAGCCACCAGTTTGTTCTTTGGTGATAATGCCTCTTTCATAACATTCCATTACAAAAGCCGTTAAAGTTCCAAATGAAATTGTATCAATACCATAAGTATCACAATAGAAATTCAGCTCCAAGATTGCATGAGCATCAAATACACCAATGTTCGATCCGCAACCTGCTGCAGTTTCGTATTCAGGACCATCTACACATACTTTATCACCTTTATAAGGACCTGATTCCAGCTTAAATCCTTCAGCAGCTTTAGCACAAGATAATGAGCAACCATACCAGCAGCCATCTGGTGAATTTTGTGATAAATAATTCTTTATAAATGTATGCGAATCAATCTTCACAGTATCTTTATGAGACCCATATTGATAATTATGAGTTGGTAACAAATCATAAGCATCCATAACCTCAACAATATTTGCTGTTCCAACCTGTCTCATACGACATTGAACATCATCTAATTTATCAATTTGCTTATGAATTTTGATACCCGCTTTATTAATTGGAGCGATATCATCAACATTATTCATATTACCGTGAGTTCCAGCATATCTGATAACAATACCTTTAACTTTTTTATCTCTAAAAACAGTTCCAATACCACCACGACCTGCTTGTTTTAGTCTTGCTACTTTTTTTCTTGTATCGTAGAATGTAAAATTAAGAAGACCAATCAATGTATTTTCTGCAGCAGTTCCAGCTGTAACCACTGATACATTTCTCATATCATCTTCATCTTTTGCATACATTTCTGTTAGTTGTTCACCTAAAATATGTCCATCAACAGCTTCAAGCGGTGCTTCTTCTATTTTAACAGTACCATCATTACCATCAATAACAATAATAACATCATGTTTTGCTTTTCCCTGAATTTCAAGAGCATCCCAGCCAGAAAACTTTAGAAACGGTCCAACATAACCACCGACATTACTGTCGATAATCATATCTGTTAACGGTGAAATAGAAACAACCAACGACTTCCCGGTACCTGGATACTGAGTAATACCAGCAACGGGACCTGGCGCAATAATAATCTCATTTTCAGGATCTTGCCATCTTGTTTCAGGCTTTACTGCATTCCATAATTTGTACAATCCAAAGCCTTTTCCACCGACAAATTTATCTTTCATAAATTGTGTAACGGGTTGTGACTCTATATGATTTTCTGATAAGTTGATATATAACGTACGATTGGCATAACCTTTTTCTATGGGTTGTAGATCATACTTGAATTCTTTTAGAAGTTTATGTTCACTTCTTAATTTCTCGATTTGCATTTTGTCCTCCTATAATACTAATGCACCTTGCTCACAGACGTTTACACATTGACCACATGAAATACATTTAAAAGGTACTAAATAATCATCATGTTGTCTCATGGCACTCGTTGGACAAAAGCCTACACAAATTAAACAACCAACACATCTTTTTGCATCTAATCTAACAATACCAGAAGCGTCTCTTTTAAGCGCTTCCGCTGGACAGACATCAATACATCGTCCACATTGGTTACAGACATTAATAACTCTACCGCCATTTTTAGGATTTATCTGAATACATGATTTCTCTCTATCATTTTCTTTCTTAAACAATGTAGAGCATTTTTCTTCACAAGCACCACAACTTATGCATTTTTCAACTGCAACTTTAAGTACTTTCAATTGTCCCCTCCTATTAAATATCAACTTACTTAGTCATTTCCCTCTAATCTTATTATAGACTATTACATATTTTTTTCAACATTCAAAATTATAGTTACTGTAAAATTAAAGACTAAAATTACAGTTATACTATAACATGCATTGTTTATTTATACAACAGATGGTTCAAATACCAATTCACCTTTTTTAAACCTATAAAGATTTAATGCACTTATATCAATTGATGTCTCTTCACCCATAATCATTTCTGCCATTAAAATACCCGTAGCAGGTCCAAACATAAACCCATGTCCTGAGAACCCAACCGCTAAATACAAACCTTCAACTTCATAAACAGGTCCAAGGATAGGTTGTCTATCAGGGGTTAAATTATAAAGACCAGCCCACTGTCTAATAACCATTGCCTTCTTTAATGGTGGTAATAATTTAGTGATCGTCTTTGCCATTTCATCAAGAAAATGCCATCCAGAATTAATATTGCCATCTCTAGGTTCATCAGCGTCTCCACGCCCCATCACAATACCACCGTGCGGTACTTGTTGGCAATAGTAATTACCAGTAAAAGACATAACCATTGTTGATAGAATCGGATCCACAGGCTCGGTCACTAATATTTGATGTCTTTCAGAATAAACTGGAATGTCAACACCAGCCATTTTAGCAACATACTGCGAATCACCACCTGCAGCATTAACCACTTTCGGTGTTTCAATTATGCCTTTATCCGTTACAACACTTTGTATCTTTCCATCTTCAACAATGATATCAGTTACTTCAGTATATTTCATGAACTCAACACCTAAGCGCTCAGCCGCTGTAGAAAATGCTAAAGTTGTATGGAATGGATTTAAATGACCGTCTTTTTCATAGTATGCAGCACTTGCATAACCTTCCGTATTTAATATTGGTACAATTTTCTTTGCTTCCTCTAAAGTTAATTCTTTCGAATGAATACCAAGTGAATTTTGTAGTTCAATATTCTTTTTAAACTGTTCTTTTTCTTTTTCTGATGAAGCCAGTAATAGATAACCACCTTGTTTAAATTCAATATCACCATCATACTCTAAAACTTCATTGGCTGTTTCAAAAAAATCACATGACATTTTGGCAATCTTGCAATTCATCTCAGTTCCCCATTGCTGACGGATACCGGCACCGCATGAACCCGTTGCCCCACTGGCTATAAATTTTTTCTCTACAACTACAATGTTTTTCATGCCTTTTTTAGCAAGGTTATAAGCAATGGAAGCACCTGAAATACCACCTCCGATTATTACGATATCAGCTTTCTTATTCATCGTCTTCCTCCTCTTGATCTGCTATGGCACCCAAACTAATTGCATTTACAGGCGGACGATTTCTGCCTGGTGTTAATTCTTCAATAGGTACACCTGTCATAATTGATATTTCTCTTAAAATAATTGGCATACAGGTTCTACCTTGACATGGTCCCATACCAGTTCTTAAAACACGTTTTAGTTCATCAAAAGTTGTATAACCCTTTTTTATGGCTTCTCTGATTTCTTCTATCGTTACATCAGAACACCTGCACACGATTGTTTTATCTTCCATCTTGCACCACCTTTATATTTCTAAATGTCATAAGATGTTTCTTATCGACTGCCACTGTCACAAGTGGTGTTCTATCCATTATTTTTGAATTGGTTACTTTTAAGACATGGCAGTTACAAATCCCATCTCCATTTCTATCAAGACCAGTTACAACAGAACCTTCTATCGGTAGTGGTAAAAATTCGTACGGGATTTTAAAACTTACCTGCGTTTCCGAATAAGTATAATCCACAACCATAATTGCCAAACCCGGACAATTAAATACACATAATGAACAACCATTACACTTCTGATCATTTAAGTTCGGTAAATCGTTTATATCTACAAAAGGAGCTATAGCACCTCGTTTACACGAAGTGGCACATGGATTACACGGAATGCGTTGAAAACACTCGATAACAGCCACAGGTCCTTTTTCTAATCTTTCCATAGAAGGAAAACTTTTTGCTACTTGCTCTTCAGATGCAACACCTGTTTTTTCTAACATACGCCCTCCTATATAGTCGCTTTATCTAAACCGGATCTTATATGATCCCCTGCATGTCCAGCTCGAAGTGATGCAAGTTGTTCATGATAATCTTCATACAGCACCTCATAGTTTTCATGAACTTTATCAATACTCTTTGCAGCAGCCAATCCAGCAATATGACCTTCCACCATCGCACTACTGGCTTCTTCTATACCACCAACATCACCTGCAATGTATATATGATCTTGAGAGGTTTTTAAATTGATGGTTCTAAGAGGTACATATCCTCCAAACTCTCTTATATATGCCATGTCGCAACCCGATTGGAATAACAGTTCCGATAGTGGTGATAAACCGATTGATACACACATCACATCAACTTCTAACTCTTGTTCAGAACCAGAAATTTCCTGCCAGTTCTCATCGAGTTCAACGATGGTTGCTCTTTCTAAAGAATCAGTTCCATCAGCTCTTTTTACAGTATGTCTTGTTAAAATTGGTACGCCCATGCGTCTAATCTTTGAAGCGTGTACCAAATATCCTCCAATTGTCGGAGAAGCATCCAATATCGCTTTTACATTTACGCCCGCTTGCATCAACTGATAAGATACAATCAATCCGATATTACCAGCTCCAACCATTAAAACATTATGTCCCGGTCTAACACCATGGATATTCATAAGAGTTTGTACTGCTCCAGCACCATAAATCCCAGGCATATCGTTATTGGGAAATGCCAATGATTTTTCAGAAGCACCTGTAGCAATAATAATACGTTCAGGTTTTATTTTTTTGTAGATACCATTTTCTTCTATTGAAATAACGCCATCTTCATAAACTGATAACACGGTTGTATCTTTTAGTATTTTCACGTTTTCCATTTCATTCAATCTATCAATTAAAATGTCTGTTATATCGATTCCTCTAGTACCGGCATATTGCTTTTCCGAACCGAAAAACATATGAGTTTGCTTGATTAACTGGCCACCTAAGATTGAACTTCTTTCAGCAACTATAACATCAGCACCCGACTCAGCTGCAGATATTGCTGCACACAATCCTGCAGGTCCACCTCCTACAACAAATACTTCCACATGCTTCATCGAATTTCCCCCTTACCACTTTGAGATAATACAACCATGCCCGCTTTCAGCGGTTTTACACAAATTCTAACATTTGCCATGCCATCAACTTCCATTAAACAAGAAGAACAATTGCCTATTGCACAGTAAAATCCCCTTGGTCTGTGATTTTCACTACTGTGACTCAACACTTTCACACCTGCTGCATGAAGTGCAGCTGCTATGGTTTCTCCTTCGTAGCCTATAATGGTTTTACCATTACAAGTAAATTCAACTTCTTTTCCTTTTTTAAAATCCAAAACTGGATGTTCTTGTATTCTCATAGATCTTTCCCCCATAGTTTTCTTTTATTTAATGCATATATCATGCCAAGTTAAAACGGGTAAATATGTGACCATAAAAAATAGACATGTCAGTATTCTGACACGTCTATTGGATCGTATGTTTTTTATGATTCTACACTATTTTTGTACTCATTCTAATCAAATTGAAAATGCCGACTTTTCTGACTTTTCCAAATTTTAAGTATGTTATTTCAACATTTCAAGAAACGTCAGAAAACTGACGCGTTGTCAACTTTCCGACGCTCGTTTGATACCGTATTTGTCCATCTTAAAATATAGTGTACTTCTGGGTATTTTTAAGAGTTTGGCAGCATCTGCTTTAGACTTTGATTGAGATAAAGCTTCCAATATCGCTTCTTTCTCCGTCTTTTCCAATAAGTCGGTTAATGAATACGAGGGACCTACTTTCATTCTAATTGCCATATTTCTTATGACATCAGGTAGAAACCTATCCGATATTTCGACTAATCCATTGTTGTTTGAAAGGATAACCATTCTCTCAATAATATTTTTAAGCTCTCTTATATTGCCTTCCCAGTGGTAATTGCAAAGCATTTCAAGTATCCTATCAGGCATTGTCAATTGTTTATTACCATATACAATTTTCATATCTTCTAAAAATTTAATAGCCAACAATTTAATATCTTGAGGTCGTTCTCTTAATGGTGATAAATGTACGGCTATCCCGTTCAGTCTAAAATATAAATCCTTTCTGAATAATCCCTGATCACATAAATCCAATAGATTTTTATTAGAAGCGGCAATTATTCTCACTTCAACTTTAATCGGTTCATTGGCACCTACAGGTGTCACTTCTCCATCTTCTAAAACTCTTAGAAGTTTGGCTTGCATTTCTAAAGGCATATCTCCGATTTCATCAAGAAATAGAGTTCCTTTATCTGCAAATACAAATTTCCCAACTTTCCCAGCCTTGGCAGCCCCTGAAAAGGCTCCGGACTGGTAACCGAACAATTCACTTTCAAATAAATCCTTTGGAATGGCCGAACAGTTTATCGGTACAAAATAGCCTTTTCTCATGCTTTCAATATGAATAGCTCTTGCAAGTACTTCTTTTCCCGTACCGCTCTCTCCTGAAACCAATATGCTCAACATGGATTTTGAAACCATCTTTGTTAATTTAACAACTTCTTTCCAACTTGGATCCTCACCAATCATATTATCAAAAGAATAACGTTCTTCTCCAATCGCTTGTAATTCTTTTTGTAGAACTTCCAAACTACTTTCCGTTACTTTAAGATTTTCAGCTATTTTAATTTGCTCAGAAATATCTCTATCATAACCAATAGCGCCTATGAGTATGCCTTTGCTATAAAGCGGACCTGCACTGATTAAATTATGGCAGTTTTCTCTTGGAAGATTGTATACATTTACAACTTTCTGCTCATTTTTGATGACACTTGGTAACAGAGCATTTGGAAAATAATCCGTTAGAACATGATCTAATATTTTATCTCTAGATATTTCATATAATTTTTCAGCGCCTTTGTTCCAAAATTTAACTCTAGAGTTGGTATCTACAATACTGATAGCCAAATCAATATTATCCAAAATTGAATTGATTAAGGCATTATTTTCCTCATCAATTTCTTGATACATTGACAGTACTTTCTGTTTATCTATAAACCCATATCCTAAATCACTGATTACAGTAAAGTATCTACTGTTTTCGTCATGTTTGTCTAAGAATTCTCTAAATGACATTGATGCATTTATGGGTGTTTGCCACTTCACATCTGCTAAGGATTCTTTTTTTGCATGTAATGATAACAAATCATAAGTGGATAATATTGCACACTTTTCTTGATTGTATATCATGATGAATTTATGATGGTCAGTTAATAACTCTTGAGAGGCAGTATTTAAATCGAATTGTTCCTCATGATAAACATGGATATCCTGATCAATAATGTCTAATAGAATCATTTTATCGATAACCGATTTTTCTAATAACATATGAGTCTCCTTTTTTTTATAATACCATATAATCAATGAAACTATAATAAAGCCATTCTACTATTTTTTTATTTCTGTATACGAAACATTTGACTACCGAAACATCTATGATATAATAGTATTTGTTCATCTAGGAGGTCATATGAAAAACAAAAAAGAAATGATGTTAAAAGCGCCAATGTACAAAGTCGTTTTGGCAATGGCATTGCCTGTCATGATGTCAAATTTGATGCAGACGCTCTATAACTTAGCAGATACCTACTGGGTAGGTCAATATGAAATGATCAAAGGATTTGAGGGAGAAATGCTTTCAGCAATTGTCTTGATATTTCCTGCCATCGGTATGTTACTCGCACTTGGAACTGGTATTTCAACTGCTTGTATCAGTTTGATTTCTCAGTATATAGGTGCAAATAATGAAATTCATGCAAAACAGGTTGCCGCACAGGCACTAACGTTTTCATTTATAGCATCCATTATTCTTGGTATTATCGGTGCCGTCTTTACGCCTACAATTGTATCATTATTAGGTGCAACGGGTATGGTGTTGGAAAATGGCATCACCTATCTTAGACTCATGATGTTAGGACTGCCAACAGTCTTTCTGTTTTTTACGTTCAACTCAATCAAACAAGCTCAAGGTGATACTTTTTCACCAATGCTTTTTTCTATATTGTCGGTCACGCTTAATATAATTTTAGACCCAATCTTTATGATCGTCTTTGATATGGGTATTGCAGGTGCTGCAATTGCAACCATACTGTCTAGAGGGTTGTTTATAACTTTTGCAATTGCTTCTTTATTTAAAGACAGCAAGCGCCATATGAAATTGGATTATCATGATCTGAAGCTGGATAAAACCATCATTACACACATATTTAAAATTGGTTTTCCCGCCTCAATCAGTAGTGTGATGTCATCCTTTGGATTTGGTGTACTCAATAGATTTGTTATCGGATTTGGTGTTTCAACATTAACTGCTTTTGGTATTGGCAATAGAATCACAGGTTTGATTTTAATGCCTGCCATGGGTATTGGTAGTGCACTCGGTGCAATCGTCGGTACCAATCTTGGTGCAAACAATCTAAAAAGAGCTAAAAAATCTGTTAAAGTAAGCTTCTTATTGTCATCTGCTATTTTAATAGCTGGTGGTGCGGTCATATTTATCTTTGCTGAGACTATCGTATTACAATTTAATAACGTACCTGAAATTGTTGATCAGGCAACTTGGTATCTAAAACTGATTATTGCAACAATCCCTTTGATGGCAGCCTTTTCAGTACTGAATGGTACCTTTATAGGATCAGGTCATACAGGTTTATCATTAATTATTTCAGCCGGAAGATTATGGGCATTAAGAATACCTATGATAATTTTATTCAAACAATTTACAAATCTCGGTACAAACTCGGTTTGGTTCTCCATGATTATTAGTAACCTTGTTATTTGTATCATCGGATATATTATTTATAAATCAGGTGTTTGGGAAACCAAAATAGTCAAAGAACCCAAAGTCAAAGTGGCATAAGAAAAAGCATCATTTTCAAAGTGAAAATGATGCTTTTATATTATAGCGGTAGACCATGTGTTACTGCAGACCAGAAGATAAACAGACCACCAATACCAATTAGGATATTGAGAACGCCTGCAACCTTTATAAAACTTGGCTTTATACCCGATAAAGCGATAACAAGTGCACCCATTAGTAATATAATTAAGAACAACACAATCCCCAATGGCCAAATTAATCCTAATTTAAATGCAATAACTGTTAATAATGCGGTTATAACACCTATAGCTCCACAGAAGTTTCCCAGCATTTTCTTATCACCACCATGTCTAAAGTGATTCGCTGCTACCAACCAAAAAAATCCGTAAAGTCCGAATATTGTTGCTAAGAATGTAGAATTGACTCCTGCAAAACCAAATATCGACATCATAAATGCTGTTAATACTTGAGCAACACCTCCAAACCAAAATGCTACATAAGATACTTCCTTTGAGATTTCAGTGTGGTCTCCGCCTTTAATTCCAATACCCAATTGTTCTAAACCAAAGACAAATACTGTCACAACAAGTCCAAATACACCTATTGCTTCTGGATTAAATGCTTGCATAATTACTCCTTTCAAAAAAAAATAACGACAAAAAACGATGTTCGTTTCTTGTCGTTTAGACCCCATTGTTAGAAAAGTGATTGCTTCTCTCATAGAACCTTGACGTTGTTTATAGTATAAACCATAGTATTCTAAAATAAAAGTAAAACTGTTATTTAATTCATAGCGTTATTTTTTTGTTAAAACTAATCCAATTACAATACATAATAGTCCTACTAGTCCTATGATAATATAAGTGTTTAGAGGCTGTTTACTTGTCAAAAATATTGCAGTAGGACCATCCGATCCACCAATAATACCAACGGCACTGGCTTCTTTTGAAGATATAAAGTAAATACCAACGAATCCAATAATAGCTATCATCAACATTGTTTTTTTCATGAGTTGTCCTTTATATCATTCCAAAATGCAATTTGATTACGCCCTCTATCCTTGGCTTTATAGAGCGCGTTATCAGCACGATGAATAATATGTTCCATCGATATGTCATTTTCAGGTATCAATGAATACCCTCCAATGGTTATTGAAATAACATCTTCAATAGGTGAGTAAGTATGTTCTATAGCATGTTCACTTATATTTGAAGTCATTTCTTCTGCAACTAAATAAGCACCATCGTAATCTATATTGGTCATCACGGCAACAAACTCGTCCCCACCATATCTTGCGACAAAATCAATCTCTCTTTTTAAAGCTTTCTTCAATAAACTTGCCACTAAGAATAAACACTTATCACCTTCAACATGCCCATAATTGTCATTGTATTCTTTAAAGAAATCTATATCAATTATCAGAAGTGCAATGTTTTCATGTTGTCTTTTAGCACGACTTAATTCTCTAGTAAAGTAATCCACAAAACTTCTTCTGTTTGGAATATTCGTCAGTGCATCAATATATGACATATGTGATAACTTTTCATTTAAAATTTCTAATTTATGCTGCGTTTTAATCCTTCTTTGAATCTCAAGAGACAACTTATCAGATTCCTGAGAATTTTTAATGGCAATGGCAATATGTGATGCCAATGCTTTTAGAATGTTGAACTGATATTCCTTATAGGCATCTTTCTTCATACTCTGAACGGTAATTGCACCAACAACATGTTCTCCTGTCATCAAAGGTACCAGAATAACAGATTGAGAATCATGTTTTGTACGATTTACATTATAATCTTTTTTATATTGAGTATATTCTCTTAAATAGTCATTTGAAAAAATTGCTTTTTTATTTCTAAGAACCCATGCACCGTTACTGTTTTCGTCACTCAATTTTATATCACCCAAAGTAAATGGTTTACCATATTCCAAGAATAAATCAGTACCAATCATTTCGGTTTCACTGTTGAAAATATAGATTCCAAAAAGTGTTGCATCCATCAATTTGTTAACATTCTCATATAATAAATATAGTATCTTTTTTATGTCTAAAGTCGATGTAATATCTTGACTGATAGTATTAATTGTATTCAAGTCCTCATAAAGCTTTTGTATCTCTTCAGATTTCTTCCTGAGCTCTACATTTTTTAGTCTGTATATTTCCTTTTCATGCATGGCTTTTTCAATATTTATTTGAGCAGAAATGTTTTTTTGATGCTCTTCTTCAATATCTTTTTCATAAGTAGAACGTGTTTCTGCATACAGTTTGTAATAAACCAACGCTTCACTATACTGTTCCTGCACCTCATAAATCTGAGCTGCATAAAGTGCAATATCACCAAGTTCTCTCTTGCTTGATAACAATTTGCTAAGATCCATTGCATCTTCTACATATTCTAAAGCTTCAGCATATAATTTGTCTTCTACCAATAATTCAATCATAATTTCATAAGCCAAAACTAAATTGTTGCGTTCATGTAACCGTCTCATGATATTGATTGATAACAACAATTCTGATTTTGCTTTATCTTTATCGTTTAGTACTTTATAGACTCTTCCCAAAGTGAAATGTGCAAGACCTATACCCACATAATCTTCATAATTTGAAAAATGACTTATTGCAGTTTTAATTCGATCAAGTGATTGGTCGTATTTATCTTGTTTGAGATAAACCTCTCCTATGTTTAATTGAGTAACACCAATTAGTGATATGACTTCATATTGTATCGCCATATCCAAACTCAATTGAAAATAATTATATGCTTCATCAAGTACATCCAACTCGTTATAAATATCTCCAATATTATTTAAAATTTTTGCCTCAGATTGAAAATCTTTTTCTGTCCTTGCATGAGTCAACCCTTTCATAAAGTATTCAAGAGCCTTATCATAATTGCTCATCTCAAAATAAACGCCACCTAACAGATTGCAACCTTCAGTTTTCCACTTTAAAAAATTGTTTTTTTCTGCAATTGTCATCAGTTCTTCTGACTTCACTAATGCTTCTTGAATTCTGCTCATAAAAAGTAAAGCTTTGGTTTCTATACTCAAGGCTTCAGCTTTATTTTCTTCTGTTTCTAAAATATCAGACAGTTCCAAAATCATCTCATAAGCTTTTAAAGGATCACTTCTAAGAATACTATCTGCGTACTCTAACTGTTTTAACATATAACAACTCCCTTTTCTTATCTATATAATACCACGTACTTATAATGTTTATCCAATATTCAATCAAATTGTTAAGAATTTTGCTTTAAAAAATCACTTTGTGGTAAGATTAATTAAGAGAGAGGTGTTCTTATGGCAGTACAACGGTATTCAAGACATGAAATGCAAGCGATAATCAGCAACATACTTAGAAAAGACGTCACGTTATTACCAATCGGAAATCACGAACTTAGAAGGCACTTAGTCTATAAAGTGAAGACCATTGATGGTGATTTCGTTTTTAAATATTATTATCAGGATACATATGGTGGGCGAGAAGTCTCAACGCTAAAACTCCTTGGAGAAACAGATATTAAGCATGCTCGACTCATTGATTCTGGAACATTTGGTAAAGAACGTGAATGGTTGATGATGGAATTGTTAGAAGGTATGCCGATGGATAAAATCATGCACCATATCCCAGAAGAACAACTGATTGAAATTTATACAGACATGGGACGAGAACTTGCAAAATTACATGAAATCAAGGCATTTGACTCATTTGGAAGTTTAAATGAGGATTTATCATTTGTTAAGCCTTACTCAAATTTTAAAAAAGCATTTATGGACAGTAATATGTATTGTTTTAATAAAATTAACGAATCTGATTTAGAATCAAAAGATTATTTGATGCATGCTATCATTAAAATAGAAAACAATCTCGATTTACTAGACCATGTGACCGAACCAAGGCTCACTCATTTTGATTTTTCTCCAAGAAATATTTTTATTGCTAAGAAAAATAATACAAGATATCTTAAGGCAGTTCTTGATTTTGAACTTTGTAGACCATGGGATAAGAATGCTGATTTTACACATTTGATCCTAAGAGATTTCCCAGAAAACGTCAAATATGAAGAAGCATTCTTTGACGGTTACCGAGAATTTTCCAGTTTAGATGGCAATTTTCATAAAACGATTGATTTATATATGTTAACACTTTGTGTCAATGTATGTTCTTGGGCAAAAGACATTGCGCCATCTTATTATGACTTGGCCTATAATAAACTCTTGAAGCTTTTAACCGAATCCAAAAATCTAAAATAAAGACACGATTAAATCGTGTCTTTAAATGCTTCTTTTATTTTCTTTAATCTTTCCAACTCATTTTTCAAGAAATCTGTTGGTTTGTAGTTGATATCATATGTCATATGTTCTCCAACATCTGGTATCCTCGGTATAATCATCACTTCCTTAAGATGCTCTATGCTTAAACTTCTATTGTTAATCTCTGAATAAACCTTTTCAATTTCTGATAAGATTACCATCGCATTTTCTAGACATACCAGCGATAAATTATATAAATCTATCTTGGATACACCTTTTATATACTTAGGATAAACAAAAGGCAACATCAAGTTTACAGAAGGCAAAAGTGCTTTTTCAGTATTGGAGGCTCTATATAATGAGTCCCCTCCAATAAAAGGATAAACATCCGCCTCATTAAACCACACTTTTATTTTTGGAATATAATAAGCAGCTGATAGTGACATACCTTGTTTTTCAAACAAGTCTTTACCTCTTTCAGACATAATACCTACAATGACTTGATTGACAGTTATTTCTTCTGATTTCAAATATTGATCGATTGCTTTCAATCTGTTGCCTTTATCTACTATGTCATCGATAAGGATAAGTGGTCTATCAAAAGCCTTAAGTACCTTTGATTGTTCCTCAATACTCAAATAACCTGGATAGGCTTTTACTTCATAATGTTCAACAGCTTCATTATAATATCGTTCTGTATGAAATGATTTGGTTACTGTATTAGGCAAAAGCCACCGCTTAAAAATATCACCATAAGGCACACACATTAGAGGTCCTTTTTCATCTCCATCATGAATTGTAACACCATTTGTTGATGTGATCATTCTAATCAAGTGATTATAAAGCATGGATCTATCAAAAGACAACACCAGCGATCCCGGATATAGAGATACAACAGCATGTTGCAAGTTTGTTCTGACAAGTTTAATAGTCTCTCTAATACCATCATGTTGCCTATACGCAGCTTTCATACGCGTTGTACCATCTAAATTAATAACAACTGGCGTGGCCATATCCACAGCATATAATAGTTTATCTGTATAAGTACAAGCATGTTCTTCAAACCCGCTACGAATCAAAACACCTCTAATATCTTTAGAAATATCATTTTGATGATGGCATTTGATCACTGCATAGTCATAGCCTTCTTTTATAACATTCATTAGTGTTTCAGTTAGAATAATTTGATCAAGAGCATGTACTTTTTGGTAAGGCTTCATGACTATTTCATCTAAAATAATGATTTTCTCACGCTTCTTATCCGCAATATCTTTTAAAATATCCAAACTTTTTATTTCATCAAACAAATGTTTTGGTGATGCTTTTGAATATACCGAAAATGCAACAATTTCATTTATAGATTCATCACGTATCATCAATATATGCCGTTCCAAAATCAACGACTTATCTAAATCACCAGCATATGTACCATCTCTTAGATGTTTTACTCTTTCAAAATCGACATCAAATTTTTGGCAAAGACTTTCTAAGCCTTCCATCTTTTTTAGAGACAAGACTTCTATTCTCAAATCATTTAACGCAACAACCGATTTGAATTGCGGTTCATTTTTATACAAACTATGCGATTTGATAAAATGAGTTGCCAAATCATCAATCACATCATAAGCATCCCAATTGTTATCAATATTCCTTCTAATCTGAGCCACATCAATCATTTCATACTTATATTCAAGTGGTCTCATTATCACATCCGATTTCATATTGGAAACTCTATCTTTGATTAATTCTTTTACTGCAACAGAATGTTTTATACTCTCTCTTTTGTATATAATATGTGGGAACTCAAAAATTGGACTGGATTCATCTTCATAAAGCGCATCATTTACAAGTGCTTCTTCACCAATGATCAAGTACACTTCTTTGTTAACAAATATATCCCTTAACTTTTGATGATCTTCATGTCGTCTTAAATTAATAGGTATTCGTTGCGGAAATGTATGTATCGACATTTGGTCTGAGATGGACATTTCAATTATTTCTCTTCGCATTAATGACGGTTGCGTTCTCCGTCTCCATTGAAATTCAGATATGCCAATAAAAACTTCAAAATCTTGATTCTTAGCATCTACTGCAGCTGATTTTTGTCCCAATGAAAACGGATCAAATGTTCCACTATAGAAAGCTACTTTCTGTATGGCTTCAAATATCATTTCCCCTTTATAAAAACTATAATCGGTTATAAAGTGATAGATATAATGTAAACCAACCGTAAAGTTGAACAAATCAAGTGATGCATATTTGTGATTATCCACTAAAAATACATGAAGCTTTTTATAAAGCTTTTTAAAAATGGAGAATCTACTCTCTAATGATAAATCATCATTTCCAATAATACCTTTTGAGATGACATTAAAAGTCATCTGAGCCGTCAATTTGTTACCAGAATAGAATCCTTTAAAGACACAACCTAACAAGGCATCAAAAGAATTTTCCTGTCCAAGTTGTAGCCACTTAACAATCATAGTACCGATGGTATCCAAAAGAAGTACTCTTACATTTATTCCGGCATTTGAAATTTTATAGTTGATGTCATTTAAGATTTCATGGTATTCTTTGACCTCCAAAGTTGGTATTAACTGACCTAAAAAGTTTGGAATATAACGTGTAAACCCATACCCTTCAATTTCTAAAGCACGAATCAGTTCAATAACAATATCATTTTTTTGTTCTGAACTTAATCGTCCAAATAACAACACGAGATAATGACCGGCCTTGTTTCTAACCGATTCATAAGCACTTACTTTTAATATATTGCAAAAATGCATTGCTGTATAAAAACGTTCTTCATTGTCTTTAATAAGAGAATGATTATATAGCATTTCAATTTGAGCAATTTTAATAGTTTTAGGTGTAGCTGATTTTAAATTACTTAAAAACATTTCTGATTTATTAGCTTCAATCAAAATTTTACTCTTTTTACCATATAGAGTTAACAAAGGTTCCAATAAGTACATCTCAACAAGATCTTCTGATTGTGTCAAATGAATCAAATTCCGAGATTTAATTAAGTATGATACGTCATCTGAATGTAAGCCCATTAAAAGATTTTTAAGCTGAGCATATGCCATCATTTTTATTTCTTCAGTCTGCTCCATATGATTTACTATAAAATTTACAAGATGACTTAATTTTTCTATAACAAGGTTTCCAGATGGTAACATAGGTATAATTTCAAGTAAAAACATCACACCATATTCATCTGTAGGCTTTTCATAATACGACAGCAACATTTCTGTGAGTACTTCTTTGAACTCCTCATCTACACGCTCGTAAAGAGCTTCTAACACATAATGATAACTAGAAACCTGACGTATTCTTTTAACAGGTGTCATTCTAATATCATGATGGATAAACTGATGTATCAAAGCTTTTATTTTATTGAATTTGGTTTCTACTGTATAGCTTTTTTTAGCTCTTTCAGGTAACTCTTTTGTGTAATTTTCATCATAATCAGCAATAAGCTTACCAATTAAATAACTTGATTCCTTTCTTACATCTTCTTCTGAGTGAATAATATAATCTAACAGAAAATCTATAGTAATCATCTTTTGTTCTGGTGTCAAATATGTTGAATACTCTTCAAAAATGAATAAGTACCGTCTGAACATCTGAATATCTTTTTCATTTTTTGCTTCTTGTATGATTTCATTTAACGAATTCACATGGCGAAGGCGATGCATCAATGCCACACTTTTTTCTATAGCCATATGTTTTAAGTGATCCACAACATCCATACCTTGTTGTAAAGCACTGAAATGTTCTATAGTCTGAACGGAAGTCACAATCTCCTTAAAAGGCATACCAGTGTAGTTTTCTACTGTTATACAAATGCCTAGATCTTTAAGATATTCTGAGAAGTTCTTGAGTTTTTTATAGACCCTTTCATACCTCACTTTTTTCTTATCATCTACATTATCCAATTTATCAAAAATGACTTTAAAAGCTTCATCTACAGATAGAAACTTCATTTTAAACAAACCCGACTTATCTTTTGAACGCTTAACACAAAAATCTGAGTATATTAATATAAGAGATTCAATACTCAAACTTTCAAGTTCCAAATCCCATGTGGAATGATAAACTGCAACATTTTTTATGTAATTGATGTTTAATTTAGTAAACCACTCATCTGTATAATAGTAATGATAATATGCTATTTTATTCTTTTCTTCAGGACGGCAGCCGAACTTACCAATATCATGACCTGCAGCAGCACCTGAAACACGGCCTAAGTCAATTGGTCGATTTTGAGCTTTCAACTGCCTCGCTATGGTCATTGCCAAATGGTGAACCCCTAGAATATGTTCAATCGTTGAATGTCCCGCCACTTCATAATTAAGTTTCATCATTTCATAAATATGTTGAGTCTCGAATCCTTCTTCAAAACGCTTGTATTCATCAGCATCTTCTAACTCAAGAATCTCATCATGTGATAACATTTCAAGCGGATACACGCTCATAAAACTACCATCATCAGAATTCATCTGAAATTCATTGTATACATGCAGAAGTTTTAAATAAAATGCATATACTCTCTGATCTGAATCTAATTCGACTGTTACCGCATCTGGAAAAGATAGACTAAGGGCGTAATAATAGACTTTTTCCAAGAAAGTCTCGTCTATTATTGTATCAAACAAACAATGCGAAACACTCTTGAACGCATCTTGTAAAGCTTTGCAGCTGTAGTCATCTCTTTCAATATGTACCAGCATCACTTTATAAAACTCAGGCAAGGACAAACAAGCAAGTACATCCTTTTTATCAAATTTATTTTCAATCAAGAAACGCCAATGAGTCATTCGTCTTTGCATGGTGGTGATTATATTTGCTGTTAATTCTTGCTTCATAATAAGACTCCTCTTCGGAACATATACCCAAGTACGATTGTTTTATTTGAATATTCCGATAATTCATTATAATATGAAACAAGAAAAAGAAAAACCACAATATTATTGTGGTTTAGCAATATCTGTTCGATACATCATTTGACTGTATCTAATTTTTTCAACTTCCTTATACGTATGCGCTCTGGCTTTATTTAAGTGGTCTGAAAGAGTTACTACAGTTAAAACACGACCACCATTTGTAACAATTTCATTGTCTTTTAAAGTTGTTCCAGCATGAAAAACTAACGCTTCTGTATGATCTAGGCCTGTGATAACTTTTCCTTTTTCATAATGACCAGGATAACCGCCAGATGCCATTACAACACCTACCGCTTCATCTTTGGACCACTCCATTTCAATCTGATTAAGTGTCCCATCAATACAAGCGTCAATGATATCAAGAAGATCTGTTTTAAGTCTTGGTAACACAACTTGCGTTTCAGGATCGCCTAATCTACAATTAAATTCTATTACTTTTGCCTCATTGTCTTTTATCATCAAACCAATAAAGATAACACCTTTATAATCAATACCATCCTTTTGAGTCCCTAGTAAAAATGGTTGTAGGATTTTTTCATCAATATAGGCTTCAAATGTTTCATCAAATAACTGACTCGGTGAGTAAGCACCCATTCCGCCTGTATTAAGACCTTCATCGTTATCATAGGCCTTTTTATAATCTTGAGCAGATGCCATTGGTTTAATCGTCTTACCATCTACAAAACACAGTACAGAGGCTTCTATACCGGTTAGAAATTCTTCGAAGACTACCTTTTCTCCAGCATCACCAAAGATTTTATCTTTCATCATTTCATCTAGGGTCGCTTTTGCTTCCTCTTCTGATTCACAGATAACAACACCTTTACCTGCTGCTAAGCCATCTGCTTTAATAACAAGTGGAAAATCAAAAATAGAAACATTCTCTTTTGCACTATCTAAATTTGTAAATTCCTTATAAGCAGCTGTTGGAATATCATGCTCTTCCATAAATGCTTTTGAATATGATTTGCTACCTTCAAACAATGCTGCATGTTTATCGGGTCCAAATATTCTTAAACCACTATTTTGGAATAAATCAACAATACCCATTACAAGAGGCATTTCCGGCCCAACAACGGTTAAATCAATTTTTTCTCTAACTGCAAATTCATGCAATCCATTAATATCATCTGCATTAATCGGAACACACGTTGCAATCTCAGAAATACCTGCATTGCCTGGTGCTACAAATAGTTCTTTAACTCTTGGACTTTGTTTTAACTTCCATGTTATAGCGTGCTCCCTTGCACCACTACCAATGATTAAAATCTTCATTTGACCTCCTAATGTTTGAAGTGTCTCATGCCTGTAAATACCATCGCAATGCCATATTTGTTTGCCATTTCAATCGAGGCTGCATCATTTTTTGAACCACCCGGCTGAATAATCGCTTTCACACCGGCTTCTGCTGCCGTTTTAACACAATCTTCAAACGGGAAGAAAGCATCTGAAGCCATCACACTGTTGGATAAATCCATGAAGCTATTTCTAATTGCATTGTTAAGTGCCCATATACGACTTACCTGTCCTGGACCGATACTAAGGGTTTGATTCTTATTGCTTAACACAATGCCGTTTGACTTCGTATGCTTACATACTTTCCAGGCAAATTCTAATGCTTTCATCTCGTTTTCAGTTGGAATTCTCTCTGTGACAACTTCCAAATCACCAGAGTTAAGTTCCCTATTGATATCTTGTACCAAAATACCACCACTTACTTTTTTAATATCCACTGCATGCTGATCATACCCATCCAAAATACCCTCTAAAGTCATCAGACGAATATTTTTCTTTTTCATTAAAATCTCTAAAGCCGCTTCTGAATAACTAGGAGCAATCACTATTTCAATAAAGATCTTATTGATCTCCTCTGCCGTTTTAACATCAACTTCCCTATTGGCAGCAATGATACCACCAAATATTGATTGTGGATCACATTCGTAAGCTTTTGTATACGCATCATACAAATCAATGCCAGAACCAACACCACATGGATTTGTGTGTTTAACAGCAACGATAGTTGGCTCACTAAACTCTTTCAACAGATCAAGCGCACCATTGGCATCATTGATATTATTAAACGATAATTCTTTACCATGTAGTTGAACCGCGTCAGCAAGTGTTCCAGAAGTTTTCTTTACTTCTCTATAAAAGGCTGCTGTTTGATGAGGATTTTCACCATATCTTAAATCTTGTACTTTTTCATATGCAAGTGTTAATGTCTCAGGATATTTATCACCTGTACGCTCTCTTAAATAAGTAGCGATCAAAGTATCATATTCTGCTGTATGTTTAAACACTTTAAGTGCAAGATCATATTTCTTATCTAAAGAAACTTCGCCAGTAGTTTTTAATGATTCTATAACCACATCATAATCAGTAGGATCAACAATTACTGTAACATCCTGATAATTTTTAGCTGCAGATCTTAACATTGTCGGACCACCGATATCAATATTCTCAATAGCATCTGCTAAAGAAACATTCTCTTTTTCGATCGTTTCTTTAAATGGATACAAGTTTATAATAACAAAATCAATTGTGTCTATACCTAAATCCGTTAATTGAGACATATGAGATTCTTTATCTCTTCTAGCCAGAATACCACCATGAATTTTGGGATGAAGTGTTTTAACTCGACCGTCTAAACACTCTGGGAATTCTGTTACTTCAGAAACATCTATTACTTTTAGGCCTGAATCTCTTAATCTTTTAGCAGTACCACCTGTTGATAAAATTTCTACATCCATTTCAATTAATTTTCTAGCAAATGATACAATTCCTGTTTTATCAGAAACACTGATTAATGCTCGTTTCATAACGCCTCCTAAATTTCACTTTGAAGATATTTATTAATACTTCTCACCAATATATCATGTTCTATTTTCAACACTTTTCTTTGTAAACTTTCTGGTGTTTCATCAGATTGAAGTTTAACCGATTCCTGAATAATAATCTGTCCAGTATCAATTAATTCATCTACATAATGTACTGTTGCACCAGAATAAGCTTCTTTATTTTCTACGACCGCTTCATGTACTCTCATACCATAATATCCTTTACCAGCATATTTTGGTATCAATGAAGGGTGTACATTTATGATTTTATGTTCAAATGCTTGTATAAAAGATGGTTCCAATATCGCTAAATAACCTGCTAAAACAATCAAATCCGGTTTTAAGCTTTGAATACATGTAATCATTTCTGAATTTCTGACTTCTTTATCCGGAAAGTTTTTTTTGCCAAAATAGAAATTTGAAATATTGTGATTCAAAGCACGTTCTAATCCATATGCTTTCGATTGATTTGAAATAACACCAACGACTTCACCTGGAATACTATGACTCTCACAAGCATCAATAATCGCTTGTAAGTTCGTCCCACCACCAGAGATTAAAACAACGATACGCTTTAACATAACTCAACACCTTCGTTGTCTGTTATTTCACCAATGACATAGGCTTTTTCATCTGCCGCTTCGATTGCCTTCAAAGTGTCTTCAACCAACTCTTTTTTCACAATCATAATGAAACCAATACCCATATTGAAAGTGGTAAACATCTCTCTTGTTTCGATTTCACCTTTAGATTGGATGAACTTATACAAGTCTAGTTCAGGCCATGAACCCAACTGAACTTTAGCACCTAATCCTTCAGGCAATATTCTAGGAATATTTTCTATAAAACCACCACCAGTAACATGAACCATGCCGCTTACTGAAATGCTTTCAAGTACTTTCAATACTGATTTAACATAGATTTTAGTCGGTGTAATCAATGCTTCTCCTACAGTACACCCGAGTTCAGAAACCTGATCATGAATTGAAAGATTCAACTTATCAAAGAACAATTTTCTAACCAATGAATAACCATTAGAATGAACACCAGTTGATGGTAGACCAATCATCACATCACCTGCAGCTATAGTTGAGCCATCAATAATTTTATCTTTTTCAACAATGCCTACAGTAAATCCAGCCATATCATATTCGTCATCCGAATAAAAACCTGGCATTTCTGCGGTTTCACCACCAATTAAAGCAGCGCCAGATTGTTTACACCCTTCAGCGATTCCTTTAACCAAGTCCGCAATTTTATCCGATTCCAATTTACCTGTCGCAATATAGTCTAAGAAGAATAATGGTTTTGCACCTTGTACCAATACATCATTCACACACATTGCTACCAAGTCAATTCCTACTGTATCATGTTGATCTTTTAATATTGAAATCTTTAGTTTTGTACCCACGCCATCTGTACCAGATACCAATACCGGTTTTTGATAACCTGTTAAATCCAGTTCAAACATGCCACCAAAACCACCAAGTCCACCTAAAACACCTTTTGTAAATGTTTCCTTAACGTAGTTTTTCATTTTTTCTACGGCTAAAGCACCTTCATGAATATCTACACCAGCATCTTTGTAAGTTAATTTACTCATTTTTCACCATCCACTTTATTATCTACTAAAGGAAATACATAGCTAGGCTATGTATTTTTAATTTCAACTGCTTTATTGGCTTCAAACATAAACTTGCTCGCAGTTTTTGGTACTTCTATCGGATAATCTCCGTTAAAGCACGCCACACACAGCTCAGAAGGTTTTTTATGTATCGAATGCATCAAGCCCTCTACACTAATATAACCTAAACTATCGGCTCCAATCATTTCACATATTTCATCAACTGTTTTTACAGCACCAACCAGTTCTTTTCTTTCTGGTGTATCGATACCAAAATAACAAGAATGAACAACTGGTGGTGAGCTGACTAGTACATGAACTTCTTTCGCCCCTGCATTTCGTAGTGCCTCAACAATTTTTTTGCTGGTAGTACCACGTACAATCGAGTCGTCAATCATAATCACACGTTTATCTTTTATATTTTCCTTTAAAGGATTCAATTTTAATCTTACTGCAATTTCTCTCGATTTTTGATCTGGTTTTATAAAGGTTCTACCAATATACTTATTCTTTATCAAACCAACACCATAAGGAATACCGGATGCTTCAGCATATCCAATTGCAGCATCAATACCTGAATCAGGCACTGCAATAACAATATCAGCATCTATTTTATATTCTTCTGCCAGTACTCGACCTGCATCTCTTCTTGTGATATAAACCGATTCACCATCAATTTTACTATCCGGTCTTGCAAAATATACATACTCAAATATGCAATGAGCTTTTCTTTTAGTATTGTCGTAGATGATAGATTCTACACCTTCATCATCGATAATAACCATTTCGCCTTTTTCGATGTCTCTTATAAACTCAGCACCAACAACATCCAGTGCACAACTTTCGGAAGCCAGTACGTAACCGTTATCAATCTTGCCCAAACATAAAGGTCTTAAACCGTTGGCATCTCTAACTCCAATTAACTTGTCCTCACAAATGATGGTAAGAGCGAAAGCTCCATGAATCTCTGAAATTGTCTCTGTAATGGCTTGCTTAAACCCTTTTGAATACTTTCTGGCAATTAAGTTGGCAATCACTTCTGAATCAATCGAGGTTTGGAAAATTGATCCTTCATCTTCAAGTCTCGATCTGATTTCTCCGGCATTGACAAGATTCCCGTTATGAGCCAATGCAATACTGCCGCCTTTATAGTTGACGACTAATGGTTGAGCATTAGAAACATAACTTTCTCCTGTTGTTGAGTAACGGACATGCCCTATGGATACATCTCCCTGTAAACGTTCTAATATCTTATTGTTGAATACATCCTGAACCAGACCCATATCTTTGTAATAGTTCATTGATCCATTTGATGAAGTTGCAATACCAGCACTCTCTTGTCCTCTATGCTGAAGTGCAACCAATCCAAATCCCATCATAGGGGCAATTAATTCGTTTCCAGGAGAGTAGATGCCAAGGACACCACATTCTTCTCTAAGTTTATCATCGGTCATTTCTTATCCTCCAAGGTTACTTAAGTCTGCTTAATACCTCTTGATATGCATCTTCTACATCGCCTAAATCTCTTCTAAATCTATCTTTGTCTAATTTTTTATCAGTTTCAGCATCCCATAATCTGCAAGTATCCGGAGAAATTTCATCCGCTAAGATAACTTCGCCTTTGTAAACACCAAATTCAATTTTAAAATCCACCAATTTAATATTTCTTGCTTCAAAGTATGTTACCAACTCTTTATTAATCATGAATGCATATTTCTTAATTGTCTCTACTTGTTCAGCTGTTGCAAGCTTCATAGCAGCAACGTGATAATCATTGATCATCGGATCCCCTAGATCATCATTTTTATAACAAAATTCTAATACAGTTTCATTCATTACGGTACCTTCATCTAGTCCTAATCTCTTAGCTAGTGAACCCGCAGCTATATTTCTTACTATAACTTCTATGGGTAAAATTTCAACAGCTTTAACCAACATTTCTCTTTCATTTAATAACTCAACGAAATGTGTCGGCACACCTTTTGTCTCTAACATTTCAAATATGATTGCTGACATTTGGTTGTTTACTGCACCTTTATCAAGAATAGTACCTTTTTTCACGCCATTAAATGCTGTTGCATCATCTTTGTAAACAATGTGAAAAATATCTGGTTTGTTTGTCTTGTAAACTCTTTTTGCCTTACCTTCGTATAACATTTCTAACTTTTCCATGATACCCTCCTATAACAGGCCTTATAACTTATTCTTTTTTTCAATGACTTCTGCCATTGATTTTTTATCATATAGTTTCTTTAACTTATCGTTTGAGAATTAATCGGTAAACCGATTCCAAACAACACATGACACTCTGTTCAAACACCAAGTATTTAGTATTGTTCATTCTTTTTAGTCACAATCACTTGATGTCCTAATCTTAACATCTTATTTATCGGTTTTCAACGAAAACACGAACGTTTATAAGCTAACTTGTATAAAAGTACGGATTAACTCTTTGTGTACTTTTTATAAGCCTTTAAAGTAATTAACGCCTGCCTCAAATATCTTCATATCTTTTTCGCCATAGATATTCTTTGCAACACCATTTCCAATACGCTCTGAATGACCCATTTTACCTAAGATGCGACCATCTTTTGAAGTAATCGCTTCAATTGAATAAAGTGATCCATTGGGATTGATAGCACCATCGTATGACGGTTGACCATTTTCATCCACATACTGAGTGGCTACTTGACCATTTTGAATCAAAGTTTTTAACATCTCGTCATTGGCATAAAAACGACCTTCACCATGAGACAATGCGACGTTATGAACATCCCCTACTTTTACACCCGTAAACCAAGGTGATAAGTTAGATGCAATTCTTGTTTTGGCATATCTTGCTATATGACGGCCAATTTTGTTATAAGTTAAAGTTGGACTGTCATCTTCCAACGCCTTTATTTCTCCATAAGGTAAAAGACCTAATTTCACCAATGCTTGGAAACCATTACAGATACCAATCATTAAACCATCTCTATTGTTTAAAAGATCAGAGACTGCTTCTTTCACTTTTGGATTCTTAAATACCGATGCAATGAATTTACCCGAACCATCAGGCTCATCTCCTGCACTAAATCCACCAGGCAATGCTATGATTTGAGCAGTTGAAATCGCTTCTACCAATTGATTGATAGATGCTTCAATCCACTCAGGCTTCAAGTTTCTGATGAGAACCGTTTCGACAGAAGCACCCGCTTTTTCAAATGCTTTTTTAGTATCGTCTTCACAATTTGTTCCTGGGAATGCAGGAATAACAACTTTTGGTGTTTCATATGTCTTCTTCGCTTTTATCTGTCTAGATGTTTTATAAGTAATCGTCTCAATTGGACCATTCAAGTCTTCAGAAATCGGATAAACCGATTCCAGACCGTTGTTCCATAAGTCTTCAAGATCACTTAAATCATATGCTTTATCTTGAATGATCATTTGATTTGCTTTTAATGTCTTACCGATAGTTTTATAAGCATAACCTGTTAAATCTACTGTAGTTTTAACTTCTACAACAATTGAACCAATATTTCTTTCAAACAGTTCCTGAGTTGATAAAATACTTTCAAATCCAATTTGATTACCAAAACTCATTTTGATTAAAGCTGAAATCAAACCACCTTCTGAAACTGTATAGGCAGATATGATATCTCCACTTTGAATCAGTTCATGAATTTTATCATAATTCTTAGTGAGTTGATCAAAGTCAGGCGTTTCATCTGATTTTCTAACCGCGTCAAACACAATAAGTGTTGAGTCATCAGATTTGAATTCTGGTGTAATCACATCATTTACCTTAGCAGGGCTGACAGCAAATGAAATCAGTGTTGGTGGTACCGTGATATCTTTAAAAGTACCTGACATTGAATCTTTACCACCAATTGCTGCTGTTTTAAATGCATCCTGAGCAATATGGGCACCCAATAAAGCTGACATAGGCTTACCCCATTTGGTTTCGTCTTGTCCCAATTTTTCGAAATACTCCTGGAATGTCAATCTAGCAGTTCTGTAATCTCCACCCATGGCAACAATTTTTGCTATAGAATCCACAACAGCATATAATCCACCATGGAATGGTGACCATATTGCAAGTTCTGGATGGTAACCGTGAGTCATCATTGTCACAGATGTTGTTTCGATGCCTTTAACAGGTACTTTAGCAACCATACCTTCCGTCGGTGTTTGATATCTTTTACCACCAAACGGCATTAAAACCGAACCTGCCCCTACTGTACTATCAAAATGTTCTACCATACCTTTTTGAGAACATACATTTAAACTTGAAATTGTTTCTCCTACTAAAGAGTCGAATGATCCTTCAAAAGTCTTTTTAAAGAAGTTGTTTTCTGAGGTTGGTGGTTTAATGATTACTTTCATTTGTCCTCTAACACCGTTTGTATCTAAGAAACTTCTTTTTATATTAAACACTTCTTGTCCTTTAAAGAACATTCTTAATCTTCCCGAATCTGTTACGTGAGCCACTTCAACCGCTTCTAAGTTTTCGGTTTCTGATATTGCAATAAATCTATCTACGTCTTCTTTTCTAACAACAACAGCCATTCTCTCTTGAGACTCTGAAATTGCTAGTTCAGTACCATCTAGACCTTCATATTTCTTTGGAACCATATCTAACTTGATATCAATTGAATCTGCAATTTCTCCAATTGCTACTGAAACGCCTCCAGCACCAAAGTCATTACATCTTCTAATCATTTGAGACAATTCTGTATTTCTAAACAAACGTTGTAGTTTTCTTTCTACAGGTGCATTACCCTTTTGAACTTCAGAACCACACTCCAATATTGAATCTTCAGTATGTTCTTTTGAAGAACCGGTCGCACCACCACAACCGTCACGCCCTGTTAAACCTCCCACCAGTAAAACGATATCACCAGGGTCCGGCGTTTCTCTAATGACTTCATTCTTAGGTGTCGCTGCAATTACAGCACCAACTTCCATACGTTTTGCCAAGAATCCATCATTGTAATACTCTTTGACAAAACCTGTTGATACTCCAATTTGATTGCCATAAGAACTGTAACCTTTTGTTGCACCGGTTGAAATACTTCTTTGTGGCAACTTGCCAGGTAGTGTCTGATCAATATCAACTCTAGGATCTGCAGCACCTGTAATTCTCATGGCCTGATATACGTATGCTCTACCTGAAAGCGGATCTCTTATCGCGCCTCCTAAACATGTTGCAGCACCACCAAATGGTTCTATTTCAGTTGGATGATTATGTGTTTCATTTTTAAACATAATCAAATAGTCTTCTTCTTTACCATCTACATCTACTTTTACTTCAATTGAACAAGCATTGATTTCTTCAGAAATGTCCAAATCAGACAGTAGTCCTTCTTGTCTTCTCTTCTTAGCTGCGATAGTACCTAAATCCATTAGACTAACAATCTTATGTTCTCTATCGAGTACTTTTCTATCTGAATAGTATAATTCCAAAGCATCTTCAATTGCTTTTGAAAATTCATTTGATTCAATCAGAACATCTACAATCTCAGTTTCAAATGTTGTATGTCTACAGTGGTCTGACCAATACGTATCTATCGCTTTTAGTTCTGTAATTGTTGGATTTCTATCCTCTTCTACAAAATATTTTCTAATATGTTCTAAATCCATAAGACTCATTGCAAAGCCTTCAGATGCTTTAAACGACTCTAACTCAGCGATTGAATAATTGATAAATCCTTCGTAGTCAGCAACCAACTCAGGTTCTTCTGTTACCATCTTCAATGAAACTTTAGTTTCAAATCCGATTTCATGTGATTCAACTGGATTGATTAAATATTTCTTTACTTTTGCTTTTTCCTCTTCAGTTAAAGTACCATTTATTGCTATAATTTTAGATGAATTTACCAAAGGTCTCTCTTTACCTGTAATCAACTGAATACATTGTTCAGCTGAATCTGCTCTTTGATCATATTGCCCTGGTAATAATGCCATTCTAATGACAAAATCACTTTCTAAAAAATTTGTATCTTCATATACAGTATCAACATTAGGTTCAGAAAAAACATTTTCTTTAGCGAGTGCAAATGTTTCATCGTCCATGTTCTCCATCTCGTAGCAGTTAATGACTCTAACCTCTTTAAGGTTCAAATTCAAATGTCCATTTAAATCTTTTATTAAATGATCACTTTCTACAGTAAATTTATCTTTTTTCTCTACAAATATTCTTCTAACCATCATTAACCTCCAACAGTCTTGGTTACCATTTTCACCTTGATTTTAACACAGCTCCATGTATAATTATAATTAATAATAGTAATACAATCCATTAGGAGGACTAATACATGGACATTAACTTTGAACTCTATAAAATCTTCTATTTTACTGCATTAAATCTAAGTTTTACTAAAGCTGCTGAACAGCTGTTTGTGACCCAATCCTCAGTCAGTCAATCTATTAAATCACTTGAAGGAAAGTTAAATGTAAAACTGTTTAAAAGACATAAAAAAAAGATTGAACTTACAGATGAAGGACATATTTTATATTTACACGTAGAACAAGCTTTTAATCACCTAAAAGCTGCCGAAAGAAAATTGGAGCATTTCAATTTAGCTGAAATTACCATAGGTGCTAGTGATACGATCTGTAAATACTTTTTATTACCTTATTTTAAAAAATTTCATAAGAAGTATCCCGAAATCAAAATCAACATCATCAATCAACCTTCTAGACAAACATTAAAAATGATTCAAGAAGGTCTAATGGATTTTGGTATCGTTGCAGTATCCGAAAATAACCAGTTTGATAGTATTCAACTGATTAAACTAAAGGACTATCAAGAAGTCTGTATCGCCGGCGAGGAATTTTTTCAGAAAACTGGTCCTCAATTAACACTGGAACAACTAGAAAAGTACCCTATGATCACACTTAGGAAAAATACCAATACTAGAAAGTTTATGGATGAATTCTTTAAATCGTATGATTATGTACTTGAGCCCGAATTTGAAATGGTCAGTGTGGATTTAATCATAGAAATGGTTAAAGCCGATCTTGGGATTGGTTTTGCCATGTCAGATACCATCAATGAGCAAACTGGTATTTATACAATTGAATTAACACCTCCAATGCCTAGTCGCCATATCTCATTTGCCCTCAGCAAAACATTACCTCTTTCAGAGACGGCAAATGATTTTATGAATCATATGATCAACGAAAAATAATTACTCGAAAAAATCCCTAATCATCGATTGGGGATTTCATTTAAAACTACTTAAGTAACTCTTCTTTAATGACCTTTGGGTATTGTCATAAAAGATTCCAAAGTGTTATAGTAAATAAACAATCAACAGAATGCCATCATATCCTGTTGACTCCATTTTATTGTATTCCATCAAAAAAAAGTACTCAATGAGTACTTTAGTTTAACCGCAGCTGCCTGAGCATGAACCACATTCTGATGCTGATTGTTGGATAGGACGAACCATATATCCTCCACCTGATAATTCTACCATGATGTCACCGATTTGCTCATAAATGTCCTTCGCCATAATGAAAGTTACGTCATTTGTGTCGTCTTTCAAATCATTTTCACTTAACTCATCCAGAGTTAAACCAAAGCTAGGACCACTTCAACCCATACCTGCAATGTAAATTCTTACATTTCCAGGTTGGTCTGCTTGCTGCTCTACGATGCCTTTGATCGCATCAACAGTTTCTTGATTAGTTTGTACTTTCATGCAAACCCTCCTCTTCTTATTGTTATTATATCCTAAAAATCAAATAACTAAACATTAGATGACTGTTTTAGTATAGTATACATACTTTTTTAAAGTGATATATTATATCACTTTACCACAACTACCTGAATACAACTTGTGTTCTAATTCTTGTTATACCAATGCTTTCACAAAATTCAACCACTAGATAATTCAACAATCAAATCACCAAAATATTCATATATTTCTTTTGACATAATAGATAGAATATTATTTTTCATCTTGATATCACCGTGTTGTGTTAAATTCTTACAACAAGGACTGATAGAATCATAATAATTGCACCAGTTGCCAACATCAGCCATCCATCGACTAATTTAGCTTTTGCAATATCTTCTTTTTCTTTCTTCTCTTCTTTTGAATAACGTTCATTCATGTTACGCTTCATACCTGAAAATAAGTTCGACATATTCGAAGCAGTATAAGCACCGTATCCCATTACCACAATACCAGCATAGGTCAACATGTCTGAAAAAGTTTTAAACGACCAACCGAATCCAGCTACAGCTACAGTGAAAATTACCGATATGATAATAGCAATACTTAAGATCAAACCATTCTTCATTAATTTCTGCTTCATTATTCATCCTTTCTCCAAAATACGGTATAAGCATAGCATACTTTTTTGAGACAAACAAGAACTTATGTTACACTTTTAATAAATTCCCACTAAAAAAGTGGGGATTTCAAATAAAACTGAGTATATTCCTTAGTAAGGAGGTTTTATGCATCAATTAAAGACAAAAATTAACGATCAAAATGTTTTAGATTTTTTTAATAAAATTGAAAATAACAAAAGAAAAGAGGATAGTTTGGTCATATTGGAATTGATGACAAAGTTGACAGGAGAGACAAAAAAATGGAGGGGATCAAGTATTATTGGATTTGGTCTGTATCATTATAAGAATAAAAGCGGTCATAACTGTGAATGGATGAAGATAGGATTTTCTCCTAGAAAACAAAGTTTAACGCTTTATATAATGAATGGTTATGACAAGTATGATAACCTTTTGAAGAAGCTAGGCAAATACAAACTCGGAAAATCGTGTTTATATATCAATAAACTAGAAGACATTGATATGGATGTTTTAGAAACATCTATTACAGATTCCTATGATTATGTTTCAAAAAATATAAAAGGGAAATCTAAGATTTCCCTTTAGTCATTTTCAAATACCAAATGATACGAATCATGTACTTCATAAATTCTATGGATATTTTCAGTTGAAACTTCTGAAATAATATTTTTATAACTCTCTGATTGAAATCGAAGCGCTACACCACAATCCACACTTAGCTCTCTTGGTGCAGGCATGGTTTCACAATCAATATTATTTTTTTTCATATAACGTTCTAAAGCCATTACGCCTGAAAATGTATGAAATATAACCAAGTAACTCATTATTTTTTTGCCTTAATTAAATAGTCTTCAATGTTAACTGTATACTTATTATTTTCTAAAAATCGTTTTACATTCTGAAGTGCGGTATTGTTATCAACGATAACTTCTAAAGAAGTTGGTTGATTCTTAATAGCCTGTTTTGTTTTTAAAACAGGTTCTGGACATGAAAGTCCCGATGTATCAATTGTCATGACTGCCTCCTAATCTCTATTAACCAAACTAACGAATAGTAAGAAACCTATCAATATAATGAGTGCAGGCATTGTATTATCTGCAGCACCTACCAATTTTAAATTATGCGCTAAGCCAGCACCCATCATCAATCCCATAATCGTCACTGATGAATCTACATTTCCTTCACTCGATAAGACCAATTGTCTAAGAGGACAACCGCCTAACAGAACTGAACCCCATCCTGCAACTACCATGCCTAGAAAGTTTACATACCAAACGCTGTGAGCTGCTGGTTGACCTTCAAATCCAAGATTAAAGTTACCGAAAATTAGATTTGTAACAAGTGCACCTGCAAAGATACTTACAAAACCCAACAACAAATAACTATCTTTAAACATCACGGAATCTCTAATGCCACCAACCATGCAAAGACGAGTTCTTTGAGCTATTACACCTGTAATCAATCCAGCTGCTAAAGAAAGCAATATTGGTGCATGTGGAGGTAATTTACCTTCAGCCCCAAAAATTAAAAATGCCGGTTTTACAACAACCAATACCAGTAAAGCGACCATGATTGCCGGTAACATATACCCTCCAGCTTTAGGTTGTTTGTAGTTTCGTTTCAGACTAAAACCTTTATTCAAGAAGTAAATACCCACTAAGATACCAAAAGCAAATCCTACGATTCCGACAATGGCATTTAAGTCGCCTCCGCCTAATCTAAGTACCATTCTAAGTGGACAGCCCAGAAATGCGAGTGCACCAATCATAACCGTCATACCTAAAAGGAATCTTATAAATGGTGACGAACCACCTTTTACATTAAATTCTTTTGAAAGTATTGCTGCAATAAAACCACCTAAAACAATACCGATAACTTCTGGTCTGATATATGCCAACTTTGATGTACTATGTAGTCCCAAACTCCCAGAGATATCTCTTAGAAAACAAGCAATACAAACACCCATATTACCCGGATTTCCAAATTTTACCAACAACCCTGACATCACACCAATGATTAGACCACCTATTATCATCCATAATTTCTTTTTATTCATAATCCCTCCCTATATTCAAATTCATTTTAACAGGACGTTAAGCCAAAGAAAAATTGAAAGATTGAATGATATAACGTTCTTCTATCGGGAATGCTTATTAACAACCATTTTAGTAAAGAAAAAACACCCCTAAAGGTGTTAATCATCCATTTGTTGTACAGCGGTTATTAAACTCTTATAACATAGCTGATTGTCATTTTTCTTTTCTTTGTATTTATCTGCTAACGCCAGTATCTCATCATGAAAAGCAACTGCTTCTTCATCATCTAAGTAGATATCAATACTTGATAAAAAGGTTCCTTTTCCCTTTTGAATATCCCCATCATGCAAAACCACTTTGGCTGTTTTATATAAAATCGATTTGAACTCTTCAAATACTGAGTGAAAAATTTGTATTGTCTGATCAGCTATGACATCTACGTCACCTGACTTATTGGTTACCTCTAAGCGGAATTCCTCTGCTGTCAATTTGTAATACTTAGCTAAAATACCGTTGATCACCTGAGTATGATCTAACTCTAAAATATCAATCTCCAAAAGTTTTTTCACATGGTAGTGTACTTTTGAAGGTGCAACTCCCAGGATATCAGCAACAGCTTTTGCAGTCATTGGTTTTGTACCCTTACGATATGCAGATATAATCTGCAATCTAAAAGGATCTGAGAATATTTTCATTTCCTTATCTGTGTTTAAAATTCTTACATTTTCCATTTTCATCACCCAATTACATTATAGTATAAATTCAGTGTCTTTTAAAGTTATGCGGTTTTTTCTTCAGTCATACTTGGTTCAAGTACTGTATTTCTATGATAGATCATAAAGGCAAATGATCCTAAGATACCAAAGACTCCCATCATCATAAATAATTGAGAAACTGAAAGATTATCTCCTATAGCACCTACAATAGTACCACCTAGTGGATTTGTACTCAAACTGATAAGAGTAAATATTGAAATAACACGACCGATAATATCACTTGGTATACGTTTCATAATCATTGCTATGATTGGCGCTTGTGCAATTGGCAGCATCATTCCAAAGAAGAATGATATGATGATGATCACTACTATTTTTGCCGACTGAGCTATGGAAATGTAATTGATAACACCTAAAAGACTATAACAAAGTCCTAAAATTGCGAAACTGATTACTGCTGTTTTAATTGGTTTAACTTTCTTGCCAATATTCCCAATTAAAATACCACCAGCCAACATACCAAATAATAGTGCACCTCCTAGATAACTCATGCCAATAGCACCTGTTTTCATTACTTGATCGACATATACTGGATTTAATACGTTAAATGGTACAAACGAAAAGTTTAGAATTGCACCAAATAATACAAACGACAAGATTAAATGGTCATTTTTAACAAACTTAAAACCTTCTTTTATCATATTCAAATACTCATTTATTTGAGAAAGTTGTAGCTTTTTATTATTTATTTCTTTGATTTTCATCGAAAGAATTAATACACCTGAGACAAAGAAGGTTATACCATCTATTAATATAGCTACCCATATGCCGAAAAATCCGATAATTGCTCCAGCCAACCCAATGCCAATTAAATTGCCCAGTGTTGAAGCTGTACTTAAGTATCCATTTGCTGAAACGTACTCATCTTCTTTTACAATAAGTGGTAACAAAGTACTTCTTGCAGGATCTGCTAAAGATTCGAAAACTGAGTTGATAACAACAAACAAAAACAGATGCCAAACTTCCAATAGATTAAAATAATACACCAATGCCAAACAAGAAACACTTAAACCTCTGAATATATCGCTCATAAACGTTAATTTTTTCTTTGATACCACATCTGCTATTACACCCGAAAATGGTAAAATCAAAAGATTCGGAATGAAACTTACAGCAAATAATGTTCCCATTAATAGTTTTGATCCTGTTAGAACATAAACCAACCAACTTAATGCAATACTGTCTATCGAATCACCTATTCTGGTAATGACCGTAGCAATGGTTACTTTCAAGAAATTCATATTTTTAAACATCTCATTCTCCTTTATCCTAAAACTTATTACAACGTTCGATTTATTATAACGTTCAATTTATTATAACGTCGTATATATCATTTGTCAAATACAGAATGAATGCTTTTATTCAGTATACATATGATTGTTTTGTACCTTATTACAACTCAAAATTGACAAAAAAAAGTTAGTAAATTTTTATATCTACTAACTCTTATTGCTCTAATGATCTATTCTTCTACACTTCTTAGGAATATCTTTTTGTCAAAAGCACCTCTATCTTCTGTTTTTTTCTTTCGAATAGAATCAAATGTTTCTAACGACACTTGTTTATGATTGAGAATAGCATTAATTACTTCTACCATATCTGCTAATTCCTCTACACTTTCATCTTCTAAGTATTCATCAAGTTCTTCTTGTAATTTATGATTAAGACTCATAAGATATGCTTCATCATCCAAGACATGAGTATGAGGTTTCTTACCAGCCTCTTCAATTATCTGAGGAATTTTATCTCGTACGAGTTTATTATAGACTTTCATGTATACTCCTTTACTCATTAAATAAGGTATATTCTAAATATGATTTTATTGATATAAAGCGGTATCAGAACACGAATTTCTCATCTCTTCTGAGAAGCCGTATTTGATACATTTAACACGAGGTAATATTGTTTTACCAAACAATTAAATGTAACGGTTGCAAAACAACCCATCATAATAACTTTTACTTCAAGGTCTGATTAGTATCATTAAACATTGTTCATTCATACCTTATGATGCAAACAAATCAAGCTGATTGGAATCACTATTACTACTATTAGCATGATGACTTGCAGTTCAGTTTCACTATGCAATTTCACTGTGTTATCACTTCTGACATATTGTATAAGGATATATAGGTTTTACCATCATACATCTGATTATACATGAAAGGTCATTTTATGTATGTATTCTCAAATAATTATATACTTATTTTTCTAATATTTAGTTTTGTTACTCAATAATAAAGAGAGTTGTCATTAGAAACAACTCCCTACCCATTTATATCACTTATGATTACGTTCTTTACTTTTATTTATTTCATCATAAAATATATCCACTAGTTTGGGATTGAGCATCTTTCCCTTCTATCAATATATTCATTGCATCTCTACATGTTACTGCACCTCTATAAGCTCGGTCTGAAGTCAATGCATCATTTACATCTGCTACTGCAATTATTTGAGCTATCATTGGTATTTCATCACCTTTTAATCCATCAGGATAATCCTCGCCATTATAATGCTCATGGTGAAATAACACGTCATATTTTGCTACTTCAAATCGCTCTACTTTATTAGAAAAGTGTATATCCTTTGCCTGAATATGATTTAATGATCTCATATCCTACTTTGGTTACCTTTCCCGGCTTATTTATGATTTCCTAGAAATGACACATAGATTTTCATCTAATGCATATGGTTAATTACGTCATTAACCAATAGAATCTAAAAAATCATACACTGTCTTTACATACAAGACTCTATCTTTTTCAAAAGCTTCAGCATGATCGGCTCCTTTTGATAGATATAAAGTCTTGTGTCCCTCTTTTAGAGCAAACAAATGCTTTGAATGTGATGGTGGAATGTACTGATCTTGATCACCGTGAATAAAAAGAACGGGCTGTTTTATCTTATCTATCACTCGTATTGGCGAGATGTCTTTATAAAAAGTGTTGATTTTAAGTTTAGTAAATAAATTTGAGAAATTTAGAAAAGGGATTGCTGGCAATTTATACTCTATTTTTAACCTATGCTTAAATTGCTCATAAACACTTTCAAAGGGACAATCAGCAATTACAAAGGATATTCTATCATCAATGGCTGCATGCATAAGCGCTGTGGCCGCTCCCATAGATTCCCCATGTGTACCTACAATAGAGTCTTCTCCTACTCTTAACTTTACCCAATCAACACAAGACTTTAAATCCATTTTCTCATAATAGCCCAGAGAACAATTATCACCACCACTTTTTCCATGGTATCTATGGTTATATATTAGGATATTGTAACCACGTTTCAAGAACATATCCATGTATTTCACCGAACCATATAATGAGTATGTATAACCATGACAGATAATCATCGTTTTTATTGAGTTGTTATTACCAAACCAATAACCACTCAGATTGTATCCATAATCCGATTTGATATAAACCTCTTCTTTATTCATACTATTGAATTTTATTTCATCAATCAAACCTTTTTGTACTTCAATTCTAAAAGTCTCTTCATAAGGTGTATTGGTTGGTGTTAAAGAGACTTTAGTGAAATAATATCCACTATACATTAACGCAACTAATAACATCAGAACAATAATCATGACACTCTCCTTTTGTTGTCTTATTATAGTAAAATTTTATTTTTTCGGTATATTTTTTCAAATAAACGGCGGAAAAATTCCCATATAAAGTAAAATTAATTCGATTTACTCCTCATTTACTTAAGATTATCATATTTTTCAAAGTTTTGATAGTCAGACTATCAATTTATCTAGTAAAATTTTACTAACTATGTGATAATAATATTAAGTCAGAATTATCAGCTATTTTATGAAAGAAAGGAATGTATCCATATGAGTGTTATGCAATTACCCTATTGGAAAAAAATTATGTACGCCTTAGGACAACTCGGTTGGTCCTTAACAAGTTTTGCTGTAGGAAATCTGTTGGTATATTTTTACCTTCCACCAGACACTGGTACAACGTCATTTCCCACATATTTCTATCAAGGTTCCATAATAGGAGCACTGACAATCATCGGGCTAATTTTTGCCCTAGGCAGACTTTTTGATGCGATTACAGATCCTGTTATTGCAGGTTTATCAGATCGAGGCAAATTCAAATTTGGAAGGCGCAGAACGTTCCTTGCAGTAAGCGCGATACCATTTGCAGTTTTATCTGTTTTAGCATTCATACCTCCTGTTGGTGGTGTAAGCATTGTAAATGCAATTTTCCTCACCGTTGTTGTACTGCTTTACTATTTGTTTATGACCATGTACGTAACGCCGTATTTTGCATTATTGTCTGAAATCGCTCATTGCCCAAATGAACGTTTGCAACTGAGTACCATGATAAGTATCACTTGGGCAGTTGGTTTTGCCATAGGATCACAAGTATACGCCCTTCAAGGTATGTTTGAAGGCAATGGCTTCTCACCTGTAGTAGCCTTAAGATCCTCTGTCGCCATTTTTGCAGTCGTTGGCTTCATTTTTATGTTATTACCTGTTCTCTTTATTGATGAGAAAAAATATTGTGAGTCACATGTTTCCAAAGAAGGCATCTTTGAAGCAGTCTTTTCAGCATTTAAAAATAAAAATTTTCTTAAGTTTACCTTATCGGACTTATCCTACTGGATTTCGTTGACATGTATTTCAACTGGTTTAATCTATTATGTAACGGTATTATTAAAACAACCTAAAGAAACTGCAAGCATGTTACAGCTCATGATGTTTGGATTATCACTATTGTTTTATGTGCCAACAAATATCATTGCAAAAATTACTGGTAAAAAGAAATTGTTAGTCGTTGGTTTTATTGTCTTTCTAATCACATTTGTTTATACCTTATTCTTAGGCAACTTACCAATGGATTTAATGGTTCAAGGATACATTTTGGCATTTTTAGCTGCTATACCTTTGGCTATCTTCGGGATTTTACCCAATGCTATGGTTGCTGATATTGCAGAAGCTGATGGTATTGAGACAGGAAACTACAAAGCGGGGATATTCTTTGGTGCAAGAACATTCATGTCAAAGATGGGACAGTCTATCGCTGGCATTATGTTTCCTTCTTTACTATTATTAGGCAGAAGTGTCGACAATGACTTTGGAATTCGTCTAACAGCTTTGGTTGCTGTCGTTTTCTTGGTTGCAGGACTTTTTGTATTATTACTTTATAAAGAAGAAGAGGTTAATGAAACCTTGGAATCAAAGGAAAAATTAGTTGGATAAAACAAATGCCTACTTTCATGAAAAAGTAGGCATTTGTTCATTTATTTTCATTTGATAATTTGCTTAACAACTTTGTTAAAAATATTAAGGAGTAATGTCATATGAATCGATATCTTTAAAGGGTATTTCCAAAATGAAGTCAGTTCCATTAACAGAATCAGATTCAAAGTGAATATCGCCCTCGAGATATCTTTTGGCAATTAAACTCATGCCATAAGTACCAATACCACGACCACTTCCTTTAGTAGAAAAAGAATAGTTGAAAATCTGATGTTGTATGTCTTCAGGAATATAGCCATCATTATGTACTGTCAGTATAACTTGATTTTCTTCAAGTTTGATAGCAATCCCAACAGTTGAATTATCTTCTGAAGCTTCAGCCGCATTTTTGATCATATTGATTGCAACTTGAGAGATTAATCTTAAGTCAGTTACAAAACCAAAGGGAATATGCTCTTCTATCTTAAATACTATGTTTTTTGATACTGGATGATTTTTCATTTGATTTAAGGTAGAATCTACAAATGAACTAGATTCTATTGGTGACAGCACCACTTTAAAATCTCCTCGTTCTGCATGTATAAGTTCCAATTGCGAATCAATCATGGTTAATAGCATTGAACTGGCATCTTTAAGATGAGTTACATATTCTTTTTTAACTTCACGATCATTTTCATTTTGCAGTAGGTGAATTATGCCACCCATTCCTCCTGCTAAATTCTTAATATCATGATAAAAAATATTTTCGAGATTTTTAACTCTTTCTTTAGAACTGATATCATTTATGGTCAAAAGGTAAAAGTCGTAATCATCCAATCCAATCGGACTTACTTTTACTTCATAATCTCTATAATCTATAATATTCTCTTTTGTCATTTTACAAATTCTACATTCATCACCAATCAATCGATTCAACCTTTGAGCTTCCATAATCGCTTTACCCGCACCACAAAGCCGACAGTTCTTACTGGTTCCACATCCTGCTTCCATATCTTTGGAATGTATACATGCTAACAATTCACCCAGTCTTTTACCCAATATTTCAGAAAATGATTTAACATCAGAAAACTCCAACATAGCCGAGTTGGCATAAATAATCTGTCTCTCTTCATTAAGAATTACAGACTTATGTGGAATGGCATCAATCACAGAACTGACTTCGTTATTTGAACTAAAAATTTCTGCCTCTTTTACAATCGCTTTGTAATCTTTTCTATCAGGTGGAGCGAAGTGTGTTTTAGTATTATTTATATTCATTTACAGCTCCCTTACAGTTAATCTTATACAGTATTCAACTTTCTGTTTTTTTATATACCACTCAATCAGTCAAATAATCATATATGGGAATTATGTTGTTTTTCAAATTATTATTTAGTCCTTATTTAAACACTCTTTAGAATCACAACCGATTCGTAGCAATTGCTTAGTACATACTCTATGTGTTCCAAAGTTTCATTGACTGTTATTTCATCATATAGAACATCATTTTTTTGATATGCTGTACATTCAATTTTCCCATCGATACATTCAAGCACATTAATAACCGGCACAGTCTCATTTACGCATTTTGTAATCTGAATAGAAGTCTCAATACCTTCTTTGACCGATAGAATAAAATTATCCAATTCCAAAAGGTTAAACGTTTCACTTTCTTTCGTTACAACATCTCCATTTACAATGGCATCACCACTACTGTAACCATGTGTGATGCCATTATAAATTACAGGATTAACGGTTTTGTTTGAATCATCTACATACCCCTGACATCCAATCATAAGTATACAGAACACAACTCCAATTATCATTTTTCTCATTATATGCCTCATTTCTACTCTACTATCATGTCTTCAACAGATTTACTTCACACCATTATAAACTTCTATAATATCTTGAATTATTGCAACAGAGTAATTCAGAGAATTAATAATAATGAGTTAATATGTAATATATTAACGTTGTAATGATTAAAGCAACTTAATATTACATTTATAATCAGTAAATTTATTGATTGATTTTTTCTCGAACTAATTATTTATTCGCACAGTTTTTTGGTTGACTATAGAAAAGTTTGATGCTAGACTAATCTAAGTGGTTAGTACACTAATATGGTGTTGATATTAGTATCTCGGCGACTTATAGTCTTGCACTACAATGGCAAACCATTTGAAAAGATGGGACGCAAAACTAAGGGCCTGTAAAATGGCAGCCAGTTACTAGGGTGACTTTTTTTTGTGGATAATTTAAAGCTTTAGATGATTTTTAAGGGGGAAAGGTGAATTATCACCGAATTTATGAAATTAAAAGTGAAGATTAATATCCTGATATTTGTGATTACACTAATAGCATTAAGCGTTTTAGGCGGTTTATCGTATCTGAAAGTACAAACTATCTTTTCGGAAGAAGTTGAAAAACTGACCGATTCAATGGTAGATGAACTGGCAAGCTCAATCTCTAATGATATGAAAGCCTATAGAAATGCAGGTACAATTCTGAGTAAATCAGTCAACCTCGTTTCAACAGATCGATCAAATAATGATGATGAACTGATGGTTGAATTTAAGAGTTTTATTGAAGAATTTGATAAAGTTACAAATGTATATGTAGGTTATACTGATAAAGATTTTCATATTTATCCACCTACGGAGTTACCGGATGGTTATGATGCAACTGCAAGACCTTGGTATATAGCAGCTATGGAAGCCGGTGCTCCTGTATGGACCGATCCATACATTAACGCGACTGACGATCTCCTGATTGCCTCTTTTGCAGCTCCCGTTTACAACGGTTCAAAGATTGTTGGTGTTTTATCGTTTGATATTGATTTAAGTACATTAGGTGCTGAAATGAATGAAAAATCTATTTTGTCATCTGGTTATCCGGCTATTGTTGATGCAAAAGGTAATACCATGACACATAAAGTAAAAGAGATCATTGGTAAACCTGTACCAGTTGAAGAAATTGTAGAAGCCATCAATTCTAAAGATAAAGGAACTGTCGAATATGAATTTAAGGGTGACAAGAAATTTGCATTGTTTACCAAAGCAGAAGAAACCGATTGGACTATCTTAGTAACTCTTAACAAATCTGAAATTACTGAGAAGGCAATTCCAATTCTTATCCAAATCGTTGTAGTAGCAATTGCTTCTCTAATCGGTATTTTAATAATCGGAACTGTATTTGCAAGTAAGATTGTCAAACCAATCAACCATTTAGAAGATGTAATGCAGCAGGTAAAAGAAGGTGATTTTTCTGTAAGATCATCGGTGAAAACAAAAGATGAAATTGCCGCTATGTCAGAAACATTTAATGACATGTTAGAAAATGTGACCAATTTAATTATTGAATCTAAAGATGCTTCTAATTTGGTTAATGATGCAGCAGAAAATTTAGCTACAAATGCTATGCATGCCATGGAATCAGCAAAAGAAGTAAACCTTACAGTAACTGAAATAGCTGAGGGAGCAAGTTCACAAGCTGAAGATGCAGAGCGCGGTGCTTCAATCACTCATGAACTAAACAATGAGATTGAAACATTACTACAATATATCGCGGAAATGAAAGAGCGTGCTGCTGAAGTTAAAGATCAAAATGAAATTAGTAACGAAACAGTAGCATTATTAAACAATCGTACCAATCAAAATACCGAAGCAACCAATAAAATCGGTGATTCTATTGAGATTCTTAAAACTAAAAGTTATACCATTGGTGATATTGTTGATACCATCAGTATGATTGCTGGTCAAACAAATCTTTTGGCTTTAAATGCTTCAATCGAAGCTGCTAGAGCTGGTGAACATGGTAGAGGATTTGCAGTAGTTGCTGAAGAAATAAGAAAACTAGCTGAAGAATCAGACAATGCAGCTAAAGAGATTCAATCAAACATTGAAGCCATTCAAAGTCAAACGAATGAAACTTCAGAATTAATGATAACAGTTCATGATAGCGGTCAGCTACAATCACAAGCAGTGATAAATGCTGAAGAATCATTCAAAGTCATATTTGCAAAGATTGAACAAATTATCGAAGTCATTGAACATGCAACAAACAAAGTAAATGATATTGCAATTAAAAAAGAAGTGATGTTAGAATCTATAGAAAATATTTCTTCTGTTTCGGAAGAAACTGCTGCTGGAGCTCAAGAAGTTACAGCATCAATGGATCTACAAACAGAAACTGTTGAAAGAGTCTCTAATTCATCAGAGGAATTAAGTCAATTAGCAAATCGATTAACCGACTTACTAAAGAATTTCAAGACTGATAAAATATAATTGCTATTTAAACCACTTCGACCTTGAAGTGGTTTTTTCTTCCTTATTAGATCAATATCATTACAAAAAAAAAAGATCTCTACAATCTTTGATCTATCTTTAGACCCATAAATAGGTTTAAGCTTGGGTGGTATATATGGTCACCCAATGTAACGTGTTGAATGCTACCATCTTCCAAATAACATCTACCACACTCTTGGCATATACGGACTGATTGCTTGGAAGTTTGATGTATGTCACTACTTTTAGAACTACTATTAGCAGTTCTCTCTTCACACGTTTTACATTTTAGTATCCCAAATCGTTTGAGTTCTTTCTCGCCATAAGTTTTAATCATCAGATGAATGTTATCTTTATGAGTCGGAATTCTTAATACACTAAATTCAGTATTTATAACTGTATCTGTCTTATTCCCAATCGTACTCATATGTTTTGTATAAGAAATAGAATTAACTTTCATAAGATCACTTCCTGTCATTGTATTTATACCCAAATCAAACGATTTTACTCATTTGTATGTTTAATGTTTAACAATATAGGTGGTGATTTCAGAGATCTAAGTCCAATATTTTACAAAAAAAGTTATGGATTCAAGAATCAATCCATAACTTATCATTTAACACTTATTTTTCAGCAAACGACCTATTTATCCATTTCCTTCAAATAGGCTTTATACTCAATTTTCTCAAGTTTTTCTGCTTTATCAAGCACCATTTTTTCTAAACTCTTTTTGTAAGCATCCACTCTATCATAAACACCATCATCAAAAGAGCCAATAATCTCTGCAGCTAAAATACCAGCGTTTTTTGCACCATTGATTGCTACTGTTGCAACTGGAATTCCCGGCGGCATCTGCACAATTGAATAAAGAGAATCAATACCGTTAAGTGTACTTGTTTTTACTGGTACACCAATAACCGGTACTGAGGTCATCGCAGCAACCATTCCAGGAAGATGTGCAGCACCACCTGCTCCAGCGATAATCACTTTTATACTTCTTTCTCTAGCAGTTTTTGCATACTCTACAAGTCTGTCTGGTGTTCTATGAGCTGAAACAACTGTTAGTTCGTATGGTATATTGATTTCATCCAAAAACTCTGCCGCTGCTTTCATTACTGGAAGATCTGAATCACTTCCCATGATAATACCAATCATTATTCTCCTCCTACAATTCTTATGCTTTCATATGCCAATCTCGCTTCTTCTCTAATCGTTTCAATATCTTCACCTATAACTGTTAAGTGTCCCATTTTTCTACCTGGCTTTGACACTTTTTTGCCATAAATATGCACCTTCACTCTAGGATTTTTATAAGTTTTCTCAATGCCTTCTATAATGGTTTTACCTTCTTGTCCTGTTCCTAGAATATTTTTCATTACAATCGAACTTCTCAACTGAACATCGCCTAAAGGTAATCCTACAATGGCTCTAATGTGTTGCTCATATTGTGAGGTCAATGTACCTTCAATTGTATAGTGCCCAGAATTATGTGGTCTTGGAGCAACTTCATTCAAGTAAACTTCTCCATTCGCATCTACAAACATTTCTGTACAGAACATCCCTACACCTTCAAAAATTTCCATGACCGCATGAGCCATTTCCATTGCTTTTTTTTCACTTTTTCTTTCAAGTTCAGCAGGAATAATTGTTTCATCGAGAATACTATCAATATGAATATTTTCAGCTACAGGGTAAACAGCTATTTCACCATTAATACCTCTACAAGCAAGGACTGAGATTTCTTTTGTAAAGTTTAAAAACCTCTCTGCCATTAAAGACACTTCTCCTGCACCCAAAGCTTTATATTGTTTTTCAATATCCGACTCCATTTTTACAACGGCATTCCCTTTACCGTCATACCCTCCAGTAGTCGCTTTTAACATAAATGGGTATCCAAATTGTTTGCCTGCCATTTTCAAATCTTCTATATCATCAACTTTAATAAATTCAGGCATCAGTATACCTGCATCTTTTAAACAACATTTCTGAGTGTACTTATCTTGAATAATTTTTAAACTTCTTGCAGTAGGATAAACTTTATGTCCTTCTTGTTCAAGTTCCTCAAGAAAATCAGCATGAATATGTTCAAACTCATATGTTATTACATCTACTTTCTTTGCTAATTCTTCATAGGCTTCTTTGCTATGAAATGATGCTATAATATGCTCATCACTAATGCTATGAGAAGGACATTTCTCAGAAGGATCCAAAGTGACAACTTCAAAGCCTAATCTCTTTGCATCTAAAATCATCATTTTCCCAAGTTGTCCGCCACCTATAATACCAATTTTCTTATTTAAAGAATTCATTTTACCCTCCAATTCATACACTGTAAGTGTACAAAATCCTTGATATTACGTCAACTAGATTGCATAAATCAATGAACATCTAGAGGTAATAACTAAAGTCTATTAGCTTATTTAGAGCATTGTACTAAATCGATTTTTTAGATTCTATAATTTATTCATATTATAAGTTTATATGCATATATTATTTTCTTAACATTTTGCTTAAAACTGTTTATAACATGTAAATAAAAGTAAACCTATGATATAATTCAATAGGAAATAATTGAATTTTCTATCAAATTGGGGTTTAAGTGTGAAAACACAAAAATAAACATCCAAACTAGAAATAAGGTATTGGTTTGATTATTGACTTATTTCTTTAAGATAAAAACATTGACTGTCAATCAAGCGATTAATTATCTCATGATATCAATTATAAGTATATGGACGTAAAATTCCAATAATCAGGTTTGCATCATTAACTACGCATAAATACACAGAATAGGGTTATCCCTCTTTTATTCTAGTAGTTTGTCTCTGTCATTATACTTATATAAAACTAATGAGGTTTTAATAAATTATTTAGACACGACAAAGTGGCGTGTCATGGAGGTAAATATGTATTACAAATTTTCAAAATCAGCGAAAGCTATAATAATTCTTAATGTAGTTTTATGTTTAGTTATTGGTATTATGCATAGTTACAATGTTCATAGGCTTAATGAAAGCAATGAAATAATTTATAACTATATGGAAGAGAATAATGTAATTAAAGAAACAGCTATACGACTGCTGGAAAAAGATGGCGTGGAATTATTTGTTGGTAAGGAATTTACTACTTATTTTGGGGTGCTTGTATCTTTTTTATCACTAATTCTTTTATATGTATATGGAAAACATAATGGCTTTATCGTAGGGTTTTTTGCAGCCTTCTTTTGTGTGTTTACATCACTCATAGGTGGTATGCTATTGTTTTATATTATGTTTTCTGGAAAAAGTGAAACCACCCAATATAGACAGGTCACCTCAATAAAAAATGAATGGGAAAAGTTTATTCATAATAAAAGTAGTAATAATTAATACTGCTGAGGAAAACTAAAATTCTTTTACAACTTAAACTGGGTGTGTAAATGTTATTATTTTTAAAGCATACAGATTAAACATACTATATACAGATACAAAACAACCCTACAAGCCTACTTTATATGGTCTGTAGGGTTTTGTTATTCTATTGCATCTTTACACTCCTAAACGCTACTGTTTACTTTCTTAACCTCTTTAATACATGCTAATAAATCTCATATCAGTTACTTATAAAAATCATTGGGATTTAGAATTTTTACATAGTGTTATCGCATCCTCTTCACTCATAGGTTTATTAAAATAATAACCTTGCAATACATCACAGTCATTATCTTTCAGTATGTCAACCTGCTCAATCGTTTCAACACCTTCAGCTACGACTGTTAAAGACCTTTTATGAGCAAGATGTATTATCGTCTTTGCAAAATCATCATCTTCAACCACATGATCAATAAATGATTTATCAATTTTAATGATGCTAACAGGCATTTTACTCAAGTAACTTAATGATGAATAACCTGTTCCAAAATCATCCAAAGCAATTCCGAACCCAGCATTTCTTAGCTTTTCTACAACATTTGCTCCACTATCAATAGAATCAATTAAAATGGTTTCTGTCATTTCTAAAACAATCATTTCAGCTGGTATATCAAGGTCCTTTAACATACTCAATAGGCGATTGTAAAAATCATGACTAAGCAGTTGTATTATTGAAATGTTAATCGAAACAGTAACCAACTCATCGGATAACATATTTACTTTTTTAGCGAATTTAAAAGCTTCCTTGATAATCCAATCTCCTAAATCAATAATCAATCCCATAGATTCAACTTGAGTGATTAGTTTATAAGGACTCACTTGACCATATTCTTTACTAAACCATCTGATTAACGCTTCATATCCAGCCAAACTGAAGTCATGTGTATTATAATAGGGTTGATAATTTAAATAAAACTCATTATTAGACAATGCTTCTTTGATCGCATTTTGAAACGCCATTTTTTCTTCTAAGTTTAGATCTAATTCTTTACGATATAATCTAACAAGATTTCGACCAGAATCTTTAGCATCATAAAGTGCTAAATCGGCCTTTTTTATCAAATCCATATGCGTTGATCCATGATCTGGAAAAAGAGAACCTCCAATACTGACTGTCAGATAGAATTTTTTTTCTTCGATAATGACTGGAAACATAAAAGATTCTTGTATTTTTTGTGCAAAACTCATTAATTCTTCTTCAGTACATTGAGACATTACAATTAAAAATTCATCTCCACCAAAACGTCCAATTTCAACATTTTTATGATTTTGATTCAATAGTATTTTTGCTGTTGCCATAATAACTAGATCTCCTAAATCGTGACCGTATGTATCATTAATAAATTTAAAATTATCTACATCAAGAAATAAAACACCCACTCCCGATTCCTGTTCAACATACTCTTCAATTGTTTTTGTAATGGCGAATCTATTTTTTATGCCGGTTAATAGATCATTATAAACCAGATCATTGATTTGATCGGTTTGAATTCTTATTTTTTCATAACTGGTGTTTATTTCGTCATATGCCTTTGTTTTGTCCGATAACAACTGATCTGACTTATCTCGTTCTGTTTTGACTTCAAGTATCAAGCTTTTAATATGATTGATCATTGAATTAAAAACAAGCGCGGTTTGGCCAATCTCATCACGACCCATATCATCATCTATTTCACTTAACACGTCGTCACCAGTCAATAACATTGTTTTATTAATAATCTTCAACCTTGAGCTGATTGATTTTGACATATTGTAATTTAAAACCAAAAGCACCGATACTATTAGGATAACAAATGTTAAGATGAAAATGATTTTTTCCCAAAAGTCATATGACAAAACATCATTATCAAGTAGAACATACAGTTTCCAATTACTGAAAAAATAATCATTTCCAAGTTTTTTTACATGAATACTTTTATCTATGAAAGATAATTGGTTAAACTTCTCCAAATCAATCTCATAATTACTCGACACGATGCTGTCATGCGGATCTACAATATAAGCTTTTCCCTTTAAATCTAACAATAACTCATTGTTTAATACCAACATAAACTTATTGGAATTTAAAACAACTTTTATAAAGGACTGACTATGATAATCTCTGGCATTTAAGGACTTTGTTAATACAATTTCATCATTATCTCTAAAAATATTTAGGTAGTATCTTTGATTTTCAATATCCTTATACCACTTTAATTCTTTTACATCGCTTAAAGGTTTAAAATAATCACTGGAATAATCCAAATGACTACCATCCACATAAACAATAATATCTTTTATCAATTCATCAGAATAAATGTCCAAAGCAATTTTTGATTCTATTTCCTGTTGCAATTCATCATTAAAAGTATCAGAGTCTATTAAATTTAATAAGTCGACATTTTTTAGATACCCCTGAATTACATTTTCTGCATTTGATAAATGGATGCTCACATCAAAATGTAACTTCTCAACAACAGAATCAATCGTTACATCTTTTCTAGTTTCAAACTCATCTTTCATTTGAGAAAAAACTAATAACAGCAGTATTGCAATAGGCAATATTGCACCAACTATTGTTATAAATAATAATTTTTTATTTATACTTATATTATTTAAAATACTCTTAAATTTTGACTTCATAGGACCTCATTTATTGTGATTTAATAGATACTAATTTTAGTTTCACTTTGATAGAAGAACTAATTTCTAATCCTTTAGAAATATCACATGCAGCTTTTATACTGTATTTGGCTAACAGATCAGGTTGTTGCGTAATAGTACCTGCCATGTAACCATTCGAAACTGCATCTATTGCTTCTTTTGTACCATCGAATCCAATTATGGTAACAAAATGGTTTACTTGTCTTGCTGCATCCAGAATCCCTAAAGCCATTTCATCATTTGCTGCAAAAGCGACATCTATTTCATTAATTAAGTTGTCTTTTAATAATAATAACTCAGCTTCTTTTCGATTAAAGTTTGCTATTTCGGTATATTGTACATCTATCTCATTGTCATCAAAATAGTCTGTGATACCTTGAATTCTCATGTCGTTAGCAGTTGTATCCTGAATGCCTTCCAACATCAGAATGTTATCATCTTTTCTCAATAAAGATTCAATAAATTCACCAGCCATTTGACCACCCAAATAATTATCAGATTCAATATGGGACACTACATAACCTTTTGTGACTTGTCGGTCTACTGTAATTACCTTTATTCCCTTTTTATTAGCCAACAAAACGATGTCACTACTTAATTCGGAATCTACAGGATTCAATATGATCACATCTATATTTTTCAAGTTGATAAAATTTTCCTTTTCTATATCTACGGAATTTTTCGAATCAAGAATTACTAAATCTATATCAACTTTATTGGCTTCAATTTCAGCATGTTGGCTCAATTCATGAAAAAAAGGATTTTCCAAAGTTGATATCATAAACGCAATTTTACGAGAATCTTCCAACTCAGTTTCTTCATGACACGATACTAAACTTATCATTATGACGATTATCAACATTATCATTTTTTTCATATTTACCACCCATCTAAGTCCATATATCCATTTTACATGCTTTCCAGTAGAATATAAAGCAATTGAGCCTTAAAAGAGCCATTAGGCTCTTATAAATCTAAACTTTTCAAACTGTGTATGTTCTAAATTTGAAGCTGGTAGTATTAAAAGATCTTTCATAAAGCTCTATTATTGATCAAATTACTTCATAAGACTTTATTCAGTGTTAGAATGCAAAAGTAGACAATGATGTACACCGATTCAATGAATCATAGCCGACTATTATAATTTTTCCCCTTTATTCTTCTAATAACATCCTTTTGAAAAATAAAAAAAGTCATATAATATTAGCATTGTATAATGCTTGATATCTATGACTTTAAATATTGAGTTCTCTATGATCTGGTGGAAAAGAAGCCTAGCCCTACTCCCAATTCAATATTATTAGTATCGGTATCATTTATATATTGTTCTACCGCTTACTATAGATTGTTTACCTGTAATATTGGTATTGTTTCATCATTAGTATAATTGCCCTATCGAACAAAAAAGGTTTTCATTAGCAAATTTCCAAAGCAAAACCCAGTTTTACGGTCTTACTATAAACAACAGAATCGTTGCTGGAATTGCACTTATAAATGATCCAATAAAACATACCCAATAATAATACTTTGGAATTGGATTGTCCTCTTTCGTCTTAATATAAGTATAATAATCACTGTTCATACGTTTCCCCACCAACATCTTGGCAAATGTTTTAGCGCCAAAAACAAATGGTGACAAAATATTCATGTTATTCATCAACATCATCCAACCGATAAAAAACTCCATAATAACAATCAACCACAGTGCATTACAGATGCCCATAAGGGATGTGTCATCCTGCCAAATAAGTGCGAACACAAAAATTGCAGCAGAAATTATGAACATAATAATGGCCATTCTAATGACTTCAATTCGTTTAGAGCGCTCATCTTCGTCTATAAATCCATTCTTAGGCTGCTCACCTATAAACTCTTTTTTTACTTCACTTTTTCCACTTTGGTCAACTATATCCGATTCAATATCATTAACAAATTTAAATTTATCATTTTTCATAGCTTTATTCCTTTATATCACATATTCTTTTGCATTCGGTAAAAGCAAAATGAGTATATCTATTTGGATACCACTTTTCTGGATAAAGACCAAATAGAGAACCCTTATCGTTACAATAAGCAAATGTTAAATTAATTATAATCTGCTTCCCTGCTTGATATAAAATTGCTGTTTCGACTTCCGCTGTTGCCTTTTCATCTATGATATCATACTTTTTAAATTGAAGTGTAATACGTTTACTAATCTTCTCATAGTTTTTATGCTTCATATAAAAAGCTTGAATACCATTATCAATTTCATCACCATAAAAGTCAAACTCCCTGTTCTTTGCAATGGCAATGAATACTAGTGTTTGATCCGATTGAGATGAATTAGAAAGTTTTTTATAGTATTTACAGAGCAAGATATGTCTCATGTCCTCTTGAACCAGGTTATAGCCATCACTTTTTAATTGATCAATCCATGATGATGTAAACAATTGACTGCTGCTCTCAAGGAACTTTGGTTTGTTTAATAAGAGTTTCGAATAATTCGCATACATTTTATAATAGTACAAATTAGGCGTCATAATAAAAACCAATATAAGATATGTAATCATCAATGGCATATATATAGTACCTAAATGAGTCATACTAATGATATCATTCAAATATAATACAAGAAACGCACCCAACATTACAACAGCTGGGATAATCAAAAGAAAGAGAATAGAATTCAACTTTCTTTTGTATTTTTTATAAGTTAATCGTCTGTCTATTTTTCTTTCCATGATGCGTACAGCGTTAAACGCAACTTCCTTTCAAATAATTCACCATTAACATAAAAATCACCAGTACCATCCCTCTTGATATTCCAACCTTCAAAGGTATATTTATCAGTATCCTCAAGTACTTCAAAATCAATGGTATCACCGTAATTCACATCCGTTCGAGTCACATCAAGTACGGGTCCATCATCCTCTGGATAGTTGACGTTAAACTTAACATCTACCACAATCGGTTTCCAGTGGGCATACAGAGTGACATCTTCGACAACGTCTGGAATCTTTAAATATCCTTTATCACCAGGAATTGTGGCAACTTTACCATCTTTATCTTTCCATTCATAAGTATACCATGAAACAAAAGAAAATCCTTCTTGTGCTGGTAAAGGAAGAACACCAAACTCACCTCCATTAAAAGTCTTAACAAAGTCATCATTTGGCATTTCACCGCCATTTAATACATATTCAATCGCAAAGATAGTTGGTTGCCAATCTGCATACAAAACAATTGATTCATTATCTAGAGTGTCTTTATCAAAGTCCCATGGTTCAGTTTTATAAAAATCCTTATACCATCCTGTAAAAGTAAATCCTTGTCTTTTAGGAGCTTCTGGTTCTTCAATTTTTTCTCCTTGTTCTAAGTTCAAGTAACTAGAGACCATAGTTGCATTTTGATTAGCTGTGAAGAACATGACGTTGATGCTATTGTCTGCTTCTGCATCGTTTTCACATGAAGTAAATGCAAATAATACAACTAACAACATCAATAATTTTTTTGCCCTTTTCATTATGCATCACCCAATCTTTCATTCGTCTCAAAATACTCTTTTCTAATTCTCTCAAATTCTACATCATTAACGTATATAGAATGTCCTGGAATAATCTCTTTTAATGACGGCTTATCATGTCTATAATCATGTTCTTTGTCTGGATTATAACCTATTTTAATCCTGTTCTTCTCATAATCTGGATCTGGTTGCGGCACTGCTGAAAGTAGAGATTTTGTATAAGGATGCATTGGATTATTGAATAATTCCTCAGCATCTCCCATCTCTACAATCTTACCATAATACATTACAGCAATTCTGTCACAGAAGAATCTTACAACAGATAAATCATGGGCGATAAACATAATCGTCAGACCAAACTCATCCTTAAGTGAATGAAGCAGATTAATAACCTGAGCTCTGATCGATACATCAAGCGCACTGATAGGCTCATCAGCTATGATGAAGTCTGGATTCATAATTAAGGCTCTTGCAATACCAATTCTTTGACGTTGACCACCAGAAAACTCATGTGGGTATCTCGTCGCAAAATTGCGTTGCAAACCTACTTTCTCAAGCATTACAGCAACTTTTTCTTTGACTTCTTTAGTGCTGTGTCCTCCCTTAATCACCAAACCTTCACCTACAATTTCCTCAACAGTCAATCGAGGATTTAATGAAGAAATAGGATCCTGAAAAATCATTTGCATTTTTCTTGAGTTCTCTAAGGCTTCCTTAGATTTATTCGCACTAGAATAATGTGATATCTTTTCTTTAAGTCTGTTAACTTCGTCTTTTTGCCATTGTTGGATTGCCTTCTTCTGAGTTTCTAATTCCGATGAATTAACACCTAAAGAAGCATTATCTGACACATTTGAAATAGCTTCTTTGGCCTTTTTCTTTAAGTCAGAAATACCTTTTTTAAGTTTTTCAATTTCTTCTTTATGTTTGGATTTCTCATCACTTATACTCTTTTTTATCTTATTCGAGTTAGGTGAGTTAAGATGTGAACGATCCAATTTATATTGTTCTTTAAGTTTAGAAATTTTATTTTTCTTGTCTTTAGTTAATTTTTGAATTTCTCTGTTTGCATCAGACTTTGAAACAATATGTCCTTCAGCTTCTGCAATTAAAGGTTCATATTTCTTCTCTAAATCAATGAATATTTGATCATAATGAGCTTGAAGTTCTTTCAGTCTTTTTTCAATAACATCTTTTTCAAGTGCAGCAGATTCTTTAAGTCCACCAGTCTTACGACTAAGTCCTAATTTATTTCTAGAAAGCACTTGTTTGTATTCTTCCTTTACTGCATTTTTCGTTGTACTCTTAACCTTTTCAACGGCCAAATGACATTGGTGTTCAACTTTAGCTACTTCTAACTCATATTTATTTTTTATTCTGTATCTCTCATCTCGATAATTATCCATTGGTTTTCTAAGAAGTATTATTTTTTCTAAATGAGCTGCTTCAACAGTTTTCATATGATGCTCAGCATCTATAAGGTCATGTTCTAATTGTACTTCAATTTTGTGAACAGCAGCTGCATGTTTATCCACTTCAATCATTTTACTTTTAGCTTGAACTTTGACTTCTTTAATCTCTCTTTCAATGCCTTTATAGCCCGCTGAAATGATGTCTCCATTCAATTTCACTAGACCTTCTGTTGCACTGTACAGTTTCATGACGGTACGACCTGTAGTCGTTTTACCGCAACCAGACTCTCCTACTAAACCAAAAACTTCACGTTCATAAACGTTAAATGACACACCATCTACCGCTGGTACCACAAGTTTGCTTTTTCCGCTACCTGAAGTAAAGTGTTTCTTAAGGTTTTCAACCTCTAAAACAATTTTATTTTTATCTACAACATGATTATTTTCCATAATGTAACTTACCTCGATTCTCCCTTAATCTTATCGTTGCTTCAGGTAACTCAACCTTTGGTGCATCAGGATGTAAAAGCCATGTAGCAGCATAATGTGTATCAGTAACCTTGAACATCGGTGGTTGTTCCTCAAAGTCAATTTTCATTGCATACTTGTTTCTAGGTGCAAAAGCATCGCCCTTTGGTGGGAAAATCATATTTGGTGGTGTACCCGAAATTGCATCAAGATGTTTGGAAGTTGCAAGGTTTGGCATTGAAGAAAGTAAAGCCCATGTGTATGGATGTCTAGGATCATAGAATATTTCATCCGTTTCCCCATATTCTACAATCTTACCAGCATACATTACAGCAATTCTATCAGCAACATTGGCTACTACGCCTAAGTCATGTGTGATAAATATAATTGATAGATCTCTAGATAATTTAAGTTCATTAATCAATTCTAATATTTGTCCTTGAATTGTTACATCAAGTGATGTAGTTGGTTCGTCACAAATAAGAATTTCAGCATCGTTTGCGAGCGCAATTGCAATAACAATTCTTTGTCTCATCCCACCTGAAAATTGGTGAGGGTACTGCTTGTATCTCTTTTCAGGTTCACTTATGCCAACACGTGTTAGGAGTTCAATAACTCTTTCCTTAGCCATGGCTTTTGGCATACCTAATTTACAGATTAACGCTTCTGCTATTTGTTTTCCTACTGTTTGAATTGGGTTTAAAGAACTCATTGGATCTTGGAAGATCATTGAGATTTTACTACCTCTGATATTATGCATAGCTTCTTCATCAACTTGCGTTAAATCAAGTCCATCATATAGAATCTCTCCATTTTCGTAAATACTATTACCAGCTAATAGACCTAAAATGGTTTTGGCCGAAACACTTTTACCAGAGCCTGATTCGCCAACTATAGCCAGTGTTTCCCCCTTGTATAAATCGAATGATACACCTCTAATCGCATGGAGGATACCATGTTGAGTTTTAAATGATATTGCCAAATCTTTTACTTCTAATACTTTTTTTCTCATTATTCAACCCCCCTTAACGATGGATTAAATGCATCTCTTAAGCCATTACCAAACAAGTTGAATGCAATCATTAATATCGCAATGTAAACTGCTGGGAACATCAGTAAGTGCGGATGATGCATCATAACAGCCTCACCTTGTTTAATTAACATACCAACACTTGTAACATCTGAATACTCGATGATTCCTAAGAATGACAACGATGCTTCAGTAAATACAAATAACGGCACTGAAAGTGCTAAACCAGTTACAATTAAACCTAGAGTATTAGGGAATATATGTTTTATCATAATACGTCTATCACTGGCTCCTAATGTACGGGCAGCAAATACATATTCACGATTTTTAAATCTATAAAACTGCATTCTTCCTGTTCTATATGTTGCTATCCATCCTGTTGCAGTATAAGCAAATATAATGACCCAAATATCATTACCAAAACGAAGTGTCATTAGGATTAAAACCGATAGGAATGGAATAGACGAAACAATCTCTACAACTCTATCCATGATTAAATCTAATGCACCACCATAATAACCAGCAATCGAACCAATTGTCAGACCGACAACTGTATTTATGCTAATAACTGCTAATGCTATCATAAGTGATATTCTTGCACCTAACCACAGCTCAGTGTATAAATCAGAACCTTCATCGGTTGTACCAAACCAGAAGTAGGTATCGCTTGGATCATTAACACCTAACGCTGACTTAAATTGATCTAACCGTACCACATATTGGAAAAATGGTTTGCTAGGATCTTCTGGATTTTCAGTTTCCAATATCTGAAGGATATCAATAACTGTATTTTTACTTAATTCTACTTTAAACTCATCTTCAGTCAATGTTCTATTAACCTCAGCTAATGGATCATCATCGGTTCCATTAATTTTGTTTTGTCTAACAATACTATAATATCTCTCAGGTTTATAAGAACTTATATAGTTTGTATACTTGTAGTGATCAACAAGCACTTTTAACTTAGTCACATCAGCATAGTTTGGATGGTCAGGATTATCTATTAACTCCTGGGGAATACCAGATAAAATGATATCATTACCCATTTCACTACTGTTCATATCCAAAAGAAACTGCTTACCTGCTTCGATTGTCTTAGTGCCATCAAAGAAACCTAATTTTTCAAGTACAGGAATCTTTGGCACAAGGTTACCCAGTCTACCAGCTTCAACTGGATCTTCTTTAAATAGCTCATAGCCACTCATGTATGGTCCAAATGTTACAAAAAATAACATGACACAAATAATAATAAAAGCAACAAAAGATGCTCTGTTTTTTTTGAATCTATTCCATGAATCTTGATAATACCCAATACGTTTAGATTCGAGTGGACTATCGATCATTTTTTTATCTTCATAAACCAATACTAAATCTTTTTTATTTATATTCATCATGATAATTTCCCACTTCCTACACGTACTCTTGGATCAAACAATGTATATGATAAGTCAGCAACTATGGCTGAAACCAAGGTCAAGAACTGCCCGAATGTATTAATCAGCATCAATAGAGCATAGTCACGACCATAGAAAGCATCTAAATACATGCCCCCAGTACCATCAACACGGAAAATTCTTTCAGTTATAATACCACCGTTCAATATACCAATAACCCCAATAAAGATACCTGGTAAAATCGGCACAAGTGCATTTCTAAGTGCATGTCTAAAAACAGCTTGATTATGTGTTAAACCTTTTGATCGAGCAAGTAACATATAATCTGTTGTTAGTTGCTCTGTTAGCTCTGCACGAACACTACGTGCCATACTTGGAATGCTGGCTAAAGTTATAATAATGATTGGCATGATGTATGTGGATATTCCATACCAAAATCCTAACTCTGTAAATTCGGAGGTGGTGGCTATTTTATAGTCTGGTGCTATACCCCATTTCCAGTAGAAGAAGTATTGAGCGACTACTCCGACAACAAAGTAAGGTACTGAGATAAATATCATTATCCAAACCGATATGACGGTGTCTTGCCATTTATTCTTCTTAATCGCAGCCAATACACCAATTATAATTGCTATAGGTACAGATAATAAATACGGCACTATATTAATTTTAACTGATGCAGGAATCTTTTTAAAATAAGCTTCAGAAACATCTCTATTCAAAATATGTGAATAACCAAAGCTTCCTTCTGTAACAATATTCTTTAACCATAATCCAAATTGAACAACGATTGGCTCATTCCACCCTTCTTGTTCAGCAAGCTGCTCATACCAGTCATTTCCTACTCCAGGACTTGGAACATAATTATCTGGCATCAATTTGATAAAATAAAAGAATATAAAGACAGTAATAATAAACGTTATCAACATTAGTCCTATTCTTTTTAACATGTAATTTAACAAAGTTTATTCTCCTCTAAGTGATTGATCTATATCTAAATGTTAAACCTAAATACTGTTACTACTATATATCATAAACTCTTAGTATATTCTCTATAAATCAGCATTTTACTGGATGCTTAATAGCAACCAACTAATATAAATACATGCTCTTAAATATAAATACAATCGCGTTTAGTGACATAAAAATCCCACGTTCATAAGAACGAACATGGGATTATTTATTAAACATTAATTACCTTCTTGTAATCATTTTAGTCCATGAAATCAGGATCAGTATTTAGGTAACGGTATCTACCCGTTCCCCATTGGAATGCACTTGAGTAAGAAGGCCATTCAATTACTACGTTATCTGCATATACTACAGCATCTGAACGTGTAACAGTAGGAATAAGTGTACATTGATCGAAGAATACTTTTTCAAGCTCTGCTATGTAGTTATAAATGTCATTTGATGCACCAGCGAATGGTTCAGATGCTGTACCATCCCAAGGTGTATCCTCATTAATTACTACCATACAGATGTCTTGAAGTGGACCTCTATAAATACCAGCTTCTTTACCATCAGCTTCTTTTAACCAGTTGTAAAGTTTGATATGTCCTTCAAGTTCATCTTCTTCCATAGAATCAACACCTAGTTCATCTAGATAGTTCCATGTGTTTGTTAAATCAATTTCTATTTCAATATTTACGTATTCTGCAAGTTCATCTTCCATAGTAACATCGTATGGTTGTGATAAACCTAGGAAACCACCACCAATCCAATCACCAAAGAATGCGATTGCTGGATATTGCCATTGTGCTCCTGATGAACTACCGAAACCTACGTTAGAAAGTGTAATATCAAAGTTCCAAGCAGAAACTTGTGCTTGATGTGCTTCACCCTCATTGTATACGATATCTAAAATTAGTCTTTCTTCATCAGTATTAAATAATTCTTCATATGAAACTTTCATATGCTCAACTAAGTTCTTATCGAAATCATCATTATCAGAAATAAATCTTAATGTGATTGGACCTTCATTGCCTTCATCAATCCAAGCTGCATATGCTGTATCAAATAAGCTAATAGCTAAATCTGGAACATAAGCATGAGTATCTGGATTAATATTGAAATCTTCTAATACAGCCATATGTTGAGGAGATTCTGAATAATAGAATACATCCTGGTTGTAAGCTTTTGTATCTAAAGGAATTGGTAATAATGAAGCTGTATTTGGCGCATATACATTATTTGCATAGTAGCTCCTATCAAATCCATAGAATAATGCTTGTCTAAATGTTTTATCGAATAACACAGATGGATGCATATGTGGATCTTCTTCATTTTTAGAAGCAGCTGCATTTATAATTAAGTATTGCGGGTATCCTCTCCATTCTTTATACAAGTTTTCATATTCTGCATATTCTGCATAGTAATCTTGACTTAAGCCTGCAACAGATATTTCATCGTTAGCAAATAAAGCCATTCTAGTATCAACACTATCAACAATTTCAATGACTCTTGACTTGTAATTAATTGTTTCTTTCTTTACATAGTCATAGTTCTTGTTAAATACAAGCTTTTGATTTTCATCCCAAGTTTTAATGATGTATTCACCATAAGAAACATATGGGTAATCAGGTGTACCGTAAGCAGCATTTTCTTTTTGAGAAGTTAACGATGCTTCAAAAGCTTCTTTATGAATCAAACGGAAGCTGTTTGCATAAGAAATAGCCTGACTTTGTGATACTGGCTCGAAGAATGTAAGCTTAAAAGTATAATCATCTAATGCTTCAAATCCCACATCTTCCCAAGCAACATCTTTCATGTTACCATCATCATCTTTAATTTGAGTACTAGTAAAGTACTCATAAGAATTAACTAATGGTGCACCACTTTTGTTTTCTTCAGTCTTGTAGAAAATATTTGCACGTTTGTTATTTAACACAGGATCAATAAACTGCTTAAGTGTATATCCATAATCAGCAGTAGTTATAGGTGTACCATCTTCAAATTTTAAATCATCTCTAATACTTATTGTCCACTCTGTATCCTTTATAGCAGAAGCACCTTCACGGTCATATTTACCTTCCGCAGTTAAATGCTCACTACCTTCAGAGTCAATTGGGAATTTGACTGCACCAATTAAAATAATCTTGTAATCTAGTGCTTCAATTGAATACTCTTGTGATTCAAACTTTGAGAAATCACCAGGGAAATCTGCAATCCCCTCTTCAATAGCCTTGTCCCAGTCAACTTCTATAGAGTCACTAGACGAAGAATATAATGCCGTAGACATTAAATCAATTAAATCGTCTTCGTTGCTCCATTGATAAATTAATGGGTTAAGAATTAATGAAGTACTATCATCAAAAGCTGATGTATATGTAACTTCTGGGCTATAATCAACAGATTTTGAGTCAAGCGGCTCCCAATATGCATATAACGTAGTAGATTCCGATACATTGTAAGGGAACTCTAAAGGTTGTTCTAACCAAGTAAACCCTCTCTTAGATGTAAACCATCCTCCAAATCTGTAACCTTCACGAGTTGGATCAGCAGGTGCTTCAACGTCGCCACCCTCTTCTCCTACTAGAACTGTTTCAACAGTACCTGTTCTAGTATCAAAACTAACAACAGTACTGACAGTCCATTGTGCATACAATGTTAAATCATTTTCCACAATCGCTGAAAAATCATATACATTGTTTCCCTCTGGATCAGTTGTCCAGTTGACAAAACTACTTGCCTTACCTTCAACAGCATCCTTTGTTGGTACTGCAGGTTCAGAAGCAAATTGACCCTCTTCAACTGTAACACTTTCAATTGCACCTCCACCATGGGTGTCAAATATTACGGTGTACTCACTTGGCGAGCAACCGGCAAATGATGCAATTACCAGTATCAGTACTAACATTAATCCCATAGGTCTGAAAAGTTTATTTCTCATAAATTCATGCCCTGTATGATTCTAAGCCTTATCATACGTCCCTTTCTCTATTTAATATTTTTGTGAGTTACTCATATGAGCAATTCATTTTGTTGCATATATAAAGTTTTCAATGCTTGACTTTTATCAAGATTATTTAATCCTTATATACATTTAGAACTTTTACGATATTATAATTTAAAACCGGCTTAAAGAAACAAAGTTTCTGTTTAAATTACAACACAGTTCTTCATATTCACCATCATAAGACAATGAAATTAACATTTGCTTAAAGCTTTCTAAAAATCTTTAAGGCTTATACTAAATTGTCCTCATACCAAATAGTGAACTAAAGTATTAATTATCACTTAAGCTAATAAAATAGCTCTAATCAATATTATGTTATTCATCCATTTTTATCATGTACGAATCCAATTGGTATACATAATTAAGAATTATAAGTGCTTCACTGTCATTTGCATTTCCATAAATCAAAATAACAAGCATATTAACAAAAAAAACATTTGCAATACTAACTCATACTTTTAATTCCTTAAAGCTTGCCATGAAGACAAGAAAAAATATAACAAAATATCCCACTTTTTAGTAAAATAGTGCCTTTTGTTATATTCAAGAAATTGTTTCATATATTTACCAATGTTCTATTTCATTTTATCAGATACTGTTATATAAAAATATTAACAAAACCTTAACTATTGTTTTATTCAGACTTTTCCGAATGCTTTATTAACGATATTATACCTTCCCATACACTAACCATTGTGGTTAACCTATGTTTCTTATCGAAGGTTCATAATATCCCGATTTTTACAACAAACCAATACATAGTTAAGCCTATACTAAAGTGAATTGAATTTATTTATACTTTTTTATTTTCTCTCATAATTTTATACTGGTTTCGTATAATTTGTAGACAATAGTAACATAATGTAGATAAAGAAATATTATATTTCTAAAGAAAACTAAAAATAGTAAAACCGGTCGTAGTTACCTCTCTATTGTAGAAAGCATAGAAAGCTACAGGAATAAGGATTCCAACAAATCAAAAAAACAGAAACTAAAAATAGGGCTATTACATTACAATAATACGTAAAAAAACATACACTTAAAACCCACTATTACCAGTGTGTTCAAGTGTATGTTTCATCTATTCCCCGAAAAACTTAAGATCCAAACTAATGTATCTGATACATCTTAGAATTAAATGAAGCTTTCCAACGTAAACTCTCTCTTTCACTCAATAAATGTTGATTAACATTCAGTGCTTTTAAGTAGTATTAAAAAAAGTGTATCATTTTTCCATTCCACAAAACCTTATAATACTCAAAAGACTTATCACAGCAATAATTATAATTTATTTGTATCTTTAACTAGTAAATAACTTAAATAATTCTCTCTATCTGCAAAATATTCATTAGTAAATATACCAGTCTTTTTGAAACCGTTATTTAAATGAAAATTTAAAGATGAAATATTTTCTAATGGTTCTATTGCAACATATGAACTTAGCAAATGTTTTGGATATGAGTCATTTAAATGAGTTACTATCGCTGATGCAATTCCGTTCTTCTCAAGTTGTTTCATAACTGCAATTTGTTCAATATATACCAACTTATCAACCTTTAGCTTATTGTATAACCTATGAATAATCGGTTGTGTTTCTACCAAAATGTCTTCATCAATACAATAATCAATAGTTGCATAACCCAAAACAACATTCTCAAAATCTAATGCAACAAACAATCTACTCTCCTGTAATGCTTTGATTATTTCTAATTGGGAATATTTCTTCAATAATAACCCTTCAGACTCTTCACCAAAGTATGAGTGATTTATAGACAAAATACCATCTATATGCTCCAAATCTGCTAATACAACATTAGAAATATTTACTTTATGTATTTGATTGAAACTTACCTTTCTTACAATTACAAATGCTAGAATGACCTCTGTTAATGTTATATATTCTACAATGCTATGAGAAATTAATTCATCTGTATATTTCACTGCTATAATCAATAAAATATAAATACCAATCCCCATAAATTTTTCCGCTAACCATGTCTTAGTTCTTTTTCTTTGTTTTGTATCACCTTTATACATCTTAGTCTCATGTAAATGGTTTAGAACCCAAAGCAAATCTAAAACTGCAGTAACCAAGAATATGTAAGCGATACTCTGCATTGAGGAATAATATGCGAAAAGCATTTCTAGTACAATTAGAATGCCAAAATCTAATGCCATTTCTCTTTTAGAATTACTTACCTCTCCTTCTACATATTCTGTCCAATCCCACCAATAAGTCAAAACAATAGCAGTTACAAACAATAACGATAGAACAGACTTAAAATCTTGAAAGTTAAATTCTGATGCAAATAGAACATTACCGATACCTATTCCTATTAGGATTGCATACATCTCATTCACAAATACTTTAATAAATTTATTTCTATAGCCCATGAGTCCTCCTTGTAATTATATAAACTTATTATACCAAACAATTCAAAATTATGTCATCTTAGTTTATTAATTGAATTAAGTCATAATGTGCTGATAAACCATTCTAGAATGAAAATAGCAAGTTCCGTTATTTTACCCTAAACGGAAGTTACTTCTGCAAGTAATTCATTTATACTAATATAGATGTCTATCCTGTTAAAACAGGAGATAAACTATGTTAGATAAAACCAAAAGGAAAACACTTAACATATTTTGATAGATCATTTATAGAAGATGTTTTCTAATGGTAATCCTCTTAATTAAATTGCATAATACTTAGGCAAGGATTCTCGTACAATTGCAAATGAAGTAAAAAAAGGAACAGATCCTTTAGACAAAGTAAAACTGAGTTCAAATGTGGCTGTATTAACCGTAAATTCTGCCAAATAAAACATGTATATAGTGATGCTTTTAATAAATTATATAAAGACTGCATTGGCTTAAATTGCATGAGAAAGTGCAATGAGTTTAAATCTAAAGCCCGTAATATATACTAAACAAGTTTTCCCATGTTTGTAATGGGTGTGAATCTAAGTATGTATGTAAACTGGATAAACACCTTTACAGTGCTAAACTTGCTGAAGCAAACTACAGAGAAAAATTAGAAACTTCAGGATAAGACATAAATATGACTTCGATGAAATTAGATGCCTTGGATAAACTGGTATCACCTCTGTTCTCCTAAGTTTCTCTTTACTATAATTAATCTTTAAAATCATCTCCTAATGATAAATATTCACTGCAACATCAGTTAAGGCTATTCATAATAAGTTTTACAATCTGTCAAATAAATAATTTTCCAAAATGCTTTTTATAGCAATATATTTATAGTTTGCAGTATACTTATTTGATATAGTATGTTTGTAGCTACGAAGGATGTGAAAATATGAACAATTTACAAATGTTAATCGATGACATTGAGGAACACCTATTTGAAGACATTTCATTAAATGTGTTAGCAACAAAAGCAAATTATTCTAAATACCACTTTAGTAGAGAATTTAACACTAAAGTAGGTATGTCTATAAGTCAATATATTCAAGAACGAAGATTTACCTATGCCGTTCAAATGCTAAGTGAAAATCAAAGAAATATCACTGAAATTGCTTTCAAGTGTGGTTTTAACTCATTGGCTTATTTTTCTAAGAAATTCAAAGAGAAGTATCAAATTACCCCTAAGCAATATGTAAACGGACAATTTTATATCAGTTTAGTAGATAGAATTACGTTAGGAGATGTTAAAATGTTTAAAACGATTGATGAAACAAACAAATATATTTATGACAACTTAAATAACTATGAAAATCTAGTCCAGATTTTTAGCAGTTTAGAGAACATCCTCTTACACAAAGAAGAAGATGTGTATGTCTATTATTTTTCAATAACGGAGACAATTGGCGAACAAGGTGAACATAATCAGATTTTATGGTACTGCAAACTAAATTTATTGACGGGTACAAGTGATAGTAAAATCATTAGAAATACCGCTTTCATTCCTATGGTGGGTCTTGAGAAACTCTATAAAACTAATGACGGCTTCTATGTTGAGATCATTAACAAGAAATCTAAAACGAGAATGCAAGGTAAACTTGTAGCACAAAGGAAGCAATCCTATATGACTGATTTTTGTAGAATTAGAGAGAAATACCTAGTTCAAGCAACTGGTAACGATGAAGTAGAACTTACACAAAACGAAAAAGATAGAATAGAACATGATATTTCTGAACTTATGAAAAATGGTAAAAACAATATCTCATTTAAAGCAACAATTGAATCTATTGAACATATTCAAATTATGCGTATGCTTAGTGAAAAAGTTTTGATTAGTTATATATTAAATAGGGATGAAAACTTTTCAATTATTACAGCTTTATTGAATTTGAAAAATCAATCTTTCACTTATGAAAATGCCCATGGATTTAGAAATTTTGGTAAAAATACAACTATTCTAAGAAAAGGCAATGTATTCGAAGTTCAGTTAGACGGAGATCCTCTCGCAGATATACATCTTATTAAGGGAAATGATTTTGAACTTTACAATTCAGGTTATGTAATAGAACTTGAAAATGGTAATAAGGATATTCATACCATTGGTTATATTTAAGAATTATGTAACTCATAATATGTTTTGATAATTTTACGATAAGGAAACAACTATAAAGACACGTATCGAATGATGCGTGTTTTATAATGCAACACTGAAGTGGTTTTACGAAAAAATGGCACTCCAAAATATTAGTAAACTAAATCTCACCTTCTACATCCATGATCCGAATGTGCTCAACTAGGATTGCCTGTAGATAATAAACAGTTAACTAGGATCCAGTTTTATAGACTGTTAAGATTGGATTTAAAAGACGTTTCAGAAGCTTTTTAAGCTCTTCATGGTATAGAAATATTTGATATATTCTTATGCAAGTCTACGAACGGGATATCAATCAACTTAATGTCAAATAGTCTTTTCCTTCTTTTGTGTCGATAGTAGTCTTTCTACTGTGTTTTCTACCATCGTAACCATCTTCTGAATAAAAAAATGATAGGTTCTGTTTACCAGTTTATATAGCAAAATATTACCTATCACTTTGGTCTATCTTTCATTTTAAAAGGTTAAAGGCAATCAGTTTTCAACTAAAAATCTCCATACTACAGTAATATCAACATATACAGAGTTTGAACTTTCTATTCCCACTCGATAAGCCAATTCTTATTCTAAACTTATTTGTTTAGTGTTTTGTTTTGAAATGAATCTCTATTAGTTGTTTTATCTGTATCATTCTGGACTCTGGGCTTTTTTAATATCAAATTAATATCAAGCCTCCTATGAAGTTACTTACTTTTCAGATTTCCAGCTTTCCACATCGCCATGGGATGATTCGATATGCTTTCCAATATTTTCTTATCCTCAAACAATAGTGTTGGACAATACTCACCATTATTAAACCTACTAATGAATTCCCCTTCACTCTCTGTAATTATCATTAAATCATTAACAAACTTTCTTACTACCTCTAATGAATCTTCTAAAACAAACACTTCACCTTTTTTTAGAACAGGTATCAACTCTCTTAATATACTGTGTTGATTTAATTTATTGGCAGCCTTTAAATCAAACTTTCCTGTTATCTTATCACTAGTCAGTACGTGATAAAATATGACAGATTTCCTTAACTGCTCCTTTGAATCCTTTAGCATTTCACTTTTTGCAAGTTTGTATACATCATAAAGATCTCTAACAGCTGCACGATTATTTAAAGCATTTATTTTGCTACCATAAATCTCAATACTATTAAGTGAGTTAATTGTACTCTCCATGGCAAATCCCTCTGGAATTACCAAACGTTTCTCTGTCTCATAAAGATGAGCTCTCATAACATAATTGATATCAAACTTAACATTATCTTTGTTACCACTAGAGTTGGTGTATGTAAAATAATAAGAATCCAGAATAAAAGAGTGTCTATCGCTCTTTCTTCTCAAATACCCTTGTTGGTCCATAAACTTAAAAATCCTATCGCTTATTGCTTCACGATCTTTTTTCATATAAAATCATCAGGTTCTCCTTGGTCCTCATTTTTCATGATGTATTGTTCTGGTATTACCAAATTCCACTGATCATTGAACTTGCCTTCACACCCTTGAATCAAATAACGCACGCTATTTCCTGATTTCATTTTACATATTTCAAAAAAATTATCTCCAAGCTTTTCACCAGAATAGAAATTCTCTAAAAAATATCCAATTTTTTGATAAAGAACTTTTTTATTATAATGTTTTAAATACTTTAAGAGCTTTTCCTTATCAAGTTCATTTAAACTTTCCGTAATATTAATGAGTTCCTCAACACCACCAATTTTGGAAACTAGATTTACACTATCAATATAACTTCTTTCTAAATCAGTCACCTTAATTCCCTCTGTATTCTTGACATCAATAACGCCATCATCAAAACCAGACTTAACAAACTTATAAATAATCCCCATAAACTCGAATGTGTTAAATCTTTTGCTTGATGATACATACACTGTATTATAGACCTGATTTGCCATCCCATATAGCTCAAAAGCTGTATGAAATGATACATATGAAGTTTCATTAATTGCTGAAGCAATCTGATATTTATTGGCTATTACATCACCAGTAGTTAAGTCTATACACGTATATAAATCTTTTCGAATCCTAACAACATAGTTCTTTTTAAGCCACCTACTGATTAAAGATGTAGAGGTACTTTTATTTCCTGTAATAGCAGTCACATCACTTAAAGAAAAAGTTATTTTTTTTGATAAACGTTCATATTCTTTCATTTTACTTTACTTCTTTCTTGATATTGCTTAATTTTAAGCATAAACTAACCATTTTTAAAGTTACTTTAATTATACGCCAATATTGCTTATTTGCAAGCATGTACGTGTTAATTTTAAAGTAAACATCAAAAAAACTAGAATATCATAGAGATTAGTCTCAGATATTCTAGTTAAGTTGTCTGATATTAAAAAATTCTGTAAACTTAAGTATATTAAGTACTATGGATAATATAACTATTTGATAATGTTACGATTATCTTGTAATAATGGAAATGACTTTCTACTATTCCCACTCAATGTTGATAACTCTTCATAGCTTTCAATAAGTTGGAAATGCTACATTTATTTTATCTATTATTTACATTCTATAATCCATCTTGTGACTTCTTAGAATATTAGTATCGATTTAGTATCACTTAAATATGTTGTTCAACTTCACTACGTAGCTGTATGTTATTATGCCAGAACTGAAACTCATCTAGCTTCTGAGTGACTTTATCATAAACATCAACCTGTTCTTCTGGATCTTTAATTGTAATAATCAAACAGAAATCTTGACTCGCTATTCCTTCCTCACGTTCGACTTTATCTTCGATAAATTCTCTATACAAACCCTCAAGTTTTAGATACCACTTTCGATCTGCACCTAACAACTTCACACGATTTGTCTCCGTCATATCTCCCAAGTTAGCTGTATATTTTTTTACAGGATAAAACTTATTATGGAATTTGATTTTCATTCTTTCTTCTAGTGCAAATTGACTTTTATCAGCATCCATTAATCTCTTGCTATAATTATCTGTATTTAATAAGTTCTTAGACGTTTTTGGTGCTCTTCCAACTGGGTTCAGTATAATATTCTTACTCGTATCTCTTTCCACTTTTCCACCATAAGTACCTAGAGACACATCTATATTAGACTGACAATATTCCGCTTGTTGTGAAGGTTCTAACAATGGATTATAAACTAGGGTCGCCGTTATTTGACCTTTAAAATAACCATTCTCAATCAAATCTTCAGGCATTGGAAAATCCATTATATCAATGAACTCACCTTTTACCATAGTATCTCGCAAAATTAGAGTTACTTCAGAAGGATCATTATATAAGATATTTTCAACATCTTTCGGCTTCCCAAAACCCATTTGGTTAATACGTTCTTTTTCAGGGATAACTAATTCGCTTGAATATCTAGATGAGTGTATCATTAAAGCTTTAATCAGTAAAGGATCAAATTCTTCATTCATTTCATGATACAATCCTCCTGCAAGTGCTGTAACCCGAGGTGTTGAAAAACTTGTACCAACCGCAGACTTAACATTGCCATCTGCTCCATATGATTTAACACCATTTGCAACCATCTCTCCAACTGTATTTTTACCAGCATTCCCACCATAGTGAACAACCTCTGGCTTTATAATATATGATGGACCTCTCCCAACTCTACTAAAAGGTGATGGATTTTCCTTCACAGCATAATCATGACTATTTTGTTTATGTGCTATCGATCCAACTACAATAGATCTAACTGAATCTGCACCTTCATATAATCTACCTTTCGGTAAGTTTTTTACAAAATTCTTGCAATTTCCTGCCGATTTGCATATTAATACATTGTAGGTGTCCTGTAAATCATCAAGCGCTATACCTAAATCAGAAAAGCAATGATCGTTAATTTCCAATCCCCAACTTATTGATAAGTTCCAGATTTTCACTTCTTCATAGTGTCTACTTACCGCTTCTCTAATGTTATGGATAAGTTCAGCTTCACTCTGATTTTCAATTTTTAAGTTTGGAACAATATTTGCATCCAACAACTTGAATTTTGGAGATTTAACCCAATTCTCACCTTCTAGTTCGTCACCATATTGTACAATCCCTGCAACAAAAGTTCCATGTGACTTATCTCTTAGATGGTCAGGATACGGTGAGTACTCCTCATTATGTAACCACGGTGATAAATGTGGTATTCTCGAAATACCTGAATCCAGTACACCGATCATTGTATAATCTTCTTCACCACTTGGCTCTGCAATAGCAACTGCCTCATCATCTTCAAAGAAGTCTAAGCTAACAGTAAAATATGGCATTGGTTCAAATGAGAAAATCGCTCTTGAAATATCATCATCTATAATTCCATTTAACACATCAAGTTCTGTTGATTGTATATGATAAACATCATAATTTGAAGCATAATGCTCCTTCGAATATTCTATATTGTGTTGTCTCAAATATATTTCTAAATGTCTTTGGATTGCAGTGTTGAATTCGTAATTTTGATAGTCAACAAGTTTTAGCTTATAACTTTTTGCATCCTCTTCAAAATCTACAGAAGGATGAAATGTTTGTATTCCATCAACTGCAGATATTGCATGCTTATACTTTTCAGTGCTGTTTACTCTAGATTCAATTTCGTCTAAATCTGCAATATTATTGATGTTGATTAGTAATTCATCGTCATTCCTTATACCTACAACAGAGTTATTTCCACTAGCTTGGAACAACTCTTTTATCTTATTTCGATGAGTCTTTGCATGAGCCTTATTAGCTAACTTTGCTGACATCATAAATGGAACAAACGAATCCTCAGACGCATTATCATTCACATACTCTTTGAACCCTTCAATTGATTCAATAAGACTATCCCTACGTTCATATAATTCTTCACCACTCATAACGAATTGCGGTAGACTACTGCTACCACCACCTTCAGTTCTCATTTCATCTACTTTTCTTTTTCCAAAGAACTTAATTGGTAATTTCTCGTTTGGCATATTGATCCTCCTCTCTAATCTAAACAGAAACTATTTTTGACACCTCACGAATTTTTCTCAAAGATATATTTAAGTTTTCACTAATCTCCCTCTGAGTAACTCCATGATTTTGCATAAATTTAATAAGATCACCTTCATCACTAATTGTGTGATGAATAAACAAATATACTTCTTTCAAAACTTCCCAATGATATACTTTTTCATTACTATAAAGTATACTTTTACGAATACTATTTGTAATTATCGTATTAACATTTGAATGACTTAAACCTTTCATAGAATCACAAACCAAGCTCAGTTTCTTGTCATTTTTGCAAAAATTATTATCTACACCTGCAAGTAACATTTCGATTAACACTTCAACTTCAGACACTTTGGGTAGATCCAACATAATAGTCCGAGTAAACCTTCTCCAAATTGCTGGATCTAAAAGTTTGTGATGATTTGTCGCTGCTATCATAATAACATCAGGACCTAAAGAATCTATATTTTGTATTAAGCTATTCACAACTCTTTTTAATTCTCCAAGTTCATGCTTGTCATCACGCATTTTTGCAACTACATCAAATTCATCTAGAAATAGTATACATTCACGGTTTTTTGCATAGTCAAATACTTTACGAATATTCTTAGCTGTACTTCCTAATAATGAAGAAACGAGCGAATCTAATCTAACAGTTACTAATGGTAAACCCGTTCTATTAGATATTAATCTTGCCAAAGAAGTCTTTCCACAACCAGGGGGACCATAAAAAAGAATAGACGAATTCGAGTATACTCCTCTTTTCAATAACATATCTCTCTTACTATACTCTTTTATAAGCGCCTCAACTTCATCAAGAAGATAATGATTCATAATTAAATGTTGTTCATTTTCTTCAGGGTAGGATATATCAACCATTGCCATTCTGCTATCTCTATCAACTGGAGTTGTAGCAAATTCATCCAGAGAGGTTAACCTCCCCTTCTTCTTATCCAAAATATCATATATTCTATCAGAAAGTTTTACTTCGTCATCTTTCTTTAAATTTCCAGCTAACACTTGAGCGTAGTTATAAACTTTTTGCTTATCACCACTAATGCCACCTTCAATAATTTTAATCAGTTCTGTAAACATTACATGCACCTCCATCTACACTATATATCAACTCGTTACAATTATCAATGTATATGTTACATTCTAACCATTTTCGTTACCATTTAAACATATTACGTTATATAGATACCGATAATCGTTCGTCGAACACTTCCTTTTTAAATATAAACTAGAGTATATATCTACAATATTTCTAACACAACGACACTCTGAATCCCTTGCAATTACAACACAACTCATTCACAAGAGATTCAAGCATCATCATGATTTATACCAATTCTGCAAACGTGGTACAGTGTAGCATGAACTTGTCTATGCCGAAGGCAGTTGTATACTTATCTCTGAGTAGCTTTCGATTTTGAGTACTAATAAACCTTCAGCTAAAACTGAGTTTATTCATGACATAGAAGCAACATCAACATCCGCTAAACTTACACCAATGGTAGATGGTGTACATATAGGTAAAACATCATCTGTGTATAGTAGAGATAACATATGTCAAATTAAGGCCAAGATTACCCCTAGAATATTCTTGTCCTGTTACATGCGAATGTAGAATATGAACAACTCCACCTACTTTAATAAGCTGATTAGCAACTTCGGCAATGCTCTTTGATAAATACCCCAACTTTAGATTATAAGTCTGTTCTCCAACAAATGCATTGGCAACAACAGCTATTGCATTAGGATCATAAGGATTAGAAGGTTCTCTTACAGCTTCTATTTTATATTCGTATGATTCGAGGCACAGCAATTCTTTTAGTGTCTTTTGATGATAAGAGATGCCTCTAACCTTTGTATGCTTTCGATATACTTTACTACGCATTATTGCCCATGAAAGGCATAAGGCTTCTGAGAATGACTTCACATCTGATTCTCGGTAAAGCTTATGTGCATATTTCATGATGAAGCTCAGCTGCATATTGAATTGATTACGATTCATAACTACCTTCCTTTCTATTCAAAAACGACAAAAGCCCTCATTAACGTTATTACGTCAACAAAGGCTACAACAATTCATTCTCTTTAAAGCTATAATAAGTATCACCAATTATGATATGATCGAGTACTTTTATTCCTATTAGTTTGCCAGCGTCAACAAGTCTTTTAGTAATACTTTCATCTTCTCTTGATGGTTTAACATCCATACTGGGGTGATTGTGGACACATATGATATTTGCTATTCCACCATGTCTAAGTACATATCCAAAAACTTCACGAGGATGGACTATAGATGCATTCAACGAACCTTTAGAAACCATAAAAGTATCTACAACAACATTCTTTGTATCCAACAACAATATGTGAAACTCTTCATGCTTTAAGTAACCAATTACCGGTTTCATCATCTTATATACTTCATTAGGAGAGCTTATCTTTATCCTTTGAACATTGTAGTTGTTAATGACCAATCGTTTGATTAACTCCTGTATAATTTGAATCTTATCTGCTGTTTTTGGACCTATACCAGCAACAGACATTAACTCACTCTGGGTTGTATTGTAAATGATATCTGGTAATGATTTCTCATCAAACAAAGAATCTATTGTCGTTGCATTTGATTCTCTAACTAATAACCTCATTAATTCCTTATCTGATAGTGAAGTTGTATTTTGATACATAACTGTTCCTCCTTCATTATTATCAGCAGCGTCCATTTGCCACATGATTTACTTATTGCACATTTTCATTTACTTACAATGTAAATTCCTCCATAGCATCATCCATCATATCTTGGGTTATACCAATGTACTTTAATGTCACACTAGGACTTGAATGATTGAATAACTTCTGTAGAAGCGCTATATCTTTAGTTTTCTGATAGAAGTGATAACCAAAAGTCTTCCTCAGCGTATGCGTGCCTATCTCCGAAAGCCCAACAGAAGCAGCAACAGAATTCAGTATCCTGTATGCCTGCACTCGACTTATTGGTTTACCTGTATGATGACGTGATGTGAATAGATGCTCTTCAACGTCCATCCAACTAGTATATGTTTTAAACTCATGCTGAAGATTACTGTTCACAAGAAATCTCTTACGCTTACCAGTCTTAGTTTCAACAACTGTTATATGACTGACGTTAGCAACATCACATACTCTAAGTTTCAATATGTCTGATATTCTTAAACCAGTATTGATTCCAACAACGAATAAGAGGTAGTCTCTTAAACTTCTTTTGTGTAACTCAACTTTCATAACTTCAATCATATGAAGCTCTCTAATTGGCTGTACATAGTTCATGTTTGCCTCCTTTATTTTCATCTGTTATGTTACATGGAAAGTAAAAGCCACAACCGATATGTTACACTCAGTCATGGCTCGATTTGCAAGTGGGACTATTGCTTGATTACGGGATTAATGACAAGTAACAAAATGTGTATTGTGTTACATTCATCACTCAGTCTACTTATCAAACAACTTAAACAATCCCTTCAATGAATCACCACCTTTATCAATGACAGTTTCACCTGATGTTCTTACAGCACGCGAAGTATACGATGTAACATCACGGATGCCTTTAAGACCCACTTTAATGATTGTTGCACTTGTATCAACAACGCATACACCTAGAGATTCAATAAACTCCCCTGATTGTTCTACAGCAGATGCACCTACATCAACAGCAGACTTGCTCGTCTTAATTAAACACCATCAATTACTTTCTCCTGACCATAGTTACTAACCTTTTCAAGTACACTTTTGGATCCAACTTGACTAGTATTCTCGGATATTTTATCAAGCTGTTGTTGATACATCTTCAACAAGGTTTCGTCACCAGTTGTATCTAGTCCTAACTTTGTAGAGAGTTCTACCCTAGCCTTTAAAGCTTCTAGTTTTGAAATCAAATCTTCTGCTTTCTTGATTCTTTTTACTGCCTTCTGTTCTTTAAAACTTTTCATTTTCGTATCCTCCTAATTGTTGTGTAGCTTCCTAATTAACTCAATACCAATCAATTATTAACATCCATAATTACCACATCCTTTCAACGATCTAGTTCATTCACCTTACTTTTAGACGTAAAAAAGAGCAGTAGTCATAACAACTCTGCTCACATAGGAGGGTCGGGCATCAAACGCCAACTCTCCATCATATTAATATACTTAGTACTGGTAGGATTTATATCCCATTTTACCGTTCTATAGGTTTTCTGATACTCTAATCCCTATATATATCTGTGTATTTTTATGCTCTATATAAGTAATCCCTAGTTATCTGAAGATGCATCTGCCTTTAATTTACTAAGACCTGATTCATCAATACTTACTACCGATATCTTTAAAGCACTGTCAACAATAAACAACTTATCAATGCAATTCAGTATAATCTTATCAAAGCTCCTTTTGTCATCTGCAAACCATTCAGTTGATCTTTCTTTGATATCATCAACATTAAGTATTGAAGTGTGAATGAAAACATATAACCAATTGGCATTAAATACTTCATATAAACTATTCAGTTTCACAGTTTTTTCACGAATACTTATTGCAGCCATATCTAAGTACCTACTTGTATTAGTCATCCCATCGTACTCTCTGTATTATGTAAAACCATCACGGACTTTTATTCTGCCTTCAATTCTTTTACCAAATCGCTTTTCTGCTTCCTCTTTAATTATTGCTCCATCAAGTCCTTTACCAAAATATTCATTGATGATGAACCTTTGCTCTCCGTACTTAGAAGTAATTGCTCTCCGTACTTAGAAGTAATTGCTTCAGTTACTTCTATTCCAACACCTAAGTCTCGTGACTGAAAATCAGGTTTTTCATAACTCTTTTCGTCTGTTAACATCACCTTAAGATTACTATCATAGAATCTAACTAAACTTAGAATTGCATACTTTTCAAAGAAATCTTTCGAGTACATAATCAACCTCACTACTTTTAATTATACATATGGAATCCCTGAAAGCTCCATCTTCATTCCATAGATTTTAAGTCACTCACGATATTTTCCTTAATCATTCATAATATAGCTCATTCAGTACCAAAAGTCTTTAAATGGTTCATATAGAATACTTTCTGTAGGAGCATACCAACTTTTCTACCGATTTCACTTCAACATATTTGACTCTATATCAAATAAGATTATGCTATTTTAATAATTGCAGTATTCCTTGAGGCAATTGATTACTCTGAGCCATCATTGCATTTACAGCTTCCTCAAGTATTTTAAACTTGGATAATGACATCATCTCCTTAGCCATATCAACATCAGCAATACGGCTCTCAGCAGCTGAAAGTTGTTCTGATGCATTGTTAACATTTCTTATAACATGCTCTAGTGCATTTTGTTGTGCACCAAACTTTGATCTCTGCGAGCTTATTCTGTTTAGTACTTGATCTGTAAGTGTAAGTGATACACCTGCCATTTCAATTGGATTAACTCTAGGCATATCATCAACATATCCCAGCGCTTCAGGTCTCATATCATCAATAGATATAGTCATTGTTTGCCCTGTATTTGCACCAATTTGTAAGGTTATACCACCTGATTGACTGGTTTCATCCTGAACATTTGTAGTCTTAACATTAACCTTACTTATCCATACATCAATACCACCATTTATAGTGGGAGCATCTCCATCAAGTGACTGAGTTTCGAATGCTATAATTAAATCACCATCGCTGTTAACATATGAACTCCTAGAAACTTCTTGTCCACTACCTCCAAATGAAGTTATGTTTTGAATAACTCCACTTGTATCTACTTTCACCAATGCTAAGTCTGTATTACCATTATTAGCTGGAAAATCTCCATCATTAGAATCAGAATCTAAAAGAAGTACATAACCATCATCTACTTCTTTTATACCACCTAAAGGAACATCCCCTTGACTGCCTCCAATTAATACATCCCATTCTTTGTTACCATCAACATCAGTTTTTACAAGCCATACATCTTGATTCCCATTTGGTACATCACTTACATCTCCATCAGTAGAAGTTGTATCCACTGTAAAGATATATCCTCCATCAGAAGTATTGAGTAATTGGGTATTATTTAGATTAATAGGTTCAGAATTAGAGCCCCCTAAGTTCTTCTGCCAAACCGTATTTAAACCAATATCTAACTTCCAGAGTAGAACATCTGATCCACCATTAACACCTGTTAGATCTTGCCCCAAAACCGTATAGCTACCATCAACATTCTTCACTACATCATTTATTTCTAAGCTTGTATCACCATTCCAAAGATTAAGTCCCAATGCTCCATTAGAATCTATTTCAAGAATACTAGGGGAATCCCAAAATGGGGCACTTGATTTAGCACCAACAATCAAGTAGTTCCCTGGTGTACTTTCTATTATTTTATTGCCCCAGTCACCATCAGCACCACCATATGTTTCTTCCCATACAATATTACCAGAGTTATCAATCTTAACAGCCCATACATCACTATCACCATTATTAGACGATACATCTTGATTACTTGAATATGTACCACCTACAAGAATATAACCATCTGAAACAGCTATAGAAGAGTTAAATGTATCATGACCACTACCGCCATAATTCTTCGTCCATACTTTATTACCATCACTATCAAGCTTAGTAACGAAAGCATCATTAGATCCATATATAGTTGGAATATCTCCATCAGCTGATGAAGTTGTTCCAAATGCAATTGTACCTCCATCATTTGATGCAATTACACCATTTACATTATCTCCATTTGAACCACCAATATTAGTGCGCCATATAGCTTCACCAAAGTTAAGATTCACAGGGCTACTTGAAGTACTTTCTGAAGAAACTCCCTTAGCACTTCCATCTAAGAGCTTTCTAGTATTAAACTCAGTTGTTGAGGCAATATTATGCATTTCTGACTTTAATGAATCTAACTCAGACTGTATTTTGTCTCTATCATCATCCATGAGTGTTCCATTAGCTCCTTGAACACATAACTCTCGTATTCTTTGGGTTATCTCTCCCATTTCTCCCAATGCACCTTCAGCGGTCTGTATAAGTGATATACCATCTTGTGCATTACGACTAGCTTGATTAAGACCACGGATTTGAGCTCTCATCTTCTGACTTATTGCCAATCCAGCAGCATCATCAGCAGCTTTATTTATACGTAAACCAGACGATAGTTTTTCTATCGCCTTAGAAGAATTCTTTCTATTAATCTTTTCTCTATTTAAAACATTCAACGACTGAATATTATTAGCGATTCGCATATGCCACCACCTCATCACTCTTACCACTTATATATCGGCAAGTTGATTAACTTTTTTAACAATTATTTGAATTTATATTGTATATCATAGTAATAATCGTGTTTATATATTAATGAATCACAATCATTTATTTGTTTAAATTCTCCATTAAGCGAAAAAGACCAACAACAGCTGACATTCCAACTGCCGAAGGCCTTTCTTTAATATCTGGCTACACCCAGCACCAATGTTTAAGAGTGGGTGTAACAAATGGTGTAGTAGCCCTATTAACTCTATCAACACCTGTTAACTCAAGTAGACAACAGCTAGGTTATTTAACAACTCCAGAGTACTGCATCAACACCATTTAACTCCTTGATTAGATTTAACGTATAAACAATAATAGCTCCTCACAAAGTTTTACCTTGCAAGAAACTATAAATGACTACTTCATTTTTAAACTGTGTATTAAGCATTACAATGGAAACTAATTTGCTTACCATTACTTATGATAAACGAATCACAAACTCAAGACATATACCTTATATAAAGTAACATTCATCTACACAAGCATAATCTTATCAAATCCAATTATAATAGCAATTCTAATCACCAAACACCGACTAGAGAGGCAGAAAAAGTAATAGAACAGAAAATCGACTTATGTTCAATTTTGAATTAAACTGCAATTATTCAATAGTGTTTATCAAAAATAAGCACCAATTACTATATAAATATTATATATATAAAGATTCATGCTTACTTTTCTAGTTTCACTGGTTTTATAATCTTTTGACCCTCAGCAACGATGCCATTTCTACTTATAAAATCAACAACATTTGCATTTCTAAGAATCCTAGTTAAGTCGGATGAATGAGATAAACCTAACCTATGCCTAATATCAGACTTCTTATGAGTCCCAGAATCTAACTCTTGCAACAGCTGAATAAACCTTGTAGCCGCTGATGTAGTTCGTCGAGTTAAATTGTCGTAATCTTTTCTTTGTTTGTGGAATTCAATATCAAAGTCATATAGTAGTTGAGCACCTGGTAACGCTTCTACAACTTTATTAATAACAGCATCATTAGAATTCATTATGTACACATCTGAAGGGTGCGTACCATCTCTATTAATCCTCAATATTGCTTGAACAAGATCATCCGCTATTTGTCTCACTTTATAATCTTCGAGATCATCGAACACATACTTAAGGCTTTTATGCACTTTTGTCATCTTAAGTGGTATATCATCTCTTAAATCAAACTGAGTCGGCTCGTCATACAAATTTACAATTGTCAGACTTATAGCATCCAATTGATCATTAGACATCTTAGTTGCTGGAAACAGATTAGTTTTTAATACAGAGTTTTGCTTAAACGATGGTAAATCTGCAACTAAAGGAACCCTATTGTAAAGATCCATCATCGATTTTGAAAATGCAGCTGTCGCCTCTTCACTAATTTGACCTGTAATCAAAACTCGATTGTAATTAGTTGTTATCCTGACTTTCATATCTTTGTTAATATAATACTGATAATTCAAAAGTGTTGCTTCACCATTGATATTAGGAGTTCCAAATATAAATAGCTTATTGCAATCCTCATATGCATTGGTGCCGACGAGTTTATGAACTTTATCAAAGTTAATGCTATTTGCAATAGTTAGATCAGTAGCTGCAGCAAGTTTATCTAGTTTGTTCATATATGAAAGCACTAAAACATCATCCCTGATAGAAATATTTTCCTTAACATAGTTCATTGCTGTCTTTTCAAAATCCTTGAGGTTGTTAATTGATTGTTTTGAGCTACTTCTATTACACACATGAATTTTAAACTGACTGTAATTCCTAGCCTTTGGTGTTCTAATTATGTTATAGAACTCTGATTCATATTGTTTGCTTATCGATGCAGATGCGTCAATCATTAAATTGTGTTCAGCAATGCTTGGAATCACTCTTGAATCAAATGTATATACTTTATTAATACCAGTCCTATGATCCTTATTAATGAATATCCTCTTGTTGTAGAACTCTTTAATTTGTAAAATCCTATCTTTTAGTGTCGATTTGCTTAGTTTAATTGATTCATCTACGCTCAGTTCCCTCTTATACTCTTCAGTATATGTTGCTTCAACTACATTAATAATATCAGACAAACTATCATCAAGACCTATTGGCTCATCTAAATCCAACAATGACGGTTTTCCAATATCATTGGCAAGGGCATCACGTATCACACCTGTAAGTGTCCTGAACGTCATATCGATAGGCTTTGGCATCAGTAACTCTAAATCATTTAAATTTCTATTCGTAAGATAAATAGGTTCAACATAATTGACAGTTTCATCTATGATATGTAGCCTACCATCCCCTAGTACCTTTAATTGGTGAGGATTCTTACCAAAATCTTTAAATCGTTTGCTTGTAATCACTACTACAGGATACTGTTCAGCCAGTGATTTCATCATCTTTGCGTTTTTGCTATCAACCCCTACTGCTATACTCTTTCCAGCAGCACGATTAAGTGCATCCACTATAAATTCACCTCTTGTCTTTTCTCTTGTAAATGGTGTTACTATCAACACTTTATTATCTGGATTAATAGCAATAAAATGGGGAACAGCATCAATAATCGCAGTTGTTTTTCCAACACCTGGCTCAGCATCTATCACATCAAATTTACCATCAACATTGTTGTTAAACATAACTTTATGCCGTATTCCACTTTGTATCTGCTGTCTCTTCTTATTATCAAACATCCTATTCCTCCTAAATAGGAATACTTACTCCTATATTTATTAAATATTATAACTCAAGACTATATAGTACTTCTTCTAGTATACAAGTCTAGATAACTACATCATCACTTTTGATTCAAAATATCTACGACTAATCTTACCTGATACTGTATAATATCCATCTTTATTTAATTCTTTATTTAAATCACGTATAATCTGATACGCTTTAGACATTGAAATATCCAGTGTATTTGCTACATCATTTGCAGTTAGAAATCTGCTTTTCGTTTCTTTTACATCCATAATATCACCTACCTTTCACATGCAATTTCATCATTTCTTAATCATATGATAAATCAAGACGAGACAGAATGCAATATGTTTTTGCTTAACCATAGTATTGACTTTGTGGTTTTCTACTGTTAAACTATAGTTAGATTAAACGTAAGGAGGTGTAAAATGGAAATTGAAAAACAGATAGGACAGTACTTACATGAACAAAGAACGATGAGACATCATACACAAGCTATGGTGGCAAAGGCCTTAGGAATCAACCAGTCTACATATGCTAACTATGAATCTGGGAGTCGATTATTCCCTGCTAAGTATGTTTCACGACTATCAACAAGACTTAATTTTGATATAGACAGGATCGTCGAGCTACATCCGAAAATTGATCCAAACTTTTTTCTAGTTGATTATGATGAGGAGCCAATTGTAATTCAGGGCAAAGGAATCGCTGTTGCAGTTCCTATCGATTCACAACTAAGGGTTAATCCTGTCATTTCATACATGGCAACGGAAGGATACAATATCTCAATTCAAGAGTCTGTCGATGAGTATGTTGTTATCAAAACAGATTCATACGAGATGTCGCTTAGTCAAAAGGAATTACAAAAGCTTAATAAGAATGTAACTGATTTCATAGAGTTTGAACTCTACAAGAAAAGAAACCAATAAGAAAACAACCCCAGTGCTGGTAACACCGAGGTTGTATGCCACAGAATTATATGGATCAAGTCCAATATAATAGCTATGTCGCAATACTATTATAACAACAAAGGACAACATCTTCAATTCTTGGTTTTCTTATTATACATTTAGAAAGGAAGTGAAGATATGCCTGCATACAACGACAAAATAACAGGAAAATGGTACGCCAAATTTTACTATAAAGATTGGCAGGGTAATAGTAAGCAAAAGATGAAGAAAGGTTTTAAATACAAACGCGAAGCACAGCAGTTCGAAAGAGAATTTCTAGATAAAGCACACGCTGATTGTACAATGACCTTTCAAAGTCTCTATGATCTTTATATGGAAGACGCCAAAGTTAAACGTAAACCAACAACTTATGAAAACAAAAGAGTGCTCATCGAACTAAAGATTCTACCTTATTTTAAGGATCAGCAAATCAACAATATTACACCCGCACAGGTCAGACAATGGCAAAATAAGTTGATATCACAGAACTACAAGCCAACTTACCTTAAGACCATTCACAATCAGCTTACTGCTATGTTTAACTATGCAGTAAAGTTTTATAAGCTGCAAGAGAACCCTGCGAAAATCTGTGGAAGTATGGGAGAAAAGAACGCTGACTCAATGGATATTTGGACTGTAGACGAGTTCAATACATTTATAGAAGCATTTAACGACAAACCATTAACGAGAGTTGCATTTGAACTTCTCTTCTACTCAGGAATGCGTTCAGGCGAACTGCTAGCACTAACATATAATGACTTTGATTTTGAGAATAAGAAGGTAAGCATCAATAAGAACTTTGCAATAGTTAAGAGAGAACACTTGATACTACCACCGAAAACACCTAAAAGTAAACGAGTTGTAAATTTACCTGATTTTCTTGTTGAAGATATCGAATGGTTAATTAAACAATTCTACGATTTTAATGATTCTGATAGAATCTTTGATTTCACTAAATCTCATTTAAACACCCAGATGAAACGAGGTTCTAAGATTGCTGGCGTAAAGAAGATTAGAGTCCACGATATTCGCCACTCACATGCCTCCCTGTTAGTTGAACTTGGATTCTCTCCATTACTAATTGCTGAACGCTTGGGTCATGAGAAAGTACAGACAACCATGGAAACCTATTCACACCTTTACCCAAACAAGCAAAACGAGGTAACAGCGAAGCTTCAGGAGCTGGTTGAGGAATCTTATAGGAACATGAATTAGTATCGATTTAGTATCGCAAGACATAAAGAAACCCTACGAACCTTGTATTATTAAGGTCTGTAGGGTTTTGTTATTCTATTCCCACTCAATTGCTGGAATTTGACTCCTATTAGTTTGTAGTATTTTCAGTGGTTTCTATTATCATCATTATTAGCATTATTCATATTATTTATCCAATAATGCTTCAACACAGTCAAAAGGCAGTCACAACAATCACTATCAACGATATTTATGTGTTCTTGGTTATCAAATTCTCTGTTAACTATATTTTCAACGATATCGTTATTGCATTTAGGATTATGTGACTTATATTTAGCTACAATATAGTTAGATACCAGCCCTTCTCCTTTTATGATTCGACCAATGCACCTTCTAGAAATAAAATTGCTTGTACCTTAAAGTTCATTTTGCATCTCCCAGTTTTCGTATCCCTAATTGCTTTCATAAAATGCCACCTCTTTTAATCACTTCAACATTATTATTCTCTATAATTTACAAGGGTATTATCTTACATTTTCAAAAAAACTAAAGGGAGCGAATTGCCCCCTTCATTTTTTAATGGTTTATTTATTTATTAAATAATCAATCAACAATGATTTCTGTAAAAACTTTCTAATAGCTGTGACTGATTCAGATCTTGTTATACTGTCAATAGGAGAAATATTCATATCTCTTCCAATTATAATTTCAAGTGATAGACTATTCTTAACTGCTGAGATAGCCCAATCACTGACAGTACTGTGATCACTATATTTTTTAAGAAGTGATATACTTACATCATCAGATGCAACTAAGTTTAATTTCGTAATTTGGCGAGCATTGTTAATGATAGCCATCGCTTCTTCACGTGTTATTTGACCTTGAGGTTTAAAGGTCCCATCTGGATAACCATTAATGATGCCATTCTCAGTTGCTACCATTATGACATCATAATACCATGCTTCACTACTAATATCACTAAATGGATTTTTAGTTGTGTAATCATTGGTATAACCTAATGCACGAACAACTAAAGATGTAAATTCTGCTCTAGTTATACTTGCACCTGGTCTAAACAATTTATCAGTATAACCTTCAACTATAACTCTACCACTCATATTCTCTACATGTTCTTGACTCCAATGAGATTCAGTATCATCGTATGATACTTGTTCCCATATTACAGCAAACACACCTGTGTAGCGAGTGTTAATCTTCGCGCTGTACTCATTGTCATTTATCATGATAAATGATGGTTGATGATAAATACTATCATCAGTTATAAGTATACCTGTTGTTATTTTGTTATTAATTCCTTGTAATTCAATTTCGTAAGTATCTAATAATTCTGCTTCTATGGACATACCTTCATAGGATGCTGTTATTGTTAATCTAAACGGCTCTACAATTGTATCTAGATCCCGTTTGATTATTTGTTCTTTAGCAACTTTGATCTCATTATCTGATAAAGGCTTTTTAGTTACAGTAACAATTATCTTTGACGGATCTATTGTTTTACCGATTTTTTCTTGTATCTTCTTGGTATCAATAGAAGTTGAAGGAATCGTAATTTTGGTTTTTTCAAAATCAACAATTATTTTTTTGCTTGTTTTCTTGAACTCATCAACATCTTTGAGTGTAAATTTCTTTTCTTCTTTCCCAATATCATCAGAAGGTGTTGGCACTTGAGTAGGTGTGTTATTTCCACCATTATTGTTTGGTTGTACAATTTTATCACTCTTTGAAATGATTTGGAATGTTGAAAACTTGTTTATCGTAAATCTCAAGTTTACAGGCTCACCATCGTTATCATATTCGATCGTTGGTGTATAAACTTTAAACTCACCATCTGAATGTTCAACAAACACAAGCAGGTTGTTCAAGTACTCTTCTCTATCTGCATTATTAGTGGTTGGAATAGCACCAGTTAACTCACTTAAAGGCAGTGTAATAATGGTATTAATACCAGTGTAATTTGTTTCAATTTTAATTGGTGTACTGACTGCTTCTATTTTTTCGTCAGAAGCCAACTCATCTTTTACAACCTGTTGGTTATTTACTTTATTTTCTATGACCGCTTGATCATCACCGTCTACTATTGGCACCATTCTAAGATACAAGTCAGTTCCAGAATTTGCGATTTCATCTAAACTTGCCTCTGTTAACTCAATACCTGCGACATTTGAACTTATCTCTAGAATAGCATTTCTATTTGAAAGTGTGAACAGTGATTCAGCATGCAATTCAAAAGCATATTCATCAGGTAAATCATTGGTAGGTGCTGCCATTGTAATATTCACAGTACGTTCTTCGTCAACAGTACTTTGTGGATTGATATTATCTGCAAGTGTATCAATATCAGATGTATCAACAACTATTGTATCAATCAAATCTCCTGTATTCATTTCCGTTCTATAAATCGTTGATGTTGTTGTGCTATCAACGCCATCTTTCTCAACTGCTAAATCTGCTTCTCTTGTTGTATCTTGACGAACATCAGCTGTTTCTTTGGTAACTGTACTTCCTTTAACAACTAATAGGTATTTCTTTTTAGTAAATTCAGCATTTCTTGTAAAGGTTGCTGTTAAAATAACGTTTGTATCTGCTGCCTGTCTAATTACGTTACCAACAAGATCACCTGCATCTTCTACAATTTCTACGACACTTACCGTATCAGATTCCCATGTTACAGATGTACCAAAAATACTGTCTTCAATCACTAAGAAGTCCTCAGTGACACCTTCCCATATATCACCTAATTCAAAAGTTGCTACAACACCTATTGTTGCTTTTCTAGCCGCTTCTTCAGTAGCTTCCTTGTCGGTCAATTTTATAACAGTTAGATCGAAATCTTTAGTTGTTGTATTACCAGGATTTCCTGGTTCTGCTATTGTAGCTGTTAACCTAACAATAACATCAGAATCATCAGGTCCAGGTCTTGTAACTCTACCAGAGTCTGTAATAACACCAATGTTATCACTTGTCCATGTAACTAGCCCACCTGTCGTACCAATATCTGTTAAGTAAACATTCTTTTTGACCGAATTAAATGTATCACCTTCAGCATACACAACATCAACATCGCCGTTATCAGTTGGCATATCAAATGTTGATGTTCCTTTTACTGTCAAGATAAACTCTCGAACTCTAAAGTATCCGTTCAACTCAATCGTTACTGTCAGTTTTACTTTTTCATCAATCAAAGGTCTTACAACTGTACCATCATTAGAAATGATATCAGTCTTGTTACTCACCCAAGTAAAGTCAGATAAATGTATCCCTTGAAGTGGTAATATAACATGATCAGTAACTGAATCAATATGATCACCTATTACATAAGTAATTTCGACAGAGTCAACAACCTCATCTAGTTTAGTATTTGTTGTATCACCTGGTTCTGTTGTATCAGGATTGGTTGTTGGATACCGAGGATCTTTAGGATAAGGATCTTCAGTGTCTGGGATTCCATCATCATCATCATCTGGATCTTCTGTATCCGGTATACCATCTCCATCATCATCGTCGTCATCTTTGTCTGGTATGCCATCTTCATCTAAATCAGTTGAAGGCACATTCGGATTTTTGGGATCACGATCTTCCTCATCATTTATGCCATCGTTGTCATCATCTGGATCATCGATATCAACAATACCATCATTGTCATCATCATCGTCTAATTCGTTTCTAATACCATCATTGTCCTGATCTCTGTATGGGAAGTTAGGATTCGTTGGTTCTATATCATCAACGTCTAACACGCCATCATTGTCATCATCTGGATCTTCTGTATCTGGTATACCATCGTTATCATCATCTAAATCTTTGTAATCCGGTATACTGTCTCTATCTCCATCGTAATACGGTAAATCTTTATTGCTAGGATGTGAATCATCAACATCTAAAACACCATCGTTATCATCGTCTGGATCATCAACATCTAAAACACCATCGTTGTCATCATCATCATCAATGCCATCGTGAAGGCCATCTTTGTCTCCATCTGGATTTGGCAAATTTACATCTAAAGGATGAGAATCATCTACATCTAAAATTCCATCGTTGTCATCATCATCGTCTAAATCATCTGGAATTCCACCTTCATCAGTGTCGATAAATTCGATTATGTTAACAATTACATCTGCAGCAGCTGTATATCCTTCTGAGTCCATTGCCTCTATTGTAATGGTTGCAAGACCACGTTTTACAATACCACCGATCATTTTTAAAGTATAAGATAATATATTAGTATCAACATCAAATGAAATCGTTTCAAATAAAGCTTCATTTGAGTTGTACGTGAGTTTATACGTTAAAGGGTCTGCATTGTTTTGACCGACAAAGAATTCTGTTACGTCAGCTATTTTTTCTCCAACAGTTACTGCTGAAACTTCGTTTCTTGTTAAACCAGCAGCATCCACTTTGGGTTGAATAACAAGTGGGGGATCTCCTAAATCAGCTACTGTGGCTACCAAATTAATCGTAATTGTTGCAAAATCGGAATAAGATTTTCCATCAAATACTCTATAAGTAAAACTGTCTAACCCCAGTTCACTACTTGGATCATAAGTAAATTCTATACCACTAATACTAATTGTATTATTGCTTTCTTTTAAAGGATCTGTAATTATTTCAATGGTTAATGTATCATTATCTGCATCAGAAATAAGAAGATCTCTTGTAATACTCCCTAATTCGACAGCATGTGAGATCGTTTCACCTCTTGCTTCAGGTGGATTGTTTACAACAATCTCTCTGTATATATCATCCACAACACTGCCGTCATAATAAAGATCAAAAATGACTTCTCTTGTGCCTGAGGTTGCTTCTATACTAGTGTTACTGTATCTAATTGATTTAAGTATATCGTTAAAGTCTTTTGCAACTGCACCTACTTGTCCGGTTAATATCAATTTACCTATACTGTCATTGTATGTTGCAGTTACCTTTGAACCACTTGGAACACTATATAGCAATTCATCTTCAGAACTAAAAGATTCCGAATCAAAATAAATCTCGATTTTTTCTGCACCATTAACACGCACACTTTCATCCACTGATACAGAAGTTAACTCTTTACCTGAATCAAAAGTGACTGTAGAAGGACCAGAAGCTGTGATATATGCTGCTTCTCTATAAATGTTTAACTTATATGTTTTTGTGGTTGTTGTGTCTTCAGAAGTCACCACAACATTTTTTATATTCTCTTCAAAAGCCAATGCCGTAACACCGTCACCAGATACCGTCGCATTAGGGTTAACCTTTGTTGCAACAATTGTTCCTGTGCTAGCCTCTACTGGTACTGTGATAAAGTATTCTAATGTTTCGTTATCAAATGTGTAAGTCCATGTACCAAGAGGATTTGCAGAACTGTCCACTAAACTCAGTCCAATTAAATCCGCATTAGAGGATTCATAAACATTGATACTGATGTTGGTATCATTTGTAAATCCTAAAGTATCTTCTGCTTCAAAAGAAATTGTAGCAGTACCAAGAGGTGACAGTCCTCCGGATTCATTAATTTTGTAGGTTAATTCTTGAGCGTTTGCATCATAAGTAAACACTTCAAACAATGACGTGTTACTGTTTCCAGTGATCCTAATGTTTAGTGGATCTGAATTATTTCTACCTACAAAGAACTCAGACACATCAATTACAACCGTTCCTAAAACACCCGCTTCATCATTTGGCCCTGAATATTTAGCCGCATCTACTTTGGATTGAATGACATCTGGTCGATAACCAGCAATACCAGTCAAAGCAATTGAGTACTCAGCATTTTCAATATCATTTGATGTCACTTTTAATACTCCCGTTTTAACACCAGGTGAATCTGCTTCAAATACTATTGAAAATGTTGTATAAGAATTAGGTGCTACTTTAAGGGTATTCGTTAACATGGTTCTTGAACTTCCACTTCCAGAGAATTTATAGTTTGCATCATCATCACCTTCAAACCACATCGTGTCGATTTCAAGTGTGATATCTCCTCTATTGTAGATTGTTATTTCTGAACTTTTATATTCATCTACATAGTTAATACCAAAATCAATTCCCTCAGAATCGATTTTTGCATCTGATGATCCCAAACCTAATTTTGGTCCGTTGAAGGCAATTTCATAGATTTCATCGCCGAGTTCGCTTCTTGTATCAGTATACTTAAAAATCAATTGATCTTTAAAATTAAGGACAGGGTTTTCCCCGCGTCCGTTTGCCCCTTCTGCATTATCAGAAATTGAAGCACTATCACCTAATGTGATGGCTGTAGAAGAAATAGAACCAATGAATTTTTTTGTATTAGAATTGGTCTCAGTTAATGTAATGGTTTCTTCTTCTCCACTCGTCAAGTTTTTATACAACACTGTGATTGATTCACTTATTGTACTGTCTAGATTTGCACTTTCATCTTCGACCATAAAGTACAAGGTTTCACCAAACTCAAATATATGCGGATAAACATCACCATTTATATCTACAATATTCATACCTATTGTTTTTCTAGAAAACTTAGATGTTCCATCCAAGATTACCTTACCATTGAATGTATAATCATATGCATCTCTTACATCTATTTGTGTATTCGTTAATGTTAAAGTTGAATTCGAACCAATATTCATTGACGAATTAACCACATCTTTTATTTTTATACTACCATTACTGATAGTTGCACTTGCCGAATTATTAATTAAAAAATCATTCAAAATGATTTCTTTACCTTGTAAATCAATATCGGAACCATTAGAAACTCTAAAATCAAAATTGTCACCAATAAAATCCAAGGTACCTGTCGAAAGAATTGTTGTACCATTGAAATATATAATTGGGATTGAATTACCATTGTCCTTATTACCAACTGAAAAATAACCATAGTTTCCTACTGTTACATCTCCTTGTATCGTTAGACTACCTGTTCCTTTGGTATTTTCTAACATCTTTCCAGAGTTAATAGTCACATTTCCGTATAAATCAGTATGGCCATAAGACTCAAAGGTTCCACCATTCATGATCAAAACACCAAGATCACCATTATCACCTGTGTTTTTAATGATAAATTTACCACTATTAATCGTGAGTAAATCATCTGATCCAAAGTCTATACTTGAATTTACGATTATTTCACCTGTATTTAATGTTGCTGTATCATACTGATAAAAATACGAAGCTGTTAGTGAACCCTTGTCCATAACAAACGTACCACTATTGTTAAATGTTGAAAGATTTAACACACCATCAACAATGTGAGCAGCTTTCCCACTTGAAACTTCTAAGCTCCCACTGATAAAAGTACCATCAAAGGTAAAATTCCCCATGCTGTTGTAACTTTGAGCTAAAGATACTGTAGAATCTGTGATTGTTGTATCACCAACTGTGTTTATTGTATAAAAATCAACATTACTATTTGAGCTAAAATCAGCATTACCAATCACTGAGAAAGTAGTTGAATATAGAGTATCAATCACAGCATTTGAGACTACTAAGTTACCATTAATCCAGATGTTTTTACCACTTGAATCTGCATCTGATAAGGTTCCACCATTTAGTATCATATTACCAGTCAATGTTAAGCTGCCTTCTTGTCTCGTTAGAACACCTGTAAAATCAGAGGCCAGTGTTAAATTTCTTATAGTTGTTATGTCAGTAATATTAATCGTTTCCGATGAGTTTTCAATTAAGACAGAATCAAAGTTTAAAGGTACTACACCTTCATTCCAGTTTGCTGGGTTGTACCAATCTGAATCTCCTGCAGTACCAGTCCAAATTTTGTCTGGACGTTTGTACTTAATTGTTCGACCATCATACAAGACACCTAAATTATCATCAACATCACCGCCAGGTATTATTACAGAAAATATACCTGAATGTGTATCCGTTTCAGTCAATGTATAGGCACCAGCTGTAATTGTTTCTTGAGCAGATGATGTGTTTTGATCATGATCTGTTATATAAAGGTACAAGTCACCACTTACGTTAGTCGTGAAATCCTCATTTACATCTCCAAAGTACCCTATTCCTTGGGTGACAAAACTACCAGAATTAATGTAAGTCATATCCCCATTTTGTTCTACCATATCAATCATAATGCCACTTGCATTAATATGAGTATTGTCAAGTATCAAAGTTGCTCCACCATTATTATAGAACTGTGCATATTCATCTCTCGGTATTAAAATATCGATATTTCGAATAGTTGAGTTTGAACTCGCAGCATTATCCATATAAATCATCTCTAGTGAAGTACCAAGTGGAAACTCAACTTCAGTATCATCCAAATACATAGCGATATCACCACCACCCGATACAGTTCCTGTAAAAATAGTTCTACCACCATAGAAGTAAACATCCGATGTTGACCCATTAGAATTATTGGGATTTGCAGTAATTGTAGTGTCTGCTGTGATTGTCGTATCACCATAGAACTCGTTCGATGTGCCAAATGTCAATACTGGTACATCCACTGTTACAACTGCAGTTGAAGTTACTGTGATATTGGAATAGTTGACGGAATCCGAGTAATTCAAATCTGTAAGCCCATTAAAAGTGACATTTGCAAAATTACCAACTGTTCCATTAAACGTTACATCGTCAAACGTTACAGCATATGGACTCCCAACTGTCGTAGTTTGAGAAGCTGCATTTTCTGTGATTACACTTGCTCCGTTAAATACTGCTCCAGAAATATTCAGATTAGTTGTATCTGATATAGTAGAAGTAGAATTAAAATTACTGTATATCAATGTTACATCTGATGTATTTGCAATATCTACATGGTTATTGTAGACAACACTTCCATCATAATATGACGAGTTGTTACTAATAGTGTTAGATGCACCATTCAGAGTCAAACTAGAGAATGATACACTCCCATTATTTTGAACATCGATACTATCAGTTACTGTTGTATAATTAGAATTGATTGATCCTGCTACATTTTTGATGATCATGCCACCATCAATAATCAATGGATTACCTGATTGCCCATATATGCTTAAGTTGTTAGAGATAGTGTCAACATTTAAGTGCCCTTTTATATTAGAACCGTTATAACCATTTATAGATACAGTTCCCATATCATTTATGATGACATCATTCTCTACAGTTAATTTACTACTGATTGTCAAATTACCACCATTAGCAGTAATAGATGACATAGTTGTTTCACTTCCTTGTAAATGAACAGCTCCAGTAAATGCTGAATCTATCTCAAATTTCAAAACTTCTATCGTGGTTGTAACACTTGGACCAGTTGATCCTGTTATCCTAACATTATCAGTTGAATTAGGTACAACACCCAATACCCAGTTGTCTGTATCATACCAGTCTGTTGATACGGAACCATCCCACACAACAAAGGGTTTAATCAATTGAATGACCACATTCTCAGAACCATCTGTATAAGTTGCTGTGATATTTTCATCTTTACTATCAATCGATAATGTATTATTATCGTGTGCATCTGCTGCTTGTATCGATACATTCAATTGCGTTGTGTTTATAAATATACCTGAATTAGCACTCGTCTCTGTTAATGTTAATGTTTCTCTATCACCAGTGGTACTAGTAACTATCACTGATATTGTATCTGCGGAGTTGTTCAAACTTTTATTTTTATCATCTACTGTCACGTATAATGCTGTGCCAGTATCTATTGAATCAATGATATTTTGAGAGCCATCCGAAAATTTTCCAACAGCTTCAACTAAATACTCACCTGAATTTGCAAAAGTAATCGCATGATTTGATAGATTTATTTGATTATTCAATAGAACTGTAGCATCTAAACTCGAATTGTCTAAAATTAAACCATTATTAATATTTAATCTAGAGCCATCGTGTCGGTAAAAATTAAAATCAGAATTACTAATTGTTGTACCATTAGTAGTTAGTTGATAAATTTCAAGCGGTGAACCTGAAGTATTTAAGTCAACAACACTTGAGCCAAATGTCATTGTGTTATAACTGTTCGCGGTTATTAATCCTGACTGAGTAACATTGGCCCCAAATGATAAAGTATTATAACCTGTTAAAGTCAAGGGTCCTGCATTACTATATATGCCTGTAAATGTTGATGTTTGAACACTTTGAAGATCTATACTAGAATCAACATCTAGTGTTGTATCCCCTGCAACACTTATTGAAGGACTAATGATAATATCACCATCAGTCGCACTAAGGTTAGCTAATAAAGTCAAATAAGCCTGAGTAGATTCAAGTTTACCTCCAGCTTCAAGTATTACATCACCTGTAATAGATGCACTAAAAAGACTTGAATTTGTGTAAATCAAATCTGAGTTGTTAACTGTTACATTACCTCCTAATGTTCCAATATAACCTGTTAAGACTGAAGAATTGGTTAAACTAACTATGCCATCGATAGGACCAGCATTTGCAACCGTAACATTACTACTTGAAGAAGTGTAATTTCCATCTACATTTCTCAAATCAGAAATTGTACTATCAGTAACAATAAGATCACCAAGGACAGTATAAATTCTACTAATTATGCTGGTATTGGTCATCGTAAGATCTGTCGTTGTATAGAATTCGCCTGTTGATTGACTGTTATTTAATACCGAATTACCTGTAACGGTTGCATCAACAATTGATGAACCTGTCAAATCCATATTTCCATTAACTGTTACATCACCTGTAGTCGTAGATGTCATGACTAAATTACCCGAAACATCTAAGGTTATGCCAGCAGATAGCGTAGAATTACTAATTGTTAGATTACCACTATAAGGACTTCCACCACGTTCTCCAACAATAATTGTTCCATTACCCGTAAAGGTTACATTATCAAATGATGCATCTCGATTTATTGTAATCGTTGGATTATTAGACAAATTGATTGTAACACCAGTTGATGCACTCGTAATATTAAAATTATATATTGTTGTGTGCTCTGTTATATTAATGACTTTGTTAGTTACAGAGTCGTTAATTACGACATCTACTGTGGATTGTGGTGTACCTGCATCCCAATTATTGGTATCACTCCATTCCGATGACGTATCTCCTATCCATGTAGTCGTTGTTCCTGCAGTTTCCCCAAATGACACTAAGATTGATAAAACTATACATATCATTAGTGAAATCACACCAACACTTTTTCTTTTTATACTCATAATTACCTCCCATTTTTTAATGCTTATTCAATAAAAATAGATTTAATATCTCGCTTTTATGATTACTATTCAATAGGCTTTCCGAAAAATTATCTTCTTCGACGACTAAGAACATGTTCTCCACTAGTTTATATACTATATAATCATCTAGCTTATGAATTATGTAACGACTTTTAATCCTACTGACATATTTTTTTATCTCCAATTGATCTGTAGAGCCTATCAATCTATCTATATTAAGAATATCCTCTAAAGTAGCACTATATAATTCACATGAACCTTTTCTAATTATCATATTTTCAACAAGTGTCATTTGGTCCTTACTTAACTCTTGCCTAAGCCATTTTAATTCATCATGTTCATCTATATGGTTCACAACACTTTTATGATTTGGATTATTCGTAGAAATTATTTTTTCAATAACTTGCTTCCGTCTTCTTAAAGCCTTCATTGTACAGTGAGTTTCAATGTAACTCTTTTCAATATCAGTCGATAAGTCCTCAAAATTATTATCTATATTTTCTTTGATTTCATCTAATGAGAGCCCCAACTCTTTTAACTTAATAATCAATATTAACTTATCAAATGCCAATTGGTTATAATACCAATAACCATTACTATCAAAATGTGATGGTACTATTAAATCAATTTCTTTATAATGTCTCAACGTCTTACGAGATACTGATAGCAATTCAGATATCACCTTTGATGTATATATTTTCTCATTCATTTTTACACCTCCTTCATTTATTTTACAGTTGGACCTCAGGGCCAAGTCAAGTAATAGATAATTACCTTCAAAGAAGCATATAATTATTATTAGAAGAGGCAATTATGAGTTCAATATTCAGTTTTCAATATACAAGTTTAATTAATTATACATTTTTTATTGATCAATCATATTATACATAAATAAATTTGATAATATTTCATGAAAATTTCATAAGCGGAGTCTTCCTCTGGACAAACACATAAGAATCATAAACGAAAGAAATTATAAGTATTAATTGGATATTCATTTATTAATCTTGAACGGGAAAAATAACAATGTTCTATGGATGGGTAGAAAGACACAAATACTTGATTATATGCCTAAATGTAAGAATCAAAAATTGTCGCGGTTTCATTATAATCAAAGATTGGAAGTTAATTTTAATCTTTCGTATATCCAAAAAAAAGAATCTCCAAAAGGAGACCCTTAAATGTTCAATATATTAAGTAATTTTCTGAACATAATGCTATAGTATATTTCTAAAACACCAAGCATATAAACATCAAAATTGGTCAAAGGCAGTCACGCCAATCCAGCCGATCTCTACAAATCAGTGTTTGCAACGTTCTCAGAAGCCACTCCTTACTCCCACTCAATTGTACTTGGTGGCTTAGATGTAATGTCATATAATATTCTATTTACATTAGGTACTTCATTTACAATTCTAGAAGAAATCTTATCTAGTACTTCATAAGGCAGTCTTGCCCAATCTGAAGTCATACCATCAATTGATGTTACTGCTCTAATGCCAATTGCATGTGTATGTGTTCTTTCATCACCCATAACACCAACAGTTTTTACATTAGGTAGTGCTGTAAAGTATTGCCATACATCTTTTTCTAGACCAGCATTCTTTATCTCTTCTCTTAATATTGCATCTGATTCTCTTACAAGGAATAATGCTTCTTCATTCACTTCACCCATAATTCGAATCGCAAGGCCTGGACCTGGGAAAGGTTGTCTCCAAATTAATTCTGGATGTATGCCTAACTCAAGACCTGTTTGTCTTACTTCGTCTTTAAATAAGTCTCTTAAAGGTTCACATAATTCAAAATCTATATCATCTGGTAAACCACCAACATTATGATGCGATTTAATCACTTCAGCAGTATCAGTACCTGATTCAATGACATCTGGATAAATTGTACCTTGAACTAAGAATTTAACACCTTCAAGTTTATTTGATTCTTCTTCAAATACTCTGATGAATTCTTCACCGATTATTTTTCTTTTTTTCTCTGGATCAGTTACACCTTTAAGTCTTGCAAGGAATCTGTCTTTACAATTAACTCTCACCAAGTTCATGTTAAACTCTCTACCGAAAGTCTCTTCTACCTGATCACCTTCATCTTTTCTCATTAGACCATGGTCAACGAAAATAGCTGTTAAGTTCTCTCCAATTGCCTTTTGTACCAATATTGCGGCAACAGATGAATCAACACCACCAGAAAGACCAATAATAGCTTTATTATCTCCGATTTGATCTTTAATTTTTTGTACCGATTCTTCAACAAAGTTTGCTGTTGTCCATTCGCCTGTACAACCACATACTTCATATAAGAAGTTATTAATTAAAGTTCTTCCAAAAGGAGTATGCTCTACTTCTGCATGGAACTGTACACCATAAAGATGTTTCTCTTTATTTCTCATAGCAGCAACCGGTGTTGAAGTTGTAGATGCTGTTATTTCAAAACCTTTCGGCGCCTTATCAATAAAGTCAAAATGACTCATCCAACATGTAGAACCCGTCTCTACACCCTTAAATAACTGATTGTTATCTTTTATTTCAAGCTCAATTTTACCATACTCACGTTGATCAGCATTTCTTACTTCGCCACCTAACACATGTGCCATTAGTTGTGCACCATAACAAATACCTAATACAGGAATACCCAACTCAAATACTTCTTTTTCAATACTCGGAGCACCTTCTTCATAAACTGAATTTGGTCCACCCGTGAAAATAACACCCGTTGGCTTTTTTTCCTTTATAGCTTTAAGGGCATTTTTATAAGAATAAACTTCCGAATAAACTTTCGCTTCTCTTACACGTCTTGCAATTAATTGATTGTATTGTCCACCGAAGTCAACAACAATGATCATCTCTTTGTTCTCCATGAAAGTCTCCTTTATACGTTTATTTGATAATTCGCAGGTTCTTTAGTAATCGTTACATCATGAGGATGTGATTCTTTTAAACCAGCGCCAGTAATTCTAACAAATTGTGCTTTTTCATGTAATTCTTTTATTGTCTCAGAACCACAGTATCCCATACCTGATCTTAAACCACCAACCAATTGATACACGATTTCTTTAACAGGTCCTTTAAATGCCACACGGCCTTCAACGCCTTCTGGAACATATTTCTTAGTATGGTTTTGGAAGTATCTATCACTACTACCTGATTCCATCGCTGCTACCGATCCCATACCTCTATATGATTTATATTGTCTTCCCATATAAATAATGGTTTCACCTGGAGATTCTTCACAACCAGCAAATAATGAACCTAACATCACTGTGCTTGCACCAGCTGCAATAGCTTTTACAATATCACCTGAATATTTGATACCACCATCAGCAATAATTGGAACACCTGATTTATCCGCTTCTTCTACACAATCCATTACTGCTGTTAATTGAGGTACTCCAACACCAGCAACAATTCTTGTTGTACATATTGAACCTGGTCCAATACCCACTTTAACACAATCCGCACCAGCATCAATCAATTCTCTAGTACCTTCAGCAGTTGCTACATTTCCTGCAATTATATCTAAGTTGGGGAATGCTTTTTTTATTTCTTTTACTGCATTAATAACATTCTTTGAATGACCATGTGCTGAGTCAAGTGCTATAACATCTACACCCGCTTTAGATACTGCTTCTACTCTATCCAACATGTCCGGTCCAATACCAATTGCTGCCCCAACTAATAATCTACCTTGTTTATCAGTTGCTCTGTTAGGATATACAATTACTTTTTCAATATCTTTAATCGTAATCAAACCAACTAATTTGTGATTTTCATCAACTAAAGGTAACTTTTCAATTTTATGTTTTCTTAAAATAGCTTCCGCTTCATCCATTTTGATACCAGCATGTGCTGTTACCAGATTTTCAGAAGTCATAATTTCTTTTATCAGTTTGTCAGCATCTTTTTCAAATCTAATATCACGATTTGTAAGGATTCCCACTAATGTATGATCATCGTTTACCACAGGACATCCAGAAATTCTATATCTCGCCATTAACTCCAATGCTTCTGAAACATGATTATCCGGACATAAATAAAACGGATCTACAATTACACCATGTTCGCATCTTTTAACCTTATCTACTTCTAAAGATTGGTTTTCGATAGACATATTCTTGTGAATTATACCTATACCACCTTCTCTAGCAATAGCGATTGCAAACTTTGCTTCTGTAACTGTGTCCATTCCTGCGCTTAAAATTGGAATATTAATTTTAATGTTTCTTGTTAATTGTGTTCTAAGTGATACTTGATGTCCTAAGATTTCTGATTTTCTTGGTACCAATAAGACATCATCATAAGTTAAAGCTTCTTTAATAATTTTGTTATGCATGACACTCTCCTTAATCATATTTTACACACCATTAAACTAACATTTCGTCAAGTCAATTATGATTGTTTTATTATCCCTTTGTATATATTTCATATAATATACCCTTTTAAACCACCCTTGTCAACCTATCCTTTAATATATTTATCCTAAAATTTCTTAATTTTTAAAAGAATTCATACTTATTAGTACAATTGCATATTTATACTCAGCTTGCTTAATGATTAAGGTGTTAAAGTCTATTATATGTGTAGACACTCGAAATATTATCCTATAAAATAGAAGAGCACATATAATAAGGGAGGTTTTATGTTATTCAGACACTTAAAGGAGATCATGTTAAAGTATAAGTTTCAATATTTTTTCGGGATCTTATTTATCATCACATGTGATGCATTACAACTCTATACTCCTGGAGTTCTAGGTAGACTTACATATGATATTAGTAACAATTCTTTAACACAAGAAAAAATATACAATTACATGTTCTTAGTGATGGCACTCGCCATCGGAGTTGCTTTGTTCAGATACTTATGGCGTAAACTGGTTGTTACGACATCAAGGAAGATTGAGTATGATTTAAGAAAGAATTTCTTTTCGCAACTAGAAAAATTATCTACTAACTATTACCATCATAATACCACAGGTAGTTTGATGGCTCATGCAACAAACGACATCAACTCAGTAAGAATGAGTTTTGGTATGGGTATTGTTATGATTGTTGATTCAAGTTTCTTAACTTTGTTTACAATCTATAGAATGCTTAAGTATACCGATGTCAAGTTAACGCTACTGGCTTTAATTCCAATGCCTTTTATTGCATTAACAACTCTTATCATGGGTGGTATTATCCAAGGCAGATTTAAAAATGTTCAGGAAGCATTTGAAGATCTAACAACCAAGGTGCAAGAAGCCTTCTCAGGCATAAGAGTCATAAAAGCATTTACTCAAGAGGATAATGAGAACATATCGTTTGCAAAAGCCAATGAAAACAACTTACAAGCCAATATGAAATTGGTAAGAATCTTTGGTATCATGTTCCCTATTATCATGTTTATTTCAACACTGAGTCTAATCGCTGCCATCAGTATAGGTGGTATCATGGTTATTAACAATGAGATGGACTTTGGCAAGTATGTAGAGTTTATGTTATATCTTGGTTTATTGACGTGGCCTATTCTTGCAATTGGTTGGGTTGTAAATGTTTTACAAAGGGGTATTGCTTCATTAAAAAGAATCAATGCAATTATGGATGAAGTCCCAGAGATTGTAGATCATGAAGAGGCTGTTCATATTGAAAACTTAACACCATCTATAGAAATCAATAACTTAAGCTTTATCTACCCTAATACAGATGTTGATGTTTTGAGAGATATTAATGTGACTGTTGAAGCGGGTAAAACATTAGCTATTGTTGGTAGAACCGGTTCAGGTAAAACGACTCTTGCTAATTTATTGTTAAGACTATATGAAACAGATGATGATTCAATTAAAATTGGTGGTCATAGCATCAACAAAATGACTTTAGAGCAAGTTAGAGAAACTATCGGATATGTACCTCAAGACAACTTCTTGTTCTCAACAAAGATTAGAGACAATATAGCATTTTCTAATCCTTCAATGACACAAGAAAAAATTGAAGAAGCGGCAAGAGTTGCACATGTACACGATGAAATACTATCATTCCCTAAGGGATACGATACCATGCTTGGTGAAAAAGGTATCAACTTATCTGGTGGTCAAAAACAAAGGATCTCTATTGCAAGAGCCATTGCTAAAAATCCTGATATAGTTATCTTTGATGATTCACTTTCAGCAGTTGATACAAAAACCGAAGACAGTATTCTAAAATATCTAAAACATGAAATATCCGAGAAGACAGTGATTATCATAGCACACCGTATTTCTACGATAAAAGACGCTGATGAGATTATAGTCATCGATGATACTAGAATTACAGAACGTGGTACTCATGATGAGTTGGTCGCACTAGATGGCTTGTACAATGACATCTACAAGAAACAACTTCTTGAAGATAAAGTCAACAGAGATTAGAAAGGAGGCGTATATGGATCATTTTGAAGAAAAAAAACTGAATAAAATAGTAGATTTCAAACTATTAAAAAGACTCCACAAGTATACAAAACCTTTCTACTGGATATTGGTTATCAGTATTTTGGCAGTATTTTTATCATCCGCTGCAGATCTGCTCAGACCATATTTAACGAAAGTCATCATTGATGATTACGTATCAGGGTACAAAGATGAAATGCTTGTTTCGGATAAACCTTTTGATTCTGATTACAATATAGAATTTGAGGGATATAACTATATTAGAGAGAAGTATTATCTTGAACTGGACACTTCACCAGTTATATTAGATACCAAACAACTCCTTAAAACAGAAGAAAGTTATTTGCTAGTTGATGGCTTTATCGCTACACAGATAGGCGATACCGATTTTGATCTAAAAACATCCGGAGATAACTTCACATTAACAATAAAGGAGAGTTCTGAACTGTATGGTAATAACAATACCTACAAAGGCAGACTATTAACGCATGAGGAGTATAAAGTATTTAGAGAAAATGATGTCTCTGGAATTATCAAAATTACCATCATCCTACTTCTTACTCTGGTACTTGCATTCGCATTTAGTTATATTCAAACCATATCACTGAATTATGTCGGACAGAAAGTCATCTACAACATGAGAGAAGACCTTTTCAATCATATACAACACCTTTCAATGTCCTATTATGAAAAGAATCCAATCGGACGTTTGGTGACAAGGGTCACTAATGATATGAACAACATCAATGAGATGTATGCCAATGTTGTTGTAGGATTTATAAAGGACTTTGTTATACTATTCGGTACCATGGTGATTATGGTACGAATGGACTGGAAGTTATCATTATTATGTTTTAGTACACTTCCAATTGTAATATTTGTATCCTTCTTATTCAGAAAATATATTCGAGCTGTACAGAGAGTCATCAAACTAAAGATTGCAGAAATAAATGCTACACTCAGTGAAAATATCTCAGGTATGAAGATCATTCAATTATTCAACAAAGAAAAACATATGGGTGAAACCTTTGACGACGTCAACACCGATCATCTAAACGCATGGTTAAGAGAAGTCAATATTTACGCTGTTTTTAGACCCTCGATGAATTTAATTTACTCTATGACACTGGTGCTACTGATCTTCTTTGGTGGTAACAATTTCTTAAAAGGTGCCGTTGAACTGGGTGTTATGGTAGCATTTATAACATATATCCAACAATACTTCAGACCTATATTTGATTTGAGTGAAAAATTCAATATCATGCAAGCTGCCATGGCTTCACTTGAAAGAATCCTTATGATTCTTGATGACGATGAAAAAATTGAAAATGATCCTACTATTTTATTGGATGTACCTTTTAAAGGTGATATAGAATTCGAGCATGTTAATTTTTCTTATAACTCCGATGAACAGATCTTAAAGGATGTCAGTTTTAAAATCAATGCTGGGGAAACCGTGGCTATTGTTGGGGCAACAGGTTCAGGTAAAACAACCATCACCAGTTTGATTGGTAGATTCTATGATATTCAAAGCGGCTGTATAAAAATAGATGGTCATCCAATAAAAGAAACGGATCTACAGTTTTTAAGAAGTCAAATTGCAGTGGTTCTACAAGATGTATTCTTATTTGCGGGATCTATAAGAGACAATATTACTCTTGGTGAGGACATGTCTGATGAACAAGTTAAAGATGTTGCCACATTTGTAAATGCCAGTCACTTTATTGACAAGTTTGATGAAACATATGATTATATACTGACTGAAAAAGGTTCTACTTTATCAGCAGGACAAAGACAATTGCTTTCATTTGCACGAGCTCTGGCTTTTGATCCGTCGATCTTGATCTTGGATGAAGCAACATCAAACATAGATACCGAAACCGAACTGCTGATTCAGGACGCAATTACAAAGTTGATTAGAAATAGAACAACAATTATCATTGCACATAGATTGTCCACCATACAACATGCCAATAAAATTATTGTGATGCATAAAGGTGAAATCTGTGAAATGGGTACACATCAAGAACTTCTTGAACATAAAGGCCGTTATTACGATTTATACCTTTTACAGTATCAAGACGAACAAGTATCGTAAAAAAATGCTCCATTGCTATTTGCAATGGAGCATTTATTTCATTATTAAGCTTCTTTAGCCATATACACTGTCATGATAGGTTTCATCAATAACGATAACACCACTATTGTAATAGCAAGTTCTGCCACCAAGAAACCACCGTTGTACGCAATTGACGCTGTCCATGCTGCTGGTGTTGTGAATGTAGCACCTTCTGGAGCAAAGAAAATCACACCACTTAAAACATGGGCCATCATTCTAAATATAATTGCTATAACCGTAGCACCTGTTGTGACAACAATACCTTTGACTGCATCTGAATTAACAACTTGCTGTACGCTGTTTTTTGCAAATCCTGCAAAACCCAAACAACCGAACGCAATTGGATAATCTAACATAGCCTGCATTGGATGAATAACATATCCTCCCAAAACCATTTGGAAAAGACCGTAAACCACGCCTACAAAACAACCTTGCTTCCAACCCCATCTCATGGCGAAAATGAGAATTGGAATCATACTACCAGGTGTTACAGAACCACCAGCTGGCATTCTAAAAATTTTAAACTGTGATAATATCGTTGCCAAAGCTATCATCAATCCTGCTTCAACAATCATTTGTGTTTTATTGTTCATAATACCCCTCCTAATACAAAAAACCATACACAAAAGTGTATGGTTTAAGATCATAAAATACACTTTCCTACGCTGGTGTTAGCCAGATCAGGTTCAAAGGGTCATACTTTCGTATTCTCAGCTTGCGCTCCCCTAGTGTTACTATTAAATTCAATCATATCATAACAGATTTTTATCCATTAATCAAGACTACATCATACCCGGCATACCACCCATTGGCATATTTGGTATTGATTCATCACTTGGTATGTCTGTTATCGCAACTTCTGTTGTTAAAAGCGTTGCAGCAACTGATGCGGCATTTTGAAGTGCTGTTCGCGTTACTTTAGTTGGATCAACAATACCTGCCGATAACATATCTTTGTATTCATTTCGAAGGGCATCATATCCAAACATGCCTTCTTGTCCTTTAAGTTTTTCTACTACAAGAGAACCTTCACCGCCTGCGTTTTCTACGATTTGACGAACAGGGGCTTCCAAAGCTTTAAGAATGATCTTTGCACCAGTCCGTTCATCACCTTCAAGCGTTTCAACCAATGCTTCAACTGATGGAATTGAACGAATATATGCTGTACCACCACCTGGTACAATACCTTCTTCAACTGCTGCTCTTGTTGCATGAAGTGCATCTTCAATACGAAGTTTCTTTTCCTTCATTTCAACTTCTGTTGCTGCACCAACATGAATCACGGCTACACCACCTGACAATTTAGCCAGTCTTTCTTGAAGCTTCTCTGTATCGAATTCAGAGGTTGATTCTTCTATTTGTTTTTTGATTTGAGAAATTCTATCGTGAATCATTTTATGATCCCCACGACCTTCTACTATCGTTGTATTTTCCTTGTCCATTGTAACGGTTCTAGCAGATCCCAATTGATCAACAGTCACTTGCTTTAAGTCTATACCAAGTTCTTCACTCATAACCGTTGTACCTGTCAATATAGCGATGTCTTCTAGCATTGCTTTTCTTCTATCACCAAAACCAGGTGCTTTCACTGCAACCACCTCAAATGTACCTCGAAGTTTATTTACAACAATAGTCGCTAACGCTTCACCTTCTACATCTTCAGCTACAATCATCAATTTTAGATTTTGTTGCATGGTCTGTTCTAAAATCGGTAAAATTTCCTGTAAATTTGTGATTTTCTTATCTGTTACTAATATAAGTGGATTTGAATACGTCGCTACCATCTTATCAGCATCAGTTACCATATATGGTGAGATGTACCCTCTATCAAATTGCATACCTTCTACAACTGACAACTCAGTTGCGAATGTTTTTGACTCTTCAATTGAGATAACACCCTCTTTGCCAACCTTTTCCATTGCATCTGCAATTAAATCCCCTACAACTCTATCCGAGGCAGAAATTGAGGCTACATCAGAAATTGAAGCTTTATCTTCAACAGGTGTACTTAAGTTTTTAATAGATTCAACTGCTTTTTCAACCGCTTTAAAAATACCACCACGTAACATCATAGGATTTGCGCCCGCTGCAACATTTTTGAAACCTTCTTTAACAATAGCTTGTGTTAATAGCGTTGCTGTTGTTGTACCATCTCCAGCAACGTCATTTGTCTTCACAGCTACTTCCTTAACCAACTGTGCACCCATGTTCTCGTATCTATCTTCTAATTCAATTTCTCTGGCAATCGTCACACCGTCATTTGTAATTAAAGGTGCTCCAAATTGTTTTTCCAATAGAACATTTCTACCTTTTGGACCCAATGTGATCTTCACTGCATTTGCTAATTGATCTACTCCTGACTCTATTTTCTTACGTCCTGCTTCTCCAAATAAAATATCTTTCGCCATGTTTTCACCTCTATCCAATAATAGCTAATAAATCCGTCTCTTCAATAATAATATAGTCTACACCATCCAGTTTAATCTCTGATCCTTTGTATTTAGGAAATACAACACGATCACCTACTGAAACTGTCATTTCTACTAAGTTGCCATGACTCACTTTGCCAGGTCCTATCGCAATGACTTCTGCAATCTGTGGTTGTTCTGTCGCTTGACCCGGTAAGATAATACCACTTTTTGTTGTTGTTTCCGCTTTTACTTGTTTAATTAAAACCCTGTTACTCAATGGTTTTATCATCATATAACCCTCCTTAAAACTTTTATAAAATAAGGCACATGCCTTGAAAAATCACGTCCTATTACATTATAGCGTCTTTTCCAACATTTCAAAAGTCATTTATTAATTTTTAATAGATATAAGAAAATAGTATGCAAAATGCATACTATCTAAGTCATTTCTTCAATGATATTAACCCAATCAATGGCTTCTAAATAAAAAGTTGATATGGCTAGAAAGTCCAAATCATATGCCTCTAACAGTTGCTTTACCTGCTTCCATTCACCGTGTTCATACAATTGGATCATTTTTAAAATTCCTAAAAATGTGCTCTCCTCGTTGTAAAGTGCTGCTATGATATCTGGCTCAAGTGGTAGATCATCAATGATTTCTACCATTCTTCTATCTAAGATCACATCAATCATTGAGAACAACCCAAGCAAAAAACCTTCAGAAGCTCTTTTTTTGTAAACGGTTGATTTTATCAACGATTCTGCAAGTCTTGCTCTGATCAAAGACATACGAATCAATTCTTTTGGTTGATCTTGTCCCGCATCCCTAACCATCATCAACGAAAACCATTTCCTCAGTTCTTTAAATCCTATCATGGTTAGAGCGTGTTTTATCGATGTAATCCTATTTCTTGAGTAGAAAGCAGCTGAATTGACCAATTTTAATAATTTAAAAGTAATCGAAAAATCTTTTTTGATTATCCCTTCTAAAACATCATAACTCGGTTCCGGATTATTCAGTTCTGTCAGAATTAAAGCATAAGCACTATTAAATGTTTTAAAATCATTACCTGAGACCAATATTGGTTTTGAGAAAAAGAAACCTTGAAAATAATCATACCCCATGTTTTTGGCTTCATTAAACTCTTCTATGGATTCTACTTTTTCCGCTAAAAATCTCACATGATTATTTTTATATTTTTTTACTAAAATGCGTCTTTCATCCTGAGTGGTCAACATAAAATCTACTTTGATGATGTCCACCATCTTAACAACTTCCTCATAGGCATACGAGCTATCAAAATCGTCTAATGCAAGCAAATAGCCATTACTCTTCAACCTTTGGCATTGATTAATAAAAAGATCGTCAGGTATGATATCTTCAAGAAGTTCAACAACAAGTATCTTATTTGAAAACATTTCAGGTAGTTTATTATTAATTGTTTCCTTTGTAAAATTGATGAACGCTTTGCAACCACTAAGCATTGCATCTAATCCCATTGTAACCAACGTATTAAACACAACTTCACTGGTTTTGTAATCGCCATCCGTAGCCAGTTCGCTAACTCCTTCTCCAGAACGGTATAACAACTCATAGGCGTAAACATTCATATCTTTATCAAATATCGGTTGTCTAGCTATATGTACATTCATAAACCCTCACTTTATATTAGGCAAGATTCTGGTATTTCTTAAGCCACATTTTCTATTAAGAGATGATGTTCCTTCAAAAAAATCTCTTGTATATAATTCCACTTTTCAAACAATTTGCTTAACTATTTTAATTCTGGGTCTTAATGGAAATGCCAAATCAATTTCTTCAACCACACAACTTCGCCACTGGTCAGTCGGACTACCGTACCGACTGGATATGGAATAATTATTTTTACACACTCACTGACCAATTCTGCATCTAAAGGTTCAATACTCGCTACCATCATCCGTACATCGGCTTCTTGTGGCTCAAAAGCCTCTCGATGAGGTCTGTCACAAGTCTGCGCATCATAGACATCACAGATAGCAACTGTTTTAGCGCATTCGGAAATTTCCTTGTCTTTTATACCTTGGGGATATCCTTTACCATCGATCCATTCATGATGTTTTAAACTATAAGTTTAACAAGTGCACTGATATCCATATTGTCATTTTTATAGTTATAACCTTCTTGTGGATGGGCAAGTGTCATTTGATTTGCTTCTGCATCAATATACTCTCTATTTCCTGACATATCATAATCCTACAAAATATAACCGATATCATGAAGTAAACCACCTGCTGACAGGATTTCCAATTTATTTTGGTTCAATCCCAATTTTAGACCTAGAATAAGACTAATACAGCAACGTTAACAGAGTGATGATACAGATAGCCTTCTGTATTCTTGATATCCACCATATGAATTTCCTAGTATTTTTTCTTAAAGTTCTGAAAACAAACCCATTGCAACTTATGATATTTTTGCTGTACTTTCATATTCTTGACTTTTGATTTCTTTAACGGATGCAACTCTTAGTCCTGGTGATGTCATAACCTCAATAATATCACCACTTAAAACATCTGTTCTATAAACAGAGTAAAAAACAATTGATTCAATCTTGTTCTTTTATGAGTACCTAAATCGCTTTCTTGGCTTAGAAGAATCTTCCCCTCACTATTGTAGAGACTATTACCATGTTTGGTGTCATTTTGACTTTTATCTATGGGGACTCTTCTCATATGAACTCCTTTTGAACATATACCCATTCTAGTCAAAAAAAACCCAAATCAATCAGATTTGGGTGTCTTTAACTTATTTTTTATTAATGCCGTACATCTCCATGATTTTTATTGCAGTCTGTAAGCTATAACGTTGTTTTTCATTTTCTAAATTACAACCTGTTATCTCTTGAATACGATTCACACGATACAACACTGTATTGTAATGTGTGAATAATTTCTCTGACATTTTTTTTAAATTTCCATTGGATTCATAATAAACTTTTAATGTTTTAACCAATTCTGTATCTTTTTTATTGTCATATTTAACAAGTACTTCTATGGTTTTAGAATAGAAATCCATTAACTCTTCTTTTAAATCACCATTACAAAAAATCTTATAAATTCCTAATGAATCAAATTCTATAATTCTTTGAGAGATATAATTTTCAGAAGCTAAAACAGCTTTTTGTGAATCTTTCAAACTCTTATACATGTTATCAATGCCGTTGTAGACTCTACCAACGCCAATAGTAAACTGCAGATTAATCATTTTTTGTATAATCATCTCTTCAATCTGCTGACTAAGTTGTCTTACTTCTTCAATTGGATTTTTCTTATCTTTTAACATCACCACAACATTGATTTGTGCTTTTCTATTCGCTACTAAGAAGACCAATTCCTTACCGATACAGAACGAGTCCACTAAATACATAACTTTAGAAATATCTCTGTTTAAAGATTCTAGAGTATCTATAGACTGCTCGTCATTCGTAATAGCTATAGTAAACGTACAATAATCTGCTTCTTTATCAAATTTATAATAGTTAGATCGTTCAATGGCTTTTGTTTTTCTAATTTTATCACTAGAAATCAAATCATCAAAGAACTCTACTTTATATTTATTTTCTATCTCTTGAATAGAGATTTTCTTAAGCAGTTCCAAAGCAATAATTGAAGAAGCAGATTCTAAAACTTGTACATCAGTCAGTTTAATTTCACTGTTAATATTTGCCAAGAAAATATTCCCATAAACTGTATTACGAGCAATTATTGGAATTGCGTAAACATCTCTCTCTTGATTTTCTATTGTAATTTTAAATTTTGTTGTTCTAGTGTTTTTAGTCGTAATACCATGTTTCTTAAAGTATTGATCAATAACACCTTCTCTTCTTTGACTGATATCATAATTCTCTAACGGGCAGATAATTTCATCAAAGTAATAATCTTTTACAATGATATTATTGCCTACTTTTTCACTTAAATCTTTAGTGACATCCAAGATTGATCCACCTTTTAATAAAAGTTCCATCATATCATTATGAATAGCCTCTACTCTTCGAATTACTTTTGATTGTTTATCAAATATCTCTTTTAGAATCGGTTCCATAACATCTGCAAATGAAATACTATAATCCAATTGTATAATTGGCAATCCAATATCATCTGCTAGATCTAACAAATCTTGATCTAAGTTTGTTAAATAAGGTTTAACTTTAATTGCTACAGCTTCAACACCTTTTGCTTTCATGCCATTTATTAAATCCATTTGCTCTGTAAGAGAAATATTTCCAAAATGAACAGCTGTTGTCAATAAAAATTCCCCTTCTTCTATCCAATTCAGTATTTCTAAATCCGCCATTATATTAACACGCGTAATAATGTTATCTAAATTCTTTTCGCCTGCAATCACCTGACACGATTTTAAAGGTTCTAACTTTAAAGCTTCCGCCAAAGAAATTCCTGTTTCCTTAATCAATTTGTCACCTCTTCTATTTGGTATACTATAATATGTACCCCTCAAATTTGAATACTTTGTTATTATATTATAAACCATAATAAAAAAAAAGTAAAAACACACATCTTTTTTGTGCAAAAAGTACAAAAACATTGATTTCAACCCATTTTGTTGAAATCAATGTAAAATTTGTTAGTCTACTATAAATCCAGCTTCTTCAAAAGTGATCATAACATCATTCATATATGTTGCTGCTTCAATAAGATTAAACATTAGAACAGCACCTGTCCCTTCACCTAATCTCATATTCATATCAAGTGATGTACTGAGTCCTAAAAGTTCAGTAGCTTTTGAAGCTCCCAACTCTAAAGAACTATGTGATGCAAATAAATAATCTTTTACTTTAGGTTCAATTGTAGTTGCAATAATTGCCGCTGCCGTACATATGAAGCCATCCACAACTACAGGAACTCTATTTGCAGCTCCTGCTATCATCACACCCGCCATACCTGCGATTTCAAGCCCGCCAACTTTTGAAAGCACATCAATGCCGTCTTTCGGATTAGGCTGATTCAATTCAATGCCTTTCCTAATAACATCTGCTTTATGTTTTACTTTTTCCTGAGGTAAATTTGCACCTACACCTGTTACTACAGAAGGATCAAATCCACCTATTACTGAAACAATAGCTGAACTTGGTGTTGTGTTACCAATACCCATTTCACCAGTCGCTAACAGGGTCACACCCTTTTTAATAAGCATTTCAGCAACATCAATACCTGCTTCTAAAGCCTGTATGGCTTCTTCTCTAGACATGGCAGGACCTTTAGAAAAATTATCAGCTCCATATTTCACTTTTCTATTGATTATAGAACAGTCAGGCACCTCATTGTCTATACCAACATCCACAACTACCACTTCAGCGCCTACATGTTTTGCTAACGCACAGACCCCTGTTAAGCCACGTGTCATATTAACTGACTGAATCAAAGTAATTTCTTTTTCGGAAGTTGCAACACCTTCTTCAATAATTTTATGATCTCCAGCACAGACTATCACAGCTTTTTTTTCTACTTTTGGATGTATATTTTTTTGAATGCCTGCTAATTTTATAACAATATCTTCTAGTTTACCCAAACTGCCTTTGGGTTTGATCAAAAGGTCAACTCGTTCTCGACATTTTTTTTCGTAGCTTACGTCTTTTGGTTCAATATTATTTAATGTTTCAAGTAATCTGCTCATCATAACCCCCACTTAAAAGCCTAATCCATAATTTAGATGAAAAAAAGATTCATGTATTAAACATGAATCTTTATAGTCATTCTAGCACAGGTTTAAATCTGTGTAAATTAGTAGTTACCTTGAGCATGCATAGCTTCAGCAACTTTTACGAAACCAGCGATATTAGCACCAGCAACTAAGTCATAACCGAATCCATACTCTTCAGCAGCTTTTTTAGCATTGTCATGAATATTCTTCATGATTGCTTGTAATTTATTATCTACTTCTTCTTCAGTCCATGATAATCTCATTGAGTTTTGAGACATTTCAAGAGCAGATGTAGCAACACCACCAGCATTCGCAGCCTTAGCTGGTCCTACTTGTACGTTGTTGTCTTGTAAGTATTTTAATGCTTCATTAGTTGTAGGCATGTTTGAACCTTCACAAACTATAGCTACACCATTTGCTACCATTTTCTTAGCATCATCTAAATGAATTTCATTTTGAGTTGCACATGGAATGGCAATATCAACTTTAACGCCCCAAGGCTTTTCACCAGCGAAGAATTCTGCGCCAAACTTGTCAGCATAATCTTGAACTCTATCATTTCCGCTAGCTCTCATTTCTAATAAGTAATCTATTTTATCTCCAGATACACCATCAGCATCGTAAACATATCCGTCTGGACCTGAAAGTGTTACTACTTTTCCACCTAATTCAGTGATCTTAATAGCAGCACCCCATGTAACATTACCAAATCCTGATAATGCAACAGTTTTACCTGCAAATGTATCGTTTGAAGTTGCTAACATTTCTCTTGTGAAGTATGTCACACCGAAACCAGTTGCTTCTGGTCTGATTAAAGATCCACCGTAAGTTAATCCTTTACCAGTTAAAACGCCATTCTCAAATGCACCTTTAACTCTTCTGTATTGGCCGTATAAGTATCCGATTTCTCTTCCACCAACACCAATATCTCCAGCAGGAACATCTACATCTGGACCAATATGTCTGTAAAGCTCAGTCATGAAAGATTGACAGAATCTCATAACTTCTCCGTCTGATTTACCATAAGAGTTGAAATCAGATCCACCTTTACCGCCACCAATTGGTAAGCCAGTTAAAGAGTTCTTGAAAATTTGCTCAAAACCTAAGAATTTAATGATTCCTAAATATACAGACTTGTGGAATCTTAAGCCACCTTTGTAAGGTCCTATAGCTCCGTTAAACTGCACTCTGAAACCACGGTTAACTTGTAAATCACCATTATCATCTACCCAAGGTACTCTGAAAATGATTTGTCTTTCCGGTTCAGAAATTCTTTCTAATATATTAGCATCAACCCATTGAGGATTTTTCTCTAATACTGGTGCTAAAGAATGAAATACTTCTTCAACTGCTTGTAAGAATTCTGGTTCTGCACTGTTTCTAGCTTTAATTCGTTCAAATACTTCGTTAATGTAATTCATATTAACATCTCCCTTTGTAATAAGCATTTAATTTATATAAAGATTGATAATCTTTTATCAATCCGTACAACCTAAATGAATCCAAAAAGCCTTTAATTACAGTTTTCAAAAGCCCCCCATTGATGTCAAGCACATTTTCTTGACACAAACTGTAAGGAAAAGGTTTTCCTGCCTTGCTTATGATGACATTTGATTGTTAAAAGTTTATTCTTCTTTCAACTGAATAGTAGCACACTACAAAAAAATTGTAAACAGCTTTTTTCAATCTTTTTTTATACATAAAATTCAGAATTTTCAGACATTCTTCTGTTTCCATTAAAACTCTTCCAAATACACGCTTTTAACCACAATGTGAATATCTATAACATTCATTTGTGTCATCATTTCAAGGTACTTTTTAACCTGATTTATTGCATTTTGACTAACTTTATGTACATTAAAGCCATATTTAATCACTAGATCTATTTCAACAATGATACCCTCAGGCTTCTTATTCAATCGTATTTTAGTGTATTTTTCTACACCTTCAGTTAAATTGATACTGTGGCCTACAATTTGTATCAATGTTTTATTCGCTATGGTAAATTGACCAATTTGACTGAAAGTTGGCCTAACAACAGATTTTTCAATAATTTTGTCACTTCTACCAAACACACGACTAAAAATTCTTAAAGAGTCTAAAAAGTATCCAGAAAAGTCTTTTCTAACTTCAAGCGTTGGTAAAGGAATAACATGTTTACCATAATGCAAACGATGAAACTTTGCGGTCTCAATTTCTGCTTCCGTTGAGACGTCTTCAATAAAAATCAGTTCATCTATGGGATCTATACCCAGATTACTAGCAATCTGATTGACCATTTTTACAGAAGTACCGATGATCATTAATTCATCAGGCATAATCTCTTCAAGTTTATCTTTCATCTCATCACGATGAATATCATGATGAAAAATAGCTCTTTTTACAGCAGCGATTTTTGTATGTTCTCTCTTGGCAGAACTACCAATTATTTTTCTTTGTCCTGAGATCAAAATACCGTCATCAATTAAGTATTTGATATGTCTCTCTCTTGCAACACTCATCGCTTTATAGCTTTTGCCTGTACCGCTCTTTCCTACTAATGCATAGACTTTCATATAACCTCACAATCATAAGCACCTAAAGTTTATTACCATGGGGGCAAAAAGTCAACCTGTACAAGAGGATTTGACATTAAATTAAGAAGTTAAAACACTAATTCGCTAATAAATAATGATTCTCATTTTACTTTGCTGTATTTTGATGTTTTTTATATAAATATCGTTGTGAATCATATTCTATTCTAATATAATCAAATAGAAAATTAATTAATAAATCTAATAGGAGGTATATCATGGCTTATAAAATTACAGATGCATGTATTTCATGTGGCGCTTGTGAAGGCGAATGTCCAGTTAGCTGTATCGCAGCTGGTGAAGCTACTTACGTAATCGACGCAGACGCTTGTGTAGATTGTGGTGCTTGTGTTGGTTCTTGTCCAGTTGACGCTATCATTCAAGGATAATAACAACTAAGGAGTTGCTTGCAACTCTTTTTTTATACAAAAAAAGCGATGTTGCCATCGCTATTTCATATATTTTGTTTGTTGTATCTTACTTAAAAACTTAACAATCGTCTTTTCCTCATTGATTGTCATCTCTTTTAAAACAAAATCTAGAAAAATCTGTTCATGTTTATCATACTCAGATAGTATGTCTGTACCTTTAGGACCCAATTCAATATAACTAGAACGTTTGTCTTTTAAATTTTCACTACGAACCAAATAACCATAATCAATCATTTTCTTAATGATACTCAACAACTTACTTCTCTTTAAGTCCAATAAATCCAAAAGGTCATGCTGGGTTACATGTTCATGTGATCCAACATATTCTAGTAGAGTTAGTTCTATAGCACTAAATCTCTCAAGTTTCCGTTCTTTATTAAGTACAATTCTTGTTTCATAAGTGAGCATCAGATATTTCATGATGCGCACAATATCCTTCTGATAAACTGACATGACTCTCCTATCTCTTTACGATAACAGCTTCACCCATACCACCACCGATACACAGTGTAGCCAAACCATAGTTAGATTCTCTTTTTTTCATTTCATGAAGTAGAGTGACCAAAATTCTAGCACCACTTGCTCCAATTGGATGACCAAGTGCTATTGCACCTCCATTTACATTAACAATATCAGTATTTAACTTTAAATCTGTTATAACTGATAAAGCTTGAGCAGCAAATGCTTCATTCGCTTCTATTAAATCTAAGTCTTCAATCGTTAAGTTGGCTTTCTTTAAAGCTTTTTGCGTTGCAGGAATTGGACCAGTTCCCATAATCTCAGGTGCAACACCTGCTGATGCATAAGAAACGATTGTTGCTAGTGGTGTAATACCTAATTCCTCTGCTTTTTCCTTTGTCATAATCACTAAAGCAGCAGCACCGTCGTTGATACCCGATGCATTGGCAGCCGTTACTGAACCATCTTTTTTAAATGCAGGTCTAAGTTTAGCTAGTCCTTCAACTGTAGCACCTTTTCTAATATATTCATCTTGATCAAATACAATAGGATCTTTTCTTCTTTGCGGAATCACGACTGGCACGATTTCGTCTTTGAATTTGCCTTCAGCTTGAGCTTTTTCAGCTCTATTTTGTGAATTAGTTGCCAATTCATCTTGTGCTTCTCTTGTAAAACCATACTGTTCTACAATATTTTCAGCTGTTTGTCCCATGTGATAATCATTAAATGCATCCCATAGACCATCGTTTACCATCATATCGTACAATTTACCATCACCCATTTTTTGTCCCCAACGTGCATTAGGCATTAAATAAGGTGCTTGTGACATATTTTCAGTACCACCAGCAACAACGATCTCATTATCACCCGCTAAAATGGTTTGCACTGCCAGTGAAACAGTTTTTAGTCCTGAACCGCAAATCATATTGATTGTTGTTGCAGGCGTGTGGTTTGATAAACCTGATTTTAAAGCAACCTGTCTAGCAACTCCTTGCCCTTGACCACCTTGTAATACACAACCAAAGAACATTTCATTCACTGAATCAGGTGCTACATTCGCTCTTGAAAGGGCTTCTTTAACGACGATTTGACCCAAAGTCACAGCGTTTACTGATTTAAGCGCACCACCAAAACTACCTATTGGTGTTCTTACCGCACTTGCTATTACGATTTCTTTCATACTTTCCTCCTTAATAACTATATCCTCGAATCTATTATATACAACCCACTCGGTTTTTAAAAGAAAAAAACCAATACTTTAAAGTATTGGTTAATCATTCTGATTTAAGAAATATGATAATGTAAATAAATTTTCGATTAAATGAATGTTTTCAGCAACAACACCCTCTTTTAAAACCAAGTCCACTGGTGTGAAGTTCCAAATTGCTTTGATACCATTATCGCATAATATATCTGCAATTTCTTGTGCTGAACTTCTTCTCGTACAGACATACGCAATATCAATCTCGTTTTCTTTTACATAGTCACCTAACAGATCGATATCTCTTACCTCTACGTCGTTAATTTTTAATCCTATGAGTCTTGGGTTGATATCAAACATCGCTTGAAGTTTGTATCCAAATCTACCGAAATTAGTATAATTAGCAAGGGCTTGACCTAGGTTACCAGCTCCTACTATTACTGTTTTGTATTCTCTATCCAATCCAAGAATTTTTCCAATCTCTTTGTACAGTGCTTCTACATTGTATCCGTAACCTTGTTGACCAAATCCCCCAAAATTATTCAAATCCTGTCTGATTTGCGATGCTGAAAAACCAATTATTTTGCTTAATTCTTTAGAAGAAATTCTATTGATATCTCTATCAATTAGTTGACCTAGATATCTGTGATATTTTGGTAATCTTCTAATAACCGCCATTGATATTTTATTATCTTTCATACACTCACCTTTACAATTTAGTCTATACTTCTTAAAATTATATCAAGATAAATTATTTTTGTCAATCTAATCACAATCCTTGTTCACATGAATTGCTAAGTATGATAGAATGAAATGAACTATTTAGGAGGAATTATGGTTATTTTATCATGTACAGATCTAGACAAATCTTATGGGACCATACCCATTTTAAAAAATATCTCATTTTCAATAAATGCTGGAGAAAAAATTGGTCTTATTGGCAAAAATGGCGCTGGAAAGTCAACCTTATTCAAAATACTCACTGGCGATTTAGAATATGAAACAGGTCATATCTATCATCATAAAGATGCTTCTTTAGGGTATTTAAAGCAAAATATATCATATGAGGACTCTATTACACTATATGATTTTTGCCTGGAAGAATTCAAAGATGTCATTGAACTTGAACAACAACTCAGACATTACGAAAACGAAATTTCTCGTCACGCTGACGAACCAGATAAACTTGAATCTATCATGAATGTCTATTCTCAATTAACCGATGAATTTGATGATATCAATGGATATGCTTATAAAAGCGAGGTCAGAGGCGTTCTCTTCGGACTCGGATTTAACGAAAGTGATTTTTCCAGACCCATTCATCAATTCAGTGGTGGACAACAGTCAAGAATCAGTATCGCTAAATTACTTTTAAAAAGCCCCAATATACTTTTGTTAGATGAGCCTACAAATCATTTAGACATTGAAGCGGTTAAGTGGCTAGAAGGTTATTTAAAGAATTACCCAGGTACTATTATACTGATTTCTCATGATCGTTATTTTTTAGATCAAGTGGTCACCAAGATGTTTGAAATCAACAACCATCAGTTGTTATCAAATCCAGGAAACTATTCTGAGTTTGTCAGGTTTAAGAAAGTCCATTATCAAGCATTGATGAAACAATTTGAAAATCAGCAAAAACACATCAAAGAACAAGAGATACTCATTTCTAAATTTAAAGAACGTGGTACTGAAAAACTTGCTAAACGTGCAAAAAGTCGCGAAAAAAGACTGGATATGATTGATGAACTAGAGCGACCAATCGATTTGGAAGAACGTGCCAAACTCTCTTTTTCACCACAAATAAACAGTGGTACTGATGTCTTATTCGTGAAATCATTAAAAAAGCAATTTGGAGAAACTGTCATTTTCCAAAATGTTGATTTCAATATTTATAAAGGAGAGAAAATTGGTTTAATCGGTAGAAATGGTGTTGGAAAAACCACTTTATTCAAAACCATTTTAGATGAATCGTTTAAAACAGATGGAAAAATTACTTATGGGCACAATGTCCATATAGGTTATTTTAGTCAAGATCAAATGGAGTATAATCCTGACAATAATCTGATACAGGAAATTTCTGATGCCAATCCTCTTTTAACCGAAACAACAATCAGAACACTTCTTGGTTCTTTCTTATTCAAAGGCGATGATGTTTTTAAGTTAATGGACAATTTAAGTGGTGGCGAGAAAAGTCGTATGAGTTTACTCAAACTGATGTTGTCCAAGGCAAATCTACTTCTGTTAGATGAACCGACCAATCATTTGGATATTATTTCTAAAGAAGCACTAGAAGATGCTTTAGAAAGTTATGATGGTACCATACTCTCAATTTCTCATGATAGATACTATCTGAATAAAATATCTACAAAAATTATTGAGTTAACACCTGATGGTACTAATGAGTATCTAGGGAATTATGATTATTATCAAAGTAAAAAAGAACTGCAGTCTTCATTAGATCAACCGTTTGAAGAAGAAAAACTGACAAAAACACAAATTAGAGATTCTAGAAAAAAAGAAAAAGAAGAACAACGACAAATCAAAATTAGGAAACAAGCTTTTGCACTTTTAGAAAAATCAATACACGAACTAGAAGAAAAAATTGAAGTAAATGAAGCACTCATGTGTGAAGAATCTGTTTATTCTGATCCTATAAAATCAAAAGCATTGCATAATGAGATAAATACTCTTAAAATAGAGTTAGAACAAAAATATGAGGAATGGGAAACATTCGTTTAAAGGAGAAAATAATGTTTGAAAAAGTAAAGCAAATTGTTGAGTATCAACTAGATTTAAAAGACACATCAGTTATTACTAGAGAAACTAGATTAAGAGAAGACTTAAAAGTAGATTCTTTAGATGCTGCTGAGATCATTCTAGCAATCGAAGATCAACTCAATGTGGAAATTCCTGACGAGTTAATGATGAATGCAAAAACTATTGGTGAAATCATATCTTATCTAGAAGAAAACTATGCATAATAAAAAGTCCTAACGGACTTTTTTTTATTGATTTATTTATAGTTATTCCATGCATAAATAAAAGAATAAATGGCTTTTTAAAACTCACAGAATATTCATTCCCACAATTTTATGTATACCATATATTTTTAACTTTTAAACATATTTTATCAAAAAAATAGGTTTTCCACAGAAAAAACGTTTCATACACAAACTTATCCACAAGGTCTTTGTTGAATTATTAACTTGTTATAAAAGTTATCCACATTATCCACAGTTTTATCCCCACAAATATAGTTAAGTATCTCAAGCAAAATCTGCGCAATTTTGGTTTACATAATATTATTCACCCAGTTTTAAATTAGATATTGCGTTCAAAGTCTGATCCGCAAAACGTGAATTTTTATACTCGAAATATCCAGCACTACCGATCATTGCTGCGTTATCTGTACACAAAATTATCGGCGGATATAGAAAATTGATATCTGAATTTTTAAGTTGTTCTTCAAACTCTAAACGTAGACCTGAATTGGCTGCAACACCACCTGCTAATACAATTGTCTTAACACCGACTTGCTCTGCTGCTCGAATCACTTTCTTTGCAATAACTTCCACAACAGATTTTTGGAACGAAGCAGCAACATCTTTTGGAATGATTTCCAGATTCTTTTGTTTCTGTTGATTCAAATAATTAAGGACAGCAGATTTAATGCCACTGAAACTAAAATCCAAACTATCTTTTTCAAGATGGACTCTTGGAAAATCAATTGCCTCTGGATTGCCTTCTTTGGCCAACTTGTCGATTAAAGGACCTCCAGGATAACCTAATCCCATTGATCTTGCCACTTTATCAAATGCTTCTCCAGCTGCATCATCTCTTGTTTTACCTAGGATTTCATATACGCCATAATCTTTTACATAAACAATATGGGTATGTCCTCCAGAAACAACCAAACTGATGAATGGCGGTTCTAATTCTTTGTGAGCTATGAAATTAGCACAAATATGACCTTCAATGTGATTCACAGGAATCAAAGGTTTATCAAGTGTGTAACACAATCCCTTGGCATAAGAAACACCAACCAATAATGCTCCAACTAATCCAGGTCCATAAGTTACTGCGATTCCATCTATATCATCAAACGTCATATTCGCTTCATCTAAAGCTTCGTCTACAACTTGACTGATCTTTTCAACGTGATTTCTTGAAGCGACTTCAGGCACAACGCCACCAAATTTTTTATGAATGTCAATCTGCGAGTAAATCATATTACTACGTACATCACGTCCGTTTATTACAACTGCAGCTGACGTTTCATCACAACTTGTTTCTATACTCAATATCGTTACATCTTTCATTCTACACCTTCTTTCTAACAGAGTCATTATATCACTTATTATTCAAAAAAGGAATAAACCTAGCAATTACGCTAGGTCTAGAGATGTTTTATGTTGATACAGTCATATTAGAACATCATAATTTTTGACTGCTACATCCAAAGGTCCATCTTGAGTCTTGAAATAGGCTATATAGATCACTTCAATTAGACAGTTAAATGTATTGTACTTATCAAAAAAACTGTACCTAGGTCATTTTAACTAGTGATCGAACAATGTCTTTTGCCCAGTAATTCACTGCATCATAAACGTTAGAAACAGTTGCGGTTGAATCATCTAAATCAGTCATCAACAGATGTAAACTCCCAACAGATGTTCCTAATCTTCTTCTAATTCCTTTATCCGCTATAATAGAGTCGATATCATATGTTTCATAGTCGACTCTCTCTTTTACAACTCTATAGTGATCTTCTACCTCAAAATAACACTCACCTAATTTATTCTATTTAAACTGAGTTGTTAAGATACCTGCACGTGTTCTTCTAAATACAATAAACTGTCGTTAATAAATTAATATCATTCATGAATTCTTCCTTTCAGTACTGACTACAGTTTATCATGATTGCTTTTCAAAAACATTTCCAAAATGCTAAAAAGACTGTGATTGCTCACAGTCTTAATACTCTTCATATCTTATACATCAATACTACTCATATCTTAGTGCATCAATCGGATTCAATTTAGCCGCTTTATTAGCAGGCAACAATCCAAATACAACTCCAACAGTAGCAGAGAACATCCAGGCAATTGCAATAGTTTTCAAATCAGCTGAAGCTTGAAGATTCGCAAACTTCGAAATGATATTGGCGATACCAATCCCAAATAAAGTACCAATCATACCACCAATTAAAGAGATAATAACTGCCTCTATTAAAAACTGGGACATAATCTCTTTATGAGTTGCTCCAAGTGCTTTTCTTATACCAATTTCTCTTGTTCTTTCTGTAACGGATACCAACATTATATTCATCACGCCAATCCCCCCTACAAGAAGAGATATACCGGCTATAGCACTGATAACCGCTGTTAAGATACCCATAACCTTATTGATGGATTCCAGCTCATTCTCAGGCAAATAACTGTTGTATTTTTCTTGTCCAACATTGTTATGTCTTCTTTCAATAAAGGTAATCAACTTATCCAGAAGTGCTTTAGAATCTACATCATTAGCAATACTGCCTTGAATGGTATAAACATAATCACCATAATTACCCAATATTTCTGCATAAGTATAAGGTATGTAAACATCAAATGAGGATTCTCCAAAACCACTTAACATCGACGATTTTTTCTCGAAAATACCTACAATATTGAAATCAACCATTTGACCATTCGTTTCGATCGATACCAGTTCCCCAATAACATTTTTTCGACCAAAAACTTCTAATGCCATCTTATCACTGATAACGATACTGGTTCGTTTTGCATCTACTTCGTTTTTTAATAAAAACCGTCCCTCTATCATGTCTATCGATTCGATAATCGGATAATCATCGTCTACTCCATGGATAGAAACATTTGAACGTTTATTTTTATTGTTGTTGGCTATAACAGAACCCGACTCATCTACTGTGATACTCAGTGCAGCAAGTTCATCTTTAAAAGTATCATCTAGAGCATCAACATCATCATGGTTAAAAATATCTCTTGATAAGATATCCTCACCCCAGTTCATATAAATAATAACTCGATTGACTCCAAAGCTCTCAAACTCTTTACCGATTGCATTTTCTGTACCATTCCCTAAAGCAACTACTGCAATAACCGATGATATCCCAATAATAATTCCCAACATGGTTAATAACGATCTTAATTTATTTACCCAAATGGCATTGAGGGCAGTTATAACACTTTCAAAAAAATTCATATGCCCTCCTATTCATTTATCCTAACATCACTAACTATCCTACCATCCATAAATTTAACGATACGTTTGGTTTGAGCAGCTATATCATCTTCATGGGTGACAATGATAACAGTTGCTCCTTCTTTATTTAACTTTTTAAAGATTTCCATAATCTCTTGAGTTGAGACAGAATCCAAATTACCCGTCGGTTCATCAGCTAAAATGATTGCAGGATTTGTCACTAATGCTCTCGCGATAGCAACTCGTTGTTTTTGTCCACCCGACAACTCATTTGATTTATGATGCGTTCTATCACCAAGACCTACTTTTTCAAGCGCCTCTCGCGCCATATTTTTTCTCTTTTCACCTTTTATCTTGCCGTATATTAAAGGGATTTCCACATTGTGTATCGAGGGTACTCTAGACAACAAATTAAACGATTGAAACACAAATCCTATCTTTTGATTTCTTATTCGTGCCAATTTCATATCATCCAGTTCTTCAACATTAATACTGTCTAATGAATAAGATCCTTTCGAAGCTTGATCCAAGCACCCAAGAATATTCATCAATGTTGACTTTCCAGACCCAGAAGGACCTATAATAGAAACAAACTCACCCTTTTTTATATGAAGATCAATACCTTGAAGCGCCTTGACCTGTATGGCTCCAGTATCGTATATTTTCCATAAGTTTTCAATTTTTATCATTATTTCACTTCCGTTTCAACCACAGTCTTATCTAATGTGATTTCTTCATTCGGATTTAAAATCACATGATCATCTGCTTGAATCGTCTCCGTAATTGCTTGGAATTTGAACATACCTTCAACACCACGTTCAATAACATGTTCTGTTATTTTACCCTCAAAGACAGTGAATACTTTTTTATTACCATCTTTATCAATATAAACTGCTTCATATGGTAAAACTAGAACATCCTCAACATGTGCTGTTTCTATTTCTGCTTTTACAGAATAATTAGGTCTTAAGCTGGTGTCTTCTGATGTAATATTGATTTTTACTTCAATAACCATTTCCTGACTAGATCTCAAAACTTTACTGACAGCTCTTGAGCCAATCGAAGCAATTTCACCATCAAACTCTATATCTTCAATACCTTCAGCTTTTATAACAACAGGTTGTCCAATTTTTAATTTATGAATATCATATTGACTGACATTAACATCAACCACCATTTGATCTAGATCTTCTACTTTATAAATAGGTGATCCAGGACTGATATAAGAAAGCAGTTTAACATTTTCAAAAGTGATGACACCGTTAATCGGACTCTTTATTTTCATATCTTCCAATTGAGTTTTTTGATTAGACAGTGAATTCTCTAGAGATTTAATTCTTAGCTCTTGAATCTTAATATCCGATGCTGAATTCTCATTGTTGTATTTACTTCTTGTTTCTTCAAATGAATTCAAAGCTTGCTTGTATGTATTATAAGCTAAATCAACTGTTGATTGACTGTTCACACCAGCTTCTTGTAATTTTTTTGCATCGTCATAAGCCTTTAAAGCTGAATCTTTTGCTAATAAAGCATTCTTATAAGCTGATTTATAATTATTTGAACCTTGGTTTATAACCTGAACTAAATTTTCTTTAGCAATTTCAAGTTGAATTTCCGTTTCCGTTATTTGATTTAAAATACCTATTTGATCTAATTCACATAATACTTGACCTTCTTTTACCACATCGCCTTCTTTTACATAAATGGCTGCAACTTCACCAGTTACTTTTGACGAGATGTCAAATGATGTCTTCGAAGACACAACACCAGTTGTTTTTACATGTGATGTAATCGATTCTTTTGTAACACTTGACGTGGTTACAAACAACGTTTCTTGATCATTACCTTTATTCCCGAATACGACAGCGGCTCCGATAAATACAATGATTACTACAGCCAATACCAGTAGGACTATTCTCTTCTTTTTCATTTCAAGCTCCTTTAATTTACAATTCAACCCACATAATTAAAGCATCTTCATTATTGTCTGTATAATACTTTGGTCTTACACCAGCCACTTCAAATCCCATATGTTCATAAAGTGCAATCGCTGCTACATTGCTCTTACGAACTTCTAGTGTCATATGATTTATTTCGTGCGAAATAGCAGCATCAATCATGCCTTGAACCAACTTTTTACCTAGACCTTTTTTCCGATGCTCTGGATGAATTGCCACATTTGTAATATGCCCTTCGTCCATAATGTACCAAACACCACCATATCCAATAATCTCATTATCTTCCTCTATAACGATATAGTGTGCCAATTGATTCTTTAGCAGTTCCGATTCAAAAGCCTCTTTTGTCCATGGTACAGAAAAACAGGCTAGTTCCAATAACATAACCTGATCTAGATCTCCAACAGTCATCGAGCGTATCATTTCTGTTTCTCCTCATATTCTCTTTCAGCTTGTGACTTTCTTAAGTATGTCACATGTACATCGTCATATTTCTTTTCATCTCGAGATAAAAGTGCTAACTCACATAAACTACCTGCAGAAGAAATATTCAGATGTTTTGGCGCAAACAACGCTTTGTCCTTTAAGGTTTCCATAATGAGATCTCGGTGTTTAGTGGCACCGTCTCCTACAAACCAAATGTGATCAAAGTTTTGACAACGTTCCAGCAACTCGTTGATATGCATCTGTGCATCCTCCATGGGATCGTCACCATAAATGCCTGCAAATACAGTATCGCGTCGTGCATCCATTAACGCACAGACATGAGAGCCTTGAAGATTATACGCCAAGCTTTTTAGAGAAGAAATTTCTACGACAGGTTTGCCTGCTCCATGCGCCAAAGCCTTTGCTGTTGTAACACCAATTCGGAGTCCTGTAAAAGATCCTGGTCCACATGCAACGGCTATACGGTCTATATCCTCAAAGGTATGATCTGTGTTTTCAAGTAGTGTTTCTACTAAAACCATCAACTTTTGAGAATGTGTTTTCTTATCATTCAATGTCATTAAACCTATTAATTTATCATCATCCATTAAAGCGACAGTTGCAACAGATGTTGCAGTATCTATGCCTAATATTTTCATAGCGCCTCCAATTTTTTTTCCAGTTCAGTTGTCGATCCGGTTATCTCAATGATTCTCGAGGTAAATTCCGCTCCCATCCTTAATCGTATCTGATAATGAGACGGTGGTATAAGTTCTGAAATCATATTCGCCCATTCAACTAGACAAATACCTTCAGCATAAAAATACTCCTCATATCCAATTTCATACATCTCATCAATATCATCTATACGGTAGACATCAAAGTGATAAATCGGATACTTTCCCTCATATTCATTTACGATGGTATAACTTGGACTGGTCACATAATCTGTAACACCTAAGGCATGGATAATCGATTTACTTAAAAATGTTTTTCCTGCACCTAAATCTCCATCTAAACATATAAAGTCTCCTGGACTAAGAATGCTTGCTAGCTTCTCACCAAAAGATATTGTGGCTGCTTCATTATGACATATTAAACTAATCACTTGGATCTCCTTTTCATATAATATCTCTATTATACTATATAATTTATTACAGAAGTTCAAGTGTTATCTGTGATGATTGTAACAAACACTTCTTAATATATTATTAAGACATAATTTTAAATTAATTAAATTTTAAAGTTAAACACATAAAAAACAGCCTCTCAGCTGTCTTATTGACGGTTTATGTTTGGTCGTGGTAAAAAAATAAAAAACTCAGTCCCTACACCAGGATCACTGATGACATCAATTTTACCATGATGTTTATTAATAATAATATCATATGACATACTTAAACCTAATCCCAATCCCTCACCAACTGGCTTTGTTGTATAAAATGGATTAAACAGACTACTGATATGTTTTTCATCAATACCAATGCCATCATCTTTAAATGAAACAACAACATAATTGTTCTCTATATAGGTTTTAATATGTACGGAACCTTTATTATCATTATGCTTTTCTGAGACTGCTTCTATTGAATTCAATACAATGTTTAACAACACTTGATTCACTTGTCCACCATAGGCTTCTATGATGCCAATATCACCATATTCCACTTGTAAATTCACTTTATCATCAATTCTGTTTCTTGCGATTAAAAGTGTATCTTTTAATCCCTGATTCAAATCATAAGAATCATAAGATTCACTTCTATCAATTTTAGAAAAATTCCTTAGACTCTTTACAATCTCTGTAACGCGGTTAAGTCCAATAGATGTTTCCTTTAATAAATCATTGATATCTTCAAACAAATAGTCAAAATCCTCTTTTTCGAAATAATCAAAAACCTTCTTGTGAATCACCTCGGGTGGTTCATCAGACGTACTGATTTTATAAACTTCAACAAACTTGCTCACATAATCTTTTAATACTGCAAAATTACTTGCTATGAAACCCAGTGGGTTGTTTATTTCATGGGCAACACCGGCAGCTAATTGACCAATACCTGCCATTTTTTCTTGTTGCATTAATTGAATATTGGCATCTGAAATTTTTATTTTCTGTTTTTTGATTTCTTCTATATACTCTTTGGTTTCATTTTCAAGTTTTTTTTGCCTGATACTGCTTTTCAATCTTGAAAGATACTCAACTTCCTCAATCGGTTTATGAATAAAATCAGTAGCACCCAGCTCAAAACACTTTTTAAAGGAATCTTTTTCAGAAACTGTTGAGTACATCAATACTTTAATATCTGATCTTGAAGGTACACCCTTTATTTGTTTAAGAGTTTCAATTCCCCCCATTCCGGGCATTATAATATCCAATAATACAATATCAATATTATTGGAATCTATAATCTCCAATGCTTCCTCACCTGATTCAGCAAAAAAAACATTAAGATCGATGTTATTTCGCTCTACTAAGCTAGAGGCAACAACTCTATTCAGTTTTGAATCATCAACTATTAGTAAATTCATCCAAGCCATCCTCTATTACAGATAATTGCAGTCTTACTTTAACAACAACATCAACTTTTCTTTCTGTTTCCTGAATCTTGATATCTCCACCAAATAGATTTAGAATGCTTCTGTACAGTCTGAAATTATACATCTCCAAATCAATGTTATTGACAACACTATTACTAAATTCAACTAAATACATCATATCAACATGATTCTGTTCTCTAGTAATTTCTTTGGAGATTATCTTTACAGAAGTTATTCTATCCTTTTCCACTAAATCTTCAATAATGCAGATAATAACAGGTTTTATATGCATCCCTCTGCCTTCATACAGATTCTTGCTCGATTCATCAACACCACGTTCAATTTTTATATTATAATTGTCTTGTTTTAAAACCAACTCAATTTCATTGATAATTCTAGCCGGTTCATAATATATCTCATTCTTTTTGATTTCTTTTAAATACAACTCTCCAAAATTTTTGTATTGATCTATAAAACAAGTATGCTCAGCGATACTTATATTACCATCACTCACTTGTTCTTTTATAATCTTCAAAAGCGCTTGATTATAAATTCGAAGCAAATCGTAACCCACTTCTTTTGTATTCGCTTTTGTAGTCATTGTTTTGAATATATTTTTGTAGGCTTCATTCTTAGATTCAAGATTCTGTGTTTTAAACTTCATATCTTTCTTAAACTTTGAATAACCAAGAGCTTCATCAATAATTGGAACCAACTCATTATAAAGATCAAACGGCTTTGCTATGTACTTGAAGATATTGGTCTGATTGACAGTCGCAATAAGTTGAGGCAATTGTGCATACCCAGAAATTATTCCCTTAATAATGTCAGGATACTTTTCCTCAACTATTTTCAGCAATTCCAAACCATTCATTTCAGGCATTTTCATATCGGAAAAAAGTACATCAATATCGATTTTTTCAAGTACTTTTAATGCTTCCTTACCACTGGTAGCATAATAACAGTCATAATCCTTATTTCTCAATCCTCTTTTCATAGAGTTTAAAATCAATTGCTCATCGTCAACAAATAACACTTTTCCCATAATTTCTCCTAGTCCAATTCTTCTATTAAAGCCTCTAGATCCTCAACCGATATTCCCAACTTACTGAATACGGTTTTATCTAAATAACTATGAGCATTTTCTAAAGAGAGTCGTTTCAAAGAATAATAGTTGGCTATATGCACGACACCAACAATTTCATAGTTAACGATTCTTGCATCATTCGGTCTATGATGATACATTGCCGCTTCGACATAAGCATGTGGCAATTCCCACCAGTTTAACAGATACGCTCCTATATCTTGATGTGTCACATTATAAGCTTCCAGTTCTAAATTGATTAAATTATTGTCTGCATCATCTGCATTATTTATAATCTCCTTATATGAGTCACTATAAAATATATGAAGTATTACTTTTCCAATGTCATGCAAAAGTCCTGCTGATCCATAGATTGTTGGTATTTTTTTATTCAATAATTTTTCATATATCAACAGAGTCAATTTATTTGTGTTGATAGAATGCACCCACATTTTGTCAAGACTTTCCATCTCTTCTTTACTACCATGAAAAATCGAACTGGCCAATACCATATTTTTCAGATTGTTTAGTCCAATACTTAATATTGCCTCAGATATGCTGCCCGTTTTTCTGCCATAAAAAGCTGAATTTGCAAGTCTTAGGACCTTTGATGAAATGGCTTGATCTATCTCTACTAACTTGCCTACTTCTTCTATGCTGGCATCTTGATCAATCAATGCTTTTAAATCCTGATAAAGTTTTGGCAGTACTGGTAAAGAATCCAGATTGTTTATAAGCTCAAGAAGTTTGTTATTTGTCAAAACATCTTCAAATTCCAAAATTCGATTGATATTTTTTTTTAGCTCAAAATTATCCCAAGGTTTGAACAAGTAAATTTTGGCAATATTCTTCTCTATTAACTTATAAATGGTTCTACTTTCTGTGAAACCACTTAGGGCGACACGCAACACCTTAGGATATTTGTCTTTTATGATTGACAACAGTTCAAAACCATCCATATCAGGCATTCGAATATCAGTTACGATTAAATCAATCTTGTTTTCTTCTAAATACTCTAACGCTTCAGGTCCACTATTCATATATACAGACTCAAAAGGTTCACTTTTCATCAATCTTTTCAATGATTTCAGAATAAATTTTTCATCATCTACAAACATAACAACTTTATTCATCTCTACCTCAATTATCTACTATAGTACTCTTAAACTCAAATGAAATTTAATAATATTCTCAAATTTTAGAGTATGATATTTTAACCTGTTACTCAAACAAGTTAATCTCAACAACAATCCTAATCACATGGTTCATTTCGATAAATCACATGCCTATTCTCATAACGCAGAAAGCGAGTTACCGATTCACTTTCATTCCTGCTTTCCAAAGGCTAACTTGTTGGTAATTTTATTTTAAAAACAGTTCCTTTGTTGATCACCGATTCACAGATAATTAAACCATCGTGGTCTTCTTCAATGATTTGTCTTGATACACTTAATCCCAAACCACTACCAACACCTTCTTCTTTTGTTGTAAAAAGTGGTTCGTATATTCTCTCAATTGTCTCAGTTGTCATACCACAACCATCATCTGTTATTTGTATCAATATTTCAGAACTTAATTTTATTAATTCTATTGTAATATTCCCGAGTTCATTTTTATTTGAACTCTCAATTGCATGTGCCGCATTGATAATAAAGTTCATAAATACTTGTTTCAGTTTGGAAGCGTAACCGTATATTTCATACTTGTTATCTTCTAGATATTTAAATTTAACATTCGCATGATACTTATACTCATTTTTGGCTAAAATGAGTACCGTCTTTATTTCTTCTATCAAATCAACTATTTCTTTTTCTTCAACAGTCCCTTTGAAAATATATTTTTTGAGACCTTCTGCTATAACTTTGATCTGCGTTACACCCTTATCTATATCTAGAAAAGCATCATACAAATCTATGATATCTTCTTTAATCAAGTTCTCAAAGTCTTCAAATTGCTCAATGATATATTTTATATTACCTTGAATGAATGATAAGGGATTGTTGATTTCGTGCATAATCCCAGAGGAAAGAAGCCCCAGTGAAGCGACTTTATCCTGTTCAAACAATCTATTCTTCAAGTTTAAATTTAGGTTTTTCAATTCTTTTTCTTTTGTTGTATCAGTTTGAATACAAACAAAACCAGTGATGCTACCATTCTCATTTACAGGGTATATGGTTTCGTCAACCCAATAGAACCCCCCATCTTTTCTTTTGTTATGAAATTCTCCTTCCCATACCTGACCACTTTTAATGGTCATCCATAGCTTATTATAATAGTCTTCATTATGCTCGAAAGAAGATACAATACTCATATTTTCCCCAAAGACTTCTTCTTTAGGATATCCGGATACTTCCGTAAACATTTCATTGACATACTCAATGTTGCCACCTGTATCAGCCATTACAATAATGGACTTACTTTGATCAAGCGCTTTATTAACACGACTCAGTTCCCTATTTCGCTTGATACCTTCTGTTATATCGTTAACGATACAAATAAACTGATGAGTTTGCTCTAATTCATCAAAGGCGGTATTTACATGCCATCTACAAATGATACACTCCTGACTTGATTTCATATTTTCAAGTACCATTTCAGCTTGACCTTGGTTTAATGCTTGACCAAACAAAGCATTCATATCTTTTAATTGATTTTCATTTGACAATAACTTGATAACATTTCGATCTTTTGAGTCTGCCATACTGATACCAAAAATATTTTCACATGAAATATTCCATTTCTTAACTGTGAAATTTTCTCCAATAATCATCATGCCAGAAGGCGCTTCATCGAAAGCTTGTAGATATGAGTTGGATAATCCAAGTAACTCCATCTCATTTTCTTCTAAATTATCTATGAACTCAATATATAATCTAAATACATCTTCTTCCTTTTTCTTATTCACTGCACAAGTAACTTTGCTATAAGTATGATCATAGTTAATCAATTGCAACATGATTGCTCTAAATCCTAAATCCCCTTTTGCATTATCAATAAATTTTTTAAAGGTTTTTTTAAACTGTACCGGAATCATATCCAACATTGTTAACTCGACAAAACTGTCAAAGTCATACCCTAAAGCTTCTGCAAGTGCAACATTAGGTGTTATTAATTTATAACGGGTGTTGATGTCTTGCATTATTATTCTGCCGTGATTATAAAACTTTTTAGAGCTAATCTCATGAGACAACAGTTCAGTTACAGTCTGATGTACATGTTTATTTAAGGCATCGTGTTTTCCAAGCAAATTTTTAATAGCCTCTGGTTTTGAGAATATATACCCCTGTATGATGTAACATTTTCTAGAATATAAAAATTCCAATTGTTCAATTTGTTCTATACCTTCTGCGATAACTTTGATATTCAAGTTATTACACATACTGATAATTGCTTTTAGAATTAAAATATCATCTACGTTTTCAGTTAAACTCGAAATAAAACTTTTGTCTATTTTTACATATTGGATACCAATGTTTCTAATTCTTTCAAACGATGAATATCCTTTTCCAAAATCATCAATTGCCAACAGAAAACCCAGTTCTTTTAATTCATCTATGGCAAAATTCATTTGATTCGTCGTTGGATCTTCTGTAATTTCAAACACAATTCTTTTTACATCAATATCATCTTTTTCCTTTAAAATATGTTCAATCAACAACTTACTTGCTATTGTCTTGGTTGATAAATTAATATGGAAAATTAAATTACGGATTTCATTATGATGTTTTTTGATATAATCAAAAGACTCTTTAATCACCCATAAATCCAAGTTAACAATTTCACCCGTCAATTCGGCATATGGTATAAACTCATCTGGCATAATCATGCCATGTACAGGATGATTCCATCTTATTAATATTTCATATCCTTCAATCGCATTATCCTCCAAATTAATGATCCCTTGTGCATACAATTCAAATTCGGAGTCCTTTATTGCTTTTTTTATTCCATTTTTTATCTCAAGCGCTCTAGAATAATTGTTCTTATTGGAATACGTATGGATGACACCGAACTCATATGGATCAAATAAACCCATAATTTCGTTCAAAGAATCCAATTGGTTCTTTGTAAAATTATCGAAGGCTGAAATTCCGATTCTACACTTGCAGTTATGGTCTTCTTTATTAGGTTTATATTGATTGAAATGTTCTAGAAAAATACTCAAAGCAACATACAGATCTGATAATTTTTCTTCTGAATAAACCAGAACCGAATTGTCAATTTCGATTGAAGTATAGGATAAATTTCTATTTCCAAAATCCTCATGCAAAACTTTATTAACAAATGGCAAGTTTTTTTGGAATACTTCTTCTCTATTAACATCCAAATACAGTTCAACTTTTATCAAATGACCCTTACCTAATGTCGCAAATCCTTTTAACTCATCATAAGTAAGTTCTTCTTTCTGAAAAGAATAATAGCACTGTGGCTTAAAAACCAATATTGAATAGGAGTCATTTTCATAATTGAACTTACTTCTGACAACATTGACTGGTATAAAAATATCTTTTGATATATTATGCAGTTTGGCATTGAATTCACTTTTATAAATAAGAAACGGATTATCAATCAACAGGATGTCTTCAACTGACATAGTTTTAGCCACGTTACTATCCATTTCAATTAATTTATTGAATGCGATACTACTTTCAACAATTCTATCCAATTCATATTCTGAATGTTTTATAACACAAACAGCATCATCAACATTGTTAAACATATCAAAAATGTTTTTATCGCTTTTTTGTAATTTCTCATCAACTCTACTGATTACTGAAAATAAAAGCTCCTCATCAGAAATAACAATCGGGAAATTTATGACATCCACTTTTACGACGGATTGATTTTTGAGTTTATGTGTAAAAATAAAATGATTCCTATTTTCTCGTTTAGCTTCTGATAACTCAAATAAAACTTCATTTTTTGTAAATGTGTTTATGTCGGATATATTCATTTCAATGATTTCATTGGCTGTGTAACCATAAAAATCACACGCTGATTTATTTGCATACACAATCATGCCGTCATTATCCTGTAGCAAAATTGAAGAAGGATGGTTTTCAATCATCTCTCTATACATAGAATTTTTAAATTTCATTTCCCACTCTCATTTCATATAGCAACTTTATTCAGATACCAGAACCAAACTTTTATTTCATTAAATACAAGTTTGACATAATCTAAAAAACGTTATATTTCCAACTAACAAACGGAACTATTACCATAAACATACATCCCTGTCCTACTCATACCCACTTAACAAATAGAAAATCATAAATTTTAGAATATTACACTCAACAAATATACGTGTAAACTGTCAATTCACATGTTTATTTTTACAAAAAAAACGCCAACAACAGTTGACGTTAATTGCACTTGAATAATTATTTTTTATGAACAATATTACCATCTATTATTGTATAAAGTGGCGAGGCTTGTAAATCAAATGGATGTCTATCCCAAATAACAACATCGGCATCTTTACCAACTTCCAGACTACCCACTCTGTCATCTAATTCCAAAATTTCAGCAGCATTGATAGTAATGGCTTTTAAGGCATCCTCTTCTGTCATGCCAGCTTTCATGGAAAGCGCCGCACACATATTTAAATGATGAAGCGGTATTACTGGACTATCTGTCATAATTGCGACTTTAATCCCTGCTCTTGTTAAGACACCTGGTGTCTCAAAGGTAAGGTTTTGTAGTTCAAATTTCGTTTTATGTCCAAAACTAGGTCCGACCACTGCTGATACATCACTTTTTTTGATGAATTCAGGAATCAAATGCCCTTCTGTACAATGCTCCAATGTAATTTTAACATCAAATTCCTTGGCTATTCTCACTGCAGTTATAATATCATCTGCACGATGGGCATGTGCTTTTAAAGGGATTTCTTTATTGACAACCGACTGAAGAGCTTCTAATTTAAAATCAAATGCCGGTTTTTTAGAAGGATCATCTTTAGCCTGTTCTAATTTTTCCTTGTATTCAAATGCCTTAAACAAGATATTTCTAAGTTCAGATGCAGTACCCATACGTGTTGTTGGTGTTACTTTTCTCTCGTTATAACATCTTTTTGGATTTTCACCAAATGCAATTTTCATTGCCAAAGGCGCTTTTACAACCATATCATCTATTACAATACCAGCTGTTTTAATCGCACAAAATTGACCACCAACCACATTCGCAGAACCTGGTCCCGAAGCAACCATTGTAACACCACCAAGTGATCTCGCTTCTTCAAAGTTTTCATCCATCGGATTAATGGCGTCAATTGCACGCAATTGAGGTGTAATTGGATCCGTTATTTCATTACCATCTGAACCTTCAAATCCAATAGAACTTTCCCACATACCAAGATGACAATGTGCATCTATAAATCCAGGCAACACATAATGTCCCTTTGCATCAATGACTTCCACACCATCTTGAACGTTGATTTGACCTATCCCGGCTATCTTACCCTCTTTAATTAATATAGAGCCATTTTCAATAGTTTCTCCGGTCATCGTTAATATTTTACCATTTTTAATTAATATCATATTCAATCCCCCTTATTGTTTCGCCTATCTAAATATTAATTACAGTATATCACGAAGTAAGCAATAAAAAAACAGCTTCCCATAAAACGATTCATATAAATGAATCCAATAAGAAAGCTGTTTTATATTAACCTTTATAAATATTTTTACAATTGGTTTCTTTCACTAAGAATATTGCCAAACATCCAATAACAATACAGATGTATGCTACTTTGAATGCTGTATTATAAGCAACTGCATCATGTCCACCTGCTAATGCATTTCCTACAAATGTAGGGATAACTGCGGCACCGAAGAAACCACCCATATTCACTACAGATGTCGAAATACCTGCAACTTTAGGATTGTTCATCTCCTTACCACATGCCCAGCCTAAGATAAATGCAGATGTTGAAAGTCCCATGATAAATAATAATGGATACATCAAACCAAGTGCCGGCTGACCGTTATTCATAAATACAAGTGTCGTCCATGTTAACAACAATAGTATCCCTGATATGAGCATCGGTAATTTTCTCTTTTCCATGGCATCTGATACTTTACCAATAACAATACTACCAATTGCCAATCCTAACACTGCAGCCATCATGTAATTAGCAGCCTCAGATTTTTCCAATCCATAGACATCCATCATAAAGCTGGTACCATAGTACCCTGATAACGCCGTAAATGATCCGAAGAAACATGCAAAAATAACAAACGGTGGCCATGTTCTCCAGTTTGTAACAACTTCCAATAAGGCTTTAAATAAATTCACTTTTACTTTAGTCGCATGTTTTTCTTCACGCCCTTCTAAAGAAGCTATGCTTGGATACCCTTTTTCTTGTGGTGTGTTTCTTACAAATACATAAATGAGTACAGCAACAAATAATGTAACCACACCAATTGCAATAAAAGTATTTCTCCATGTAAACATCGATACCATCCACACAAGTGGTGTTTGAGCGATTAAGCCACCCATATTTCCTACAAAAGAAGTGATACCTGACATGGTTCCGAATTCAGACTCTTTAAACCACGTTGACAAGATTTTTAAAATTGAAATGAAAACAACCGAGACACCTAATCCTACTAAAAATCTACCTAAAAACGCTAAGAACACTGTTCCTGCAAGTCCAAATATAATAGAACCAATCGCTGCAAATACAGTACCTATTGTAACCGTTTTTCTAGCACCGAGTGAGTCAGCCAAGAAACCAACAGGAATTTGCATAAACATGTAAGCATAAAAATACATAGCCCCTAGGCTTGCAAATCCAGTTTCCGATAATGCCAAATCTGTGATTAAATCATCTTTTACAACTCCTGCTGCAAAACGATGGAAAAACACAATGATGTAAGCAAATGCTAATAGCCCCCAAATGAACCATCTGTACTTATTCATATTTTTTATTTTACTCTGTTCCATAATTACTCCCTTTCGTTTATGTATACAACTAGTTTAGCTTAATTATTCAAAAAAATCTAGTAACATTCAACAAAAATTTGAAACTACAACAATTGTTCCGTATATTATGAAAGCATAAAAATCATCCCACTTAAACTAAAAGTTGACTCTTTAAAAAAAAACAAGAAAAAACAAGAAAAAAAACCAAATATTCGCCATACTGATACAGATCTTTGATATAATAAATCAAGCGGACTTTAAAGGGAGAAAATATGAAGTTATCTGATTACATTGACGTCAATCGACTACAAAATATGGTCAATCATTTGTATCATGCCAATGGCATTCCAACTGTAATTAATGAAGTTGATGGTACTGAAATCATTTCAACAGACTGGCGCGATGTTTGTAAGAATTTTCATCGTGTCAATGGCATCACTTGTCAAAGATGTATTGAAAATGATCGAGATTTAAATAAAATTATTCATGAAACAAAAAAATATGCAATTTCTAAATGTCGAAATGGATTAATTGATATAGGTTCACCGATTCTCATAAATGGAGAACATATTGCAACTATTTTTCAAGGTCAGTTTTTCTTCGAAGAACCAGATGTTGAATACTTTAAAAAACAGGCTTTTTTAGCCAATTACGATGAGGAAAGTTATATCAAAGCGGTTCAAGAAACACCTGTTATTTCCCAACATCAAATGAAAGAACTCATTACGTTCTTAACGGAACTTGGCGCTTTCATAGCAGATTTAGGTTTAGCCAATTATGAAACTAAAAAAGCACATATTGAACTCAATGAACAGCATCAGGAAATATCTGCAATACACAAAGAGCTGATTGCAACTGAAGAAGAACTGAGAAAACACTACGATTTGATTTTTCATAAGAATAAAGCTTTGGAAGACGCCACCGAAAAGTACAAACTTATCGCTGAAGGTTCTAGTAATATCATATGGGATATGTATATTGAAGATGGTACACTAAACCTTTCAAGAGGTTTGGAAACTCTCATTGGCTACCATGATGTAGAAATAGATACTTTGGATAAATTACTTCAAATTATTCATCCAGAAGATGTGGAAGAAACACGAGCAAACTACAATAACGCCTTAAATTCTTTGGATGTTTTAGATCATCAATTTAGAATCATAACTTCAGAGAATAACGTAATTTGGACACATTGTCGTGCAAAAATCAAGAGAGATGGAAATGGTCAGCCCGTTAGAATAGCTGGATCTCTTGATGATGTTACCGAACATGTTGCTTATCAAAATTACATCAAAAGGATGGCATACATTGATAATCTGACAGGCATCAACAATAGAAATCAAATGTTGGTTCATCTGGAAAAGTCCTTTGACTATTTAAAAGAACATCATGCCAATAAACTTAGTGTCATTCTTTTAAATTTGGATAACTATAAAGATATCAACGATTTGTATGGTCATCATTTAGGCGATCAAATTCTGACATCTATCGCTATGAGACTTAATTCTATCTCTGATGAACGTTTAAACGTGTATCGATATGGTGGGGATGAATTTGTTCTAATCATGAAAGAAAATCATCGTGAAATCATTCTAAAAACTGCGGAGAATTTACTTAAACTCTTTCATACACCGATTACCCTTCACAACAAGGATTACAATTTATCAGCAAGCATTGGGATTTCAATATTCCCTGAAGGTGGTACTGATGCTGACAGAATACTGCTCAATGCAGTTACAGCACTAAAAGCTGCAAAGAACAAAGGAAAAAATAGAATTACTGTCTTTGCATCAAGTATGCAAGAGGAATTAACTCGCATTCGATTATTTGATCATGCACTAAACGTCGCAATTGAAAACAAAGAATTCTTCTTAGTTTATCAACCTAAAGTAGATGTAAGAACAAATAAAATGAAATCTGTCGAAGCTTTAATTCGATGGCGTTCTCCAAAAGAAGGTATCATACCACCAAATGAGTTTATTCCTATTGCAGAAGAAAGAGGTTTTATTGCTAAAATTGATTTATGGGTATTAGAAGAAAGCATCCAGCAGGTCATCGAATGGACATTAAGCGGTTACCATTTTGATTACATCTCCGTCAATATGTCACCAGAGTTTCTAATGGATCCAAAACTCATTAACCATGTCAAAACACTTATGGCAAAATATACATTTAATCCGACGAAGATTCAGATTGAAATTACTGAAAATGTCTTTATAGATTCATTTGATTCAGCTGTAGTGATTCTAAAAACATTAAAAGAATTTGGTTTTTCAATTGCTCTAGATGATTTCGGAAAAGGATATTCCTCACTGAGTTATTTAAAACAATTACCAATTGATGTTTTAAAAATAGATAAATTATTTATCGATACCATGGTTGATGACGATCATCCGATTATCGAATTTATCATTGCCATGGGTCAAAGACTTAATATGAAAATTGTGGCTGAAGGTGTAGAAAAGACCGATCAGCTCAATTTATTAAAATCATATGGTTGCGACTTGTATCAAGGTTATCTGTTCTCCACACCACTATCACCACTTGAAATCAAATCATATTTTTAGAAAAAAAAAGATCATTTCTGATCTTTTTTTGCTATTAACAACTTATTATCTTAATGGGTTCAAATGTGTGAATTAAAGACTTCAAAAAAATATAATTTCTCTATTTTCACTATGCAATCAGGTTGTTATTTCACAGTGACTTCAATTACATCATCTTCACTTTCCAAAACTTCTTTTTTTATACCTTTAAGCTCAATCACTAGGATTGAAAGGAAAATAATAATACAACCGACTATCATTTTTAATGTAAACAGTTCACTCATAACCATAACTGATAAAATACTACCAAAAACTGCCTCTAAGCTTAAGATAATTGCTGCATGGGTTGATTTTGTATAATTTTGCGCAAGAGTTTGTAGAAAATAGGCAATGCCTGTACAAATAATACCCAAGTATATTACAGAAACAAATACAACCGATGAAACGCCACTTGGTATGCCTTCAAAAATAAGAGCAGATAGCGTTGATAAAATAGCGACTGTCCCAAATTGAATGATGGTAATTTTAACAGGTGTACTTTTTTTTACAAAATAACTCGTTGATATAATATGTCCTGCAAAAAATACAGAACTTAAAAGTGTTAGACTATCACCAAAACTGATTGAGAATCCTTTATTTAATGTTAGTAAGCTAATACCTACGAAACATGCAAATGCACCAATAAAAGATTTCGAATCTGGCTTCTTCTTATATATAAACCAAACTATAAAAGGCACAAATACGACATAGGTACCTGCTAAAAATGCCTGTTTGCCTGGATCTGTATAATTGAGTGCAATTAACTGTGTTGAAAATGCTATAAATAACATCAGTCCAACAAAACTACCTCCTAGTAAATCATCCTTGCGAATGTATTTTATCTGTTTTCTGAACAATATCAACATCAATACAAAAGCCAAAATAAATCTAAATGATATAATGGTCAATGGCGATAAATGATCTAGAGCCAATTTTGAAGCAACAAATGTAGTACCCCATAATAGTGCAACGAATAATAGAATCAAATCCGCTTGTATACTGCTAATCTTTTTTTTCATTTCATCTCTCCCTTTTCGTTTATTTTATCATGATATTTTTTGAAAATCTGTGTTTTAACCACAAATGTTTCATATTTTCTTTGTGCAGCGTACAATTGATTTGATAATCTAAATTTTATTTATTATAATTAAACAAAAAGGAGATCCTATGTCAATTAAAGTCCATGAAGCCTTAAAACTAGAATATTTAGAAGAGTTCCAATGTATAACAGATAATAGCGGTTTGAATAATATCATCACGACAGTCGGTATTCTTGATCATGAACAGATAGAGCACCAGATGCATATCTTTGAAGAAGGCGAATTTGTGTTGGCAACTCTTAGTGTTGCTAGAAATGACATTGCTCTTGTTTTTGAATCTATCAGAAATTTGATCAAACAAAGAGTTTCCGGTTTGGCTATTAAGTCCGTCTATTATCATACCCTTCCACAAGAAATTCTTGAATATGCCAATATAAATCATTTTCCTATATTTATTTTTGAGCCTTCAATATTTATGGAAAATATCATCCGCACACTTCAAAGTGGTATTAAGTCTAGAGGGTTACATGATATCATTGAAACAAAGCTTGAAACTCTTTTTTCAGGTGTTGTAAACCCATACACAGTCGAACAAATAGCTCTTGAGCTTAATACACATTTCAAAGAATTTCATCAAGTCATTTATTGTACTGAGAATCGTTTCATTTCTAATGAAAACAACATTAAATTTATTGAAAAATATATGAGAATACAAAAAAAAGACAATACACATAGTCTTTTGAGATTTAGAACAGGTATATTAGTTGTTCTAAGTTATGACGATTGTCCAAATTCTATAGATCTTGATTTCAATTATTTATGTACGCAGATAGGACTTAACCTTTTAGATTATACAATTGGTATAAGTAGTCTCCATACTTCTCTCACCCAGTTGAATCAGTCCATTAAAGAAAGTTTCTATGCCTGTCAAGCTGCCAGCATCGAACATTTACCGAAAATGAATTATGCAGATCTTGGTTTGTATCAAATCTTAATACCTCATTTAAACGACTCATGGGTGGTTGATTTTTCTAAAAGATTATTAGCCCCCATACTCAATTATGATCAACGCTATCAGACTCAACTTTATGAAACGCTTCGCCTATACTTTAAAAACGGCAATCACACACAATTGACTGCGGAAAGTTTATTTCAGCACAAAAACACTATTTTGTATAGAATTAGAAAAGCTAAGGAACTCATCGGTCTTTTTGAATCCGATCAATCATTTAATGAACAGATGTCTGTAGCCATTAAGATTCATGAATCCATTCATCACACCTTCACATAAATGTGGAGGTTTTTATTGACAGGTATGAATTATCGTGTTAACATTCTCATATACTCATAAGTGCATATGAGAAAGGAGTCCTATGACTAACGCAATTACCATATTCAAATTACTCTCAGACGAAACACGACTGAGAATTGTTATGTTACTTCAAAATGAAGCTCTCTGTGTTTGTCAATTAACAGGGATCTTAGATATATCTCAACCAAAAGCTTCTAAAGCGCTATCAAAACTCAGAGATTTAAATCTAGTTTCAGATGACAGGCAAGAAAAATTCGTTTATTACTCACTGAATAATAATCATCCTTTAATGTCTCACATACTGAATTATCTAAAAGAGTCATTAGAATCATATCCACAATTGCAAACAGATTATAACAGACTACATCTAAAAGAAACTTTCTTAACAAAATGTAGCACGACACAGTTAAAGGTCTAACAAGGAGATCACATGTTTATTTTTGAATGGCTTAATGCTCAATTATTAAAAATGGATTGGCTCTCAAATCTAGTTGCAAAACTGGTTACGGAAGTATTCAATCTGGATCTATCAACACGTTTAGGTGGCAGTTTACACTTCTTCATCTATGATGTTATAAAAATATTTATACTGCTTTCTGTACTGATATTTACAATATCTTATATACAAAGCTTCTTTCCACCAGAAAGAACACGACGTATACTCGGTAATTTCAATGGTATCAGCGCTAATATTCTTGGTGCACTCTTGGGAACAATTACACCATTTTGCTCTTGTTCAAGCATCCCATTGTTTATAGGTTTTACCAGCGCCGGACTACCAATCGGTGTTACGTTCTCTTTTCTGATATCATCACCGCTTGTCGATTTGGCGTCAGTTCTTCTGTTAGCGAGTATCTTCAACTGGAAGATTGCATTTGCTTATGTTATTGTCGGCCTTATACTGGCAGTACTCGGCGGTACAATCATCAGCAAATTAAAGTTAGAAAAATACGTAGAACCATTTGTATATCAAAATCAAATGTCTGAAGATGAACAGGATGCTTTATCTGTAAAGGAACGTCTGGAGTTTGGTAAAGATCAAGTTTTAGATATTGTCAAAAGAGTTTGGTTGTATGTCATTATCGGAGTTGGTATAGGCGCAGCTATTCATAACTGGATTCCAGAGTCAGTGATTTCAGCTGTTCTGGGGCAAGACAAATGGTATTCGGTCATACTCGCGGTATTTGCAGGTATACCAATGTACGCTGATATATTCGGTACACTGCCAATTGCAGAAGCACTTGTATTAAAAGGTGTTGGTCTAGGGACTGCTCTTTCATTCATGATGGCTGTCACAGCGCTTTCATTGCCATCAATGATTTTATTGAAAAAAGTTGTAAAAACAAAATTATTGATTATTTTTGCAGGACTTGTAACAACAGGTATATTGATCATAGGGTATCTATTTAACGCGTTTAGTTATTTAATCATATAGGAGGAGTTTATGCATATTAAAGTATTAGGCACAGGGTGTAAAAAGTGTACAACACTTAAAGCAAATGTAGAAGAGGCAATCAAAAATGCAGGTATCGATGCAACAGTCGAAAAAGTAGAAGATGTACAATCAATCATCGGATACGGTGTAATGAGCACACCAGCACTGGTAATCGATGAAAAAGTTGTTTCAAAAGGTAAAGTCTTAAAAGCTAAAGATATTGAAAAATTATTCTAATTTAAATGCCTGAGCAATCGCTCAGGCATTCTATTCTTCTAACAAGAAATCTATAATATTTTTAAGTTCGATTCCTTCTTTCGTACTATATCCATACTCAATAAACACTTCGGATAATTATCTCTTAAACTTTTAAATCCTTTTAATTCTCTTGATTTAACCTTTTCTTCTACTGCTGATAAAGTTACTTGATAATGCGTTCTCCCACCCCTTAACACGTTGTATTTAATCTAGTAAAAGATATGCTTTTTTAGTTTTTCAATAATATAATGATATAAATTTTTAATATCATCATATATCACAGATTCAAAATTCATTCTGATAATCTGGTCACTGTCCTTTAACAACTGTCCATATTGTTCTAGTAGTACTGATTTTCCGCACCTTCTGATAGCAGTGATCACTTTAATAACCTCTGTATTTTTAAATGCAATTAACTGATGAAAATAAGTTTTCCTTAAAATCATGACATCACTAAACTAAGTTTATAACTTACAATTCATAAAGTCATTTTTTACTTGAATGTGACAAACTGCATTGATTATCTTATCTTTAATCAAATTTAAACTATAGAAAAGCCATATGCTCTCGCATATGGCTTATTATTATTCTTTAATGCCCTTCATACTTAAAGCAATTTTTTGTTTTTCCAGATCAATATCAATAACTCTTACTTTAACCTGATCTCCTACCGACACAACATCCATAGGCTTTTTAATGAATTTATCGCTCAAATGAGAGATATGTACCAAACCATCTTGTTTAACACCAATATCTACAAACGCACCAAAATCCACAACGTTTCTAACAGTACCTGGTAGGATCATATCCACTCTAAGATCTTCTAGTTTAAGAACATCACTTCTGAAGATAGGTTTTGGCATTTCATCACGAATGTCTCGACCCGGCTTCTTAAGTTCCTCAACAATATCTTTTAAAGTAAAGTAACCGATATCCAAGTCTTTTGAAATACCCTTTAAATGATTCTCAATATCTTTAAGTCTTTCCTTGCCTGCATTTTGTTTCTTTGGTTGTTCAAAGTGAAGACTCTTAAGTGCTCCCAATCCTTTTAGTTGTTTGCTATCGGATTTGAAAGATTGTTTTTCTTTTTTCTTTACTACTTCAGGTATTTTGAAAGCCAATATCTTTTCATCTATATCAGAAAAAATAGTATTGATATTATCTGAGTTGATATCTTTTAAGTCATAGCCTAAGATTTCAATTAATCTAAATGTCTGTTCATATGATTCAGGATGAACAGACGTATTGTCTAAAATGTTCTCACCTTCATAGATTCTAAGGAAACCAGCACACTGCTCATAAACCTTTTCACCCATTCTGGCAACTTTCATCAATTCTTCTCTTGTATTAAAACGACCATTCTTATCTCTGTAGGCTACGATATTCTTTGCAACTGTACTTGAAATACCAGAGACATATGCCAAAAGTGATGGTGATGCAATATTCAAATCGATACCCACACTGTTTACACAATCCTCAACAACATTTGTAAGTGACTCATCCAATTTCTTTTGATTCAAGTCATGCTGATATTGTCCAACACCAATATGTTTTGTATCAATTTTTACAAGCTCTGCAAGTGGATCTTGAAGTCTTCTACCTATTGAGATAGCGCCTCTTATTGAAACATCTAAATCCGGATATTCTTGTGTTGCAAGTTTTGAAGCCGAATACACTGAGGCGCCTGCTTCTGAAACGATTGTATAAAATACTTCTTCCGTCATCTCAGCCAATAGTTCTGCAACCAATTGCTCTGTTTCACGAGAAGCTGTACCATTTCCAATTGGAACAACATTAACATGGTATTTTTGAATCAATTCTTTCATCACTTTTTTAGATTTTTCAACTTCAAACTTAGGCGCATTAGGATATATTGTTTTATAATCTAATAACTTCCCAGTTTCATCTAAAACTGTAATCTTACAGCCCGTTCTAAACGAAGGGTCAATCGCCATGATAATAACATCTCTAACAGGGGGTACCAATAAAAGAGGCTTTGTATTTTTTGCAAATACTTTGATGGCTTCTTCTTCAGCACGCTCTGTTAACATGGTTCTGATTTCTCTTTCGATCGATGGTGCAATCAGACGTTTATAAGAATCTTCAATGGCAACATTTAACTCATGATTACCCACAGCTTTTGGGTTATGAATCGTTTCCTTCTTCAGGTATTCTATGATTTGATCATTTGGACTTTCCAGTTTCACTTTAATGAACTTCTCTTTTTCAGCTCTATTGGTTGCCAATACTCTATGATCTGCAATTGATTTAACAGATTCTTTATAATCATAGTACATCTCATAAACAGATTCAGCCTCTTTGTCTACAGCTTTCATCGTTAAAAAACCAGTTTCAAGATTCATATTTCTTATTTTTTCTCTATGACCAGGATGATCTGAAATCATTTCGGCTATAATATCTAAAGCACCTTGAATAGCATCCTTAGGCGTTTTAACTTCCAACTCTTCATTCAAGTAGTCCATAGACAAAGTAATCAAATCTCCATCTTCTAACTCCTGATTAAAAATAATCATGGCTAAAGGCTCTAATCCTTTAGCTTTGGCTTTAGAAGCTCTGGTTTGTTTTTTCTGCTTGTATGGACGGTATAAATCTTCTACTCTTCTCAGTACATCGGCAGCTATAATCTCTGCTTTTAATTCTTCAGTTAATTTACCTTGTTCCTCAATCAATCTGACAACTTCTTCTTTTCTAGCTTCTAAGTTTCTCAAATAAGTTAAACGATCAAATAAGTCTCTAAGTACTTCATCACTTAATCCACCGGTCATTTCTTTACGATAACGGGCTATGAATGGTACCGTGTTGCCTTCATCTAAAAGTTTGATTGTTTCTCTTACTTGATGTTCTTTTACCTTCAACTCCGAAGAAAGAATCTTGATTATTTTCTCCATAGCCCCTCCTATTCAACCTTTATCTTCTGCCTTAAATAAGCATTGATAAATCCATCTATATGTCCATCCATCACGCTGCCTATGTTACCAACTTCTTCGCCTGTTCTATGATCTTTTACCATATTGTATGGATGGAAAACATAAGATCTAATCTGCGATCCCCAAGTTATTTGAGAATAATCTCCACTTAAATCTTCTATTTTATCTTTCTGTTCTTGCTCTTTCAATTCAATGAGCTTTGCCATTAACATTTTCATTGCAGTATTCTTATTGTTAAGCTGTGATCTTTCACTTTGACAAGATACCACAACCCCAGTTGGAACATGTGTGATTCTTACTGCTGAATCGGTAGTATTGACATGCTGTCCACCAGCGCCGGAAGCTCTAAAGGTATCTAATTTTATGTCCACTGGATTGATATCAATTTCAATGGAATCATCCAGTTCCGGCATAACATCAACTGAAGCAAAAGATGTATGTCTTTTACCAGATGAATCAAAGGGAGACAATCTTACCAGACGATGTACACCTTTTTCCGATTTTAAGAAACCATAAGCATTTTCACCCGTAATAGATAGTGATACTGTTTTTACACCTGCTTCTGTATCTCTAATCAGATCTAATATCTTATACCCATATTCTGCTTTATCACACCATTTACAATACATTCTAAATAGCATCTCTGCCCAATCTTGAGCATCTAAGCCACCAGAACCTGCATGAATAGTCAAAATAGCATTCAAATGATCATAGTCACCAGAGAGAAGTGTTTCCAATCTTAACTCATCCGCTCTTGATAATATGCTTTCTACCAGTTTGCCGGCTTCTTTAAGATAGGAAGGTTCCTCATCACTCATCTCTATCATCAAATCGGCTTCTTCGTGATCTGAAACCAAATCCTCGTATCGTTTGATTTTCTTCTTTAGATGTTTTGATTTTCTAAGAGTAATCTGCGCTTTTTCATTGTCATCCCAAAAATCGGTTTCCATCATTTTTGCATCGAGTTCTTTTACGGTTTGTTGCAGACTAGGGATGTCAAAGTGACCTCCCTAAGTCCTCTAAAAGAGTCTCAATTTCTTTTAATTCTTGTATACATTTATCTTTTAATATCATCTCAACCCTACTCTTCTTCAGTTAATCCACAACACTTCTTATATTTTTTTCCACTGCCACAAGGACACGGTTCATTTCTACCAATTTTTTTAACTTTTCTAACGGTTTTAGATACAGGTGCGCCTTTACTGCTTTCACTTGTGATTCTGATTTTATTTTCACGTTTGGTTTTAGTTTCCAAGTTTACATTAAGAACATACTTCACCGTATCCATTTGAATGGCTTTGATCATTTCATCGAACATATCAAAACCTTCCATTTGATATGCACGTACAGGATCTTCTTGTCCCACACCTCTTAGACTTACGCCTTGTTTCAATTGATCCATCGCATCAATGTGATCCATCCATGCACGGTCAACAATCTTAAGCAAGATGAAACGTTCGAAGTCTCTCATTCTCTCTGATGTTACTTCTTTTTCTTTTGCTTCATATCTGTTAATTGCAATTTCATGAATATCGGCTTTTAATTGCTTTAATGTTAACTTTTCGATTTCTGGATAATTAAGAGCATCCATTGGTAAGAATACTTGATGTAAGTATTCTTTTAAACTGTTCATATCCCATTCTTCAGGATAATCATCACCAGAACAATACATACCGACTGCATCGTCTATAATTGTATTAAGCATATCCAGGATATGTTCTTTTACATCTTCTCCATGAAGCACTTTACCACGCTCTGCATAGATAATACTTCTCTGTTGATTCATAATATTATCGTATTGAAGGACATGTTTTCTGATACCGAAGTTCTTCACTTCCACTTTCTTTTGTGCATTTTCTATGGCACGAGATAACATTTTTGCTTCAATAGGCGTTTCATCACTGATACCTAGTTTGTCAACAACACCCTTAGCTCTTTCACTTACGAACAGACGCATTAAATCGTCTTCAAACGAGATGAAGAATTGTGATGATCCTTCGTCTCCTTGACGTCCAGCACGACCTCTCAACTGATTGTCAATACGTCTAGACTCATGTCTTTCAGTACCGATGATATGAAGACCACCAACTTCTTTAACACGAGCCGCTTCTTCATCGGTGACTAGCTTATGTGCTGCCAATAGTTCTTTATATTTTCCTCTACACTCTAAAATCAGTTCATCGTCATACTCCAAAGGACTCATAGCTTTATTGATAATTTCTTCTTCATAACCCATTTTAGCCAAATCTTTTTGAGTCATGTAGTCAGGGTTACCACCTAAAACAATATCCGTACCACGACCAGCCATGTTTGTAGCAATCGTAACCGCACCATAACGACCTGCTTGAGCAACAATATCAGCTTCTCTTTCATGCTGCTTAGCATTTAAGACTTCATGTTTTACACCCGATCTCTTAAGTACCTTACTGATCATTTCTGAGGTTTCAATTGAAATGGTACCTACAAGTACAGGTTGTCCTTTGGCATGTTTTTCTTTGATATCTTCTACAATTGCAGCAAATTTACCATCAATAGACTTGAATATAACATCCGGTTTGTCTTTTCTTGCAATTGGTTTGTTTGTTGGAATAACCACAACATCCATACCATAGATATGATGGAATTCATCTTCTTCGGTTTTAGCTGTACCTGTCATACCAGAAATCTTGTTGTACATTCTAAAATAGTTTTGAAGTGTAATCGTCGCAAGTGTTTGTGACTCTTTTTGTACCTCAATACGTTCTTTGGCTTCAATGGCTTGATGTAAACCATTTGAGTATCTTCTACCAAACATCAAACGTCCTGTAAAGCTATCAACAATAACGACTTCACCGTCTTTACAGACATAATCCACATCTCTTTTCATCATATATCTTGCACGAAGCGCTTGATTCACATGATGAGATTTTTCCATATGTTCCGGATCGCCTAAGTTTTCAATATTGAAGAAATTCTCAGCTTTAGGAATACCACCTTCATCCGTTAAGATAATAGTTCTGGCCTTTTCGTCCATTTCAAAATCCACATCTCTTTTTAAAGTTGAAACAAACATATCCGCTATAGAATACATTTCCGTAGATTTTGCACCTTCTCCAGAAATAATAAGTGGTGTTCTGGCTTCATCAATTAGAATACTGTCCACCTCATCGACGATACAGTAGTTTAATTTTCTTTGTGTTAAATTGGCATTTTCAATCACCATATTATCTCTTAAGTAATCAAAACCAAATTCATTGTTTGTTCCGTAAGTGATATCAGCTTTATAAGCATTTTGACGATCTTTTCCTTTTACACCGTGAATGACACATCCAACTGTAAGGCCTAAAAACTCATACAATTTACCCATCCACTCTTTATCACGATAAGCTAAGTAATCATTTACTGTGATAACATGAACACCATCACCTGAAAGTGCATTCAGATAAACAGGCAGTGTCGCCATCAGAGTCTTACCTTCACCAGTTTTCATCTCAGCGATACGCCCTTGATGCAACACAATACCACCTACAAGCTGAACGGGGTAATGTTTCATACCGAGTGTACGAACAGCTGCTTCTCTTACTGTCGCAAATGCTTCAGGTAATAGATCATCTAAAGTTTCACCGTGTTTAAGCCTTTCTTTAAATTCAATTGTTTTTGCTTTTAATTCTTCATCAGTCAGTTTTGTATAAGCATCATCATAAGTTTCTACTTGTTTAACGATTGACATGACTTTATTGACTTCTTTGTCATTGAATCGGTTGTTTAAATAATCTAAAATTCCCATTTTTTTCTCCTTTATTTAAATAAGTCATATTGACTCACTTTATTTATTCTTTAACGTAAAAATGCAATAGATAAATCTATTGCATACTTTTATCTTCTTTTTATAGCTGAACCATATGAAAATTGAACCATTTTACCACGACCCGAATAACTCGGTCTCATCATTTCTCCAACAATCATCCACAACAGACCGAAAGACATTAATATGTCGCCTATTGTTAGAATCTTAGGAAACGGATAAGGTTTTGGTACAATGATAAATTTAGTAAATATTTGCATAACGCCTGTTACTTCACTAGCGACGTAATTGATGATTGTGCCATCCGTTACCCCTTCAATAAGTGACGTAATGCCTGCACTTTCTAAGCCTGACATCATCACGGGCATTTTAAAAGCATTAAATGCCATAATGGCGACATTGAACAAACCACCAATTAAAACAAGCCATACACCTTTTTTGTCTAAATTTAATATCAACACAATCAAAAGAATCACCATACTAAAGAACATTAGAATGACAGATGTATTTGTGATATTATCAAAATTTCTTAAGAATATAGGACTCATTGATAAAAAGAGTGATAAAATAATCAAATACCATCCCCTTATATTCATGTCAATGATGTTCGCTAACCGACCACCTTTGAATCCTCCTATAAATAGTCCGAGTACTACAGCTTCTAAAAACATAGTTTCCTCCAAGTTTTATTTATACACTACTTTATTATAAGACATAAGGTTAGTGCTTACAAGGTGTTCAGCTATTAACTTTTTATAAAGATTGCCCAGAACACTCGTTACTTCAGTTGTGAAATGAATTAGCAAGGTTTAGTATATTCTATGTTGTATATGATTTCATTCCAATGTAATAGTAAGCCGTGCTAGAATAGCCAAAGGTCAAAACATTCAACTATGTGATGCTAAAAACTACCAGAAACAAAAATTAAAGGTTGCAAGATTACATGAAAAAGTAGCCAATCAACGCAGTGACTTTTTAAATAAGTTAAGTACAGAGATCATTAAAAACCACGATATCATCTGTATCGAAGACTTAAGTGTTAAAGATGTGTTAAAGAATTCAGAACTCTCAAAGAACATATCAGATGTTTCTTGGTCGGAAATTGTCTCTAAATTAGAGTATAAAGCGAAATGGTATGGTAAAACGATCGTCAAAGTAGATCGTTTTTTTCCTTCAACTCAATTATGTTCCGACTGCCATCATAACGATGGAAAGAAATCACTATCTGTAAGAAAGTGGACTTGTTCATATTGTGGTGTACATCATGATAGAGATATTAATGCTAGTAAAAATATATTAGCTGAAGGACTACGTCTTTTGAGCGAAACAACCGCAGGTACTGTGGGTATAGCCTAATAAATAACCGTATCCTCTATTTACTCTAACTATGTAAATAAGATAGGTGTTCTTAGGAATCTCGTGACTTCAGTCATGGGTCATTCAAAAAGATAGTGTGTCATCATCTTGTATATCATTGAAGTATCAGGTAAAATTTACATAATGATATCAATAGAAGGAGAATTATATGTTTTTAAAAATCTTGAAAAAAATTGCACTCGTCGTATTAATTATTGTTGTTCTCATCGGTGGCTACTTTGCTTTTATGACCATCACTGACTATCAGCCCGATGAAGTCATTGCACTGAAACAAGATACTGAAAGTGAACGTACAATAGATCCTAATGATTCCTTTAAGATTACAACCTTTAATATCGGTTATGCAACGCTTGACGAGGATGCAGATTTCTTTATGGATGGTGGCACAAAGTCAAAGGCAGAAAGTGAAGATGTCGTTTATAAGAATCTAGAAGGTATCACTTCGTTTTATAATGAGACCAACAGCGACTTCTATTTGATGCAGGAAGTTGATATTAAGTCACTTCGATCTAAAAATATCAATCAGTATGAGTATCTCAGCAACTTCTTAAATGGTTACGAGTCAACTTTTGCAATGAATTATAAAGTACCTTGGGTACCTGTACCGATTACAAATCCGATGGGATACGTCAAGAGTGGTGTTGTCAACTTCTCAAAGTATCAGTCCGAAACACTCAATCGATATCAATTTCCAGGTGAAGAAGCTTGGCCAAGACAATTGGCTCTTCTAGACCGATGTTTTATTGAAGCAAGATATAAAATTACCGATGACAAGGATCTTGTTATTGTGAATCTTCATATGTCGGCTTATGATTCTGGCGGTTTTATGAGAGCACAACAAGTGGAGTATCTTCAGAATTTCTTAAAAGTAAATTACGACCAAGGTCATTATATAGTTGTTGGTGGTGATTACAATCACGAACTACCGGGTACCAATGCTGACAATTTTAACACAGAACCTAAACCTAGCTGGTTAAAAGTTATGGATGCAACGTTCGCAGGCTTTAACTGGTACATTGACGAAAGCATTCCAACCAACAGAGCCCTTGATAAAAGTTATGTCAAAGGGATTAGCTATGTGAGTAACATCGATGGTTTCCTTGTGAGCGATAATATAAAAGTGACTCAAACAACCGTTCATGATCTCAATTTCAAAAATAGTGATCATAATCCAGTTACAATTGAGTTTGAACTCAATAATTAAAATAAGCCCAGATGCATGCATCTGGGCTTAACATTTCCAAACTTTCCTATGGTTTTAAAACAGTTGTTCTACAGGAATCACCAAATCACAGAATATAAATGAAGTTGCTTGATTTGAGTGAAATTGATTCCTCTCTACCATTTCATGATTTTCAAAGTGATAGACTGTAATGGATGTTTTTTCTGAATCCACCAACCAATATTCTTTCACACCCGATAATCTATACAAGTCATATTTAAGAACTGTATTTCTTTTAATATCATTAGGTGATGCTATTTCAACAACTAAAAGAGGTGCTCCTGTACCACCAATTTCTTGCAACTTATCCTTATCACAAACTACAATTAAATCCGGTTGTACTACTGACTTCTCTTTTCCGACTGATAAAGTTATATCATATGGCACTACAATTAATTCATATGATTTATAGGTAAAATACTGATTAAAGTAAACCATTAATTGATCGATTATTCTTTGATGTGTTGTTGATGTTCCAGCCAACAAATGAATACAACCGTCTATCAGTTCATATCTTTTTCCTATACAGTCAATTCTTACAAAGTCCTTATAAGTCATACGGTTGTCATATGCTAAAAGTGATTCATTCACAACATCTGAATCACTTGATGATTTTAGATAACCTTTAATACTGTCATGTTCTATAATCTTGATTTCTATACCCATACCTAATTGGGTATATTTATAGAATTTAAAAAAATCTTTAGCAAGTTCTTCAACTGGAATCCTCATAAAACCTCTTTATGTCAAGTACGTATTTGCAACACTTTGACATATCCTTTCTTAATATAATTAACTTCAAATCTTTATG
>JAEIOD010000055.1 GCA_016342415.1 Clostridiales bacterium
AGGCTACATAATATAAATTTCTTCATACTACATAACCATTAAATTATACAGTTATCTTAAGTTGGTGACATTGCTCCGAAGAGATGCCTCACCGTAGTCAATATTGTTATTCAGTTTTATAATTTTGAGTTAATCATTATTATTCACCTATAATATATTTTTTCAATTTTTCACTGTCCACTATAGAGACTTCTACCTCTAGAACAGTACCTTCTTCTGTATAATCCTGATTGAGTATATTTGCCTCTTCATTTAAATATGAAAGAATATTTCCGTCTGTATATGGAATCATCATTTGAACTGTCTTAAAGTCATTAAACACATGTGCTTTAATTATTTTAACCAATTCATCCATATTGGTTCCATTCTTAGCAGACACCAATAGCGACTCTGGGAAATCTTCTAAAATATGGTTGTCTTCCACTCTATCAATTTTATTAAATACATATACTGATGGTGTATTTTCAACACCAATTTCTTTTAATACCTTTTCAGTCACGTCAATTTGCATTTGATACTTCTCGTTGGAAGCATCTATTATATGCACCAATAAATCTGCTTCTGTCACCTCTTCTAATGTTGCTTTAAAAGCTTCCACTAGATTATGAGGTAATTTACTGACAAATCCTACTGTGTCAGTTAGAATTAACGATTTATTACCTTCAAATTCAATTCGTCTATTGGCTGTTTCAAGTGTAGCAAACAACATATCCTTTTCAAAAACTGTCTTTTCAGGATCCTCTGCATTGTGATTCACAAAGTAGTTCATCACAGTTGATTTACCAGCATTGGTATAACCAACAAGTGCTACCACCGGTAAATCACTTTTGATTCTTTGTTGCCTTTGAACCTGACGGTTCTTTTTCACTTCATCTAATTCTCGACGAATTTCAACAATTCGATCGTTGATACGTCTTCTATCTAATTCTAATTTTTGTTCACCAGGGCCTCTATTACCAATACCTGCTCCAGAACCACCACTTGATCCACCAACTCTTGACAAGGCATTTCCCAGTCCTATCAATCTTGGCAACCTATACTTTTGTTGTGCGAGTTCTACTTGCAGTTTTCCTTCTTTTGTTTTCGCACGTTTTGCAAATATATCAAGTATAACTGCTGTACGATCAATGACTTCTACTTCAATAGCTTCACATAGGTTTCTCATCTGTGCGCCTGACAGTTCATCATTAAAGATGACCAAGTTCGCACCAAAATGCTCACAAGCCAATTTAACTTCTTCTACTTTACCTTTTCCGATATAAAATCTAACATCAATTGTTGCTTTGTTCTGAATCATGACATCCATCACATCAGCACCTGCTGCATATACAAGTTCTGTTAATTCCTCCATAGAATCATTAATATCAATTTCATTTCTATTGCTACTGTGGTTAAAGCCCACTAATATAGCTCTTTGTTTATTTATATTTTCATCTGATTTTAAAATCATTTTATCACCCACTTTTCATATTCCTGGTTACATTAGTATCTTACCATACTTTTAACTTTAGTAATATTACAAAAAATTTACGCTTACCTGTTGCTCAATAGTTATATATCCCAATATAGCTCCATTATTCTTCTTATTTAAGAATATTAAAATTATATGATATTGTCCTTTCAGATTTAAACTTTTATTTTTCTTATGGTATAATGCATACTGTTAAATAGAATATTAAGGAGGCGACTATGTCAGACAATTCTAATCCACCAAAGGATAAGATAAAGAAAACAAGTCCAACTAAAAATAAAATGGAGAAAACACCAAGAAGGAAAAAGTCCCCTAAAAAGAACAGTGTCTTAGGATCAATCATTCAAGGGTTTTCATCAACAATAGGAAATGTTTTTCTATTAATTCTTTTAGTTGGATTACTAGCGGCAGCATTTTTATGCAATTATGTACTTGGATATGTCAATGATATCCCAGCAGTAGATCCAACAACTATAGCAGAAGGACTTACTGAAAACTCTATTATTGTTGATGAAAACGGCGTGTTACTTGAAACACTGTATGGAAATGCCGGGATGAGATCCATTATTGAATACAATGATATCGGTCAAAATCTAATCAATGCCGTTACAGCTATTGAAGACAAGACATTTTTTGAACATGCAGGCTTTAACTACGTTAGATTGATTGGTGCTGCAGTTGAAGCTGCAAGAACCGGTGATGGTGCTAGAGGTACTTCTTCTATCACACAGCAGTTGGCTAAAAACATGTACTTAACCAACGAAGGATCGATGGAAAGAAAAATTAAAGAAGCATATTATGCGATCTTATTAGAAAGAAACTTAACCAAAGAGCAAATTTTAGAAGCTTACTTAAATAAAATAGCTTTTGGTATGAATGCGAACGGTGTTCAAGCCGCTGCACAGCTGTATTTCTCAAAAGATGCCAGTGAGCTTGACTTAGTTGAATCTGCCATGTTGGCAGGTATCCCTAAATCACCAGCATCAAATGCACCAATCAGCAGATTAAACAAAGAAAATGTAAAACCCGAACATATTATTTATGATGATACAGATCCTGTTTATACACTTGTATTTAATCCAAATGCCCAAGAGCGTTTTGATATGGTTATACAACAAATGTACGATAACGATATGATTACTGAAGCAGAATATGCTTTAAAAGGAACCGATATCTCAAAGTATGTCAACCTAACAATTGATCAGGCAAATAACATCAGTTCTTACTTTGGTGATATGATCAAGGACGATGTGGTCGATGCTTTAGCTGACCATTATTCAATCACTAAAGAAGATGCAGAAAAACAACTTTATAACCGTGGTTATATCATAGAATCAACCATTGATTATGAAATTCAAAAACAGTTGGAAGACATCTATAATTCAATTGATTTCTCAGCGACATTTGATTCAGCAACGTACAATGCCGTTAAGACGTTCCAAGCTCACAACAGCCTGACTCAAGATGGTATCGCTGGACAGAATACAATTGCTACTATAGTAGAACAAACCTCTGCAACAGCAGAAGACTTCACTCAAAGCTATTACAAACAAGGCAATGTGAGTGAAGAGATTATTGTTCTAAAGAAAGCACTTGATGAATTAGGTCTTATGAGCAATGATGGTTTATTCCCTCGTGCTGCTGTAAGATTTGATGATGATAAAAATATCTTATACGATGAATCCAATCGAGTGTTACTCTTCAGATATGACAATTTAGTTAATGAAGATAACGAACTTGTCATACAAAATGAAAACTATTATTATGACAACCAGGACAACCTTGTCATTCTCAAAGGTCATGGTCTTAACTTCTATCAACAAGAAGACCGCGTTCAAGTTGTAGTAGAAAAAGTATTCAGACATAATGAAACCTCTGAGGAAATTGAATATATCGACAAAGTTAAATACCATAACATATCAGATTTCTATATTTATGAAGGTAAAGATGTTTTGATCCCTAATGGATACAAGTCAAAAGTTGACGGTAACTTGGTTATTGACAAATCATTCTTTAATGATTATCCAGACTTCTTTAGAATAGATGCAGAGGGCAATCTTCTATTATCTGAAGATAAATACATCATCAATGATCGTGGTGAAATACAACCTCAATCTGCATTTGTAATAATGGATCATAAATCAGGTAAGATTGTTGCCATTGTCGGTGGTAGAGAGTCTTATGGTAAAAATATCTTCAATAGAGCCTTATCACCTCAACAACCAGGTTCAAGTATCAAACCTATTGGACCATATACGGTTGCAATTGATAGCAAACAATACACAGCTGCCTCAGTTTTTGATGATGTGCCTTCATTCTTAAACGATAAAGACACAGAAAACAGATGGCCTTACAACTGGTATGAGTACAAAGAGTTTAAGTACAAAGGTAGACAAACACTTCGTCAAGGTATTGAGTACTCAATTAACGTTTTAGCAGTTAAATTATCTCAAGCTGTCGGTGTTGAAAACATATTAGATCATTTAGAAAACTTGGGTATATCAACAATTGTTAGAGAAGGTGGCACCAATGATATTAACCTGTCATCGGTTTCACTCGGTGGTATGACACAAGGTATTACTCCACTTGAATTAACGGCTGCTTATGCAACATACGCCAACCAAGGTGTTTATACGAAACCGATATCATTTACTCGAGTAACTGATTTATCAGGTAATGTGATAATAGAAAACATACCTGAAAAAAGACGTGTTTTAGATGAACAAGTTGCTTACATTGTACAAGATATGATGGTGAGCGCTGTTACAACTGGCGTTTCAAACAAAGCCGACTTCCCAGGTATGACTGTTGCCGGTAAAACTGGTACAACTTCAGATAAGCGTGATGCTTTGTTTGTAGGATATACACCATACTATACAGGTGCTGTTTGGTTTGGTAATGATGTAAAGGTTAAAATGGACAACGGTTCTGAAGCGGCAGCAAAATTCTGGAGTACCGTTATGTCAAGGCTTCATGAAGGTAAGGAAGATATTGGTTTTGTAGAACCTGAAGGTTTACAACGCGTTTCAGTTGATAGAGTGTCTGGTAAAAGACCTGGTGAACTATCTGCTCTTGATCCTGCAGGATCACAAGTTTACAGAGAACTATTTATCCCCGGAACTGCACCTACAGAAACCGATGATGCTCATACGGAAGTTGTCATTTGTCTAGACAATGAAGAACATGTTCTAGCCTCTGAATACTGTGAAAACACTCAATCTGTTGTATTGAGAACTCGACTTGATGAGTACAATCCTGATGAAGTTCTTGATAAACATGGGAATCCATTGTTACCTGGAGACTACATCTACACGGTGCCTTACAAAGTATGTGAGATACACGATGCAACAACGATAGGGAGTGACGGTTCAGCAGAGAAGGTCATTCAGACTTTCCCAGGTGAAATTCTGTTTATCAGAGATTACAACTTGCTTTTATATAACGGAGAATTCATATTCATACCAAAAGGTTCACAAGTGTTGATTGACCAGACGATTATATTGCCGACTGGTGAACAGATTATGAAAGACGAGTACAATGTGTTATACATTACAGATCCAGCTCAGCAAATTGAAGAAATCTACAGAAGAACTCAAGATGCAACTGAGTCTGAATCTGAAATTGAAGATACAGATAATAACTAAAAAATTAGAGTGCTTATCATTTTATTTGATAAGCACTCTTTTTTAATCGTCATGTCTTATAAGAACAACTACTTCTTATTTAATCGTCATGTCTTAGGATAACAACTTCTCTTTCCTTAATTGCTCTATAAATTAAATCTTCAACTTCCAGAAGTGATTCTGAAGCTTCTATTTTTTCTAATTCTGGCTTGATGACTACTTTATCTGGTAAAAACACTGTACAACAATCTTCAAATGGTAAAATCGATGTCTCATAGGTATTTATTTTTTTGGCAACTTTGATGATGTCTACTTTATCATATGCAATCAATGGTCTGAATACCGGCAACTTGACTCTTGCATTGGTAACAGTTAAACCTTCCATTGTTTGAGATGCTACTTGAGCTATATTCTCACCCGTTATTAAACATTTATATTTTCTTCTCTTAGCAATTCTTTCTGCAATAGCCATCATAAAACGTCTTGATAATATTGTCATTTCAGCTGAAGGACAATGCTCGTTTATTGCCTTTTGAATTTCTAATAAATTAACACTATGAACTCTAATTTCTCCAATATATTTAGTAAGTGTTCTAGCTAAGTCCATCACCTTTTCTTTGGCTCGATCAGAAGTAAACGGATAACTATGGAAATGTACCGCCTCTAGTTGAACACCTCTTTTAGCCATTAAGAAACCTGCAACAGGACTATCTATACCACCAGATAAAAGTAACATGCCTTTTCCAGAAGTTTTATAAGGCATACCACCTAAACCCGGTAGGCTTTTTACATAAATATATACTTTCTCTCTGACTTCAATGTTTATAACAATATCAGGATGATGTACATCAACGCTTAGTTCATCTTTAAAGGTTTGATTGATATAACCACCAACATGTTTGCTTATTTCTGGCGATGTCAAGTGGAAACCTTTATTGGAACGTCTACATTCTACTTTAAAAGTAAACTTTGGATTGCTTTTTAACAATTCCTCAATTTGTACTTTAGCAGTTTCAAACATGGCATCCATAGACACTTCACATTTAACTACGGGACTTATAGATACAATACCAAACGTATTGGTTAGTATCTCTGTTACTTCTTCATAATCATACTCATTATGATTGACATACATTCTACCATGAAATCTGTTTAAAGTGATGTCTTCCAAATGCGCTAATCTTTCTTTTACATCTCTGATTAAGGCATTTTCAAACACCATTCTATTTTTTCCCTTTAATCCAATTTCACCATATCTAATTACGATGGTTTCCATATTATCTCCCCTTAATTATCGCATCTAACTCTTGGATGCTTTCTTTTAATGTTAGTAATGTATACTCTATCATCTCTTTGGTTGTATATTTTGAGAAACTAAATCTTATAGCGCCTTCCATATGCTTTTCATCTAATCCTATTGCCTTGAGTACATGACTGTAACTCTTATTTTTTGAAGCACATGCAGATCCGGTAGAAACATAAATGTCTTTACTTTCAAGAACATGTAAAAGGACTTCTCCTCTCATATTAGGAAATGAAATATTCGCAATATGCGGTGCGTCATAATTACCATTATATCTAGCACCATCAATTTTTAAGACTTCCTCAACAAAGTTATCCCTAATAGAAATTAATGTCTCCTGAGTCTCATTTAACGTCGCAGTTGCCTCTTCACATGCTGTAGCAAAGCCCACAACACCAGGAACATTTTCAGTTCCGGGTCTTATCCCATTTTGCTGGCCACCACCAATAAACAATGGCTCTAATAAAACACCTTTTTTTACATACAATGCACCAACACCCATAGGACCATGAATTTTATGACTTGAGAACGTCATCATATCGATACCTTGCTTTTTAACATGACATTCCACTTTACCAAGTGCTTGTACAGCATCCACGTGAAAGACTGCTTTTGAATGCTTTTTTATAGTCTTCGATATAAGAGGTAAATCTTGTATGGTGCCTATTTCGTTATTAACATACATCACACTAACCAGTGCTGTCTCATCACATAATGCGTCTTCCAATTCTTTAATATCTATCTTACCCTTTTCATTTACTTTTAAATAAGTAACTTTATAACCCAGTGTTTCATATTTTTCAAATACATTTAGAACTGAAGGATGTTCTATTTGAGTTGTTATGATTTCTTTTTTTCTACAACTGGAATGATTTAGAAATCCTTGTATTGCAAGATTATTAGCCTCTGTTCCACCTGAAGTAAAAATTATTTCTTCTGGTGTTGCTTTAATTGCCTTGCTCAAAATCTTTTTTGAATGTTTAATCAGTTTCTCAGCTTCTACGCCCATATGATGCATCGACGATGGATTACCATACATATTTCTAAAAGCCTCATTCATTTTTTCAACAACCGTTTCCGATACAATGGTTGTTGCTCCATTGTCTAAATACGCTTTCATCATACCTCACTTTCAACTTGAGTCTTCTACTATTCTAATAGATGCCACTAAATTTGTAAAGTCGATGCAATATTTTCTGAAAAGTATTTCATATTTTCAGATAATCAGCTATAATGTTAGTGATTTTAATAAAACTAAAGGTAGGTATAATATGAATAAGAAAAAAGTAGCTGCAATATTTACAGGTGGTACCATTTCAATGAAAGTAGACAAACGTCTATCTGCTGCAATTCCAGCGATGAGCAGTGAGGAAATCATGTCAATGGTTACTAATATAGATAAGATAGCAGAAATTGAGATTGTACCTTTTGCAAGGATTCCTGGTCCACATATGACACCAGAATTAATGCTAGAACTTTCTAATGTCGTTAAGACTACAATTGCAAGAAACGATATTTGCGGAGTCATAATAACACATGGTACAGATTCTCTAGAAGAGACTGCTTTCTTCTTAGACCTAAATATAGAATCTGAAAAACCTATCATCGTAGTAGGTTCTATGAGAAATGCTTCAGAGTTGGGATATGACGGACCAAGTAATCTATCAGCTGCCATTTGTACAGCAGTTTCAGATCAAGCTGCAAATAAAGGCGTTTTGGTTGTTATGAACAACGAGGTCAACTCTGCAAAGGAAGTTACTAAAACTCATACAATGAGCTTAGATACATTCAAATCATTTTCTTTTGGACCATTAGGTATAGTCGACAATGATGAAGTTATATTTTATCGTGATATAACATCACATAGTCATATACTGACTGACCAAGTGGAATCATCTGTTGATTTAATCAAAAGTGTAGCAGGAATGGATTCTAGAATGATTGATTTCTGTATTGCTGAAGGAGCCAAAGGTATTATCATTGAGGCAATGGGCCGTGGCAATATCCCACCTCTTATGATTGACGGAATAAAAAACGCTGTTGCAAAGAAAATTCCAGTGATCATAGTATCTAGATGCCCAATGGGTAGAGTTTTAGGTAGTTATGGTTACGAAGGTGGCGGAAAAATGCTTCAAGATATAGGCGCAATCTTTGGAGGTGACCTTAATGGGCAAAAAGCACGAATCAAATTAATGCTTGCATTATCTGTTACTCAAGAAGTAAAAGAAATAAAAGAAATCTTTGAAAGAGAATATTATAGATAAAAGAAAGCACTGGATTATCCAGTGCTTTTATAATACTTCTTTAATTTTTATATCAGTTTTCGTAGACAGATCTACAAACTTCTCACCGATTTTTATAAGTGGTTTTGTCAGGCTGAACTTATTAAGATAAATAATTTCCCCTTCTTCTCCAGTGTTTAGAAGCACTTTATTTCCAACGTAAAATTCTGCTATTTTCTTTAAAAACATATTTGTTATTTCCGGATCCAATTCCTCAAAACTCATACTTTTTAAAATATCAGCTGCTAAAAATGGAGATACTTTGCCTTGATAGACTTTATCCGATGTCAGGGCATCAAAAACATCTGCTACAGCGATGATTCTTGCGTATAAAGGAATTGCTTTGCCCTTCATACCTTGTGGATAACCTGAACCATTAAATCGTTCATGATGGTATAAAACACCTTCACAGATATCATCACTAAACCCACGACTTTCTTTCAGAATTTCATAACTATACACAGCATGTTGCTGAGCGATACCAAATTCCTGAGAAGATAATTCACCAGGTTTATTCAGAATGTATCTTGGTACTTTGGACTTTCCAATATCATGCAATGTACCTGCTAGTGATAAATCAGCAACTTGATTTTCATTCAGTCCATACCACTTACCGATCATTGCTGATAACAATCCAACATTTAAAGAATGTTTTAAGGTATAATCATCATCATACTTCATTATTCTTAAACTTGAAAGAATATTGTTATTGTGCAAAATACCGCTTAATAGAGGATCTAAGGTACCATCCATCTCCGATTTGATATCTGCTACACCGAACTTAAGGTCATTAAAAATATTTTTGATTTTATTAACGGTTTTATTATAATTATAGTTTAATGCTTCTTTCCCATCCAACTTCTCAAAAATAGGTTCTACTTGGCTAAAAGCAGTTTCCTCTTCAGTCATCATTTCCGAGTGAACATAAACAAATTCTATATCTAATTTTTCTAATTTTGCTATAATTTCATGAGTTACTATTGTTGATTCTGTAACAATACTAACAAATGCATCAGAAACAACATCTTGTGCAAGCACCATGCCTTCTTTTAATTCATCAACAGCCATTAACTGCATAACATCCCCCCTATTACTCCTAGTAATAGTATAACACAATATAACATTTTGTGTCATATACATTGAATATTCGCTCATACTCCTTTACACTGATATAAAGGAGTTGATACTATTTACATCCATACAGATATAATATCGGCAAAGTGGCCTAGTTACATTAGCAAAAACTATAATTTAGAGAACTATATGATACTTGATATTGAGACCACGGGGCTTAGTCCACTTTATACAGAGGTCATCTTAATTGGTATTATTTACTTTGAAGATAGCAACTGGAAAATTACCCAAATCTTTTGTGATCACAGGAAAGAAGAAAAAGAATTACTATTAAAATTGCAAACTTATATAAAAGAAACACACATGTTAATTACTTATAACGGGCACGCATTTGATATTCCGTACTTAAACAAACGGTACAAACATCATGAACTCGATTACCAAATCAATCCAAACATGAATTTTGATTTATATAGAGTCATTAGATCTTCGAAGAAAGCTCTCAAACTCCCAAATTATAAATTGAAAACGATAGAAGAATATTTGGGTATTTACCGCCAAGATGAAATATCAGGAAAAGAAAGTGTAGAACTTTACAATCAATATGAAAAGTTACCTTCAAAAGAATTAAGGGATATCATCTTGCTCCATAATTATGACGATATTTTGTATATGATACCTACCCTTGAAATAATTAATCATATTCCAGAGTCTATCACAGATCGATATTATCCGTTTGTTATTGAAACGATTAATTATGGAACCGTTGTTATTACAGGGTATAAGGAAGAGCATAGCTATATAAATATCTTGGCACAATCCAATCAGGAGTTAAAACCGATGATTGATTACAGTGATGGGTTTGGTCTAGAGATAATGAATCGAATTATTAAACTTAAAGTGCCAACTTTTTATATTGGCAACAGAATATTCATAGATGTGGACAGTTTACCATTTTATAATAGTTCATTTAATGATTTAATTTTAGACGAGCAATTGAAGTTAGAAGTAACGTCAAAAAAAAATGCTTTAACAGCATCACTGAAATTACTTGAAACACACTCCTTGTAGTGTGTTTTTTTAAATAAAAAAACCGCCCATACACTTACGTATGAACAGCCTTCTTTTTGGTGCCCAAGGGCGGAATCGAACCACCGACACAGGGATTTTCAGTCCCTTGCTCTACCGACTGAGCTACTTGGGCAAAAAAATGGTCGGGGTGATAGGATTCGAACCTACGGCCCCCTGGTCCCAAACCAGGTGCGCTACCAAACTGCGCTACACCCCGATATATTTTTTGCTATTAACTTAAAAAATTGGCAGGGGTGAAAGGACTTGAACCCTCGGCACGTGGTTTTGGAGACCACTGCTCTACCAACTGAGCTACACCCCTGTATTATAAAATGGTGGACCTTCAGGGACTCGAACCCCGGACCATCCGGTTATGAGCCGGGCGCTCTAACCAACTGAGCTAAAGGTCCACAAAATTTTAATGGCGGAGAAGAGAGGATTTGAACCTCCGCACCGCGTAAACGGACTACACCCTTAGCAGGGGCGCCTCTTTAGCCACTTGAGTACTTCTCCATGTTATTAAAATTTGATGGCGGAGAGGGAGGGATTCGAACCCTCGTGGGCTTGCACCCTAACGGTTTTCAAGACCGCCCCGTTATGACCACTTCGGTACCTCTCCATAATATTAAATTGGTGGGAGTAACAGGACTTGAACCTGTGACCCTCTGCTTGTAAGGCAGATGCTCTCCCAACTGAGCTATACTCCCATAATGGTGACCCCTAGGGGAATCGAACCCCTGTTACCGCCGTGAAAGGGCGGTGTCTTAACCGCTTGACCAAGGGGCCATTAAATTGGTTGCGGAGGCAGGATTCGAACCTACGACCTCCGGGTTATGAGCCCGACGAGCTGCCAACTGCTCCACTCCGCGTTATATGGTGATCCATCCGCGACTCGAACGCGGGACACCCTGATTAAAAGTCAGATGCTCTACCGACTGAGCTAATGGACCATTTTGTGGCTGGGGATACAGGATTTGAACCTGTGAATGCTGCCGTCAAAGGGCAGTGCCTTACCGCTTGGCGAATCCCCAATATGGCGCGTCCACAGGGATTCGAACCCCGGACCCTCGCCTTAGAAGGGCGATGCTCTATCCAGCTGAGCTATGAACGCAAATGTCTCTGGAGCGGGTGAAGGGAGTCGAACCCTCGCAACTGCCTTGGAAGGGCAGGGCTCTACCACTGAGCTACACCCGCAAATTTGGTGGTGGGAGAAGGATTCGAACCTTCGAAGACGCAGTCAACGGATTTACAGTCCGTCCCCTTTGGCCACTCGGGAACCCCACCTAATATGGAGCTAGTGAAGGGACTTGAACCCCCAACCTGCTGATTACAAGTCAGCTGCTCTACCAATTGAGCCACACTAGCATAATTAATAAAAAAAAATGGCGATCCAGAAGGGATTCGAACCCTCGACCTCCAGCGTGACAGGCTGGCGTTCTAACCAGCTGAACTACTGGACCGCATTTTGGTGCCGAGGACCGGAATCGAACCGGTACGATCGCAATGATCGCAGGATTTTAAGTCCTGTGCGTCTGCCAGTTCCGCCACCACGGCATATCTTAATGGAGAAAAGTGTATTAACACTTTTCATTTCAACTGAAGACTCAATAATCTTAACAAAATTAATCTTATAAGTCAAGCTGAAATTTGAGATTACCTCGCGATATTCTCTAAAAATTGCACATATGAGTTGACATTTAATGTAACGACTTGAGCCTGCGATCTTGTCGCCACCAAA
>JAEIOD010000023.1 GCA_016342415.1 Clostridiales bacterium
TTGTTTTGTCACTACCATTATATCTTATTAATTTGTGAGGGTTCTTTTATTTAACTATATCGCAAGAAGCTCCACTTATATAATTAGTTCCATCTCAACATTACTCATAATATAGGCGGGTTCATAAACGATGGTGTTACTTTTTTTGGTTATACGTGTTTCAGATATATCCTTTACTAGGATGTTTTCATCACATAACCATTCACAGACTTCACACAAATCGTGGAACCAGAGTCTATCATTGAAGTCTTTGACCATAACAGAGAGAGGTTTGGGTTCTAAGATCTCTTCAAAATATTCGAATATCGGTTGACAGATAACTTCTCTGTTTTTTCTTAGATAATCATAAACCAAATCAATGGAACATGATAAATTGATGCTATTTTTTCTTTCATCCATGAGCTTGATATAAAGCTTTTCAATGATAGGATTGTTATATTTAAGAGCTTGTTGAATCACTTCTCGACTTGGGATGTTATTGTTTAGTATCACTTCAACAGCCGCCAAGCCTTTTAAGACATCTAATATCCATAGATATGAATATCTGGGATCACTTTTAACCTTTAACCATTTTTCAGCTTTATATAGAGCATTCAGAATATGAGATGTTCTTTGAATGAGTGCATTCGCTTTATCTCTTTCACCCAATTGACACATTTCCTCGAACATTTCCTTCAGAGCTTCATCTTTGCAGTAAACCATTGTACCTAAAGAGTAATAAGAGTTTGCTACGGATGTCTGGTTAACCTTAGCGCTAAACTTCTTGAATTCTGTTCTGGTATAGATGTTGCCATTGATATAGATATCATCTTCCATTAAGCAAATACCACTTTCTAGTTTGCAGGAGTCGTTGACTAAAATGGTCATATCGATATCTGATTTTTCCCATACCTTGTCATATGATAAGCTTCCCATAACAATTATGGCAAGAACGTTGTTATCTTCCTTCAGTCGATTACAAAGTGTTTCAACTGCCGTCATATAACGACGTTGTAAATCGCTGTTAGCGAAACTGACTCTCCAGAAGTCTACTGGAATGGCATGTGAGTTTATTTTTCTGTACGCCATGGGTGTGATATCAAAGATGCGCTTGAAAGCCCTTGAAAAAGTTTCGTGAGAATTGAATCCGTAGTCTAAAGCTATATCAAGAATGTTTCTATTGGTATCAATGATTTGACCAGCAGCAACAGAAAGTTTTCTTTTTTTTATGTAGTCCAGAACAGGAATCCCGATAATGGATTGAAAGATTCTATTGAAGTGGTGTGTAGAATAATAACATTGCTCTGCGAGCTGCTCAGAAGTAATGTCTTCTTTAATGTGTACTTCGATATAATCCAGTATTTTTTGTAGCTTATTATAGTAGTCTGACATGTTATCACCATCCTTTACTAAAGTATATCATAGATAGGGGACCTGTTCTTGATGTTTGGAATCATTATGAAGCTATTGCAATAACACAGTTCTAATCAACAACAGTGATTCCTTGACAGATGTAGTCATTGCATTTAAGGACTATTTTACAATAAAATGAGTCAAAATAGCATTTTATTTTACTAATGAGGTAAATGATAGGAGAACTATAGTCCTAACCTTATAGGACCATGGTCACTATTTTAGTGAAAATAGATTACAATACGTGAATTAATGATAGAATAGTATATGAAGAAAAAGGCAAACCAAGTGAAAACTTGTGACGCAAAGCTAAAGGACCTTCCTAGAAATAGATGGTAGCCAGTTACTCGTTTTTTTTGTCTGAATCTTTCTAAATGAAAATATTGATTTTTTATATAAAGGAGATGGGGATATGAAATTTAAAATAGGGATTATGATGATAATGATATTGATGACATTTAGCCCATTGGTATTTGGTGAAACAGAAGTAGTTGATGTGACTGTAGTGGAATTTGATATATATGTAAATGATACAGAGATCTTAACAGAAGAAAGTCAATATCCAGCACTGGTATATAATAATATTACTTATTTTCCGTTGACGTCTGATTATTTGTCAACACTAGGTCTGGATTTAACTTTTAGTAATTCACAAGGTTTAACAATTGGTAAAAAAAGTGCTAAGAGAAATTTAGATCAAAGATTTTTAGGTTCTAAAAATCTTATCGGTTCGACTGTAAAAGCTAGACTTGCTGAATTTGATATTTCAGTAAATGGTGAAATGGTTAATAACGATGAAGAAGCACATCCGGTATTACTTTATAAGAATGTAACTTATTTTCCAATGACATGGAGATTTGCTGTTGAAGAATTTGGATGGGGCTTATCATGGTCATCTGTAACAGGTCTTAAGATAACTACAATGAATGGTGAAACAGTAGAAGAAGTAATCGTTCCTGAAATAGAAGAAGAAGTAACTGTTTATCAAGATACTGTTGAAGCGTTGGAAAAAAGATTTTCAGATGCAGAGTTTGGTGGAAAGTCATTTGACGTTGAATCAATTACAATTGAAGAAGAGGAAACAACACTTCATGTCATAGCAAATGTAGAGAATGAAAGTTTGACAAGTGTTTTGAATATAACTTTGTTTAAACGTGAACAATTGACAGCTTATCTAAAAAAAGTGGCTTCTGATATGAACAAACTTTCAGATCATGATGTTTTAGTTGAATTAAGATATGATGATGACTATGAAGCTGGTGTAACAGAATTAGACAGTTATCAAGCAGCAAAAGATTATATCACTTTAGATGAAAATGGTAATGATATTGTTTCGTTTTCAATTATGACTTATGAAATAAGGGATTCAAAAGAGAAGGACAAAGTAACAATATGGATAACTAATTAGTAAGAATAACATGCCGGAAAATGAGCGCATCGCCCAAAAACGGGCGTCTTATAATCAAGGAAAACAAAGGTTTTATGAGTAAACAAACTACACTTTAGAAGTGTAGTTTGTTATTTTTTTGTCTAAAGCGTTGGAATCAGCTATACAAATGGTTTGGTTGAACTCTAGAATATACAATCGCCGAAAAACCAGCGGGGGAAATAAGCCTTTTGTCACATCAGGAAAATGTTTTCCTGATTATGCACTACATCTTGTATTTTTTTGTTTTTTTTTATATAAAAGCCTCTATTATCATCACTTTTTAGACTTGGCATTAGAATTGCATATTTATATACATGGTTATTGAATTGTAATGGACAAAATATTAAATTAATGGAGGAGTTCAAATGAAAAAAGGAAACAAATTCGGAACGCATCGTGTTATCTCACCAAAAGGGTTGTTGCCTCAACCAGCAGAGAAGATTGATAACACAATGGAGATTTATGACAACGAAATCTTAATTGATGTTCAAACATTGAATATTGATTCAGCAAGTTTTACTCAAATCAAAGGTCAAGCAGGCAATGATATTGAGAAAATTAAAGAGATCATGCTTGGTATTGTTGCTAAGAGAGGTAAGCATCATAATCCTGTTACAGGATCTGGTGGTATGTTAATTGGTACAGTTAAAGAAATTGGTGATGCTTTAGAAGGTAAGACAGATTTAAAAGTTGGAGATAAAATCGCTACTTTAGTTTCTCTTTCATTAACACCATTAAATATTGAAGAAATCATAGAAGTTAGAAAAGACATCGATCAAGTAGATATCAAAGGACAAGCTATCTTATTTGAAAGTGGCATCTACGCTAAATTACCAACTGATATTCCTGAAAACTTGGCACTTTCTGTTTTAGACGTTGCAGGAGCTCCTGCACAAACAAGAAAACTTGTTAAAAGAGGAGATACAGTATTAGTTGTTGGTGGTGCGGGTAAATCTGGTATGCTTTGTTTATATGAAGCTAGAAAACAAGCTGGACCAGATGCTAACATTATTTGTTTAGCACATAATGAATCATCTATGCAAAGAGCTAAAGATATGGGCTTTGCCAATTCGTTCATTTTAGCGGATGCAACTAATTCAGTTGATGTCTATGAAAAAGTATCAGAAATTACCAATGGTGAAATGTGTGATGTAACAATCAACTGTGTTAATATTCCTGATACTGAAATGTCTTGTATCTTAGCAACTAAAGCTGATGGTGTTATTTACTTCTTTAGTATGGCAACTAGCTTTACAGCAGCAGCACTTGGTGCTGAAGGTGTTGGTATGGATACAATGATGATTATTGGTAATGGTTATGCTAGAGATCATGCTAATATTTCACTTGAAATCATTAGAGAATCAGAAATTATTAGAAAAGTATATACAGATTTATATGCTTAAAGAATCAGGGGGGAGATAAAGTTATGCGTCATTATAATGAAGTATCGCTTTGGAAAGATGTCTCACAAGAACAGTGGGATGACTGGAAATGGCAAGTTCAAAATAGAATTGATACACTTGAAGATCTTAAGCAGGTTGTTAACTTAACATCTGAAGAAGAAGAAGGTGTTAAGAAATCATTAGAGATCTTAAGAATGGGTATCACACCATATTATGCACTGTTAATGGATGAGAACGATCCGCATTGTCCAGTAAGAATGCAAGCAATTCCTACAATTGCTGAAACTCATAAATCTGAAAATGATATGGATGATCCACTTCATGAAGATGGTGATTCACCAGTACCAGGATTAACACACCGTTATCCGGATAGAGTACTTTTATTGATCACTGACATGTGTTCTATGTATTGTAGACACTGTACAAGAAGACGTTTTGCCGGTGCACATGATGATGTTCAGCCATTGGATCAAATCGATAAGGCTATTGAATACATCAGAAATACGCCACAAGTAAGAGACGTATTGCTTTCAGGTGGAGACTGTCTACTGGTTTCTGATGATCGTTTAGAGTATATTATTTCCAAACTTCGTGAAATCGAGCATGTAGAAATCATTCGTTTAGGTTCTAGAACACCAGTTGTATTACCTCAAAGAATTACACCTGAGCTTGTAAACATGTTGAAAAAATACCATCCAGTATGGTTAAATACACACTTCAACCATTCTAAAGAAGTAACACCAGAAGCGAAAGAAGCATGTCGTCTGATGGCAGATGCAGGTATTCCACTTGGAAACCAATCTGTACTTCTTAGAGGTGTAAACGATTGTGTACATGTGATGAGAAAACTGGTTCATAACTTGGTTATGATGAGAGTTAGACCATACTACATCTATCAATGTGACCTTTCTACTGGTATTGAGCATTTCAGAACACCAGTTGCAAAAGGTATAGAGATAATTGAAGGTCTTAGAGGCCATACATCTGGATATGCAGTGCCAACATTTGTGGTTGATGCACCAGGTGGTGGTGGTAAGATTCCGGTAATGCCACAATACTTGATTTCTCAATCAGCTGATAAAGTTGTATTAAGAAACTACGAGGGTGTTATTACTACTTATGCTGAGCCAGAACCATATCATAATAAGTGTCAATGTGATGAGTGTACTAAAGAACATCCACATAAGTTATTTGGTGTGGCTGGACTTCATCAGGGTAATAGAGTATCAATCGAACTAAAAGAGTTGGAAAGAGCTAAGAGAACACATCACGAGTAGTTCATAGGAGATGGTCATGTTAGAATATACAAATAAATATGAAACCATCTCCATAGTAGGTATGGCAAAGAACGCTGGGAAAACAGTAACACTGAACGCACTATTAGATGAGGCCTATGAGAACGGAAAGAAAATAGGTTTAACCTCAATCGGACGTGACGGCGAAAAGCAGGATATTGTAACCAGTACCGATAAACCAATGATATATGCCTACGAAGGTAGCATCATAGCAACGCCGGAAACTTTATTTCAGAAATCAGAAGCGAGATTAGAAGTATTAGAGATAACAGATTTCCATACTTCTATGGGGAAAATCGTTATAGGACGGGTCATCATTCCAGGTTATATTCAGATAGCTGGACCTTGTTCTAATCATGAGATCATGTTGACGAATCTAAAGATGAAAGCTTATGGTGTTGATCTTATTATAGTGGATGGAGCCATCGATCGGAAAACTACGGCTTCACCATCTATCACAGATGCAACCATTCTCTCGACTGGCGCTGTTCTGTCGAGAGATATGCAAAAGGCGATTGAAAAAACAGTGTATCAAGTAACACTGTTTCAGTTGAAGGCAATTGAAAACCTTTCTATAAGGGCTATAGCTGATGAAGCTATAAGAGAGAAGGAAATTGCCATCATAGGAGTAGACGCTGAAAATGAGCATACGGTTACTTCGTTGAATTTAAAAACAGCATTAAATGCAGGACAAAAGATAGCAGTAGCACTGAATGAGGACACAAGATATGTTATCATACCAGGATCATTGGTTTCAAAAACAATACTTGATATTGTTAAAACCAGTCGTCATTTTAAACATACAACATTTATTGTAAGAGATGCTACGAGGATATTTATTGATTATAAAGACTGGATATATTTTGAGAAAATTGGCGTGAGTATTCGCGTGATAGATGAGATTAAATTAATAGCTGTGACGATAAACCCTGCTTCGCCTGAGGGATACTATTTTGAACCGGATGTTTATCAAAAACAGCTTCAGTTTTATCTCAAAGAGTTGCCTGTTATCAATGTGATGGCATAGGAGGTGTTTTTATCTTTTTTTTACAAGAAACCAGACATCAATTAGATGTGGATTATATTTTTAATAAGATTAAGGTACAAACGCCTTTTGGGCAGAAATTAAAACAAAATTTAAAGGTGTTTAAAGCAGATGATTCATCTGCTTTAACATCGCATTTTGATCAACTGGATTTACTGAAAAGTCAGATTGAATCACATCCTGTTACCTATAAAAAAATCAGGGAAATTCTAAGTCATTTTAAGACCATTGAATTGACTCTGGAACGTATCTATGGATTGGAAACACTCAGTGTAACAGAGTTGTTTGAAGTGAAATACTTCGTACTGCATGTCAAGCAGTTGATAGAACATATTGAAACTAAAAATATCGATATAGACCACATACATTTAAGGTCTTTAAATCTGATAGAAAACTTGTTGGATCCGGAGGAAATCGGGATTAACAGTTTTTATATTTATGATGGTTATTCTGATCAGCTGAGATTGATAAGAGAAAGGATTCGTACCTTAGAATCTTTGATTCAAACAAAGAAAAAAGAAAAACGGACATTACTTTCAGAGTTGTTTGATATTAAAATTAGACCCAATGATGAAGTGATGATAAAAAAACATGATGAAACGCTCATTAAAAAGCTGGAAAATCATGTGGATTTTGTTTATGTATCAGATACGATGATGCATAGAAGTTTTAAAATTAAAATATCAGAAGAAGTTCTATCGTATCAAAAAGAGATGGATAGATTAAGATCAGAAGAAGTAGATGAGGAGTATGAGATTCGATCGATGCTCACGCATAAACTCAATGATCATTTAGAAGATATCAGATATGATATCGATCAAATTGCCTCATTGGATTTAATGATGGCAAAAGCATATTTTGCAATCGCTTTTAAAATGACCAAGCCTGTAATAGGGCGAGGTTTGGTTATAAAAGAAGGTATACATTTAAAAGTACAAGAACATTTAAACGGGGAAAACTTAGAGTTTATGCCCATATCAATAAACTTATCACAGGGGGTGTCGTGCATAACCGGAGCCAATATGGGCGGTAAGACGATATGCTTAAGAATGATAGGTCAAATGCAAATGATGGCGCAATACGGTTTATTTGTACCGTGTCAGTATTTTGAATTTGAATTGCAGAGTTTTATATTTTTATCATCACAAGATGCACAATCCATTGATAAGGGATTAAGTACTTTTGGTGCTGAAATGGTGAATGTATCCGATGTATTGAGAAAAGCAGATCAAAGAGGTTTAATCTTGATAGACGAGTTGGCAAGAGGTACAAATCCAAAAGAAGGATATGCTATCAGTAAAGCCATTATCAACTATTTAAAGAAAAAACCATCAATATCTGTTATCACCACACACTTTGATGGATTAGCAGATGAAGAAGACGTTCTTCACTTACAAGTAAGAGGTTTATCCCATGTTGATTTTGAAGATCTGAAGATTAACATTGATAACAATACATTAGAAGTCATACATGACTTAATGGACTACCGATTAAAGGTCATTGAAGGACCTGAAGAAGTACCTAAAGATGCCATAGCCATCTCTAAAATGATGGGTGTTGATGAAAAAATATTAGAAGATGCAAGACGTATCTTAGAAAATAGGGAGGAAAAATGAATAAATTAAACTTAGACTTTAATTTAGTAGCTGAAGCAAGACAATCTGCAAAAGTAATAGCAGATGATATTCAGGGCATGATTGACTTGCATACAACCGTTTCTGTTGAAAGAACAGTTTTAAGATTACTTGGGGTAGATGGTATAGATGATATTGACAGACCACTTCCAAATGTAATCGTAGATAAAGTTAAAGAAGCTGGGGGCTTGTCACTTGGTTTGGCTTACTGGATGGGTAATGCGATGATTCATACAAATCAAACGCCACAAGAAATTGCTGAAGCGGTTTCAAGAGGCGATTTGGATTTAATGACCATTCCTCAATCTGATCTGGAATCGATTAAAGCTGTTGTGACTAAAAAAGCACAGGAAACAGTTGATTTTATTGCACAAAACAGAAAAGACAGAGATAATTTTTTAGAAACAATTGGTGAAGGACCAAAACCTTATTTATATCTTATTGTTGCAACAGGTAATATTTATGAAGATGTACTGCAAGCTCAAGCAGCTGCAAAGCAAGGTGCTGATATTATAGCTGTTATTAGAACAACAGGACAATCTCTGCTTGATTATGTGCCTTTCGGACCGACAACTGAAGGTTTCGGTGGTACATATGCTACTCAGGAAAACTTCAGAATTATGAGAAAAGCTTTGGATGAAGTTGGAGAAGAGGTTGGTAGATACATCAGACTGTGTAACTATTGTTCAGGTCTTTGTATGCCGGAAATAGCAGCAATGGGTGCTTTTGAGAGACTCGATGTTATGTTAAATGATGCACTATATGGTATTTTATTTAGAGACATCAATATGCAAAGAACGCTTGTGGATCAGTATTTCTCAAGAATCATCAATGGATTTGCTGGTGTTATCATCAATACAGGTGAAGACAACTACTTAACAACTGCTGATGCTGTAGAAGAAGCTCATACAGTTTTGACTTCACAATTTATCAACGAGCAATTTGCCTTAAATGCAGGACTTCCTGAAGAGCAAATGGGACTTGGTCACTGTTTTGAAATGAATCCAAATATTGAAAACGGATTTTTAATGGAACTTTCTCAAGCCCAAATGGCGAGAGACATATTCCCGAATGCACCACTTAAATATATGCCACCAACAAAGTACAAGACAGGCAATATCTTTAAAGGTCATGTTCAAGATACGTTGTTTAATGCTGTGTCAATAATGACCAACCAAGGCTTGCAGCTTCTTGGTATGTTAACGGAGGCTATTCATACACCATTCTTGCAAGACAGAGCGCTTTCTATTGAAAATGCAAAGTATGTATTTAATAACATGAAAGATATGGGTGAAGAGATTGAGTTTAAAAAAGATGGTATGATACAAAAAAGAGCTCAAACTGTTTTAGCTGAATCTGTAAAAATGTTGAATGACATCAAAGAAGAAGGTTTAACAAACAGTATTGCACAAGGTAAATTTGCTGAAGTTAAGCGTACAATGACATCTGGTAAAGGTTTGGATGGGGTTGTTAAGAAAGATGATCAGTACTTTAATCCATTTATTGAATTAATGTTAGGAGGTCAGTAATGTCAAACCAAATCGATTTAACTAAAGTAAAACCTTATGGTGATACATTAAATGATGGTAGAATGCAGTTTTCATTTACACTACCAATCCCTGCTGGAGATGAAGCAGATGAAGCAGCGAAACAACTACTTACTAAAATGGGTATTGATGAACCTGCAATTGTTTTCTCTGAAGATTTGGGTGTAGGTTACACATTCTTTACCGCTTATGGAAAATGCCAACATACAGTGGATTATTCAACAATAGAAGTACCTAAAGTAGATATTGATATCATGGATAAGTATGGTGTTGAAGACTTTATTAAAGAACATATCAAAAGAGATGTTGTGATTGTTGGAGCCTGTTCAGGAACAGACGCTCATACAGTAGGCATTGACGCTATAATGAATATGAAAGGCTTTGATGGCCACTATGGTTTGGAGAGATACAAAGGCGTTGAGGCGATTAATTTAGGCTCTCAAGTACCTAATGAGGAATTGATAGCAAAAGCGATTGAATTGAATGCTGATGCCATTGTAGTTTCTCAAATTGTTACTCAAAAAGATGTTCACATCATGAACTTGACAAACCTTGTAGAACTTCTAGAAGCTGAAGGTCTTAGAGAAAAGTTAGTCGTAATCTGTGGTGGACCGAGAATCAGTCATGAACTTGCCAAAGAGCTGGGGTATGATGCTGGTTTCGGACCAAAAACATATGCAGAACATGTGGCATCATTTGTTGTAAATCAAATGGTAGATAGAAATTTAATATAAGTGCTTAGAGGTACTCAATCTAAATGATGAAGCGAGCTTAGCTCGCTTTTATTGTATAAGGAGAACTGTCTGTTGCAAGTGATGGAACTACTGATATAACTTTCTTGTAAGAGTTCAGAACTAAAAGTGCTGGAGAAACTTTTATTGTTAAAAGTATATTAATTAGGTATACTTATAACAGGGGGCATTATGAAATATAAATTATTGGTTAAAGGTATGTCATGTACACACTGTGAACAACGAATGAAAGAGTTAATCTCGGAACTGAAATTAGAAAATTTAACAATAAGTTATAAAACGGGTCTATTGTCTTATGAATATAAGGATGATCAAACAAAACAAATCCAGAACCGATTAGAAGAATCCGAATATTTTGCAAGTATATACAAAGAAAAAAAATGGAAGACTTATGGTTTATATGCTCTTTTTATTATTATGTTCTTATCTGTCTCAAGAGTTGTTTACAATCAATTTGATGTCATTACATTTGAAGGCACGGTACCGATGGTAAGTGTCTTGTTATTTGGTTTGGTAACCTCATTGCATTGTGTTGGTATGTGCGGTGGTATTGCACTTAGTCAAACAGATTTCATAACACCTAAAAAGAATTTGATGAATACATTGCAATACAATCTAGGACGCATATTTACATACAGTATGATTGGTGCTTTATTAGGACTTATTGGTCAGACGCTTTCGATATCAGAGGATATAAAATCATTAATGTTCTTTCTTATTGGAACAGTCATGTTGCTTTTGGGATTGAATAATCTTGGGATAATCAAGTTTAGGATAAAGCAGTTGGGTTTTAAACCACCCAAGTCATTTAGAGGACGAGGTCCTTTAGTTGTAGGTTTGATGAATGGATTCATGCCTTGTGGTCCGCTTCAGACAATGCAACTTCTAGCAATAACAACAGCATCTGCATTGAATGGTTTTTTGGTAATGCTTTTATTTGGAATGGGTACAATGCCGTTGTTATATTTATTCAGTAACTTAGGTTTATTGATAAAGAAATCACATCAGAAGCACATCACTCGAATATCTGCTATTGTTGTCATTATGATGAGCATTATGATTTTTCAACAGGGCTTTAGTAGTTTAGGTGTCGGTACAGTTGTTGCTAAAACAGATGAACAACCCTTTGCAATGATTGAAGATGGCTATCAGATTGTAAACTTATTTGTTGATCCATATTATACAACTGAAGACGTGAAAGTAAAGAAGGATCTGCCGGTTAAGCTTCTGATTCATGTGGAAAAGGTATCTGGCTGTACAGCCAATATAATGGTACCTAAATACGATGTGAACACGGATTTATCTGAAGGAGAAACCTATGAACTTATTTTCACACCAACCGTAGCCGAAAACTTAAAAATTACTTGTTGGATGTCCATGGTTAATACCTATTTAAATGTTGTAGAGTAATCAAAATTACCATGCTCCATTCAGTAAAACAATACACTGGATTCTAATGAAAAACTAGATATTATTCTTTTAAATATAATGTAGTGGAAACCACTAATTTAGTAGGTTGTGTTAATAATAACAGATGGATTTAATGAAAACTTAAGCCATTAATTGAATGGTTGACAGAAACTTAATATAATTTATGGCTTTGACTCTTGTCTAAGCTTTTCTTTTAGGTTAAAGTAAGTTAAGACTGGAGGGATTTATGCCACATTTAAGAGTAAGAGGAATGAAAGAAATCGAACTTGTTAAGATTTCAACAGAATTATTAGATGAGCTCGTAAGAATAGTTAATGTACCTAGAGATCATTTTACAATTGAATACATACCATCAACGTATATCTTTGATGGCGAAATAGATAAAAACAGATATCCATTCGTAGAAGTACTTTGGTTTAATAGAGGTGAACAAGTGATGAAAGAAACAGCCAACGTCATCACCCAATATATAAAACCATTTGATTATGACGATGTAATTATCTACTTTAGTGATTTGAGAAAAGGGCATTATTATGAAAATGGTGTACATTTTTAAAAAAGGGTATGAAGGTAAGAATAGTTTAAATCTATGCTTATCTTTTTTTTTCGTCTAACAATTGATAAAATAGAGTGAAACGAGGTATTTTATGAAAACGAGGGATTTAACAAAAGGTAGTGTCAAAAAGAATTTATTATATATGTCATTACCAACGATGGCGGGTTTTCTTGCTCAAACGCTCTATGATGTTGTGGATATGATGTGGATTGGACGGTTATCTGTAGAAGCATTAGCTGGAGTGACTATATTTGCGACGATTTTTTGGCTAGTAGAAGTACTCAATGAGATTATTGGTTCCAGTTCGGTTTCTTTAATAGCTCAAAGTTACGGTGAAGGCAATAAAAAACAAACCAGCAAAATAATAGAACAGACCATTGCATTTAAAGGATTGGTTGCAATAATAGCAGGTATTATTCTCCTCTTTACTTTAAGGCCGTTGGCTGCATTTTTTGATAGCAATCCAAGGGTTATAGAATCTGTAATCAGTTATGGTTATATTAGAATTTTCTTTATTCCGATTATGTTTTCTTCTTTTACAGTTAATACAGCCCTAAGAAGTATTGGTGATTCCAAGAAGCCGTTTTATTTGATGTTGATCAGTTCCATTTTAAATGTGGTTCTAGATCCAATCTTCATTTTTGATACACTTCCAATTAAGTTTGGATTTATAGATATCACTTTAAACGGATTTGGACTTGGCGTATTTGGCGCGGCACTTGCGACGGTTATTTCAATTACCATTGCATTTGGCATAGGATTTTATTACTTGTTGGCTGGTAAGAGTTATGTAAAAATTTCTCTTAAAGGCATATTTAAATTGGATAAGGAAATAGATTATAAATTGATAACCATCGGACTACCCAATGGTGCAGAAGCATTGAATAGGAATTTAAGTAATTTTGTTGTTATGAAATTCATCGGACATTATGGATCGGTGGCGATAGCCGCATCAGGCATCGGTATGAGGTTTATGGGTTTACTCTTTATGCCGTTAGTAGGATTGATGATGGGTGGCGGTGCAATTGTTGGCCAAAATATTGGTGTAAATCAAATTGATAGAGCCAAAGAAACAGCAAAATCTGCAGCCCAACTCGGTGTTGCTCTTATATCTGTTGTGAGTCTTGTAACTTTCTTTTTCGATGAACAGATCATGCGACTCTTTACAACAGAACAAGAAGTAATTGCAATTGGTGCACCAATGCTTAAGATATTTGTTTTAGGGATGTTTTTACTGGCCATTTTATTTGGTTATTCAACTGTCTTTTCTGGCTCGGGTTACAACATACCATTTTTCATCTCAAGTTTCTTTGGAAGATGGGGTGGTGCCATTCCGTTCGCATTTATTGCTATATATGTTTTAAAACTCGATATCATGTGGTTATGGGTTTCCTATCTAGTCGGTGATTTTGTAGAGTTTATGATCATTATGTATTATTATAAACAAGGTAAATGGCAACACAAGAAAGTTATATAAGATACCCCGAAAGGGGTATTTTTGTACAAAAAAACCAGCTACGCTGGTGTTTTCATAATCATATCATAATAAGTCTTACTCTGTAGTTGATCACCTATCATCTGATAGAGATAACCAAGTTCCTTGTAAATGAAATCCTTGTTACCGTCATATATTTGTAAAACATGAGTTACATCGTCTATCGCTTTTTCAAGTTCTCCTAAAGAAACATAGGTAATACCTCGATTGAAATAAGCAATAGGCTCTTCTGTAACTGATAGAGCATGATTGTAATTTATAAGTGCTTTTTCAAATGATTTGATTTGATAATATGTATCTGCTAACAGTTTATAGGCTTCATATTGAAGGGAATCAAGTGAAACGGATGATTCCAATGCATGAATAGCATCTGAAACCTTTCCTTTTTTTAATAGTTTTTTTGATTTATTAAGATAATAGGTCGCATCAACAGATCGATGAGTGATGTAATATCTTATAAAAAGTGCAAGAATCACTGGAATGATAATAAGTAAATACATGAAGTCTCCTAAATTATTTCTTTTCTAGATTTTCAAAAGTTATTTTAGTCTCCTCAAATGATAGTTCATATAAACCTGTTTGCTTAGGTTCAATGTGTATCAGATGATAAGATTCAACGTTATAAAATGTGAGTTCCTTTTCTTTTAAATTAGTTGTCAGAGTTTTCTCATTTGAAAGTACGATCAAACATTCCTTATAAAACGTATTGAGTTCAATCAACTCAGACTCTATATCAAACTCCTCCCCTATAAGTTTATCTTCATTATAATAAAAAATGGTTATATAAGAAGAAACATTCAAATCAGCCAGATGATTGCTAGAAGCAGTTACAAGGTCTGATGAAGTGTGTTCATAAGTGGATACTCTATGTGAATAACTTTTGATATCTGAGATATTATCCACAGATATTGTTGTCACCTTTTCATCATCAATGATTTGTATGGAACTGACCTGTGCTTCATCAATTTCATCAACAATAATGCCATAAACTTGAAATCCTAAAAATGCTAAAAGTACGATTAATATTGCTATAACAATTTTCATGATAATCTCCTGTTCCTTATACAAAAATGTTGTTATTGACTCTTCAAACTGAAGATATTCTCTGTATTTAAGCATACCATTAAGTGGCAAGTATTTCTATGAACTATTCATAATGTCATAGAAATTAAATACATATAGGACTATAACAGCAATGCATGAAGCAATATAGATAATATACACACTATTTACAAATAAAGACATATGATATATAATGACACAAAATGGAAAATATTTGAAAAAGGAGTTTGTATGAAGCAGTTTATCAGTTTATTAATGGTAGTTATTTTATTGAACACAGTAGTATATGCTGAAAAACCGACATTCGAGGATATAGATGACACAAAGTGGTACTCAGATTGGGTAAACATCATCAAAGATTTAAACATCACCTCAGGTTACCCTGACGGTACATTCAAACCCGATAACCAACTCAAAAGAATTGAGTTGTTATCATTTACAATGAAAAGCTTGGGTTATGATATTCCTATAGCAAATGATTACTGGGGACAAAACATTATTGATAAAGCAATAGAAATCAACATCATCAGCAATCAATCAAGTGATTTAATGTTTAGTGATCCTGAGGGTTATATTACAAGAGAAGAAACCGCAAGAGTCATTTACAATGCATATCTCAAAAGCAATGAGGTGTTTAACTCAGATGTAGACCAGGAAATTAGAAGCACCATTGTTGATCTTGAAGAAATTAATAGCATGTACCTCCAAGGCGTTGTCGGTGTCTTTTCATCAGGCATCGTCGAAGGGTATGCAGACAAATCGTTTAAGCCTAAAAATCAACTGACCAGAGCAGAAGCAGCGGTATTTATCTCAAGACTTGCCTTACCAGAAAAGAGAAAATCCATAGAACTAGAACTATCATCTTTTGAATACCATACCACCAGTGTAAGAGCTAATAATTTCAAAGTTCATTACTCACCAGAACACCAAGATATATACAACATCATGACCATTGTTGATACAGTTGAAAATGCTGATGTAGAAAATGGTTTTGCTTGGATTGGAGGACTATCATCTCAATCAACTCACCTTCTCGGCTTATATTCTAATATGGAGGATTTTGATTATGCACCTGTAACGAGTCATACTAGTTATAAAAGATGGAATATAGAAGTTAGAAAAATCCTACCACCCCAAGAATATACAGATTGGATTGAAATCACTGGGTGGAGAGACAAAAACGAGTTGGAACATGAAGAAACCATGAAAGCTGTTTTTAATTATCTATTTGCTGAAGACTCAGACCGGATTTGGAACAAGTACTTTGAGTATGCCAATACGATCGTTGAAGAAAATGTAGGGATAGACTATCAAACAGAATCCTTTGGAAGGACAGTTAGAATTGTTGCCAGTACAACAGGTGTTGGTCTGTACGCTACTCGTAAGACTGATGCTTTGCCGGTCATTGTAGAAGATGGTAAAGTGATGGTGCAGTATGCCAGTATCTTATCGGATGGTTCCATTGGTACCGTGACATTTCATGATATAACTGATAAAAACTCAAATGAATGAGGCGACTCCTCAAGTGGTGGTATCACTTATAAAAATATTTGCAGTACAGATTCGAAAAAAATGATTGAATCCAATGCTAATCTTTTGATTATAGACGTCAGAACGCCTGATGAGTTTAAAGAAAGTCACATAGAAGGTGCAGTTAATATACCTCATGATTTGATTGAAACACAGCTGGATCAAGTCGATCTTTCAAAAACACTTTTAGTGTATTGTGGTGTTGGTTCTAGATCGGCTTATGCATCAGGTATTTTATCAAAACATGGTTATGAGGTGTATAACATGTACGAAGGTTATAAGACATATATAGGAGAACTTAAATGAAGAAAATACTTTCATGGCTACTTGTTTTTGCAGTGATACTCACCTATATGCCTTTTTATTCAATTGAAACTTTTGCAGATACGACACAATACGACCATACGGATTATAGTGAATTACAAGTTAAGAAATACATCAATGATGAATTAAGTAACAGTATTTCTTCGAGTCAAACAATCAAGGGATTTGAGCTGCTCTTAAATGTGGAACTGCATAAAGAAAAATCTATTTTAGTTTATGGGACGTATGAGGATGTACTTAAACTGGAAGGAAAAAACGATTTTAAAATTGTAGATAAGGGTTATTATTCAAACGGTTCTTATCGTGGTGAGTATCGAAGCCATGGTTATACAGGAACTGGTGGTTTGTACTATTCGAATGATTTTCCAAGAGATTCAGATTCTGGACGGACTGTCTCTGAAAAAGAATGGATTTATAAGTTTTGGACTCTTATAGATGAAACACCAAGCAAGTTAACAAAAGATGCTACAAATGATAAATCTCCTTTATATGATGAAGTAAGAATAAGAATAGACGATATGGTCAATGATGTTCTAAAGAACTCAACCAATGATTCAGCACCTAAAGACCATGAGAATCAAGGGTATGCTGTTGCAGATCATATGAACGTCAATACACTTAATAGTACACTGTTTAACGGCGAAGGCAAGATGATGCAAGAAAATGCAGGTCGTTTATGGTATCAAATGTTCTCAACTGAAAAAGCCAATGGAAAAGAATTTAAAGGCCAGGACATTACAGTTGAGATTTTAGAAAAAGGTAGTTATCAAGTCAATCAAAGTGGTCAATCCGTTATTAAAGTCAAGGTAGTTGGATCGTATCAAGATGCTGGCATTTTGACCGATGCAGACAAAGTTATTTATTATCATGAGGATGAGATAAAAGGCATTAACTTATCGCTTTCCATTGGCTCTAAAACGCTTAATTACGCTTCAAGACCCAATACTTCAGTTGATGGTCATAGTGCTTTGGAACATACTTTTGAAATGACTGTTGATGAAGGTGATATAACAGAAGGTATTATCACTGCCAAGGGTATGTCTTATACAGAGTTTTATACACCAGGTGGAACAGCAATCAATACTGAAGTAACTGCTGTGGATGGTGATAGTATCGGTGGGGGTTTAAAATCTTTGTTTGATGTAAAAGATATTCAACTTATGCCTGATCCGTCAGACCCCTCAAAGACATTGCCGTTTACGGAATCTATGATTGAGTATACTGATTACTCCATTGGTGAAATTGATAAGTATGAGATTACAGTTGCTAATCTTTCATCCAATAGAAAAGAAACTTTTACTTATGCAGGTAATCCAAGTGCGTTTACACACGATTTGTATGAGTGGCTTATAGTAGATGATGAGTATTCTGCTTATGAAGTGCTTCAAGTTGTATCAAATGCACATGCAGAAGATGATTATATCGATCATTTTTCATTTAGAAGAGAAGTAAAAAAAGCCATTGAATTGGAGTTAGATATACCTCATCATGTCATAGACATTGATGAAATAGAAGCAAGGGATAATACCAATTATGGTGGTTTGAATGTTAAGTCGAAGAGTCTCAAGATTGATGGTAAAGATGTAGAGTGGGATAGGTTCTTTAGTGGGAACTATTTTTTTGGACCTACAAATAGTAATTATTTAGCAATTATAGAAATAAAAGTAGTTTCCGAAGACGGAATAGAAAGCATTTATAAAGATGCTTTTAATGTACATTCATCACTTCCGAGAACAAAACTGATTGCAGAAGGTTCAATGAAAGAAAATAGAAAAGTGAGTCTATACAATCGTTCTTTGGATGTAGAAGATCCGTTTGTAACTGGAAAATATCCAAATGTGTATTCGATTTCGTATAGCGCTGTTGATGGTTCCATGGAAAATTGGAAAATGAAACCTGTAAATGATAATCACGTTGATATGTTATTCAAAGAATCCGGGTTTTATAAAGCAACAATTACAGCAACCAATGGTAGCGGACGGACCTCTTCAACAGATTATCATATAGGCATTGTGCCTGACTTTGAACCCAATGTATATTTTAACATTTGGAATAATGTTTTAACAAGAAATGAAACTTTAGACATTACCTACTCAGCAGATAGTTTAGATGGAGACAGCATTACTTCCAATAATTTTAAAATTTACTTTGATGAAGATGAAGATGGCGAAGCTGAAAAACTAGTATTTGAAACAACGGATAAAACACTGCCATTTACACCAACTCAATTGGGTTTTTACAAGATAGTAAATAGCCTTGAAGAATCCTTTGGAGAAGAAACCATCGAGGCGTTTATTACTGATGCTGATACAAAAAAGAAAATGGTTGAAAGAGTCTTCTATGTCGATAATCTAAGACCTCTGGTTGAGATTGATCTGGATATTCCTGAAAACTTTCAAAAGGTAGATATGTACATCATGTCTGATGAAAATTTAAATGATCTTGATATCAAAAAACTACGTGAAGGGCGTATTGATTATAACAATGACTTAAGATTGTATGGACTGGATGTCAAAGCTGAATACAGAGACTTAAAGACATATATTCAATCTCAGGCCATAGACACATCTTATTATTATGGTGGTTCTTATCCACCAAGTGCAAGAGCTTACAGCTCCTCAGGATTTACAGGAACGCTTGCAAGATACAACGTAACTAATAACTCTTATGAAGACTACTATACGACATCTGAATCATACGAGTCATGTTCGACCACAAATGTTTTTAACGGATATGTTAACTGTGATAGTGGTTGTATGAGCAGTTGTCGTTTTGCAATGGGTAACAACTGTGAAGGCGGCTGTTGTGATAAAGACTACACACAGAAAGAATCATGTACGACTAAAACAACTACTGTAAGACATTATTATACAGTCAATAGGTATACAGGCTATTATAGAGGTACGGCAACAAAGGCTATAAAACAGCCCTACACCAATCCATTTAGAGAAACTTCAGATAAGTATGTCATCTATGTTTCAGATGCTTCTTTTAACTTAAATGACTTTAATGAAATGAAACTCAAAGCTGACTTTGAAGTGATTCTTATAGGTAACGAAGCGCTTAGAGACAGCGTAGGTGATGAAATACTATTTATAGAAAATGATGGTTCGGATATGGATGAGTTAATTAAAAAAGCTATAGATGTCATTGGAGCAAGATATCCATTCAGTTCAAAATACCTTATACAAGTAAACGATTCTTTTACTTTGAATCAAATCATGTTTGATACAGAAGGTGATCCTTTAACCAACTATGGCTATCAATATGTTCAAGAAGAGGTATATGATAATTCTACAGGTATGGAAACATATGCAAGAGCTTCATATCTAGCCGATTCATCAGGTTTTTCCAGTTATCAGGCAACGGCTTTTAACAAAGTAGGTTTGTTTAAAATATTTGCACTTTTAAAGGATTCAACAGGACAACTCAACTTTGATAAAGATTCGAATGTCTCTGACGTGTCGGTGTTGGTACATAGAAAACCAATGGCGGATTATGTGTTGGATTGGACATACGATACTAAGGATTCTATGTATGAAGTAACTTTCGTCGATAGAAGTTACGACTTAGACCATCAGTTTTCTGATGCTCAAAGAGGTATTAGAGATTTTAAAGCAATGTATAAATTACAAGGTGCTTCCTCTTGGATTTATGCGATTCCAAGTAGTTTGGCAAAAGGTACTTATGAATTCAGATATTCCGTCAAGGATATGGAAGGTGCGTGGAGTGATCCTAAAACAACCCTTTTTACTTTATCTGAGATACCGCCACCTCAATTGTTATCAGCGTCACTTAAGACAACTGACGATGATTTTAGTCTTAATGCTATACCTGCTACGGAATTCTTAACATTATATGATGTTAAAACAAGGTTTCCCTATGATGTAGAACTGAGTTATGGGTGGTTTAAAAATGGTGTGATCGTTCAACCGTTTAAAGAAATTAATACACAATTTGATGATCTTAATGGCGATAGAATCTGGGATGCATATGACTTTGAAGTGCCAAAGACATTAAGTGACGGTCCTTATACCATCGAATTGAAAGTAGAGGATAAAAGTAATTCCAGCAATTACGTGAGTAAACTGTTTGATATAGAGGTCTTGACACCAATAGAATTGAACTCTTCAACGCCTGAGATGATATTACCTGGTGACAATAGGTTCAGCTGTACCACGAGTCGTTATGTTGATTCGGTGGATATGACTTTATATCATAATACTTCTTATGCAGAATCCGTCACAATGAATAGAGTGGATGAAAGCTCATGGGAGTATATCTATTCATCAAGTGATCTTGTTCCTGACGGATTTTATGATGTCTACTATGAAGCTTCTGTACATTCGACGCCCCATAAGACCGAAACTCAGACAGATCAGACTGAGAAGGTTTCTTTAAGAGCTGAATCCATCGTCATAACCGGTGCATGGCAGTATTGGGATGGTGGTTTGAATATTTTTGGAGAACAGTTAACGGATGAAGCTCATAGATTTTTGTCATTGGAAGAAATTGAAATTCGAGTTGAAACGATTGGAAAACCAGATCGCATAGAAATTGATATGAGTGATGCTTTAAAAGCAATGGCTTATAGAGACCATCAAAGCAATCTGTATTTATATGAAGAACTGGTTGGTTTTGAAGAGAGTTTTCCCTTAATGATGACAAGTTCAGATAAGGACAATTGGCATAGGCATTATATTTTACCTTTGGCTCCAAGTACAAAAACTTTTGAAAACGAAGTGCTTTTAAGTCCTTATTATATAAAAATAACGTTGATAAAAGGTACGAGTTCAGTAGAATACTATGTAAATGATATCCATATTACTGGCAATACCTTGGATCATTTATATTTACAACCCAACGAATAAAGGAATGACCTTAGAGGTCTTTCTTTTATTTGCATTTATATTAATAGAGAATTTTGGTATTATATTAATAGGGGGTATTTATGAATAACAATTTACTGGAGAATGAAAGGTTATTGAATCAATTCTTTGAGTCACTTGAAGAGAGTAAACTATCTGAGAAAGTGATATCAAAACATATGAATCATATCGAATTTTTTTTGAATGATTACTTAGACATATCTGAGAATACACCAGCCAATATGGGCATTGACTTCATAGGAGAGTTTTTAGGATCGTGGTTTATAAAAAAAGCAATGTGGTCTACAGAAACAACAATTAAAGAAAATATTACATCTTTGAAGAAATTTTATAAGTTTATGTTAAATAACAGTGAAATCGAATCTGATGATTATCAGAAAATGTTATATGATATCAAAAAAGACAAGAGTAAGTGGATCAAGGCATGTAATGTGTATAATGACTATGATGAAGGGTTTGGGTATGATGATGTTTCGGGGCTCTCTAGTGAAATTTTTGATGAGTTAATTTCTTTGTTATCAACGACAGAATTTGTATTAGATCCTGTTGTGAAGTTGACTTATAACAATGACTCTTATTATGTGATGATGAAAAATCAAATTGAAAATGTATTAGATATTTCATTTTTCAAAGGTTCGAAAGGTTTAAATTGCTTTATGAAAGCAATATCAGGAATATATGTTTCTCCACATGAATTTGAAGCCGAATTCGAAGGATATACATGTCATTATGCTGATTATGAAGAGTTTGTTATGTATTCAGAGTATGGTAATGAGATTGATATCTCAGTTGAATATGAGTTGATAAATCACTTGATTGAGCTACTTACATTATTTATAAAAAAAGAACCTGATTTTGCAAAGCAATTAAACGGTGAAGATAAAATAATATCAATCAGTAATCATGACAACCAATTGAGTGTTAAAACAGAAAATATAAATGATATTTATTTAAAAGCTTCGAATCATGATAAGGATTCAAGTTTAAATGAATTAGAAATAAAGCGAATAAAAAAAATGAGAAAAACAGATCAAGTATGGGAAATGGAACAATTCTTTTTACCTTCAATTGAGGAGTGGGATGAATTCGGTAGATTAATTACCATAATTGATCAAGAAGGTGGTCAATGTTTGAATTCATTACCTATAGAAAATGATGAAAACTTGAAAATGGTTGTCCTTTCAGCTTTTGAACAGTATGGTGTTCCACAAAAAATATTACTAAATCCATCTTGGGCTGAAGACTCGTTACAATTAATCATTAAAGAAAGTTGTATTGATTATGAAATAGCCGTACTAGAAGAAATGAAGGAATTTAAGCAAGTTTTTTTTGAAAGACTATTTGAGATGGCTGATAATGATGATTTTTTTGATGAGACTGAGCTCTTTTCTCCAAACGAGATGGCTATTGATTTGCTGATAGAGGATAAGCCCAGTTACGCTTTAAAGGCTTGTTTAAAAAAATACTCATTTAAACAATTAATTGATATCGGTAGCGTTTTTCATAAAACGCCACATTCGACGTCAAAGGAGAACCTTATTAACGCAATATACTCTGGTATCATTAGTGTTGATCTCGAAATGATTATAGGGACATTTTCAATGGAAGAACAAGACTTTTTGAATGAATTAGCACAAGTGAAAGTACTTGTAAGTGATGAGAGACTAGTAGATAAAGCAGAGAACGCATGTGAAAAAGCTTTGGTGGTTGAGTTTTTTCATGAGGGTCATTATAAGTATGTTATGCCATCGGAAACAAGAAAAAAATACAGTCAAATTAATCAGAATCAATTGAAGGAGTTTAGTAGCTTTTATTGGCTCGTAAAAAGATTTTTCGTTGCTTGTATCAACTTATATGGCATCATAGAAGTTGATAAAGCTGTCATGTTTTTAGCAGACTATTTCGAGGATGAAAAAGATGTTATTTTAAAAGATTACAGTTTGATTGCCGAATTACTGAGACTTGATAAAGACATTAATTTTGAAGGTGCGTATTTAGTACACGAAATTCTAGAAGATGATAAAACCAAACAGGAAATATTGCTAAATGATAAGCCATACTTCAAACCACCTCTTAATGAGTTTCTGAATTATGATGAGGAATTTTTCTGTGAAAATAATACTCATGAACTAAAAATGCAAACATTTTTGATTGATAAATTGGGTTGTGAGGCAGAAGAAGCGGAAGAAATATTTTTTGATATTCAGACTTGTATACAAGATGGCAATATGGATGAATTATTTATGTTATTGGAGTATCATCATGTGGAAATGAATTCTCAAAAAGAGTTTGATAAATTTATGAAACTGTATACTCAGTTGTCTAATCATACCAGACTTTGGATAAACCATGGGTTTACTCCAAGTGAAATGAGTCAAATGCAAGTTGGACATGTTAAGATTGGTCGAAATCAACCTTGCCCATGTGGTAGTGGTAAGAAATATAAAAAGTGTTGTGGTAAATAATAAAAAGAGTGATTTCAGCTGAAATCACTCTTTTTTCTGTAAAGGATCTAATATTGCTGTAACTGATGAAACAATTGATATAAATTTATTGTAGGAGTTACAAATCAGAAAGTGTCAAAGGCATATTTCCTGTGTTTAAAGTAAACTTTTCATTAACTCCGTATCAATATTACTCCCAGAAAGAAATAGTGCAGTTTCTTTTCCAAAATCATACTCAGGATGATCCATAAGCGCTGCGATGACCGTACAACTAGAAGGTTCTATGATAAGCTTCTCTTTAGAGATCATATGTATTACAGCTTTTTTGATGGTTTCTTCTTTTACGAGTAAAACATCATCGATTATATCTTGTGATTTTTCATAAGCCAGTTCACCAATACCACCAATCAATGCTTCACAGAGTGAGGGGGAAGATGGATATTCCTTATACAATGTTTTTTCTTCCATAGATGCTTTCATAGCAGGGCAGGCTTCTGTTTGAATGCCGATAATCCTAATCTTTGGATTGATTGCCTTAGCAGCCGTGCCAATACCAGTGATCAATCCACCACCACCAACAGGTACAAGAATGGTATCGATATTGGGATGTTTCATCATAATCTCCAATCCAGCAGTACCTTGACCAGCATAAATAAGAGGATCTTTATCATAAGCGTCTACATAAGTCATTTGATGATCATTTACATAGCTCATACCAATACGATGCGCTTCGTCGTAAGTGTCTCCTTCAATAATAAGTTTCGCTCCATAATATTCAATTTTTTCTGTCTTTGAACGAGGTGTATTCTTAGGTACGAAGATTAATACATTTTCAATATTTAAAACTTGACACGCATAACTTACTGCAATGCCGTGATTGCCTGAAGAAACGGCCACAACCCCATTTTGCTTCTCAGCTTCAGTTAGGCGAAGCAGTTTGCTAAAAGCACCTCTAAGTTTAAAACTTTTGCTATGTTGTAAACCGTCATTTTTAAAGTAAATATTTCTGTTGCTGGTACTTAGATAGATGGAATGATCCAGAGGTGTTTCATAAATATAGGGGTCAATCAGTTTTTTCGTTTCTATAATCAGTTTTAAATCTAACACGAAACCTCCTTTAAGAATTCAGAAAGTTTATTCAGACCTACTTTTAAATCCAATGGACTAAAGGCATATCCGATTCGTAAGAAACCTTCCATATCAAGTGCTTTGCCGGGTACCAACATCACACCTTTGGATTCAAGTAATTTTACGCAGAATTCTTCTGACGGCATATCGATATTGTATTTTAGAAATGCTGTTGTGCCTGATTTTGGTTTAACATACGTTATCAGAGGTTCATTTTCTACCCATGCATCTAAGATCTTAATATTGTCTCGTACTATTTTATGGTTTCTTTTTATAATCTTCTCTTTGTGTTCGAGTGCTACGCCTGCAAGGTAATCGTCGATTCTACCACAACTAATCGTTGTATAATCTCGTCTTCTATTGACCAGTTCAATGAACTCTTCAGAGCCGGCTAACCATCCAATCCTAAGACCTGCTAAAGAAAAAGTCTTTGAGATACTGCCAGAGCTGATCCCTTTGTCATATAAGTCGACAATTGAAGTTGTAAAACCAGATCCTTCATGGTCTAGTCCCCTATAAACTTCATCACAGATAATATAAGCATCTACTGTTTTAGCAATTTCAACAATTTTCTTTAAAAAAGCTTCATCCATTAAAGCACCGGTAGGATTGTTCGGATTGTTGATACAGATCAATTTGGTATTGTCGTTTACATATGACTTTAATTCGTCCAAGTCCAAAAGAAAGTCATTCTCTGGTTTCAGTTGAAGAATTTTGACGTCTGCACCATAAGCCTCTGGAATGGAATAGTGTTGTTGATAGGTTGGCAAGACCGAGATGACACGGTCACCGGGTTCTATCAATGCAAACATTGTAAGGGCATTGGCACCAATGGCACCATGCGTCACTGTTATTTGTTCTGGCTGAACGTGTTTGTAAAGTGATTGGATGCCTTCTATTAACTTTGGAGAGCCTTCAATATCACCATAACTCATTTGCATCTTTAAAATATGATGCATAATTTCATCTGTTCTGCCCGTCATTTCTAAAAGTTCTTCAACAGTCATAGAATCAACACAACTTTCTGCTAAATTATGCTTGCAGTTGTTTTCATATAAGTTCATCCATATTTCCACACCAAAATCTTTAATCTTCATGAGCTCCCCCTATAAATCGATAGTAATACCAAGTTGTTTTTCTTTTGCTAGTTCCAATGCTATTTTAGAAGTCATCAAATCTTGAAGTGCTATTCCCGTCGTATCAAATATTGTAATATCATCATCTGATGTACGTCCCGGTTTACGACCCAATATGATATCTCCCATTTCTGAGTAAATGTCATTTTCAGTTATGATCCCCGTTTTATAAGCTTTTTCTGTTTCACCAACATTGATGGCTTGATGGATATCATCTACAACAACAATATTGCCTTTGAAAAGCTTTTCGTCAATTTCTTGTTTGCCTTCCATATCTGCACCGACACAACTGATATGTGTGCCAGGTTGTACCCAATCCTTTAGAATCATTGCCTGTCTTGAAGGTGTTGCAGTAATTATCACATGACTTGACTTAACGGCAGCTTCCAAATCAGTACCCGCTTCAAAAGTAATCTGTTTTGTGATAGCAAAATTATCTTTGAGCTTTTGAGCGATGGTTTTGATATAGCTGTGAGTTGTTTCAGCTGACATTGGATCATGTACGATAACTTTGTCTATAGATGGCATCGCGTAAAGAGTTGCTGCAATTTCAAATTGAGCAATATGTCCTGTTCCGACCATAAGCATGGTTTTCGAATCTTTTTTAGCCAAGTACTTGGCCCCAATTGCGCCTGCTGCGCCTGTTCTCATACCTGTGATATGATCTGCATTTAGAATTGCTAGAGGGACACCAGTTTTTGCATCAAAGATCATAGTTGTACCAATCAAAAGAGGTAATCCCTTGTCTTTGTTGTCACCATACCAAGACACCAATTTTAATCCGAAAATATCGGCACCTTTTAAATGACCAGATTTGATATCCATATCCGCTACTCCAGGATTAAATTCATGAAAAACCATAGGAAAAAGTGTTGTTTTGTCCTCTGCTTTTAGAATATACACCTGTTCTATGGCTTCAATCACCATAGGCATTTCCAAAACTTCCTCTAAAACCTTTTGATTTAAAACTTTTACTTGAAACATATATGACCTCCTGTTTAATTAAGTGCTGTTTTATTTGTTACTTATATTTTATAGAATATTTAGACAATAGTATTTGTACAAAAGCAAAAAATAATATATCATTATTGTATAAAGTACAAAAAGGAGTCTTTATGTCTATTATGGTATCAGAAGCAATGCAATTGAATCACTTAAAACCGTTAAACTTAATAGCTGGATCATCAGGTTTAAATAAAAAAATTGAAAAGATTGGCATATTGGATCACGAAATCATAGAAGGTATTCCAGGTATGTTTACATCAGGAGATTTTGTTTTAACCACTTTTACACCCATAAGAGAAGATATGGATGCCATCATTAAATGCATTAAAGATTTGATAGAGTGTCGGGCAACAGCACTTGCCATCAAAAGCATCTATATAACAGAATTACCTCAAACCGCAATCGATTATGCCAACAAACACGACTTTCCTATTTTTATTTTTGGAAAGGATGTCTACTTTGAAGATGTTATTGAAGATTTGATGATCGGTATGCAATCAAGGAGTCATATTGAGATATTGGAATCAAAAATTGATGTCCTTTATAAAAACGAATTAAAGCCTTCACTTGTAAAAGAAATGGCCTTTGATTTAAATAGACATCTTCAATCTGAGCTACAAGTGTTTTTTTTGAAAGAAAAAAGGTATATAAATGATACAAAGATAATTCGTATAGCTGAAAAGTATAAAAGAAGCAGGCATCAATATGAACAACACAGTGTGTTTAAGTACAAAGAAGGTTTACTGGTTATCTTTTCCTACCCAAAGATGAGTCTGAATCATGTGTCGATTGACCAGAAGTTCATCTTCAACTTACTGGGAATTGATGCCTCAAAATATTATATGGGTTCTAGCGAGATCTTATATGATCTGATACATTTGGATCTTGGGATAAAACAAAGTATTTATGCATCGAAGGTCTGTGAATTAGAAGAAAAGGACAAAATCTCATATCGTGATATAGGCATTTATAAACTGCTTTTACCTCATCAAGAGAGTATTTGGATCAAACGATATGTCGATGATATATTGGATCCGATTAACAATTACGACGATGGAAAACTTATTGAAACTGCGCGAATTTATATACAGTGTGGTGGCGATATTTTAAGAACTTCTAAAGAGATGTTTCAACATAAGAATACCATAAGATATAGAATTCAGAAGATGAAGTCTCTTTTGAATGTATCGTTAGAGGGTGATTTTTATGAACAGTTGTCTATAGCAATCAAATGTGAAAGGCTCGTAAGGTGATCAGATGAAAAAAAGAATCTTGATAACAGGAGCGACAAGTGGCATTGGATTAAAAACTGCAGAATCCTTGGCAGAACAGGGACATGAGCTTATTTTAGCTTGTAGAAATATAGAGTTTGCTGAATCCATAAGAGATAGATTGATCAACTCATTTAACAATCCGAAAATTGATGTGATACATTTGGATCTTTCCTCTTTTAGAAACATAAGGATTTTTATAGACGAATTTAATCAGAAGTATGCATACTTGGATGTGCTTATCAACAATGCTGGTGCTTTCTTTGATAAAAAACATTTGTCTGAAGATGGTTATGAAAAAACAATGGCAGTAAATTTTTTAGGACAGGTGTTGTTAACAGAAGGTCTACTGCCGCCTTTAAAAACACCGGAACATGCTAGAATAATAAATATATGTTCAAAAGCTGCTTTTTCAGGAAAGCTTAATTTAACTGACACCATGTTTGTTGATCAGACCCCAAATTTTAAGGCGTATTCAGCGTCGAAACTTGCTCAACTTATGTATACCATTGATTTGTCCAATCGTTTAAAAGACAATCATATTACCGTAAATGCTGTTCATCCAGGCAGTGTAGCAACAGGTATTTGGAAAGGTGAAGGTTTGTTGATGAAATTGATTTCACCTATGATGAGAAATAAAGCGGATCAACCTGAAATGGCTGCTCAAACACCGGTATATTTGGCAACCTCGCCAGATGTTCGTTACAACACTGGGGAAATGTATGAGAAAGTAGACCATGTTATGTCACTACCACATCATAAACTAGAACCTGACACAATAAAAAATCTGATGAAGATAACTTATGAGATTTTAAAGATTACGATTTAATCATCACAAAATGTGGTGATTTTATTTTTGAAATGGGGTATACATACAATAATAGAGAAAGAGGTTTCTATGGTGACGTTAAATGATTTGTTAGAACTTATAAAAAAAGATCATGAAACATTGATGATAGAAGCACATCAACAAATGCTGGCGAAGAAATGTTTCAAGTCTTATACCTTTCAATATAAAAGTCGGAGTTACGACATATTATTCAATTTGATGACTCTGGATTTTATTGCGCAGTCAAAGATGCCGGTGAGTTTAAGGTCAAAACTGAAATCGAGAATTATTGAAGAAGAATACTTAAAGTGGAAGTTTAAAAAAGAAGCTAGAGCTTTCTTTGATTTTTTAAGACTGAATTATGGTGATTTTGGAGACGTCGTTTTTACGGATGGCGAATCACCGGATTTTATTATTCACAATGCTAAAGACCATGGGTATGAAGTGACAGAAGCAACTGATGCACATAATGCCAAATTTAACGAAACGGTATATCTTCTAACAGGTATGGATACCGATACCAATGATTATCATGTTTATCTCAAACAAATTGAAAAGACATTAAAAAATAAAAAAAGCAAGGATCATAGTTTCCAACAGAGACACTTACAGGCAATTGAAAGAATTCAAGAGAAAATCATAGAATGTATTTTAAAGAAAACTGAAAAATACAAGGAATATGAAGCGGATTTGGATTCTCGAAACATCATAGTTTTTAACAACCGTATCGGATTTAGAAGACAAAGTGATTTTGATAAAATATGTCATGATATCAAAAATAATGATACAATTAGTGCATCGAATATTGATAGTATCTTTATCATAAGCGGTACACATGATGTTATGGTGGAACTCAATAAATATGGCGACTTGATACAAGTGAAAAGAAAATGATAAAATCTATTGATAATCATTATCAATTAAGTTATTATATATGTATAAAGTATAACTTATATTACTAATATAAATAAGGTGATAAATTTTGATTGCCTAAATTATAATAAAGGAGAAAAAATATGTTTGATTGGTTAGGACAATTTACGCCCGTGCAACAGGCACTGATAGGTACGTTATTTACATGGGGTGTGACAGCACTCGGTGCAAGTTTGGTTTTTTTCTTTAAATCAATAAACAAAACCGTATTGAATGGTATGTTGGGATTTGCAGCAGGTGTTATGATTGCAGCCAGTTTCTGGTCGTTATTAGCCCCTGGTATTGAAATGGCGGAAGAGCTCGGACAAACGGCTTGGTTGACTGCCGCAATTGGATTTTTACTCGGTGGTGGATTTTTATACCTAATAGATAAATTGTTACCTCATTTACATATGGGATTGGAGACCTCACAAGCTGAAGGTCCCAAAACAAGTTGGCAAAGAAGTGTTTTGCTGGTTTTGGCCATCACCCTTCATAATATTCCAGAAGGTCTGGCGGTAGGTGTTGCGTTTGGTGCTGTAGCTGCAGGGACCGGTGGTGCAACTTTAGCTGGTGCAGTTGCTTTGGCAATTGGTATTGGACTTCAAAACTTCCCGGAAGGTGCAGCAGTTTCCATACCTCTTAGAAGAGAAGGCTTTTCAAGAAAAAAAGCGTTTTTATATGGACAGGCATCTGGTATTGTAGAACCGATCGCTGGTGTACTTGGTGCATTGGCAGTGATTAAAATGAGACCAGTACTACCATATGCATTAGCCTTTGCAGCAGGTGCAATGATCTATGTTGTTATTGAAGAGTTGATTCCAGAAGCTCAAAGAGAAGAAGGTGGTTCTAAAACAGATGTTGCAACAATCGGTTGTATGATTGGATTTGCAGTGATGATGATTTTAGATGTGGCATTAGGATAAAATAGTTGAGGCGTGATTTCTAAGAAATCACGCCTTTTATTATAATTTGAAAGTTTCTATAGACTGATTCAGTTCTTGAATCATTTCATTTAAACTACTGATTGAAGAAACAACTTCCTGAATAGAAGCAGATTGTTCTTCTGTTGAAGCGGAGATTTCTTCTGTTGCCGCTGCAGATTGCTGAGCAATGGAAGAAATGGATTCAATGGTTTCCAGAACGCTCATTTTTGAGTGATCTACTTTTGTAATACCATTTGCAAGTTCATGAATTTCCTCTAACATGCTTTTGCCTGTAACCGACATATCGTCAATCTTATGTTTGGCATCATTGATGGTAGAATCAGCATTTTTAATGGTAAGATTGTTTTCGTTCATCTGTTCATGCGTTTCATTGATCAAATGACTGATTTCATCAATTGTCGATTGAATCACATTGGTTGAGGCGGTTGATTCTTCTGCTAACTTTCTGATTTCATCTGCGACAACAGCAAATCCTCTACCGTGTTCACCAGCTCTTGCTGCCTCAATCGAAGCATTTAAGGCCAAGAGGTTGGTTTGATCCGCAATGGTTCTAATGGCATCTACAACTGTTATGATATTACTTGATTTTACTAAAAGCATATCCATTTTTTTAGAGGTGTTGCCAGTTGCCTTAGACGTCATATCAAAGACATCAATAACTTCTCCAAAAGCAGTATTAACATGCTGACTGCTACTATTTAAGTGTTCCGTCAGTTGAACCACTTGATTGACTTTGGTGTTCATAGCATTCAATTCTTCTGATAAGCCGTTTGTGATGTGAAGACTTTCAGAAGTTGCTGATGCCTGAGATGTTGCACCATCTGCAATCTCACTGACCGTTAAAGCAATCTCATCTGATACAATCCCCATTTGATTGGAAAGTTCCTTGATGTTATTAGATGATTTAATGGTTTCCTGAGCTGTTGTCTGGATATCGCCAATGATAGATCTTATAGCGTTGATGGTCTCCGTATAACTTCTAGCAAGAACACCTAGTTCATCGGTACGATTCAATAATTTTTCTTCGATGTGTTTAGTAAAATCACCTTGAGCTGACTGTTCCAAACTTTCTTTTAAACCATCAATAGGCTTTCTAATATAAGATGAAATCAGTGTAGCGATGATAAATCCAAGAATGACTGCTATTAAAATTGTAACAGCCAAAACAGTGCTTTGCTCTCTGATAGAAGCGAAGGCTATTTCCGTTGGCAATTGAACAACAATTCCCCAACCGACATTTTCTAGATAAGTATAAGCTGCTAATTTTTCATCATCTTCCCAAACATACTTAGCGACACCAGTTTTCCCCGTCATGACTTCAGACACAGGTTTTAAAGCTGAGGCATCTTTCATCTCACTTACAAATTCAGCATTGGGGTGAGCGATGGTTTTTCCCAAATGATCTACGATAAATGCATAACCGCCTTCTGGTGCGGATGTCTTAATGATATCACTTAATATTTCTAAATCAATACTGGCACCAATGACACCAATCACTTTGTTGTTTTTATAAACAGGTTCCGCTAAAACAATAATAGGTAGTCCTGTGGAACCGGAAATAAGAACATCTGAATAATTGGCATTGCCTTTCATGCCTTCAATAAAGTAAGCCCGTGTCGAACGATCTCCTAATTCACCGGATGTTTTATAAACCTGCATACCGGTTTCATCCATCACATAGATTTGACTGATCAGTGAAAAGTCATTAACAATGCCTTTTAAGATGGCGTCCATTTGACTACCGTTTAAACTGGACACTTCAGAAGTCTTTGACGACATGGTCATCACTTCTTCAAGACCACTTAAATTTACAGAAATCTCTTTTTTGATACTTTCTGCAAGATTCTCATTGACTGTATAGACATTGTCTTCAATTCTATTGAAAGTGGATATAAAATTAATAATACTAATCGCGGATAATGGCAAAACAATGCTTAAAATAATAATGACTCTAAGTTTAAATTTTAGCTTTTGATAAAACTTCATAAATCCTCCTTGATGATGGATACTTCCTCTTGGTACTTCTCACAATTTGTAACCACTTTTGATAATAAAAAAGAACGACAAAAAAACGTGTTACGTCTTTTGTCGTTCGAAGTCTACTGTTTGGAAAAGTTGTAACTTTTCCCATAGAATTCTGACTCTTATATTATATTCCAAACTTAGATAAAATAATAGAATGTAATATAAGAAAAGACGTAAAATGTATTTTAAATAATTATACCCAAGTAAAAACAGAGTAATCTTGCTATCAATTAATATAATAGTAATCTTACTATAATGAAAATGTATTAATAATCCGATATAATAGATATAGGAATACTCTGAGAATATCAGAAAGGATGAATAGAATATGTTGAAAGCGAAGAAACGCATCTTATCGATGACCTTAATTGGAGTCATCTTATTTGGGATGCTTATTAATGTTTATGCAACACCATCGACTTGGGCGGAAGAGTTTGTCAAAGCGATGTTGTTAGAAGGGTTAGCAAGTGAAGAGATGCTTGATAGCGATAAGATGCAACAACCGATTACAAGGGAAGAATTTGCTGAATTGACTGTTAGGCTTTATGCCAAATCAAAAGGCAAAACGGTTGACGAACTCATTGAATGGAATCCGTTTGTAGATTCAGACAATAAAATGGTCGCAAAAGCCTATAATATCGGTATTGTATCTGGTACGGGAGTTGATTCCGAAGACAGAAAATTATTTTCACCCAATAATCTTGTAACACGTCAAGAGATTGCAGTCATGCTTGTAAAAGAATTAAAAATTCTTGATATCAATACCAGCAATAAAGGATCCTTGGTGTACTCTGATGAGGATACCATTTCATCATGGGCTTATGATGCGGTAGCATTTGCATCGGCAAATGGTATTTTATCTGGTGTAGGTGACAATAAAGTGGCACCAAAAGCCAATGCGACAAGAGAACAAGCAATGGTTCTAATTCATAAAATAGCTACTAAATATGGTTGGGTTGATAATCACTATACATCAAATCAGTTTAATGCAACGAATGCCTCACAAATTTTTGGCTTTACTGTACCGAATAATAATGCCTCTGAAGTCATCGTATTTAAACATAACAATGGTCTTAAATATACTATTTCCAATATGGTAGATAGTTATAAACCTAATATCAAACAACAACAAGTGGATATGATCAATATATTGTATCATTCGGATATGATCAAATACGATGCTTTAAAAACATTGTTTACACTGATTCAAAAAGGTTACGATCCAATCTCTAAATCATTCAATTCATCTGAAACTTTATATATAAATCTAAATACAGGCAATACAACTACCACAAAGATCGCAGCTCCCTATATGACCTTTAAAGTAGACGGACAAATCGTAGTTGAGTATATCAACCAATAGGAGGATGACATGAAAAAAAGAATACTGTCTTTATTTTTAGCCATAACCATTTTCATGACATCTAGCGTTTTGAATTATGTAGTTGCTGATGTTGTGATTGGTGATGTGGAAGTCAAAGAAATTATATTTCGTAAAGTACACAATGGTTATGAAATATCAGGATCATATATTGAAATTTGGGGTGCTAATTTAGATCAGGCAACAATTCTATTTGAAAATAGCATCAGTGGTTTTACGGATCAAATGGGTGATTTGCAAACCGATACACCTGGATTTAAAAAATATTTCTTCAATCAATCGGAAACCATAAACTTTGGTTCAAGACTTGCAATTGAAGGAACGCAATTTGATCTTGAACTTGATGTATTTCCTAACTTCAGTGACGCTGATGAAAAGAAATATAACATTGATAATGGTGATTCTATCACTTTAACGGGTGCCAATTTAAAAAGTATTGATGGTACCAATATTAAAGCGAGTTATGGTAATCTAGAAAGACAATTTTTAGCCGATAACACAGCCGGTTCCGATACAAGTATAACGATTGCAGCACCAGTAGCGGTACCTGGTGGGGTACTTGGTGAGCAATCAGTGAGTATTGAATCAAAAACAGTAGAGAATATCGGTGCTGAAACCTATAGTAAAGAGATAATATATGTGTATTATAATGCTTTTAGTCTGGTAGAAAATTTAGGGGTTAACTCACCAAATTTATTCCCAAATACAGGGGCCAAAGGGGATGAGTTTTATATCACCTCTGATAATATGAATCCCAATAGAGATTATCAGGTTTACTTTGTAACGGACTTAGGTCAAGAGTTAACAGAAAGCAATAAAGCTGAATTTGTATCTTTATCGATTGATTATGAACTGTTACAAGACAAATTAACTTTTAGAGTACCTAACAGAGTTGATTTTGAAGAGTTGGAATATACTCTAATTCTGACAGATACACAAAATGATTCTGTCATTGCCGAGCAAGTTTTAAGCGATAAATTCTCTGTAGTTGATGCGTCTTATTTGCCGACAATTGAAGAAATTTATCCTACGCAAGGTCCTCAGGAAGGATCGGATGTTCAAATTGATGGTCGTAATTTGGTCTCTTTGAACATTCCGGATCTGGTAGTTGATTCAGATATCAAAACAATCACACAAGATGCAGATGGTCTTCATATAACTTATGACAATGATGCCAATGGACCTAATGACTATCCTACCTATAACGGTACAGATGTTACTGTAAAAAAAGACATGGTTATGAAAATTGGTGGTAAAGTAACCTATCTTGAAGACAGTACTCCAGCCATTCGCTACAACCAAGCGACGATTGACAGTTTATTTGTAAGAGCACCGGCTGCAGATGATGCAGAAACCGATCCTTATAAAGATGTCAATATTGAAATGGTTATTACAATTGCGGCTGTTGACAATAGTTTTACCTACGTTTTCAGACAAAATGTTGTAGAAAAAGACGGATTTAAATTTATTCCAAGTTCTATTACACCAGTTGTAGATTCCATTGTACCAGATACAATGCAAGTTACGGGTGTACCCGGTACTTATTTTACGGGTGAAGACATGATGCTTGTAATTGATGGTAGTAATTTCTTGGTCAACAGATACACAGATGATTTAGGAAATACGTATGTGAACCAACCCTCTATTTTAATAAAAACTTTAAACGATCAATCACTAAGCAACTATGATATATATATTAATCCAAATGCGACTGAAACCAATGCTGGAAGTACCGTTACAGGGATTATATACGACATGAGTGATACGATTATATCAGGTAACAACTATTTGAAAAACGCTGACTCAACACCTTACAAACTAGATTTAAAGGTAGTTGATGAAAATGGTAATATTGTTGCCGGTACAACCAACAATGATGTTGGTACTAGAATTATTGCGAGAATTCCAAGAAATGTTCAAATAGACGTAGCTGATTTTAAGAATGTTTTGGTTGTTAACCCAACTAGAAATTCAAACATTCCTGGCAAGAAAAAAATGACCGTAGAAGGTATAAAATTTGTCGATACAAATGATATTCCAATTATTGAGTCAGTTGAGCCTAATGTTGTTACCGTTGAAGGTAACGAGGAAATCGTAATCACGGGTAACAACTTTCAAGAAGGCGCTAAAATATTCTTGGACGGGAAAGAAATTGTTGGATTCTCAAGAGACATTTCTCAATCCGGTGACAAGATTATCTTAACTTTCAATGCACCTCCAGGACCTGCTGGGAAATCACAGATTATTGTTCAAAACCCATCGGGTGGTTTGGCAACACAAGATTTTTATTATGTCACCAGTTTTAATAAAGATCCTATAATTACTAATTTCTTGCCGGCAAAAGGTACTGCTGAAACATATGTTATCATCAATGGTGAAAACTTCTTAAAAGAAGATCCGACTGCTGAAACCTTAAATGGTTTAGATGCACTGAGAATCATAGGATCACGTGTTGAATTAGATGGTGCAGATGTAAATGACTATAATTTAGATATTGAAAACAACATTACATTTAATACTTATACCGTACCAGACGTGTTACCATTTATGATTAAAGACGATTCTAAACTTAGAATTCAAATGACGCCATTTACAGAAAACATCTATATCAAAGATGCTGCCAATATTTACTATTCTTTAAGCAATGACGGGGATGACAATCCTATGCTTACAGATAATTTAGGTGTTACTTATACCTTTAAGTTCGAATACGATTCTGTAAACTTGGTAAATGTTGTAAACATATACGATCAAACAGGTGCAAAAGTTGGTGATCTGGCTAGCGACTATAGTGATACTGTAAATGTAGGCGATAAAGTGGCCACTGCGGATATTACTTTGGATACAAATTATGATGGTACACCTGATAAAACATTGACTGTTTATATGAACAACAATACTGTTTTTATCGGAAAAGAATCTGGTGGAGTAGAGATACCAAGAGTACCGGATTATGCAGAATCAGTTGTGTTTGTAGCAAACACGTCACCAGAAGAATTTTATAGAATGTATATTGATTTTGACAATACAATCAAGTTTACGAACGGTAAAGACAATTCTTATGAATTACTTGTTGAAACGGGTAGTTTGGTTATGAGGAAAAATGTAAGTGAAAAATTAGATTTTACAGCCATAACAGATACAGGATTCCAATTGAGTAATGGGATTACATTTACAATGGAATCTCCTTATAAAAAAGATAGTGACAACAAAATTATAGGACATAGAGCAAAAGTGTTAAACAGAACACAAATCGCATTTACCGTACCACAGCTGACTTCTGGAAAAGGATATAAAACATTAAAAGTAATCAATCCAGATACTAAGTACGATGAAAAAACAGATGAAGACGGCTTCTATTACATTGAACAGGCCAGTTCAAGTCCTAAAATCACATCAATTACACCAGCGGAAGGTTCTGTTGATGGTGGTTATGTAGTGAAAATTTATGGTAAGGATTTTGAGGATTCCATGTCGGTTTATGTGGATGGTGTTTTGGTGCCGCCTACCGAAACCAATGTTGCTTTAGATGGTAGTTATGTTAATATCACCATGCCAAAACTGCTGAAAAATTTAGCAGAAGATTATGGTGTCTCGTTTTTAGAAGTGCCGGTTGTTGTTTTAAATAATGATGGTGGTACAGACTCGAGACCTAAAGGTTTTAAATATATCATTCCTAAATCATCACCACAAATTAATACAATATTGCCATCTGGTGGTACAACCAATGGTGGTACAATTGTTGAGTTAGTCGGTTATGAGTTCAGATTCTTTGAGCCTTATAAAAACATAACAGGCGGACCGGGTTATGATATTGGAGATGAGTTATTTGATCTATTTAAAGATGGTTTATGGAATGATCTTTTAGATCCGAATGTACCCGTCGGAGCGATTACAAAACAAGCTTTTAATCCAGCACATCCATACTATAGTGAGTATTTAGTTTCGCCAATTTTGCCATCGGTATACTTTGGTGAGGAAAAAGCTGAAATTGTAGAGTTTGCCTCTGGATACTTAAAAGTTATTTCACCAAAGAATTTACCTGGCGATGTGGATGTATATGTAGTCAATAACGATTCAGGTGTTTCAAACAAAGTAAAATATAAATATACATCTTCTAGTCCTACGATAAGTAGTATTAGTCCATCACATGGTAAAAAACAAGGTCAGGAACTAAGGGATTTCTATGGTTCTGGATTCTTTAAAGGTATTTATAAAGGATATCAAAATGATGTCGACACCGCGATTGTAGAACTGAATGATTTAGACAGTTCAATACGTTTTTCAGATATTACCAATAGAGATATCGTCAGAGGAGCACCGAATTCTGGTTTGATCAATGCTGAACGTGCAACCGTTGAGTTAGAAGGTTCTTTAAGAGTCGAGTATTTGGGAAGCAGTGATACAATCACAGTTTCGGTTACTGAAGATGGTAAAATCTATAGAAGAACATTCAATAATTACGATGATTCACAAATCTATATTCCGATGGAAATGTTACGTCAGTTAGACGCAAGTAACAATCCGACGGGGGCTTATTACCATCCAATTGATACAAAAGCAGATTTACACGATGGTACAACTTATGAAGGCATCGTATTTGAATATATAAAAATTGAAATTGAAGATAAAAGATTCTTGGTAGATAGAGGTTATGCTCCTAAGATCAAATACAGCAGTGACAACCATTTGATTGTGACGACACCAAGTTATTATACAATTGGAAGTGTTGATGTTCTATTGACAAATCCAGACTTTGGTGAAGCTAAATCTAGGTTCCAATACACATTCCCAGCAAGTGAGCCAAAAATTTATCAAATAGGTCCAAGAGAGTTATCACCAGATGGTTCAAGCTACTATACCAAACGTACAGTTTTAGGTGGTACTCAAATTGAAGTGTTGGGTCTTGATTTTAGAGAAAACATCAAAGCATATATAGGGGATGTTGAGGCAAACATTGCTGAAAAATCAGTTATTGTTAAAACGATAAATGGCGTAGATCAAACTTTTGATATTTTGATATTAGATGTTCCAGCAGGTCAACTCAATGAAGTAGGTTTGGAAAAAGCAATTGTTGTAACCAATACAGATTATGGTGTTGCCAATTCGTCAAATCCTGCAGACATATATGGTGATGATAAAAAACCAATGTTCTTTGTATATCAACAACCTTTATCAGCACCGGTTATCGATAGTATCAATCCGAGTGAAACCTCGCAGTATGGTGGTCATATTATCACCTTATTGGGTTCAGACTTTAGAACAGGTGCTACTGTAACCATTGGATCCAAAGGTGGTGTACCAATTGCCAGTACAAGTATTTCAGATCGAGGTTCAAAACTTACATTTGTAACACCGCAAGGAACATTGATTCCTGGTAAGAAAACAATTCAAGTGCAAAATATAGACTATGGTGCTTCAGGTAATGATAAATCAATTACCATTGTTTCTTATCCAACTGTTATTGATGATGTTGAATTTGTTGATGGCACAGATGTGAAATGGCTGTCCGTTGAAGGTGGTCAGAAGATAAGAATTAAGGGTGACAATTTCTATGAGGGTGCAAAGGTTATCTTTGGCGGTACAAGAACCAAAGATGCTGATGGTCTGACTGGAGAAAAAGGATTGTATAAAGACGATGTAAGATATAACATCGCAGGCGGATTTTTAGCAACCCAGGTGGAAGTTGTTTCACAAACAGAGATGATTGTAACCACACCGTTGATTGCTCTTGAAGATCCTTATACGATTACCGTATTAAACTCTGATGGTGGTCTATCTGATGATAACGTTAGTGTCTTATACAGTGTACCTGTACCAAGTGATCCTGTCGGACTTTTACTGGAGCTGATTGACAATCGTTATATTAGAATTTCAGATTATACAGCATCAGGTCACAAATATTACGAAATCTACTATTATCTAGGGACTAAAACAACCTCAAGTATAAAAAGTAATGAGTATTTAGATATGCAGTATCTTGGCAGTACGGATTTAGAACCGTTTAGACTACCGAGTATCAATGGTGTTGAAACCATAAAAAGTACTGAGCGATTGATTATTGGACTGAAAGCGGTCAATGAATTTGGTTCATCGGATTGGTCAAATCTAGAATTTTTAAGTTACACACAATTAAAAAATGTTGTCGAGTTAGGTGATCCAGATATAGATGGTGACATCGGTGTACCAGAGGGCAAGGATTTCATTTCTGAAGTTGTCGGTACGGACTTGGTGACAACCTTAAGTGATAAAACCGATTTATCTTATATTTATATTGATTTATCAACACCTGACTTTGATAACATAAGTACAAGGGTGATTAATGTACCAGGTAAGATGATTCAAGGCAGCAACTCAATAGTCCGTGTGGATTATAAGGATTTGGATATTCAGTTTTCACCAATTAACTTAAATACAAAAGAGTTCCAGCAATTGTATTTGAATCAGAATGCTTACGGTAGAATTGAAACATCTGAAATTGAAGACGCTTATTCAGGTTACATGCTAAACCAGGTTCCAAGAGGTTATAAAGTTATTTCTAAAGTTGTAACGATAGGTTATGATGCAAAAAACAATGACGTGACGACGCCGATTGGATCATTAAAAGGTGCACTTGATATTGTAATGGCTTATGATCCGCTTATCTTATCAGGTTACTTTGAAAGTCAGATTGAAATGTATCGATTTGATAAGAATGCAAACAGTTGGACCAAGTTAAATTATATGACAGATCAAGCGAATAATTTGGTTTCTACTAGAACCAGTTTACCAGGAGCATATGTGCTTCTAGTAAAGAGATATTAATTAAAGCCGATGCATTTGCATCGGCTTTCTGTTTTTTGTTCAAATTGGATTATTCACCAAAGACTTTGGACACGTCTTTCATTTTATCAATAATGGGAAGGTTGTAAGGACATCTCTTTAAACACTTGCCACATTCAATACACGCACTCGCTTTTACAGGTTGTTTGGCGTAGTATGCTGTCGCATAACCGACCATATTGTATCTGCTGTAATATCCTTCTGCTATAAACATGGCAGGAATATTGATGCCTACTTCACACGGTGCACAATAACCACATCTTCTGCAGAAATTGCCATGTAATTCTTCAACTATTTTATCTGCTTCAATTTTTTCTTTTTCAGTAAAGACATAATTTCCAGTGGCGATTAAACTGTTTTGATACACTTCATCGGTTTGTTCCATACCTGGAATGACAAGTGAAACATTCTTGTTTTGCAAAATGAATTTGATGCTTAGACCACCATTTTCAATGGCACCACCGGCAATTGGCTTCATGCAGATGACGCCAATATCTCTTTTATGTGCTTTTTCAAAGAGTTCTTCAGCCTGTCTTTCTACTAAGTTATATGGAAATTGAATCGTTTCAAATGGCATATCATCAATTATATCCATCATCAGATCAACACTATGTGCTGTAATACCGATATGACCTATTTTTCCCGCTTCTTTTGCTTCCACTAATGCTTTATAAGCACCAGTATCACTCATAACCTGTTTGTAGTCATCCATATCTTTTACCAGATGCAATTGATAGAGATCAATATAATCGGTCTGTAGATTTGTAAGACTTCTTTCCACTTCTGATGTCATCTCGTCAAAAGTTTTCGCCATAGATTTAGTGGCTAAAATAAACTGGTCGCGTCTGCCTTTTAAGGCATGACCTAAAAAGCCTTCACTAACAGTATAACCTCTTGCGGTATCAATGAAGTTGATACCGATACGTGACATTTCATCTACAATTTCAGTTACTTTTTCCTGGTCAACTCGTTGTATCGGAATGCCGCCGAATCCTACACATACGACTTCTAATCCTGTCTTTCCTAATACTCTTTTTTCCATAAACACGCTCCTCACTAAACGTCATAATTATAGCATATATTTTTGTGTATGACTAAATCAAATATGAGTCAACTCGCAATAACAGATCAGTAAAGTGATACAGGAGCATCATATTTAATCCAGATAATAAAAGATAAGCATAGAAAAAATCAATACTTCTGTTCAATTTCAGTGAAGTTGTTGTTACTGAGATGTGCTCTTGTTATAATGAGAGATAATGATTGGAGGCTATTATGTTTGAAAGAAGATTATACAAAGTGATATTGTTTATGACACTGATTATTTCGCTAATAAGTATAGTGGGCAATTTCATTATTGGTTTGCCTTTAATAATAAATATCAAGTGGTTTGTATTATTTGCAATTTCATTTATTGGTTATATTAAGGAGCAGAAAAATAAAAAGTCCGATACCTATAAGTTTTTGTACTTCTTTTTTGTCATTACAGTGATCATTCCAGTAGGGTATATTGATGCGGGCAATCTATCGGGATCAAATAGTCTGGCTTATATGTTCATATTTATGATCAGCTCGGTTTTTATATTCAAAGGCATAGAACGGTATTCACTTGTTGCTTTGAATATCGGAAGTTATTTTGTACTTAGAACAGTGGCTTATCATATACCTACTTTTGTAAGAGTCTACTCGGATCGAATGTTGTTTTTAGATCAGGTTATTCAAGTGCCATTGGCAATGATAATGGCATATTTTCTTATTAGAGGCTTTTCAAATGCCTTTGAGGAACAGAAAAAGAAATTGGAAACAGATCATTTGGAATTACAGGAAATGCATGATCAACTGCAAGTGCTCGCTGAAAGAGATATGTTGACAAACCTTTATAATCGTAGAGGTTTTGATAAAATACTAGGGCAGATCAGTCAAGAGGAGCAAATGAAAAATGACGATATTTACATACTTATATTTGACTTAGACAATTTCAAAAATATCAATGATACATTTGGTCATACTGTAGGTGATAAAGTCCTACAGGATTTTTCAAAGGTATTAATCGATAAGGTCAAGACACCACATACCATTAGTCGGTGGGGTGGTGATGAATTTGCAATGGTTTACAAAGGTAAAAGAAAGCATTTGGAAGATCTCATTTTTGAATTGAGAGAAAGTTATCACCAAATAGTAAAAAATTTAAAAATATCCTCTAGCATCAGTTTTGGTTATTTGAAATGGCATCATGAGGATGATGAAAATGCTGTGATAAGAAAAGCGGATCAAGCATTATACAAGTCAAAAAATAATAAAATATTATCTATAATACAATAACCAAGACATCTGTCTTGGTTATTTTAGTTCTACCGGTATATAAAGTTCAACAGTCATGTGGTGATTGGAAGTCTTATCATATCGATAACGTTCTATAAGGTTGATGTTCGTGTTTTTTAGTTTAACCGGATTATGGATTAAATAATCAGAGTAAATATATTTGAGTGTCTGATCAAAAACCTCTGAATCGGTAGTGGTTAAAAATCTCAGGTAGAGTTGCCTAGGGAGATTTAAAACTCTAAAATCGGATGGCAGTTTTGAAATTTCCGTTACATAATACCCTCTGAAATATTCAAATGATATATTATCGTTCTTCTTTAAATCAATAGAAGTATTATAAGAAACGCCAACTTCAGGATTCCCAAAAGTATCTAAACCTTCAAGATGATCATAATGCATATCAACCTTCTTTTTCAAATGGGATATATCTTTATGGTGCTGTTGTTTCCACAAATGAGTTGGTGTTGATAAGCCAATCAATGTAGCAGAAGGCATGGTGATAATCTCGCTGTTTTTATCGAAAACATTCTCACATGTGCTGGTATATTTATGATGATTAAAAGCGGGGTAGAGTTCAGTACCGTCAAATGTTTTATGGTATTGTCTCGAGGATATACGAAATTCCTGTTTTAATATCTTTGATACGACTCTAAGTGAGGCGAGATTGGCATTATGAGCGACTTTAATCAAAGGTATCTTTTTATTAGAAGATGCCCATCTATATAATTGATCAGATAGACGTCTTTTTAATATGTATTCCATTAAAGGCACACCTATAATATGTTTAAACAATTGATAATAATGAAACTCTGAGATATCATATCGGTTACATAATTCAGTTGGATTAAACGACCGATAAAGGTTCGATTCTATGTAATTGACGCTTTCTTTTATTATTTCTAAATTGTCCATAATGACCTCACTTACTTTTATATTGAACTAAAAAGTCGAAATATTCAATTTTTTCGTTGAAAAAGTATTTCAATATGTAATAATATACTAGAAGAAATCATTAAGGTTGGTACTAATTATGGAAAATTCATTTTATGTGTTTTCAGATCTGTTATTAGATAAAAGTATTTTCCGGTATCCTAGATGGGTATAAGTATGACAGAGAGGTGTTAAGTCATGAAAAAACTACTTGTTATATGTTTTATAGTATTGCTATTAGGCTGTGAATCAGAGGATGAGTCTGAAAAGATTTCTGATGATAACTTTGTTGAAAACAAAAGAGTGGAACAAGTTGTTTTGGATAGACCTTTTATTATTGAGGAGATTCTGACTTTTGAAAAGGTTAGAAATTATAATTTGATAAAAGACAATGGCAGCAGAGAACATCTGATTATATTACCACCAAGTTTTTACGATTCAGACAATACATACCCCATAGTATATTATTTTCATGGTCAGGATAACACTTCTGAACAGATCAAACATTATCAAAGACATCTCTATAAAGAAATGCTCGATGGCGAAATAAAAGAAGCTGTGATTGTCGGGATTAATTACAACAATAAATTAGGTGTGAGCTTTATGACCAATTCCCCGGTAACGGGTATGTGGCAAGATGCATTTTTTGAAGAAGCGGTACCTTTTTTTGAAGAAAAATATAGAATCGATGGCAATAGAAGTCTGTTCGGATTTTCAGTAGGAGGAAATGTAGCACTTAGACTAGGGTTTGAATTTCCGGATCTGATTGATGGGATTTATATATTGGCTCCTGCTATTTTTAAAGACGAGCAACTGAGTGATGTTTTAGAAGACGATACGGATGGATATGGTATGGCCTTTGTTTACAATGAGTCAAATGAACGGTTGTATGACTTACCAAGTTTTGATGGTTCGGATGATGACAATCAAATTATTGATAGATGGAAAAGTGGTTATATGGGCATTGATCAAAAGATAGAAAATTACTTAAATCAAGATACTTCACTGTCTAAGATCGGTATCGAACTCGGTATAACGGATCGAAACCGGGAGATTGTATCAGGTACAAAATATTTCGTGGAACAACTTTCAAAAAATGATATTGATTATTTCTATAAAGAAACGAACAATGGTCATAATATCAATAAGGAGATTTTTCTTAGGGCAATCACATATTTGGTAAATGACTAAGTATATTTTGACAAATGGTTTTTAAGCGCCTATAATAAAATCAATCTTACAAGATTGAAAGGAGTTTAAAATGAGTCATTCGACACTGAAACTGGAAAATCAATTGTGTTTTAGAGCATATACCGCTTCAAGATTAACAATTCGACTATATAAACCGATATTGGATCAACTCAACCTAACTTATCCCCAATATGTTACCATGTTGGTGCTATGGGACGAAAAAGAGGTGGGTTTTAGAGAATTGGGTAAAAAGCTTCATATGAAAACAGGTACATTGACACCGGTGATTCAAAGGCTTGAAAAATTGGATTATGTCAAAAAAGTAAAAGACCCCTTAGATGATAGAAAAGCGATTGTACAACTCACAGATGCGGGAGAAGCATTGATTCCAGTAGCGGGCAAGATACCCAAAATGCTTGCTGAATCATTGGACTTAAAAACAGAAGAATACCTTGAGTATGCAAAAACCCTGGATGCTTTATTGGATAAATTATACCATGCCAATCATATGATAGAGTAAACGAAAGGTGTTCTTTGTTAGAACAACCCAAACAGTAGAAAATGAAACTCTTTTGGATACTTCAAAAGAGTTTTTTTAGATTAAAACGTTGACAGTTGGGTAAAAAGGGAGTATATTAATCTTACAAGATTGATCTTGCAAGATTGAAATGTATTTTAGATGGGAAGGCATGATATGAAAAGTTTTGATATAGTGATAATAGGATCTGGTTCCGGTGGGTTAACAGCTGCTTATACAGCATTGGGTTTTGGTAAAAAAGTCTTGGTGGTCGATAAGAATTTGCCAGGCGGAGAATGTACTTGGTCTGGATGTATTCCGAGTAAAGCTCTGATTAATGAAGCAAAAAGAATTTACCGTGCCAAAGAAGTTGTCGGTGATTTTGAATATGATACATCAGAAGCCATGACAGCGGTACATCAAGTGATACAAAATGTCTATGCTGGAGAGTCTGTAGAAAAGTTGCAAGAAGACGGCATTGAGTTTATAAGTGGGTATGCAAGATTTGTGTCTCCATATGAAATAGAAGTTAATGACGAAAGAATAAAAGGCAAAAAATTCATTGTTGCAACAGGTTCCTCACCCTTAAAACCACCTATTCCCGGTTTACATGATATCAAACATTTGGACAATGAATCCTTATTTAAATTGGATAAATTACCAGACTCGATGATAATTTTGGGTGGTGGTGCCATTGGTGTTGAAATGGCACAAGCCATGAACCGTTTAGGGGTAAAAGTAGACTTAGTGGAAATGGCAGATCGCATCTTATTTAGAGAAGAAGAGAGTCATAGTTTAAGATTACAAAACATACTGATAAGAGAAGGTGTTAACATCCATGTGGGCAGTAAAGCCGTCAATATGTTTGAAAAAGAGGGTAAAGTCACTCTGGAATATGAACAAAAGGAAGAAAAATATCAAGTGACTTCTGATAAATTACTGGTCGCTATAGGCAGAAAAGCCAATGTGAACGATTTGGGTTTAGAAGCTGCAGGGGTCTTGTTTGATAACAGACAGATTATGGTCAACAAATACATGGCAACCAGTCAGAAACATATTTATGCAGTTGGTGATGTCGCCGGTCCTTATATGTTTTCTCATATGGCCAATGTTCAAGGTATTCAGGCGGTACAGAATGCGGTTTTACCGTTTAATAGAAAAGTTAAAGACGACCATATCGCTTGGACAACTTTCAGTGAGCCAGAACTTGCAAGAGCGGGTATGACTGAACGAGAAGCGAGAGAGAAATATGGTGATAAGATCAGAGTGTATACATTTGATTTCGATCATTTGGATAGAGCGATGACAAAAGGTAAGACAGATGAAGGTGTTAAGATTGTATTGGATCAAAAGGGTAAAGTATTGGGTGCATCCATTTTAGCTGATAGAGCTGGTGAAATGATTTGTGAAATTCAACTTTTGAAAACAATGGATTTAAATTTTTCGAAGCTGGCATCGGTTATCCATCCTTATCCAACATATGGTGAAGTGTTTAATAAAATAGCAAAGAAAGTTGCAGTAGACAACTTGTTACAAAATCCAGTAGTAAAGATATTTAGAAAGTAGGACATTATGAAAATTGGTTTAGGTATACTGGCTGTCGTGTTAATAGTTGTACTTGTTATGATGTCAAAGAATATGAAAACACCAGAACTGGGTGTTGAAGATGGATTGTTCAAACCCTTATCTTCAAAACCAAATGGTGTTTCCACTCAGACAAAAGACGAAGATAAATTGGTAGAGCCACTTCCTTTTAGTAAAGACTTGGACTCAACCAAAGCGCTTATAATAGAAGTTTGTAAGTCCTATGGTGATGTAAAGATAGTCAAAGAAGAAAGAAACTACATTCATGTTGTTTTTACCACAGGAAAAATGAAATACAACGATGATGCAGAATTTTATTTTGATGAAAACAGTCAATTGGTTCATTACCGTTCCGAAAGTCGAATAGGCTATTCGGATATGGGATTAAATAGAGAAAGATATGATGCACTTGCATCATCTTACAATAAACTTATGGAGGAAAACTAATGAAAATATATGAATATTCTTATACAAATGCAGACGATGAACAGGTGAGTTTATCGGATTATAAAGGTAAAGTGATGTTACTGGTCAATACGGCAAGCAAATGTGGTTTCACACCTCAGTACGAAGGCTTAGAAGCACTTTATCAAGCCTATCATAACAAAGGTTTGGAAGTTGTTGGATTCCCGTGTAACCAGTTTTTAGATCAGGAACCTGGAACAGCCGAAGAGATCAGATCATTTTGCCAACTAAACTATGGTGTGAGTTTTGAATTGTCACAAAAGTTAGAGGTTCGCGGCGAAACAGCAGATCCTTTATTTAAGTATTTAACATCTAAAAGACCATTTGAAGGCTATGATATGACAACTGAAGGTGGCAAAAAGATGCAAGGTTTCTTGTCAGAAAAATTACCACATCTATTAGAAGGTGATGATATCAAATGGAACTTTACAAAGTTCTTGGTGTCAAAAGATGGAGCAGTCATTAAAAGATATGAATCAACAGTAGATCCAAAAGAGATGATAAAAGATATTGAGGCATTGTTATAAGAACTGATAATGATGAACAATAGATTCCCCTTGTAGTAAACAGTCCATAAGAAGACGGTTTGTTAGAAGGGGTTTTCTTATAAGAGTCCATGGAATATTTAACCAAGATCTTGGCTAAATAGCCAGCTATATGTCTAAATGCACATTAAAGATGAGTTATGATTAAGAGTATGGTAGATTGTTAATATAGTATCAATCTTTTGGTACTATTTTGTACGGATAAGGTTTAAATCGTTTTTTATAAAGAAAAAAGACGTTACGTGGAATCGAAAGGATTATAATCATGCAAATCATACACATATTTCAGCGCTTGGCATTTTTGATTGTGCTTTTAGAATGTTTAGTAAGACTGTAAAAAACAATGTAAAAAAATAATTTGGTTTTTAATAATATAATACCTCTCGCAGCCTGTGAGAGGTATTAATAATAAGTGAATGTTATTTAAGGATTCAATTTTGATGAATGCATTCATCAAAATCAATAAATGTGTATGAGTGCATAAGATTGTGGACAACTGATAGAAAAATTCTGTTTGTCCACATAGTAAAGGTGTTTATGTTTATAAGTTGTTAAATCTATTATAAAATAAAAAAAGTGGATAAATCCACTTTATAATGAAGCATTGATTAGTTGTGCCTGTTTCTTTAAATAGATTTTATAAATGATAAATGAAATAGCATAACCAGAGAGATAAAATCCAATAAACGATACTCTTGCCATAGTATTCTGTGGCATCATACCAATCATATGTGCAATTGGTAAAAAAGGTAGGGTGGAAAGAACATGTGTGATGAATTGTTTTAGAACACTCCATTCTTCTATTGAAAAGATAATACTGATAAATGCAAAGTAAAAGCCGCTGATAGCATACATCATATATTGTTTTATAAATACAGAGGATTCAATGGAAATCACGTCATGTTGTAAGGATGCCAATAAAAACATGGTATAACTTAAAAACAATCCCATTAAAATCCCGATTAATCCTCTTCTTGTACCTTCTTTGATATAACTCATTTTGTACCTCCTATTCCTAAATAGTTTTTAACTTTTGAGACATTTCTTCTTGAAATGCCTTCACATTTTCCGTTTTTAAAATGAACCACTAGACTGCCGTTGAATTCAACTTCAATTTTTTTGATCATATTGACATTGGCTATGGCATACTTAGAGAGTCTGACAAAACCATGTCTCTCCAATTTTTCTTCAAAAGCATAGAGTTTTTCTTTGGCTTCATATTTTTTATTTAAAGTATCCAATTTAACTTTGTTGCCTTCAGTATAAAAACACACAATTTCCTTTGGATCCAATAAATAAATACTTTCATCCAATTTCCCAATAATCTTTGTTGTAGAATCTGATTCTAGTTTTTTAATAACCTCTGTCACTTCATCTGTCATCTCATTATTTTTTATAGAAACAATAAATGTTTCATGTGCTGCATTGATATCAATTTCAACTTTCAATGTATCTCTCCTCTCATTTCTTAAGTTAAGTGTATCGTAAGGCACTTCAATTATCCATACGTTTTATGTGTTCGGTCGGTTTCTTTAAGTAAACGGTCATAAAAGGTATTTCCATGAAAATAAGAATGTCTTTTTTACATTCAATTACATTAAATTGGATTTCTTATCCATTTATGATTGATACGCATTTCAAGTGGTATATCTTCTAATATACATATATAGTATACAAAGTATAAGGAGGTTTAAAATGAGTATGTTTTGTTTCCAATGTCAAGAAACAGCCAGGGGTACTGGATGTGAAACAAGAGGTGTCTGTGGTAAGACTGAAGAAGTGGCAAAAATTCAAGATCTGTTGATTTACACAACAAAAGGTGTTGGTGAAGTGATTGTAAAAGGTAATATTGATGTAAGCTCTCTTAGTCATGAAAATCATGAAACCTTGACCAGTTTATTTATGACCATTACAAATGCCAATTTTGATGATGTTGTATTAATAGATCAGATCAAGAAAATGATCGCTATCAGAGAAAATCTGAAAAAACAGGTACCAAATCTAGAATTAACGGATGCGGCTACATATGATTTTACAACAAGAGAAAAAATGTTGGAAAAAGCTGCTACAATAGGCGTTTTATCAACTGAAAATGAAGACATCAGGTCGCTTCGAGAGATGATTGTTTATGGTCTTAAAGGTATATCTGCCTATACACATCATGCCTTGAATATACAAAAAGAAAATCCTGAAATTTATCGATTTATATATGAAGCGCTTGAAGCAACTCAAAATCCAAATCTGACAGCAGATGATTTGGTTGCTTTGGTTCTAAGAACAGGTGAACATGGTGTGATGTCTTTGGCTCTATTAGATGAAGCCAATACTTCAAAGTATGGTCATCCAGAAATCACAACTGTTGATATTGGTGTTAGAGACAATCCAGGTATTTTAATATCAGGTCATGATTATACAGATTTAGAACAATTATTGGAACAAACGAAAGGCACTGGTGTAGATGTGTATACACATAGTGAAATGTTACCAGCGCACTATTATCCAGCATTTAAAAAATACGATCACTTTGCAGGCAATTATGGTAATGCTTGGTGGAAGCAAGTCACTGAATTCTTTACTTTCAATGGACCGATCCTGTTTACTACAAACTGTATTGTGCCACCAAGAAAAGAAGGTATTACACATAAAATATTTACAACAGGAGCAGCTGGACTGCCTGGTGCCAATCACATAGATCCGGATAAAGACGGTAAAAAAGATTTCTCAGCTCTTATTAAGATGGCAAAAGAAAGCAATCCGCCTACAGAAATTGAAACGGGTACAATCACAGGTGGATTTGCACATCATCAAGTCTTTGAACTGGCAGATAAAGTAGTAGATGCGGTTAAATCAGGTGCGATTAAGAAATTCTTTGTGATGGCAGGCTGTGACGGTCGTATGAATGCAAGAAACTATTATACTGAATTTGCTGAAAAACTACCGAAAGATACAGTCATCTTAACGGCTGGTTGTGCTAAATACAGATACAATAAATTAGATTTAGGTGATATTGGTGGTATTCCAAGAGTATTAGATGCCGGTCAATGTAATGACTCTTATTCTTTGGCAGTGATTGCACTGAAATTAAAAGAAATCTTTGGTGTAGAAGACATCAATGAATTGCCGATCGAATTTAATATTGCATGGTATGAACAAAAGGCGGTAATTGTTTTATTATCACTCTTGTATTTGGGTGTAAAGAACATTCACTTAGGACCAACACTTCCTGGTTTCTTATCTCCAAATGTAGCTAAGATTTTAGTAGAAACATTTGGTATTGCACCGATTAAAACTGCAGATGAAGATGTTGAATTTTTCATGAAATAGAACTGAAGGCTGTTGCTTGCAACAGTCTTTTCTTATGTGAAAAGCCAAAATGCCATTAATTTATTTTATTTTATACTGTACAATAAAATTAGAGGTGAAGAAATGAAGATTGGTGCTTTTTCAGAAAAATACGGTGTCTCTCAAGATACCATTAGATATTATATTAAACAGAAGTTGTTATTGCCGCAAAAGGATGGACCTCAATATGATTTCACATCATCTTGCGAAGGTGATCTTGAAACCATCCTAGAACTTAAGAACTATCAGTTTTCAATACAGGAGATCAAAAAACTGCTCTTTTATATGAGAGTCAGCAAACTGGAACCTAAATTAAAGAGTTTGTTTATCCAAAGTGCACTCAGAAAAAAACAAAGTGAAATAATCACTGAAATTGAATCCTTACAGCATGTGGAAAAAGAATTAAATGCACATTTAGAAGAGATTCAAAGAGAACCGTTGACTCAACATACCATGGGTGTTCCATTGACCTTTATAGATAAAATGAGTTGTAAAAAGTGTCATGAAAGTTATGTTTTAAATGCTTCTTCTATTATAGATAACGATATTATGGAAGGTACACTGAACTGTTCTTGCGATTCACTTGAGATTATTGACGGCATTATTGTAGGTGATGGCGGTAATTCTTCTGATACGATGGTTCTGGAGTTTTCTGATTATGTGGAAAAAACAGATACAGAACATTTTCAAATCATCTATTCAATCATGGATTGGGTAGAACATCAAATGGATTTCAAAACCTTAGAAGACAAACTCGTCATTGAACTGGGTTCTGGATTTGGGATCTTCATTAGATTGATTTACAACAAACTGCCTAAAACGACTACTGTTGTCTGTGTGGATTACAATATTGACTATCTAAGAAGTTTAAGAGAATTGTTGTCTTATCAGAACGAAAAAAAATCAATTGTGTTTATGTGTAGTGATTTTAAATCGATGCCTTTAAAGAACAAAAGTATTGAGTGTTTATTAGATATTGCAGGACGATCTAACTATTATTTGCATCAATACAATCGTGAAACAGAAGTAGAAGAAACCTTACTCACAGATTTAGAACATCAACTGAGCGATACATGTTTGTACTGTGGTTTTCATTATGTGTTTAAAAGCATCAGTCCAACGCATTTTCTTAATAAAGAACATCACTACCTCTTCAAAGAGAAGCAACTTTTTAAAGAATTACAAGAACTTTCAATGGAAATAACAGCCCATAAATTATCAACCAAACTGCCCGTTGGTGGACGGTATGAAAGTTTTTATTCAGAAAGAGATGATGTCAGAACCGTTGGAATTATAGCAAAAAAATAAACATGGTCCGAGGACCATGTTTTTTGTGTGTTGAAATGACTACGTTTCAGAGAATGTAAAAAAATAACTCTTTGACAGAGTCGTTTTAGGTTGAAATAAGCTATTGCTTTGGAGTATAGACTAAGTATTATCATGATATAAGGAGGTCTACTTATGAAAAAACAATTTAAAAATATGATACTTTATACTTTAGGACATTCAGTTTCAGCTTTAGGATCCATTATCTATTCTTTTGCCATTGGACTTTATGTTTTAAACACAACAGGATCCGGATTGAAGTTTGCCATCACCTTATTGGTTTCGTTTTTGCCGTCCATGTTGATGACGCCTTTTGCTGGGGTTTTCGCTGATCGATTTGATAAGAAGAAAATCGTCGTGTCTATGGATATGCTAAACGGGCTGTTATTTATAGCTTTCTTTGTTTTTATTTTTACATTTGAAATGTCCATTTTAAGTGTCTACATCACAGCGTTTCTAACCAATGTGATTACAGCATTCTTCTCTATTGCATTTGAAGCTGCAAAACCACAATTGGTTTATAAAGAACACTTACAGAAATTAAATGCCATCAGTCAATTGATACATGCAGGTACTGCTATAGTAGGACCCATATTAGGTGGATTCGTTTATGTTCTTATGGATATAAAGACGTTTATATTATTTAATGGTCTGTCGTTCTTATTATCAGCAGTCACAGAAATGTTTATTGACTTTAAATTTGCAGGTGATACAGAAGTATCCAAAGAACCACTTAAATTCAAACAAGTTTTGGGATCTCTAAATGAAGGTTTTCATTATATCATCAATCAGAAGGTCATCATGTCGTCTTATGTCTTCTTTGTTGGGATAAATGTTTTAATGAGCCTGGCTGTACAGGTACCGCTACCTTATATCCTCAATAACCATTTGAATATTGGAGCAAAAGCGTATGGTATTATTTTTAGTTTTTTACCGATTGGCATGATAGCGGGTGCATTAATTGTGGGTTTGGTTACCAAAAACATCAACTCTAAAAAATTATTTATCATCATCAGTTTTGCAGCAGGCATATTAACCATTGTTATGGGACTACCGTATTTCATCCCTGGACTTACAGGTACTAAGGTCATGATTTATATCTTCTTTGCAGCCTTGTTGTTTGCTTTTGGAATGATGATTTCACTGATAGATGTACCCTTTTCAACACTCATTCAAGTCGAGACGGATGAAAAGTTTTTAGGTCGGGTTTGGGGGATTTTGATTCCGATGATCAAAGTAATTAATCCACTTGGATATATCTTGGCAGGCTTTTTACTAGAGTTTGTCAACCCATATTTGATTCCTTTGATTTCTGGTGCAATATTTACAATCCTATTACTAATAAAAACGGTTACGACTCAAGAAGAAACACTTAAAAAAGCTGCTTAGAAAGCCAAAACATTTAATCGGGTTTCATATTTTATCATGAATAAAAAAGAATCAAAAAGACGTTTGGCGAACGTCTTTTTGATATATAATTTTTAAATAAAATAAAATAACCTAAAATAGTATTTAAGGAAACTTTAAGGAAGTATACTTATAATAGAACTGTACACTATATAAAGGCTTGATTTATTTATTTTGATACTTCACAAGACCGTGTAAATCTAAGGCAATCGGGTATATGCATTAATGGATATGTTGGTATCATTAGTCCTTTAGATGCTGATTGAAAGGGGACATCCATGAATATTTTAGTAGTAGAAGATAATATTAATTTAGCAAACTCAATTAAAGATTTACTTGTTGAGAATAAGTATTCTGTTGAGACGGTATATGATGGAGAGGATGGGTTATACTATGCAAAACAGGATATCTATGATCTTATTATTATGGATGTTATGCTACCGGTTCATAATGGTTATCAGGTTGTGAAACAACTTAGAACAGAGGGGATTACAACACCAATTATTATGCTAACAGCTAAATCCGAAATTGATGATAAAATAACTGGATTGGACTCAGGTGCTGATGACTATATGACAAAACCTTTTTCTTCTAAAGAACTATTGGCTAGAATCAGGGCGTTATCCAGAAGAAAATCCGAAATAATTAATGACGTAATCACATTAAATGATATAACCCTTGATTTATCAACTAGTGAACTGACGTGTAAAGATAAAAAAACGACTCTAAGTCATACAGAGTATCAACTTCTTTTACTTTTGATTAACAATAAAAACAGTACCTTGTCAAAGGAACAACTGATTGCTAAAATATGGGGATATGATTCAAGTGCTGTAGAAAATAATGTGGAAGTTTATGTTTCGTTTTTAAGAAAAAAACTCAAATTTTTAAAATCCAATGTTTCTATAAGAAACATTAGAAAATTAGGTTATAGAATTGAGGAAAATGATGGTCAATAAACTAAAAAAGAATTTTATCTTAACCAATATGATGGTTATGCTGATCAGTTTAACAACCATATTTTTGTATATTTATCTATCGTCAGCACACTCGATGAAAGAAGAAAGTTTTAAGACGCTTGAGATTTCAAAAGTAAGAATTTCAGTCAGTAGAGGTATTGGCTCCAATAAAGGATTTTCTATTTTAAAAGTAGAAGTTGATGAAAACAACAATATAATTGGGACTGCAGGAGATGTTTTTCTAGAAGACAATGCAATCACAGAATTAATTGAGAGTGTTGAAGATGAAAAAGGGACACTGTTAGAGTATCATGTAAGGTATTTGGTAGATGAAGTCAATGAACATAAGGAGTATTATCTTATTGATATTTCTTTTGAAAGAGAAGTCTTACTATCACTTATGTTCAGACTGATTGGTATTGAAGTGATAGCATTGATAGTCTTTTTCTTTATCAGTATCCAGTTGTCAAAGATGATCATAAAACCTGCTGAAATCGCTTGGGACAATCAGAAACAGTTTATCGGAAATGCATCACATGAACTAAAAACACCTTTGACTATCATTTTGGCAAACTCGGAACTTTTAGAAGAGAGTGATTTAGGAAGTAAAAGTAATTATACTAGAGTCGGTTACGTCAAACAAGAAGCCAATAGAATGAAAAGTCTGGTCGAGGAGTTGCTCTTTTTAGCAAAGTTTGATGAGTTTGCTGATGAGTTGATAATGGAACAACATAATATAAGTGATATTATTATGGAAAGCATTTTGATGTTTGATCCGATCGCTTATGAACATAAGATCGGATTACAGTCAGAGATTGTAGATGATATATATATGGAATGTATACCGAATCAAATCAAGCAGCTGAGTGATATATTTGTTGATAATGCGGTTAAATATACACCTGCTGGTGAAAAAATCGTCGTTAAGCTGTATAAAGAAAAAAATCAGATAATTTATTCAATCAACAATTCAGGCACCTTTATGGATGATAGTGAACTGGAACAGATTTTCAATAGATTTTATCAAAAGGATAAAGCACGTGGAAAACATAAGGACAGCTACGGATTGGGGTTGGCCATTGCACAGAAAATATGCCAAGTTCATAATGGACTTATCACTGTAGATTCAACACCAGAAAAGGGCACGACATTTACAGTAAAGTTTACACATAAGATATTTTAAATAACAATATCGATTGAGACGCCAACTTTTGAGTTGGCGTTTTTTATATGGAGCTGATTTGAATTTTTAAAAGATTTTTTCTTTAAGTAAACTTTAAGGATTCAGGGTTATCATTTAGGTAAATTGAAAGGAGGTTAAATTGAAAAAAGAATTCAATTTACTGGGGAAAATATCGTCATATTTTATTAAAAAATTTAGAATAGTATACTTACTGATAATTATGATATTTGTTGTAGGTATAAGTGCCTATATGAATTTGCCAAGAGAAGAAAGACCAGAGGCTATTAAGCCAGTCATTAAAATCACAACCAATTATGCTGGGGTAGCACCATCAGAGATGGAAACCTTGGTGACAGATATCATTGAAGGTGGCGTTGATGACATCGAAGGTGTTTCCGAGATAAAGTCTGTTACATCGAGTGGGAGCAGTTCGATTAGTATGATATTTGAAGAAAGCTGGGATATGGAAAAAGCTTCAGCGGATGTTACAGCTGCTGTTTTGGGAATTGATCTTCCTGAAGGTGCTTCTGATCCTAAAGTATCTTCACTTAATTCAGTAGAAGCGCCCATCATGGATATCACAATTAGTGGTGATTATTCATTAGTAGAATTAAAAAATATGGCTGAGTCGCTACAAACCGAAATTGATGCCATAGAGGGTATATCCGAAACATCGTTATCAGGTGGCTTAGATCCTGTGGTAAATATTTACCTGGATCAGCAGAAACTAGAGATGTATGATCTGTCGTTACAAGATATATCCCAACTCATTAAGAATGCTCAAAAAGAGAATCCTATTGGTTCAGATCAAATTGATTCACTTGAGTATTCGATAAGGATGACTGGTAGTTTTACAGAAATAGATTCATTAGGCAATCTAATTGTATCTGAAATAGAAGGTTTTCCATTATATTTAAAAGATGTTGCGACAGTCGTTGAAGAATTTAAAGAGCCTGATACCATATCAGAACGATATGATTCAGAGCTTCAAGAGGATAAAGAAATGATACCGGCGGTATTTATCAGTGTCCACCGTGAGAGTGACTCAGATGTTATCGGTATCAGTGAACAAATACATGAGATTATGGATGGAGAGGGTTTTGATCTATTTCCTGATGATGTCAATGTCGTTATATCCAATGAAGATGCTGTCAATGTAGAAGAAGCTTTAGATGATGTACTTTCAAATGCGCTGTCAGGATTGCTGTTGGTAATCGTTGTATTATTTATTTTTATTGGATTTAAAGAATCGGTCATTGTTGCATTTGTTATCCCATTGTCATTGTTTATATCGTTTGCGTTGATGAGTGTATTTGGCATCACCTTGAATACAATGAGCATGGTCGCACTAATCTTGGCACTTGGAATGTTGGTAGATAACGCCATTGTTATCATGGAAAATATCGATCGAATTAGAGATGAAGGGCATGATATCATTTCTTCAGCGAAAATTGCCACCAATCAGGTCGCACCAGCGGTACTAGCAGCGACGTTAACAACGATTTCTGCGTTTATTCCATTATCATTTGCAGGTGGTACTTTAGGACAGATGATGTCGTGTATTCCAATTGTGGTTATATTTGCAATAATTGCTTCGTTTGTTATGTCGATTGTAATAACACCGGCACTATGTTCTAGATTTTTAAGCAAACATAAATCAAATAAAAAATTGCCCATGATATCAAGAATAGTATCAATTTTATTGGTTTGCATTTTAACTGCAGTAGCGTTTAATGGCAGTTATTTAGTATGGATCTCTGTACCATTATTTGCTCTTATCATGGTATATAAATTATTTTTCACAAAATCAAAAAAAGATCCATCCATATCACACGGAAGATTTATTGATAAATATGGTGTGATGTTGAGTAAGATCATTAAAAGTAAACTGAATATTTTCGTATGGATTGTCATCACAATTGTTATCTTTGCATCCAGTATATTCATGGTTACGTCAGGAGAAGTAAAGATTGAACTGATGCCTAAAAGAGACAGTACAGCATTGGTTGTATCCTCTGCACTTCCTGCAGGTTATTTAATTGAAGACGCTGTAGAAATTTCAAAAGAGATGGAAGCTGTCATATTGGACTATGATGAAATTTTAAGTGTGGTTTCAAAAATAAGTAAATCGAAAGTGACCTACTCACTGGAAATTGTTCCTATCGAAAAAAGAGACATGAGTAGTACCGAGTTGATTGATAGCATCAGAGAAGATTTAAGTGAAATAGTAGGAGCCAATATAAGTGTTGGACAAACCTTAAGAGGTTTCCAAGGTGCGGATTCACCCATTATGGTTGAAATCATTGGTGAAAACAGTGACGATGTAACACAGGTATCTAATGATTTGATCGAAATGCTCAAAAAAACGACTGGTACAACAGAAGTGTCATCCACACTAGTTGGAGGTCCGCCAGAGATTCAGTTATCAATCAATGAAGATGCAATATACCAATATGGTTTAACGGCGAGCGGTATTGCAACAACCATTAAAGAATATATTGGACCAACACCTGTAACGTCACTGATAAGTGATGGAGAGGAAATAGATATCTCATTATTGTACGAAGGAAGTGCAATAGACAGTATCTCAGATTACAGTTCAATAACGTTTACTGCAAGAGATGGTTCAGTTGTCTACTTCGATCAAGTTGTAGATATTGAAGAAACAAAAGGAATGTTGAGTATAACCCATCAGGATTCCAAGCGAATTGAAACTGTAAGTAGTGAAATCATGGATGAATACACAGCTATAGAAGTTTTAGATGCTTTTAAAGTTCAAGTGGAGAACTACAATGTCCCAAGTGGCGTTACAGTTGACTTTGTTGGAGAAGATGAATATATTACAGAGACATTTACAAGTTTGTTCATTGGTATGGCGATTGCAATATTTCTAGTTTACACCATACTGGCGATTCAATTTAACTCATTAAGTCAACCGATTGTCGTTTTATTTACAATTCCTCTTGCAACCATTGGTTCTATATGGGGATTGGTCTTAACGGGCAATAACTTTAGTACGTATGCCTTTTTCGGAGTCGTCTCCCTAGTGGGTATAGCGGTTAATGATGCAATTGTTCTGATAGATTATTTCAACTATCTAAGAAAAGAAGAAGGACTGTCATTAATGGAAGCCATTGTAGAAGGTGGAAAAACGAGATTTATTCCAGTATTCTCAACAACGATTACAACTATCGGTGGTGTGTTGCCTTTGGCACTGAAAAGTGATGAATACGCACAATTGGGTTATGCTTTAATCTTTGGATTATTAGTGGCTACAGTACTTACTTTAGTTGTTATTCCAATCTTATATATGATATTTGAAAGAACAAAAACACGCATTAGAAAATATATCCCAATAATGTTAGAGGAAAGGTAGAGGTGATAAAAATGAAGAAATGTATAGTGATGATTCTAATAGCCTTATTGATTGCTGTATCCATAATCGGATGTTCAGAAAATAATACAGAAAATACATCTACTGAACAACGTGGATCAGCTAAAGGAGATGTATCAGGTACAAAAGGAGATAGAGCGACCGGCACAGATGGTGAAAGACCGGCTGAACCTGCTGGAGATAGAGCAACAGATACTGAAGTAGACAAACCAACTGATATTAAAGGGGATAGAGGATCTGAAGCATCAGGTGGTAAAGGAGACAGAACTGGTCAAACTGTTAATAGAGATACATCAAGTGCAGTACCTGTTGAGGTGACATCTTTAGAACTACAAAATATTTCAGATGAGTACAGAGTGTTAGGAAAAGTATATCCAAACAGTGAAATCACAATAGGTTCAAGTGCATCGGGCATCGTTGATCAGATTTCAATAGGCGTTGGTGATTATGTGAAAGAAGGGCAGGTCATCTACAACATAAAAGATGATGAACTTACATTAAATACAAGTCAACAATTAAATAATGCTTTGAATACAGTGAATTCAGCTAAAGTCAAATACGATATTGAACAAGCGAATTACGACAATGTAAGCACTCTTTTTGACAATGGGTATGCTTCAGAATCAGAGTTAAATAAGGCGAAAAATGATTTAGCGAGTGCACAGTTAAACTATTACAATGCTCAGCAAGGTTATAACAGTCTGAAAGCATCAGTCAATTTTGATCTGAATGAAACGATTTTAACGTCTCCAATCGATGGAATTATTTCGAACATTTCAGTAAGTGAAGGTGAAAAGAGCAGCGCTGGTGATATCACAATCATCAACCGAGATTACTTGATTATTGAAACGGTTGTTGCTGGTAAAGTAATCGATGATATCCATGTGGATGATGAAGTTAGGATCATTCATGATGATGAATCACTTATTGGTTATATCGATGAAATAAGCCCGGTTGGTATCAATGGAACAGACTCTTATCCCGTAAAAGTTAGATTAGAAGACAATGAGTCAATGAATATTGGTATCAATGTGGATGTATACTTTGCTGTTAATCAATCAGAAGATCAGTTTGTAGTCCCTAAAAAAGCTGTACTGACAGACACATACGGTGATTATATCTATATCGCAATCGATGGAAGAGCTTCAAAATCATATGTTGAACAAGGATTTACCAATAATGGCTATGTACAAATAATTGGAGAATTAATTGTAGGGAATCAAGTGATTACCAGTGGACAAAATATGGTGACAGATGGTCAATTGATTGAAATCAAGTAAGAGGTGAGCTAATGATGAAAAAAATAATAATTATGATATCGGTTGTTATGTTATTGATAACAACAGGATGTTCTTCAAATGATGAAACAGAAAAAAATATTGGAAACGCACCAAATGAAATACAAAGAGATGCCGATCAACGACCAGACAAAGATGGTGAAAGACCAGATAAAACTGGAGAGCGACCAGATAAATCTGGTGAGAGACCTGGAGAATCAGTAGAAGAAATTGAAGCGGTAGAAGAAACTGAAGCTATAGAAGAAACTGAAGCGGTAGAAGAAACTGAAGCGGTAGAAGAAACTGAAGCGGTAGAAGAAACTGAAGCTATAGAAGAAACTGAAACAACAGAAGAAACTCAAACTGAAGAAAGACCAGATAAAACTGGTGAAAGACCGGATAAATCAGAAGGTGGTGAGTCTCGAAGAGGAACTCAATCTAGTGATGATGATTAAATAGGGAGATAATTGTGATTTTCAAATAATATACTATTTACATTAATTCACTGTGATGAAAATCACCTTAGATATCATATGACATTATCCTATCTTTTGATAGGATAATTGTCTAAAAGGAGGATATGATGTTAAAAAAGATGAGTGCTTTAATAATAGCTTTCCTATTAACAATCAATTGTAGTGTATTTGCTGAATCGGAGATTAGCATTGATCAAACGATTGAACTGGCAACTGAAGATCAATCTGTTTTAGAGAGAATTGATAGTACGTTAGAGAAGCTATGGGACAATTACAATGCTGCAAAAGAGAGAAAAAAACAAATAGAATCCACTCTTGCTTCGTTGGAAGCATTTGAGGAGTTGTATGAAAAAAAATACGAGGCTGGGGAGTCATTAACAGTTGAAGAATCAATTGAATTAGAGGGCTATATTAAGAAATATGGTGATGAACCACCTAACTATACAAATCAGGAGATGTTGGATCTTTTTATTATTCCAAGAGATTTTGGTTATAAATCCGCTTATGCCGAGATAGAGAAATTAAGAAATACCAAACAGACAATTATTCCTGGTATTGAGAGTAATGTTAGAGAGTTGTACAATCAAGTCATATCATTTCAAGCAGCGCTTGATTTGCAAGACTCTTATTTAACCTTGAATATAGAACAACATGACGAGATGGTTTTAAACTATGAATTAGGAGAAATAAAACCTGAGGATCTGATATTAAGTGAAATGAACCTGTCAATTATGATGATGCAAGTAGAGCAACTTACAAACAATTTGGATACGCTTAAAATGAAGTTCAATAAATTAATTGATGTTTCAATCACTGAGGAGTTTGTTTTAATAGATACATTATCATCTGTAGAAGATATTTTTGCTGCAGAACCGCTTCACAAGAGTTTAGAGGTTTATTTAGAAGAAGCTCTTATGAATCGAGCAGAAATAAAAAATGCAAGAATTGATTATGAGGTAAAAGAACGAGAAGATAGTATTATTAGGGATTTTCTATCAAATGAATTATTAACAGATCGAGTGAGTGCAGAAGTTGCACTTGTAGAAGCCGCTTATAATTTAGAACAGGCAGAAGTATTGGTGGTAGATGATGTATCGGATGGTTATGTTACCATGATGACTTACTGGAAGGATTATTTATTATCTGTAGAATCATATAAACTTCAAGTTGATGCTTATGAGCATATGAAAAGACAGTATGAGTTAGGTCAAATTTCATCAATGGACTTGTCATTTGCTGATTATCAAATAGAAGAAGCTATAAACAAAGTAGAAACAAATCTAAGAAATTATATGTTATCAATAGAAAAAATGGCTATAGCATCAGGTATTGGACCTGCATATTAGGAGGAAACCATGAAAAAAATCATATCATTATTATTGATCAGTGTGTTGCTTTTAAGTGCAGTTGTACCTGCATTTGCTGAAGACACTATGACAATTACACTAGAAGAAGCGATAGAACTGGCTAAGAAAAACAGTTTGGTACTGAAAAACTTTGACAGTAACATTCTAATTGCAGAGAGAAACTTGAAATCTGCAATATATCAAGCGGATATCGTTAAAACAGACGGTGTCATCAGCGACTCAGAGTATTTGGAAAATGGTAAAATAAAAGAGTTGTATCCAGCCAAGCAACAAAGAATAGTGGATGACTTGTTGATCGAAAAAGAAGAAGCCATCAAAAATATTGAAATTGAAGTAACCAATGCTTATTATTCTTTATACAATGAAATGTTATCTCTAGAAACCCAAAGAGACAATTTGGTAGTGCAACAGCTGGAGTTAGAGTCAAAACAACAGGAGTTATCACTCGGCTTAATCACTCAAAATACCGTTTTGGACTTGGAAAACAATATTGCTCAAATGGAACTTGCTAATGACAAGGCAGAGTGGTCAATTGAGATGGCTCAAATGGATTTGGCAAAAACACTTGGAGTTGATTTAAATACAAAGCTAATACTCGTTGAAGCATTGGACTTAAGTGTAAGCTTTGAGTATGATATAGAGTTCTTGGCTGAACAGTCCAAAACACAGGGCGCTAGTGTGCTGGAAGCCGAAAAAGATTTAGAAATGAAAATATTTGAGAAAAATGTTGTCAATAAATACACACGTTACAAAAGTCCAGAAAATAGTGAGGACTATGATCAATCAATTGTAGACTTGGAAAAAAAGCTAGAAGATGCTAAGGTGACTGAAGAGTTTAATGTAAGATCTGATTACAACAGTATCCTAAATGCACAGTTGGATTTGGAGATTGCAAAACTTAAGTTGGAAGTGGCTGAAAGAATTTTTCAGACCAATTTGGTTAAAAGCGATCTGGGGATGATTGTATATCTAGACGTTGTAAAGTCTCAAAATGCAGTTGATTCTGCTGAACTGGATGTTTTGAAAAAAGAACTTAATTTGTATGACTTAGTAGAAACTTTCAATTATAGTATTCAGGATTTCATTACGAAGCAAAACGAATTAGAAATCAACGAATAAAGTACTTAAAATCAAAAGAACGATTAAACATCTATAAGGATGTTTAATTTTTTTTGAAAACTTTAGAAATTCTTTAAACTTTCTTTCATGCGATATAAGAACTCTCATTTATCATATGAGTATCGCATAAGAGGAGGAGAATATGAAAGACATACCAGAATTAAAACAAGAAAAAAATTTCCTTGGTAAAATTTCGAGTTTGCTAATTGATCGTTATAGAGTTGTATATTTGTTTATTGCTCTTATTGTTATTATGGGGCTGTACTCATACAATGAACTGCCAACCGAATCATTCCCAGATATTGAAATCAACTATGTATTTGTTATTACTGCCTATCCAGGTGCTTCGGTACAGGATGTTGAAAACTTGGTAACAAACGAAGTGGAGAAAGCAGTTGATGGTGTAGAGGATATAAAATCAGTGACATCTACTACCAATGCAGGTTACTCGCAAGTTATCATAGAGTTTGATGAAAACGCAGATATGAAACAGGCCAAACTTGATGTACAAACCACAGTTAATGATATTAGATTCTCAGAAGGTGTAATGGATCCGTCTGTCATTCAAATGGAGACCGGTGAAATACCGATTATGAGTTTCACATTAACTGGAGATTATGATCTAGTTGAGATAAATGATTATGCCAAACTGATTCAGAGTAAATTTGAATCGGTAGAGGGTGTAAAAAATGTGGATATTGCCGGTGGTAAAGAAAGAGAAATCAGAGTTTCGATTGACCAGAATTTATTGTACGAATATGGTCTTTCTACATCAGCACTTTCCAATGCATTAGCAGGATCGAATGTTCAACTGCCTTTAGGTGATGCAGATTTAGATCATGTGAATTACTCGCTTCGTGTAGACGAGTCTTTTAAATCTTTAGATGAACTGAACAATATTGTTGTTGCATCAAGTAGTCGAGGTACTATTTTGTTATCAGATGTGGCAACCATCACAGATAGTTTTAAAGAACCGGATTCTAAAGCTTATACCTATACAACAGCTTATAGTGACGAACAAGTTGCTACCCCAGTAATTACAATGTCATTATATAGAGAAACCGGCGCTGACATTATTGGAATATCAGATAAAATAAAAGATGTCATTTCAGAAGAAAAAGGATTTTTGTACCCTGAAGACTTAAGTATTATCATCACTGCTGATGATAGTATTGATGTATCGGACAGTTTAAATACTGTATTAACCAGTGCATTGGGTGGATTATTAGTTGTTGTAGCAGTATTGTTTGTCTTCATTGGGTTAAATGAATCACTTATTGTAGCACTTGTTATTCCATTATCACTATTGATTACAACATCAGTTATGAACTTAACGGGTATAACTCTAAACAGTATTTCCTTAGTAGCGTTTGTTGTAGCCCTTGGTTTACTTGTAGACAATGCCATAGTTGTTATGGAAAATATAGATCGGTTTAGAGATGAAGGACTAGATAGAATCACGGCTTCCAAAATAGGTTCTAATCAAGTTGCTCCAGCTGTTATGGCTGCCACAGTTACAACTGTAGGTGCATTTTTACCACTCGCTTTGATGGGTGGTATGACAGGACAGTTCATCAGTATATTACCAAAGACATTGATCATAACAATCCTTGCATCATTTGTTGTTTCAATTGCTGTCACACCAAATCTCAGTAGTAGATTGTTATCAAAATATAAGAAAAGCGAGCAAAAACATACAAAATTCAGAGATCTGACTTCAATATTATTTGTCATGTTACTAACGTTTATCGCATTTCTAGATAATTGGACGATGACACCTTGGACCATTGGATTATCAATTGCATTCTCAGGTATCATGATAATAAAAATTATCTTTAGAAATAAAAAGAACAATAATAAAGACAAACATGCGACAATTGATGGTTATGTCAAATGGTTACAGAAGTTTTTAGATTCAAAACTAAAAAGATGGTCGGTATTCTTGATATCATTTGTAGTATTGGTTTTATCAATCGCTACAATTCCACTTGGGATATTGGACTTTGAATTTTTACCGGAAGAAGAGCCCAATGCAGCAACAATCACTGTCAATGCACCAGAAGGTTATTTATTAGATGATACATATCAAATCACTCAATTTGTTGAAGAGGAGCTTTATAAAATTGAAGACTTGGAATCATTTGATATAGTTGTCGGTGGCAATAAAAAGAATGAAGCAAAAATAACGGTTAACTTTGTGGATTCAGAACTCAGATCTAAATCAGGTACAGTTATAGTAGATGACTTAAGAAACATGGTTAAAACTATTCCTGGTGCTGAATTTGATGTTGATGAAATATCAGCCATGATGGGTCCGGGTATGGGCAGTGCAGATGCTATATCAGTTGGAGTTATGGGATCGGATTTCAATACACTTAATGCTGTAGCGCAGCAATATCTTACTATTTTAAATGGTATTGATGGTGTCGACAGTCCATCGCTTTCTTCGAAAAACGGTGTAAAAGAAATCACCATAGAATTTGATAAGAATAAAGCTGCTTATTACAATCTCAATATCAGTTCTATGGCAGGTGAGTTAAGACAACGTATCAGTGGTGCAAGCATCGGATCTTATAAAGAAGCAGGAGATTCTTATGACATCACACTGTATTATGATGTTAAACCAATAGAATCAATAGATGAATTCCATAATATTTATTTCACTAATAATCTGGGTCAGAAAGTACCTTTTGATGAAGTTGCTAGTTTGACTCATTCAGAAGGCATGGCGACGATTGATCATGATAATGGTCAGAAAGTTGTTAAAGTAACCGCTAATGTTAAAAATGGATACAATGCCACTACAGTTGGTAAAGTATTTAATGACACCATAGATAAAATAACTTTACCTGCTGGAGTTGAAATATCAACAGGTGGAGAATTCCAAGATACACAAGAGCAAATTGATCAAATGATTGTTGCATTTATCATAGCAATATTCATAGTTTATACAACTCTCGTTATTCAGTTTAATTCTTTCCAACAACCTTTAGTGATATTGATGAGTGTGCCTTTCGCTTTAATCGGTATCATCATAGGATTAATCCTAACGGGCAATAACTTGGGGACATATGCAATGATGGGTATAGTTGCCCTGGTAGGTATAGCTGTAAACGATGCAATCGTATTGGTTGACTTTGCCAACTATGAAAGAAAAACAGGTAAATCAATTAGAGAAGCAATATCTGAAGCTGTAAAAGTTAGGTTTTTACCAGTTATAGCAACGTCTCTAACAACGATGGGTGGTATTTTACCACTGGCATTATACAATGACACATTCTCTCAATTAGGATACGCGATCGTTTTTGGTTTATTTGCATCAACAGTTCTGACGTTACTTATTATTCCTTTAATGTACTTCATGATGGAAGCATCATCAGAAAAAAGAGCCCATAAAAGAAAAACAAAAAGATTAGCAAAAGAAAGCGAGGTTACAGCAAATGTATAAAAAACTAACTATGATCATACTTGTTCTATCATTACTTTTGTTAATGGGGTGTCAACCAAAAGCGAAAGAAGAAACAGCACAAGAAGTTTATGACTATGAAGCAGTACCGGTAACGGTCTCATCTGTTATTTCTGATGAAGTATACGAATCAATATATACTGTTGGAGAAATTACCGCTGCTGAGCAGTATCAAGTGAATGCCATGACAAATGGTGATGTACTTGAGGTGATGGTACAAGTTGGAGACTTTGTAACTGAAGGTGATATTTTATTTACAATAGAAACAGTTGACTTTGAAGTCGATAAGGAAACCACTTTATCACAAGCTGCCAATGCCGTTTCTCAAGCAAAGATGAGTTTTGATAATGCAAAATCAAATTACAATGACTATCAAACACTTTTAGATGGTGGAGTGGTTTCTCAATCGGAATTCAACAATGTTAAAAATGCTTATGATAATGCAAAAATTTCATACAACAATGCGTCGAAGTCATATGAATCAACTAAACATACTTATGAAACAAGAGGATCAAATTATTCAGTGACAGCGCCGGTATCTGGTGTGGTTTCAAATGGGACTGTTTCTGAGGGCATGTACGCGACAACACAAAACGGTTTTACAATTGATGACGTGAAACGTTACGTCGTAAAAACTCAAGTGGCTTCAAAATATATCAACAATGTTAAAAAAGGACAGGAAGTTGAACTGTATATATCATCACTTGATTTATTGGTTACTGGTAAAGTAGACTCCGTATCATTAAGTGGTACAAATGGTGCTTATCCTATAGAAGTCATATTAGACGAAGAAAACCTTATTTTAAAAGCTGGTATGTATACGGACATCTGGATATTAACGAACAAGTCTTCAGAAGGCTTATGGATTAGCAATCAATCTTTACTGCAAGAAAATGGTGAGAGTTTCGTGTATACTGTAGATAACGGGATAGCTAAGAAGGTTATGGTAGAAGTGCTTTCAATCCGTGGAGATAAAATTGCTATTAAAAGTTCTCTAAGTCAGGAAGATCAATTGATTACCTTTGGTAAAGAGTATGTTATAGAAGGTACTAAAGTAGAAATAAAGTAAGGGTGAAAATATGTCAAAGTTAAAGTCTATTCTTAAAAATGATCTTGGATGGAAAGTGTTTGGTACATGGATGTTGTCATTTATAGTACCCATATTTCTCTTTGGTCTGGTATTGTTTATCCAGTATGGTGATAATATCATAACTGTTTTTAAGAGTGGCTTTGATATTTGGCAAAGAAGTGGTTACATGAGTATTGAAAAGATTAATCGTGAAATCAATTTATGGACATTGGATGAGCCTAAATTTCAAGACCATAAAATACTCGATGATAAACTGGAGGTTTTATTTGATGACCATTCTACTTCAAGTTTGATTGTAGAACGAAAAGGTGATGAAGTTACTTCTTTGATTCCTCTTTCTGAAAAAGAAAAAAGTGAACTTCAAACGGCGTTTTCAAAACTGGATGAACAGATTTTGCCGGAGTTTGGTGCAGAAGATGTTTTCAATAATGAAGAACTGTTAGAAAAAACGGGCTATGTGTTATACCGTCAAATTGATTTTTATTATGCAGATGGTGAAGAAGGCAGTATTTATCTGTTTATCAAATACTCGAATGTTCCCTATAAAGTCATGAGGGTTATTGGTGATAACATTTTGTATGTAACAATTATCATGTTGGGCATAAACGCCTTGATTTCACTTTATATGATAAAACGTATGGCGAAGCCATTCAATAATCTATTAAATGCTATGAAACGGTACAAAGTCAATGACTTTACACCAAGGCTTGAAGAAAGTGAAAAACATAGAATGGTAAACGTAATCAATTCTGCTGTAAACGATATGGCCAGTGAATTACAGGTATCTCAGGAAAAAAGCATTAAAATGGAAGCATCAAGAAGGGAGTTCGTTGCAAAAATATCTCATGATACAAAAACCCCTTTGGCTTCTATTCGAGCACATACTGAAGCCATTAGAGATGGCTTGATAACAGATGATGAAAAACGTATTAAATATACTGAAAATATTCTAAAAAAGGTTCATGCTTTAGATCATATGATCAATGAACTGAGTCTGTATTCAGAACTTGAAGTCGGTTTGAATCAATATAGCTTCTCAAAGGTTAATCTTGGCTATTATTTAGAAGACATTCTTGAAGAACTTCAATATGATCTAGATAAAAACAAAGTGAAGTTGAATTTTCATAACTTGTTATCAGAAGAAATATCCATCTATTTAGATGTTAACCGTTTCCAAAGAGTGATGATTAACTTGATTAATAATAGTGTTAGGTATGGTCAAAGAGAACAATTGATGATTGATGTGACCGTTAAGAGTCATGAAGGATTTGCAAAAATATATGTAAGAGATAATGGTATTGGTTTAACCATAGATGATCCGCATGTTTTACTGACTTCATTTGTTAGAGGGGAAGCTTCAAGAGATCCTAATAACAGTGGATCGGGTTTAGGGCTTGCTATTGCGAAGTCTATTATCAACAAACATGAAGGAGACATTACGATAAATACAGAAGCAGGTGTGTATTTTGAAGTGTGTATGACTTTACCGCTAGAGGGAGGTTATTTTGAAGAAAATATTGATAATTGAAGATGACCATACCATAGGAGAAGTTGAAAAAGACTATTTTGAATTGGCTGGGTTTGAGGTCGTATTATCCGATAATGGACAAACCGGTTTAGAACTGGCTTTAAGTGAAGCGTTTGATCTCTTTATTCTGGATGTGATGTTACCTGGTGTAAGCGGTTTTGAGATCGCAAAGAAAATAAGAGCCATTAAAGATACGCCCATTGTTATGGTCACTGCCAAGTCAGAAGAAATTGATAAAGTAAAAGGATTCAGTTTAAGAATAGATGATTATGTGACCAAACCCTTTAGTCCTGCGGAGTTGGTAGCACGGTCCAAAGCACATATTCAAAGATATGAATCGCTAAAAGAGTTTAAAAGAGAACCAAGTGAAGATACCATCAAAATAAGAGGTTTGTTAATTGATACCAATAGCAGACAAGTTTTTATGAATGGCGTTGAACTGGAGCTGACAAGAAAAGAATATGAGTTATTGGTTCTTTTATCATCAACAGCCAACAAGATATTTACAAAAGAAGAGATCTTTCAGAAGATATGGGGTTATGATTCGGATCAAGGTATTCCAACCATTGCAGTCCATGTCAGAAATCTAAGAGAAAAACTGGAATTCAATCCATCCAAGCCAGAATACTTAATGACGGTTTGGGGTGTTGGTTATAGAATAATCAAATGATATTATACACAGTCCCTGTTACTTTTGAGTAATGGGGATTATTTTTTTAAGATGTTTCATGACATAGGATACTAACGGGTAACCCAAATATCAATCAAAAGGACTTTTTAAATTGCTAGAAATAACAACTTTTGATGAAATGATCAATCCATTCTGTTGGAGTCAATCAGAACTTTAACTCAAACAAAGATAAATTGTTTGAATGAAAGGTTTTTATGGTAAAAATATAGTGAGTTGAATTTGAACTCTTCACCAATTTAACTAGATACTACACATCTAGTTAACGCAGTTTTTGGAACTATATATAGAGATTAAGGGAGAATTATATGAACTTTAGAAAACATTTTGATGAAAGTAATATGTATGAATGTCCAATGTGTAAGAATGAAACTTTGACTATTCATGATCATGGTGAAGCAGAATGTAGCAGTTGTGATTTTAAAAGAACTGTGAAAACACACAAATGTAAAGACTTAAATACAACAGAACTACATATTGAAGTTGATGGTGATATTTATAAATTCAAACCCAGACATATGAAGGATTTAACAGATGATGAAAAAATATGTGTTGTTGAAAATAATGAATTGATATGTGTCGCTAAATCTGAAAGTATTGAGTAGACTGATATTGGATTTGAAATCATAAAATCAAATGATAATGTAGAGCATTCCTTCGATCTGGGAATAAAGTTAGATTAATTTATATATAATAATCTGACGTTATTCCGTACGTAATTATTGTATATTTATTGATAAAAATAATTATTAAGCGTATAATTAAATAAAGAGGAAGGTGATTATAATGATGATGTTATCAAAAATGGAAAACTACTTAATTTCTGTTACAGAGTTTAGAAATAAGTTATCATCTATTATCAGTTCGTTAACAACACCCAAAATTATTATGAAAAATGATAAACCGACTATTGTTATTATGCCATTTGAAATTTATAAAAAAATGGAAGAAACTTTAGAGGAACAAAATGATTACATTTTGGCTCAAATAGCTGATGGACGTGTAAACGATCCTGAGGTTGAGTATCTTAGTCATGATACGTTTTGGTCTGATTTGGAAGATTAGTTATGTCATACAAAATTCTTTATGATAAGAGAGTCGCAAAAGATATAAAAAAACTAAGGTTAACTAACGCTCAAAAAGAAAAGTTAAAACATAAAATTATTGAAGTCAGTCAAAATCCCATTTCAAAGAGTGAAGGTGGATATGGTGAAGCTTTAAAAGGCAATCTGAAAGGATATCTCAAATTCAGGTTTGATTCTAACTATAGAGTTATTTATAAGATTGAAGTAATTGATAATGTAATGAAAATTATAATAATAGGATTAAGAAAAGATAGTACTGTTTATGAAGAAATGGATAAAAGGATATAAACATATAATGATAATAAAAACACTTTATAAACAGACTAAAAGATGGTCTGCTATAAGGTGTTTTTTCTATTTTTTGAGCTTTTAAAATTGGAATTTGTATAATCAAATTATTTCAGTTAAATTATTAATATAATAAGTACTTTACAGATATCCCGATTGCCTTGAATTTACAAGATAATCGGGATACGCTTATTTTATATAAGAAGTATGATTTTCACCATATTATTGCATGATTAATCAGAATGAATGATTGTAATAAAGATGTAATGTTATAAAACTAAAAAGAAGTACAAATTTTACCGATAAACCATAAGAGTCATTAGGTTTAAATTAATTAACTTACATAGAAAAATTAACTCATGGAGGAGGCCCCAATGGTTAAAAGAAAAATAGCATTGTTTTTAGCACTGGTGATGATCTTATCATCGTTTAGTGCATTTGCAGAGATACCACCAGAAATACCAGTACCGGAACTGAGAGGTATGGGTGTAGACGATACTGAATCTACTGAAATAGATGCTTATGGAAAAGGCTATGCAGCTTATGTAAATGCTTACTTTTTAGATGCGCAGAACACTTTGTATTCCAGAGATATTGGTAGAATGGGTGCACTTGGCATCATTAAAAAAGATGGTTCAATGAACTACAATGCTGAACTTCCTATTACAAAACAAAGTTTAATCGAAGATCTGGTACGAATGAGCGGTAGAGAAGGTCAAGTAATGCAAGGGGTTATCAACCAAGCAGTAGGCATGGGTGATGAAGCGGTTGCCAATTTAATGCGTGAAGCTTATGTTACCGATGCTACAGCACAAGGCATTATTACAGAAGATGAAAGTTTTGGTTTGAATCAACCGGTGAATAAAGAAACATCTGCTGTGTGGATTGCAAGAATGTTAGGCATGCAACCGACGCTTCAAAATACAGACAACATTTATAGCTTTGGTGATTGGCCTTCAATTACACCAAGCAATAGAGGTCTGATAGAAACTCTAGTGACTGCCAAAGTAATGGATGTGGACAATGATGGTAACTTCAATCCGAAGAGAACCATTACAAAAGGTGAAGTGGCTTATATCCTTAATAACACAGTGGATCAAATGTATGGTGCACTTAACATCACTTCAACTGTTGGTCTAGTGATTGGAGAGAAAGTTTCCAACGTACAGGAAACTGCTAATGTGATAGATGAAAAGCGATTTGTTGTTAGAAATATGGACGGTACATTAACTACAATCGTGACAAAAAACAATAAAAGCACCAATGCCAAAAATGATTTGGTACTGTTTAAAAATAATATTGTAGGAACCTCTAGACAGCTTGAAATTGGGGATCAAATAGAGTATTTAATAAGAGACAATGAAGTTATTTATGCTGAAACCTATACGGATGGTTCCATTCAAGAACAGATTAAAAGACAAAGTGATAATGAAGAGAATACAAATATCTACTATGGTTATATCAATAGAAAAATATATGAAGAAAAAAGTGAAGGTGGCAGCTTCTATGAAGTGGACCGCCTGCGAACAACCATTTACAATGGTCTTGTATTTGATATCGTTGTGGAAGACAATATCACAACTGGTGTTAAAAATGATATCATCGTATATAAAGACAATAAAATTGGTGGTGTTGATCTTCTAGAAGAACAAGACGTCGTAGAACTTCTTGTAAAAGATGAAACCAATATCATATATGTAAAAGTGACAGAACCAACTCAGGCAGCAGTCAGTGGTACCGTTAGATTTGTAGAAACAGATCCGACGACTGGTATATCCATGTTAACTGTATTTGACTACAATGATAAAATAAGAAAATACGAAGTGACAAATTATGCTCAAGTTGTTATCAATCAGGAAATTGCTGATATAAAAGATCTGAAATATGGACAGGATGTTGTTTTAAGCATCACAAATGGTTATGTGACGAATATAACAGGAGAAACATTTGTTAATCCTGGATTCATTCCAGACTATTCAAAGATGAGAACCGGTATAGTTTCTGCCGTAAACAAGTATGGAGATGTCAAAGTCAAATATGATGATGGTACGTATAAAACTATCAGTGTTCCAGACAATGCTACTATCTTAAAAGGTGGTAGTGTCATTGCTGTACATGCCCTTCAAGAAGGGGACCATATCAAAGTTTACTTCAGTGATATATATTCGGATAATGCTTCTTTAATAGAGGTAGAAGGAAAAGAACAACTGATTCAAACGGTTTATAGAGGTCTTATCCAGGATGTTAATATCTATAGAGGTGAGTTAACCATATACGAACCAGCAGTTCTTAATAATGCACAGTGGCAAATTGATGAAAAAAATTATTCCAAGACATTTACAATAGATGAAGATGTCCCAATGTATGTGCGTGGTGAGAAAGTGACTCTATTGGAGTTGGCCAAGTTATACAAACAAAAGCCTATTTACATTGCAGTTAGAGATGACTATTCTGCTGAAAAGGTGGTTCAAGCATCAGTAGCCATTGGTGGTGAACATTTTGCAGTCGATCGAATAGAATCTATCGATAAGGTAATTGAAAACTTTGAACTCAAAGACAACAACAGTAATGTTGTATTCAACGAAGGGACTATTTTCTTGAAGAACTCTAGAATAGTAGATGCTTCTAGTATTAAAGCGACAGATGATGTTATTGTTGTATCGGATTACTACAAAGGTCAAGACAATGCCAATGTTGTAAGAATCACATCGGATGCAGAGAGAATATTCAATAATATCTATATCGGAGCCATTGAAAATGTTTATGGCTATGCCTTTAACTTAAGAAATCATGCTACGATATCTGGTAATGAGTGGGGCAATGTCAATCAGGCAACATCTGGTATGTTCTACTACTTCAACAATTTAGATATTATAGACATCACCGATAAAACAAACTTCAAAACCCTACCAAGTTATAACTTCTATCATGGTGGTTATTCAAGACTTGAAAATAAAGATACAACAGGATTTGGATTGGATTATCATAGATACTATACAATCTTTGTTACAGATGATGATAGAAAAGTTATTGGTATGAATATCAAACACGAAGGTTTGTTGGACGGTCAAAATATTGATAGAACAGCAGCTAATGAATTGAGTGTAAAAACTATTTTGGACAAACGTTTGGCAAATCTTGTATTGACCAGAGGGTCTATCGTAAGCTTTAATGATACTTTCCAAAGGATTGAAATCACAGATTCTCATGACTGGGCAGAAGATTATGGTAGATGGAATGCCAATAGAGGTAATTCATCAGTAGAGTGGAGAGATGCGATCATCGTTAAAAATGATAAACGTATTTCCAGAGAAGATCTTAGAGAGGGCGATTATGTGTATGTCCTTAGAGACGATGAGGATGCACTGGTTATCTTTGTAGAAGAGAATTAAATATATTGAAATGAACTAAATTGAGAGCTCGAGTTACTTTAAGTAACTCGAGTTATTTTTTTTGTTAAAAGTAATGACTCAAGTTTAGCAATCGGTAACCACCGTTATATTGTTACTTATAAAAATTCCAAATAAAATAAAGATTAGATAAGAACGGATATGAAATGAAAAGAGAGGAAAGGTTATGAGAAGAATAATAAGTCTAATACTGGCAATGTGTATGGTACTTTCAATGAACCTCGGCGTATTTGCAAATGGAGAAAATGACAGTATATTATCAGCTGATTACAACAATACGTTTGTGATTAAAGATGATGGATCGCTTTGGGGATGGGGCGCTGGATATGTTGGCAATGGCACCGATTATAAGGATGTTGTCATGACACCTGTAAAAGTATTGGAAAACGTACGAAGTGTCTCTAGTAATGCACGTACAACAATAGCGGTAAAAAAAGATGATACCTTATGGGGATGGGGAAGTTTCAGTGGTTATCTTGATGGCAAACAAAACCCCACGTTTTTATACCCGACACAACTACTTTCGGATGTAAAGTCAGCAGCCAATGGTGATAATTATATGATGGTCATTAAAAATGATAATACCCTTTGGATAAGTGGTAGTGTCTATCTTGGAGACGGCACCCTTATTAAAGCGGATCGGAGTTCAGGATTTGTTCAAGTGATGACCGGCATTAAAAGTTGTTTTGCAGGAGAAGATACGCTGTATGTGATCAAAGAAGACGATACACTATGGGGTTGGGGTGACAATTCGGATGCTCAACTCGGTAACATGACCAATGTCGGAGATACCAGTACAGATGCCGAACTGACTGCACTGAAAATATTGGATGATGTAAAATCCGTTTATCAGAGTGGTTCGGTTGTACTGGCCATTCGACTGGACGGCAGTCTTTACAGTTGGGGAGACGATAAAATCTATACGGAAAACGGATGGATTGAAAACGCAGGATCACCTTATAAAGTGATGGACAACGTATTATCAGCAACCATGTGTGATAATGGCAGTGGTGTTCTGGTCGTCAAGACGGATGGTACGTTATGGGGCTGGGATGCTCAGTGGTACAACGAAGGCAAACAAATGACGCCTTATAAATACGCCGATGATGTGTCTTATGTCTCTAACGGTGAAAGACATGCAGCCATCATAAAAAAAGACAATACACTCTGGACCATGGGTGGCAATTATAGAAAGGGTTTGGGTTATGAATCGGATGAAACTTGGTATACGCCGATGACCAAAATCTTGGATGATATTCAAGATGCGCCAGCAAGCTGGGCAATGACCTATGTAGAAAAGGCAATTGGACTTCAATTGGTTCCAGAAGATATGCAGGGCGATTATTATCAAACCATTAATAGAGAAGAGTTCTGTATACTCGCAGTAAGGCTTATTGAAAAGAAATCAAATATGTCAATTGAAGAGTATATCAAACTCCGCGGTTTGGAAATGGTCAGCAGTGATACGTTTACAGATACCAATAACAAAGTTATTTTTGCTGCCAAAACCCTTGGTATCACAGAAGGGACATCAGAAACGACCTTTTCACCAGAAAAACTATTAACAAGAGAACAGGCCGCAACCTTTTTATCCAATACCGCAAAAGCAATTGGAGAAGACATCACGTCAAACACACCTACTTATGCAGATTTGGATGAGATAGCAGATTGGGCCAAACCTTTTACAGGTTATGTGTATAACATTGATGTGATGAGAGGTGTTGGTAACAATAAATTTGATCCAAAAGGCGGTTATCAAAGACAACAGGCCTATATTACCATGTACAAATTATTTGATGCGATAGATGAAGTGAGTAGAGAAAAGGTAGTGGTGACACAACCGGTAGAAGCAAAAAAAAAAGTAGAATCAGATGATACAGATTTGGAATCAATTAAATCTGATCTGAAAAATCTATCAAAACCACAAAACTTTACAATGACCATTGAAGGCAGTACCAAATCGGATGAATATGACATGGTACTTAAATATGATGCTTATTATAGAAATTCAGATGTTAGAATAGATACCTATTGGGATGATATGAAAGTCTCAAAAGGTGTTTACAATGAATCGGATGATCAAACGTATTTTGAATATATGAGATATACTCACTACGCAGAACTCATAGAAGGTAATATGCTGCCAATAAGACTTTTGGATGTAAACTATTTAGAAGCACTTGAATTAGATACGGAATTAGAGTTTTTTACAGCAAATTATGAAATATTGGATGGCGAAAAAGTACTGTATCTTAAAAGCAGTATCAAAAATGGTTTAACAACTGAAATGTGGTACTCCCTCAAATACTTGGTACCCCTTAAATTTATTGAAACCTCACTAGAAGAAGGATCTATAGATGTTGTGGAGTGGCAAGTCGTTTCAATCGATGAAGAGCAGGTACTTACAGATGAATTATTTGAAATACCAGAAGATATAGTAGCCACTTCAAGTGCAGGTGATTATTATGAGGATCTACAGAAAACCGGAAGTACAAGAGATCTTCTTTTGTATGAAGTCAGTTATATAGAGACCGAAGAAATAGGTATTATGGACATGACACAAATCGTTTATTATTCTGATGAGAGCATTGAAACTTTAAGTTTGTATTTTGACACTCTATTAAAAGATACAGCAGGGTACTCAAACATGTCAGATGATAGAAAAGCGATAATAGAAGGGACTTTAAATGAAGATACCGTCATTGTTATTGTTAATAATCATATAAAGTATGACCCGATAACGGATAAAAACAGTGTGAATGTCAATTATTATAAAGAATAACCCCCTTTTATAAAACACACGCCTCATGATTTTGATTCATGGGGCGTGTGTTTATTTTAACAACTATTCAATACAATCATATACTAAGTTAAAGTGATGTTAAATACTATTTAAGCTTCTATCCTTTATTCCAAGCTTAATAAGAATACCTTCTTCATTACAAATCTCGTTGTCAAAATTTTTAAAACCCGTTATTATAACTTCTGTTAATGCTGGTTCTAGTCGTAAAATATCATTCCTATGTCTATTGACTTCTCGAGACCTAATGGTTGAATCATCTTTTTTCTATTCTTTCAAATCAAGCCAAGCTCATATTTTTAAAGAAAATCAATTAAAAAACATCTATGAAATGTACACCTTTCATAGATGTTTCTGTTATGCTAAATTAATTTGAGTACTGCTTTTCTTTGCTTGATACATATTCACATCAGCTCTGTGCATCATTATCTTAACTGCGGTATCAAGTTCAGGATCATACGTCACACTACCAAGAGCAATACCTATCGGGTATGATAGCATCTGATTTTCTTTTAGAATGCTATTTTCGAATGCATCACAAGATTTCTTGAAGTCATCAAAAACATCATGAATGATGATACAAGCAAACTCATCACCACCGATACGATAGGTTTTGCCTAAATGACGGAAATGTTTGTTAATGAGTTCATAAGCTTTTTTTATGGCTTCATCACCTGTAACGTGACCATAAACATCGTTGATCTTTTTTAGTTGGTTCATATCCAGTATGACAAGACGTAAATTGTTTCGTTTTATTTCATCAAAGAATATATCTTCTAAATCTTTTTCAAAAGCCGTTCGATTGGGTCCTTGTGTCAATTGATCTAAATAAGCCAGTTTTTCATAGAATGTCGCTTTGTAACTTTTCTTTAACAGTGTGATCAATTGACGACCGGTTTCCATACCCAGCATGATTATAAAAATCAGAAATCCGATTCTTACAAATACTGTGACGTTAGAGGCATCGTAAACATAAAATCTAAACAGATCCAAAACTATAAAAACTATTAATATACCCAGTGAGACCAGGAAATTTTTAGCCAATTTATTTTTCTTAACTCTCAATTCATAGAAGAGCTGCTTTAAAAGAACTATTATTGTGACAGCCATAACCGTATGGGTTATCCAAACGGATTCAAAGTAATCCATAATGGAGAAAAGTTGCATAAAGACAACCAGACATAGATCGATACAACAGACTTTTACAGCAATCATAAGAGGTTTAGCACTTTCTTCTGAAATGAAACTTTTAATATAATACAAAAGTGGTATTGGAATAAGTGGTAAACTGATATAGGCTAAACTACCGATAAGCCATAGACTGCCTGAAAAGAATTGCATCATTCTTGATTCTGCAATCATCCAAAAAGCCAATAAAATTGAAAACATGCCAACGCGCCATATATTATTGTAGATTTGCTGGGGATTGATAAATGCAATGATGACCATCAGAAGTCCAAAGAATAAGATGAGAACATCAATGATAAAGGGTAGACCGTATTGGTCATAAATATAAAACATCAAATCACCCTTTTGACCATAAACAATTGGATTTAGGATACCGTTCATTTTTTGATAAGGCGATTGATAAGTTACAGATAAAACATGACCATCTTCAGGTATTTCTACAAGGTGCCATAAACTTGCCATCGGTTTGTTTAAAAATCGTTGGTTCTCTTTATATTCATGATAAATGACTTGGTCATCTACTTTTACTTCAAGGTTCGATAAAGAGGTTCGAATCAAAAGTGTTTGATCTGAAGACACTTCAAAGGGAGTTGAAATGGTGTATGATTCATTTGCTTTTAGGTCTATTTTTTCATCAAAAGAAATAGGTTGGTTGTTATATGTCCAGCCCTCTTTTAATATCAATATATTTTGACTCTTGAATAAATGGTCTCGATTGACAAATTGGTTATATGCCACAATAGAGACAAGTACCAAAAAGACAAGTAAAGTGGTTCTAAGAATTTTTTTTTGTTTAAACATCTGACACATCCAATTGAATAGCGAGTTTTATTTCCTTAACTTATAATACCAAATATTGACGGGAATTTCCATTGGTCAATGACGGAATAGTACAAATAACCAAATAGCAAAAGTAATAGGAATATAAAGTTTAGTTTACAGATAACCTACTTTTCTTGATTACTGATTAAATTGACGTTACAGTTAGATGTATAGCTAAACAGTAGAGATGGATTGACCGATAAATAAGTAATGACAATAACCTAAGAAGGGATGCTTATGATTAAGAGGATAATAATAATTTTAACTATAATGGCTCTGATGGTAACGCCTGTGTTTTCAGAAGTTGCATCTTTTGAAGGTGGTCTTGTTGGGGATCCGACACTGACGACCAATGAGTACAACTATCAAGAAGTTCTTTTTATTTCTGGTGAACCGATTGTGATGACGGGTGTTGTACAAATGCCTACTGTTCCAGAGGATCAGGATGAATACACAATCACTTATAACTACGAACTAAAGAACACTGCAAAGAATGCTGATATTGATCGGTCTGCAACGTTTCAGGTCACAAAAGAAAAAAAGGAACCTTATGATCAAACGACTTATAAATACGAATTAACAAAGTTAGATGAAACCATTACAGTAGATGGCACGGAGTATGTTTTGGATTCTAAATCTTATAACAGATCGATGATTTATGACAATACTGCTGCTGTTGATTATTTCTCGGGCAATATGTATTTAAAAAGAACTTATTATACAAATGGCAATCCCGAGAAATACGATCAAAAGGTTGTCATTGAAATGACGGCCAACCATGATGAGGGTGCCATGATTGGTTATGATCATTTATGGGGTAATGCAGAAACTTATATTACAAAGGTGACCATCAATGGCGAAGTGCCTAACCCGGATTATGACAGTACAAAACCCGATTCAAAAGAAAAGCTTGAATGGTTTGGTCAAGTTGATTTGAGAGCGTCTGAACAGACTTTTTCAGAGTTTCAGTATCAATCCACTGCACCACAGAGCATTTCATTTGTAGGCAGTTATGTCAGAGTGGATGAAATTGAAAATGTCTTTCAATATACTTATGACTTACCTGTGTTTGAAAACAAACTGCCTACTATTAAAAGGAACAAAGGTGAAGACAGTTTAAGAAATGATAAAATAGTAGATGGCAGTTCCATGGTTATTCCGCATTATAAAGATATTGGTGGTCATTGGAGTGAAGAGAATATCTTCTTTTTGGCCAGTTTGGAGATAATCAATAACAACTCTGAGTTTTATGGACCGGATCAACCCCTGACAAGAATCGAATTTGCTGAAATGATCTCAAATGCCATTGCAACAATAGAAGAAAGATCAAAAACAGATATCATCAGGAGTTTAAGACCTGGAGCAACTCAAATGTTCTATGATATTCCAAATGACTATGAATTCTATAACTATGTAACCTTTGTATATAACAATGATATCATGAGTGGCTACGGCAACTACTTTAACCCGGAAGATCAAATCACAAGGGCGGAAGTCATTACCATTATGATCAATGCATTGGGTTTAGAAAACAGAGCACCTCAACTACCTTTTGAAACAAGGTATGATGATGATGCCAATATTCCCAACTGGTCAAAGCGATTTATCTACATGGCGGATGAAATTAATCTGGTCAATGGTTTTCCAGATAACACCATCAGACCAAGTTCTCATGTCACAAGAGCTGAAGGTGCTTCTATGGTAAAAGCGTTAATTGACCATATGAAGGATAATATCAGAATCGATTATAGAGAAAAAATCATCAATAGGTATTAAAAAACTCATTATTGATACTAAAACTCTCTTATAATAGAAGAAAGATGAAAAAAAGAAAAAAATAACAGAAAAAAGATTACATTATATAACAAAACAATCAATCATATGTCCATTTTAATAAAATGGGCATATAATTATGTCATGAACACAATAAAGGTAAAACCTTTCAAAAGACAGGAGAATAACATGAAGAAAAAACTAATCGCATTACTACTAATCTGTTGTATGATTGTGCCATCGTTCGGGGTATTTGCTGAAGATGAAACCGTTGATTTACAAAAGATAGATGAAATCTTACAGTATATTGACTTCTATTACAAAGAAGATGTCTCAAGAGAAGAATTGATTGAAGGTGCTTATAAAGGTATCTTAGATACATTGGATAAACACAGTACATATTTTACTCAAAAAGAATATCAAACTTTTCTGGATGGTTTAGATGGCACCTTGATTGGAATTGGTGTTTATATAGAAGAAGAAAATAAGATGATTAAAGTCATTTCTCCTATAGAAGGCTCACCTGCTTTTAAAGCTGGACTTAAATCTGGAGATTTAATAACACATGTCGATGGACAGGATGTTACAAAGATAAGCTTTGAAGAAGGCATTGACATGATAAAAGGAGAAGCGGGTACAACTGTAAAGATTCAGATTTTAAGAGCAGGTAAGGTATTGAACTTTGATATTGTAAGAGAAGTTATTACAATACCTGATGTATCATTTGAGATGTTAGAAGATCATGTTGGTTACTTGAAAATAATTCAGTTTGGTGATGGTGTTGCTGCTGAAGTAGCTGTTGCAATTAAAGAACTTCAAAATGAAGGTATGACATCTATTGTAGTGGATCTAAGAAACAATCCTGGTGGCTATTTAAATGAAGTAATAGAAATCGCTGATTGGTTTGTAGATAAAGGAGACAACATATTATATGTAGACTACAAATCATTTGATGATGAGAATGTTTTTGCAAAAAGGGATTCTCTTAATATACCTACGATGGTATTAGTCAACAAGGGCTCTGCAAGTGCTTCTGAAATATTGGCAGGTGCTATAAAATACAATGGTGAAGGTACTATCATTGGTGAAACAACATATGGTAAAGGTACTGTTCAAAATATCCTAAGATTAATGGGTGCTTCTGGTATGAAGTTAACCACCGCAGAATATTATGCCGCTCAAATGAACAAAGTAAATGGTGTTGGTGTAGAACCGGATGTTGTTATAGAAGAAAAGACTTTAGAAGTTTTAGAATCTGTAAGTACTTTTGCTCCAATGATAGAAGAAGCTATTTCGCATTATGGTGTGATAAGTTTAAATGTATATGGTGCTCAGCAAAGGCTTAAGTTTTTAGGCTATGATGTGGATTTAACTGGTAAATATGACCAGAAAACTTCAAAAGCCATCAACTCATTCCAAGAGTTGCATGATTTAAAGGATAAATACGCATTATACCCGGAAACACTAAAAGCTCTGACTGATACAGTGGCACTCTATTTAAATGAAGATCCCCAGTTAAATGAAGCAATTGAATTAATCAAAGAAGCTAACTAATAAAAAGACGTAGAAGAGTGCCCCTGTCACACTTCTGCGTCTTTTCTGGTTAACAATATCGTAACAATTCTGTAACCTAATTCAGCTCATTATGGTGTATAATACATATAGAGTTGATTTGGTTCTGGAAATAAGACGAGTCAAGGTGTTGTTGCATAATTTACAGTTATGTTACAAAGTCTTGTAATAATTGTCTATAAAACAGAACTGATGATATAATCTACATTAGGATTGGCTATTCCTGCTAATCCGTCAACAGTCTTAGTTGAAGGGGGACATGTTGTATTGATCAATTTCCCTTCTCCAGACGAACTACATATTTTATAGGAGGAATTAACATGAAAAGAGTTTTATCTCTTGTTCTTGCACTAGTAATGGTGTTTGGAACTATCATGCCTGCATTCGCTGAAGACGCTGCTACTATAGCTGCTGATTCACAAGCTGCTACGGACTTAGTGTCTTACGGAGTTATTGCTGGTACTGATAAAGGTTTAGAGGAAGCTTCTGTTCTTACAAGAGCACAGATGACTGTAATCTTATCACAATTATACGGAAAGAAAGCTGAAGCTGAAGCTTACGCATTCGCTCCATCTTTCACTGACGTAGCTGAAGGAAAATGGTACACACCATATGTTGCTTTCGCTGAGCAACAAGGATGGATGAGTGGAGACGCTGCTGGTGGAACTTTCAGACCAGACGACGTTATGAAAGCTCAAGAAGTTAACGCTATGTTTGTAAAAGCATTAGGTTACACTGTAGAGTGGGCTGACGTTAACACTAAAGCTGAAGAATTAGAAGTTGCTATTACAGCTGCTGATACTACTTCAGTATTAAGAGGAGAGGCTTTCGCTGCTTTAAGAGCAATGTTAGACGTTCCTAAAATGGATGAGACTGATACATTAGGTACTGCTTTAGCATTAACTAATTATGTTGCTCCTACTCCAGCTGCTCCAGAGGCAGTTGCTGTAACTGCTGCTGTTTCATTAAACGAAAAAGTTTTTGAAGTATCTTTAGATTCTGATTTAGATGCTCCTACTGCTGTAACAGTAGATCAATTTGTTGTAACTGACAAAGATGCTGCTGCTGTAGCTGTTGCTTCTGTAGAGTTCGCTCCATGGGATGCTGATAACTACACTGTATTAGTTACTTTAGAGACTGCTACTGTTGCTGGTACTCTTTACACAGTAACATCAGGTGAAGCTACTGCTAACTTTGGTGGTTTAGCTGCTGATACTGCAAAGGCTACTGTAACTAAAATGGAAGCTACTGATTATAACGAAGTTGAAGTTACTTTCTCTGAAGCTGTTATGATTAGTGATTTAACATTTGTTTTAGCTGAGAAGTATGGAACAAAAGCTGAATTAGCTGTTACTAATGTTGTGTACGCTGCTAAAGACAAAGTTGTTTTAACAACTGCTGATCAAAAAGCTGCTACATTATACACTTCAACTATTAATGGTGCTGTTGACTTAGCAGGTAACGTTATGAAAGAAGATACTGCTCAGACATTTGTAGGATTAGCTAAGCCTACTGCTAAGCAATCATTAAAAGAAATCAAAGCTGCTACTTCTACAAAAGTTGAAGTTTACTTCAACCAAAAGGTAGACGAAGCTGTTGCTGCTGATGCTGCTAACTATACTGTTGCTATGAAATATGGCGATAAGACAGAAGTTGCTGTTGTATCTGCAGAAGTTGTAGCTAAGACTACTACTAAAGCTCAACATGTATTATTAACTTTAGCAACTGATACTACAGCTGCTACATTATACAATGTTACTGTTACAAACGTAGGTTCAATCTACGGTACTGTATTAGCTGCTGATCAAGCAATGACATTTGTTGGTTTAGCAAAAGATACAACTAAATTAGGAACTCCTGTTTTAGCTTCAACAAGTAATACTAAAATGACTATGACATTTGGTACTGCTGATGAAAAAGATTATGTAAACGAAGCAACTACTGCTGATATGTTTACAATTACTGAGAAGTATGGTGACAAAGCTGAATTAGCTGTTACTGAAATCGCTATTAAGAAAAATGTAATTACATTTACTACTGCTGCTCAAAAAGCTGCAACTTTATACGAAGTTAAAATTGCTACTGGTATTTTAGATGTTGCTGGTAACGCAACTACTGCTGAAATTACAACTACTTTTGTAGGTTCAGGTATTGCTACTAAGATTTCTGATATTACTAGTGCTACATTAGATTCAGCTGGTACTACTTTAACTGTAGTATTTAACAAAGCTGTTGATAAAACTCAAGCTGTAGATATTTCTCACTACGTGATTGATAACGGTGTTGGATACCCAACTAAAGCTGTTATGGATTCTACAGATACTACAAATAAAACTGTTAAGTTAACTGTACCTAAGACTACAGAAGGTAAATTATACAAATTAACAGTTACAAACTTAAACAACTCTGATGGCGTTGCTATGGATGCTAAAGGTATTTCAGAGACATTTGTTGGTAAAGGTACTGCTGCTACATTACCACAATTAGAAGCTGTTCAAGCTATTGATGAGCAAACATTAAAGTTATACTTTGATAGAGATGTAACTGATTCAACTATTGCTGGTCAAATTTACAATTCAACAACTAAAGTATTAATTGATGATGCAATTCAAATTATCGCTGATGGCGGAACTGCTGCTGATTACGATTTATTTGATAAAGTAGAAAAAGTTTACACTGACTCTGCTGAGAAAAATGCATTATTCATTAGATTAACTACTGCTGAATTCGAAGCTGCTGATTTAACTAACAGTGCTACAGTATTCAAAGTATTAGCTGATGCAACTAAAGTTTACTCAACTTCTTCAGCTAATGTTAAAGAATTTGCTAACAACGAAGCTGCTGTTTCAGCTCCAACAATCGAAGCTGTTCAAGCTATGAATGTTAGAACTATTAGAGTATACTTCTCAGCTCCAATTGAAGATATTTCTGTTGCTGCTAACTTTACTCCTTCTACTTTCAAGCTTTACACTGATGAAGATGGAACTACTGTAGTAAAGAATGCTGCTGGTACTGACGTAGCTGTTGATGCAGTTTACAAAATTGATAACAAAACTTTCGAATTAAGATTAGACAATGATTTAGCAACATCTACAAATGCTACTAATGGACAAGCTTACTTGTACATTGCAAGTGCAGGTGCTACTGGATTAACTGCTGTTGAAGCTACTAAGATTCAAGATCCTGCTCAAGTTGTTGAGTTAGCTCAAGATTCTACTTCAAAGGCTTTTGTTTCAAGATTATTCGGATTCTCTTCAACTACAATTACTGCTGATTCTATTACAGATGTTAACCCAGTAATGATTGATAAGAGAACTATTAAAGTATACTTCCCAGAAGCTATGGCTGCTGCTGTAACGACTGTTGGAAACTATGCAATCGTTAAAGATTCAACTGGTACTGCTCAAGTAGGAACTGTTGGAATCAATTATATTGATTACAATTCTACTGACAATACTGCTATGTTATATTTAGATAAAGATATCGCTGCTGATAACTATCTAGCTGTTAAAGGTACTTTAACTAATGAGTCTGGATTACAAAACATTAAAGATGAAGATACTTCAGTTGCTGTTGTTACTTCTGGTCTTGTAAGACAATTTGCTCCATCTGAAGCTTCTCCTGCAAAGCCATCAATCGCTTCTGCTTCAATCAATGACGATAGAAATGAAATTACTGTTGTATTTGATCAAGAAGTTGCATTCGGTGCTGCTATGGACTTTGCTAACAATGTTGCTGCTGATGATGTGTTAACTACTGCAAGTTTAACATTTGCTTCTGGTAATGCTGAATTAGATAAAGTTGTAAATGCATTCAAATTAACTGCTACAAGAGCTGATGGTACTGCTATCGCTGCTGAGGTTCTTGATGATACTGGAGCTTTATCTCCTGTAACAAATGTAGTAAGAAATAAAGATAACAAAACTGTTGTTATTACTTTAGATTACGCTTTAAAAGCTGATACTTCTGCTGAAATTAAGTTAAATGAAGCTGCTAGTCAAGTTGTAACTTGGACTAACACTACTAATGAAGAAACTGCTGCTGACGTAAGTAAAGCAACAATCGGTATTCCTGCTACTTCATTACATCCAACTGATACTACTGCTCCTACTGTAGCTATCACATCAACTGGTGATGATGATGGTGCTGTAGCTGCTGCTGAAACATTAATCGTTACTTTTGGAGAAGCTATGATTCCAACAGCTATCGATGCTACAAATATTGATACTGTATTAGCAGTAAACAACTCTCATTCTCACTTAGATGGAGCTGGTGCTGTAACTTCTGCTGTTTGGTCAGTAGGAAATACTGTATTAACTATCACTTATTCTGCTGGAACTAGTATTCCAACAGTTGCTTCTGCAGATACTATTACATTTACATTAGTAGATGTAGCTGGTAATGTTGCTCCTGCAACTGCAATTGGTGCTGGCGAATTCTAAAAAAATTTTTTACAGCTTGAGCTTATGCTCAAGCTGTTTTTTTTATTGTTAAAGAAAGTCTATTGATCCTCGTTCGATTTATACTATTGCAAGCATTGGAAACACATGATAAAATCTAGTTG
>JAEIOD010000024.1 GCA_016342415.1 Clostridiales bacterium
TGAAATGAAAAAGACTGTATGACATGAAATAATGATAATCATGTGACATACAGTCTTTATTTTTCATTTAGTCCAATTAAGCCTAACTTTTTCAGAGGCCTCCCGTTAGGTAGTTTTTTTGTATCCCATAAATATTTTATTGTTATATACTCTAGCTTTTTCAACAAATTCATCTTCTGTAAAACAGATCTCGCAAGTCAATAATCTATTGAGCATTCCCTGATAAATAAAGAAAAGCAATTCATATATTTCTTCTAGATCTTCTGCATCAAAGAAACCTTCTTTTGCACATTCATTTAATAAAAACATGGTTCGATCCAACAGATTATTTTCAACCAGCATGCCTTTTACTTTCTCTGAAGTGACAGCTAAATGCTCTGGAAATAAAGTATAAAATTCATTTATATATGTGTTGTGACTTTTATCTACTGAGTTACCAAAAATGGAATGATATATTTTGGGTAAACGAAATGTATGTCTGTAGAAATTTAGCCAAACAGCTTCATTGATTTCATAAGCATTTTTACAGTCTTTTATACATTCATCCAATGAATTGGTATAATCCGCAATAAAGGTGAGAGCGGTCAGCGATTTCAAATGTTCTAAGTTATTAAAATAATTATATAAAGTAGCGCTATTGTATGCAGCGATATCAGCAACTTTTCGAATGGTTAAAGCTTCAATTCCTTCAGTTCTTATGATTTCAGCAGCAGACTCTATAAATATCCTTGTTGTACGTTCTCTTTGTCTTTTTTTCTTCATAATATCTCCCCTTAAATCGTATTATATCATATATATTTTTTGCATGAAACCTTTGAAAAGTGTCTATTTCATAAGTAAATTTGGAATTTTGAGAAAAATACTTCTCAAATAATCGAGGCTATGATATAATCATGATTAGAGTTGTCAAACAATTCACAATATTATAAGGAGGATTTAGTTTTGAGACTAGAAATGGGTAATTTTTTTGTCGAAGAGATCCAATTTGGATCAGAGACAGCATTTAATAATGGTCTATTAACGATCAATAAAGAAGAAGCTTTAAAGGTTGTATTTGAAGATGAACATATAGTAGAGGCAGAGCTTCATATAGTCCGTCCAGGGGATGATGTAAGACTGGTTCCAGTAAAAGAAGCCATAGAACCGAGAGTCAAGTTAAATGGTGACTCAATATTCCCAGGCGTTATTGGTGACTTGTCACAAGCGGGAAATGGTACAACACACGCTTTAAAAGGGTGTAGTGTATTGGTAGTTGGACAGCATTATGGGGGATTCCAAGATGGCTTAATAGATATGGGTGGTGAAGGGGCTAAATACACTTACTATTCACAATTGAAAAATATTGTATTGGTTGCACATACGGATGAAACATTTGAACACCACGAGCAACAAAAAAAGAATAAAGCATTAAGATGGGCAGGTATGAGACTCGCAGAATACATCGGTCAATGTGTTAAAACATTAGAACCTCAAGAAACAGAAGTATTCGAGTTAAAACCTGTCTCTAAAAGAACTGAAAAGGAAAACGTTCTCCCGTCTGTTGTGATTGTACTACAACCACAATCACAAATGGAAGAAGCTGGATATAACGATTTATGTTATGGATGGGATTGCAATAGAATGGTACCTACATTCATGAATCCAAATGAAATATTAGATGGTGCTATGATTTCTGGTAGCTTCATGCCATGTTCTTCTAAATGGTCGACCTACGATTTCCAAAACTTCCCGATGATCAAAAGACTTTATAAAGAACATGGAGAAAGCATTAATTTCTTAGGTGTTATTATGTCAAATCTAAATGTTGCATTGGATCAAAAGGAACGTTCGGCCTTATTTGTGGCACAAATGGCAAAATCATTGGGAGCTGACGCTGCAGTTGTTGCAGAAGAAGGTTATGGTAACCCTGATACAGATTTTACAGCTTGTTTGGTAGCTCTTGAAGATGCTGGCATCAAAACTGTAGGACTGACAAATGAATGTACAGGTCGTGATGGTGGATCACAGTCGTTGGTCTCTTTAAATGAAAAATCTACTGCAATAGTATCATGTGGTAATGTATCGGAATTAATTAAATTACCTGCAGCTGGACTTGTTTTAGGTGAATTGGAAGCTTTGGCTAGAGATGGTTTATCAGGTGGTTGGTCAAATGATGAAGTGTTGGGATCATCTGTTAAACCAGATGGATCGATTATTATGGAAAACAATGCAATGTTCTGTGGTGATCAGGTTGTAGGTTGGTCTACAAAAACGATGAAAGAATTTTAGGAGTGTGTCATGAAAAAAGCGATTGTATATTTAAATCAATTCTTCGGACAAATTGGCGGAGAAGACAAAGCTGATTTTGCACCTGAAATCAGAGAAGGACTTGTAGGCGCATCAATGGCTTTTAACCAAGCCTTACAACATGCAGAAGTTACACATACTTTAATCTGTGGTGATAACTTTATGGGATCAAACGAAGAAGAAGCTGTAGAAAAACTGTTGAGTTTCTTAGAAGATAAAGAGTTTGATATATTCTTAGCCGGACCAGCTTTCCAAGCAGGCCGTTATGGAAATGCTTGCGGTGTTATCAGTTTGGCTGTTAAAGAAAAATTTGGTGTACCGGTCATCTCATCCATGCATATTGAAAACCCAGGTGTTGAGATGTTTAAAAAAGAGATGGTTATTTTCCCGGGAGGTAAAAGTGCTGCAGCAATGAGAAAAGATATAAAGAAAATGTCTTTATATGCTGATAAACTCCTTACTGGAGAAACACTTGGAACTGCTGAAGAAGAAGGCTATTATACAAGAGGTATCCGTCATCAAGTATGGCGTGACGATAAAGTTAATGCAGCGGATCGTGTTATCGATATGCTTCTAAAGAAAATATCAGGTGAAGATTATGTCACTGAACTTCCTATTCCAAAGATGGACTTAGTGGATATTGCGACACCTATTAAAGATTTGAGTCAAGCAAAGATAGCGGTTTTAACTTCTGGAGGTATTGTACCGATTGACAACCCAGATAGAATACAGTCAGCATCTGCAACAAGATGGGGCAAGTATGATATTGCTGGTATGAAAAGACTGGAAAGCGGTGTGTTCAAAACAATACATGCAGGATACGATCCTGCTGCAGCTGATGCTGATCCGAATGTTTGTGTACCAATAGATGCGTTAAGAACTTATGAATCAGAAGGTAAAATAAAAGAACTGTATTCTTATTTCTATTCAACGGTAGGAACAGGTACAACTCAAGGTGAAGCAGCACGAATGGGTAAAGAGATTGTTTCTGAACTTCTTGCAGCAGGTGTTGATGGCGTTATCATGACTTCAACGTGAGGCACTTGTACACGTTGCGGTGCAACGATTGTAAAAGAAGTAGAACGTGCTGGATTACCAGTGGTACAAATGGCTAACTTGGTTCCCGTTGCCAAAACAGCAGGTGCAAATAAAATTGTACCAACTATATCTATTCCTTACCCGTTAGGAGATCCTTCAACAACAAAAGAAGAACAATGGAAATTGAGATATCATAGAGTCGGCATTGCATTAAACGCGCTTACTGAAGAGGTATCCGAGCAAACTGTTTTTAAAGTTTAGTTCATCACCCTAAGCACCACCCGGTGCTTAGGTGTTATAAATAAGTTGTAACTTATGATAGAATTAAAGGAGGAAAGAATGTCTTTACTTGATGGCAAAAAAGTTATCATTATTGGTGACCGTGATGGTATTCCAGCACAAGCTGTCGAAGCATGTTTGGTTAATCTGAACACAGAAGTATTATATGCTTCAACAGAATGTTTCGTCTGAACCGCGGCTGGAGCAATGGATCTTGAAAATCAAAAAAGGGTTAAAGCGTATAGTGAAGAACACGGTGGAGAAAACCTAGTAGTTCTTTTAGGCGCAGCAGAAGCAGAAGCAGCTGGATTAGCAGCAGAAACTGTTACTGGTGGAGACCCAACATTTGCAGGTCCATTAGCTGGAGTTCAGTTAGGACTCCGAGTATATCATGTGGTAGAAGAAGCGTTCAAAAATGAAATAGAATTTGAGATTTATGATGAGCAAATAGGCATGATGGAAATGGTACTTGATGTAGAGGAAATCGCGTCTGAAATGACAGAAATTAGAAAAGAATTTTGTAAGTACTAATCCAAAAAAGGGGGGCTCATGAATAAATCTAAAAATAATACAGTATTTTCGATATCACTTGTAGTTGTATTTGGTATTGTACTTTGGGGCATTATTGGTGCAAAGAGTTTTGAAGTATCAGCAAATGCCGCATTTAATCTCTTAGTAAGCAAGTTTGGCTGGTTTTATCTGTTATCAATGACTTTATTTGTTGTATTTGCTGTCTGGATTGCACTTAGTAAATACGGCAAAATAAAACTTGGTCCAGATGATTCCAAGCCGGATTATAGCTTTATATCCTGGTTTGCTATGCTCTTCTCAGCAGGCATGGGCATTGGTCTTGTGTTCTGGGGTGTGGCAGAACCTCTAAACCACTTTATTAATCCGATGGGTATGGATGGCGGAACTGAAGCGGCTGGACAGTTTGCAATGATGAAGTCATTCATGCACTGGGGATTACATCCTTGGGCAAATTATTCTGTACTAGCATTAGCATTAGCTTACATGCAGTTTAGAAAAGGAAAACCTGGTTTAATCAGTAGTATTTTTATTCCACTTATTGGTGAGGAAAGAGTTAAAGGCTGGATGGGTAAAACAATCGATATTTTAGCTATTTTTGCTACGGTAGCAGGAGTTGCAACATCTTTAGGTCTTGGAACACTTCAAATTAACAGTGGTCTTAATTTCTTGTTTAATGTACCGGAAAACAGTATTGTACAAATTATTATAGTAGTCGTTGTAACGGTATTATTTATGATATCTGCCATCACAGGTTTGGATAAAGGTATTAAATTCTTATCCAATCTAAATGTTAGTATTGCAGCGGTCTTGGTAATTTTATCAATTATCATAGGACCAACGTTATTGATAGTCACAAATTTTGGTCAAGGTATGTTACTTTATGCCAAAGATTTGGTGGTGGATATTAATCCATTTGGTAAAAGTGAATGGTATGGTTGGTGGACAATCTTCTACTGGGCATGGTGGATTGCTTGGGCACCTTTTGTAGGAACATTCATCGCAAGAATTTCTAGAGGTAGAACGATTAGAGAATTTATTGTTGGTGTGTTAGCGGCACCTACAATTGCATCATTTGTGTGGTTTGCCACTTTTGGTACCATGGGTATGGAAACGGGAGTTGACGTTGCCACAGAGGCAATTGCTAAAACTGAAACCGCATTATTTGTAGTCATGCAACACTATCCACTTGGGAATGTCATCTCATTGGTTGCAGTTTTGTTATTGTGTACATTCTTTGTTACATCAGCAGACTCAGCAACATTTGTTTTAGGGATGATGTCATCTAATGGAGATTTAAATCCATCAATCGGAAGAAAAGTAAGTTGGGGCGTTATCCAATCGGCACTTGCATTGGCCTTAATGTTATCTGGTGGATTAAAAATGCTACAAACGGCTTCGATAGTTGCCGCATTCCCATTTGCTTTTGTTATGATATTTGCAATGGTTTCAATCATAAAAGCTTTAAAAACCGAAACTTTTGAAGTTGTAAAAGAAAAAGTATCGTAATAAGTTGTGTTTAAGCCCGAAAGGGCTTGAACTTTTTTTTGGTTATCAGTACACTTAAGAAGAGGTGATATTGATGATTAGTATGAGACATATGGCAGTGGCATTTATTGAAAATAATCAAAGATGGTTAATGATGAAAAGAGATTCTGAAAGAGAATTGGCTGGTGGTGTATGGGCACCTATTGGAGGTCATTTAGAAACTGGAGAATATCAAGACCCTGTAGACGCCTGTATAAGAGAGATTACTGAAGAAACCGGATTGCTACCGAATGAAATGAAAGACATTGCGCTAAAATATATAGTGATGAGAAAAAGGGATCAGGAAATTCGCATCCAATATGTCTATTTCCTGAAAACGGAACAGACATCGGTTGTTTCTAATCATGAAGGAACTCTAGAGTGGATTGAAACAGATGAACTCCTTGATCTTCAATCAACCTTCACAACGCATGAAATTCTTAAACATCATTTGATGAAATCAACCTTTGAAGATCCAATTATGATCGGCGTTGTTGATCAGAAACCGAGTATGCACTTTAGTGTTATAGAAGATTATGAACATCCAGTATTTAAATAAATTGAAATACTCACTGAAAAGTGAGTATTTTTTTGTATAAACAATTATAGTTGTGATATCACTTTATCATCTGAGTATTAAAATCGAATCTTCACTACTTGACAATGTAGAGTAGTGGGTATATAATAAAACTATACTACTTGACTATATAGAGTAGTGGAGGTGAGTTTATGATTGATCAAGCCCAATTATTAAAAGGTCTTTTAGAAGGTTGTATCCTGGAAATTATCAGCAGAGGAGAAACCTATGGTTATCAAATAACTGAGGATTTAAATCAATTTGGTTTGAAGAGTTTGAATGAAGGCAGTGTTTATCCTGTTTTAATACGTTTACAAAAAAAAGGATTCCTTTATAGTAAGTCAAAAGCATCACCCTTGGGACCTAAAAGGAAGTATTTCTACTTAACAGAGGAGGGTCATATTTATTTAGATGCCTTTAAAAAAGTATGGGAGGATTTATCAGGTGTTGTAACTACAATTATGAAAGGAGAAACTTATGGGACGATATAAATTATATATGTCATTAGGTTTGAGTGTCTTATTAATTGTGTTAATGGCAATTTTTGTGATCGCTAAACCTGATGCTGGTGTTGCGTTGTGGTTGATGTTTGGCATAATTATACTGTTTTCAATGATTGCGGTTGTTATGAACTATAGTAAGTTAAGTAATCTTAAAAATAGAATCGATACATTACCTGAAACGTACCAAGTTGTATACATTGATGCACAAGAAATCATTGGGTTGAGTGCTATGTCAAAAACGATGAAGTTTGAAACCAAACAAGCTATTTTGGAAATTTTCGAACATGCCGTAATTGATAATAGAGATGTTGAAGAAGTCATTGGTGGTGACTTAAAGAGTTTTATGGATGGCTTCATAGAAGCGGCGGGGGGGCAGTATTCATTTCTGTATCTATTCTCTTATAGTAGTGTGTTGTTTATGGGATACTTACTGCTGATGAAAGTATACAAACTCATTAGAGATGGTTTTGAAATCAGTAATTTTGAAACGGAGAATTTGGACTTTGGTATCGTTTTTACTTATGCATTAATAGCATTTGTCTTTTTCCCTTGGTTGATGATCATCATGAAAAAAGCGTCTAGTGAGCAATGGTCGGGTCTGAAAAGAAGTTTGATCCTATTGCCTTTCATCATTCCATTTGGGTTGATGTCCATGCTGATAGGAGTTGAAAATAATCGTTTAAGAGGCATACTAGATTTTGAACTACCGTTATTCAATTCACCAGGTGCGTTTTTTGTGGGGATTGTCATTCTAATTGGACTGATTATTCTAATGAGATATGCGCAAAAATTACATCTTAAATCATAAGTGATTTTATTGACTCCTCATTGGAGTCTTTTTGTTGTTAGAATATTCTTAAAATTTATTCATATTTACATAAAATGGTCGACGATAAAATTATTTTACTATATAGTTAAATTAATGATAAGGAGTGGGGTATGAAGAAATTTATTTTGCTTTTAGTAAGTTTGATGATCATTGTTTTAATACCATTACAATTGTTTCATGTCTTAGGATTTCATTATGAGTCAGGGCTAATCAGTGCTGAAAAAGTAGTTGATGACACAGAAGAACTCGTGTCCTTTGGTAGTCCTTTGGTTGGTACTAAAGAACATGATATATATCGAGATGAATTAATCAAAAGATTTAACGAGATGGGTTATAAGGTTGAAATACAGAAATTTAAACAACTGGGACCTGTTTTAGGTGAACATCATGAATTGTATATTGAAGGTTTTGGTGAGGTAACATTATATGCACCACCAGGTGGTAGGAGTATCGGAACGGAATTTGTTGGTGATATGGTTACACTGAATCTCGTTGAAAGTTATGAACCCGAGATGGTTCATAATAGATTTGTATTGTCTACTGGGTTTGGCGATTTAAATGATGCAACTGTTGAAAAATTATATGATGCTGGCTGTAAAGGCATCATACTGGCGACTGGTCATTATGGTGATGGTAATTCTCATCTTAATTATGCTAATCTTGACGGTAAGACGATGCCTATCTTTATGGTGACTCGTGAAGTGGGTAAAGAATTACTAGAATTAGCCAAAAAGAGTCCCATAGAACGAAAGAAAACCTCTTATGGCGCCTCTTATACAATTGTCGATTTTTTCAATGCGGGTTTAATTGAGTCCATAGAAGTCGTATTTGATAAAGATATTGAAATCATCGAAGGTCACAACATCATAGCAACTCTAGACACATCACATGAGAAGACGTTGATGATCGGTACCCATTATGATGGTAATAGCAGTGATGATATCTATATGACCTATTATAATACATCAAGTGTTGCAACCATATTGTCCGTAGCAAAACGGTTGAAAATAGATGAAGATCATCTGAAACAAAATATAGAGTTTGTTCTTTTTGACGGTGGTTTATTAGATCAATCGGGTGTTAAATACTATTATGACCATAAAGATGTAGACTATGATACTATCTTTTTAGATCGACTTGGTGTTGGTGAGTATACAATCCTTTCTAGTGGAGATGACAGTAGTTTTCTTTCTGAAAAAGTATATCAATACGATTTAGAGAGTGTGTTTACTCGTGGATCTGGAGATGCAATAAATCGCTTTAAAATCGATAGCCCCGGCGCTAAAATGATTTTAAACAAAGGCGAAGGCATCTTAATTTCATCAGATCCTTCTGTTAACGCTTATGAATTTTATGTTGGTGGAAAACCATTAGAAGCAATAAATCTGAAACCTGTTATTGATATTATAGATCGTTACTTGGAAGTTGAAGTGTTTGAGGATCATTTTCCAGATTACATGAATACGTCAGAGTGGCTTATAATCATTGTATTCACGTTGATGGCTATGATTTTGGTAACGGTTCATCAATTAAGAAAACTAAAAGGGATAAAAGCAATTTATTATTCAGTGCCTTATTCTATATTTAAAACGCTCTGTAATATTATTTTTATTGTGACATTTACTTTGATGATTATTTTATTTATTTCCATCATGCCAGAAACGTATAATATCAATGGGATACAAGGGAGTAATCTTAGATTCTATACTCTTTGGCATCAAATGATTCAGATATTAAGAGAGTTCTATCATAATGGAATGGGTATGTCTTCAACGGGCATTCCATATAGTGAGATTATCATACAAAATAGTATGAGCAGTTTTAAATTGTTAACGAGTTCTTTAGTGATTGCAGTTGCTTTGGGCTTATTTATAGGGATGATTGGCAGTTATCTGAAAAAAAGTCATGATCAACAACAATCCATCTTGGTCATATTCGGTCTATCCATACCGGAAACGGTCTTGATTATCGTATTATTGTTTTCGCTTGAACCGTTAATGAATATACCGTTAGTCGCTTCATTGGTTGAAGTTTCTGATTTAAGAACGATATATATGCCAATATTTACTATGGCATTAATTCCGACAATATATATTTCTAGAACTGTATATATGACCATGGTCGAGGAAACTAAAAAGAAATATATACGAAGCTTAAAAGCCAAAGGGGTTAAGAAAAACAGAATTTATTCTCATCACTTATTAAAAGTTGCTTTTTCAAAAGTGATGGATAGTATGACCATTATTTTGGCTATAGGTATCTCAACTATGATTATCTGTGAAACGCAATTCGCAATTCCTGGTGTTGTTCTTAATATCCTACGGGCATTAAACGAACAGTCGTACTTGTACTACTTAGGCTCGGTTTTGAGTATCATGATTTATTATTACATAATTATATTAACCAGCCGTTTGTTGTCGAGAATCTTGATGCCTAGATCAGGAGGTGCATATGAAATTGAATAAACCACTCATTTTAGGTAGTGTTATTCTTTCTATTTTGTTGATTGTCGTTTTAATACCTGGAATTCTGACGGATAAAGATCCTTATAGCGTACAAACCTTGAAGTACACCATAGAAAATGTCGATGGAGAAAATGTATTTCTTTCAGCGCCATTTGCTCCTTCTCAGAGAAATAAATGGGGTACAGATGAGTTGGGACGAGATTTGTTCAGTTTTATTATTTATGGGACTAGACTCACATTGAAAATTGCTTTGTGGGTGACCTTATTCAGATTTTTACTTGCGATACCTCTAGGATTGTTTTCAGGGTTTAATTACAGTGTTCCCCAAAATATAATCAGACAGGTCAATATTTTGTTTAGTGGGTTACCACCACTTTTATTTGCTGTATTTGTATTGTATCTAAACGTTTTTACAAGACTGGATAAAAGATTATCAACCATTGCCTTTATTGCAGTTTTAACTTTAGTTGGTTTTGGTAAGCTGGCACAAGCGCTTGAGGAAACCACAAAAACAGTTTTGAGCAAACCGTTTATTACAAGTGAGTATTTACTTGGGAAAAGTAAGTTTGAAGTTGCTATTGAAAATGTTGTACCTCATATCATGCCTGAAATAGTGGTGCTCTTTTTCATGGAAATAGCAAGAGTTTTATCACTACAAATACAACTTGGGTTATTCTCTATTTTTATAGGAAATTTAAAGATTTTATTAGCAAGCACTCAAGGAGGTTCTTTTTATTGGAATGTTAGTTTCGAACCTGAATGGGCTAGTTTGCTTGGTTATGCGACGGTTAGACTTAGAACATCACCTTGGATGGTATTGTACCCAGCAGGTGCCTTCTTCGTTTCTGTATTGGGCTTCAATATGTTTGGTGAAGGTCTAAGGATTAAACTCCAAGATGACCAAACGCAATTTGTACCGAAGGTTAGAAAAGCTGTATCATTTCTATTTTTGAGGAAACATAGACAAAATCCAGTTCATTCTAAAAAGTGGATGATATCTGGAATGGTGTTGGTCTTATTGGTTGCTTTTGTTGTCATTGACTTCGGTGATTCAGGATTAGGTGATGAGATTTACTTCACAGAAGAGATGTTGCCAGAACGCTTATATGTTGGTATGGATGAAGTAAACGACGTGACAGATCTATTGGCTCAGGAAATGATGAAAAATGGTTTCCAACCCGTTTATGACGAATTTAAGCAGAGTTATGAAGTAGAACCTAATTATTATGTTAAAGAGAGTCTTTTAAAAATAAACGATGTAGTCTACGTACAAGATATGGGCTATGTGATGATGAGTTTTAATGATGTTGAGGAAATATCATTGCCAGTACTTGATGCAAGAGATATCAGTTTATACAATGTAGATAATTATACAGAGTTTCAAGATAAAGCAGTTTGGATCGACATCAATTATTACAATCATGAGGCAATAGAAGCATTTTCATCTCAGTTGGCTTCGGCTGGATGTAAAGCATTGTTAGTCACTGGGCATGATAAGAAAGTCAGCATTGGCTCTTTTGTTAGTCATGTGCCTTATATAGGATTAGGAAATGATGTCGAGTTAAAAGATGGTGATACAATAACCATTAACAGCCATGTCTCTTTGTTGTCGGATAAAGGGATCAATGTTGTTGGTATGATAGAAGGAAAAGATCAGAACATATCTCAAGAAGTCATTGTCTTGGGGGTACCCCTAAATTACCGATCAAAAGAATATGCTGTATTAACCTATAACTATGTTTTTGAAATAATGAAGAAGATACAACCAATTTCTAATCGGACTGTTGTGTTGGCTTTCTTTGATGGCACATACAAGAATGATAACCACGGTATACTGCGGTTCAGTAAAGGCATGAAATTTGATCCCTATATGCATATTGAATACTTTAGTCTAAGAACATTGGAATATGGTACAGATCCGGTCATTATCAATAAAGATCAATCGCCAGATGGCAAATACTTTGGGGTAAGTTTTTTTCAATCACTTGAAAACACAGCACTCCAGTATGAATTCGTTAGAGAACAAGTCCCTGAAAATGTGTCGGATTTATTAAAACACCCTGATTTTGTCATGCATCATAAAAAAGGTATTGATACCATTATTTTTGATGTGTACTCTGATGCAGATGTATTTTATGAGTCTTTCTACAAAGCTTTAAAGGAGAATAATTGATGCAGACAATACTTGATATTCAAAACTTAAAAGTATCCTTTGATCAAGTAGAGGTGATTAGAGGAGTTGATTTTAATGTTAAAAAGGGAGAAATCCATGGTATTCTAGGTGAATCTGGCAGTGGTAAAACCGTAACTGCTTTTTCCATAGCAAAGCTTCATGAGAATTGTAGCTATGAAGGGGATATCATATACAATAAAGAATCCATACTATCGATGAATGAATCTAAGTTATCAACTGTCAGGGGATATGAGATTGCGTATATATTTCAGAATCCCCATGAATCATTCAATCCAAATATAAGAATGGACAAACAATTAAAAGAGGCCATGTCCATACATGGCTTACAGCCATCTCGAGAAGAAATTATTAGAGTGCTGATTTCAGTAGGCCTTAAAACACCTGATCTTATTTTGAAAAAGTATCCCGACCAATTGAGTGGAGGGGAGTGTCAACGCGTTATGATTGGCATGAGTCTATTATGTGAGCCGCAGATAATTATTGCAGATGAGCCGACAAGTGCAATTGATGCATCCATCAAGAAACAAATCATAGACTTGTTGAAATCTATCAATAAGACTTATGGTACCACCATTATCCTTATCAGTCATGATATGGATTTGGTTCAAAACATCTGTGACAGCATGTCTGTTATGTATGGTGGCTTAGTACTTGAACAGGGTACGGTGGAAAAAGTGATGGAAGATCCTATACATCCATATACACAAGCTTTAATAAATTGTACAGCATCGTTGAATCAGGAATATAAACGACTTTATACTTTAGAAGGTTTGCCGATGTCACCTGACTATTACAAAAATAGATGTCCTTTTTATGAACGTTGTGATAAAAAAAGTGAAGAATGCATTGATGAGATGCCTCAGCTAATCACCTTAAATGGCAGAAGTTATCGCTGTAAAAAGATCTAGGAGGGATTATGTTAGAATTAAAAAATGTAAAAAAACATTATATGGTAAAAGCCTCTCCTTTATCTAAAAGCAATGTGGTAAAAGCTGTTGATGGGATTAGTTTCAATGTAAAAAAAGGTGAGTCATTTGGTTTGATTGGAGAATCCGGGAGTGGTAAATCAACGTTAGGTCATTTGATTTGTAGATTGATTCCTTTAACTGAAGGCAATATCATATACAATAATCAGGATATCTCTAAGATAAAAGGTAAATCATTACAACATCTTAGGAAAGATATTCAGGTTATTGTACAATCAGGTAAGGAAATTTTAGATCCGAAAATGACAATTAGAGAACACTTGGAAGCGCCTTTGAGAGTTCATAATATCTGTAAACAGAAGGAGTACAACGGGCGTATCATTGCACTTCTACATGATGTTGGTCTTACAGATGATGTACTTGAAAAGTATCCCTCAGCTTTAAGTGGTGGCATGTTGCAACGAGTAACAATCGCTAGAGTACTTGCAATTGAACCCAAACTGATTATATGTGATGAACCGGTATCGGCCTTAGATGTATCAATTCAGGGATTGATCATCAATTTACTGATGGATTTAAAAGAAAAGTATGATTTTACATATGTTTTCATCACTCATAATTTAAAAGTCATCAAACATATCTGTTCAAGAATTGGTGTTATCAAAGATGGACTTATGGTGGAAATTGGTCAGACTCACGAGATTTTAAATGCTCCTAAATCTGATTATGCAAAAATTTTAGTCGCTTCGATGCTAGATGAAGTGCATCAAAACGACTAAAAGAACTTATTTATATACTGTTCGAGATCTGTTTTAAGATCAACATATTTTCTCAGATATTTTTGATACAATGAAACCTGTCCTTTCTTACTGTAGAAAATAGACATTTTCAAATAAAGTTTTGGTAAACTGATAACAAGATTTTCCTCTTCTAAGTAATGGAGAAATTTCTGATACAATGCTTCTGCTTCAATCTCATAATTTTTATAGGTTAAAGCATGTGTTAGATCCGTATGAGCTAACAGATGATAAAAATCTTGTTTTTCCTCTTCTAAAATTTGTAATCCTAAATCAATTTTTGGAACCGCATTCTCATAAGAATCCGTCATAATATAATACATTGCCCATAAGATCTGAACAGGACCTAAATACCACATTTCATCTTGTTCTTCGATGAGCGACTCTATGTTGAAAATATATTTTTCGACATCTGTATTACCAGAAAGCAGTTTGTTTCTTGCGAGATTATAAGTTAAGAAGGTTTCTTTCCAAGTGAATTGATGATGTATTGCAATCTTTAACCCTTGCACAAAAAAGCTATCTGAAAGCTCGTAATCTTCCAAATAATTGTAAATGTGTCCATGATTGTTGTATACAGAACATTGGACTTCGTATAAATTTTCTTGAAGTGCAATGTTTAATGCTTTTTCCCCATAGAATAGAGCTTTTTCAAAACAATGGAGTTGTGTATAAGTTAAGGAAATACCCATATAGATTCTTGCTATTAATACATAATCAGTCGGATCACTAAGGAGCATGGCTTTATGATAAGCATCGACTCCTGCCTTCATATCCTGAGATAATAATTTGGCTGCACCAATATTGAAGTAAGCTTTGGCCTGTTCATTTTTTTGATCATATTGGTTAGCAAGACTTAAAGCTTCATTGGCATTATAAATAACAGCTTCTATGTCTCTATACATATAAGCTCGTGATAGTTCGTTATATAATGTGATTTTGTCAAATTCAGAAGCATTTAAAAGATTTCCTTTAATTGTTTTTATTTTTGCTTTCATGATTATCCCTCTCTGTGACATATTATATAACATAATATTTATATATTACATGGGAAATTCTATTTTTTGTTTACTATTCTTTAATTTTTCAGAGAAATGACTAAATATTCTGATATTGTTAAAGAAATTTTGATTTTGATACGATAATAGAGATAAGAGATATAGAGATAAAGAGAAGGTGATATGATGAAAATGAAATTAAAAGATCCGGAAAAATTGAAGAAAGCAAGAAATATTATTAACTTATTACTAGAGGGTATTAATCCAATTAACTTCGAAGCGTTTGAAGACGATAGTTTTATTAATGATCCAAAGATGATTAGAATTTTCTCATATATTTCTCTTGTTTTAAATCAAGATTTAATTGAATCATTAGAAGAGGATGAGAAAGAACCTAGAACAGGCGATATCTTCATTCCTAGAGTTGACAGTAATAATCCAGATTATAAACGTATCAATGAGAAAATCAAATCATCTAAGATTCAATTGTTTAATAAAGTATCCAATGCTAACGAATTAAAAAAACTGGCAGACTTAATGGATAAAGAGGAAAACTCAGTGTAGAGATTAGCGAAAGCTAATCTCTTTCAATTGTTCTACAGTATCTTTATGACCCATAATAAAACCATCAACAGTGTCAAACTTTATTGATTCAATTGAAAATCCAGACTCCTTAATCATTAAGATGCCAGGCATCAGTTCCCATATTCTTTTAGTGAAGAGAATGTGGGCTTGAGTTTTACCTGAGACGACATAAAAAAAGTCTGTACTTGAGGCACCATAAATACGAACTTTCATAACTTCATTCGTTAACTTGGACATCAATTCTAACTGGATTGGTCGTGATAAAGGTTGAGATTTTGAAAAATCACCAAAAGTTACAATGCTTTGATCTAGTGGTTTTGCAACATCAAAACAGACTCGTTTATGATCGATATAACAACCCTTGTCTTTTTCAGCGTATATATAAGTATCTGTAAGCGGGAAATACATTGCACTGAATATGGGTTGTTTTTCCAAACAAAGTGCTAATTGGATACCAAATTGTGGAATGCCTCTCGTAAAATTTAGCGTGCCATCAATCGGATCAATTATCCATGTAGGAGCATCTGTCATATCGTTGTGATTTTCTTCTTCTGATATAAACAAATCATGAGGTCTAAAAGACTTTATCTTCTCTATAATCAGACGTTCTGCATCGACATCTTTTTTTGTGACAATATCCTTTGAATAATATTTAAGTTCATTCTCTATTTGCTGGTTCATAATAATTGAAGTGGAAACCTCTTTTAAAATATGTTCGATTTTATAAATCATCTTTTGTCCTTTCTTATTAAAAACATTATATCATCTTGTGATTTGAATGGAAATCTTATATGATTGATAAGGAGGTAACTATGGATAAAATAAACAAATGGGTAAAAAATTTAAAAATGACAGAACATCCAGAAGGCGGATACTATTCGGTTGAGTATGTTTCACCTCATAGAATTACAGATGAAGCTCTAGATGTATCCTTTGATGGTACAAGAGCGTTATCATCAAGTATATATTTCTTAATAGATGAAGGCAATGTATCGAATTTACATCGACTAAAGGCTGATGAAATATGGTACTATCATGATGGTGAACCTCTTACTATTGCAGTGATAACTGAAAAAGGTGAGTATTTTTCATATGAATTGGGTTTGGATTTTGAAAAAGGACAGAGACCACAAGTTTTAGTACCTGCTGGGAGTATTTTTGGTTCTTATCCGAAATCAGGATATTCATTGGTGAGTTGTATGGTTAGTTATGCGTTTGAATTTGAGGATTTTGAATTATTTGAAAGACAAGATCTATTAAACAAATATCCAGAACACAAGGAAATCATAAAAAAACTAACAAGAGGTTAAATAAGCGATTATGATTAAGCAACTTTTTTATAAAGATTCCTATGAATACGGTAAATTTAAAGAAAGCATCTTAAAAGATAATATGAAGCGTATAAGAATGTTCTCTCTTGTAATTATGATATTGGAAGCTGGATTTTTAATGGGTACTTTCCTAGTACCACATATGTTTGCACAAGACCAGTTAATACACTATCGCTCTCATTATATATTTCTTTTAGTAGGGACCATAATCATGTTGTTTTTATGCTTTAAGTACAACAAACGTAAAAAGTATCATGTGATTTATGAAATAATGGTTTACTTATCGACTACTATTTGCCTGTTATGGGGAAGTTCAATTACAATTATTGATGTTTCTATTAACAATACAACTACAGTATATCTGACGTTTGTATTTATATTGTCTGCAGCACTGATTATTAGACCAGATATATATTTGCTTATGTTATTGATTGTGCAGAGTTTGTTTGTCGTATGTCTACCTGAATCTAGTCAAGTGGCTGCCGTGCAGGTTAATACAAGTATTTTCCTATTATTTGCATGGTTTGTTTCAAGATATCAGTATTTTACACACTTTGAAAAATATCGTAATGAATTGATCATAAATGATAAAGGAGATATTCTAGAGAGGCAAAATGCTGAATTGGTACGATTAATGATGACAGATCATTTAACAGGTATCTACAATCGTTATAGTTTAGATGATATCTTATCCAAGAAATGGATTGAGGCATATGTTCATAAAAGTTATTTAACCGTAATGATGTTGGATATAGATTTATTCAAGAAGTTCAATGACACCTATGGTCATATTAAAGGTGATGAATGTTTGATGAAAGTGAGTCGTGTTTTAACAGATATTTCTGTTCAATATGACGGGTATGCTTTTAGATACGGTGGTGATGAGTTTTGTTTGATTTTTTCAGATTTAAGATATAAGGATGTTGTTTTGGAAGAACTCAATCGCCAAATTAAAGCTATTGAAGTTCAAGTAGCGGACATGCGAGTATCCATAGAATTAAGCATCGGTGTTTTTCATGAGGTACCAAAAGAATCTAAAAATGAATGGCAATGCATGGATCTTGCTGATAAAGACCTATATGTAAAGAAATCACTAAGAAGAAGACGATTTACTGATGAACTTATCTAAGATGAGTTCATTTTTTTTTAGAAATTTACTCAAAATATGTTATACTATCATGGATAAAAAGGAGTTAATATGATTATAAAGCAAAAAGTAGATGAAAGACCTATTCACAAAGAACAAATACTCAATGTGTTGTTAATATTCCCATTGAGTTTTTTATTGTTCGGTATCTTAATGAGTATTAAAGAACAAAGTTTTATTGAAGGTTATATAAAAATTGCCAAATCGCCTACTATTCTGATTACAGATTTCTTAGAACTAGGTGGTTTAGGTGCTGCGTTTATCAATGCAGCAATCATTGGTTTAGGCAATTTATATTTATTGAAAAGATTTAAAATGCGTATCAACGGATTGCTGATTGCAGCGTTTATGACACTGTTGGGATTCTCGTTTTTTGGTAAAAATATTGTTAATATCATCCCCCTATATGTCGGAGGGTATTTGTATGCTAAAAATCAAAGAATTCATATGAGGGATGTTATTGTCATTATCATGTTCAGTACAGGATTATCTCCGATCATCAGTGAATTGATGTTCTCAGACATCATGATAAGTCCACTCAATATGGTCATTGGTTTTGGAGTGGGTATACTCATAGGATTTGTTATTGTACCGTTATCCTCTCATATGCTAAAATTCCACGACGGTTATAATTTATACAATATTGGCTTTACTGCAGGTATTGTTGGGACTGTTTTTACAAGTATCTTACGAGCCTTAGATAAAGAAGTTGAACCTGTAAGAATCATTTACGAGTCAGAAGATATGCATATTAAGTTACTGTTATGTGGATTGTTCCTAGGTCTCATTGTTATTGGTCTAAACATCAATCGGACGGGATTAAAAGATTTTAAAAACATATTTAAATATGTAGGTAGGACGGTAACTGATTTCACTTACTTATTAGGATATGGTGTAACATTTATCAATATGGGTGTGATGGGTTTATGTTCTGTTGGTATTGTGACGGTTTTTGGTGGCGTTGTAAATGGTCCAGTACTGGCAGCAATTTTTACTGTTGTTGGTTTTTCAGCATTTGGTAAACATCTTAAAAATACTGCACCAGTTGTGATTGGTGTCATATTGGCAGCTTCATATTTAGGTTTAGATTTATCATCAACGGGTATTCTAATATCAATTCTGTTTTCTACAACCATTGCACCAATAGCAGGTGCATATGGACCGATAGTGGGTATTTTGGCGGGTATATTGCATTTGGCAGTTGTCACAAATATCGGTATTGTACATGGTGGAATCAATCTATATAATAATGGGTTTTCCGGTGGCTTGGTAGCAGGTTTTTTGGTGCCGATTATAGATGCGTTTAAAAAGGGAGAGTAACATGAGACATGAAATAAAGAAAATATGTAAAATAGTTGATGAGTTGACAACATTATTATTAAGAGATGACACCGATGAAGTGGATTTCAAAATAAAAAGGACTGATAGTGAAACAAAAATTTACATTACTGATTACAATACGAAGTATAACTTAGAAGATGTAGAAGATTTAAAGTCATGTTTAAATATTCAAAGACAACATGAAGTAGAAGAATATTATTGGCAATTGGTCGGTGAATGTGATAATGATTCAGAGCTGACTGTTATTGGTGCAATGATAGACGATGCAATTATTGAAATAAGAAATAAAAATCTGTATTTGGAATTAACTCGAAAGAAATAGAAAACTATTTCTTTTTTCTTGACCTTTTTTTGTTAAAGGTGTATATTTAAATTGAGATTAGCACTCGTTAAGAAAGAGTGCTAACAAGCAAAGGAGGTAAGATGATGAATGTTGAAAAAATGACAAAAAATACAGTTGAAACCTTAAATAGAGCTCAATATATAGCTACAGAGTATGCCAATCCAAGTATTGATCCAGAGCATATTTTGATGGGCGCACTTGAGCTGCCACAAAGTTTATTAATTGAACTGTTTAACAAGTTAAAAGTGAGTTTGAATATATTCAAGCATGATCTTGAAAACCTTATTTCAAAAAAACCTAAAGTATCGGGTCAATCTCAGCTCTATCTTTCAAATGAAAGCCAAAAGGTAATGATGAGTGCGGAAAACATAGCTGTCAAAATGAACGATGAGTATGTCAGTCTAGAGCATCTATTGTTAAGCTTGATTGAAAATAGCGCACCACTTAAAAATATATTTCAAACACATCAAATTACTGAAAAACAGGTGATGCAAGTTTTAAAAAGTATTAGAGGGAATCAAAGAGTGACCTCGGATAACCCAGAACAAAACTATAATGTACTAGAAAAATACGGTGATGAGCTAGTAGAACTTGCTAGACAAAATAAACTGGACCCTGTTATAGGAAGAGATGATGAGATTAGACGTATCATCAGAATACTGTCACGAAAAACTAAAAATAATCCTGTTTTAATTGGCGAACCCGGTGTTGGAAAGACAGCAATAGCAGAGGGATTAGCACATCGAATTGTAAAAGGGGAAGTACCAGAGAGTCTAAAAGAAAAAAAGATATTTGCCTTGGATATGGGTGCTCTTGTTGCGGGTGCCAAGTATAGAGGTGAATTTGAAGAACGTTTAAAAGCAGTTTTAAATGAAGTAAAAAAGAGTGATGGTCAAATTATCATGTTTATTGATGAACTTCATACAATCGTAGGTGCTGGTAAAATCGACGGTGCGTTGGACGCTGGTAATATGCTTAAACCATTGTTAGCAAGAGGTGAACTGAGTTGCATTGGTGCAACGACTTTAGGCGAGTATAAAAAATATATTGAAAAGGATTCTGCTTTGGAAAGAAGATTTCAACCTGTAATGGTCGCTGAGCCAACGGTAGAGAGTACGATTTCAATATTGAGAGGTTTAAAAGAACGATATGAAATCTTCCATGGTGTACAAATTCACGATGAAGCATTTGTTCAGGCTGCGGTTTTGTCAGATCGATATATATCCGACAGATTTTTACCGGATAAAGCCATTGATTTAATTGATGAAGCCTGTGCGATGATCAAAACTGAAATTGAATCAATGCCCGAGGAACTAGATGAAATTTCAAGGAAAATGATGACACTTCAGATTGAAATAGAAGCCTTAAAAAAGGACAAGGATGCACATGCTAAAAGCAGAAAAGAAGCTCTGCAAAAAGAGTTGTCAGAATTTAAAGAGATATTTGATATTAAGATGGCAAAATATCTTAATGAAAAAGAAGCGGTCGATGAAATCAATAAAATCAAAGAATCCATCGATCAAACACAATATGAGATCGAGAAAGCAGAAAGAGAGTATGATTTAAATAAAGCAGCGGAATTGAAATATGGTAAGTTGCCTGAGTTGGAACGAAAATTAGAGGCTCTTCAAAGCGAACCTAAAAAAGAAAATCAGCTGATAAGAGAAGCTGTCACAGTAGATGAAATAGCTGGTATAGTCTCAAGATGGACAGGTATACCATTGAATAAGTTGATGGAAGGTGAAAGAAAAAAATTGCTGAAGTTGGATGAGCAGTTGCATAAGCGAGTGATTGGTCAAGATGAGGCAGTCGTTAAAGTATCAGAAGCCATTTTGAGATCAAGGGCTGGTATTAAGGATCCAGGTAAACCCATAGGTTCATTCTTATTCTTAGGACCGACCGGTGTTGGTAAAACAGAACTTGCAAAAGCATTATCAGAAGAATTATTCGACTCAGAACAAAATATGATTCGAATTGATATGTCGGAATACATGGAAAAACATGCTGTTGCCAGAATGATTGGTGCCCCGCCAGGTTATGTTGGATACGAAGAAGGCGGACAACTGACAGAAGCTGTTAGACGAAGACCTTATTCTGTGATTCTATTTGATGAAGTTGAAAAAGCTCACCCGGATGTTTTCAATGTTTTGCTTCAAGTATTAGATGATGGGAGAATTACCGATGCACAGGGAAGAACGGTTGATTTCAAAAATACGATAATTATAATGACTTCAAATATCGGATCAGAATTACTATTAGAAGGTATTGATGAGCAGGGGCAGATTTTCGAGGCGGTTAGGAATCAAATACAAGATAGATTGTTACATCATTTCAAACCGGAGTTTTTGAATCGGTTGGATGAAGTGGTCCTGTATAAACCTCTACAAAAAGAAGAAATGAAGAAAATTCTTGATTTGTTGATTTTGGATATTGAGTATCGTCTAAAAAGCAAACAAATTAAGTTGAAGTTATCCGAATCAGCTAAGGATTATATTATCTCTCAGGCATATGATGTTCATTATGGTGCTAGACCTTTAAAACGTTACTTGCAAAAACATGTAGAAACACTGATTGCAAAAGGTATTATTTCAGGCAATATCTGTGAAGGGGATCATTTAATAATTGAATATGAAGACAAACTAAACGTAAGAAGAGAACAGATATAATATCTGCTCTCTTCTTTGGATTTAGAATGAGAAGGTTTAGGTCCTCAATGGTAATTGTAATCCAAAAAAACAAATATAATATCAATGTACATGAAACCTTTAAAATTATACATGAAAATGTCACTCGTTTAAAATTAATTTGAAGAGGTATATATTAAAAGAGGTAATGATTATGAAAAAGATAGTGGCTTTGATATTGTTATTGACTGTGATAATTGCTCCGAATGTATTTGGAGACATAGATTTAAGTGAAGAAGAACAGGAGTGGTTAGATAATCATCCTGTAATTTCTTATGCAGGGGATCCCAATTGGCCACCTATTGATTTTTTTGATGGTTCTCAGAAAGGCTTGATAACTGATTATCTAATTGAGATTGAAGCCATATTGGATATTGAAATTGAGTATGTTCAACTGGAATCATGGGATGCTGTAATAAAAGCCATTGAAAAAAAAGAGGTCGATATGATTGCAGGATCCTTTCATGAAAGCAGAAAAGACATTATGCTCTTTTCTGAAATAATCATTGATGTTCCTTATATCATTATTACAAGAAATGACTTTACAGAAGATATAACACTTTCAAATCTACATACCAAAACTGTTGCTACAGTTAAAGGTTGGGTTATGAATCAAATCCTTACGGACAATCATCCAGGCATTACTATAGTTGAATACCCAAGTGTTGCCGATGCACTAAAAGGTATTTCTTTTGGAAATGTAGATGTGATGATTCAAGAACTGGCTTCTGTTAGTTATGAAATAGAGAAGCAAAAAATTACAAATTTGAAATACTATGATGATTATCCAAGAACCGTCGACGTAAGATTTATTGTTCGAAATGACTATGAAATCCTTAAGGATATCCTAAATAAAGCATTAAATGAAATGAGTGAAAAAGAAAAAGATGCTATTTACAACAGTTGGATAAATATTTCAGTTATTCCATTTTACCAACAACCTATTTATTATATTATTGTAGGAATAATACTAGTTCTAAGTATCATGTCATTTGTTTGGTTAAAAGTTTTACATCGACAAATCCAAATAAAAACAGAAGCACTTCAAAAGGAACTTGAATATAAAGCAGAAATACAACTGCAACTTGAGAGTTCCATTGAACAGCAAAATGAAATCCAACATGAAATGATTCTTCAAGAAAGAATGGCTTCTCTAGGAAGTATGGTGGCAGGTATTTCCCATGAAGTGAATAATCCTCTAGGAGTGTGTTTAACTGCTGTATCGGCATTAAGAAGTAAGTTTGATAAACTTCAAAGAGCTTATGAAAAGGATAACTTAACCAAAAGTCAATTCAATGAGTTTATATTGCAATCCAACGAGGCCACTAAAATGATAGAAGAAAATTTACAAAGAGCCATACAAACGATTGGTGGTTTTAAAAATATGGCAATCAATCAAATGCATGACGAAAAAATACTGATTGACTTTTGTGATTTCATTTATGGCATTAAAGAAACTATGAAATATGAATTAAAGAAAAAAAGTGTAAAATTAGATGTAATATGTGGAGACAATATAGTATTACTTGGATATCCAGGTGCGCTCACTCAGATCTTTACGAATCTGATCTTAAATTCATTGATCCATGGTTTTGTAAATGAACAAACACTATACAATATTATAGTTAAAGCGGCGATTATAGAACGACAATTGATAATTGAATACAAAGACAATGGTTGTGGTATTCCGGAAGAAAATATTGAAAAGGTGTTTAAACTTTTTTTTACAACTCGACGAGAAGAAGGCGGAAGTGGTATTGGTCTTCATATTGTTCGTAATTTATTACTGGAGAAATTTGATGGCACAATAACCTGTATGAATCGGGATGAAGGTGGTATCTTGTTTACTATCACAATTCCAATTAGAAATCACTAAAAATTATGAAAATATTAAAATTTTCTCTATAACGAGAAAATTTTTTTGTCGTTGTGTTATACTGTTATAAAAGAGAAAGGGGATGACATGTATAATTTTCAAGAAGGACTGTATGCAGATGTAAGAATCGAGGATGTCTTTGAAACCAAGATAACTTACAAAGATGAAAAATTGGAGCAACAAAAAATTCGAAGTTACATAGGTGCATTTATTCGTGTATTTGATGGATTTAAGTGGTACTACGGTGCCACAACTGAAATCGATAATATTCAGGAAGAATTAGATGCCTTATGTAAGATGGCCACACCACATGAGGATATTGGAAATCACCCAGTGGTACAAATGTTTGAAGTCCATAACGATGAGCAGTTGTTGTTTGCCAAGAACTCGGTATCCAATATACCTGTTGAAGAGAAAAAGAGATTGATGACTTCTTACTTCCCGATATTTGATGTCAAGGAAGTTATTCAAAGTAATTTTATGTATGTTGACAAAAAAGTAATTAAGTCGTTTTATTCCTCAAAAGGATCCAATCTCATATTTGATAGCCAAACAGCAGGTCTAAGAATAGGTTGCGATTTCTTAATAGGTGAAGAAAAAGGACGAGAAAGTTTTTCAAAAGCTTTTACTGCGTTTGAACCATTAAAGGATTTGGATGGCTTTTATAAAGAGGAATTGGAAAAACAGATAGATTATGTAGCTCGAGCAGAAAATGTTGAATCGGGTGAATATACAGTTGTTTTATCACCTATGGCTACAGGAGTTTTTACTCATGAAAGTTTTGGACATAAAAGTGAATCAGACTTTATGGTTGGAGATGAAACAATGGCTAAAGAATGGGCTATAGGAAAAAAAGTTGCAGCAGACGGTGTGACAATTATCGATGATGGCAACGAGCATGGAAGTGGATTTGTGCAATATGATGACGAAGGTACAAAAGCACAGAAAACAATGATTATTACAGATGGCACTTTAACTGGAAGACTTCATAGCGCATCCACAGCAACTGCTCTAAAGGAAAAGTTGACTTCAAACGCAAGAGCAATGAATTTTGAGTTTGAACCAATTGTTAGAATGACAACGACTTACATTGAAAAAGGAAACAGAAAAAAAGATGATATTATTTCTGAAATAGAAAATGGTATTTATGTTGAAACGATTAGACACGGTTCTGGTATGACCACCTTTACTATTGCACCTAATAGAGCATATAAAATAGAAAATGGTAAGATAACAAAACCTCTGAAAGTATCAGTAGTGACAGGTAATGTATTTTCTACATTAGATGAGATTGATGCAATTAGTGAAGAATTTGAATTACTTAGTTTTGTTGGTGGCGGTTGTGGAAAAATGGAGCAATACCCATTGCCAGTAGGCTTTGGTGGACCGTTTATCCGTGTTAAGAAACTTAATGTACAATAGGAGGTTGCTTTGAAACAAAATTATAAGATTCACACAAAAGAAACAACTATTAGAGTGCTTAATACAGAAGTTTCTGCAGTCAGAAAAAAAGATATCATAAAAAAAGCATCTCGCGTAATAGAAAACGATATTATTGGTATAGCTGGTTCAATAGGCAATGGTGATGAGACTAAAATGTTTGAAGAGGCAAAGAATAATTTGTCCATCAATATTCCTTATCCCTACAAACTAGAAGAACCGAGACAAGAAGGTATCGTTATAAAAGAAAATACAATAACTCATGATAATATTTTATCTCATGTTGAGACGGTATTAGATTTTTTGAAAACTGAGTATCCGGAGTTTGATTTTTCAGAAACTGCTAAAATACAAGATGTTATCACAGAATTTAGTGATTCAAATGGAACAAAATTAACTTATGAGGATTCTCATGTTGAAGTGGGATTTATTTTAAAAGATAAAGCATTGGCCAATTTATTTGATGGTTATATCGGTTATGAAGGTAGAAAATTTGATACAATGAAATTTATTGATCATAACAGGAAAATACTAAATGCATATAAGAACAAATTGGAGATGCCTGAGGAAAATGAGTTGCCGGTTATGGTCGTCGATCATTCTGTATTCCATGGTAAATTATTGATGGAATTAAATGGTGAGAAACTTGGTGCGGGTAGTTCTTTGTTTTCAAATAAACAAGGGGAAAAGTTATTTAACGACAAGGTTACTGTTTATCAGGATTACAATCCAAGAACCGCATTTAGACCATTCTTTGATATGGAAGGTGTTGTGAATGATAACTATGAATATACTTTTGTTGAAAAGGGTATTTTTAAAACCGGATTTACCAATAAAAAGGTGGCTAAAGATTATAATATCCCTCAGACGGGTTCTGCATCAGGTGCTTTTGATGATGTACCCGCACTTGGCATGACGAATTTATCTATTAAGGTTGATACCGCAAATTTAAGTGATCATGTAAAAAAAGGTATTATGGTTGTAATAGCCGCTGGTGGTGATTACACACCAGATGGTACTTATGCAACACCCGTACAAAAGGCTTTCTTATATGAGGATGGTGAGATCAGGGGATGTTTACCAGAATTCCAATTGAAGTCTCATTTGTATGATATGTTGGGTAAAGATTATATAGGTACATTCAAAAGTCCGTTTTATATGGGTGATGATCAAGTCATAACAGTGTGTAAAATGACAATTGATAAATAAGAGAAGGGTTCTAGGAAACTAGAACCTTTTGTTTATTTTTGTCCGTACTAGGTATATATAGTATTATTATATTCTACTTTATCTAGGAGGTCATATGAATTTGTTAAGAAAATCAATAACTCTCAAGTTGACATTGCTGTTGCTTTTATCAGTTGTTATCATATTTGGAGTAAGTGGTGTATGGATTTTTTCAAGTACCAATACTGAATTGACACAAGGTATTCATACTGAAATAGAAAAAGATACTGATTTGGCAGTAACAAATATTACTCAGACATTTGCTTTGGCAGAGCAAGTTGCTCGTCAAGCGGCGTTGGATAGAAATATCAGAACCTACTTAGCTGAAGTGAATCAGCATAGTCAAATTACGACGAATCCTCTGTATAAGACAGTTGATGCAACCTTGATTGATTATACAAATTCATTTGAAAAATTATTCTTTATTTGGATAGCTAATGATAGGGCGAATTTCTTTATTGACAACACATCATTTGTTTCAGAACCAGGTTATGATGCCAGTGCAAGACCGTGGTATAAATTAGCTATGGATAATGATGATGTTGCATTTACATCACCTTATGCAGATGTAGGTACAGGTACGATTGTTGTATCAGCGATTACAGCTGTCAGAGACGATTCTGGTGAAGTTTTTGGATTTGTTGCAGCGGATGTATCATTAGGGGATATTCCAGTTATCATGGAAGAATATAAAATTGGAGATGAAGGCACCAACTTCTTGATAGGAAAAGACGGTGCTTTGATTTATGCTGAAGACTTAGATGAACTGACAGATAGAAAAATTGTTAATATTAGTGATATTCCTGAATTATCAGGCTTTGGAGACAAAGTACTCTCGGGAAAAACAGATATTGAAGAAGTAACATATCAAGATGAAAAATACTTTGTAGCGTATGAACCAATGACCATAAATGGATGGGGTGTTATTCAATTGGTGAATAAATCAGAAGTATTACAAGATCTTAGAAGTTTTAATTTGGTTGTTCTATTAATATTTGTTGTAGGCGCAGTTCTTCTGATTGGTTATATGGTTATTAGCATTAGACAATTAATGAAACCGATTATTGCTTCCACAGCATACGCTAAAAAATTAGGGAGTGGTGATTTTAGAGACGATGTACCTGAAAAATATTTAAAAAGGGAAGATGAAATTGGTGGTTTGACCAAAGCGTTCCAGGAACTGAATGAAAATTTTAGTGAACTGGTCAGTGAAATAATTGATTCATCTTATCAAGTAGCGAGTTCAAGTGAGGAGTTAAATGTTACAGCTGATGAAGTCGCAACTACTTCTGAGGATATGGCGAAAACAATTGATGAAATAGCAGAAGGTGCAACGGATCAAGCCAATAGTACGGAAGTTGGTGCAACCAAAACGTATGCCCTTGGCGAACTCATAGAAGCCAATAAAGTACATATGAATAATCTAAACGAAGCATCGGCCAATATTGTGATGATGATTGGTGACGGGCTAAAAATTGTAACAGATTTGACTAGGAAGACTCAGGATACCGACAAAGCTGCAAAAGAAATATTTGAAGTCATTACTAAAACCGATGAAAGCACATCAAAAATTGGTGAGGCCAGTAATGTCATTGCCTCAATTGCTGAACAAACTAATTTGCTTGCATTAAATGCTGCAATAGAAGCTGCAAGGGCAGGAGAAGCTGGGAAAGGATTTGCTGTAGTAGCTGATGAAATCAGAAAACTTGCAGAACAATCAACTGCATCAACTAAAGACATTGACAATATTGTGAATGAGCTTGTTGAATCGTCTAGAATAGCAGTGGGTACAATCCATCATGTGAATGATATTATAAGAGATCAAGTTCAAGCAGTGAAGGAAACTGAAGAGAAGTTTGTTGATATTTCAAAGGCGGTTGAAGTTTCTGTTCAAGCCATTGATAACCTGAATGTTTCTGAGAAGAATATGGAATTCCAAAAAGCGGAGATTTTAGACACCATTCAAGGACTCTCGGCAATTGCTCAGGAAAATGCAGCCAGTACAGAAGAAGCATCTGCTGCAGTGACTCAGCAAAGTACAGCAATGAGACAAATTGTTGATGCATCAGGTGATTTGGCTAAACTTTCGGAAGAACTTTCTAACAGTGTTTCAAGATTCAAAATTAAGGACAAATAAAACAATTCCCTGAATCGAATGATTCAGGGAATTTTCTTATAGGTCAAAATAAAGTTCGAATTCCTTTGGATGAGGCATATTAGCAATTTCAGACGCATTTTGTCTGTTTTGCTTAACAATGCTTTGAATCAATTGTTTTGTAAATACACCGCCCTCAAGTAAGAACTCATAATCTTTTTCTAAAGCATCAGTTGCCTCATCAAGAGATTTTGGAAGTCCTTTGATCTTAAGCTTTTCATCGTCAGGTAAATCAAATATGTTTACATCGTATGGTCCAAAACCTTCTTCCGTAGGATCAATTTTATTATTAATACCATCTATAGCAGCCATAAGAAGAGCTGAATAAGCCAAGTATGGATTACATGTTGCATCCGATGATCTGAATTCAAAACGTTTTTCTTCCGGTCTGTTTGCATATCCTGGGATTCGAATAACTGCTGATCTATTTGCTGTTGCAAAACAAACACTTACAGGTGCTTCATAACCAGGAATTAACCGCTTGTATGAATTTGTACTTGGATTTGTAATTGCCAATAAAGCTGCAGCATGTTTTAGCATACCACCAATTGCATAAAGTGCAGTTTGACTTAATCCAGAATAACCATTTTTATCATAGAAGATAGGGGCGCCATCTTTGAACAAATGGAAATGTACATGCATACCATTACCAGCTTCCTTATGGAAAGGTTTAGGCATGAATGTTACTGTTTTACCAGCTCGTAGAGCGGAGTTCTTAACGATGTATTTTAATAACATTGAGCGGTCTGCCATATCATGAGCATTACCAAACGATAATTCAATTTCTAGTTGACCTGGTCCACCGACTTCAGGGTGATGATACTTTACTGGTACACCGTTTTCTTCTAATAACAGTACCATTTCATTTCTTAAATCATAATTCACATCATAAGGAATATCTACATGGTAACCGCCATGATGTTTAACCTTGTAACCTAAATTACAATCAGAATCCGTATTCCACTCAGCTTGTGCAGCATCTAGTTTAACCATTTGGAAATGAGGATCTAACCGATAAGAGAAGTGGTCAAGGATATAAAACTCAAACTCAGGACCGAATGAACTTCTATCAGCAATGCCACTTTTCCTCATAAATTCCTCAGCTTTTGAAGAAATGTATCTTGGGTCCCCTTCATAACGGTTGATACCATCATCTAATGTATAGATGTCAGCTATCATAGTTAATGTTTTATGTTTCGTAAACGGATCAAGAAAAGCGGTTGTTAAATCTGGAATAAACACCATATCCGATTTTTCTACAGTTAAGAAGCCGTAACTTGAGCCATCGAATCCGATACCATCTTCTAGTGTGTATTCAGTCATTCGATTTACTGTGATCGTTAGATGATGCCATCTACCTGCTAAATCAATTACTTTGAAATCTATAAATTGGATTTCATTCATGTGACAATAAGTTTTTAATTCACTTAGATTTGTAAACATATAACCTCCTAGATTGTTATGATTATAACAATATTATAATTCCTTTTAACTAATATATCAACATATATAAGTTAAATCGACTATTAATTCGTATCAGTGCAGTTGATTCGACTTGCGGCAACGTTTTCCTGATTCGGATGGAATAAACTTGAATATTTGTGTGAAAAAAATATGTTGTAAAGATATTTTAAAGTGATATACTAGTAATGTTTTTCAAATTAAAACCAATGAACTATACATATATGGAGGATGTTTATGAAAGTGAAAAATTTATTGATGGATGTGATATTTGTTATCGTTGGCTGTATTCTATTAGCATTTGCTATTACGGCTATTTTAGAACCAAATCAATTGATGACAGGCGGTATTACAGGATTGGCATTGATGATTGATAGTGTAACGGGTATCAATTATACCTATATATATTATTTGTTGTCATTGGTTATATTATTGACAACCTATATTACACTGGGTAAACATGAAGCCAGTAAAATTCTATTGCTTTCGGTATTGTTCCCAACAATTTTGATGATCTTTAATCAGCTAGATTTAAAGTTGATAGAAGATGATATGTTTTTGGCAGCGATCTATTACGGTATTATTGGTGGTGCCGGGGTAGGTTTGATTTTAAAAAGAGGTTATTCCACTGGAGGCACCGATTCTTTAGGTAAAATAATTCATAAGAAAAAATATCCGTTTGTATCAGTGAATCAGATTATTACTTTAATAGATATTCTCATAATTTTATTGTCAATATTGGCATTCGATATAAAAGTTGCCCTTTACGCAATTATAACTCAGATTGTATTGCTAAAATCAGTAGAAACTGTATTATATGGTTTATCACCTAAGTTGGTTAAACTAGAAGTAATCTCTGATGCAGAAGAACAAATAGCTGAATTTATTTTACATGAGATTAAAAGAGGTATTTCAAAATATACAATTGTCGGTGGGTATAGTAATGCATCAAAAACAAAATTAACTACAATTTGTTCACCAAGAGAATCTCTTGTGATTAAGAACTTCATTGCAGAATACGATGATCGTGCATTTGTAGATGTATTACCAGTCATGTCGGTATGGGGTGAAGGTCTAGGTTTTAGAAGAATAACCGAAGAGTCTTAAGATATCTTAAGACTCTGGATAAGTTCATTCAACTGCTCGAGTTTTAAATGACTTTCGTCATTTGATACTTGAGTTATTTTTTTTGTGACTAATTTGTCCATAAACTTCATTTTGGAAATATTCAACTCATAGCCGAAGTGATACTTATATTGTGCGTGATCATACAACTCTTTGTTGATTGTCTGTTCTAAGGATGTTTCTTTAGAACACATAAATAAGGCTATCTTTTTACTTAATAATATAGATTGATTCTGTTTGATATAATCGGATAATTTTTTATCTGGTCTCCCGAAATAAGCTGAAGTACCGATAATAATTCTATCAAATGATTCCAAAGAAATATCTGTTGCAGTCTGAATATCACTAATCTCTATATCGGTTAAATCTGCTGCAATTAATTCTGAACATTTTTTAGTTGTACCATATTTTGAAGCAAATAGTATAAGTGTTTTCATATTTCATCTCCCTTCAACTGAATGTATTAAAGCCGTTTCAACGGCTTTCATAATAACGTTGCTACTCATGGTTGCACCACTAACCACATCGACATGATGAGTGTTGTTTTCAATCATCGATTCAATAATCTTTTCAGCAGGTTGTCCTTTACCACAATCATGTTTGATGAGTTGAATATCTTCAATGGTATATTCTTTTATAGAAACCTCCACAATGGTATGAACAAGCAGGGTAGAATACTCTCCTTTATAAGTACCGTCTTTTAAAAGTTTGTAATCTACAGTTTCAAAAACAATCGTATCATCATTGGATATTAGAAAAAACATAAACGCTATAATAAGAACTGGTATCAGTAATAAATATTTTTTCATTTGCACCTCCTCCTTGTAGAAGTCAAGGGATTAAAGTATAATAATAGGTAATATACTACTTATTATTATGTAGTATATTACCTATTGTTAAAAAAGTCAAGGAGGAAACATGGAAAACGGTATGAGAGAAATCTTTGCATTGTCATTTTTAATGACCAGAAAGTGGGAAGTTTATTATAATAGGACAACTGAGAAGGGGGATTTGTCATTAAAGCAATTGATGCTTTTAATTGTTGTTGGCAATATGGGGAATGAACCAACAATTAAAGAGGTGTCTAGCGTCTTGGCAACGTCTCATCAAAATGTCAGAGCATTGCTCAATCAGTTGGAAAAAAAGGATTTTGTAACCACTTACTCAGATGAAAAAGACAAACGTATCACTAGAATCAGACTAAAAGAAGGCAAAGAAAAGTATTGGGCTGAAAGAAATGATAGAGATATAAAATTGATTGAAGCGTTATTTGAAGGTTTATCGCTAGAGGATATTAAAGTGACTGCTAAAACGCTGATGGTATTGGATCAAGTTGCAACAAAAAAAATAAAGCATGAATAACATGCTTAAAATTGATCAAATGGATATTCTGTAACAGGTGTTTCAAATGTCATGTGACGATTGTTTTCAGGATTGATAAAAGTGATTTCATGTGCAAATAATGCCATGTTAAACCAACCTTGCTTATCATTGAAACACTTGTTGTATTTAGTATCTCCCCAGATTGGACAACCAATATGAGCCAATTGAACACGAATTTGATGATGTCGACCTGTTTCAAGTTTAATACTGATAAGGCTATATTTTTTTTCTTCTATTGTTTTAGATGAAATACGCTTGATGTGCATAATAGCTTTTTTAGCCTTCGGAACAGATTCTTCTACAACTGATGAGACATTGCCTTTAAACTTTTTCTTTAAAAAATGTATTAAGGTTTGATCATCAGGAGAGCCTTCTACGACCGCTAAATAAGTTTTTCTTATTGTTCTTTTTTGCATTTGCTTCGATAAATGAGCAACCGCTCTTGGAGTTTTTCCGAAAACAATCAGACCTCCAACAGGTCTATCGAGACGATGTATAAGACCTATATAGGGCTCTTCGATGCCATTGTTTTTATAGTGGTTGATGAGTATCGTTAATAGATCCAAATCACCTGTTAAATCAGACTGAACTGGCATGCCAGGAGCCTTTATACATACAATAACACTTTTATCTTCATATAAAATATTTGGTTTCATAATTTACCACCTTTTCCTTAAGCATTATATCATACTCAAAAAAAAATAACAGCTTTGCTGTTATTAAAATATCAGTTTTAAAATAAAACCGATGATTGAGAATATGGCTACTAGGACGATGACAGGTACTATTAATCCAATTGCTAATAAACCTAGGGGAGCAATTGTAAATAATATAACAACAAATAGTACGCCTAATAATAGTTTGAAAATTCCCACGCCTATGCCAACAAATACTTTTAAAAATAATATAAGTAATAGTAATCCAATTATAAATCCCATATCAAATCTCCTCTCGTTCTGATACTTTAACTATAAGGTAATTTTATTAGTAGAAGCTATAAAAAAAATTAAAATTAAATTAGAATATGTTATTAATAGAATTTTAATAATATTTAAAGTGATTATCAATGTAAATAACTTAAAATAGTATAAATTGGAGGGTGTTATGTTAAGAGTAAAAAATGTGAGTAAAAAGTTTAAAAAGTTGGAAGCTGTTAAAGATGTTAGTTTTGAGATTACTAATGGAGAGATAGTTGGTATTTTAGGTCCGAACGGAGCTGGAAAATCAACTACTATTAAAATGATTGCCGGATTACTTAGAACGAGTTCGGGCAGTATCACAATAGAAGGTCATGACAATAGAAGTGTAAAAGCCAAAAAGAAGTTTGCCTATATTCCAGAATTTCCAGAAATGTACGATATGTTGACCATAGACGAGCATATGAGATTTATCGCTCAAGCGTATGCTGTTGATGATTGGGAAACTCTTATGATTCCATACTTTGAAAGATTCGATCTGTTGGATAAACGAGACAAACTGGGAAAAGAACTGTCTAAGGGCATGAAACAGAAATTGAGTATTTGTTGTGGATTGTTAACTCAAGCTGATTTGTATTTATTTGATGAGCCTATGATCGGACTTGACCCGAAAGCTATAAGAGAAACTAAAAAGATTATGAAAGAGCTAGCAGCTGCTGGCAAAACGATTCTTGTAAGTACCCATCTACTGGATTCAATTGAACAAATTTGTAACCGTGTTTTGGTGATGAAATCGGGTGAAATTATTGTAAACAGTTCAATGGATGAGCTTAAAGCCAATAGTAATTTATCTTTAGAAGACATTTTCTTAGAGGTGACTGAAGATGAAATCGTTTAATATGTTATTTAAGTTGGAGATGACTTTATTAAAGAATAATGTCATGTCTATTATTAAAAATCCCAAAAGAATCATTACATATGTAATCTATATTGCTTTTATGACGTGGATTGTTTTGAGCAATACAAAAAACTTTTCAAAGAGTTCTATGAACTTCGATTCGTTTTACAGTTATGCCAGTGGTGGTGTTTTCATCATGTTGTTTATGATGGGCTATGGTTTAACTAAAAAATCCAGCATCTATTTTAAGATGAGTGAAATCAATATATTGTTCACCTCGCCGATCGATCAAAGAAAAATTCTGATGTTTACTTTGTTAAAAAGGATACCGGTTTATTTATTGACCAGTCTCTATACGTTGATATTCCTGTTGTCTATTGTGATTAATCTTTATCATCCAACAATAGGTGAACTTCTAATTACTTGTTTTGGATATACCATGGTATTTTTGATATTAGAACCTCTTGGTTTCTGTATTTTTGCCATTGGTACAAAACTTCAGAAATCAGATATGAATCAACGTATTTTGAAAGTTCTATTTGTTGTTATAGCGGCTATAGCAGCGATTCAGGTTGTTTTATCTGTTAAGGAGCAAGGTGTTAGTATAGCAACTGTTATGGGTGGACTAGGCAGTGATAAACTAAACTGGTTGCCAATTATCGGATGGGGAAAACAGCTGACATTAACAGCGTTATATGGCATCACCCCAATGAGTTATGTGTATTTAACGTTGATGATCGGGCTATATCTTACATTGGTATTATTGACTTACTTCTTAGGTAACGATTATTATGAAGATGTAATTCAAACCTCTGAAGAAAGAGATGTCATTATAAAAAAAGCAAAAAGTGGAAAAATACAGTTTGATGGCTTCCATTTTAAAAAGAAAAAGATTAAAGCCAAAGACACACAAAAATATGCAGGTGCAATCTACTGGAAACGAAAGTTGATCACGATGAAAACCGATATAAGCGTCTTCTTTTCAATGGAAACCATTCTATGTTTGGTACTGGGGATAGGATCATCATTTTTGATCAATGGTGAATCACAACCTTACAGTGCTGTTATCGTTACAGGTATATATTTCTATATAAAATTCTTATTCTCTATGAATACAGCTTTGGATCAAGAACTAAAATTGCATTATTATTATACACTACCTGATACTGCAATTAATAAAATGATTTCAGTGACCAAACTAGACCTTATAAGGTTTTTCATTAATATCTTACTATTGGTTGTTTCGAATATGATTATAAGTCGGCATATTTCGTTAACATTGGTGTTACTACCGTTTGCAGCAACGATGTTTTATACTATGATGATGATGTCGAGTTTTCTTATGAAACTGTTTTTTTCAACAGAAGATTTTAATAGATTGCTGGTGATGTTTAAAATGCTTCAAATGATTATTGTATTATTACCATCTATCATTACAATGATAATCCTTGGTATCCTTACAGAATCAATTTTCTTTGCACTTCTAGGGAGTTTTATAGTGAATTTAATTTTGACAACTGTTATTTTAGGTATGAGTGATGTGCTTTTTAATCGGTTGGAATTAAAATAGTTTTAATCTGTTTCGGTATCCGATATAATGTATATAAGATCTGTGGATAAATGGTTGAGTATTTAATAAAATGAAATAATAGATAAACCTTAACCAACTAGAAAATAGTTGGTTGTGTTTATTTAACAATGCTAAATGCAATTTTACAGGGGGACAACATGGGGAATTTAGATAAAATATTTGAAATGGCAAAAGAGTTTAATGAACTCTCAGTAGAAAGATCACAACTTGCGTGGGTTCAGTATACTGTGGGTTATGATTTTGGTTTAGAGGCCAGCAATAAAAAAATAAATGATTTTCTACAAGACAAAGAAAGATATGAATTGGTTTTAAAACATAAAAACATGGAATTGGATGATGATGATCGTCGTCGAATGGAGTTGGTGTTTAAAATATTCGAACCCTATCATAAATCAGATGAAATAAACCAATTGAATGAAGAAATTCAAAAAAAGACCAATGAATTATCAATGATCTTAAATACCTTTAGATTCAAGCTAGAGGGTAGAGAAGTGACATCGATAGAACTCACACAGATTTTAAATAATTCAGAAGACAGAGACTTAAGAAAAAAAGCTTATTTGGCTAAGAATCAGATTAATAAACCAATGATTGATGCCGGTTTCTTGGAGCTTGTGAATATGAGAAAAGAAATTGCCAAGTTAAACGAGTTTGAGTCGTTTGTTGACCTGAAATTATATCAAGAAGATTTAACACGTGATATTTTTTCAACTTGGAAAGACGAAGTCAGTGAAGTTTTACCAAAAATGAATCAGAAAAGACAAGCATATGCGATGAAGTTTTTAAATGATGATACAATATTACCCTGGGATGAGTCTTATGTCTCTAATAAAATTGCATCATCACTTTCTAAAAAAGTGAATATGTTGGAGTATTATACACATGTCTCAAATTTGTTCGAGAAATTTGGATTTAACTTAGAGGACTACAATATCACTTACGATGTCTTCTCTAGACAAAACAAGTCAGAGTGGGGTTATAATTTCCCGATAGAAATTGCGAAAGATTCAAGAATTTTAGCAAATGTTAAAGATAGATTCTATGAATATGGGGTATTATTACATGAAACGGGACATGGGGTTCACTCGTTTTTAAAAAATCCTGATGAAATCTTGATGAATTTAGGTGTTAATGGAATTGTAACGGAAGGTATAGCGAATTTATTTGGTTCTTTGTTATTGGATGAAACCTTCTTTGGCACATTCTTCGATGAGGATTTAGAAGTGGCAAGAGCAGAATTTAAGGAAATCAAAGAATGGAATAAAATGAATGCCCTTAGAACGGTTTCTAGAATATTATTTGACCAGGAGTTCTATCATACTGACAATGAATCTTTAGAAGATGTATATGAGATGTATTGGAGAATAAATAGTGAAATTCTTGGTACTGAAAGAGGCGATTACGAGCCACCGTGGGCATTTTTGATACATCATACAACACATCCTATTTACTTGCATAATTACTTTATGGGTGATGTGACATGCGAAATGCTTTCTGGTGTATTCAAAGAAAAATACAATGTTAAACGTATTACAGAAAAACCACTTGAATTTGGAACTTTTTTATATGAACAAGTTATAAAACCATCAGGACGTTATAACTACAGTGAATTATTTGAACGTATCAGTGGAGAGCCCTTCTCACTGAAATACATTAAGTAGTTATGGGCATCTCTTAGAGATGCCTTTTAAAAAGGAGATCATATGTTAGAAACAAAAAAATGCTGAGATGTTGACGTAAAAGCATCAAGTTTTGATGATAAAAGTATCATGTTTGAAGTTGCAGCACTGCACCACGAAAATGTATCTAACGAAAGGATGGAACATGCATTAGAAGGCATGTATATGAAGTCCAAATTGTCATTTAATGATACGATTTCAAGTATAGGTGTTAGATTTGGAATTAATCGAGATAATTATATGGTTAAACCTGGATTATATGCCCTTGGTCAACCGACAAGAGACTCGGATATCGTTGTGACATGTAATTATAAATTAACAGTAGACCGTGTTAGATCAACCCTAAAAGGGGACTATTGGCTTTTAATTATTGATACAAAAGGCATTAATGTATGGTGTGCTGCGGGTAAAGGCAGTTTTGGTACAGCAGAGTTGATTTATGCGATTGATAATTACAATTTAAAAGAATATGCATCTCAGAAACGCTTGATTTTGCCACAACTATCAGCGCCAGGGATACAAAGTCATTTGGTCACAAAAGTAACCGGCTATCAGATTATTTTTGGTACAGTTAGAATAGAAGATTTAGAGACCTTTATAAATCTTGATTATAAATCTTCTAAAGAAATGAAGGAAGTCACTTTTAAATTAAAGGATAGAATGATTTTAACCCCACTAGAAGTCATCAGATCATGGAAAATAGTTTTACCGGTTCTGTTATTGGTTCTGATCTTACCGTTTATGAATTATAACCATTTAATAATGGTGATGTTATCTATTGTATCAGGGGCTATTGTATTTCCAATGATCTTACCAGTTAGAGCTTATAATATGTTTTATAAAAATGGTATTTTAATAAGTTTGGCGATCAATGGATTTGTCGCTATCAATCATCTCTCTTTCTTTATGGTGGGATGGTATGTCCTTTGTAGTGCTTATTCAGGTTATTTAGCGCTCAATTATACTGGGTCTACAACTTTTACTTCTCTTTCAGGTGTTAAAAAGGAGATGGAAGAAGGGATACCGGTTTTAAGTGTACTCGGTATCATTTCGGGTGTGTTGATTGTGCTTGGTTTGATGGAGGTAATCCTATGAGATATCTAGATAATGTAGTCACGCTTTCATTTACTAGAAGTAAATGTATTGAGTGTATGAGATGTATTGAAGTTTGTCCTCGCCAGGTGTTTGTGATGAAAAATACAATAAAACTTGATGAGAAAGACAAATGTATAGAATGTGGTGCATGTCAGATGAATTGTCCGACTGGAGCGATAACAGTTGATGCGGGTGTTGGGTGTGCATCAGCGATTATTACGAGTTATCTAAAAAAGTCAAAGTTCTTAAGTCGTTTCATTAAAAATGACTGTTGTTAAAAAACTTCTGATATATCGGTTCATAAGTCAATCTGTCATGAACTCTATGGCTATGCATTAAAGCCACCGATTCAACTTCTAAAATGAGTGGGGGCAAAATGAATTCTTCTAATGATTGACTGAGTAAGACTTGTCGACCTATGGTAATATGGGCTTGGTATTTTCTTTTGTCGTACTCTATATCATAAGTACTCATCAAGAGGTGTAAATTTTCCACCAGTTGATTGAGTATTACATTTTTTTCTAATCCGAGCCATAGTATGGCTCTATTTTTTTTAGGAAAAGTCCCTGCATGAACAACCTTCAAAACCGGTTTTGAAAGAGGCAGTTCATCAAGAATGTTTTCGTAAATATGCAAATCAGATATTTTGATATCACCAATGAACTCCAATGTTAAATGAAGGTTATCGGTTTCTATAAATTTGCCTTTTAAGGTATGATTGATTAGTGTATCTCTGTATAAAGCTAATTTTTCCTTGGACTCTCTTTTAAATGTTATGGCATAAAATACTCTCATATGAACCTCCATATTCTATTATATCATCAGTAATTCAGAAAAATTAAGTTTTTTTATTTAAAGTATTGACTATTTATGCGCGAGTATGTATAATTACTTTCAAATAAAGGAAATGCGTAAATAAAAGGATAATGTACTGAATAACGTACAGCGAGCTAGGGATGGTGTGAGCCTAGTCAATGTTTGATAGTATTGAGAACCTTTTGGAGCAGCTTGTAAGAAAATAAGTAAGACAAGCCGGGTGTCCGCCGTTAAAAGGAATAGGTATCGATTTATCCGTACTGAAAGAGAGAGCATTAGCTAATTTGGGTGGCACCGCGGTTTATATCGTCCCAAGTATGGATTAGAGTTCTGTATAAATATCCATAAGGGGTATTTTTTTATTTTTTTGGAGGTGACGTATGAAAAAGGTCGTATTAGCTTACTCAGGTGGTTTAGATACATCTGTAATTTTGAAGTGGTTGGAAGTTGAAAAGGATTATGAAGTCATTGCAGTTTGTATAGATGTAGGACAAAAAGAAGATTACGAAGTGGTTTCAAAGAAAGCTTTAGCTGTTGGTGCTAAAAAAGTTTATATTGTAGATGCAACTGAAAGTTTTGTAGACCAGTTTGTTTTCCAAGGTATTAAAGCGGGAGCCATATATGAGTCAAAGTATTTATTAGGTACAGCATATGCTAGACCTTTAATAGCAGAAAAATTGGTTGAAATAGCTGAGTTAGAAGGCGCAGAAGCCATCGCTCATGGTGCAACCGGAAAAGGAAACGATCAAGTGAGATTTGAAGCGGGTATCATTGCACTTGCACCACATATAAAGATTATAGCACCATGGCGTGAATGGACATTGAAATCTAGAGAAGATTGCATTGAATATGCAAAAAAATACAATATACCTTTGAATGTTACAAAAAAGAATATTTACTCGAGAGATGAAAATCTATTTCACATCAGTCATGAAGGTGGCAATTTGGAGGACCCGTGGTCGTCACATGAGGAAGATGTTTACAAATGGGTTAAACCGCTTGCACAAACACCTGATATTCCAGAAGTAATCACCGTTACTTTTGAAAAAGGTATACCCGTTTCAATCAATGATGAAAATATGATGGGCAAGACTTTGTTAAAGACTTTAAATGATATGGGTAGTATTCATCATGTTGGTGTCATTGATATCGTGGAGAATCGATTGGTAGGCATGAAATCAAGAGGTGTGTATGAAACGCCAGGAGGCACTATTTTACACGAAGCACATCAAGCGCTTGAAAACTTAGTACTTGATAGAGCAACGATGAAAACGAAAAAAATGGTGACAACGATTTATTCTGATTTGATTTATGATGGTCTTTGGTTTTCACCACTTAAGTTTTCGCTGGATGCATTTATAAACAAAACGCAGGAAGTAGTAAGCGGTAAAGTTAAATTAACTTTATTCAAAGGTCAGGTAAGCGCCATTGCATCAACCTCTGAGAACTCATTGTATGATATGGAGTATGTGACATTTGGAGAAGACGATGTCTACAATCAGAAGGATGCTGAAGGTTTTATCAACTTATTTACACTGCCATTAAAAATGAGTCAGATAAAGCAAAGCGAATTTTATAAAACAGGGCATTCAGATGCCAAGATAATGGTTTATGAGGAGGTAAAAAATGAAGGCATGGCAGGGGCGCTTTAGTGAAAAAACGGATGTGTTGATGGAAGTATTTAACGCTTCCATCCCATATGATCAAAAATTATGTCTTGAGGACATTGAAGGGTCCGTGGCACATATACAGATGTTGACTAAAATTCGGATTCTTTCAGAATCCGAATGTGATCAGCTTTTAGAAGCGCTTGTTCAGATAAAAACTGATTTTATTGAGGGGAACTTATCTTTCGAGTTATCCGATGAAGATATTCATATGTGTATAGAAAGACAGCTTACTGAGAAATTGGGTGATTTAGCAAAAAAAATGCATACAGCCAGAAGTAGAAATGATCAAGTCGCTACTGACTTGAGATTGTATGTGAAGTATGCCATTCATAGAATTAAAGAAGAGTTAAAAAATGTGATGTCAACTTTAATCAAGTTAACTGAACAACACGGGGAGTTGATTTTGCCTGGAATGACCCATCTGCAGAAAGCTCAACCCATACTTTTAGGATTCCATTTGAATGCTTATGTCCATATGTTCAAACGAGATATTGAACGATTAGACGATGTGCTAAAACGTACACTTGTATTACCACTTGGTTCTGGTGCTTTATCAGGGACCAATTATGAAACTGATAGAGAGTTTATGAAAGAGAAGTTGGGATTTCTAGAAGTATCAGGTAATGCACTCGATGCGGTAAGTGATAGAGACTTTGTTATTGAAATGAACAGTGTGTTGGCCATTGTCATGATGCATTACAGTCGATTATCTGAAGACTTAATTGTGTGGAATACTCAAGCATTTGATTTTATAACCATATCAGATGCCTTCTCTACAGGATCTAGTTTAATGCCACAGAAAAAAAATCCGGACGCTTGTGAACTGGCAAGGGGAAAAACAGGTAGAGTTTATGGTAATCTAATGAACATTCTCACAGTTATGAAAGGTTTATCTCTTTCATATAATAAAGATATGCAAGAGGATAAGGAAGGATTGTTTGACAGTGTTGAAACCGTAGAAATAGTGTCAAAGGTTTACAATAAAATGTTAGAATCCATCACATTTAATGTTGATAATATGTCAAAAGCGACAGAATCGGGCTTTTTAAATGCGACAGAACTCGCGGATTATTTGGTCTCTAAAAATATACCTTTTAGAGATGCTCATCATATCACAGGTGCCGTTGTAAAATATTGTATCGATCAATCTGTAGGGCTTATGGGGCTTGATTTGAAAACGTATCAAAGATACTCGCCGCTTATAGAAATGGATGTCTATGATTGTCTATCGTGTGAAGTGGCGATAAAAAACAAAAAATCATATGGTTCTACAAGTTATTTGGAAGTTAAAGCAGATACGAAACGCCTGGGAGAGTGGCTGTTTAATTCTTTTACTGATTCTTTGTAATTTTTTTATTTCATGGTATATTTATCATGGAGGCCTTATGAAAACAGTTGGATTAATGGGTAGTTTGGATTACAAAATAACAATCAAATATTTGGATGCTTTGAACCGTCAACTTGCTTTGGATATAGGACCGCAGCATTCACTTAAAAGTATGGTTTATAACTTTGATAAAAGTGAGTTGTCTATAAAAAAAAATAGAGCACATTATCTGAAAGAAGTTATTTATCATGCTGATGTACTCAGACAATCAGGTGCAGACTTATTGGTATTGTGTGAGGAATCAATGCATGAGATTGTAAAAGATATTAGAAGAAATACCAGTATTCCAGTTGTGCATATAGGTGAAGTTTTAGGTCGAGAAATAAAAGCTTCTCATATTAGTAAAGTACTAGTAATCGGCTCAAGAGATTCTATGCAATCCGATGTTTATATTCATGCGCTCAATAGAGCTGGCATACAAGTCGCAGTACCGGATATCAAACTCATTAATGACATTGATGAGTTATTAGAAGATGATGAAGCCTGTAAGATAAGACTTATCAGTATAATCGAATCCTTCAGAATGCGGGGGGTATCGGGTGTGGTTTTCTGTCATCCAAGACTTAACGAACTAATTGATCCTTCAGAACTCAGTATGACCGTTTTTGATAGTTTTGAAATTCATGTAAAAAACATTGTTAAAGAAATAGGTATTGGCTAAGCCGATACCTATTAAAAATATATTGAGAAATAACCGAGTAATCCAGCAATGCCTATTAATATAATGGGATGCATCTTTTTCATCATTGCTATGATCAGAACAGTAATGGTGATTATAAAGGTTTCAAAATTAAATGAACTGCCTTCTACGTGACCACCAACTAAAATTGTAGACCTGGCCATAATCAGTGCTGATGAAAGGATCAAACCAGCAATAACCGGGCGAATTCCAAGAAAAATATGTTTTGTAATGGGATGGTCATTGTATTTGAAGAAAATGCCTGAAATAAATAGAATCAGTAATAGAGAGGGCATTGCAACCCCTAAAGTTGCAAATACAGAACCCCATACTCCTGCAGTTTTATAACCGACAAACGTTGCTGCATTGACTGCTATTGGGCCGGGTGTCATTTCTGCTATCCCGATAATCTGTACAAATTCTTCCTGCAGAAGCCAACCTTTTTTAGTTATGACATCTGAAATCAATGGAATCATCGCATAACCTCCACCGAAACTGAATAAACCTATTCTGAAGAAAGATATAAAAAGTTCAATTAAAATCATACCTTACCTCATTTCGTTTTGTAGTGATGATTATAAACATACAGTAATAGTCCTATGAGAGCACCACCTATAATCAAAAAGATGGGACTTATTTTTGTAAACAGTATGATGACAACAGTTGTGATAACAAGTAAGACGCTTAATGCATCGTGTAAGGCAATTTTTAACATCTTTCTTGCAGCCAACAAAATTAATACGATAACAGCGCCGTTGATGCCGGAAAAAATCGCTTTAACTACCGATAAATCTGCTATTTTTGTAAAAAATGTTGCGATAATTGTAATGATTAAAAATGATGGTAAAATGACTCCGAATGTTGCAGCAATTGCACCTCTTTTTCCAGCTACCTTATAACCTACCAATGTAGAGGTGTTAATGGCTATAGCGCCTGGAAAGGATTGAGAGACTGCAAAGAAATCATAAATGTCTTCTTTTTTAACCCACTTCTTATGTTCGACAATTTCTTCTTCAATGAGTGGTAACATCGCATAGCCGCCACCAAATGTGAAAGCGCCTATTCTGAAGAAAACTCTAAACAATTCGAAATAAAGGTTTTTCATAGAACCTCCTTTATATCTCCAAAATATCTTTTATAACTTCTGATGCGAGTATCATACCTGCAACTGACGGTACAAATGAAACGCTGCCTGGTGTACTTCTTCTACTATCTGACGACTCAAGTTTAGCAGGTTTTAATGGTTGTTCCTTTGAGTATACAACTTTTACTTTTTTAATACGTCTTTTCTTAAGTTCGGTTCTCATTACTTTTGCAAGAGGGCAGACCGACGTTTTTGAGATGTCGGCAACTTCTAGCATTGTAGGATTCAATTTGTTACCAGTCCCCATACTGCAGACTATCGGAATATTCATCTCTTTACATTGTTCTATCAATAAAAGCTTTGATGTGACCATGTCTATTGCGTCGACGACATAGTCTATGTCATCTGTTAAAATACTTTCGCTGGTTTCCTTATTGTATAAAAGAGGTAATGCCGTTACGCTTATGTCTGGATTGATTTTTTGAATGCGTGTTTTCATGGCATCAACTTTTAAGGCGCCGACCGTTTCTATATTGGCGTGAATTTGCCTATTGATATTTGAGGGCACTATGTCGTCAAAGTCAATTAAGACGATGTGTCCAACTCCTGAACGTGCGAGTGCTTCAACAACAAATGAACCAACGCCACCGATACCAAATACAGCTATTTTTTGTGTTTTCAATTTTTCTATGCCGTCTTCTCCAAGAAGCATAGCTGATCTTATAAATAAATTTTCCATATTGTCCTCCGTAACCATTATATCTTTATGAGTATATTTTTCAAGTAATAATTTTATCGATAAAACTTATCAACCGTTAAAAAATGTTGTATACTTAGTATAGGATTTGTACTGATATGTTGGAGGGACTTAATATGAAGGATAGCATAACGTTAAAAACAATGAGTGAAATCAAAATAATATCCAATCCGATTCGTATGAAAGTTTTAAGGAATTATTATACGATAGGTAAACCGGCTACAGTGAAGCAAATGGCAGTTTTTATGGGCGAGGTTCCAGCTAACATACATTATCATGTTAAAAAACTTGTAGAAATTAAGGTTTTAGAGTTGCATCATACAGAAAATGTTAATGGTATAACTGCCAAGTTTTATCTTCCGGTAGCTAAGTCTATTAAAATAGAAGATGAAAACAATACCATCACAGATGGTTATATCAATGAAAAGGAAATTATAGTTTCTAATATATTTGATGAAGGAAAAAAAGAATTTCTAAGTGCTTTAAGAGAACTTAACAGTGATGATGAAAAGGGAACTTTGTTTGCAACAAAAGTTGCCTTAACCGAAGATGAGTATGCAGAGGTTGTAGGTTATATTCATAACTTGGTAGAATCAAATCGAACGGCAGAACATGATGACAAAAAACAATACTTGTTGTTCACTGGAATGATTGAGTCTTCAAAGTAAAATAAATGTTTATCTACTCAAAAAAATGGGGATATATAAGATAGAAAAAGAGAGTGAAAGAGAACTAAAGTGGGCTTTATCCAGGGAGGTTCATATGAGTAGATACAAGTACAATATTCGAGTTAATAAAGCAAATAAACAGTACGGCTATATAGATGGTAGTATCAATGATATTTACTGGTTTGCACTTGTTCACACAGATATTGTGGAAAATGGTATTGATCCAGTAACACTTGAAAAAGGATTCGGAAGAGTCACACGGTTATGTCTGTATAAAGATAATACAACTTTTGAAGGCGATCCTTTTTTACCATCAATGACAGTTAGACGTCAGATTTATGTAAACTATCAAGAGGAATGGAGTGTTTTAAATTCAGGCTATGTGGATATGGCTAGAGATTTAATTCATTATCTTGAAAGAAGATATTCATTGAGATTAGTAAGTTGTTAGTGCTAGAACTAATAAGTTGTTGGCCGGTTAGCTTGACATGCGTAATTCAGTACATTATAATGATATAAAATCAGTGAAAAAGAGGAGTAGACAATACTTGCTTTTAGAGAGGAAAACATCAGGTGAAAGTTTTCTAAGCAAAAGACTGTTGAAGGTAGCTTTGGAGATGCTGTACTGAATGAAGTAGGTTAAGCCGGGAAATGACACGTTACGTCTATAATGAGTGTCAATGCTATGCATTGGAATTTGGGTGGTACCGCGATCTTTCGTCCCATGATGGGATGGAAGATTTTTTATATTTTTTGAAAGGAGTTTGAAATGACAGAATTAAAAATGGGTAAGACATATGACCCCAAGTCATTTGAAGAGAAGATTTATCAGCAGTGGGAAGATACAAAGGCATTTGAAGCCAATGTAAATAGTGAGAAAGAACCTTATACTATAGTCTTACCACCTCCAAATATTACAGGTCAACTACATATGGGGCATGCACTTGACCATACATTACAAGATGTATTGATTCGTTTTAAAAGAATGCAAGGTTATGAAGCACTTTGGCTTCCGGGAACAGACCATGCTTCAATAGCAACAGAAGTTAAAGTTCTTGAACATTTAAGAAATACGGAAGGTATTTCCAAAGAAGAACTTGGTCGTGATAAATTCTTAGAACATGCTTGGGCGTGGAGAGAAGAATATGGTGGAAGAATTGTAAACCAGATGAAAAAGTTAGGTAATTCTTGTGACTGGTCAAAAGAGAGATTTACTTTAGACGAAGGTTGTAATAAAGCCGTAACTGAAGTATTTATCAAATTATTTGAAAAAGGTCATATCTATAAAGGGTATCGTTTGAACAACTGGTGTCCGGATTGTCAGACAACTTTATCAGATGCTGAAGTAGATCATGAGGAAAAAGTAGGTAACTTTTGGCATATCAAGTATTTCATCAAGGATTCTGATGAGTTCTTGGAAATCGCTACGACTAGACCCGAAACATTGATAGGAGATACTGCTGTAGCTGTGAATCCAGATGATGATAGATACAAACATTTAATAGGAAAGACGTGTATTTTACCAATTGTAGGTAGAGAACTACCAATAGTTGGGGATCACTATGTAGATATAGAACTAGGAACAGGTGCTTTAAAAGTTACACCTGCACATGATCCAAATGACTTTGAAATTGGAAAAAGACATGATTTAGAGCAAATCATTGTTATGAATGAAGATGCAACCATGAATAAATTAGCTGGAAAGTATGAAGGGATGGATCGTTATGAGTGTAGAAAAGCACTTGTAAAAGATTTGGAAGCTGCTGATTTGATCGTACAAATTAAACCGCATGATCACAATGTTGGAACATGTTATAGATGTCATACTGTTATTGAGCCAATGCTTTCAGACCAATGGTTTGTAAAGATGGACGAGTTGGCACAACCCGCTAATGAAGCGGTTCACAATGGTGATATGAAGTTCGTACCTGAGCGATTTGAAAAAACGTATTTCTCTTGGATGGACAATGTAAGAGATTGGTGTATTTCAAGACAGTTGTGGTGGGGACATAGAATACCTGCTTTCTACTGTGATTCGTGTAGGAAAGTACATGTTTCAAAAGAGATGCCTGATGTATGTACGGCTTGTGGTCACACAAACTTTACTCAAGATCCAGATGTATTGGATACATGGTTCTCATCTGCGTTATGGCCGTTTTCAACTTTAGGTTGGCCTGACAAAACGCCTGAACTGGATTACTTCTATCCAACAAATGTTTTGGTGACAGGATATGATATCATCTTCTTCTGGGTGGCAAGAATGCTGTTCAGTGGTTTAGAGCAAATGGGTGAAGTACCATTTAAGGATACTTTGATTCATGGTCTTGTAAGAGCAAATGATGGTAGAAAAATGTCTAAGTCATTTGGTAATGGTATTGATCCGTTGGATGTAATTGATCAATATGGAGCAGATGCCTTGAGATTCATGTTATGCACAGGAAATTCTCCAGGAAATGACTTCCGTTTCTATATGGAAAAAGTAGAAGCTTCAAGAAACTTTGCCAATAAATTATGGAATGCCTCTAGATTTGTGTTGATGGGCTTAGAAGACAATGATTATTCATTGACTGGAAATGAGTCTTTAGAGTTGTCTGATGAGTGGATTTTATCGAAATTAAATGCAACTATAGAAGAAGTAACTACAAACTTAGACAAATATGAACTGGGTATTGCAGCTGATAAGATTTATGAGTTTGTTTGGGATGAGTACTGTGATTGGTATATTGAACTATCAAAGAAGCGTCTTTACAGTGATAACGAAGAAGAACGTGTAACAGTTCAAAAGGTATTGGTTAAAGTATTAAAAGATATTGTTAAGCTTCTTCATCCTTTCATGCCATTTATAACAGAAGAGATTTGGAGTCATTTACCAAATACAAAGAATGATTTAATTATTAGTGAGTGGCCAGTGGTTACTGAAAAACATACAAATGCATCTAAAGAAAAAGAGATGACATTAATCATGAATGCAATTAGAAATGTTCGAAATGTAAGAATTGAAATGGATGTTAAGCCATCTAGAAAAGCTAAAATTATTGTTTTATCAACCGAAGAAATTTCTAGTCTGTTCAGTACCAATTCAGGATACTTTGAAGCACTTGCTTCAGCATCTGAAATCGTTATTGAAACAGAAAAATCTAATATTCCTGAAGATGCAATTGCTGTTGTAACTGAAGGTGCTGAATTATTTTTACCATTAGCTGATCTAGTCGACTTTACAAAAGAAGTTGAAAGATTGGAAAAGGAAAAAGCGAAATTGGAATCAGAAGTAGAAAGAGTTGTTAGAAAACTTTCTAACGAAGGGTTTGTTAAAAAAGCACCTGATAAACTGATCGATGCTGAAAAAGAGAAGCAGGCAAAGTATCAAGAAATGTTAGACAATGTTGTTGAACGTATAGAAGCAATGAAATCTAAAATGTAGAAAGAGGGCGGAGAAATCCGCCTTTTCTTAGAGGGAATTATGGATATAAAATCATTTAACAATTGGATAGAAGAAATTAGATCATATGGTATCAAGCCTGGATTAAGCCGTGTCAAAGAACTGCTCAACAGGTTGGATAATCCACAGAACAAATTGGATATCATTCATATTACAGGTACCAATGGCAAAGGTTCCACTGCAACTTTATTAAGGACAGTTTTAGATGAAGCAGGCTACAAAGTAGGACAGTTTTCCACGCCATCTATTATCAGTTTTAATCATATGTTTTTAGTTGAGAATGAACCTATTTCAGATAGAGTATTATTAGAAATGGCTGATTTACTCAAAACTGAAATCGTAGAAATGATAAGTGACGGGTTTGAACATCCAACAGAATATGAAATCATTGCTGCTATGATGTATGTTTATTTCTACCAAGAACATGTGGACTTTGCTGTAGTGGAAGTGGCAATGGGTGGTGAAAATGATTGTACTAATGTAATGGATCATAGTATTTTGTCTATTATTACGCCAATCTCGCTTGACCATCAAGGATTTTTAGGGACGACTTTAAAGGCCATCGCGACTGAAAAATCTGGTGTGATAAAAAATAACTCTGTCTTGATAACACATCCTCAAGAGGATGAGGTTATGACGGTACTTGAGACGGTGTGTGATCAGAAAATGACTACTTTAAAAACATTTAAATATTCAGGTGATGTTAAGTTTTCTAAAAAAATGACATTTGAGTACAAAGGTTTGAAGATTGAGTCTCAGTTGACAGGGAAACATCAAGCTCAAAATATTATTGGTGTGATTGAATGTATTTCAAATCTTAATGAAAGAGGTTATACAAGTGTTTCTAAAGATCAACTTCTACAAGGTATAGAAAAAACGACATTTGAAGGCCGTTTTGAATGCATAGGTGATTGGATACTAGATGGTGCACATAACCATGAAAGTCTAATGGCTCTTAAAGAGAACCTTAAATCCTTGGATATAAAGGATTTAACAGGTGTTATTGCCGTTTTACGAGATAAAGATATCGATGAAGCTTTAATCGCCTTAAAACCGTATTTTAAGCAGATGATTGTTACGGAGGCAAATAGTATTAGAAAACTAGAAGCTGAAGACTTGAAAGATAAATTAAGTGTATTAGGATATGAAAATCTTATTATAGAAAAAGATGTGAAAAAGGCTTTTGAGATTGCCAAGAGGACAAAAGAAAGAAAATTAGGATTTGGATCCTTCTATATGTTATCAGAATTAAGAAAGTATGTGCAGTCATGATGCACATACTTATTTTTTTTATTCTTTTTTATGAAAATGCTTGAAAAGCAATAAAAGATATGTTAACTTTGTTTTACAAAGTACTTTTAATAAAAGGAGGGAATATGGAAAACAGAGTTTTAGAAAATGCAGTAGAGGATATAGAACTGATTAAAAGTGTCATCGATAAAACAAGAAAGTCTTTTAGTGGATTTTCAAAGATTTTTATTATGTGGGGTATTCTTTATTTGTTTATGTCTGCGTTGACTTTTTTACAGTCGATGAATATGGAATTAACCTTATCAATTTACAATGAACATATGTACTTGAATTATCTTGTGCCAGCAATCTTATTTGGAATTGGTGCAATTATCTATTTGAAAGTTACAAAGTCGCAACCATTAGTTGGGCTGGAAAGACATTTGATGGTATTGTGGATCTTGGTTTTGATCATGCAATTGGTTAGAATGAAAGTTGAGTTGTCAATGGATCTAGACCTTTTAGATGGAGTAACAAGTAATAGTGGACTCACTCAGATTGTGACAACTTCTAGTTTTGCACATGTAACTTATGGATTGGGTATTGCTTCTGTGATGACCGGTATATTCACTGAACTTAAAAACTTCAAGATAGTGGGTTTGGTTTATGTGTTAATGGCATTAATTCATAGTTATGTTGGACCTGGTAGCATGTATGATATTCTAAGTAGTTTTGGGTATGTAATTTTACCTTTCACTTTGATTTATACAGGTTTATATTTAAAAAGGTATCATGAGAGGAGTGAGGTCAATGGAACTCAACTTGATTCCTGATATTTTTCAATCCAAGATTAGAATTGCCATTGTCTCTTGTTTGTTGACGGGTACAAAAACCTTTAAGGAAATTAAAGAATTGACTGGGGCAAGCGATGGTAATATCAGTACCCATATGTCGAAGTTAAGCGAAGCCTCTTGTGTTGAGGTGGTTAAGGATTTTGAAAAAAATAAACCTAGAACTCGGTATACACTCACAGAGCAAGGTAGAAAAGAGTTTGAGGAGTATGTGAATCGCTTGGAAGAAATAATTAAACTGGCAAATCAACAAAATAAGTAGGCGAGAGCCTACTTTTTGTATTCCAAAATTACAATACCCAAGATGATGATAAAACCACCTAAAATGGTATTTAAACTCATGACTTCATGTAAGAACAATGCACTGAAGATGACAACAAACATCGGTTCAACAGAACTTATTAGAGTAGCTGAACTCGGACCTACAATACTAAGCCCTTCATAGAATGTAATCGAAGCTAGAATAGTTGAAATAAGAGCAAGTAATATTGCGCTATATATCGCATCTGTCGATGTTGGAATCATCGGGACACTATTGTAGATACATTGTATCGCAGTAGCGCTAGCAGTAACCGTTGCGACGTAAGCCGTCACCACTACACCACTTAGCTTTTGAGTGTTTTTTTCGGACAGTCCCAAACAGTATGCACCATAAGTGATTGAGGAAATAAAACTGAAAACAACCCCTTTTATATGTAGTGGTTCTTTAACGTATAATACCAGCACAAGCCCAAGAGTTGTTAGGATTATGGCGATGATTTTTTTCTTTGTTGTTTTATGTTTCATCAAAATTTTATCAAAGATCATAACAAAAATAGGATGTGTAAATAAAATAAGTGTTGCTACTGAACCCGAGATATACTTATAAGCTGTATAAATTGAGACAGAGGCCACTGTAAATCCTAATAGTCCTATAGTGATGATATAGAGTAGATTTTTTGTACTGGTTTTATAAGGCACTTTCTTTAGGATTATATAAGTCCATAAAAAAAGAGCTGCCAAACTAAATCGAGTAAACAATAAAGTCGATACAGCGGTACCTGATTTTAACGCATTGATTGAAAATATCGGCATAAGAGCATAAGCAAATGCTGATACAATGACAAGGAATACACCCAGATTTTCTTTATTCTTCTTCATTTCTAATATCCAGATATCTAATCTTTATAATAGTAACATCGCTGACTTTCATCAAGTCGATCATTTCCTTCTTTTCTACATTCCCGTCGACAAGTTCCAATACTTGAACAATTGGTCTTAGTGGGAAATCCAAATTCGTATCCATGACAACAGCCTTTTTGCCATCGGATAATTCTACTAGAGTACCGATTGGATAAGGATTGATTTTTCTAACAAAAATAGTAGCAATATCAAAATCGAATTTGGTTCCTGCATTTCCCATTATATACTCAATCGCTTCATTGGCTGGTACACCAGGTGAGTTGTCACTATCAGATGTCAATCTATCATAAGTATCACATATAGATACAATTCTCGAATTTTTATGGATGGCATCACCACTGGTACCGTGAGGGTAACCTGTACCGTCATAATGTTCATGATGTTGCATGATTACAATTTTAGATGTTGCTGAAAATCCGCTATTTTCTTTAAGGTAGTTATAACCTAAATCTGTATGTGTCTGATAGGCCAGTTCCTGTAAGTCGGTTCTCTCATCGCCAGCTTCCAAAATGCTTTTATCTAGAAATACTTTGCCGATATCATGTAAAATTGCTCCGGTGAATAAAGAAAATAAATCATGACGACTTAATCGCAATTCAATACCGGTTATTAGAGAAAGTATGGCAACGTTTAAAGAGTGCTCATAAGTATATTCTCCAACATGTTTGATATCAATAATATTTACAAGTAAATTATGAGATTTTAAAATATCGTCTATTATAGCATCAGACATACCTTTCAAACTTTCAACATATTTCCCCATGACTTTTGCTTTCAGCCGTTTATGGAGATGTTGATCACCATTTAATCTTTTGGCCAAGTCCTGTTCAATATTTTGAAAGGTTTCCTTTATGGTCTTTACAGCTGCAAACCTTAATTCTGGTTTGATAACATCTTCAATCTCTATATCGGAATAACCATCGTCAATATAAATTGTATTAACGCCTGATTGTTTAACTTTGTTTAATAAAGAATCTGTTAGTTTGGTACCTTGGCGTAATAAAATATTACCTTTATCATTATAAATTGTTTTTGCTAATATTGTTTCGTGTGTTACACAGTTTACGGGTATAATTCGCATAGTCAGTCCTCTTATGGTCGTTTTTTATTTAGATTATACATCAATTTAGATGAAAATGATATTATTAAGTTGTTGTAATGAAGTATTTAGTGTACCGAAAAAAATAATTAATTTCAAAGTTTGCTATTTGAATTATCAGGTTATTATAGTAGAATATTATAGAGTGTGTTCTTTTTATGAGAAGTCGTGAAACAAAGTGAAATGAATGATGTAAGAGTTGTGTTCTGTTAAAAATATAACAATCATTCAAGGCATTTTTTTCACTATTTCTCTAGATTCAAAATTTAATTTCAATATGATATTGTTAATAATATTTAATGAATGAACCTTTTGAACACAGAACAATTAAGATGAAATCTTAATGATTTTAAAAGGGGGTAAAACATGGGTCTTCTTTCTTTTAGAGGTGGAATACATCCGCCGCATGCTAAGAAATCGACTGAGAAAAAGCCTGTAGAACAATCTATGAATCCCAAAATCGTCATCATTCCATTACAGCAACATATTGGTGCGCCATGTGAAGCTATAGTAAAAGTTGGGGATTATGTAAAGGTAGGACAAAAGATTGGTGAAGCCACATCATTTGTATCTGCTCCGGTTCATAGTAGTGTTTCAGGTATTGTCAAAGAAGTGACTCCGAAACTAACTCTAGGGGGTAAAACAACTTGCGTTGTTATAGAGTCAGATGGTGAGCATACAATCAGTGAGGAAGTAAAACCAAAAGGGGATATTTCAACATTGGATGGTAAGGAAATATTAAACATCATTAAAGAAGCTGGTATTGTAGGTATGGGTGGCGCAGGTTTTCCTACGCACGTCAAGTTATCACCACCACCTAATAAGCCGATTGAATTTGTAATTCTTAATGGTGCAGAATGTGAACCCTATTTAACAGCAGATCATCGATTGATGTTAGAGAGCCCTGAGCGTATCGTTTATGGTCTTAAAGCATTAATGAAAGTTCTAGATGTTAAAAAAGGTTACATAGGAATTGAAGTCAACAAGTTGGATGCTGTGGATAAGTTAACAAAGTTAACGGAACAAGATTCTTCGATTGAGGTTGTTTCATTAAAGACCAAATATCCTCAAGGCGCTGAGAAACAGTTAATCTATGCTTGTACTAAAAGACAAGTGCCTTCAGGTGGATTGCCACTAGAAGCAGGTGTAGTTGTTTCAAATGTGGCGACTGCTGCAGCTGTATCTGATGCAATTCAATTGGGTATGCCTTTAATTGAAAGAATATGTACAGTAACAGGTTCCGGCATAAAAGAACCTAAAAATCTTTTAATTAAAACAGGTACTTTAATTTCAGAAATAATTGAACAATGTGGTGGTCTAACAGATGATATCGGAAAGATAATCTGGGGTGGTCCTATGATGGGAATTTCCATGTCTACGGTTGATATTCCATCTACAAAAACAGCTTCAGGTGTTCTTTGTCTGAATGAAGCGGATGCAGAGATGCCTGAATCAAGCGCTTGTATCAAGTGCGGGAAGTGCGTAAGCATATGTCCGGCATTTATTCAGCCGATGTTGTTAGATGCATATGCACTGAGAAGAAACTATGAACAGACAGAAAAGTTAAGAGTTCTAGATTGTATTGAATGTGGCTCTTGTTCATTTGTCTGTCCAGGAAAACGACCATTACTTCACTCTATTAGAGTAGCGAAAAGAGAAGTGTTGGCTCGAAGAAAAAGAGTATAGGGAGGTATCATGGAGCATAAATTAAATCTTTCATCATCTCCACATATTCGTTCGAACGATAAGACGAGTACCATTATGCGAGATGTTGTAATTGCATTAACACCAGCTGCAATCTTTGGTATTTATATATTTGGACTAAATGCATTGTGGGTTATTATGGCAACGGTAGTGACTTCAATTATTACCGAAGCACTTATACAAAAATTAAGAGGTAAACCTGTAACTATTAACGATTGGTCAGCGGTTGTAACCGGACTTTTACTTGCTATGAACTTACCAGCATTTAAAATGAATCCTTTGGAGTTCCAGTTCTATCTTCCTATTATTGGTGCGGTATTTGCAATTGCAATTGCAAAACATGCATTTGGTGGTTTAGGACACAACTTCATTAATCCAGCATTGGCAGCAAGAGCATTTCTAATGTCTGGATGGATGGGTAGAATGACGGGTTATACAGTACCAAAATTACATACGATTTCTCAAGCAACTCCTTTAAATGTGATCAAACAAGCTATAGCTGATGGTGGTAATGGATTAGATGCCGTTAAAGAAACTGCTAGCTTAGGTGATATGTTCTTTGGTCAAATCGGTGGTGTTATTGGAGAAACTTCAGCAATATTGTTATTGCTGGGTGGACTATATCTAATATTTAGAGGTGTTATCAACTATAGAATTCCGGTATTTTATATTGGAACAGTAGCGTTGTTATCATTCTTCTTATATGGATTTGACTTGGAATTGGTACTATATTTATTACTTGGTGGTGGTTTAATGCTTGGAGCCTTCTTTATGGCAACGGATTATTCTTCTTCACCGATTAATCCAAAGGGACAAATTATATTTGCCATTGGATGTGGTTTGTTAACTGTCATCATCAGACGATTTGGTGGTTATCCAGAGGGCGTTTCTTATTCAATCTTATTGATGAATGTAGCAGCTCCACTGATAGAAAAATATTCATCACCTAAAGTATTTGGAGGTGGTAAATAATGAAAGAGATTATTAAGTTAGGTTTTGTTCTATTAACAGTTTGTGTTATTGCTGCTTTTGCACTTGGTTTTACAAATGAAGTAACCAAAGAGCAAATAGCAGATAATATTGTTGTTGCCAATAGAGAAGCGAGACAAGAAGTATTTCCTGAAGCGGATGACTTCACATTAATCGCATCTAATGATGAACAAGCGATATATGAAGCGCATCCTGCAGCAGCAGATTTTATCGCTAATAATAAAGAAGTAGCTGAAGTTTATGAAGCTATGTCAAACGGAAGTAGAATTGGATTTGTTATCAAAACACTTCCTAATGGTTATGGTGGTGCTGTTGGTGTTACTGTAGGCTTTTCATTAGATGGTACGATTCAAGGTGTTAGAGTGGATACACCAAATGAAACACCGGGATTAGGTGCTAAAGCTAAAACTGAGGATTTTTATAAGCAATATGATGCGTTAACTGTAAATACTCCAATTGAAGTTTTAAAAATTGAAGTCACAGAAGGCATGAATGCGATTCAGTCTATTTCTGGTGCGACAATTACTTCAGCAGCAGTTACTAACGGTGTAAACTATGGCCAATTGGTCATCGATACATTTAAATAGGAGGTGTGGTTATGAGAATGAAACATTTAACCAATGGGTTATTTAAAGAAAACCCTATATTTGTTCAACTGCTTGGCATGTGTCCAACCCTCGCTGTAACGACATCTGCTACAGATGGTTTTGCCATGGGTGCTGCAACCACAGTTGTACTAGTACTTGCGAATATTGTTATCTCTTTAATGAGAAAAATTATTCCAAATAAAATAAGAATTCCAATCTTTATTGTTGTTATTGCAACATTTGTAACAATGGTAGGATTATTTATGAAAGCATATTTGCCAGATCTTGATAAAAGTTTAGGTCTGTTTATTCCACTGATTGTTGTAAACTGTTTGATCCTTGCTAGAGCAGAAGCTTTTGCATTTAAAAATGGACCGATCAATTCAACGTTAGATGGTATCGGTATGGGTCTTGGATTCACTTTAGCATTGACTATATTAGGAATTATTAGAGAAATTCCTGGTAATGGTTCAGTATTTGGCATTCAAGTCTTACCAGAGTGGTTTGAACCTGCAGTAATCATGATTTTACCGGCAGGTGCTTTCTTAGCACTAGGATTGTTACTAGCGTTTATTAATGCTGCTAAAGCATCAAGAGCTAAATAACTAGGAGGTTTGATATGGAAAATACAAGTTTATTTGTCATCATTGTCAGCGCCATCTTGGTAAACAACTTTGTTTTATCTAGATTCCTAGGGATTTGTCCTTTCTTGGGAGTATCTAAAAAAGTAGATACGGCATTAGGTATGGGTATGGCTGTTACATTTGTTATGACAATGGCAGGTATCATTACTTATTTTGTTAATGAATTAATCTTAAAGCAATTTGGAATTGAATACTTACAGACGATAGCATTTATCTTAGTTATCGCTTCTTTAGTACAGTTTGTTGAAATCGTACTTCAGAAAGTCAGCCCGGCACTTTATCAAGCACTTGGTGTTTTCTTGCCATTGATTACGACTAACTGTGCGGTACTTGGTCTTGCACTTTTAAATATTCAGTTTGGTTATGACTTACCACAAGTAATTGCCCATTCAGTTGGTGCAGCACTTGGTTTTACACTAGCAATCGTATTGTTTGCTGGTATTAGAGAAAAATTAGAAATTTCGGATATTCCAGAACCGTTTAAAGGATTCCCTATTGCATTGATATCAGCAAGTATGATGGCAATGGCATTCCTTGGTTTCTCAGGTTTAGTATAGGAGGCGACAATGAATTTAGATTTCGACTTAATCATCAAATCAGTTGCCAGCCTTGGAGGTTTGGGATTGGTATTTGGTGCAGGCCTTGCATTTGCATCACAGAAATTTGCGGTAGAAATAGATCCAAGAGTAGAATTGGTCAATGAAGCGTTGCCAGCTGCGAACTGTGGTGGCTGTGGCTATCCTGGCTGTATGGCATTTGCAAATGCTGTTGTAAATGGAGAAGCACCTGTAAACGGTTGTCCGGTTGGTGGTGCTGAATGTGCTGAAGCGGTGGCTCAAATTATGGGTGTTGATGCATCTGCAGATGAACCGCAAGTTGCGAAAGTATTGTGTACAGGAAAACTAGGTGTCTGTAAAGAGGAATTCACATATCATGGTATTGACAGTTGTGTAGCTGCCGATATGATTTCTGGTGGTTCTAAAGCATGTCACTTTGGTTGTATCGGATTTGGATCATGTGCGGATATATGTCCATTTGATGCCATTGACATTGATGAAAATCATTTGGCTAGAGTGAATCCAGATAAATGTGTAGCTTGTGGTAAATGTGTAGACATTTGTCCAAAACATGTTATTTCCATGATTCCAAAAGAACAATTTGTAGTAGTTGCATGCAGTAACCTTGAAAAAGGTGGATTCGTGAAGAAAAACTGTAATGAAGCATGTATCGCATGCGGTATTTGTGAAAGAGCTTGTCCGTTTGACGCGATTCATGTAAAAGACAATGTTGCTACGATAGATTATGCAAAGTGTACCAACTGTATGATCTGTGCTGAAAAGTGCCCTACAAAAGCGATTGAAGCTGAGTTCGAGAAACGTACAACAGCAACCATTATTGATGACCTTTGTATAGGCTGTACAATCTGTAAGAAAGTTTGTCCTGTAAGTGCTATTGAAGGTGAAGTGAAACAAGTACACGAAGTTGATCCGAAGAAGTGTGTAGGGTGTGGCTTATGTGCTGAAAAGTGTCCTAGAGACGCTATTAACATGATTTAATCAAAAGGCTGTTACATTTTGTAACAGCCTTTTTCAGTAATAACACTCGAATAGTAACTTTATTTTGCTGTATTGCTTTCGTTTATTGAAGTTTTTCTTACAATATGTAAGAAATTCTTTTTTTTTTGTTTAAATATAATATATTCGGTTATAATTGTATAAACAAACTATACAGAACGACGTATATTAGTATACTATTTGAAAAGTAATTGATGGATGTAGTATACTAAATGTATGTTTGAAAGGAGCTAAAATGTTTAATACGTTAGATGTTATTGATCAGGAAATATTAAAACTGTTGTCGGAGAATTCCAGAATGTCTTATGTTGAGATTGGAAAAAGAGTGAATCTCTCAAGAGTGGCAGTGAAATCAAGAATGGAGTCTTTAGAAAAAGAAGGTATCATCGAAAGATATAGTATAGTGATAAATCCAGAAAAGGTAGGTCGAATGATTTCAGCATTTTTTGATGTTGAAACAGAACCATCCAAATTACTTCATGTTGCTGAATCTATTACCGCTTTGAGTCATGTGACAGATGTATATCAGATGACGGGTTCGTCTAAACTTCATGTACATGCAACTCTTGAATTAAATGAAGATTTGGAAAGATTTTTGAGAGAGGATTTATACGTTATTGAAGGCATTGTTAAAATTGATTGCAATGTGATTGTATCGAGGTTTAAAACCAGAAAGGGCTTACGTATTTAATATGAAGGTTTATTTTGATTTGTTTATGGCATTTTTCAGATGTGGGATTTTTGCCTTTGGTGGTGGTCCTGCAACTGTTCCGTTAATAGAAAATGAAGTAGTGAATACGTTTAGTTGGTTGACTGTAGGTGAGTTTGCAGATGCATATGCCGTTGTCAGCACTTTACCCGGACCTATCACCACAAAGATGGCTGCTTTAATCGGTTTTAAAATGGGTGGCATATTAGGAGCTGTTGTTGCAATTGTTGGTATAGTTTTACCATCTGCAATTGCTGTAGTGGTATTATTTTCATTCTATCAAAAAAATAAGGATACCAAATGGATGCAAGGTATGATGAAAGGCGTTAGACCTGTTGTAGCAGTTTTAATATTCCAGGTCCTGTATAAGATGTCCAAAACAGCATTTGGATTAACTGCATTTGATCCAAAGTTTGCAATACCGACTGGGGCTGTTGCTTTAGTGGCTGCAGTACTTTTGTTTAAATTTAAGTTACATCCTATTGTACTTATTGTAGGTTCACTTATATTTGGTGGCGTGTTCTTAGGTTAGGAGAAATGATGAAATTCAATCCATTTGAGAAAAGATTTGCTTCAAAAAGAAATCCGATGTATTCCAATAAAGGTATGGTTGCTACCAGTCAACCTTTAGCGGCGGAAGCTGGTGCTGAGATACTAAGAAAAGGTGGCAACGCTGTTGATGCAGCCGTAGCAACAGCTGCATGCTTAACAGTTGTTGAACCAACTTCAAATGGTATAGGAGGGGATGCTTTTGCGCTGGTTTGGATGAAAGACAAACTATATGGTTTGAATGCGAGTGGACCGGCTCCAAGTGAAATATCGATTTCAAAAGTAAAAGCTCTTGGGCATGAGGAAATGCCTAAGTTTGGTTTCACACCGGTAACTGTGCCAGGTGCACCTAAGGCTTGGGCAAGTTTAATAGAACGTTTTGGTAACTTAACACTTAAAGAGGTTTTAGAACCTGCAGTTAGAATCGCTGAGGGAGGATATCCTGTAAGTACAACTTTGGGATATTTCTGGAAAAAGGCACATAAAGCTTATGAAAAGTTAGAAGGGGAAGCTTTCAAAGAGTGGTTTAATACCTTTTCATTTGATGGTCCACCAGAAGTTGGTCAAGTCATTACCATGAAAAATCATGCAAAAACATTAAGGTCAATTGGTGACAGCGATAGTGATAGTTTTTACAAAGGTGATTTAGCAGACTTAATTGACGAGACCTCAAAAAAATATGGTGGATTTATAAGGAAACATGATTTGGAGAACTTCGATGTTGAGTGGGTAGATCCAATCAAAATGAATTATAAAGGTTTTGATGTTTGGGAAATTCCTCCGAATGGTCAAGGCATTATTGCTTTGATGGGTCTTAATACCATGAAACATTTAGACGTTAAATGTTATGGAACTGTTGATACGCTTCATAAACAATTTGAAGCAATGAAACAGGCTTTTACGGATGGGTTACATTATATTTCGGATCCAAAAGCAATGACTGTTACTTTTGATGAGTTGTTATCTGATGACTATGGTAAGAAATGTGCTATAAAAATTACTGATGAAGCCTTGGAACCAAGTGTTTCGGAACCACAAAGAAGTGGTACGATTTATTTGGCTACAGCCGATAAAGATGGCAATATGGTATCTTATATTCAAAGTAATTATATGGGATTTGGCTCAGGCATTGTTATCCCAGGCACGGGTATAGGCATGCAAAATAGAGGTCACACCTTTAGTTTGGATGAAAAACATGTAAATGCCTTAGAACCGAATAAAAAGACATACCACACAATTATTCCAGGTTTTATCACCAAAGATGATATTGGTATTGGACCGTTTGGTGTGATGGGCGGTTTTATGCAACCCCAAGGCCATATGCAGGTCATTATGAATATGATAGACTTTGATATGAATCCGCAGGATGCTTTGGATGCTCCTAGATGGCAGTGGGTGAAAGGTAAGAAATTTACAGTTGAATCAAAAATGACAGATGATGTTATCAGACAGCTCTCTATGAAAGGTCATGAAATCACTATGACAGCAGAAGAAGGTTCGTTTGGAAGAGGTCAGATTATTATTCGTAAAGATAATGGTGTTTATGTTGGTGGAACGGAATCGCGAACGGATGGCCATATCAGTATATTGTAAAATAAGCCAACACAGTAAAATGTGTTGGCTTCTATTTATTTTCTAACGGTTGTAAACACAGAGGTAAAGAATTCTGATAGTGTATGGGTATCGGTTTCAAATGCACCTTCATTAAAACGTATTGTATATCTCATATTTGGATCTAAAGATGCTGGTTTTAAGATCATAAATTTTCCGGAATTATCAACTGATACATTCATATCCATATCATAGAACGTTATTGTAACTGGAATCTCGAAATTGCTTTTATCGATGAGTTTTACCTTATTAGGGTCTTTTAAAGTGATGATTTCAGTAAATGTTACATCTATGGTTGAACCCGTAGGTACATTTCTTGCTTTGTTGATTGGTACTATGCTTTCTACAACCTGAGTCGTTTCCACAACTGGTGGTGGTAAAGCTTTTGTTGTAAAAGTAAAGTCATATGCAATTGATGGATTGTCAGTTGCATCCATTACTATACCAGCTGGAATATGAACTTCGTATGTTCTTGAGTAATCTAGAACATTATCCAGTGTTAGAGTTAATTTTAATGTACCGTCTACTTGAGATGGCGTATATCCGACTAGAGTTGGCACGGGATATTCAGGATCAACTAAACCTGTAATTTCGATACCGTCGATTGTTGTTGGTGAATAAACTAATTCGCTGAAATTAATTTCAATTGAAGTGGATATATCAACATCCGTACTCTCATCATCTGGTATTGTTGAAGATACATATGGTTCATAATCAACAGGTTCTACGTATTCCATAGCCAATAACGCTTTGTGAGCGTTTATCATACCACCAGTTGAAGTTTTCCCTGATAATGAATCAAGTGGATCTACTGTGGCATAGAGTATATTGATGTATTCTTGAGTGGTAAGACTGTTATCGTAACTCATCATTAAAGCTAAAGTACCAGCAACGTGTGGTGCTGCCATAGATGTTCCGTTGAAGCTCGCAAATTGATCTTTAGAATCAGTTGGGAAGGTACTTAGAATCCCAACACCTGGAGCGCCTACATCGACAGAAACAGAACCGTAATTTGAAAATCTAGGTTTTAAACCATTACGGTCAACTGCTGCAACGGAAATGATATTGGCACTATTGTATGATGAAGGATAATGCGGTCTTCTATCTGTGTTTGTTTTGTCGTTACCTGCTGCAGCAACAAATGGACCACCAAAGTTTTCTATGGCTTCTTTGAGCGCAAGGCTGTATCCGCCGCCGCCCCAAGAGGCGTTGATTATATTGGCACCATATGATTTAGCTTCATTGATAGCATCAATTGCATCATCCGTATACCCACCATTTTCTCCTAAAAATTTAAGAGCTATTAATCTAATGTTTGGTGAAACGCCGACAACACCCAAATTGTTATCGAGGGCTGCAATTGTACCTGATACATGTGTACCATGATCTTCATATGAGTCAAATGGATCGTAATGAAAGTTTTTTTCAAAGTCGAACTGTCCAAATAAATCTTCATGAGTTGTTTGTACACCAGAATCGATGACAGCAACAGTGATCTGATTGGAACCTTTAGTAATATCCCATGCTTCTGGCGCGTCTATATCAATATCATTTGAGTTGTATAATCCCCATAGACTACTGAAGTAGTTTTCAGTTATTTCCACAGGCTGATAAAGATAATTTGGTTCTGCAAATCGGATGCCTTTTTTCTTATTGAGTTTTTCTACAATATCCATAACATCCTTGTTTTTATTGAATTTGTAAAGTTTTAGGCTGTTTTTGCCCAGGTTTTTTTCTGGTATCATGTCAAACTCTTTTTCGTATTTGTCTTTATCTTTGAAATTTTCTTCGTACTGTACGATAACGGCACCTGTCATATATTCCACGGTATCAAGTGTACTGTCATTGAGAGTTGCATAGGTTCCGATTGGGATGAGTGCTGTTATTAAGAGTATGATCATTAGGATACTAATTAATTTACTTCTAAACATGTTATCAACTCCTTTAATTTATTTCCACATAAAATATATACCCCGTTTTTGAGCTTTTAATAATAAAGTGCACTGAAACTACACAATTGTTAGTTGAGATGATTTCTGTTAAACTATTTAAGTAGGTCTTGATTTAATTGGAAAATAATGTAAAATAGAGGTAGGTATGAAAAAAATAATATTGGCATCCGGTTCGCCTAGAAGAAAAGAAATATTGGAAACAGTTGGTGCGAGCTTTGAAATCAAAACAAGTGATATAGAAGAAGTGGTAAGAAATGGAGAGTCTCCTGAAACAGTCGTTGCTGCATTGGCTTTTGAAAAAGGATTTGACATTTCTAAAGATGCAGAAGAAGGTACATTGGTTATTTCAGCGGATACTATTGTTTTTAAAGATATTATTCTTGGAAAACCCAAAGATGAAGCAGATGCGTTTTCTATGTTACAATCATTGAAAAATGATCAACATTCAGTTTATACAGGAATCTGTGTCATAGAGGCTGGTACGACTAATAAAATAGTAGAAGTTGTAGAAACCAAAGTCTTTACTAAGAATTATTCTGATGAGAAAATAAAAAGATATATTGAGTCAGGCGAAGTCTGGGGTAAAGCTGGTGCTTATGCCATACAAGGACTCGGAGCAACGCTTATTGATCACATAGAAGGTGATTATCTTAATGTAGTTGGCTTACCAGTTTCTAAATTGGAATCTATCTTACAAGAATATTTTGGCATTGAGTTCCTCTAAGGAGCTATATGAATATAAAAACCATTCCCCCTATAGAAAGACCGCGAGAAAAATTATGTCATTTTGGTGTATCTGCTTTAACCAATTCTGAGTTGATGGCTATAGTACTGCAGTCGGGTTCAAGAGAAGAGTCCGCAATTGAGCTGGGTCAAAACATCATCAATTTGTTTGATCATGGAATTCAAGGTTTAAATGATGTAACGGTTGAAGAACTCACGGCTGTTAAGGGGGTTGGTATTGCAAAGGCTTGTCAAATTTCTGCTGCAGTGGAACTCGGTAGACGGGTCAGTAAATGCAAAATAAATATACTTGGAAAAATTAATTCGCCTAAAACTGTAGTAGAATACTTTCAAGAGGAACTCAGACATCTGAACAAGGAAAAATTTATTGTTGTATTTTTAAATACAAAAAATTTAATTACATCATATGAAGTGGTTTCTGTGGGCAGTTTGAGCGCTTCTATCGTACATCCAAGAGAAGTTTTCAATCGTGCTATCAAAAAAAGTGCTGCTTCAATTATTTTGATTCATAATCATCCAAGTGGTAATCCAACGCCTAGTCGAGAAGATGAGGCAATTACCAAAAGATTATGTAATGTTGGAGAGGTTGTAGGGATAAAAATACTGGACCATATCATCATTTCAGAAGACGGTTATTTCAGTTTCAAAGAAATGGATATACTTTAAGTACTCCTTGGAGTATTTTTTTAAATTTAAGCAAGTAAAACTGCTGTTTCTGTGTTACTATTGAAGGTGACGAAATATAAAAATAATATAATTATTTGGGTGTTCCTATGGCATTCAAACCAGTAATATAGTACAATCTTTGAGTATACTTTTGGAAGGAGAAAACAAGTTGGGATTATATGATTTATTTAATAAGGAAATAGGTATCGATTTAGGTACTGCAAATACATTAGTGACTAGAAATGATAAGAAAATCATTTTAAGAGAGCCATCTGTTGTAGCGATGAATTTGAATACACATCAAGTTGTAGCTGTAGGAGAAGAAGCAAAACAGATGATCGGTAGAACACCTGGTAACATTAAAGCAATTAGACCGCTAAGAGATGGGGTTATCGCTGATTTTACAGTGACAGAAAAAATGATTAAGTACTTTATCAGAAAGACACATCCAAAAACAATGCCTTTTGGGTCTATTAATGTTGCAATTTGTGTACCATCTGGTGTTACAGAAGTTGAGAAAAAAGCTGTTATAGAAGCTGCGGAGAGTGCTGGTGCAAAAAAGGTTATGTTAATAGAAGAACCTATGGCAGCTGCGATCGGTGCAGGTTTGCCAATTGAAGATGCTTTTGGATCGATGGTTGTTGATATAGGTGGTGGTACAACGGAAATCGCTGTAATTTCTTATGGTGGTATTGTATTGTCAAGATCTATTAGAGTTGGTGGTGATGAATTAGATGAGGCCATCGTACAATTCGTTAGAAAAGAATACAACCTAATGATTGGAGAAAGAACAGCTGAAGATGTTAAAATTAATATTGGATCAGCTTATCCATTAAAAGAAACCATTTCGATGGAAGTTACAGGTCGTAATCTTTTAACAGGTTTACCCAAAACATTTACATTAACTTCTAAAGAAATTTTATTAGCACTTAAAGAACCAATCAACTCAATTGTAGATGGTGTAAGATATGCACTTGAGAGAACGCCACCGGAATTATCTTCGGATATCATTCAAAGAGGTATTATGTTAACCGGTGGAGGGGCTTTGTTAAAAGGTTTGGATGTTCTTATCAAACAAGAAACACAAGTACCTGTTATAATTGCTGAAAATCCACTGGATTGTGTTGCAATCGGAACGGGTTTGGCAGCAAAAGAGCTTCGTAATGTTCGTAAATCAGCTAAGAAAAATAAAAATTACTAGGAGTTACGATGAACGGCTATAAAATAAGACGATGGTTGATCTTATTTATCGCTATATTAGTCATCACAATCATGGGCATTACCATGGGCGGTCGAGAGCGTGTTACCTTTGTTGAAAATACAATAGGTAACATTATTGCGCCAATCCAAAAAGGTGTTTATAATGTGGGGAGTTTTATCGGAGATAAAATAAGACCGATTATTTCGATTTGGGAGATAGAAGCAGAGAACAAGGAATTGGCAGCTGAAAATGAACAGTTACATCAACAATTGACTGAAGCACAATTAACTGTCAAAGAGTACGAAGATCTAAAGAGTTTAAAAACAGCATTGAATTATGCTGAAAACCAGGAAATTGATAATTACGTAACTGTGAATGTCATAGCGAAAGATACCGGTAATTGGTATAACATGTTTACCATTGATAAAGGAATTAATGATGGTATTACTAAAAATAGTGCTGTGATGAACGGGGATGGCTTAGTGGGTCTGGTTTATGAAGTCGGATCAAACTGGGGCAAAGTCGTTACGGTAATAGATAATAAGAGTTCTATTGGATTTGAGGTTTTGGATTCCGATCAGACGTACGATGGTATTTTACATGGAGATGTTAATGCTGTCATCAGTGGTGAACTATTTGATCCACAAGCCATTGTAGGTATTGGAAATGTAGTTGTTACATCTGGTTTAGGAATTTATCCTAAAGGCATTCATATCGGATACATAAGTGAAGTGGTTTATGATGAAGATGAGCTGTTGACTTCAATTGTTGTTGAATCATCTGTTAATTTCAAGAACATTGACAGATTATTTGTCATTCCAAAGGAAGTGATAACAGATGATCAATAGTGAAATAAGTATTAAATATAAAACCCTGTTATTTATAATAGTCATTAATTTTATTTTGCAGTCAACCATATTGCAATCTTTAAAAGTATTTAATGTGTCTGCGAACTTCACTCTGGTTTTGGTGATAGTCGTCACAATAATCTACGGATTGGAAAAAGGTGTTTTTGCAGCAATTTTTGCCGGTTTGTTCGTTGATACATATTTAAGCATGGCAATTGGAATGAATTTGTTCATTTTAGTAATTATTGCTGTACTGATAAGCATTATCGGTAGACCTCTGTTTACTGGAAATAAATTAACATTGGTCTTTATGACAGCCATCAGTACGACACTTTATCACTTGATGTATTTCTTTTTTATGTATTTCTTAAATAAAGGCGTTAGTATAAGTGATGTCATGACGAAAATAGTACCAACAGAAATTATATATAACTCAATCGTATGTGTGATTGTGTATCATGTGTCAATTAGATGGATTGAAAGACATAAACTAGATTAGATGACAGTTCATTGAACTGTCATTATTTGAAAGGTGATAACTTGTTTGAAAAAATATTTGATAGAAGAAACTTTGTTGTTCTGATATTAATTGCGTTATTTGCGGTCTTGATGTTTAGACTTGCAGAAATCACCATTATTGAAGGTGAATATTATAGACAAAAGGCAGACGATTCTTTTTTACAAAGAATAACCCTTTCTGCTAAACGAGGTGAAATCTATGATACCAATGGTGTACTACTCGCAGGCAATATCCCGAGTTATACCGTAAAGTTCTTAGATGCACCACAATATGAAAATGAAATAAATAGGGTTTCAATTGAATTGCTGACCTTATTGGAAAATAATAATGAAACCTATATAGAGTTTCCTATACAGTTAATTGATGGTGAGTTTTATTTTCAGGATAATCTAGGAACTGAAGCCTGGTTAGAAGAGAATGGTTTTCCACAAAATAGTACAGCCAACTACGTTTACGATCAAGTTAGAAAACGTGAGTACATTGATGAGAGTTTAAATGTTTATGATGCACAGCAGATGTTGTTGTATCAAGGGATTCGTCTACCGATTTCGGTGAAATCGATGAAGTTTTTAAATGATATCAATAGAGAAAGATTCTTGGATACCTATGGACTGGATTATAACTTATCTGCAGAAGAAGCATTTGAAGCACTTAAGGATCATAGGGTTTTTAAACTATCGGATAATTATGCAAATGCAGTTGAAGCAAATTATTCAGATGAAGAAGTTCTAAAAATAATGACGGTTAGAGACGCCTTTAGCAAACAAGGCTATATGTCTTTCATTCCAATAGAAATAGCCAATAATATCTCTAAGGCGTCTGCTGTTCTGATACAGGAGATGGGTATGGATTTTCCAGGAGTTTCAATTGAGATAGATCCGATTAGAACCTACCCTTATGAAGAAAGTGCTGCTCATGTGATTGGCTATATGGGAAAAATTTCCTCTTCAAAAGAAATCGAAAAATACAATTCTGCAACTGGTTATAACTCAAATGATTTGATTGGTAAAACAGGATTGGAAAACACATATGAAAACATTCTACATGGTGAAGATGGATATAAATATATTTATGCAGATGCCAAAGGTAACTACATTGGTGATTTTATTGAAGGTGTTGAAGGTAAAGAAGCCAAAGAATCCTATTCGGGGAAGAATATTGAGTTAACAATAGATATTGAATTGCAACAGGCACTGGAACACTATTTGGAATACGGTTTAGGACAAATACAAAAGGGTGAACCTTATAAGAGCCGATGGGGCAATATGAATTATAAACCTTATGAGAATGCTAAATCAGGTGCTGCTGTTGTTGTAAAGGTTGATACCGGTGAGATATTGGCGATTGCGAATTATCCGAGTTATGATCTTAATTTATTCTCAACTGGAATCACTCTGGATGATTGGAATTCTTTGCAACCAGAGAACCCAAGAAACCCATTGGATCCAAGACCACTTTATAATACTGCTACCAACACAGCCGTACAACCTGGTTCGACTTTTAAACCGTTAACGGTTTTAGCTGCTATTGAACAAGGGTTGGATCCGAACCAGAAGATTTATGCCAATGGTGTGGTTGAAATCGGTAAGCAACTTTTCAGATGTTGGTATTATAGAGCACCATACCATGGTAAACATGGTTCGATTGATGCTTATAAAGCGTTGGAGGTATCGTGTAACTATTTCATGTTTGATATTGTAAGAGGGTTTGATTATTATAAAAATAAACCCCTGGACTTTGAAATGAACACTGAAATTCTTCTGGATTATGCTGCAAGATTTGGTTTAGGTGAAGCAACTGGCATAGAAGTCTATGAAACTGTTGCAGGTCTTCCAAGTCAGGAGACGAAGAAAAGAACACAAATGTATGCTTTAAGAAGGTTCTTAGATGGTGTCTTAGATGATTACTTTGATCCTATACGTTTAGAAGATGAAGATGAAAAAGATTTGATTATCAATGAGATTGTCAGATGGGTAGATGAATATCTTGAAGGTAACCTAACTAGGAATGAAGTGATTAGAAGGTTGATGGCTTTAAACCCAGTAACAGATATTGATGAAACCTCTTTATTGGCAGATTATATTTATTTCAGTTACTTCAAACAAATACCTTGGCGTGAAGGTGATGATTTAAACCTTTCGATTGGTCAAGGTGATCATAGATATACTGTGATTCAAATGGCCAGATATATGGCTGCTATTTCAAATGGTGGTTATTTAAATGAGCTGACTCTAGTGAAGTCAGAAAACGGAAAATCAACTTTGGAAGTAGCAAAAGAACCGATAGAACTGAATGATCCTGAAAATCTGGAAGTAATTAAAGAAGGCATGAGACGTGTAGCGCATGGAACAAGTGGTTCTGTTAAAGTTGTATTTAGAAACTTCGATATGGAAGTTGGCGCAAAAACGGGTACTGCACAAGCCGCTGGTAGAATTCCACCAGTAGATGAACTGGAATATATTCGTCAGGTTTTCCCTAATGTTATGGAAGTGGTCAATAATGGTATTAGAGAAGGTAGTGACAAATACATCGCGATTACACAACAGGATCTTGAAAACAAAACAACAGAGTTATTAGAAGAAAGAAATGCTGAACTCGCTGTTCTTCAAAATGAGTTTAACTCACTTGAAGATGGCATAGAAAAGGAAACACTAGCAGATAAAATTTCTGCTAAAGCTCAAGGTACATTTTTGAATCAAGGTTTTATTATGCGAGAAGTCTTAATTGAGCTAAGCGGTGGTAAAATCACTTCAACTATCATTGACAGTTTTAGAGAAGAGTATGATCCTTTTACATGGTTTATCTCATTTGCACCATTTGACAATCCAGAAATTGCAGTAGCAGTACTAATCCCTCAAGGTGGTAGTGGTGGGTATGCATCACCTATTGTAAGGGATATCTATGCAAAATACTTTGGTTTATTTGATCATAAGGAATTCTTAATGGAGTAAACCACAAGATGTACGAATTTCATTTGAAATTATAGCTAGATGTAGTATAGTATTAAGTAGGAAAGTATAAATGGAGGGCGTATTGAGCAAAATAGTGGAATTTAAGGGCACGAAGGATGGAATAGTTCTTCAATTACGTGCATTTGAACAATTTAACGAAGTCGCTGATTGTATTCATCAAAAATTTGAAAAGTCAGCACAGTTCTTTACTGGTGCAACAATAATTGGTGTAGAAGGTCTAATTGGAGAAGAAGCCAATCGATATCAGTTGTATAAAATCTTAGCAGAAGATTATAAACTGAATGTTGTAAGTTTAGACCCTGTTGTGAAAACTGAAAAAACACCAGAAGTTGTAGAAGTGATAGAAGAAGTTGAAGAACCTGCTATTCAAGTCTTGGATTATAACGAATACGAAACTAAGATTGTAAGAAAAAATCTTCGTTCTGGCATGAGTGTTTCATACGATGGTAATATCATTGTGATTGGTGATGTTAATCCTGGAGCAGAAGTCTCTGCTGGAGGTAATGTCATTGTAATGGGTAAACTTCGAGGTATGGTACACGTCGGTAAATTTGGAAACAAGGAAACCTACATCATTGCATCGAAATTGATACCGACTCAAATTAGAATTGCTAATATTATCGCTAGAGCACCAGAAGATGACAATATAAATGAATTAAAACCAGAAATTGCTTATTTGAAATCTGGTCATATGAGTATAGAGGAATTATAGAGGGGGGCACAAAAATGGGAGAAGTTATTGTAATTACTTCTGGTAAAGGCGGTGTAGGTAAAACAACTACAACTGCCAATATAGGGGCAGGATTGGTTAACTTAGGAAATAAAGTAGTTGTTATAGATGCGGATATAGGTCTTCGTAACCTTGATGTTGTATTGGGACTGGAAAATAGGATTGTATACGACATTGTTGATGTAGTATCAGAGCAGTGTAGATTAAAACAAGCTCTTATTAAAGATAAGAGATTTGATGGTTTGTACCTTTTGCCAGCAGCTCAAACAAAAGATAAAGACTCTGTGTCTACAGAACAAATGGTCAAATTATGTAATGAATTAAGACAAACTCATGATTATGTTTTGATCGATTGTCCAGCTGGTATTGAGCAAGGTTTTAAAAATGCTATTGCTGGTGCTGATAAGGCTATCGTTGTAACAACACCTGAAATTTCTGCAGTGCGTGATGCCGACAGAATTATTGGGCTTTTAGAAGCTGCAGAGGTATGTAATCCCAGATTAATTGTCAATAGAATCCGTCCAGACATGGTAAGACGTGGAGAAATGATGGATTTAGATGATATGAGAGATATTTTAGCAATAGAAGTCATTGGTGTAGTGCCTGATGATGAAAGTGTTGTTATCAGTACAAACAGAGGTATTCCTACTGTATCTGACGAAACATCATTCTCGGGTCAGGCTTTTAGAAATATTTCTTTAAGAATCACTGGAATAGAAGTACCATTGATGGAACTTGATCTTGATAACACTATGATGGGTAAGATTAAGAGATTATTTGGATTCGGTAAGTAAGGAGTAGAATATGTTTGATTTAAAAAAGTTTTTCTCAAAACAACCAACAAGCAAAGATGTTGCTAGAGACAGATTAAAACTTGTTCTAGTACATGATCGCGCCAATTGTTCTCCTGAGTTTTTAGAGTTGATTCGTGGTGAAATTCTTGAGGTGTTGCAAAAATATGTCAATATTGATTCTAATAAGTTAGATATTAGAATTTCAAATCACGAAAAAGATTTTGAAGGCAAGCCAGCTTTAATTGCGAATATTCCAATTACAAGTATGAAACGTGGCGTTGAATAAGATTCATGGAAAATAAAAATTTATTGAAAAATATAGATTTTGGTTTAATATTAATTGTTCTTTTATTGGTTAGTATTGGTATGCTTGCAATTGCAAGTGCTACAAGAGTACCAGATACTTTCTTAGAGGACGGTTTATCAAGGGAGGTAAAAGTTCAAGCTTTTGCCTTTATTGTTGGGCTGATAGCAATAGCCATTATCTTAATGTTAGATTATCAATTTGTTGGTAAACTGTATAAGTTCATATATGTTTTATCCATAGGTATGTTGCTTTTGGTATATGTACCAGGATTAGGAGCACCGAGGGGTGGTGCACTCAGTTGGATTGATTTGGGTGTCATGGATCTACAAACTTCGGAAGTTGCGAAGATTGGGTTTATAATAGCGTTTGCTCAATTTCTTTCGAATCATGAAGAGGACATTAATCATCCCAAAACGTTATTAAAAATTGCCTTGTTCATCACACCGTTTTTATTGTTAATCTATAAACAACCTGATTTTGGTACAATGCTTGTATTCGTCGTAATTACAGGTGGTATGTTATTGGTAGCAAAATGGGATTGGCGTTATATAGGTATTGCACTTGGAACGGGTGTTATAGGTGGTATGAATGCTGACAAGTTCTTGGATGCATATCAAATGAACCGTTTATTTGCCTTTTTGGAACCAGAAAATCTTTTGTTACCTGGAAATTACCATGTTAATGCGTCTAAAACAACAATTGGCGCAGGTATGATGACTGGAAGAGGACTCTTTCAAGGTGTATATCATAAAGGTGATTGGTTACCGGTTCAGGAAACCGATTTTATTTTTTCCGTATGGGTTGAAGAAATGGGTTTTGTTGGTGGTGCCGTTGTTATCGGTTTATTTTTATTGCTTCTTATGAATCTAATGAAAATTGCTTACCAGGCGAAAGATAAATTTGGGTCATATATGGTCACTGGTATTGTGTTCATGTTTTTATTCCAAATTTTTGAAAATATTGGTATGACGATGGGATTGATGCCGGTAACTGGTATCACCTTGCCATTTTTAAGTTATGGTGGTAGTTCGATGATTACTAATATGATCATGATCGGTATCGCACTAAATGTGCATATGAGACGAAAAAAACAAGGTATGTTTAGTAATAAGTAATAATTTTTTAAAAATGTTTTGAATCTTATAAATAAATCAAGTATTATAGGGTATGGCATTAATGCCATACCTTTTAAGTGCAAATAGGAGAATATTATGTTAAAAAATAAAATAGACGACGTTTTATATTTAGTTGAAAAACCAAGTCGATATATCGGTGATGAAATCAACAGTATAAGAAAAGACATTAGAAAAGACTTGATCCGTTTCGGATTTTGTTTCCCTGATGTTTATGAAGTAGGCATGTCACATTTAGGTTCGCATATAATTTATGGCGCCTTAAATGAAGTAGAAGATGTTTATTGTGAAAGAGTGTATATGCCGTGGATTGATCTAGAGCAGAAGATGCGCGAAAGAGATATTCCGTTGTTTACAACTGAAACACGTACAGATATAGCAGACCTAGATATGTTAGGCTTTACACTTCAATATGAATTAAGTTATACCAACATTTTAAATATGATGGATTTATCTAATATTCCATTCAAGTCAGCAGATAGAACGGAAGAACATCCGATCATTATGGCAGGTGGACCATGTGCGTACAATCCGGAACCGCTAGCTGAAATTGTTGACTTTTTCTCTTTAGGTGAAGGTGAAGAAGTATTAGTTGAAGTGATGGACTTGTATAGAGAAAAGAAAGAAAACAATTGGACTAAAGATGAGTTCCTAAGCAGATTGGCTTCTATGGACGGTATTTACGTACCTAAGTTTTATGCTGTTTCTTACAATGAAGACAAAACCATTAAATCGTTTGGTCCGGTTGATGAACAGTATCCAAAAACGATTCAAAAACGCATCATAGAGGATATGAATAAGGCTTACTATCCAACGCATTTTGTTGTACCGTATACGGATGTCGTACATGATAGAGCCATGGTAGAAATCTTCAGAGGGTGCACAAGAGGCTGTAGATTCTGTCAAGCAGGTATGATCTATAGACCTATCAGAGAAAAGTCTAAAGAAGTCATTGTAGAAACTGCTCAGAAGATTATCGCTGCAACCGGATATGAAGAGTTATCATTAACGTCACTGAGTACGTTGGATCATACTGATATTAAAGACACCATTATTGAGTTGATTAAAAAGAATACGAAAGATGTGGTAGGGGTTTCTTTACCATCACTTAGAGTGGATGATTTGGCTGTAGAAGTATTACAGGAAATCCAAAAAATCAGAAAAACAGGTTTAACATTTGCACCAGAAGCAGGTACGCAACGTATGCGTGATGTTATCAATAAAGGTGTTGCTGAAGAAGATTTGGAGAAGACTTTAAGTCAGGTGTTTAACTTAGGGTGGAGTCGTGTCAAATTATACTTCATGATTGGTTTGCCAACAGAAACCTTAGAAGATTTAGAAGGTATTGATACATTAGGGAATAAATCAACGTGGTTATACAAACAAGTACCTGCTGAAAATAGAAAAGGCAGTGTGGCTGTGACTTTGAGTACGGCGTGTTTCGTACCAAAACCATTTACACCATTCCAATGGTTCAAACAGAATTCAATAGAAGAATTCAGAGAAAAACAATTCTACTTAAAAGATAAAATCAAAAACAAAAAAGTAAAATTCAACTACCACGACGCCCATACAAGTGTATTGGAAGGTGCTTTTGCAAGAGGTGATAGAAGACTCGCTGATGTCATTATAAAGGCTTATGAACTAGGTTGTAAGTTTGATGGTTGGCAAGAACACTTTAAGTATGACAAATGGATGGAAGCTTTTGAAGCATGTGGCATTGATCCTGATTTCTATACAAGAGAAAGATCATTTGATGAAATTTTACCTTGGGATCACATTGATGTCGGTGTAAAAAAAGAGTTCTTAATTAAAGAATATGAAAATGCAGTAAATGGTGTTGTAACTGAAGATTGTAGAGATAAATGTGTTGGTTGCGGTATTAATATAGATTTGATAGGACGTGAGTGCTAATGATTATTTTAAGAATTAAATATAAAAAAGAAAACAATATGAAGTTCCTGTCTCATTTAGAATTGATTAAAACAATTGAGAGAGCTTTTAGACGTATGAATTTCAATATGGTGTTCTCACAAGGGTTTAATCCGAAACCGAAGATTTCTTATGCAGCGCCACTTCCGGTGGGGGTAGAGACAGAATGTGATTTTTTGGATGTAGAACTGGAAGAAAAAGTTGATATCAAAGAACTATTGGCTAATCAAAAACAGTTCCTGCCTAATGGATTGGAGTTTGTTGATGCAAAGTACCGTGGTAAATCAAAAAAATTAATGAGCTTGGTTACGGATTCTGCTTACATCATTCAAATTCGTACGGAAGAAAACTATACAAAAGAAGATATACAAAGTAAGTTGGAAGCTTTTGAAGCTAGAGAAACAATCACTTATGAAAAATTAAACAAGAAAAACAAAATGAAGGAAATAGATATCAAACCACTGATTGGTCAGTTACAGCTTTTATCTGTCGATAAAGATCAAATTATTATAAAATCTCTTGTAACAACTGGGAGTAATGGTAATTTGAAACCTGAAAAGTTAATCGAGTTATTCTGTGCCGATACGGGTATAAAAATGATTGAAGGAAAAGACCGATATAGAAGAGTTGAGTTGTATGCAAGAGATGAAGACAATAAATTGGTTACATTATTTGAGGTGTAAAAGATGAAACAGCTAATTGTGGATTATGGTTTAATATACAATAGAATCGCACTTTTAAATCACTCGCAACTGACAGAAATATACATTGAAAACCAATTGGATAAAAGCCTAGTTGGTAATATTTATTTGGGTAAAGTTGTGAATATAGTCAAGTCAATGTCAGCTGTATTTGTTGATATCGGTGAAAAGAAGAATGCCTATATGCCTTTGGAACCTCATATTAAAAGTGGTGAGGAGTTATTGGTGCAAATCAGAAGAGATCCTGTTGGAGAAAAGGGTGCTACAGTTACTACCGATATTTCAATATCGGGTCACTATATGGTTCTTCTTCCAAAGTCTTCAAATCATATGATTTCAAAAAAAATTACTGATAAGGCAAAAAAAGAACAACTATTGGATCTTCTTAAGGTACATTTAAGTGATTTTGGAGCAGTGGTTCGTACAGAAGCTGTTAATGCAAGTGATGAGGATATTTTATATGAAATAGAGTCATTAAAAGCAGTATGGGATAGTATTTCAAAACAAACCAATCGTATTGTATCCAATCGATTGTTATTTGAGGATTATACCTTTGAGACTTTGATCAATAAAGAGTTTTTATCTCAAGTGGATGAAGTGGTTGTTAATAAAAAAGACGTTTCAAAACGTTTAAAACATGATCATGTTACTTTCTATGATGATGATTATCCAATATTTGAAGCTTACAAAATTGAATCGCAGATTGTATCCAGTTTAGACCGAGAAATAAAACTTCATCAAGGTAGTTTTATCACCATAGATGAAACTGAAGCGCTTACAGCGATTGATGTTAATTCAGGGCAATTCGTTGGATCAAGTAACAAAGAACAAACATTTTTGCAAGTGAATTTAGCAGCTGCCAAGGAAATTGCCAGACAAATCAGGCTTAGAAATATATCGGGTATTATTGTGATTGACTTCATCAATATGAAGGATAAAACACATTATGGTGACTTGAGTACTGTTCTTAAGAAGTATTTTAAAGCAGATAAGTGTCAACCGCAAATACATGGATTAACAGCGCTTGGTTTGATAGAGGTTACACGTAAGAAAAATAGAAAATCTTTGAAAACTCAATTGGTTAAGACGTGTGATGTATGTCATGGAGCAGGGGTGGTTTTATCAGATGATATTTTGGTAAGGAGACTGGTAAATAAATTGGAACTACTAAAAAAGCATACCGAAAAGAGTAGTTTTGAAGTCAAAGTATCACAGGAATTAAATAAGATACTCTGTAAAAAAATAGATAAAAACACCACTTATTTGGATCATATGATGAGTCTGTTGGCTGTAGAAGTTCGGATTGAAGTTATGGACCATTTAACAGGTCATAATTTTCAGACCAGTGGGAAGTAAAAAGTTGTTTATGAGTTCTTAAAAAGAATTTAATAAAATTTTGAAAAGACCTTGTAATTATATTCAAATGGGTTTATAATAACTAGGTGCGATATGTGTCGCAAGGCAATTTATTGTCAGTTACCGCTCGGATCAGGTTTTAAAACGTAAGTTACCTGTTAAGGCGAGTCTTATTTTGAGGAGGTGTAAAGATGTACGCAATTATTGAAACAGGTGGAAAGCAATACAGAGTTCAAGAGGGAGACGTTTTATTCATTGAGAAGTTAAACGTTGAAGCTGGAGATACTGTAGATTTTGATAAAGTGTTAGCTGTATCTAATGGAGAAGAGTTAACAGTAGGTTCTCCAATTGTTGAAGGTGCGAAAGTTTCTGCTACAGTTGAAAAGAATGGTAAAGGTAAAAAGATTATCGTTTTCAAGTACAAAGCTAAGAAAGACTATAGAAAGAAGCAAGGTCACCGTCAACCATACACTAAAGTTGTTATCAACAAGATCAACGCTTAGGTGTTAGGATGACCAATGTTACAGTTAGCTATAAACATAATAGACTTGTATCAATCGAAGCAAGCGGTCATGCTGATTTTGCCGATCACGGTGAAGATATAGTATGTGCAGCAATCTCGGTTTTGATGCAAACTGCTGTAAACAGTCTAGAGACTGTTGCTGGATTACAATTCGTTATCGTAGAATCCGATGAAACAAGCGGTTATATGTATATTGAATTACCGGCAGATCTAGAAGAAGCAAAATCTGTGAAAGCAGATATTGTTTTAAATACTGTGTTAACAGGATTACAAGGGATTGCTAAGGCATACCCAAAATATATGAGACTCTTAAAAAAGGGAGGTGCAAACATACAATGATGAATTTTAATTTACAATTTTTCGCGAGTAAAAAGGGAGTAGGTTCTTCTAAGAACGGTAGAGATTCTGCTGCTAAGAGACTTGGCGTAAAGAGAGCTGATGGACAATTCGTTACAGGTGGAAGTATTTTAATGAGACAAAGAGGTACAAAACTTCACCCAGGTAATAATGTTGGGATTGGTGGAGATGATACGTTGTTTGCTTTAATTGACGGTGTTGTTAAATTCGAAAGAAAAGACAAGAAAAGAAAGCAAGTAAGCGTATACGCTGCTGAATAATCTTACCATTTAAGTACGAGTTTAAGTTTAAGCCCATCTTTTAGATGGGCTTTATTATTGCAATAATCGGTATCTTGTATCATATTCGGGTATAAGATCAAAGAGGTGGTATTATGTTTGTTGATAAAGCCGAGATTTTTATTAAATCTGGTAAGGGTGGAGACGGTCGTGTTTCCTTTAGACGTGAAAAATATGTTCCTGATGGTGGACCTGATGGTGGAGACGGTGGAAAAGGTGGAAGCATCTATGCAGTAGTCGACTCAAGTATGAGAACACTGATGGACTTCAGGTACAAAAGAAAGTATTGTGCAGAACCTGGTGAAAACGGCGGTAAGAAAAACCGTTTTGGTAAAGATGCAGAAGACTGGATTATTAAAGTTCCTGCTGGAACAATTATTAGAGATAAGGAAACAGGAAGAGTATTAGCTGACTTAACTGAAATTGGTCAAAAGCAATTGCTTGCTGCTGGCGGTAAAGGTGGTAAAGGTAATACACACTTTAAAAATTCTATAAGACAAGCACCGACATTTGCTCAACAAGGTAGAATGGGTCAGGAATTTACTATAATACTTGAACTTAAGATGCTAGCAGATGTAGGCTTAGTTGGTTATCCTAATGTAGGTAAATCTACACTTTTATCAGTTTTAACAAAAGCTAGTCCAAAAATCGCAAACTATCATTTTACAACTTTAAAACCAAATTTAGGTGTTGTTGAAGTAGTAAGAGGGAAAAGTTTTGTTTTAGCTGACATCCCTGGATTGATTGAAGGTGCCAGCGAAGGTGTTGGTTTAGGGCATGACTTCTTACGTCATGTTGAAAGAACAAAAATGCTAGTGCATGTAGTGGATGTATCAGGTGTAGAAGGTAGAAATCCTATAGAAGACTTTGATAACATCAACAAGGAATTACATCAGTATGATGAGAGATTGTCTAATAAGGTGCAAGTGATTGCAGCAAACAAGACAGATATTATTTATGATGAAGAAGTTTTTAGTGATTTCGTAAAAGAAATGGAATCAAGAGGTTATAAAGTATTCCCAATCTCAGCAGCAACACAACAAGGTGTGACTGAGATGATGCAATACGTAACACATGCGCTTGATGATATTGAAGAAGTAGTATTGGTTGATATTGATGATATTCATATGAACTATGAAGTAGAAGTGGATAAGAATCAAGAAATAAAATACCATGTGAAGGGTGATGTTTATACTGTAAGCGGTACCCCGATTGAACGTTTGGTTTACTCAACTGACTTTACAGATGTTGAATCTTTAAGAAGATTCCAAGGTGTGTTAACGAAGATGGGTGTATTTGAAGAATTAAGAGAAATGGGCATTGAAGACGGAGATACAGTTAAGATCTTCGATTTTGAATTTGACTATTATGAATAGGAGATAACATGTTATCTAACAAACAAAGAAAATATTTAAGAGCTTTAGCCAATGGTATCAAACCAATGATACAAATGGGTAAAGACGGTAATAAAGAAGCCTTTATTAGACAATTAGACATGATGTTAGACTCACACGAACTTGTAAAGGTGAATGTGTTAGAAACATCACCAATGTCGGCTCATGAAGCTGCTAATTACTTTGTAGAAAGATTAGAAGCAAATTATGTTCAAGATATCGGTAGAAAATTTGTACTATATAGAGAAGCAAAAGAAGATCCGCAAATAGTATTACCAAAATAAATAATTTCATCACTTCGGTGATGAGATTATTAGTTTTTGCGATTCTTTATGTTATAATAAAATAACTAAGTATAAATTTAAATAGGAGGCATACATGAAAATAGGTTTGATGGGCGGTACTTTTGATCCCATTCATAATGGACATCTTGTTTTAGCAGAACAGGTTAGAACACGCTTTCAAATGGATAAAATTATTTTCATTCCAGCGGGTAACCCCCCACATAAAGATTCTATGGCTTCAAAAGAGCATCGTTACAAGATGACTCAATTGGCTATTGAAGACAATGAGTTCTTTGAACTATCTCGTATTGAATTGGATCAGGATAATAAAACATACACAATAGATACGGTTTTAAAACTTCGAGAAATGTATGGTGATGAAACTGAAGTCTATTTCATTACTGGTGCGGATATGATACTTGATTTACCAACATGGAAAAAATTCGATGAATTAGTCCATTTGTGTAAATTCATAGGTTCAACTAGACCGGGTGTTGAAGACAAGGAACTTTCTGATCAAATCAATGCACTGGTAAAAGACTATAAAGCTGATATTACAATTACACAAGTACCAGCACTTGCAATATCATCTACAGATATTCGAAGGAGAGTTAAGTACAACTTAAGCATCAGATATTTGTTGCCCAAAAGTGCTGAAGACTATATTTATGAACATAAATTATATATAGATGAGCGTAAGGTTCTTTAAATGAATGATTTGAAAACATTAGTGAGAAATCATCTGAAACCATCGAGATACAAACATACTTTAGGCGTTTGTAAACTTGCAGTTCATTTAGCGAAACTATATGATGTTGATGAGAAAGATGCTGAAATAGCATCTTTACTTCATGATTACTGTAAATATGAGAGCGATGAAGCAATCCTAGAAACATTTAGACGCACGAATAAACCTATTGATGATGTCATCATGAATCATCCGAATCTAGGTCATGGTTACATGTCTGCTGTTATAGCAAAAGAACAATTTGGTGTAAGTGATGATATTTTTCATGCGATTATGAATCATACATTTGGAAGACCACATATGTCAATGTTGGAAAAAATAATTTATTTATCTGATGCTCTTGAAGAGGAACGCTCGTACGAAGGTATTGAAATGTTACGTGAATTGGCCCTAAAAGATATTAATAAAGCTTTACTTATGGCTTGTCAAAATACCTTGATATTTGAACTTAAAAGAGGTAATATGATACACGTACAGACAATTTTAATGCACAACGCACTAGTGGAGGAAAGATAAATGGACATATTAGTATATATACTTTTTGCATTAGGTTTGGTTCTGATTATAAAAGGTGGCGATTGGTTTGTTGATTCAGCAGTTTGGATTGCTGAAGTAACAGGTATCCCATCAATTATCATTGGCGCAACCATTGTAAGTATTGCAACAACTTTACCGGAATTGATTGTTTCCGTTACTGCTAACTTGCAAGGCTCATCCGAGATGGCAATCGGTAATGCGGTTGGATCGATCATCTGCAATATTGGTTTGATTTCATCACTTGGATTTATTGCACTTAGAACTCCAGTTAAAAAGAAATTATTTGCTAAAAAAAGTTCGATTATGGTTGCATCATTGCTTACCTTTACAGCATTTGCCTGGGATCTTACTTTTACACATATGGAAGCGTTAATTGTACTTTTATTCATAATATTGTTTTTATACTACAATATTCAGGGTAGTAAGGAATCGAAAGATGAATTTGTCTTCGATAAAAGTACGTTAACAAAGAAAATTATTACCAAAAACATTGTTTTATTTGTAGCAGGTGCTGCAGGTATTGTACTCGGTGCATCTCTATTAGTAGACAATGGTCAGGTTATTGCAAAGCAATTAGGTGTACCGGAAGCAATTATCTCCTTGACATTGATAGCACTAGGCACATCGTTACCGGAGTTGACAACAATGTTGTCTTCTATCAAAAAGAAAAATCATGATATTGGTCTTGGAAATATAATTGGTGCCAACATTTTAAATGTAGCACTTATATTAACATCATCTTCTTTGATATCTAAAGAAGGATTACCGATTCAACTGTACGATTTTAATTTTTTAGGGAAAGCATTTACTAATTATCCTAATACACTTAAAATCGATGTGCCGTTTGCGCTACTATTGATGTTAATATTCGCAGTACCAACTTTTATCAAAGGTAAAACAAAAAAATGGCAAGGATTTGCCATGTTGGCAGTATACGTCATATACTTAATAGTACGTGTTGGTACAGGTATATCATAAGGAGGAAACATGGATAACAAAGCATTAAGTTTAGAGGTCTTTAAAACTCTAGATGATAATAAGGGACATAATATTAAAGTATTAGATGTAAAAGAATTAACATCTATTGCAGATTATTTTATAATTGCAACAGGTACATCGACTAGACATGCAACATCTTTGGCTGAGTCAGTTGAAGAGGAATTAAGTAAGATTGGCTTTGATACTGCTCATAAAGAGGGTTACAGAACTGGTGAATGGATTTTATTAGATTACATAGATGTAATCGTGCATGTATTTACAGAAGAGACTAGAGACTTCTATAAGCTAGAAAAAATGTGGAAAGATGCTGAAATACTTGATATTAGTGTTGACACTTTCTAATTAACAGTTTACACTAGTTAAAAATAATATAATTCCTTAAGGAGTAGTAAAAATCATTTTTTCAGAGAATTGGTGGCTGGTGTGAACCAATACAGATTTTGAACTTGCCTTAATTAATAGGAAATGGTTAGTTACCGTTATAGAACTTAGAGAGGACATTTGTCAAATAGGGTGGTACCGCGGAGTTATTCGTCCCTAATGATTAAATGTCCGTTTTTGTTTTTGTAAGTTATTCAAAACACTTGTGTGTATTGAAAGAATAAATAGGAGGTTTAAATGGATTACAATCATTCTAAAGTAGAAAAGAAATGGCAAGATATATGGGATGAGAAAGGTAGCTTTTACGCAACAGAAACTACTGAAAAAAAGAAGTTTTATGCATTAGTGGAGTTTCCGTACCCATCTGGGCAAGGTCTTCATGTAGGGCATCCTAGACCGTATACAGCACTTGACATTGTTGCAAGAAAAAGAAGGTTGGATGGTTACAATGTATTATATCCAATGGGATGGGATGCATTTGGTTTGCCAACTGAAAACTATGCGATTAAAAATAAAATTCATCCAGCAGTAGTCACTAAAAATAATATTGCCAGATTTAAAGAACAATTAAAATCACTTGGTATGTCATTTGACTGGTCAAGAGAAATAAATACAACTGATCCAGAGTATTATAAATGGACTCAATGGATTTTCATTCAGTTGTTTAATAAAGGATTAGCTTATAAAAAAGAGTTCCCGATCAACTGGTGTCCAAGTTGTAAAGTTGGTCTTGCAAATGAAGAAGTCGTTGGTGGTGGTTGTGAACGTTGTGGTTCTGGGGTAGAACAAAAGGTTAAAAACCAATGGATGCTTAAAATCACGGAGTATGCTGAGAGACTGATCAATGATTTGGATTTAGTTGACTACATCGAGCGTGTAAAAATTCAACAAAAGAACTGGATTGGTCGTTCTGAAGGAGCTGAAGTTGATTTTAAGATCAAGGGTACTGAAGATGTATTTAGAGTATTCACAACAAGACCGGATACACTTTATGGTGCTACATACATGGTTATGTCACCAGAACATCCTTATATCGAGAAATATGCCGATCAAATTGAAAACATGGATGCATTATTAGAATATAGAGCTGATTCAAGTAAAAAATCTGAGTTTGAAAGAACTGAGTTGGTAAAAAACAAAACAGGTGTTGAAGTTAAAGGTATCATGGCTGTCAACCCTGTGACAAACAAAGAGATTCCTGTATGGATTTCTGATTACGTTATGATGAGTTATGGTACAGGTGCTATTATGGCAGTGCCGGGACATGATTCAAGAGACTGGGAATTTGCAAAGAAATTTGATTTGCCTATTATCGAAGTTGTATCAGGTGGCAATGTAGAGGTAGAAGCTTTTACGGATAATGCAGATGGTGTTTTAGTTAACTCAGAAATGATAAATGGCTTAAAAGTGCCTGAGGCAAAAGCAAAGATTACTGATTTCTTAATAGCCAACAAGATTGGTGAAAAGAAAGTTAATTATAAACTACGTGACTGGGTATTCTCAAGACAGAGATACTGGGGTGAACCAATTCCGCTGGTACACTGTGACTGTTGTGGTTGGGTACCTGTTGAAGATAAAGATTTACCTTTAGAATTACCTGAAGTAAATAACTATGAACCTACAGACAATGGTGAATCACCACTTGCACACATCGATGATTGGGTTAAAACAGAATGTCCTAAGTGTGGTAAAGAGGCTAGACGTGAAACAGATACTATGCCACAATGGGCTGGATCGTCTTGGTACTTCTTAAGATATTGTGATCCGCATAATGATAATGAACTGGCTTCTAAGGAAATGTTGGAATATTGGGGTCCGGTAGATTGGTACAATGGTGGTATGGAACATACGACACTTCATTTACTTTATTCTAGATTCTGGCATAAATTCTTATTTGATTGTGGTGTTGTTCCAACTGCTGAACCTTATCAAAAAAGAACATCTCACGGTATGATATTAGGTGAAAACATGGAGAAGATGTCTAAGTCTCGTGGTAATGTTATTAACCCGGATGAAATCATAGTTGAATTTGGCGCGGATACACTTAGAACTTATGAGATGTTTATTGGTGACTTTGAGAAATCAGCACCTTGGTCGATGTTAAGCTTAAAAGGTTGTAAGAGATTCTTGGATAGAGTGTGGCGTTTAACGGATGTGGTGGAAGAAGGAACTGAGTATTCTGAAGCACTATTAAAACCAATTCATAAGGCCATTAAAAAAGTAACTAACGATTATGAAAATATGAAGTTTAATACTGCAATTGCTGCAATGATGACACTTCAAAATGAAATAACCAAGGTTGGCAAATTGAATAAAGCTGACTTTAAAGCGTTGATTACACTACTGAATCCAGTGGCACCTCATATGACAGAAGAATTATGGGAAATGCTTGGATTTGAAGGTATGCTAAATGAAACTTCATGGCCGACGTATGACGAAAAGTACCTTGTTGATGATGAAGTAGAAATTGTACTTCAAATCAATGGTAAAGTAAGAGATAAGTTAATTGTTAATGCGACAAGTACAAAAGAAGATATGGAAGCTATTGCAATGGCAAGTGAAAGAGTGCAGACATTAATCGATGGCAAGCAAATTGTTAAAGTAATCTGTGTACCTAAACGTCTTGTAAATATTGTTGTAAAATAGGAGGTCAGTATGGCAAAACCTGTACATCCGATAATGAAACGTTATATTCCGATTGTAAAAGGTATTTCAGGTACATTCGGGAGTAACTGTGAAGTCGTATTACATGACTTTTCTGATTTAAATCATTCTATAGTAACAATAGAAAATGGTGAAGTCACTGGAAGAGATTCTAATAGTTCTATGACAGATCATTCACTTCAGCAAGTTAAGGCAGGTAATACTCAGAAAGATACCATTAATTATTCTGGTAAAGGATCTGATGGTAGAACCATTAAATCTACTACAATGTTTATACGTGATGATGAAGACAAAGTTATAGGGTGTTTATGTATCAACTTTGATGTCACAGAATTTGCAATTGCCAAAAGAGCATTAAGCGAATTGCTTGATTTTGGTGGTGAGCCAGTTAAAGCAGATAAATCTAGCAAAAAAATTAATGATGTTTTAAGTGAAGTTGTACAAACTAAGATTGACGAAATAGGGAAACCTGTTGCATACTTAAATAAAGATGAAAAAGTAAAGATCGTGAATCAATTAGACGGTCAAGGCGTATTCTTAATTAAGGGTGCCATTGATTATGTAGCTGATATCCTATGTGTATCACGCTATACAATTTATAACTATTTAGATGAAACAAGAGAAGACAAATAGGGGGAAGAAATAATGTTGAAGAAAGTTCATACGGATAATGCACCAGCTGCTGTTGGTCCTTACTCACAAGCTATGATTGCAGGAGATTTTATGTATGTATCTGGTCAGTTGCCAATGGACCCGGCTGCAGGTAAAATTGTTGATGGCGGTATTGAAGATCAAACCAGACAATCACTTACAAATGCAATGTCTATCTTAGCTGAAGCGGGTGTTGATTATAAGAATGTTGTAAAGACAACTGTATTCTTAAAAGACATGAATGAATTTGGTGCGATGAATGGTGTTTATGCTGAATTCTTTACAGATCATAAACCAGCAAGAGCAGCTGTAGAAGTTGCGAGATTACCTTTAGATGTAAAAGTTGAAATACAAATGGTTGTTTACTTAGGTAAATAATAATGGTAGCCAGTTCATTTGAACTGGCTATTTTTATATTTTTACGTTACCATTATTTGTATAAGCAAATGGAGGGTACTATGAAAACGAATAAGGAAAAATTGCAGGAAGAACTTATAAGAAGCAAATTGATAAAGTTTGAGTCCTGTAGTCTTGAAGAAAGTAACTCATATGAAGTAATGTTGCAAAATAATGAATCTTTACCTGACGGCATTATCAGTTTATATATGGGATATAAAAGAAACTTCTATGAATTACTTGATTTTGAATTGGATTATGAAAATGTAAATCTCTTAATCAATCTAAGAAAAATGAAATACTTAAAAGCGATGTGCATCTGTGTTGTTATCGTCACGGTGATGCTCGTACTGTCAGCAATGTAACAAGTGATTGTAAGTTGAATCACTGTTTTTTTAACACTAAAATCTGTCGGTTATTGAATAAGTATACCAGTTAGAACAATAGGAGATGTAAGGGTCTTATTATCAATAGATATGGTGTCTGATTCCCTGATTTATAACCGTTATATCATTAGATAATAAAGGAATTATTTTTGGTATAAAAATTCCATTAAATTTTTATGAAAATAATACAGTTAAAAAGATAAGAAATAGTTTTATTGTTATGATTGTTGTTATAGGAATAATAATAACTCTAGTTTCAGGTTTGTTTTTCTAAATGATGAGTATGGTCATAATATGTGCTACATTAATTTTGTAATTCATGATTTACTTGTATGCTCATACTCAGATGTCTTGGAATTTGTCAACGTACATACTATTGACATCACAGATGTCTTGGAGTTTATTAACGTACATACTATTGACATCACAGATGTCTTGGAGTTTATTAACGTACATACTATTGACATCACAGATGTCTTGGA
>JAEIOD010000025.1 GCA_016342415.1 Clostridiales bacterium
AACACATGCTTTTCTGTACCATTACGAAGCACAGATACTTTAAGGGTATCACCAACCGATTTATGACTTATCAACTCAACAAGTTCCGACATCGTCACAATTTGTTGATTATCTACTTTGATGATTACATCACCCTTTTGTAGACCAGCCTCATCTGCACCACTTCCTGGTATTACATCCATAACAACAACACCAATTGGTAGTTCATATATCTCTGACAAGGTCTCATCAACATCCTTACCATAGATACCTAAATATGGTCTTGAGATATAACCATCTTCCTTCAACTGATCAATTATAGGTAACATAGTATTCACCGGTATCGCAAAACCAATGCCTTCTACATCTGTTGTTGCAATTTTAATTGTGTTGATACCAATCAATTTACCATTCGCATCTACAAGAGCTCCCCCACTATTACCGGGATTGATTGCTGCATCTGTCTGGATTAAGTCCATGGTTCCACTCATTAATCTCAGTTGTCTATTCAAAGCGCTAACAACACCGACAGTAACTGTTCTACCATAACCTAAAGCATTGCCTACAGCCATAACGGATTCACCAACAAGCAACTCTTCAGAATCTCCAATTTCAATTGCTTTAAACTTCTGTACTGATTGCGAAGGTACATCCTTTTGTTTTATTCTAATCAAGGCAAGATCAGTTTCCGAATCAGATCCGACCAATGTAGCATTAGAAATAGTACCATCAAAGAATTCAACGGTCACTTCTTTTGCACCATCGATTACATGATGATTGGTTATGATAAAAATATCTTCATCTGATATTTGGTAAATTACACCTGAACCACTACCTTCAGACTCAAAACTTCTGAAAAAATCTTGTACTTCCACGGTTGAGGTAATCGCTACAACAGAAGGAGCAACTAAATCCGCAACTTGTACTGTGCTCATACTCTCCATAGGTCTATTTGAAGTTTGTAATACTTTTATAGATTCTCTAAGCTCTTTTAATTCAACATCATTTGCAGTCAATGCGTCTGATTGTGTTGTTGATGTACCATACCCTACACCAAAACCTACACTCACTGATAACGTGACAATTAAAAGCAACGCCAGAAATCGGTTGAAAGACCAAACAGTTGACCTTTTCTTTCGATTCTCTTCTTTTTTTAAGCTCATTACAGGATCTGCTTGAGACTTATACATCGCTGTTTCAAAGAACTCTTCTTCCTTCATAACAGTATTGGGTGGTTCTTTACCCTTTGATTCATTAGATTTAATAGTTTCATTTTCATTTGTCATAATTACACCTCCTATTTATTTCTACACCATAAATATAAATGAGAATTATGAACAAATTATGAACTATATAAAATTCTTATGTTTTTTGTTGTTTAGGCAATTCAATTTTGAATTCAACTCCATAAGGTATGCAATTTTCAACAGTAATTGATCCCTGATGTAATGAAATTATTTCCTTAACAATTGCCAATCCCAATCCAAATGACGTTTTATTTTCATTTCTGCTTTCATCTCCTTTTTTAAAATGAATCCAGATGTCAGAAATTATATCATCTGGAATCCAGGGACCTGAATTCTTAATATAAAGTTCTATCTTTTCATTCACTTTTGTAGTGATATGGATTTCGCCACCTGTAGGTGTAAATTTAACCTGATTATCCATCAGATTTGTCAATAACCGAATTATGCTACTCTTATTGCCCCAGAATATTATATCCTTTTCTGTCAGATCAATTGAAACATTTAAAGACTTCTGTTTAAAGACCAACTCAAACTGATCTAATGTATTGAGAATTAAACCATTCAAATTCAATTGCTCAAGACTTTCAGTCATTGTCATAGTTTGTATCTCAGCCAGTGTCAGGATATCATCTGATAATCCTTTTAAACGTTCACTTTCAGAACGAATAATCTCAATATACTTCAAATAATCGTCTTCCGAAATCGTACCGTCCAAGATACCTTGTGAGTATCCTATTATATTAGTCAGAGGTGATCTAAAATCATGAGATATTTCCGAAATAAAATCACGTCTCATAACCTCAGATTTCTTAAGTGACTGAGTCATGATATTAATGCTTGCAGTTAATTCACCAATTTCATCACGTCTGTTCACTAAAAATTGTTGTTCATAGTTTCCTTTAGCAATGGATTTCACACCATCATTTAATCCTTTTATCACTTTTATGATAGAACGAGAAAAAATGAAAATAATGCTTGCAGCCAAACCTATCCCCATAATTAAAACAGATACAATAATAACATATACGCCTTTATTGGCTTCTAAAACTTCTGGTACTGAGGCGTGTATGAACAAGGCTAAAATAACGTTACCTTCTGCATCTTTAATAGGATATCCAACTGTTATAACGTGTTCATCTGATAAAGCACTATTTAACCCTTCCCTAACAATTATGTTGTCTTTAAAAATTGATTCCACATCTTCTAGACTAAGTTCACTTCTTATCGAGTCTAGATCTGATGCATCACCAGTAACAAATACATAACCACTTGTGTTGACTACAAAAATTTGAGTATCAAAATATCGTTCCAGATTTCTGATTTCATTAATCATCTCACCTGTATTGTATAAGTTGAAGAAATTTCCAGATAAAAACGACTCTTGGATACTCTTACAATGTGTCATTAAACTTTCAGACTTTTGATTGATAAAATAGCGTTCCAATCCTTTATTCAAGCCAATAGTCAAAACTGAAAAGGTAATCAGTAGCACCATCAACCACAGTACAATCATTTTATAAAATAAAGATTTCATGTCATATCCTTCATCTCAAATTTATACCCTACGCCCCATACGGTCTTAATGCACCAGATTTCATCATATTTAAAACGACTTCTCAAACGCTTGATGTGTACATCTACAGTTCTATAGTCGCTATCATAATCTTTACCCCATATACTTTCCATCAACTGCTCACGTGTAAAGACTTGATTGATGTGTCGTGCCAAATGATATAATAAACTTATTTCTTTCTGAGGTAAACATATACTTTCACCTCTGTAAACAACTTCATATTTCTCTAAATCAATTACTAAATTGGGAAAGTTCAAAGGTTTTATACGTTCATATCCCTTATATCGTCGTAGGACGGCTTCCACTCGTGCTACTAATTCAGGTCCTTCAAATGGCTTAACCAGATAATCATCCGCACCATTTTGGAGACCTTTTAATTTATCGTCTAAGGTACCTTTTGCTGATACAATTATCACAGGTATTCTGCCATTTAAATACGTTTCTAATAACTCAAAACCTGTTAGACCAGGCATCATTATATCTAGAACAATCAAGTCGATGTGAGTCTTAAATAAGGCCTGATATAATTCGAAACCAGAATTATACACCAAAACTCTATAATTTTCTTTTTCTAAATAAAGGCGCATCAACTCAGCAATATTGGGATCATCATCTGTAATGGCTATGGTTTTCATTTAATCACTCCCTCAACTAATTATAGAAAAAAATCAACTTTTCTTAAAGCATCTTATATTAAAATTTATAATTACTTAACGCTTACAAAACACTCACTAACAGGAAATGTAATTCTTTTTTAAAAAAAGAAGCATCGATTCTCATCGATGCTTGATCTGTCACTCATTTCTTTTCATAATCAAAGTTTTCCAAGCATGTAGTCCTAAAGATACACCTATAACACCATAAGCTACGAATGTTCTAAAGTACTCACCTAATTGTGCATCACCAAACAGGTTTAAACCAGCTTTCGGAGATACGATAAATAGTGTGTGGAATAATAGTACACCCAGGAAAGCTTGTCCTATTGTTGCTTTGGAAACAGATGCACCACCAATTAACAAAGCAGCTACTGCAAACAATGCGATTTGTTTATGAGAACCATAAGTATTTAATATACCTAAGTTTTGTATAAATATAATTTGTCCCCAAGCAGCAAACACCGTTGATAACATGATTGCCAACTCACGGATTTTATTAACTTTAATACCCGATACTTCTGCAATATGTTTGTCTTGTCCTACCGTTTTAAGCGTTTGACCCAGTTTGGTATTTAATAAAATAACATTAAATACTGCAAAGCCACCAACTACAAGTGCAGTAAAAACAGACATATTTACAGTTTTAAGAAGTGCATACTTATGAGGTAATACCTTTGTAAACATCACCAATATACTAAATACAGTCAATAATGCACCTATACCTATATAAGCAATCATTTTATTCTTCTTAAATCCTTCAGGACTCTCTTTTTTCATTTTCCAAATATAGTACGCTACTACCACTAATCCAGCTACTATGGTAACATAGAAAAATGGTACACTAACAATATTATCCAATGACTTACCAATACCATTGTCTTTCATTAAATCAATTGTATTTCTTAAACCCATACCAGAAGATAGAATAAAACCACCTGCCATAGGAATAATCGTACCACACATAAATAAGAATATCATTTGATAAATACCATCTGCAAAGAATCCTGTAATCATTGATGCAATCATCTCTTGACCACGTGTTCTATTTAGAAGTTTACCAATATACTTTCCTAATATTAATGCTATCGGTGTTGAAATAACAAATGCTACTGCCAATCCACCAACCGATGGAATCTTTAAGTAAGCTACTGTAATAATGGCAATTTGAGCAGCCATTGCACCGATGGTAATACTGAAGTTTAGTCCCATACCAGCAACTACTGGAATAAGTAGTGCCAATACCAAGAATGTATTTCTTGTCATTCTTTCAAGTAACATAGATACCAGAATGAATGGTTGTTCTTTAGAAGCAATAATACCAAATATACAAATTACCACGAACAATAACGTAACACTGTTATCAATCACAAATCTAAGAATCTTCTTAGAATTAGTCTGAGGCTTTTTCTCAATTACTTGTTCAGTCATTATTCGCCACCTCCTTGTGCTAAAGCATAAAGAATGATACCGTTTTGAACAATCATTCTAATAACTTCTGATATATTACCACCTTCAAAGAAACTACTCGCTACAGGCAGTGAAATAGTCAGTAAACCTTGGAACAAGATGGTACCGATAATAACAAATGATATATTAGCTTTCTTAGCTGTCGCACCACCGATAAGAATCGCTGCTACTGCAGGGAATGCCATCATGAGTGGCGCTGTATAAAGTTGAATATAGCCAAATGATTGAGCATATACTACCATTCCAACTGCACCTAATACCGTTGACAAAATAGTTCCCAAAATTCTATAACTATCAACATTTAAGCCAGTAGCCGCTGCAAATTTCGGATTATCTCCAACAGTTTTCATCGCAATACCAACACGTGTATTTGAGAAAATATAGTATATAAAACAGATAAACACACCAAATAACAATAATCCTGTTGGAATAACAAATCCATTACTGAATTCAATTGCCCAGAATTGATTTAAAATACCACCAAATGTAGATTCTAAAGAAACTACTGTTCTTAAACCTTCACCAATTGGCCATCTCATCTCATCTGATGCAAATGGTAATACGATCCATGCAATACAGAACAAAGATACAATCGAGAAACCAACATAGGTAGAAACCAACATCTCTGATCCTTTGATCTTGTTAAGCATCACACCATAGATCCAACCAAAAGCAACTGATATTGGAATAGCAATTATCATAGCATAGATAAAGCCCCATAAGCCAACCATTTCAAATTCTATAGCCATAACACCACCTAGGATACCGCAAATGATACCAATAGGAAGTGCAAAGTTCAATCCAATACCAGATCGAATTGCTGGTACCATTGCAAGTACCATTACAGCATTCATACCAATTCTTACGAGTGAATCTTTCATTAATCCAGGTACATGTAACCCATTAACGCCAGCAACAACCCATAATGACAGGAAGAATATAATAATTATTATTCTAGGCAAACCAAGTCTTTTTATAGCATTCATTAGTTGGCCCCCTTTGTCTTCTTATATTTGTGATACTCACCCGACATCATCAAACCAAATTCTACATCTTCAGCAGAGGGTAGTAAGACACCTTCCAAACGACCTTCTGCAACAATGGCAATACGATCGCAAATAGAACGGAGTTCAGCTAGTTCACTTGATGTTACAACTACAGTTGTTCCATTAGAAGCTAATTTTGTTAAATAATCTAGAACCAATTTCTTAGCACCGATATCGATACCACGTGTCGGTTCAGATACAAACAATAATTCAGGTTCAAGCGTTAAAGCTCTAGCAAGGCAAACTTTTTGCTGATTACCACCAGATAACCTTCTTGTAGCTTGTTTAGAATCCGTACATCTGATATCCAATTGTTCAATCATACTGTTCGCATGTGAACGTATTTTTGCCTTGTCAATCAAACCTAATTTTGTTAAAAACTGATGTTTCACTTGCATTGATGTGATCATAATATTATCTTCAATAGAACCATCTAATAACAATCCAACACCTTTTCTATCTTCAGATACAAAAGCGATATGTTTAGCTAAGGTTGCTTTAGTATTTGAAATATCAAGCGCTTCACCTTTAAACTTGACTTCACCAGTCGCACTATGTAACCCCATAATGCCGTTTGCGATACCAATCTTACCATGGCCTGCTAAACCAGCTATACCTAATATTTCGCCTTTTTTTACTTCCAAACTGATACCTTTGACTTCTTCACCAGGCATTTTTACCTTAAAGTCATTGATTTCTAAAACAGTTTCCAATTTATCTAATTCGTCATGTGTCAGCATATCTTCATTTTGAGTAATCGAAATCTTTCTTCCAACCATCAATGCAGCTATTTCTTCTACTGATACATCTGATGTAGGTACCGTTTTAATATGTTCACCATCACGAATAATTGTTACATTATCCGTAACTGCTTTTACTTCATCTAATCTATGTGTAATGAATAAAATTCCAATCCCTTTTTCAGCAAGTCTTTTCATTGCCGCTAAGAGATTATCCGCTTCACTTTCTGTTAAAACTGCAGTTGGTTCATCAAATACCAATAGTTTGATACCTTTTTTATCAACCTCTCTTGCGATTTCAATGAATTGTTTATGACCAATTGGTAAGATAGCAACTTTTGTTGTTTCCTTGATGTTCATACCCAATAGATCCAAAGCTTCTTTGGCTTCCTTATTCATTTGCTTTTTATTTAAGAATTCCAAACTTTCTTTTCTAAATGCTTTACTCACCGGATTTGGTGTCGTTATTTCTCTATTCAATTTTATATTTTCAGCGATTGTAAAATCAGGAATCAACATAAATTCTTGATGTACCATTCCAACGCCCAATTGCATAATTTCCTCTGATGATTTGGCAACTACCTTTTCACCAGCAATAATTACTTCACCTTCAAATCCACCAGTATCATGAATGATTCTCATCCCAAATAAGATATTCATAAAAGTTGATTTACCTGCTCCATTTTCTCCAACAATAGCGTGAATTTCACCAGCTTTAATATTAAGGTTAACGCCTTTCAGCACTTTATTACCATAATATTCTTTTTGAATGTTCTTCATCTGCAATACATATTCGTTTTGCACGCTTTCACCACCCCAATTTTTAGTTTGTTTTTTTTTTCACAACGTTATGAATCAAAGATTAAGGCTGCCCAGAAGGCAACCTTAATACTTGTATTTAGTTAAATTTTCTTAGAAATCTAAGTATCCAAGTAATACCATTAGATAGTTGTCATAAGTAACGCCATCTTCTTCTAAAACGTTAACTTCAATATCAACACCTGCATAAGCATTAAAGTATTCTTTAACTTTATCAACATTTAATTTTTCTTCAAAATCGCCATCGATATATGCTTTAGCATAATCAGCTCCAGCTTCGATAAACATCATTGAACAAGGTACAGGCCATGTAGACATTCTTCCTGTCATATCACTATTAGCCATTTTTGTACTGATTTCTCCTACTAAGAAGTCAATATCACCTTGTTTATCTTCAGGAATTTCAATACCTAAAGCAGATGGGAATCCATGGTATGGAGATGGACAACATGGTTGAGGATAAATTGCTCCACCTTCGAAAACTGACTTAATTAGTGGAATTTGAAGACCACAGTTAGTTGAGAAGAATGCAGTATCTTTTCCGTATTTCTCGATCATTCTTGGAGTATCTTCAAGAATAAATTGTTGAGCACCAGATAAACCAGCATCACCAGTTGGATCTAAAGCTGTAGCATCAACAAATTCGATTCCTAAAGCTTCACAGTTTTCTTGTAATAAGTCTCTTCTTGCAGATAATAATGCATAAGACATATGTCTTGGGAATGAATAGTGAACAAATACTTCAGCACCTTGCTTTTGAGCTTGCTCTACCATTGTTCTACCCATTGTTAATTCATCAAGTGTAAACACGATGTCAGCTCTTGAAGCGATATCCTGTGGGTTTTCACCAGGTACACCAGCAATGATCAATAAGTCAGGATTAATTTCTCTTGCTTTATCAATTGCAGCTGAAGAACCAGGTACAGCTTGAATTAATAATAATGCTTTCATATTTTCTTCTGCTGCCATTGAAGCAACATTAGCGATAGTTGTTTCTTGCTCATCCATAAATTTATCTGGATAAGTCATTACTATAACGTGCTCTTTACCATATTTTTCAATTACAGCTTGTGCAGCTCTGTATTCTTCTTCGTTCTGAGATACAGTACCTGTTAAAATACCAATTTTCCAATCATCAGTAGCAGTAGCAGAATCACCACATCCAGCAAATAGTCCGATTACTAGAGTAGAGATAAGCAATAGAGTAACAATTTTCTTTAACATTCGTAGCCTCCTTGTTATCGAGTAAATGTTTCGGTCCCCCCAAAAACATTATCACTTTGATAGTTTGTTAACTATCTCATAAATAGTATACTATATAAATTTTATCATTACACTCTAATTGTTAAATTTATTTAACATTTAGAATGTTTTTTTTTATGTGTTCATATAACAAAACGTCTCAAGCATTGTTTTCCAACACTTGAGACGTTTTTTTTTCGTTTTATTTTATTTAATAATAAAAGTAACCACACTTACATTGTTACATTGTGTTAACAAAATATGTATTGCACTATATCACATTTTTTTATTTTACATGTTTTACTTCAAATAAATATCCATCCATTCGGTGATTTCTTTTAATCTTCTAATACGGTGTTTTGGTTTCCCCGAGCGTGACAACTCATGATTTTCTCCTTTAAACACCACCATTTTTGAAGGTACATTGTGATATTTCAAAGCAGTAAACATTTGATATCCATCAGGTGTCCAACATCTGAAATCATCATGAGAATGAATAATAAGCGTTGGTGTTTTTATCTGATCTGCATATTTGATAGGTGACTGTTCCCACATCAATTCAGAATTCTCCCAAGGTGTCGACTGAACTTGATCCGGTGCAAAATAATATCCGATATCTGATGTTCCAAAGAAACTAAACCAATTAGAGATGGATCTTTGGGTTGCAGCAGCTTTAAATCTGTCGGTATGACCGATAATCCAGTTGGTCATAAAGCCACCGTAAGAGCCACCTGTAACACCCATTTTACTTTCATCAATAATGTCATATCTTTTTATTACTTCATCTACAAAATCCATAATATCTTCATACTCTATGGTGCCATACTTACCTCTGATATCAGCAAAGTCATTGGTCTTTCCGTCAGAACCTCTTGGATTACAATAGATCACAACATATCCCTTGCTCGCAAAATACTGCATCTCATGGTATAAAATATCACCATAAGCAGTCTTTGGACCGCCGTGAATATTTAAAATTGCAGGTAGTTTTTTCTCCTGAGTATCTGGAATCATGATAAATCCATCTAATTCAATACCTGCTCTATTCTCAAATGTAAAATGCTCAGGTGTTACTAAATCATATGTTGACTTTACGACCGTATTATAAGAGGATATTTTTTCCATCGTTTTTAAGTCATACAATTCTTGGAAGTCTTGATTCATCAGTCCAATACCATAGAACTTTCCATGAGCATAAACATATTCATCTAAAACACCAGGTAGTTTATTAACAACTTCAATGGTTCCTTTTATATCTAATGACATCAACTCGTTTTTGAAATTATTGAGCAACATGAAATATATTTTGTCATCTACACGAACATAATCACTTGGTGTATTTCCAATTCTTAGATCACTTCCGACAGCATTTGAATTTGCCAATAACAAATCAGGGGTTAACACACTATAATCATTTCTCTCTAGATTTACCAATCCGAACTTGCCATTTTCGAACAAGCCATACGTTTCATGATTTGAACCATATACTATTAACTCTTTTTCGTTGAGTTGTACAACTTTTCTATAATTAAAAGCTTCTTTCAAACCGATTTTCATCATTTGGCTATCTTTTAATTGATACAATTCATTGTGTAATTCTTTTTTGTTTTCATAAGTTTGTCCAATAATAAATAGAGTGCCAAATTCCTCTTCAAAATGGATATCCATTACGGTAAATGGTGTTTTGGTTATTGTAGTCGTAACTTTGGAATTCAAATCATAACAATACAGTACCATTCTAGCACCCTCTGTAAAAGTGCCACCATTAGACCAAAAAGGGATTTCGGTTAATACGTCATAATCATCATCTTCTGTTAAAGCTTTTATATAGTCCTCTTGTTCATGACCTGATAAATCTTTAATTTTATCAAGAACTTCATTGAAAGGTGCCAAAAAATAAAGTTTTTCATCAAACAGAACAGCTTTTTTTACCATATAAGGCAACTCAATAAAAGATTCTGCTTCACCACCATGAATATTGATTTTATAGTAGACAGTCTTTTGAATTTTCTCTTTTGGTGTATCACGCTTTGATTTGAATATAATTTCTTCGTCATTCAACCATAAATGACCTTGATCATGTTTTCCCGATGTCAGTCTCCTGTGATTTTTTTTAAACATATCATATAGATAAATACTCGATTCATAACAATTGTTTTCCATGTTAGAAGTCGAGACAATATAACTTAGGTAATTACCTTGTTGCTTTAGTTGAGATAAATGTTTAACTTCATTAAATAGATCTATTGTAATTTGCTTCATGTCAGCCTCCTGAGTTTTAATTACATCATCATAATTTATTATATCAAAAAAGAAGTAGACTAAGCTACTTCTTATGAATACCAAACCAAAAAACTTCTTTATATCTCTTAAAGCCACATTTTTCAGCCAAACTGAAAGAAGCTTGATTGCCTACATTGATATGAATATATGGAATTTGGTCTTTTTCTAACACCTTAGAAATAATATCCATAGACAATTCATAGGCTATCCCCTGACCTCTATAAGCTTCTTTTGTAAACATGATGCCAACCGAATTATCACGATGAAGCAAAACCCAAGCAACAGGCTCTCCATCAACTCGATAAACACTTGACGGTCTATTTTCAAGATCATCATAAATGAAAGTATGTGAAAACTCATCTTTAAAAGTATAATGTTCATCTATAATCTTTGAATCCTCTACAGTACCATCAGTCAGTAGAAGCTTAGATTCATAGGGTTTAAATGCATCTTTATCAACAGACAACAATATGCAGGGTTCTTCCCATTCAATCGTTTTATTTTCACTTAGTATCTTAAAGACTCTATGATCCACTGCATCAAATCCATATGCCTCAAGTTTGTTAAAGAAATGATCTCTGATATGATATATGAAAGCATCATTTTTGGCATAAACATAGTACCAATAAGAGTGTTCGTTAACAATTACACCATTTGGATTTTCTTCATCATCGACATAAATCATCAAATCATCTTCTGGATCATCAAACAATCCTTTTGTAATATTTTCAATTGCTCCAATAATATTCAAATTGGCTATTTCATCCTCTTTTCTAAGAAAAGAAATGATTTTATTTTTGTCATACACCCTAATCATTTAATACCCCAACAATATAATCAACGAAGATCATCCCTGATTCATTACTTTCAAAAATACCTTGAGCGACTTTCTGACTACCGCCACCTTTACCACCATAATTTTTTATTTCTTTGAAAATCTCATTACATTTCACATCAAAAGAACCATCATGAGATAACATCACCTTAAATTCAGATTTAGAATAAACCAACAGTACTGTATTCATAACCTCTGAAACCTTTTTAATCACATAGTTCATATCCTGACTTGGTAAATAATCAAATATTAGCAGCTGATACGCTTTTTCTTTTTTTAATTGTTCTTCTATAGTTTGATCGATTAATTTTCTGTTGAGTTCAATATATGATTTCTTTAACTGTTCATTTTTTTCCTTTTCTGCATAAAAGCGCTCTAAAATACTAGTGTCGTCAGATGAAAACTCTTGATTAAGCGTTTTTACTATATCCGTTTTCCTTCTCAAATCCAGTAAGGCTCTCTGTCCACACTTAAAGAATATTCTAGACAGACCTTTGTTTTTTTCAACTTTATAAAGTTTAATAATCCCAACTTCACCCGTTCGATGAGGATGTGTTCCACAACAAGCAACACAATCCACATTAGGAATGGTAACAATTCTAATATTTTCATCTACTGTGACATCTTTTCTTACTGGAAAATCAAATTCTGTATCATCATCTACATAATCAAATTTTAATTCTATATTCTGATAAATGACATCATTGGCTAAATCTTCAATATGAATTAACATCTCTTGATCAATTTTTGTATCTATATCTATGGTTATAAAGTCTTTACCTATATGAAAGCCTTTATTATTACCATCATAAGCTTCTTTTATGATACCGGATAATATATGTTCACCACAATGTTGTTGCATACCATCAAGTCTTTTATCCCAATCAATAATTAAAGTCACCTCTTTTGTTGTTGGAAATGAATCCATGTAGTGATAAATAACGCCATTTTTTTCTTTTACATCAGTCACTGGAATGCCATCAATATAGCCAAAATCAGCCGATTGACCACCACCTACTGGAAAGAAAATAGTCTGATCCAGTACAACAGCATTCTCAGTTGTTTCTATTATATGCGCTTTACATGTTCTTAAATAAACGTCTTCATCAAATAATCGTTTAGTCATTTTTTACCTCTCTATGTTCATATTTACCTGCATGGTATTTTTCTAAATAATAGTTGAAATAATCTTTAAGTGATTCTGCTTGATTGGCTTCACCAATCAATTTCAATAATTCAATGCCCACTTCTACAGTACAGATATGATGAACATCATTGTTTCTTCTTAAATCGTACGCCGTTTTTTGACTGGGGTTTAGAGATATAATAGGAAGTGTCTTCAGATATTCACTCTTTCTTATCATCTTACGCGCTTCTTTCCATGTCCCATCTAGTATTAAAAACGCTATTTTTCTATCAGAAGGTTTATACTCTGTCACTCTTTTTTTATCGTCCTCTTTATCAGAAGTAAAAATAAGATAAACATCATATTCCTTCATAAGTTTTAACAGTTCCTGTGGCGGTTCGTGACGTTTCCAACAAAAAACTCTTGTGGATTCAAGTGCATTTTCAATCAGTCTTCCCGTATTATTGGTTCTTGAAAACTCATTTTCATGCGTCAGTAACCAAAACTCTACTTGACTTTTTAAACAAATCTTATAATCACAAATACAATGACCTGTTACCAAACCACAGTTTTCACATTGTAATGTATTTTTTGAAATGGGTTGTCTATATGTTCTCATCAAGCTGTTTCTCCATAAAAGCTACTGTAAATTTATTTTTCTTGTAAGATTTCACTTTATCTATTTTATATCCTAGTGACTCATACCATGTTCTTAGAATAATATTTTCATTGATCATACCGAGTTGTATCTTTCCTTCAACTAAACTTTCCACATGATCCATCAACGCTTTACCATACCCTTGTTGTTGGTGATGTATAGAGACACAAAGATATTTAATTTTATGCCTTTTTTCACTTTTCTGATCAAGACCAATACACCCGACCAACTCAGGTGCATAATAACCATAGAGTACTAGTCCTTTTTCGATTGCATTTAAAAAGGTACCATACTCTAAAAAAGCACTATTACCTGGACAGTTTTCAGGAGTAGCACCTATCGTATCTGCAACTACCAAAAAACTTTCAATCATCATCTGATAACAAAGTTTAAAATCCCGTTCTTCTATAACTTGTATCATATGACCTCCATAAAATCAAAATGCAACCATCTGCCGTGATCCTTTAACCATAGCTCATGAGTTTTATAATCCGGCATCACTTCATGAACACGTTTCCAATATGATTTGGAATGATCCATATGTTCCATATGACACATTTCATGAATTACAATATAGTCAATCACTTCGATCGGCGCCATAAGAAGCCTGTAGTTAAAACTCAGATTACGTTTGGAACTACAACTGCCCCATCTTGTTTTTTGATCTCTAACAGAAATTTTATTAGGAGAATGTTCAAAATGATGCTGATATAATTTTACCCGTTTCACGATCAAAGTTTTTAGCAACTTCTTATAAAATGCAATCATCATTTTTGATATAAAATCATTCGACGCTTCTTTTGGGACAATCATAATCAACTCATTATCCACTTTTGATATTTGACCTTTTGAAACATGACGTTTCATAATAATTGTCGGTATCTGTTCACCCAGATAGCGCACCTTTTCTCCAGATTCATATTGCCTTTTTTGAACGGATGTTTTGTATAACGATTCAATTTTTTCTAGAATCCACTGACTTCGTCTACCAAGTACATCCCGTATGATTTTATCTGTCGTATTCTTAGGTACTTTCAATTGTACTTCGCCAGTTGCTTCTATTCTTATCTCTATGGATTTCCTTTTAGAATAAATCACATGATAATCAAAACTTCTATTTTCTATATTAAATGTCATTCATAATCCTTAGTTGTTCTATTACATAACCTTCCCACACAGACTTGTCTTTACCAACCACTTCAATCATTTGATATCGAGGCTGCACCTTCTCTATAATTCTATTCAATCCTTTATCCATAAATGGTATATGAGCATCCAATGAAGAAATATGCTTATAGATAATACCAAATTTATCATAGTCAGATGCTTTTGTATAGTCATCATACAATGCTGTATGATCTTCTTTAAGATAGTTATACGCCAATGTACTGTTGATGTGTATGCCTTTAATCCAGTGAATACTATCGCCTAAGGTTTCCAAAGTATCGAGTATATATCTAACACCTTCTTCTAAAGTTCTTAACTCTGAATTTGTTATCAACAAGTGAGATAAATCCAACATCACACCTTTATTGGCATAATCAATTTGGCTCATAAAATCATCTAACGCCTTTTTATCCAATAGAGTTAATCCTGGCCACCATAAATTTTCAAACAATAACATAACATCATCACTGCCTGTAAATGTTTGATTGACGATTTCAACTGTTTTATCTAAAACATCACTGTTATTATACTCAAATTCAAAAGTAAAAGCATCTTTAGTCGTCACATGTCCAACATGGAAAACCATATATTCCGCTTCTAATTTTTTAGCTATTTCAAAATCTCTTTTAAATCTATTGTGTATGGCATATTTATCTGTACCACCGAAGGTTTGATGAAGCGACGCTTCACTTGGAAAATCAAGTTCATATCGATCATCACCATTATAAAATTCAAGCCATGTTGGAAAATAACTTAAATGAAGGCCTTTTACAATATCTTTAGGAATATCTTCTACTGCTTCATTACCGTGAAGCAATAACTCAATACCATCCAAACCATTATTACTCAAAAAGTCTTTTAGACCTTTCCAGTTACCGTTATACCACTCTAAATGGTAATCGGTATTTGAAAAATTACATAATACCATAAGCCCTCCTTTCTATATCTTACATGATTTCAGACATGAAAAAAAGCCTCCTAAGGCTTTAATTTTCATATGTTTTTAAAGCTTCTATATACAACATATCCACTTCAAGAATATGATGTTTAATCCAATTCATCATATAGTTATACAACCACATGACATCCATCGCAGTTGTATCTTTTTCTACAACCCTTTTACACTCTAAGTATATGTCTTTCTTGATTTTTTCATGTTGAGTATGATGCGATTCAAAATCATCATAATTTACTTTTTTCATAATAGCTTCTTCTGTTTTAAAATGCAATGACGCATACTCAACAATTTCATTTAGTAGTCTTGGTAACTCTTCTCTGAAATCATTTAATTTTGTTAATTCCTCAAGCCTATTTATGAGTCCAAAGAACATTTCATGTTGCTCATCAATTTTCTGAAGACCGACAGAATATCGTTCATCCCAATGTATCATCCTACTCTCCCTCATTTATTATGTCTTCCACCAATAACAAGTAGCCTTTTAATTCACCTAGAGTAATCCTACCCACAAGTATACGGTTATAATCTATAATATTGTTTTCAAGCAGAACTTTTAAAGACTCTACCGCCCATTTAGGTTTAATATAAACATTATAAATGTTTTTTATCTCATACTCTTCAAAAAAAGCTTGCTTTATAATGACAAATGTCTCTTCATATGTTGCATAATCGTCTGGTCTAAATATATTATCACTGCCATTGACTATACCTAGGGTTCTTGCTTTTAACACCCAGTCATCTGAACAATCATCAAAAGGTGTACCCAAAGCAACTGTGTTATCCTGTAATAACATCACTTGTTTAACCAAATCACTCCGCGTTATTTTGTTGAGGTTTTTATCTAGGAAAGGTCTTGGTTTACCGTCATATCTCAGTACAGTACCACCATATTCATCTAGAATTGCTTTAGCATATATTGCCTCTTCAAAATCTCTGACATATTTACCATTTAAATACCATTTATAAGGGAAATAACCAGTTGTACGACCTTCCTTTACGGCCATCAGAGGTAAATACTTAGTTTCTTCATAGGCTTTTTTTACATACTTCGATGTTACAGGTAACGTCTCTTCCCAATATACTGTTTCAATTGTAATACTGGGTTTCAAAGTATTCATTGCTGTAAAATCCGTTAAGTACCCACTACTCGATGTATATCTACTACCTTCCACTAAATCATATTCAGTTTCCAATGCTAACTTATAAGCAAGTTTATAGGTTCTATCATTATGCTTTTCTGATAACATCCATTTATACCAGTAGATCACTTCTCCCTTTGAATGATAACTGAGATAATTTCTAAAATCATACTTTAACAAATAATCCATCAACAGTTGTGTTTCTACTTCAGACCCTGCATATTGTCCAAAATAAAAACTGCCACTAGGTCTAAAACTTCTAAATTCGTTATGTATCATATTCCAGATATCCCTAAAACCTTCTAATTCCAGATCATAATAATAGCCCGGAAAATTTCTATTCAGATCTACACCATTTACATTTGATTTGTAATTTCTAAAATCATGATCAGTGTAGCTTAATAATTTGTCTTGATTAGGTTTGCTAATTGTATACAAACCTCTGGTCGACAAATTATAGCCATCAGGATTAGAAAGAGGCATAAAATGTATGACATTATCCCTTAATATATCTTTCATATGATAGTCAGGGATGACTGTATCATCATAATAATCCATTGCATATAGTTCTATCATCTTCAATAGAATATTTGGGCCAGGGTTTTCTCTACTATGAATGCCACTTTCTACTAAGAAATGCATCTTATCAACATACCCTTCACTCACTCTTAATGTTATTGAAGCATCTTCTGTTAAGACAACAGCATAAATAGGTCTACTATCCGTTGAATAACCTAGCACTATTACTTTTATAAGATTGGGATATTGAAGTTCAAGTAATTTTACTTTTTCATAAATCATTTCTGCTGTATTGAGCTCTTCAATTGAAACAATTTCTTCAGCAAAAGTTGTAAATGAACACAACAGTATTAAAATTAGAATGACTTTCCTCATAGGCACCTCATTATGTCAAATTTATATAAGAATAACTCGTGAAACACGAGTTATAATTTTGGATATTTCACACCTTCAGCAATAACATTCTTAAAGATCCAAAAACCTTTTAAAACAAATTCTATATGCTCTGCACCAACTGTTGCCGACTTTTGAATATAAACATTGATACCATCTATATCATATGATAGGAATCCTTCAGGTACCTCCGGTACTTGATATGCCACCTCTGGCACTTGGATAATTCCACATCAGCCTCCACCCGTACTGCGTAAGAACAACGTTATTACGTTTCTATTTTTTTCAAGCAAAAATGCTTTTGCCTTTGACTCTATTGATACTTTCATTTTGCCCCCTAAATCCCTATATCTCTATAGAAATAATAATTACCATCGAGACCTTGTTTCCATTCTACAACATATTTGCCTTCATAACGATTGCCATTTTCTATCGTCAATTCATAAGCACCTTTTTCATAGATTTCATCACTGACTTTATACAAATCAATGGTTTCTATGGTAAACTGAGACGGTCCAATTTGAGCCATCCATGATTTGAGATAGGCTCTAACAGCCTCTCTGCCTTCAATAACCTTACCATCAGCTCCAAGAATAGCACCTTCTTCATCAAAATAATCTGCCAACATATCCGCATCTTGATTTTTAAATGATTCTATCCAAACTTGATTGCCTTTATCTACTGCAACTCTTATCTTTTCCATCTCACACCTCCTATATTATTATTACCCATAATTATACAGGATAACCGATATTATTAAAACACTATTTCCACTAGTTGTTGAGAATTCTTATCAATTAAGATACACTTAGGATATAACAATAAAAAGAGTTTTTTTACTTAATACAAAGGAGAAGCTTATGAATTATAATATACTAATCGGTGGTGCTGCTGGTCAAGGCATGAAAAGCTTATCAAACATTATCAGTTTTTCTCTAAAACGACATGGCTTTCATGTTTTTATGAGCACTGTGTATATGTCACGTATCAGAGGTGGACATAATTTCTTTCAAATCAGATTTTCAGATGAACCTGTTTTAAGTCATTATGATACCTTTGACATGGTATTAGCGCTTAATCAGGAAACCATCGACTTACATCAGGACTCTGTTAAAGACTATATATTGTGTGATTACTCGTTGTCTCATGATAAGAAAATCGGTGTTCCAGCGAAACAAACAGCCAAAGAACTTGATCATCCTCAAGGTGAAAACATCGTTCTTTTAGGTGCTTTTGTAAAAGCTTTCAAATTGGATTTAGATATCTTTAAATTGGTCATAAAAGAAACATTTAAAAACAAAACATCCGACCTCAATACTCAAGCTTTAACAATTGGATACAATTCAATTGAAAACTATTATACATCTGAAGACAAAAAAGCAGACAATGCCATTATCATCAACGGTAACACCAGTATTGCACTTGGCGCTATTACAGCCGGACTTTCGGTCTACTCTGCTTATCCTATGACACCTGCAACAAGCATTATGAATTACTTGTTGAAAACGGAAAAACAAGCAGGTTTTATTGTGGAACAGGCTGAAGATGAAATTGCAGCCATTCATATTGCTTTGGGGGCATCGGCAGCAGGCGTTAGAAGTATGACAGCCTCTTCCGGTGGTGGTTTATCATTGATGGTAGAAGCACTTGGATTAACTGCAATTACTGAAACACCACTTGTTATTGTGGATGTTATGAGACCCGGACCAGCTACTGGACTTGCTACCAAAACAGGTCAAAGTGATTTAAGTTTTCTTTTAACTGCATCACAAGACGAATTACCTAGAATGATTATAGCCATTAGAGATCAGGAAGATGCCTTTTATCAAACCATCAGAGCTTTTGACCTGGCAGACAAGTATCAGATACCAGTTATAATTTTAAACGATCAATATCTTGCTGATGCTTCAAAAACAATCGAAAAATTTGATTTTGATATTGAAATAGATAGACATCTTGCTTTAGAAGACATTCTTGATACGCCTTATAAACGTTATAAATTTACTGAAACTGGTGTATCGCCTAGAATTATTCCAGGACAATATAACCGTCCCGTCATTGCAGATAATCATGAACACAATGAACTTGGAGAAATTACAGAAGATCCTAAAAACAGAGTTAAGATGCACTTGAAACGGTTGAAAAAAATGGATACTTTAAAACATGATTTAATGGAACCAAAATATGTAGGACCAGAAACTACAAATATCGTACTAGTAGGTTTTGGCTCCACTCAAGGTGCCATCGAAGAAGCGGTTCTCACTCTAAATCAGAAAGGTCATAAAGTCTCCGGTATGATATTTGGCGATGTTTACCCTCTTCCTATCAAACTTTTAGAACAGTATAAAGACAAAATACTTATTAATGTAGAAATGAATGCCACGGGACAATTCAGTCGTTTAATCAGAATGGAAACCGGTATTACTTTTGAAGATAGCATTCTTAAGTTCGACGGTTTGCAACTCAGCGCAAAAGACATTGAGGAGGTATTATATGAACGACACTTTTAAGATTTTCAATACAAACAACAAAATATCCTGGTGCCCTGGTTGTGGGGATTTTTCAATCCTGCTAACACTAAAACAGGCAATCTTTGAACTCGGATTGAAACCACATAACACTATGATTGTTTCGGGAATCGGTCAAGCAGCCAAAACACCCCAATACGTCAATGCCAATAGTTTTAATTCGTTACACGGCAGAGCTTTACCTCCAGCTCTAGGGATTCATATGGCCAACCCGGATTTAAATATTTTTGTCACTTCAGGTGACGGTGATACTTATGGTGAAGGTGGTAATCATTTTATTCATAATATTAGAAGAAATCCAAATATTGTACACTTAGTCTATAACAATAGAGTTTACGGTTTAACCAAAGGTCAAACCTCACCTACTACTGATATTGGATCCATTACGACAAATGCTGTTGAAGGCAATAAAACACCACCACTAAATCCTCTAACACTCGCTTTAACAATGGGGGCGGGATTTGTCGCAAGAGGTTATGCACACCACAGAGAAGAGTTAAAAGAAATCATAAAAGCTGCTTATAACTACAGGGGTTATGCCATTGTTGATATTTTGCAACCTTGTCCATCATTTAATAAAAAGAATACCCCCAAGTGGTATGAACAAAATACTTATTTCTTTGATGAAAAAAATTCAGACTTTAATAAAGCTTACAATTTGGCTAGTCATGTTAATGAAGACATTCCCTTGGGTATACTATATGAAGTCCAAAAGGATAGCTATTTAGACAGACTGCAAAAAAAGCCGCTTCAAAAGAGAATTTTTTATGGTAAAGATGCAGAAAAATTTATTTCGGGCTTCGAATAAGTGTTGTCTTATAACACGTTTTGGAGATATAATGTAATCAGGAGGTAATCTATGAGAGCTATACCTACAAAATATGTTAAAGATGGTAGTATATTGGGTGAAAATTTATATACTGCCGAAGGTCAAGTCTTGGTTAAATCGGGTGCTAAACTCACAACTAGCTTAATTGGGAAAATAGAAGGCAATCGTATTTATACCGTTTATGTAAAAGATGTCCACAGTGACATTGAAGTCAGCAGACTTCTTGAACAATCTTTTAGAGTAAAAGGTTCAATGTTAATAAAGGAGTTATTTTCACTCGCTGAAAATAACAAATCCATATTGGAGTGTCATGACAAACTTTCTGCATACGCTAATGATGTTTTATATGAACTCAAATCATTTAGACATCATGCCATTGAATACATTGATATAAAAAACGTGGATGCCTATATGTACAGCTCAGCTTTAAACGTAGCACTTTTATCTTCATTGATCGCATGGGATTTACATTACAACGACGATATGGTTAAACAAGTTTTTTTAGGCGCAATTTATCATGATATCGGTATTGCATTATTGCCAAATGATGTCATTAATAAATCCACAGCATTGACGATAGAAGAGAAAATGATGATATTAAATCATCCAGCTACTGGTTATGAGTTTTCTAAAGGCATGTCTTTTTTATCTGCATATATCAAACAGATTATCCTGCAACATCATGAATGTTTAGACGGATCGGGATATCCTCTTCGAAATAAAGGTGATGAAATCGCACAAATTGCTCAAATTGTTGGCATTTCGGATGTATACGATGCGATGACTTCAGACAGACCTTACAAGAGAGCTGTTGCTCCTAATGAAGCACTAGAGTTTCTTTTGGGTTCTGGTGGCAAATATGACAAGGCTGTCTTTGATGCTTTCATTGGACGAATTACGCCTTATCCAAGAGGTAGTATTGTTGAATTATCAAGTGGTAAACATGCTGTTGTGGATGAAGTGCCAAAAGATTTTCCACTTCGACCAGTTATTCGAATTATCACACCAACTGCTGATGGTTACGACTATCAAGAAATCGACCTGAAAAAGCATCATAATCTGGTGATTAATAAAATTAGTTATGAAATGATATAAGCTAATGGAGAATTTACATTTTTAATGTGATTCTTCATTTTTTTTCATGAAATTCCATTCACTTTTTCAACAAAGAACCCATTCAATTGAATGGGTTCTAATTAATATAAGTTCATACTTATCACCAGCAAAACTCTCTTTTGAATTGTCTATTTAAAATGGTGCAAATCCTTGTTCGTTCCACCAGTCATCCTTTAATAAATTATACTCTTTATTAAAAGTTTCATAATGGTTTCTTTCCCAAGTTTCCAGGATAGCAAACAATTTCTTTGCGATTTCATCATCAACTTCATTTCCAACTTTTTGATAAAACTCATATGAAGTCTTTTCAAGTTGCAAAGCAATACCAAATACGCTTAAAGTGGTTTTAGGATTTTCTCTGTCTAAGTGTTTCCAATTAAAAATATCTGGTGTTGGTGGTGCTTCTATTGTATCTAGATCCAATTCATGCTCTTTACCGTCTAGTTTCTTATGTAAATCTTGTAACCACACCACATGTTTTCTCTCTTCTTCAGCTAATTCCAAATATGTTTCTTTAATTGATTGATCTCTTGATTGACCAGCTGCCATTCTATAAAACTCATAACCTTCGATTTCATTAATAATAGCTTGTTTGATATAACTCAATGTTTGACTATTCATAACAGCTCCTTAATAGTTGACTTCTTTCTTCTCAAAATAACCTTGTGGATGCTGGCACGTAGGACATTCATTAGGTGCAGATGTGCCTTCATGAACGTGTCCACATTTTCTACACTTCCAACGTGTTGGCTCTTGTTTTGTAAATACTTCTTCAGTTTCAATATTATTAGCCAACTTTAAGTATCTTGCTTCATGCTCTTTTTCAACTTTCGCTATATTTCTAAAAGTTCTTGCGACATCTGAAAAGCCCTCTTCTTCTGCAATTCTAGCAAACTCAGGATATAATTCAGTCCACTCCTCATTCTCACCAGCTGCTGCAGCTTTTAGATTTTCTACTGTAGAACTGATTTTACCAGCAGGATACATTGCTGTAATTTCAACAGCTTCACCTGATTCTAAGAACTTAAAGAATGTTTTAGCATGTTGTTCTTCATTTAACGCTGTTTCCATAAACAAAGCTGAAATCTGTTCAAAACCTTCTTTTTTTGCCACTTTAGCAAAAAAAGTATAACGGTTTTTAGCTTGTGATTCTCCAGCAAAAGCTTTCAATAAATTTTTTTCTGTTTTACTACCGACAATTGACATAAACTCCTCCTTTTATAGTTATCTCCATTTAATTATACCAATATTCAGAAATATTTAATCAGATTAAAGGAATAAAAAATTTAATTTCCCAAGATATGAATATTTTACTTGGATTAACTTTATTTATTCCTAAGTCATATGTTATAATCTTCATATTAGCAATCTAAGGAGGGTCTCATGCACGATACATTAACACCAAATGTACTAAAAGTAGAATTTTCTAGAAAAGTTATCCAAATAAGAGCACTAGTTGCATTAGGTAATAATCTAATGAAAAATAATCCTGAAAAAAATTATAGGTTATTACTGGTTACTTCAGCAGGTCATATCACTGGGCAATACTGTGAATTATACTGTAGTGATGATCTAAGTTGTCCATGTAATGATCACGAATTTGATATTTCAAAAGTAGATGAATTAGCAAACAAAGTATTAATCGATGCTGAGTCTGAACTGGTTAACATCAAACTAGTTGATAACGCTGAGTTCATCAAATTAATTGATGTTACAATTGAAAATAATAATACCACAACTAAGTTCCATCAGTTAAACATCTACGCTGATCAGGTTATTGCATTTTCATTATTAGAAGTATAAATATAACAATATTAAAAGCAAAAGGACTGTATCTAATCAGATACAGTCTTATTTTTTACAACATATTCAATAAATTCTTCTATTGGAAGTGGTTTACTAAAGATATACCCTTGAGCCTCTTCACACAATCTTGTTTCTATATATGAGAGTTGTTCTTCGGTTTCTATTCCTTCGGCGACTACACTTAAGTTCAGATTCTTAGCTAGACCAATAATCGCTGAAACTAATTTCTGACTCATGTCTTCGTCAATTGCATTTATGAACGAACGATCAATCTTAAGTTTAGATAACGGTAAATCTTTGATATATGATAATGAAGAATATCCCGTACCGAAGTCATCTACTGAAATTGAAACACCTAATTTCTTAATCTCGTTTAGAACCTCTAAAATACTATTTAAGTCATTAATAAATAGACCTTCCGTTATTTCAATCGTTATCCTTGAAGCATCAATATCAACTTCTTCTATTGTATCTTTTAACAGACCGATAAAATTGGAATCTAAAAACTGCATCACAGAAACATTCACTGCAACCACAAGTTCATGATGACCTAAATCATGTATTTTCTTCGTTTCAATTAATGCTCTTTTTAAAACCCATTCACCAATTGAAATCATCAAGTCAGTCTTTTCGGCTAAAGGAATAAAAACTGCAGGCGATATAACACCCAACTTTTTGTTGTTCCAGCGTAAAAGTGCTTCCATACCAGTTACTTTTTTAGACTGAACAGATACTATCGGCTGATAATATAATTTGAACTCATCCAAATCAATCGCACTTCTCAGCTCATTGAGTAATGACATTCTCATACGAGCAGAATCATTCATTTCTGCACTATAGAATTCATAACGTCCTTTATTCACTTCTTTTGCATGAATCATTGCATTTGTAGCATATTTAAACAAATCTGTAGGTTCTTCTGTATCAAAAGGATATGAACTGATACCCAGACTAGATCCTATCGTAATATCATACTCATCTACTTTAAATGATTTTTTAAAACCTAAGTTAACCTCTTCAACTATTGATATTAAGTTCTTCAACTTATTGTCTTTAAATATAAATGCAAACTCATCACCGCTTAACTTAAACAAGATACATTCATCTGGTAAAATCAAACTCAACCGTTCAGCTATTGCTAGAATTAATCGATCGCCGAAAGTCCAACTATATGCCTCATTTACTTTTCTAAATTCATCTAATCCTACAACTATTAAAGAAACAAATTGCCCTTTTTCGCTTTTCATTTCTTTTAAGATATTTAAAAGAGCTTTTTTATTGGGTAAATCTGTACTCGAATCAAAATTCTCAAGATAGTCAATAATCCTATCTTTTCTCACACGTTCATCTATTTCTAATTGTAGCATTTCATTTTGTGATGCCATTTGATCGAAAGAAGTTTTTATCTCTTTAATCATATCTTTAAATGCAGATGCCAATAATCCAATTTCATCCTCAGTCTTGATTTGAATATCTACATCGTAATTTTTTCTTTTAACAGAGTTTGCTGCTTCTGATAATTCTACAAGCTCTCTTGTTACAATTGAATTGAATTTATAAATCATCAATAAAATAACAACAGCAAGAACAAATGTCATGATAAAAGTATTCAATATCAATTGAGAAACTTGCTCATTTATACCGTTCTCAATTCTGTTATACATTTTATAAACTTCTTCTTTGGGTACTAAGAAACCAATTTGCCACGTTTCTTCAAAGAAACTTTGTTCGGGTAACCAACTTTGATATTCATACAAATTTCTTGAAGCAAAAATATATTCGATATCGTCGATTACAATAGTTTCCATAATAGAGTCAACGGTTGTATTCATGACTAAATTTCTAACAGAATCAGAAGAAGAATTAGTCAAAAATCGCTCTAAACGATTGAAGCCTTCAGCACTATCAATTGTACTCTCCGTATCATTAAGCAAACCTAGTATTTCTTGTCCATATTCATTAACAGCAAAAACATTACCATTTGACTGTGTTACAAAAGCAAAACCCGTATCTGAGATGTTTATCTCTTCTATTAATGATGTGATTTTACCAATTGACACATCATAACTTAAAGTTCCTTCAAACTCATCAAAAGCTTCATTTGCTAAAGGTTGTGACATTGTCAAAACCAAATCACCAGTTAATCCATCTTGTACTGGAGGTGTTACCCTAAGTAAAGTATGAATTTCATCAGGTTCTATTGTTTGTATCAATTCACGCCATTCAGCTGCTAAACCGGGATTAAAGGTTTCCCAAATTGGAGTATCAAAAATCTCAGGATATACCGAAAGAACATCATTACCTATATCACTCCAAGGCGTTAATCTGAATATTTCACGATTTTCACCACCTTGAAAATAGATCTGCAGTTTATCAACACCATATTCAACAAACGACGGTAGTATTAAGTCTAATATTTTAGTGTCTTCAATTAAACTGATCGCCTCTTTGTTTATTTCTCCATCATCAATCATGTAGCTGGCAACAAAAACAACTGAAGCTTCATCTGAATTATTTTGAATATAATTCTCATAAACCATTAAGTCATCATCAAAATAATCCGAAGTTTTCATACTTTCTACTAAAGGATCCAAATTGGATCTGTTACTAAAAAACGTTTGAAGGGTGTTTGATAATGCGTCCAATTCATTAAAAATAGAATTCATTTGACCATCGATGTATATATTAACAGAATCCAAATAGTTTCCATAATACTCTTCTACTAAAACACTCAACTCCGCTTCTGTGACATCTAAAGCCTGTTCCTTCATACGTGTTAAACTAATATAGCTTAAACTTGAAATCACAATCATAAATACGATAAGACAAATAGAAGTTATCCAAATCATTTTTAAGTTTATGCTAGATTTAATACGTTTAATAATACGCTTCATTTTGCCCCCTTTTATACACTAATTCAATTATACCCTAAAAGAGGCAAAATAAATCATTAATAATGATTCAAATAAGTCATTAATTGCTTTTTATTTGCTTCACTAGTAAAGGCTCTTGTTATACTGTTTTCATATATGACTATATAATCTTCAAGTGTTAAGTCAAAGGTCTCAAAAGTTCTTTTGACTTCGTCGGTCATAGTGGTATCGGAAACGGTTCTATTGTCAGTATTAATAGTGACCAATAGATCATCTTTATAAAAATCTTTTATCGGATGTAGTGATATCGACTCAACAGCCTTTGTCTGAACATTGCTAGTTGGGCATACTTCAAGTACGATATCAAGATCTCTAACCAACTCGTAAGCCTCTTCATGACCATTGATGTAAATACCATGCCCGATTCGTTCTGCTCCCAATAGGTCAATCGCATCATAGACATTTTGTCCAACACCTGTTTCTCCAGCGTGTATTGTAATATGATAACCTAGTTCAATAGCTTTATCGGTATACGGCTTAAATTCATGACAAAAGTCTGCTATTTCACTTGAAGCCAAATCAAAAGCAACAATACCTTTGTCTAAATAATCAGCACCAATTTCTAGCAGTTCATCAATACGATCCTTAGGCATTGTTCTAAGTACAGAAAGAATTATACCACCTGTAATATCATATTGTTTTTCTGCTCGTTTCATACCTCTTAATACGCTTTCCAGAACTTGTTTTATACTCAGATCCTTTAGAACATGTAGAAGTGGTCCAAACCTGACTTCCAAATATTTTACATTTTCAAGTGCTGAATCCTCAAAGAGTTCAAAGGTTATTCTTTCTAGCGAAATTTCATCTTGCATCACTTGATTAGGCAAGTCAAATCTCAATAGATACTCATCTAGGGATTGGCATGTTTCAGGTGCTATCAACATCTTTTTTAAAGCTTCAATATTGGGAACGTCTATGTTTCTCTCTACTGCTAATTCAAAAAGAGTCTCAGGTCTTACACTGCCATCCAAGTGACAATGAAGATCAATTTTGGGTAAAGTTTTGTAATTCATAAATTCTCCTTTTGCTTTCTTTGTACAAAAAAAACTTGATGACAAAGAAAACACTACGTGTTTTCTTCGTAATCAAGAATTATAGGTTCTTGGTAGAGACTCCCAAACCATATTATTGGGATTATACGAAGTTAATTGCTTAACTTAATTTTTTTCAATGTTATCACACTATTCATATCTTGTGAAGCGTTTTTTTCAAAAAAACGTTTTCCATATAAATATATAATAATAAAGAACTGTTACTTTCTATTTTCAAGTAGTTTATGAAAACCTTTTGGCAATGCATAATTCTTTAACTCATCATAATCTAACCACTTTATTTGTGGATAATCAACAGTCACTTTTATATCTGATGTCATTTCAAACAGCGTCATATGCCATACCAAATGTGTGTAAACATGTTTTGTAAATGATTGTTCTATGATATCATCTACCTCAATTAAGAAGTCTTCTTTTAGATATGATTGAATCGTTTCTAAAGCCCGACCGTCATATTCAACCACAGGAAAGGCCCACATACCTGCCAATAAACCTTCTCCTGGTCTCTTCATCAGAAGCACTTTATTATGGTGTTTGATATAACAAACCGCAACGTTTACATGTTTCTTTTTTATTTTTTTTGACTTTTTAGGTCTTTCAGATTGTAAATTCAACTTAAAGGCCTCACAATGTGTTTGGATTGGACACTTCATACATTTTGGTGATTTTGGAGTACAAATGGTTGCACCTAATTCCATCAACGCTTGATTGTAATGTCTTCTATCCTCAGGCAAAGTATCAAATACCTTTTCTTCAAATATCTTCTTGGACTTTGCATCAGAAATATCGTTATCCATATTGAAAAGTCTGGAATAGACACGCATAACGTTACCATCAACTGCAGGGAGTTTGATGTTATATGCAATACTTAAAATCGCTCCAGCGGTATAACTACCAACCCCTGGCAGCTTAATTATCTTTGCATAGTCTTTCGGGAACTCGCCGTCAAAAAGTTCTACAACCATCTTCGCACATGGAATCAAGCGTCTCGCTCTTGAATAATAACCCAGTCCTTCCCATAATTTTAAAACTGAATCCTCATCCGCTTGAGCTAAGTCCTGAACCGTTTTATACACCTTAATAAATCGATTAAAATAATCGATAACCGTTGTGACTTGAGTTTGTTGTAACATAATTTCTGACAGCCATATTTTATAAGGATCAAATTGATCTCTCCAAGGCAATTTCCTATGATTGATATGATACCAATCTAATAATTTAGTTTGCATATTACTCCTAATAGTAAAGAAAAAACCTTACGGCTTTTTCTTAAACTTAAAATCTAATTCAATTATTAAAATAGCTACAAATATAAGTGTACAACCCATTAACATAAACGGTGTTAATACTTCATTTAATAACAATACTCCAAACAACGCAGCAAATACCGATTCAAGAGACATTATAATAGATGCATGTGAAGATGTTGTATATTTTTGTGCAATAGTTTGAACTGTAAAACATAAGAATGTCGAGAATATTGCCAAGTAGGTAATTGAAAATAATTCACTGCCAGATAGAGATAACTGAATCGGTTCAAAGATAACAGCTGTTCCAGTAAACAACACGGCTGCTACTCCCAATTGCAAAAAGGACAATTTTAGAACATCCATACTCTTAGTATAATATTCCAATGATATAATATGTGCTGCAAATAACAATGCACATAAAAGAGTTAAACCGTCACCAATATTAAAGACCATCTCTTTATTAACAGATACCAAGGCAATACCAACTATAGTTAAAGCACTTCCAATAAAAGCTTTATGATGAGGTCTTTTTCTATATAAGATCCAATACAACAGCGGTACCATCACCACGTAAGTTGCGGTCAAGAATCCTTGTTTAGATGCTGTTGTATATTGTAGACCAAACGTTTGTGCAGCAAATGCAAGAAACAATATCGTCCCAACAATACTACCATTTTTCAAGTCTTCTCTTGAAAATTTTCCGATTTTTTTATGTAAAAATATATACATGATGACTGTTGCCATTATAAATCTATAGGCCATCAATACAAGTGGCGTCATTGTATCAAGTGCACCTTTTACAGCAACAAATCCTCCACCCCATACAGCTGCTACAAAAAGCAGACTCATATCAGATAGAAACTGCCTTTTTTTATTTGATAATTGATTCATAAAATCCCCCTTTTTTTACTCTAAGGCTACTATAGCAAAAAAAATGTGATTTTGCATCAATAAATCCTTTGAAATCATAAAAAATTATATAAATACTTAAAAAGGACTGCTAAGCAGTCCTTATAATTTATTCTAATTCAAAATCATCTTTCCCAACGCCGCATAATGGACAAACCCAATCCTCAGGAATATCTTCAAACGCTGTTCCAGGAGCTACACCTCCATCAGGATCACCAACTGCTGGATCATAAACATAACCACATACTGTACATACATATTTCTTCATAATTATTCCTCCATCATATTGTATTAACTTCTCCTTTAGAATATAACATTTTAGTTTAGCGTGCAAGTAGATATTGATTATTCAGAATATGAGTGATTATCTCTGTATTAATTTATATAAAAAATCCTAAATGATAACAAGCCCACTTCATAATTCGCCTTTAAGGTCAATTTAAATAAGTAGATAAGTTATATACTTATTTAAATTTATATCAACTAGGATATGTGATTTAAGATAGTATATTGTGGGAATAAATGAATAAGGAGCAATTTATGATAAAAAAAAATACTTATTCATCGCTTTTGATGAAAGAAAAAAAATTACTTAAAACTATACTCATTCAAAATCTAAATTATATTTTAATTTTCTGTATGATCTTCACACTATTTGTTTCTGTCGGTTTATTACTAGATGCCAACAATGAAAGTTTTATTTCCCATGCGACAATATTAATTGCTGTCTATTTCGTTATTGTCATTTTAGGCATTCTAATACAACGATTCAGATATAACAAATTAATTTATTATATATTACTTCTAATGTTGTTCTATTTTAGTACATTGAGTAGCATGTATGTTTACATGCTCAAATGTCAAGCTTCCTTTGAGTTCATTTTTATTGGCATTTTACTTTTATTATGTATGTCTTCTTTCATTTTAATACCTCCATTTATTCATGTGTTAATTCTTGGTTTAATTGACTTAACTGCTTATTATTTAATTGCTTCAAGAAGTGAGTCTGCTCTGTTTTATATAATTATTGGTATTTCTACAATAAGCGCACTGGTACATAATTACTCACGTATTATTGCCCAGATAGATAAATCGGTTTCCAATAAAATCATAAAGGATATGCATGAGATTATTGAACATACCACCATAAAAGATGTTCTCACCAATCTTTACAATAATAAATATGTTCATCAGCAATTGGAAATTGAAATTATACGTTCTCTAAGATACGATGCACCTCTTTCGCTCTTAATTGTGGACATTGATCACTTTAGTAAAATAAACGATAAATATGGGCAGGTTATCGGAGATGATGTGCTTTCAAGAATCGGTAATATCCTATTAACAATCAGCAGAACTTCTGATATCTTAGGACGATTTAGCGGTAAAACTTTTATAGCAATATTACCCAATACAATTCTTAATGATTGTATTATCCTTGCAGAGCGTTTACGTATAACCATCTTAAATAATGATTTTGGACTAGAAGAAAAAATAACTGTAAGTATAGGACTGAAGCAATTCGATGGCGAGTCACAAAAGGATCTTGTTGACTTATGTCTTCAAAATGTTGGCAGTGCAAAATCTACTGGCAGAAATAAGATATTTTTTGAATAACATGTTATAATTTGGGTATTGATGAATCGTTTATTAAAACCAAAGCTTTATAACCAAAAGTAGGAGGCCGAATGTTCAAAAGAAAAAAACAAACCCAAATAAAAACAGAAGTGCCAGTAATCGAACAAGTTGATCTAACATCTTATCATACAGAAGAAGAACTTGTTGAGTTTCTTAAAAAAATAAACAGTTTACTAAAATTTGTTACAGAACTCGATTACATTAAAGATATGTTGCTTGGCGTAAACAAACAAGCAGAAATGATTGAAAGTGTCGCAGCAAGTAGTGAGGAAATGACCGCTTCCATAGAAGATATATCACATTTCGTTCAAGATTCCTCAGCTAAAACCAATTCTTCCATTAAAATTGCGAATGATTCTATATTGGATATTGAAAACTCATTTAAAGAAATTATAGTATCTTTTGAAGAATCAAAACGTGTTCAAATGACGATGGATAAAGTAAGTAGTGAAGCACAGAAAATCAATGAAATGGTTACAATCATTAAAGGGGTAGCAGATCAAACTAACTTACTAGCACTTAATGCTTCAATTGAAGCTGCAAGGGCAGGTGAACAAGGTAGAGGATTTGCAGTTGTTGCAGATGAAATAAAAAAACTTGCTGAAAATACAAAACAACAAGTAGAATATATCAACGAAACGGTTAATGCATTGACTCAAGAAATAAATAATACCAGCTCAGCTTTAATTCATTCAAACCAAAACTTCGAAAAAGGCAAAGCGCAAATGGATACAGCGGTTGGATCTTTAGACAATATGCAAAGCGATTTATTGGAAATCAACAATGTTTTTATTGAAATTAGTGCCAGTATAGAAGAGCAAACTGCAGCGTCACAAGAAATGTCCAGTGCTATAATGATTGTTAACGACGAGTCAAAAGCACTTAATAAGGAAATTGATAAAACTGGTCGTGCTATCAATTCTGTTTCAAATATAGTCAATGATATTAGAATGGACATGTTAGGAGTGTCTGATAATTATGATATCGATACACAAATAGAAATTTGCATGTGTGACCATTTAATATGGAGATGGCGTGTTTACAACATGATTCTAGGCTACGAAACTTTAACAGAAGCGCAAGTAGGTACACACCATACCTGTAGATTAGGTAAGTGGTGTGATAGTACAACCTTTGACAGTAAGGATATGTGTTCTACTATAAAAGAAATGGAAAGCCCACACTCAGATTTACATAGTCATGCCAAAAGTGCAATCAAAGCCTTTAACAGTGGTAATCAAGAACTTGCAGAAAAACTATTACGAGATATTGATAATGATTCCAAAAGGGTTATTGCAGAACTGAAAAAAATGAAACGTATTGCTAGAAAATCTAATAAGGCTAAAATATAAGTATAACCTCTACAACTCGTTTGTAGAGGTTTTTTATGGACATAATTAATTTATAAAAACAAGTCTTATATTTGGGTCAAATTATCTATATACTTGTCTCATAGTGGAGGTAATCATGAGTAAAATAAAATTGACACAACCTATAAAAGAAAAAATAATCTATGAATTACAATCTTATTTCGAGAACGAAAGAGATGAGGATTTAGGTAATATTGGAGCAGAGTTATTAGTTGACTTTATCTTAAAAGAAGTTGGTCCAATGATTTACAATCAAGCTCTAATTGATGTCCATGAACTAATGGAAGAAAAATTAGATGACATTTATCTATTGGAATTAGATGATAAGTATGAATACAACTAAAAAGAAGGCATTTCTGCCTTCTTAGAATTTTTACTATTTTTGTATTTGACCATCTGGAGTAATTGTTCTCTCTAAATAAGGAATCGCTTTACCGGACTGTTCTAATGCTTTTCTCACACCTGATACAATTCCACCACAACATGGTACAGACATTCTTGCTACAGTTATAGAATTGATGTTATGTGTTTTAAATATTATTGTCAATTTCTCAATGTATTCCTCTAGATTATCCAGTTTTGGACAACCAACAAGTGTTACTTTTCCTTTGATAAATTCTTGATGGAAATTCGCATACGCATAAGCAGTACAATCTGCAGCAATTAATATATTACAATCATCAAAGAATGATGCATTAACATTTACAAGGTTAATTTGTACAGGCCATTGTCTAAGCTGAGAGGCAGCAATACCTGAAGCATCACTCTGAACTTGTAATGGTGCATTTGGTTTAAATGCTGGTTTTACAGGTGCTTTAAATAAGTCATCATGCGCGCTACCACAACCACAAGCTGGAGCATCTTCTGTTTTAAGAGTAATACCTTCATTAGGCTTAACATTAAACGGATCTGCTTTTTTAGTTTCAGTTACATTAAAAGTCATTTCTTTTGAAGAACCACACCCTTTTGATTCTTCCCCTTCTTTTAGAGCAAATCCTTTTCTATCTGTATCAAATTCATCTACCTCTTTTTCGGTTAGTTTAATCGCATCTACTGGACATGATGGTAAACACATACCAAGACCGTCACAATATGAATCGCTCATTAACTTTGCTTTTCCATCAACCATTTGTATGGCACCTTGTTCACAAGCACTTGCACATAATCCACACCCAACACATTTATCTTCATTTATCTCTATAATTGTTCTTTTCATTTTAAATTCCTCCAATCGGTTTGTTTCTCTTACATATATATTACCAAATATCTATCCCATTAACAGTAACTTGTGTTACAATAATACTATATTTTACACTAATTTTGTAGACATTATAGGAGTTTTCATGAAATACAATCGAATAATACAAGCTAAATTCATTAAAAGAATCAATCGATTCATTGCTGAAGTAGATATAAATGGTCATATTGAAAGGGTTCATGTAAAAAACACCGGCAGATGTAAAGAACTTTTTATAGAAGGCCGCACAATATACTTGCAGAAAAGCGACAATCCCAATCGCAAAACGAAGTATTCATTAATCAGCATTTATAAAGGAGATAAGTTGATCAACATTGATTCACAAGTCCCTAATCAAGTCATCTCCGAAGCCATTGAAAGTCATCAAATTGAAGGATTTGATAACTTGACATACTTAAAAAGAGAACAAACTTACGGCAATTCTAGATTTGATATTTATTATGAAACCACAGATAGAAAAGGTTTTATTGAAGTAAAAGGTGTCACTTTAGAAGAAGGTGGTATCGCTAAATTTCCAGACGCCCCTACTACCCGAGGTACAAAACACGTTAATGAACTTATTCAAGGTCAGAACGAAGGTTATACCAATTACATCATGTTATTGATTCAAATAAAAGAAGTTGACTTCTTTGTACCGAACCATGAAACAGATCCAAACTTTGCTGATGCGTTAATTCAAGCGGAAAAAGCAGGTGTAGAGATTCGTTGTTACAATGCCAAAATGACTGAGGATACAATTCAACTGCATGACATTATCCCATACAATCTAGAATTGAAATAAAAAAATCAGCAGTCTGAGGCTGCTGATTTTACTTTATTCTTCTTAACCATCTTGTGATTTGTTTGATAAACTCTACAATTCGATACAGTTCCGAAGTTTTGTTTTCCTCATACCACAGTGTTTTAAAATCCAATAACCAATACTCCAGTTTTTTTGCAAGCTCAATCGGTGTTACCAATAGTAAGACATCTTGTCCTTGTACATATTTCATTAGTATTACAAGCAACTCATTGTACAGTCTGATGCCATTTGCTGAGCATATGTATCGATTTATATGTTTTCTCTTAGAAATCGTCACTTGACTCAAACTATCCATTAGAACTTCAATGACTTCTTTAATTACTAGATTGTCTGACTGGATGTCTTCTACCGATATATTGATTTGATCTAACCATTCCGTATTTTTCTTCTCCACCCATTGAACAAGGGCTAACATGTCTAGTTGATGTTTTTCAGAGAGTGTCATCAAACATGACATGATTGAAATCCGAGCACCAAAATATAATATATCCAAATGGTCATTCAACTCACTTTGAGAATATGTACTACCCCAAGAGAATGCCGCACCATAAATGAGTCCCGGGATAGAATTTGATAAAAAATTCATATGACCATAATCTCCCCAATCCGTATTGAGGATGCCTCTGGCATGATATTTCCTACCAAAACTCACCATCATTTTTATATTGTCATAAGCCATCTGGTGATCATTCATAAGTTTATTCCATCCATTGACTCCTGGACAAATATATTGATCAAATCCATGATCATGAATAATCTTTACTTTATCCTCATCATAATTTAACCAGTACCACCAATTCAAACAAATTAAATCCTTAGGCAATGCATCAATATGTTCTGGATATTTAATGATAATATCTCCCCAAAACATAACCTCTTTATCATATGTTTTAACATGCTTAATAATTTGAACTAGAAAGTCAACATACAGTTTACCGGTACCTATTTTATCCGCTGATGTTTTATTTTTACCTTTACCTAAATCAAAGGTCTCATCTGCACAGATATTAAATTTATTACTCCTAAAAAGCGGGATAAATTCATCAATCATCTCTTTAACAAATAGAATACTCTTTTCATTTGAGACATCTAGGGTATGATGATCCATTCTATCCACCCAACTAAAGTGTGATTCTACCACATCTAATTCGCATAGGGATGAATAACTTTCTGATATCAAAGCTTCATACAAATGACCAAAAGTTGAAATTGAAGGGACCAATTCTATATATCGTTTTGCACAGTAATCATCCAGCATCATAATTTCTTCTGCAGTGAGAGGATCTGTACAAGTCCAAACTTCACTTTGATTTTTATACAAATAGGTATGCTCTACATACAATTGCAATTGGTTTAACTTATAACTTGCTGCTAAATCAGCGAGTTCTTTTAGCGTCTCTATAGTTGGTACTTTGCCTCTTGTGACATCATGATAAAAACCTCTATCTAAAAACTCGGGAGTATCTTTAATTTCTAAACATGGTAAATGTCTTTTATACTCTACAATTAATTGTTTCAATGTTTGCAAACCATGAAACAGACCTTCATGTGTTTTAGAGCTGATGGTAATTATTTCTGTTTCAATTGTCATTTCATAATCATTTTGGATACTAGATTCCAATCTAAAGATAATACCTAACTCATGATTGGTTATATCTAATGAGAAGCCCAAATACTCTTTACAATGTGCTTTTAGAACATTTGCAATAAATATGGATTCAGTATCTGGTTTCACAGAAATTTTCGTGCTATTTGTTATAGAAAACAATCCGTCTTTTATAATCAAACCACTAGGTTTTGGAATAATATTCATAAGACCTCCTTCTTTTCTTTCATTATACACGAGATTTATATGACAGAATATGTATAATCAAAAAAAGAACCTTACAAACATCCGTTTGAAAAGTTCCACATATATACTCCTAAATTATATAGTACACTTTTGACTTCAGTATTTTTTTTACTACAAAGAATCCTAGTATATTGATAAACACTGTCGATACCATACTAGCAAGTGCAGCACCATCTATTCCCATTGTAGGAATTAACAAATAATTTAAGGTAATATTCATAACAGCAGATATTAAAATTGAAACAAATCTTATTTTAGGATGTCCTGTCATCAAAACAATATACCAGACACTACCAACACTGGCATTTACAAGTTGTCCAATCCCTCTATAGATTAAAACCATTTTAGCATCTAAATACTCAGGTCCATATAATCCAAGTAATGGTTTCCAGAAAAAGAGAATACAAATAATCACCATACTTGAAACAAGAAACAAATACCGTGTTAACTTTTCATATAATCTTCTTACTTCATCCACTTTGCCTTCATGATAAAGTTTCGAGATCAGTGGTGGAAAGACCGTGTTGACTATTCTAAGAAATATAGATGGTATTTGAGCCAGTTCAGTACCAACTTTATATAACGCTACATCAGATTTTGTCATCATGGCCTCAATCATAACAATATCAATATAAGCAATTAAAAGAGACATCACACCACCAAGTATTATAGTAACTGAGTAACTGATAAACTCCATATGCATTTCAATTTTTCCAAACATATCTTTCGATTGAGTCATGTATATTATATTTGAGAAAATCGCTGTGATATACGTCGCAATAATTATGTTTATTTCATTTGCACCAAAGAGTTCAAATAGGATATATGATATTAACATCACCCCACCGATACCAATCAGTGATTTGATTAAAAAGAAATCTCTGATATGATGCCTTGCTCTATAAATACTAAAAAACAATTGTTCTGCAGATAACAACCAAACCAGCCCTAAGTAAGGTGATATGCTACTTGGCATATATAAAAACAATATCAAAACAGTAATTGCACTGGTACAGATATTCACTATGAAACAGGCGCTTACATACTTTTTACCTGTTTTGGGGATAAAGTACAGAAGTCCGACATCCATACCTAAATTGGCTAGTAAAAGTGCCATAGAAACTATTGTAATACCATAAACATAACTACCAAAAATATCAACGCCATATATTCTACTCACAACCATCGGTAACAATAAATTGAGTCCAAACATCAAAAGATTACCAAAAAGTGATTCTATTAATTTATCTTTAAATTTACCGAGTTCCATAAGTATCCTCCATGAGGTATCATATACAAAATAAAAGATAATGTAAAGAAATCACTTTACATTATCCTGATGTTTTTACAAATGAAATTCCATTTCTGTATCAAGTGAATTCTACTCCAGTTTTTCATCATCCGATAACTCTTTGTTTATATCAAGTAATTTATCCAGGTTGTTGATAAAAGAATCGACAATCTTTGGGTCAAACTGTCCATCACTCTGCTTCCTAATATAATCTATAATATGATTATATGACCAAGCTTCTCTGTATATACGATCGTTCATGAGGGCATCAAATACATCACAAATCGAAACGATACGGGCTTCTAAGCAAATTTCCTCACCAAGTAGATTATTAGGATAACCTTCACCATTGTACCATTCGTGGTGCTGTTCTGCTATTCTCTTAGCTAAGACCAGGAGATCACTTTCATAACGTTCAATCAGCTTACCACCAATAAAAGCATGATGTGTCATTCCTTGCCATTCTTCAAAATTAAGTTTACCTTTTTTCAATAATATCCCATCTGTTATAGCAATCTTACCAATATCATGTAACTGAGCGGCGAGTTTCAACCTCGTGGCATTCTCATCATCAAATCCCAGATCTTTTCCTATGACATATGCATATTCTCCTACCCTAAAAACATGTTGACTTAACGCATAATCTCTATATTCAACGAGTTGACTCAACAGGCTTAATAGTTCCTGATACGCTTTATCTAAGGATAACATTCTTGATTTGACTTCTGCTTCTAAAAAGTAATTTTGTGAGTGTAATCTCATATATGTTCGAATGCGTCTTTTCAAAACAGCAGGTTCAAAAGGTAATCTAATATAATCAACAGCACCAAGTTCTAAACCATGAGCCACATCAAAATTATCCTCAAATGTAGAAATCAATAAAATTGGAATCTGAATGGTCATAGGATCTTGTTTTAATTGTTCACACACCTCAAAACCATATATATCAGGCATATTAACCGCTAATAAAATAACATCAGGTTTAATTTGATGCACCTCTTCAAGGTAGTCACCATCGGTCTCCATAGTGATTACAATATAGTCGTCACATAATTCTTCTGAAATCCTATTCACAATTTCTTCAAATACATTGATTAGCAAAACTTTATATTTGATCATTCAATCATCACCTCAATCATTTGATACCCGAAAATGCCATCGATACACATAAAAGCCACTCACCAAAATTGGTGAGCGGCATGCTTAATACATCCAAGGGATAGATGTATTACTCTGGAAACTTTTTATTAATGATCTGAATAAGTGGTGCTACTTGTAAGATTGTCGGAGCACCTTTCATCCAGACTTGCTGTTTGATGACTTCTAGAAGTTCAGCTTTAGTAGCCCCTTCTTGAATGGCTTTTCTCATTTCCAATTTAGCACGTTGTTCATTGTCATCAAATATCGCAGTAGCAAGTGCTATCATATATCTATATTTTAGTGGAATAACACCTTCACCCCATATTTGATGGTGGTAACTTGAAATTGTCTTTTGAAATTCTTCGCCAAAGTTTTCTGATACCATGACTCCTGGAGGAACAAAACCTATTTCTTGTTGAAATAATTCTTTTTCTTTTTTATCTAACATATCGTTATCTCCTTTACTGTTTTCATTTATACCTTTATTATACACTATTTTAGTGCACATACAGTAACTTGAGTTACAATTAGTTCAATTCTAGAAATTTTTTGACCTCTTGGTATAGATGAATTCTTAAAAAATTAAACTTGCAAAAAAAATGTACACTGTTATTCTAACATCCTACTTTAAAAGTAATTTATACCAATTTAAAGATCAAACCTCTTTAACTCACCTTCTAATCACCATTTCATATTTTCTAATATAAATACATTTTAAATATCTAATTCTAATAATCGGTTGAGATTTGCTAAAATAACTTCTGAAATATCTAAATTTCGTTTTTTAGAAACACTTTTCATCAATAAGTATTTTTCTCTTTTGTAGTAATGTCACAATCTCTTTAGATGACACTGATTTAAAGTATAATCGAACATACAATACCTAATGACCTTGTGATAAATTATACTTATCACGGGCAGATAGAATGATAACTTCACTACCAGATACTGATTATATGTAATTTGAGACAAATAAATACCATCCATATAAGACATTTTGATATCAATCGGCGCTAAGTCTAGGTTTTCTTTATCTATAATCTCCAAAGCTTCTACACCATTATCGGCTTCACCGACCAATTTAAATCCCAAAGTGATGAAATCTAATTATTCTATAATGCCACATCGGACTTATGTTTCATCTTCAACAATTATTATCTTTTACATAAATCCCCCATTCAGTAATATATTATAGGCATAAAAGCAGTTTTCATGTTAATTCTGCAGTTAATTTGGTAGAAACTACACAACAAAAACACGAACATAATCATTGATATAGAAAATAACATACGGTACACTGTGAGTGTACACGAATTTTTTTATTATATCACTAATAAATATTCGCTTATATATTTCCGATAATATGGATTGGATGTCTCTACAAGATTACCTTAAATAATCTACCTATAAGCATGAGGAGGAAAAAAATGCATTATGATGTCGTTATTGTAGGTGCTGGTCCAGCAGGTATATTTACCGCACTTGAAATGATTAAAAAAGACAGCTCAAAAAAAATCATGCTTTTAGAAAAAGGAACCGCTGTTCAAAAAAGACACTGTCCTAAAGAAGAAACAAGAGTCTGTGTTAACTGTAAACCATATTGTCATATCACAACTGGTTTTTCGGGTGCTGGCGCATTTTCCGATGGAAAACTTTCTTTAAGTTATGAAGTCGGTGGTGACTTGCCTGAGTTCATTGGAAGAGAAAAGGTTCAAAAATACATTCAATACACCGATCAAATCTACTTGGAATTTGGCGCAGATGATCACATAGAAGGTATTGAGAACAATGAAGCGATCAAAGGTATTAGAAAACAAGCCATACAAGGTGGATTAAAATTAGTAGATTGTCCTATTCGTCATCTTGGAACAGAAAAAGCTCAAGAAATCTATTTTAAAATACAAGAATACTTACTTGAAAACGGTGTAGAAATAGAGTTTCACGCCAAAGCAAAAGATATTATTATTGAGAATCAACTTGTTAAAGGTGTCATAAAAGAAAACCTTAAAACAAAAGAAATTAAAACGATCACAGGAGAAAAAGTTGTTATTGCAACAGGCCGTAAAGGTGCTGATTGGTTAAAATCTCTTTGTGTCAACCATGATATTGACCATAGAGCTGGTACTGTTGATATTGGTGTAAGAGTTGAAGTTAGAAATGAAATCATGGAAGAAGTTAATAATGTTCTTTATGAATCAAAATTAATTGGTTATGTCGACCCATTTAGAGATAAAGTTCGTACTTTTTGTCAAAATCCTGGTGGATTTGTAAGCCAGGAAAATTATGATAACGATTTGGCAGTGGTAAATGGTCATTCATATAAAGAAAGAAAATCAAGTAATACAAATCTCGCAATCTTGAGTTCTCACAATTTTTGTGCACCGTTTAATCAGCCAATTGAATATGGCAAAAAAGTTTCCGAGCTTGTAAATATGCTAGGAAATGGTAAAATATTAGTACAGCGTTACGGAGATATTTTGGATGGAAAAAGAACTTGGGATAAAGAACTTTTAAGATCTAATGTAGAACCAACTCTTGTTGATGCTGTAGCTGGTGATTTAACATCTGCCATCCCATATAGACCGATGACAAACATCCTAAACTTTATTGCTGCACTTGATTCAGTAGTTCCAGGCTTTGCAAGTCCAGAGACCTTATTATACGGTCCTGAAGTCAAGTTTTACAGTAATAAAATAATCTTAAATGATGATTTTGAAACAAGTATAAAAAATCTTTATTGTTTAGGCGACTCTAGTGGTTGGACAAGAGGATTAATGATGGCATCACTTATGGGAGTTATAATGGGGCAGCATCTTGCATAAAGGAGCTCAATGAAACGTAAATTATTAATTGTAATACCAATTATTTTTCTATTATTGGTATTTAACCTACTATTTAACAGCAGTTACAAAGCTACAGACAATGCACTGAATGCACTTGAATCTACTGACACTCTAAAATTTTATTCAGATGACTACATCAGTTTTATACCAATTAGTCATAATGAAATTGGTATTATTATGTACCCAGGTGGTAAAGTGGAGCACGAAGCCTACGCACCACTTATGAGAGATTTAGCCGATCAGGGTTATTCTACTTTCATAGCAAAAATGCCACTTGATTTAGCCATCTTCGGTAAAAATAAAGCATCTGAAATCATTGAAGAAAACAATACCATTAATCAATGGTATATTATGGGACATTCTTTAGGTGGTGTTATGGCTGCTCAATATGCTTATGAAAATCAAGAAACCATTTCTGGTTTAATTCTTTTGGCTTCGTATCCTCAGGAAAAACATGATTTTTCTAATACTGATATGGAAGTTTTATCTATTTTAGGCAATCTAGACGGATTGATAGATTTAGATACTTATAAAGAGACAAAAGCATTTCTACCAGAAGATACGATGTATATCACAATAGATGGTGGTAATCATGCTCAGATGGGGACTTATGGTAAACAAAAAAAAGATCTCCCTGCCACTCTAACACCCGAGGAACAAGAATACCTAATTATTGAATCCATAATGGAATTTATACATTAATGAGACATCCAGTTTAGCTGGATGTTTTTTTATCCACCACCACGTATTCTAACAATTTTCAAACGGTCCTCCGGTTCTAATTTCAAATTAAAATCAGATAAAGCCACATGCTCCCCATTCAACCAAACTGCTTTATGTTCTATATCTTCCATAAGCGTTACTGCTTCACGTATCGTGCAGTTTTCATCCACGTCAATTTGTTTGTTATTATAGAATATTTTCATAACACCACCAACCTTATCTACAGTATATCATGTAAAAAGACAAAAAAAAATACAGTGCACAGCACTGTATACTATTGATCATATTCATCTAAAAATGTAAATCTACCCTCTTCAGTTTTCCAACCTAAAATCGCATCAGTATGAACACAATTAGAGGAATTGAATATATTCTTATCCACATTGTCAAAAGTCTTCCCTAATGTTTCAATCAAAGCTTTAACTTCTGCTCGCTTAGACGATGTTTTCTTAGCTGCAACAACACATCCACAGTTCATTGGATTTAATCCATTGGTTGAAGAAAACCTCTTAATGTCATTTTCTTTAATCAAATACATCGGTCTAATCAGCTCCATATCATCAAAGTTCGTTGATTTCAGTTTTGGCATCATTGTTTTGTACTGACCAGAGCATAATACATTCATCATAATGGTTTCAATAGTATCATCAAAATGATGCCCTAAAGCCACCTTGTTACAACCAAGTTCCTTTGCATAAGCATAAAGCGCCCCTCTTCTCATTCTTGCACATAAGTAACAAGGATAATCATTGGCAATCTCATCAACTACTCTAAAAACTTCTTTATTAAAAATCTTAATAGGAATTTCTAGATGTGCACAATTTTCTTCTAATTGTCTTCTGTTAATTTCATTAAAACCGGGATCCATACAAATGAATTCCAATTCAAAATTCTTTAGACCATGTTTTTGCAGTTCTTGGAACAGTTTTGCCAAAAGCAAACTGTCTTTACCACCTGAAATGGCAATGGCAATTTTATCTCCAGATTCAATCAAATCATAATTCTTAATTGCTTTTATAAATGGAGACCATAATTGTTTTCTATATTTTTTTATAATACTTTTTTCAATTTCTCTAATTGGTTTTAGTTCCGATTCCGGTATCACAACTTCGCAACCACTACCTGATAAGCCAGACATAGTACACCTCTTTCGTATGCATTCTTTAAAACTATATCATAGATGAAAAAAAAATCAAGAAAAAAATTTCCTTAAATTAATAAGGAAATTCATTTTATAATTTTGCCCAACCGACTCCTATGGTTTTAGGTCCAGTGTGCACACTAATAACTGGTGATAACGCATTGATACCAACAATTATTTCTGGATATTTAATCTGTAATTCTTTTTGAAGTGCTTCAGCATATTCAATACCATGAGCATGAGCAATCATCAAGTAATCACCCTTTTGTAAATCTGCTTCAAATACTAAATCTACAAGGGTTTGATGTGCTTTTTTTACACTTCTTACTTTTTTGTATAAATCAATCTGTCCATCAATAAACTTAAGAATTGGTTTTATCTTAAGCATACTTCCGATGGATGCTGAAGTTTGACTCACTCTACCCGTTCTAAACAAGTGTTTCAAATCATCAACAACCAGATAGATTTCGAAACTTTGTTTTAAAACTTCCAGATGAGTTATAATATCTTCAATCGACTTTTTTTCTTTAACCATTTTTAGCGCATCTATAACCATTAATTTTTGAATAATCGATGTACTAAGAGAATCTATTACTGTTACTCTTGATTCATCGACTAACCCTCTGGCCATCATGCCAGAATCATATGTACCACTGATTTTAGATGAAAGTGTGATATATATAACATGATCATAAGATTTTAATAAGTCCTTAAAAACAACTTCCACTTCACCTATTGCCGGCTGAGATGTGGTGGGTAATTCTGACGATGTTTCTAGTAATTCAAAAAAATCATTTTGTGATAAATCAATACCATCTTCAAAGCTTTTTTGATCGAATATAATTTTTAGTGGAATGGAATACAAATCTTTGTCAGTTACATCACCCATAACAGCAGTACTATCAGCTACTATTGCAATTTTCATATATGCCTCCTTTCTCACCTCATTATACACAGGTAAAAAAAAAAGTACCACAGTTTTGTGATACTTATTTTATGTAGTAAGCCATCAATGGACAAGTGAACCAACCATTGTTCCTAAGAATATTGAAATGGTGATCATATACAGTACAAATCTGTTCATACGTTGATTCTGCTTTTGGGTTTTATCCATTGATAACTCCTTTCATATCAAATGTTATTGGATTTCTATCTTCTTTTTTGTATCAATCACTTCTTGTTTTGGTAATTTAACGGTTAAAATACCGTGTTCTAATTTGGCTTCTATTGCATCTGAATTGATATCCTTGAATTTTAGAACTCTTTCCATTGAAACAACTTTTCTTTCTCTGTGAATATAATTCTTTTCTTCTATTGTTTCCTCATTTTTTTCTTCAACTGAAATCTTAAGTAAGTTGTTTTCAAAGTTTATGTGTATGTTTTCTCTTTGAATACCCGGTAATTCACCTTCAATAATGTATTCCTTATCATTGTCTAAAACATCCAGTTTAAATGTGGTTTTTCTTTCGTTTTGAGTTAGACTATTATTAAATAATTCATCCATCATAGAAAATACTTCATTAAACGACTTATCCACTTCCAACCCTCTGTACGGTACTAATTTCATAATAATCTCCTTTCTGTTAGCACTCTACAACTTCGAGTGCTGATTACATCTTTATATTATACCTAGACTTGAAATCTGTAAAGTTCTTTTATAATTGTTTAATTGTTGTTTATACTTTCTTAAGAAAAAGCGACATCTAAAGTGAGATTCACTCAGACATCGCTACAAATTATTACTTATTCAGAAATGCATATCCCATCGGAATCACCGTTAAGGTAAAGACAATACTCATAGCCATACCTACAACAACCGTTAAACCTAAATTACTCATGCCAGGGTGATTGATATTCGCTAAACTTCCAAATCCTATAATTGAAGTCAGAGCAGTCAGTATAATGGCCTTTCCTGTATTAGAAACCTTTTGACTTAGTAGCAGTTCACTATCATCTTCCAATCTGTGGATTAGGTGTATGGCACTGTCAATACCAATACCTATAATCAATGGAAAAGCAGCAATACTAAAAACATTGATTTGAATCTTTAATAAAGGTAAAATACCTAATGTAAAATACAAAGTTAAAATAAGAGGTAAGACTGTTAACATCGCATACTTCATTTTTTTAAAAGCAATCCAAGCCACAACAAACACAATTATTAAACAGACGATGCTTATTTTGATCATATCCTCTTTTACAAGCAGTGTAACTTCATTCATAATAGTTGGTATGCCAACAGGTTGCCTACCGGCTATTTCTTTAATAGCAGCCATTAGAACTTCATAATCCTTTTGATTGTAAATATCAATATTCGGAACAACTTCCAACCTTAACTTACCTTCTTTTCCAATATAATTATTTTTGATTTCTTTTGGAAGGTCATTAATTGTCATTTCCTTCAACTGATACTCTGTAAATAAATCCATACCATAAGTCTTCAAGTAATCGTCTAATCTCGAAACAACAGTCAGCTTTTTAGTCATATGACTCGGTAGATAATCAAGGAGTGAATCCACATTCTTTATATCCTCTCTGTTTTTCAGTTCATCAACAACTCTTACCAACGACTCAAAGTCATCCACATACAAACTCAAAGAGTTGATATTATGATTAAAAGCTTCTTCGACAACCTCTACCCATTCTAAACTTGGTAAATCATCAGGATAAATCGCGGATAACTCGGTTTCCATTTTTGTATCCATCACAGTGCTAAATAATCCTATACAGATTAGTAAGATTGTTATGACAACCAATTTACCATGTTTGCTTATCCAATTGGTATAATGTTCTAACCATGCAAACATTCTTTTTGTTCTGATTTTGCTGCTTGATTTGTCAAATAACCGAACTAAAACAGGTATCAATATGAGCATAACCAGACACAAACAAATCAAACCAATTGCTGAGATAATCCCCATCTGTTCAAAGGCTTTAAATTTAGCAATTGAAAAGGATCCAAAAGCTATTGCTGTGGTAATTGCCCCTATAACTATAGAGCTCCCAGTTGATTTTTTTGCAATCATTACCGCATCATCTAAACTTTTACCGTTTAACTTTTCTTCTTGATATCTTGCAAGTATATGTACTGCAAAATCTATACCTAAACCCATGAGCAATAACGCAAATGATATAGAAAACATATTGATGGAGCCATAAATCAAATACGCACAGGCACCTGCTAACAAAGTGCCTAAAAGAAGCGGATACATTGCCAAAGCGGGTAATTTCAAGCTACCAAAGAATGCTATTACTACTATTAGGATCAATAAAATAGTCACTATCAAGGTTTCAAATAAGCTATCAAAGGCAATTTTATCTGATTCTAAATCCTGTATGAAAGCTCCGCCCGTCAAACCTACATCTAAGGTTTTATAACGATCCTCTTGTATTAACCGATCAATGTGATTGTTCACGCCTGCATAAAAAGCTTCTCTAGATTCTATGAAGTTCTTCTGATCAATCAGTGGTTTAATCATCATCATATAATGTTTTTTTGTCTCACTGACGATATATTCATTCTTATCAATAGTGTGTTTTGATTGCTCCACTTCTTTTAATATGGTTTCTATTGCCTGTATATTGTTTTGATCTATGGCAAATGTTATGCTTTCATACACCGATGCATCTAAATATGCCCATTCAAATTCTTTAATTTCGTTTAAATCAATCTTATACATCACGCTATTGATGTAATCTTCCTTTTTTAATATTTCCGATAACTCTTCTAAGAATTGTTTTGACGTCTCATGAAACGCTTGTTGAGCATCATCTAAATAAAGTTCGTCAGCAGTGACGATAATCATCACTTGATCAGATGAGTCAAAGTACTTGTTAAAGGATTGTGTTGCCATCAAACTTTCACTATCACTAGGTAACATGTCTTCCATATTGGATTCAATCTCTAAATGACTTACAGCATAAAGTGCAAGTAAAAAGATTATCATGCTTATCATTAAAATAATTTTATTTTTTTTCATTTTCTACCTTTTTAAGCAATCAATTTTAGAAGCATGAGTTTAACTTTATCTCCCAATTCTCTTAATGTATATTCCGATTCTCCAATAATTATTTGATCAATCATCTCATGTACAGCCATAGATAGAAATCTAGCTGTAAATTTCGGATCATCTACTGTTATAACGCCCTTTCTATTGCCAGCATCAAGCCAGAGTATCATTGGATTTATCCATTCTTCTTCAAAACGTTCTTTCATTTTATTTTGACCTAAAAACGAATGGAATTTTACATTATGAATCATCTTTAAGGTGAACATTCTTTTTTCCAAATAAGCCACACCTGTATCAATGATTTCTTCAATTGACTCTTTGTCATATCCTTTCCCAATTAATTTATCAAACCATACAAAAGCACTGTCTAGTTCATGTTCAAGAAAATGCCATACCAACTCATCTTTTGATTCAAAGTGAATATAAAAGGTGCCTTTTGCCACACCAGCTTTCTTAACAATATCCGATACAGTGATCTTATGGACACTCTTTTTTTCAAACAACTCAGCTGCAGCTGAAACGATTGCATTATGAGTATCTATACCTCTTTGAGTTTTCATATTGCCTCCATACATGTATATATTCATTGCCTGACCGCGAGTCATATCATAAGTATATCAAATAACACTTCCATTAATATAGTCAAGTCTATCATTTGGGTCATGTTGGTGATACTTTCCATACAAAAAACCACTTGCATAACAAGTGGTTGAGATTATATAACGCGATTCTAGCTTAGAAACTTAAACCAAATGACACTTTTTTGATATGATTTCTATTAACTCCTCTTTTATGTCACAGCTATCAAGCAACGTCTCACCTTCAATCAACGATATTTCATATTTCTCATAATGGTCAGTTGCCTCTTCAATAGACTTAAAAAGCTGATTTGGATTTTCAGGATTTTGTATTCTTTTATTGATTCTACTTTCCCATTCCTCTTGATCGCTACAAATGCATAAAAAAGATTTAACCTGTGACGCATCATACTTCAACTTTGATATAAACTGCAAATAATATGGGGTATGTGCCAACCCAATATCAACCAACAAATCTTCTTCTGATTTAATATGCTGGTGTATTTCATCCACTAATCGGTTATAGGCAACTTCATTTGCATCTGGCCATGCCATACCTTCTAGTAACAACTCATCAAAATATCTGTCTTTGCTGGTTGTTGCCATATTGAATTTCAAATTTATTTCATTCGCCAAGAATGTCTTTCCAGTCGCTGCTTTGCCTCTTATAAAAATAATCATTCTATTTCCTTTCAGACTAGAATTTAAGATCTAAATATACAGAAGTATAATAAAAAAAGTAGACGATTAAATCCACTTTTAATACAATTTAATACATGTAACTCATAAATGAAGCAAACATAGCACCAAAGAATAAAAACCATAAAATAATACCTATTACTGCAAGAATAATTTGTGCTTTAAAGAAATTTGCTTTACTCGGATTCGTCCCCGAACCAAACGCCCAAACAAACGGCATGACAATGTTGACTATCGGAACAAACATTATAAGTAATGTTATTATCCAATCTTTCATCGTTACAACTTCTGTTCCTCTTGATTGTGTTGCATCAGAACCATGATAATCTTCCATAATACCTCCTTGATTCTACATCTTTTTTAATAGAATTAGCCCTATGAATATATTACCATATACCCCACTATATTTAAATTGATAAACAGCTATTCCTATTTTTTCTTTCACACCATAACAGTTTTGCATAAAGTCATGTTTAATATCATTTCTATAGACTATAAATAATAATAGTAAGAAACATCTAAATAGAAATTTCTCACAATTAAAATTCTATGAGAATTTCCTATAGACAAATTATTAATATATGTGATAATTAAAGAAAACCAATGGAGGCATTTATGAAAAAAGGATTTAATTCGACGAAGTACTTAGAAGAACAGTCAAAGTATATCTTAGAAAGAGTTAATAAGTTTGATAAACTCTATCTGGAATTTGGCGGTAAATTAATTTATGATATGCATGCAAAACGCTGTTTACCAGGTTTTGATGAGAATGCAAAAATAAAGCTGCTTCATAAAATGAAAGATGAACTAGAAATTATTATCTGTGTTTATGCAGGTGATATTGAAAGAAATAAAATCAGAGGTGATTTTGGTATATCATATGATATTGATGTATTAAAACTTATCGATGATTTACGTAGTTACGATTTGGAAATTAACAGTGTAGTCATTACACGATTTGATAATCAACCTGCAACAACTGTATTTATCAACAAACTTGAACACAAAGGTATCAAAGTCTACAAACACAGTTCAACAAAAGGTTACCCTACCGATGTTGATATGATTGTAAGTGATGAAGGATATGGTAAAAACCCATACGTTGAAACGACCAAACCGATTGTAGTAGTAACAGCTCCTGGACCAGGTAGTGGTAAATTGGCAACATGTCTTAGTCAACTTTATCATGAAAACAAACTTGGTAGAAGTGTTGGATATTCTAAATTTGAAACCTTCCCAGTTTGGAATATGCCATTAAAGCATCCTTTGAATATCGCATACGAAGCTGCTACTGTTGATCTTAAAGATGTTAATATGGTAGATTCATTCCACTTAGAAGCATACAATGAAGTGACGGTGAACTACAATAGAGATATTGAAACATTCCCAGTGTTAAAACGCATTATCGAAAAAATCACTGGTACAGAATCTATGTTTAAATCTCCAACTGATATGGGTGTAAATCGTGTTGGTTTTGGTATAACAGATGATGAAGTTATTCAAGAAGCGTCAAAGCAAGAAATAATTCGTCGTTACTTTAAAACTGGATGTGAGTATAAAAAAGGCCAGTGTAGCATAGACACTTATAACAGATCTAAAATGATTATGGATGATCTACAGTTAAAACCAACTCATAGAGTTGTTGTTGAACCTGCTCGCCTTTACGCTGAAGAGTTATCAAAGAAAATAGATACCGATTTAGCAATTCCTGTTATGGCAATAGAGCTAAAAAACGGTGAAATTGTGACAGGAAAAAATGGACAGGCAATGGATGCAACTGCTGCTTGTATCATTAACGCTCTTAAAGTACATGCTGGTATCTCTGAAGAAGTACATTTATTGTCTCCAGCAATTTTAAATCCGATTATGACACTAAAAACAGAGTCGCTTGGTAATAAAAAAGCATTGCTTAATCTTGAAGAAGTATTAATTGCATTATCGATCAGCGCTGCTTTTAATCCTATGGCTCAAGTCGCTTTAGATCATTTGGAAAGCTTACGTGGATGTGAATCACATGCAACTGTAATCCTACATTCTAACAATGAAAACACGTTGAGAAATTTAGGTATCGAGTTAACATCTGATCCACAGTTTTCTTCAAATAGTCTGTTTTATAATAATTAGTTGTTAAAAACTCCTCAAATCGAGGAGTTTTATTATTATTATTGACAAAGTGATTCTCATTAATCTGAGTATAATGGACTATCCATAATAACAGCCAATAAAACATGCCTCCCTAAACTGCTATTCATTAAGATATCAGTTAAGACAGTTAAATCCCTATTGTGTCATGCAACTGTTTTTTCATCAAACCAACAACGTTATATATCCACCTAGCTTATAAATAGACATTTATAAACATAAATCCGCACTCTCAGAATCAGAAAAAACATTTCGATACATCAAAGGCACAATAAACATGCGTTTATTGTGCCTTTAACTTAATCTCTTAAATTGTCATTGATATAAGATAAGAAATATATAATCTCAGCTCTCGTTGCTGGAGCTGTTGGTTCATTGAAACCTATAGATTCATATCCGAATAAATCTCTTATTTTTATTGCCACATCATTCCAGGTGATGTCACTCTCCCCTACGAGATTGTCTCCTAAGTACCCTAGTTCTTCATAGGTTATATTGCTGTAAGGTCTAAGTGTATTGTCTTCATAGCCAAATATATAGCCACTGTTATAAGCCTTCAATAGGGCTTTCTTCTCAAGATCAGTTAAATCAGCTATGATATCGTAATCGCTAAAGCTTTCTAGTTCAATAAAATCTTGTTGAAGTTCCCATCTGAATACCAAATCTAAAAGTAAAACGGTATCTAGTCTTGTCATTGGTTCATCAGGATAGACATTGTTTTCATCATCACCTAGGATATAACCATTTCTACCGAAGAAGTTTATCACTTCTTCTCCCCAATGACCTATGATATCAGAAAACTCCTCAAACGGTTCGTTATAGAATTCCACATCCGTACCGGTATAAAAATAATTGGGATTAAACAGATAAGAGAAATCTTCTTGAGAAAACGGGTTCTCCTTTAAATAATATACATCGTTATACCACTGGAATAATGAAGTATTTGACGCATACTCATTGTTCACCCGAATAAAAGCAACATCAATTGAACCCGTTAATAAGTCTTCTTCAGCACTTAATATAAGGCTTTCAATATAAATATTATGATCAAATCTCCAGAAAGAACTGACCAAACTCATGACGTCCTCATAGCTACCATCAATATTTATAGTAGCTATTAACTGATCATAATCCAGTGCTAAATAATCACCTGATTGAAAATCTTGAAAATTAAAACTACTGACATTTACTTCCGATCTCACCAGGATTTCATTTATCAGAAGAATGATCTCTTCCTGTTCTATATTTCTTAAAAATGGTGAATAGAAGGCTTCAAAATCCTCTTCCATTTTAGTTTTTGACTCATTTAAAGTCTTTAAACTGTTTTTTGATAATTTATAGACATTTATTTCTGAATCTTTGACTGCTATTTGACTGTCAATGTCATCAATTTTATCCAGTTGATATTGCATGACAAAGAAGTAATAAAGAAAGACTATCACAACAAGTGCCAAAACGGATAGAAAGAGTTTTTCTCTTTTATTCATTTCTCTTCACCCCCTAACACGATGCTTAATGTAAAGGTGTATAAATCCATATCCTCATCATATTCAATACTACCTACAAAAATATTAAAAAATACATTCAAATCTCTCAAGTTATTCTCAAATTCAGCAATATCAGCATAAGCGGTTGCAAATCCTGAAACTATAACGCTATTTTGATCAATACTGTAATCCAAAAAAGCGACGTTTCTAGGTAATGAAATTACTATGGCCTGAGTTAAAAACTCTGTTACTGAAAACTCTTCTTGAATTTGCAGGTCAAAAATACCTGTTTCTTCATAGAGTATGGTTAAAACTGCAATTTCTTCTCTAAGCGATTCAACAGCTTGTAGTGTTTCTCTTACCTCTTTTGATTCCAACAGTTCAATTTGTGCATCTAATGTCTCTTGTTTATCACCAATTCTTAACTCAAGGAAAATATAAGCTACTACAACTGCTGCAATAACTACAAAAAACAGAATTGGCAGAATAAGTTTTCTGAATTTGAAACTGCTTTGAGCAAAAACATACTCACTAAAAAAATTATAATCTCTCATAGCGCCTCCTATAATCTCACCATAGCACCTAGCACCGCATAGAAACTAGATGTATCGTCTATTTTATCAGAACTCACTATAAGCCTATCAAGATTGTCAAAACTACATGTTGGTAAATCCAATCTCTCTTCCAAAATATATTTTATTTCTGGTTGATTCACAATACCGCCAGTAATATATATTTTTTTCACTTCATTTTTTATATCTCTAGAGATGTAATACCTTATGACATTAGAAACCTCATCAGCTAATGGGGTTAAAACATCATTCATTCGAACTTTTACTTCTTCAGCTTTTTTAATCAAGAGTCTTCTCATCTCATCTTTATCAAAACTTGAATTGAACTCTTCCTGAAGCATATGTTCCAAAACATTTGATCCAATCATTAATGTACGACTCATCTTGAAACTACCACCGGAGACGATAGAAATATCAGTACTATTATAACCCACATCAATCACTGCAATCGTATCATTTAACTTACTGACATGATCGTTGTATAACTTGAAAAACTTATTGATTGTATTAAAGTGTATATCCAACGCATACGGTTTTAGATGAACTGCTTTTAAAAGTTTATAATAAGATTCTACAACATCTTTTTCAAGAGTTGTTACCATGATTTTCATAAATCTTGTCTTATCATCATAATAATCTTCAATTATTTGATACTGTGTCACGTACTCATCCAACTTAATTGTTAAGAACTGTTTCATTTCAAAGAAAACAATTTTATCCACTTCTTTTTCATTTTCGTTATAAGGTAAAATCATTTCACGATTAATAATGCCCGAACTTTTGATGGTAATCACGGCATAAACATTCTTTATATTATGTTCATGTAAAGTTTTTCCAAGTACTTTAGTCAAAACTTCAACATCACGAATTCTACCATTTGAAATACACTTATCAGGTGTATCGATTGTAATGGTTTTTTTAATAATGAGTTTCTTATTAGTATATCTTCCTAAAGCTATTTTGATGTGACTAGTACCAATATCTAAAGCTACCAAAGTCTTTTTTTTAATTTTCCTATCATTCTTCATAAGCATTACCCCTCTATGGTTTTTTATACTTAATCCATTGACCGCTAGTACCATCCATATTTCTAATATTGTTCAGATGAATCGTTGTTTTCACATCATAAGTACGATTACCTTTACTATTAGAGATGGTGCCTTCAATGGTATACGTTATCGTATTGTTTTTTGTACTATCTACTAAGTTTAGTATGAACATAGGAGACAGTTCAGTAATCATCGCTTTAGTCTTCTCTTTTTCACTTCCTGAGTAATGAATCAAAATGTTATTTTCTATATATAAGTACTCATAACCTGCAATGAAATTATTGGGTTTGATTGCACCTAAATCATCTACATTCGGACCGATTTCTATTTCAGTAGCATTTCTAATTTCATTTCTAACAACGTCTGAAGCGAGTCTGACCTGATAGTAAAGATCCGAGTTTTCTTGGCTTCTAGAATACATATTACTAGACGTCATTAATATAGTAAATCCAGTAAGTGTTACAATGGCAAGAAGCGCTAAAATGACGATAAGTTCAAATAGAGTAAAACCTCGTTTCATAACAGCCTCCTCAATTTTTCCAAAATGTTACTGTATAAGTTTTTTCTGTGATGCCGTCTTCTGCTGTCACTGTTATCGTATGAACATACTTACCACCACTGGAAAAATTTATTTGTCCTGATGGCGGTACTGTAGAGGCATTAGGATCAGTGGGAACATTTCTTACATCTATGAGATTATAGCCAATATTGTGAATATCATAATTAGCCGGTTCATTAGGAAATCCAGGGACATCTATATAGACAGCACTACCATCTACTTTATATTGAAAAAGAGATAATGTTGCATCATCATTTGGATCTTCAGCAACAACGTTTACAGTGACAAAAGTAGTATCCGTATACCCTCCATCGTCTGTGGTAACAGTAATAGTTGCACTACCTTCAATGACTGCTCTAATAACACCATTTTCTACAGTTACATTGCTATTACTACTTGACCAACCTACCTCCTGATTTGTAGCATTCGTTGGATAAACTGTTTCAGCTAATAATCGGGCTTCACCAAGTTCAGTTAGTTCAATACTACTCGGTGATAAACTTACACCTGTAACATCTATGACTGTATCTGAAACACCTGGATGAAAATTCACAAAAGTTTCTTCGACGATTGTAACACCTGGTACAGAAATGGTGTTGCCAGGAAATGCAATAACCATATCGTGAGCTAAGCCAGCTCTTTGATTACTAAGTGCTAATTCTACGTCTTCTTGTTCAGCAATTAAATCTTCCGTATCATTAGAGGCATCTTTAATCAAACGATGCTCATTTGAAAAGATACTTAGAAATAATATAGTAATAATCCCTAAAATCGCTACAGAAATTATGATTTCAATTAAAGTTAATCCTTTTTTATTCATAAGATCTACTTCCATTCTACTATTCTAAATCCCAGTACCAACTCACCATCAGCAGGTACGGAATATCTTATTTCAGAATTACTTGTTCCTGAAAAACTTCCAGCAATTATAGAACCCAATACACTGGAATTACTTGCCATTGCAACGGTGGCTTCAGGTCCAATGATACGACAGTTGGCGCCAAAAGGTGTATCAATAGTAAGAAATGCATCTTTTTCAAGATAAATAATAAAATCATCCGGACTATTCGTGCTTGCACTAGGATTTTTTATACTCGCAAACTCTTCAATGTAGAGTATCAAACGTCCACCATTAATTATTTCTATATCAGCTTTCAAATCAAAGTGGCGTACTACAAGTTCTAAATCACTGCCACCCGTATCAAAAACAATGGGTCCGCTAGGGTTGCTTAAATCCATAATATCAATCCTTGCCGAACCTAAATCATAAGTATAATCCGTAATGACAGTCACGTCATCTCCTGGTGGTAATGAAGGAAATATGGGTGAAGGAATGGTCAAATTCATATACTCATCTGTTTCATCAGGATTACGACCTGCGATAAGATCACCTTGATTGTCATAATCTCTGACAGTTAGATTAGAGCCTAATTTGCCCTCTACAAACCCCATATTATGAACATCGAGTGCATCCTCTGTAAATATTGCATGATCCATTGTAATTCTAGTGAGTGATAATTGCATGGTCGTTTCTTGACCTTCGACAGTACCGATTGAAGTCAATACAATATCTTTACCGGCAACTACTTCATCTACTTCTACAACATAACTACCATTACCATAGTCAACTGCTGCTGATTCTTTATCACTTAATAACGATAGTCTGTCTGGATGGTTCATTATATAATAAGCAACAGTATCAGCACCTGTTCTCGCTAAATAATAAGACTGAATATTATCATCTTGTTGTACCACAATTTTTTTATCTGTCACAGTAATTGTAAACAAAGCCAATGCAAATATTGACATCACAGCAACCAATAAAATCGCCATGACCAAAGTTGAACCTCTCTTATTCATAACATCACCTCTCTTCACCCAATAAGTCTTTTATTAAGTGAAGAGAAGGCTGAACCGTAGTTCAGCAATATCTTATTCGGAAATAGTAAATGCAGCATTTTCAGTCACAGATTGTTCTACATTATAATCTCCACAGGTAGTTGGTGTCCAAGTAATACCATATAATTCTGTACCAGCATCATATGCTAAAACAAAAGCTCCACCACCTTGAGGTGTAGGATAAGTCATGTAATCATCATCCCATGCGATTTCTCCAGCACCAGCAACACCAGTTACAACGATCAAGTTGTTGTCAACATGTTGTAATCTTGCATTACTTGCAATTTCAGAAGCAGTAGCTGCATCTGATTTTACAGTCGATCTATCTTGAATACCTGCAAATCTAGGAATAGCTACTGCTGCAATAATTGCAAGGATAGCTATAACTACTATAAGCTCAATCAAAGAGAAACCTTTCTTATTCATTTTCGTTCTTATTAATTTCATTTCTTACCTTCCTTTCTAAACAGTATTCATAATTTCGAACATAGGTAAAACCATCGCGATTACAATTGTCCCAACTACCACCCCCATCACTACAATCATCAACGGTTCAAATAATGTTGTCATTTTTTTGATGTAAGTCTCCAACTCATCATCAAAGTAGCTTGTCGTTTTTAATAATATATCATCCAAAGTACCTGATTCTTCACCAATATTTATCATACTGTCAACCATTCTAGGAAAGAAGTCCATTCTTTTAATAGGGGTTGCCAAATCAGATCCTCTACGAACATCTCTAGTCACTTCCATTATTTTTTCTGCTACAACTACATTTCCAACAGCTCTTGATATATTCTCAAGAGAATTCAATAACGGTACACCACTGTATAACATAGTCGAAAGTGTTCTTGTAAACCTAGTTGTAATCAGAAGTTGATTATACTTTCTTAAACCAGGAAGCTCCAGTTTTAACCTGTCTATATACTTTCTAAACTCGGGAGCTTTTTTTAATACTTTTACAAGCACATAAATCCCTAAGATTCCAAGTAAGTAAATATACCAATAGTTTTTTAGTGATTCGCTTATATTGACAATACCTTGAGTCATAGCCGGTAAATCAACATCCGATCGATCAAACATAATCATAAATTTTGGTAAAATAAAGATAATCATAAATGTCACCAGAGCTATTGTCATGAAAATCAGTAGAATTGGATAAATCAATGCACTTTTGATTTTACTTCTGATTTTAGCATCTTTATCAAAATCAACTGCCAATCTGTCTAAGATAGCATCAATCGAACCACTCGTTTCACCTGCTTCTATAAGAAATATCATATTTTCTGGAAAAACATCTCTTTGTAATCCCAAAGCCTCTGAAAAAGTGAAACCTTTTTGTAAGTCTTCGAACATTTTATTTAATGCAATTTTTATACGCCGGTGTACCGTTTGTTCTCTTAAAATATCTACCGCTGTTACAATAGGTAAACCGGATTCCACCATGGCATGCAGTTTCCTGCAGAATATGGACAAATCCTTTGAGTGGACTTTGGTATAAATGTTAACATTAAACTTTTCATTGTCATTCAAAGGTTTAATATCAATGATAAAATATTCTTTTTCTTTTAAATAAGCTTGTACATCTACTTCAGATTTTAAGTTCAGTTCACCTTCAATGGTTTCGCCATTTTGTTTGATTGCTTTGTATTTATATATACCCAAAAGACACCTCCCATCAATCTACTTTAAATGTAATGCGCAACAGCTCTTCAATAGATGTTACACCAGCTAGTACCAACCTTTTAACATCATCTCTTAAAATAATCATGCCTTCATTAACAGCTTCGGTTTTTATATCATCTGCTGTAGAACCATTGTTTATAAGTCTTCTGATATTTTTTGTGATCGGTAGAATTTCATGCGTCGCTGTTCTTCCTGAAAAACCGGTATAATTGCAATGTGGACATCCTTTACTTGAAAACAGAGACGTACCGACCTCTATACTTAAGATTTCCGATTCTTGAATATTGGCTTTGTATTCAAACTTACAATGTGTGCATATTTTTTTAACCAAACGCTGTGCCACTACACCAATAAGAGAACTGGAAAGTAAGAAGGGTTCAATTCCCATATCTACGAGTCTAGCAACGGTGCTTGAGGTATCATTGGTATGCACAGTACTGAAAACCAAGTGGCCTGTTATAGCAGCTCTAACCGCTATTTCAGCAGTTTCACCATCTCTAATCTCACCAATCATGATAATATCAGGGTCCTGTCTTAAAATGGATCTTAATCCTGATGCAAATGTTACTTTTGCCTTGTTATTGATCTGAGTCTGAATAATACCCTTCATTCTATATTCCACCGGATCTTCTATGGTAATGATATTTTTTGAAATTTCATTGATACTCATAAGTGCCGCATAAAGTGTTGTCGTTTTACCACTTCCTGTTGGTCCTGTCATTAAAATAATGCCATTAGGATGTTTTAAAAGTTTATCAAAAACCTCTCTGTTTTCTGGAGAAAATCCAATGTCCTCTTTCTTATGAACCCTTGTACTTCTATCCAAAAGACGAATTACAACTTTCTCTCCATGAATGGTTGATATAATTGAAATTCTTAAATCAACAGTTCTACCATCTACATTGATCTCAACCTTACCATCTTGAGGGACTCTTTTTTCAGCAATATTGAGTTGCGCCATAATTTTGATTCTCGTCACAATTGCAGAATGTACCTTTTTAGAAGGTGTTAACATCTCAATTAAATCACCATCTATACGGTATCTCACTCTGACATTATTCTCAAAAGGTTCTATATGAATATCACTTGCTTTTAATTTAACAGCTTGTTCCAATATAGAATTTAAAAGTTTTACAATCGGCGCATTATTGATCTCAGCAAGCGAATCCTCATCTACCTCATCACCATAACCATCTAAATTAAAATTCTCATTGAGTTCCTGATAAAGATCATCCGAAACCGTGCTGTTATAAAACTTATCAATAGCGCTGACAATTTCATGTCTCAAAGACATGACAGGTTTAATCTCATAACCCGTAATCAATCCAATATCTTCTCTTGCAAAAAAGTTAATAGGATCCGTCATAGCAATAGTTAAGACAGACCCCTCGAGTTTAATGGGTAATAATTCATACCGGCGTGCGATTTTTTCTGTGATTAGATTTGGAATATCTGGTGTGATGTCGAGGTCGCTTATCTTAACATATTCAATATTCAGCTGTGATTTCAGTACTTTCAAAATGTCTAATTCTGTAACATATCCTTTATTGATCAAAACTTCACCAAGCCTCTTCTTCTCTTCCATCTGTATTCTCAAGGCTTCATCTAGTTGTTGTTGACTCAATAAATCATGTTCTAACAATATACTGCCCAATCTTTTATAATTTGATTTCATAAGCATATCTCCTTAAATAGTTAATACCCACTTGCTAACAAAATCAACACAATTCACACTATTTTTTGATCAAACTATTTTATTAAATCTTTATCTTCTAATACCCCAAAAAAAAGATTCAATCCATAAATTATGAATTAAATCTTTTTTTTAAATACACCTTTTTCCTATAGATATACTTTTAGCTCATTATGTGTTATTCAATGACACCCCCACCAACTAATAACTCGCCATCATAAAAAACAACGGCTTGTCCTGGGGTGACAGCTCTTTGCGGTTCATCAAAGACAACCTTTACTCGTTTGCCTTCTTTATAAAGTGTACACGGAGAGGTCTTAGAAGAGTATCTTACTTTCCCTTCACATTTATAAGGAGCTTCTAGTGTATCAAAAGTAATAAAGTTTACCTCTTTTGCATAAAGTTCGGATTTGAAAACGTCTTCATTATCTCCTAAAACAACTTCATTGGTTTTAGGTCGTATCTCCACGACATACATAGGTTTGCCAAAAGTGATCCCCAATCCTTTTCTTTGACCGATTGTATAATAAATAATCCCTTGATGTTCTCCTAACACATTGCCTTTTAAATCTACAAACTTGCCTTTAGGAATAGGCTTTAACGTATGTTCTTTTACAAATCTTGCATAATCATCATCTATAACAAAACACAATTCCTGTGAATCATTTTTCCTTGCTACAATCAAATCCTCTCTTTCAGCAATTTGACGTACTTCTTCTTTCGTTTCAAATACGCCTAACGGCATCAAAGTGTGTTTGATTTGGTCTTGAGACAAACTGTACATCATATATGTCTGATCTTTCCTTTTTTCCTGTGATTTTGATATGGTGTATCGATCTAAAGTTTCATTATAACCTACAATACCGTAATGCCCAGTCGCTACATAATAAGCACCCAGACTATGAGCGGTTTTTAGTAACTCATCGAATTTAATGTACTTATTACATCTGATACACGGACTTGGTGTATGACCACTCAAATACTCATCAATAAAATTATCTACAACCGTTTCTATAAACTGTTCGTTGTAGTTGATCACATAAAAAGGTATGCCAAGCTTTTCAGCAACCAATCTAGCATCTTCTACCGAAGACAAACTACAACAACCACCGTAATCTTCTGCATAGTTTGACTCCTCTTCTTCCCAAAGTTTCATTGTGATACCAATCACTTCATAACCTTGTTCTTTTAATACATAAGCAGCAACCGCACTGTCGACTCCGCCACTCATGCCTATTACAACTTTATTTTTATCTAACATGATTTCTCCTACTTTTATCTGTAATTGTTTGTGTGACTATTTTTTTAGCCTCTCCACTATTTCAGTTAACTTTTCAACAACATAATCAATTTCCTCATATGTCGTCATATCTCCAATAGTCATCCTAATCGATGCTTTTGCTTCTTCTTTAGTAAGCCCTATTGCCAGAAGCACGGGAGATGGATTGACTGAGCCCGATGAACAGGCTGAGCCTGCAGAGACTGCAATACCAGCTAAGTCCAGGTTCATTAACAGTGTATCACCTTTTATAGCATTTATCATAATATTTAAAGAACCTGGATGTCTATTTGCATGTCCATTTACTTTAAACTCAAAATTATTGTCTAACTGTTCTTTTAAGTATGTGCGTTTGTCAACCATCTTTTGATTTAACTCATCTAATGCTTCATATCTGAGTCTAGCCGCTTCTGAAAAACCGACGATACCAGAAACATGACTTGTCCCTGCACGTCTTTTTCTCTCTTGCGCACCACCCTCCAGAATACTTTTTATCTTAATGCCTTTTCTTATATAAAGCCCACCAATACCAGTCGGTCCATAAATTTTATGACTCGACATGCTCATTAAGTCAATATTTAAGTCCTTTACATCAATAGGGATATAACCAAAGGCCTGTACAGCATCTGTATGAAAGAGAACCTCTCTTTCTCTACACAATCTGCCTATATTTTTTATATCCTGAATGGTACCTATTTCATTGTTTACAAACATGATGCTTACTAAAATGGTGTCTTTTCTAATTGCCTTTTCCAAAGATTCTAATGGGACAAATCCATTTAAATCAGCTTCTAAATATGTAACCTCATACCCTTTATCTTCAAGTGATTTTGCTGTATTTAAAACAGCAGGATGTTCTATATTAGAAACAATAATATGTTTGCCTTTTTCTTGGTAACTCTCAGCTATACCTTTTAATGCCCAATTATCTGCTTCAGTACCGCCTGAAACAAAATATATTTCATCGTATGAGCCATTAATAAGCTTAGCCAATAACCTTCTACTTTGATCAACAGCTTGATTTTGTTTTCTACCAAAACTATGAATACTAGAGGCATTACCATAACAGTCTGTCATATAAGGTAACATCTTATCTAATACTTCTTTTTTTAACGGCGTTGAAGCCGCATAATCTAAATAAATGGGATTCATAAAGCCCTCTTTCTACACTATATCAGTATTATATTATAGCCTGCTGATATTGATTAATCAAGTCTAGTCATAGTTTAAGCTATTTTTATGTATATATCAACATTATACACAAGAAAACGGTCTATAGGAAAAGACAATAGACCTAATATAATCTCGTAAAAAACAAGAAAAGACACCAAGTGTCTTTTCTAAGGGGGGATTATATATTAAAGTCCGACATCCCTGAATTCAATTGTTCAAGATGTCTGTTTGAAGTTTCTTTTAAGTCAGTAATCGTCAGTGATTCATCACTCATCACTGAAACACGTTCAATGATATCACCAATTCCAGTAACATTTTCTTTGATACCTTCAGATATATGACCGATATTATTGACCAATTCTTTTGAGGCAACTGAAACATTTTCTACAGCTGATGAAACATCACTAAAATGTTTTCTAAACTGACTGGCATCATTTTGATAGTGTTCTGATAAAGCTTCCATGTCTTTATAGTCTTCCATCACATTAAGTTCTATAAAGTTCATCACTTCATGTGCTTTCGTGACAAGATCCTGTACTGTTGTTAAAATATTTTCTGACACTACTTTTATATGATTTGCCGACGTATTTGAATTTTCAGCAAGCTTTTTTATTTCATCAGCGACAACAGCAAATCCTCGACCAGCTTCTCCTGCTCTTGCAGCTTCAATAGAAGCATTTAATGCCAATAAGTTGGTCTGATTGGAAATATCTATTATATCCTTTGTAAATGTTGAAATCTGCTCAACTTCATACGTTTGAACTATCAGTTGATCCATTTCCTGTTTGGTTGAATGATACAGAGTTTTAGCATGTTCATATTTCTGAATCGTGGATTCCTGCATCGATAATGCACGGTTATTGGCATCGTCTGATTGCTTACGTCCATTAATTGCTAACGTCACAACTTCTTCAATGACATGGTCAATATCATCCACTTTTGAAAACACTTGTGTACTGTTATGTTCAACATTCTCTATGCCTGCCAGCAATTCATACAACGTACCATTGACATCAGTAATATTCATATTTAATCCGTTTAACTGTTTATCAATATCCTCTGACGTTTGAAACACTTCATGAGTTGATAACTTTACAGTCTGAACAATCTCTTGAAGTCTTTGAATAAAGCCATTGATTTCATCACCGATCTGTTTAAATTCATTTTTTTGTTTTACTTGAATACGTGTCGCTAAATCACCCGTATCCGAGGCACATTTCAGTTTATCTGTAATCTCTTTTATACCTGAATTCATTAATTTCATAAGCACAATACTGATTACAACAGCAAGTACAATGACCAACGTAATGGCCATTATCGTACTTTGTTTGTTACTTTTTAAAGTTTGATTCAACTGAGTTTCAGTTTGGTCTTTTACAATTTTTATTTCATCTTTTATATTGGCTACAATTGGACTTATCTCATTAGCAAAAGATGCATTTTCATCATATTCCAAAATTGTAATATAATAATTGAATTTACTGAGATAATTTTCTATTTCAGCTGTTATAAGCTCTAATCTATTGTTTACATCTTCTGATATAGGAAGTGCTTTTGCAGCATCCACTTCATCAAACATTTCAAAAATTGAAGTCTTGACTTCATTGATGTAATCCTCATCGTCACTTACCAATAATTGATTGCCTTCTTGCGTTGCAACCATAAGACTATCATTTAAATTTGAAATATGATTTGAAAAATCAAACAGATTTTGTGTTTTTTCTATCCAATAATTAGATAGAAAACCAAGTATGATTAATAAAATAACCATACTTGCAAACGATAAAGGGACTAGAACTCTTATATTGCTAATCTTAACCTTCATCATCACCTCTTAAGCTTTCTTTGATCTCATATTTCTTGTTTTTACATCAAATACAACTGCCGCTACCAACACAAGACCTCTGATTATATATTGATATGAAACGCCAACGTTCATAAGGTCCATACCTTTTGTTAATGATGCCATAACCAAAGCACCTATAATCGATCCTGTTACTTTACCAACACCACCTGATGCTGATACACCACCGACATAAGCTGCTGCAATGGCATCTAATTCAAACAGTTGACCTGCTGTAGGAGTTGCCGACTGTAGTCTGGCTGTAAACAAAATACCTGATAAAGCAGCCAACATTGTCATTGAACCAAAGACAGTATAAGTTATTTTACTGACACTGATACCTGAAAGTTCTGCAGCTTCCGGATTACCACCCACTGCATATATATGACGACCCAAAGTCGTATTCTTAGTGATAAAGTGATAAATTGCAACAACAACACCAACAATTAACATCGTATAAGAGAAACCTTTAAAACTTGCAAGTTGCCATACGAAGTATGAGATGATAATTGATACAAATGCTAATTTTCCAATAAACAGTGGTAATGCTGAAACATGCAAACCATAAGAGGCTTGTTTATTTCTGCTCTTTACTTCATTGTAGATAAAAAATGCTATCCCAAGTATACCTATTATTAGGGACAAGATATGAAGCCCGTCTACACTAGCTATATCGGGAATATAACCATTACCAATAGCATTAAAGGTTTCATTTCCAGTAAAGATCGTTTCAGAGTTTGTGATTCTGATTAGAGCACCTCTAAATAGAAGCATACCTGCAAGGGTTACAACAAAAGCCGGCACCCCCATTTTAGCCACTAAGAATCCATTCCACATACCGATAACAATTCCAATTACCATGACAATAGGAATAATTAGATAAAGTGGTAAACCAATTCTAGACGATAGTATTGCAGCTACAGCCCCTAGAAATCCAGCAACAAATCCTACCGATAAATCAATATGACGAATGACGATTACCAGTGTCATACCAACTGCTAATACCGCTATATACCCCGTCATATCAATTAGGTCCGATATAACTCTAGGTGTTAAGAACAATCCATTTGTTAATGAATTAAAAATTAATATTATAAATCCAAGTGCAATGTACATACCATACTCTCTGATATTTTCCTTTAATGCACTCGGTACTAAATTACCGATTTTTTTAGTTAACATATTTCCTCCTAAACCGTTGCCATTTCCATGATTTTTTCCTGAGTCGCTTCTTCTATTGGAAGTTCTCCAACCATTTGTCCTTCAGCCATTACATAAATACGATCACTCATCCCCAGTACTTCCGGAAGCTCTGATGAAATCATAATCACACTTAGTCCTTGTGACACCAAATCATTCATAATCGTATAGATTTCATACTTTGCCCCAACATCAATACCTCTTGTTGGTTCATCAAGTATCAATATGTTCGGTTGAACAAACAACCATTTTGCAATAGCAACTTTCTGTTGATTACCACCACTCAGATTTTTTACCTTTTGTTCTATAGATGGTGTTTTAATATTTAACGATTTTCTATACGACTCAGCTATTTGAATTTCTTCCTGAGTATTCACAACACTGGCATCGGCAATTTTACTTAAGTTGGCCAATGTGATATTTTGTTTGATATCTTGATCTAGAATTAAACCATTGCCTTTTCTATCTTCAGATACATATGCCAATCCGCTTTTGATTGCATGACGTGTTGATTTAAATTTAACTTTCTTATCATCAATATAAATATCACCATCCAGTTGATAACCTTTGAAATTGCCAAATATACTGTGGGCAAATTCTGTTCTTCCTGCACCCATCAATCCCGCAATACCGACTATTTCTCCAGCACGGATATTAAAATCAACATTTTTCACAACATCTCTGCCTAGTTTCTTATCATGAGCGGTCCAATTCTTGACTTCCAATTGAATCTCACCAAATTTTTTGTCCGTTCTTTTAGGGAAAATATCTTCAATTTCACGACCAACCATATACTTAATAATATCTCTTTCATTGATTTCATTCTTTTCTTTATCTAAAGAACAAATCGTTTGACCATCTCTTAAAATCGTCACTGTATCAGCAACTTTTAAAACTTCCTTTAATTTATGAGAGATCATAATACAAGTAACTCCGAGCTTCTTTAATTCCAAAATCAACTCCAGCAAGTTATCACTATCATCTTCATTTAATGCCGCAGTCGGCTCATCTAAAATCAATAGTTTAACTTCTTTACTCAAAGCTTTTGCAATTTCAACAAGTTGCTGTTTACCCACACCTAAATCTATTATTTTAGTATTCGGATGGACATCTAATTTTACCTTGTCTAACATCTTTACTGCTTCTACACGAGTTTGATGCCAGTCAATAACGCCACCAGATTTTATTTCATGTCCCAAAAAAATATTTTCATAGACTGACATTTCAGGAACAAGAGCCAATTCTTGATATATAATTGAAATGCCTTGATGCTCACTGTCGTTTATACGTGAGAATTTTTGAACATCACCACCAAAAACAATATCACCTGTGTAATGGCCATATCCATAAACACCACCTAATACTTTCATCAATGTTGATTTTCCAGCACCATTTTCACCCACTAAGCAATGAATTTCCCCTTCTTTCACTTGAAAATTCACTTGATCTAGGGCTTTAACTCCTGGAAATTCTTTTGTGATATTTCTCATTTCTAAAATGTTTTTTGCCATGTGTAACTCCTATTCTATGATCAGTTTATTTCTCAACAATAACACTAAAATAGTGATGAAGTATCTCCATCACTATTTGTGTTAAATTTAAAGATGAGATACTATTCTAATCCTGTAAATTCACTTGCTTCATAGTATCCAGACTCGATGATTGTCGCTTTAACATTCTCTTGAGTTACAGTAATAACTTTAATGTCTTTAGCTTTTACATCCACTTTTCCATTATCGTATGAACCGTTAGTCTCAACAGTCTTTCCTTCTAATGTATCAATTGCAGTAGCAATTGCACCCTTTACTAAATCTCTGACATCTTTAAGAACTGACATTGATTGTTTGCCTTCGATTACATATTGGATAGAAGGTTTTTCAGCATCTTGACCTGTTACATAAATTGTTAAACCTTCTTCTTTAGAGAATTGGTCATAAATTGATCTAGCAGTACCATCGTTTGGAGCTAAGATAAATGTATTACCAGCTGGTGGTGCTGCTGTAATATGTGACTCAGCTTTAGATTTTGCAACTTCTGGTTTCCAGTCAGTTGTAATCTGCTCGATGATATCACCCATCTCTTCTCTAGTTAATGTTGCTTTATTCATGTATTCAACTGCTTTAGTTGAGTTTTGTACTTCAAATGTTCCATCAGCAATCTTAGGTTGTAATACAGCCCAAGCGCCTTCGAAGAATAAGAATGCATTGTTATCTGTTGCTGCACCAGCATATAAGTATAATTTTTCACCAGTTGCACCATTTAATTGATCTACTAAGTATTGACCTTGAGCAGCACCAACTGAGACAGAGTTAAATGTAACATAATAATCAACAGCATCAGTATTCGTTACCAATCTATCATAAGATATAACTGTGATACCTTCTTCTTTAGCTGCTTCAACTGCCGCTGCAGCTGCTGCACCATCATGAGGTGTGATGATTAGTATTTTAATTCCTTTGGCGATTAAAGTCTCAACATTTTGTTTTTCTCTAGCTGAGTCACCTTGAGAGAATAAAATCTCTACATTGTAATCTGTATCTTTTAATGCATCTTTGAATCTTGTTTCATCCTGAACCCATCTTGGCTCTTCTTTCGTTGGTAATACAATTCCGATATCTACAGTTGAACCCGATTTAGCGTCATCGCCATCAGCATTGTTACTACAACCTGCAAACACACTCATAACCATAACAAGTATTAAAAGCATTGATAATAATTTTTTCATTGTCCCCTCCATTTGTTTTGTTTAATTGACAAGATAAGTATATGAAAAAAAACGCTTTCCTGCCATGGAATTAAAAATGACCTATTAGGACATTTTTAATCTGTTGTAAGAAAACGTTCTCCTGTCTGTATTATTTTAAGATGAAAAAAATACTAGCATAAAATCTGCTAGTCTAAATAAGTCACTCTATCTATTTCATAACGATTTATATAATGATTCCTACTCTCTGAATAACCAAACGGTACAACAGCAAAGGGGAACACATTCTCGAGTTGAAGAACCTCCTTAACAAAGGTCATACGTTCCTCACTCGGTGCAACACCTAACCAGACACCACCCAAACCTTGTTCTACTATTTCGAGTAATAAATTTTGAGTACATGCTCCCATATCCTGAGTCCACATCTCTTTAATCACCATACGTTCTGTTCTACCCAAAAGAACAATTGCCACAGGTGCATTTGAAAGCATCTTGGAATACGGACTCAATTCTGATAATTTTTTAAGTAGCTCCTTATTAGTAACCACCACAAACTCCCAGGGCCTTTGATTGGCTGCTGATGGTGATTGCATTGCTGCTTTTAAAATCATTTCAATTTTTTCCTGTTCAACAGGTTGATCTGTATAAGATCTAATGCTTCTTCTGATATCAATTGTTTTCATAATCTTCCTTTCAATCAAGTGAAATATCATTAATCCCTGTATATATCTTCTTTTTTATGAAAACCATCTTTGATCACAGTTTCCATCAAATTATCACGTGTCACTGGTATGACATCTAATTTGATATAAGGTACATCAAAGCCGTTATAAATCATATCACTGGTTAGAATCTCTTCATTTAAGGCCAGTTTCATCGCATATTCAACTGCTGATTCAGCAAGATTCTTAATCGGTTTATAAATCGTGACATGTTGAGTCCCTTCAACTATACGTTGACAGGCTGAGATATCAGCATCATGACCCGCTACTGGCACTTGACCAGCCAATCCATTTTCGGATAATGCTCTTATGGCAGCGTCTGCCAGATGATCATTTGCACCAATGATACCATGGATTTCAACTCCCGAGTTGATCACCTCGATAACAGCGTCATAAGCAGGCGCTTCTCTCCAATCATCGGCCCATACTTCTTTCACAATTTTTATAGCACCGGATTCTATATAAGGTTTTAGTATAGATTTGTACCCTTCATTAAACATTGATGAGTTGTTATCATCTGGTGAGCCATTGATGATGATATAGTTCCCCTTAGGAGATATATCTAGAAGATCAAGAGCCATCAACTCCCCCACTTTCAGATTATCAAAAGATAAATAAAGATCTACTGGCGCATCATTGATCAATCGATCATAAGCGATGACTTTTATGCCTTTTTCAATCGCTTCATTGATGACTGCTGATATGCCATCCTTATCATAAGGAATGACAACCAGTACATCTACTTTTTCTTTGATCAAACTCTCAATTTGCTTAACCTGCATATCGTTGTTCTCATTGGCATTGTGATAAATAACTTCTACATCCTCAGCTTCAGCTTTAGCTTTAAATAGTTCTTGATCTCGTTTCCACCGCTCTATGACTAAAGTATCTGCACTGTACCCTATCTTTATCACACCGTCATCAAATTCTCTTTGACTGAAAAGTATGACAATCGTGAGCACTAGTAAAGCCAGGATTATAGTCGTACCTATAATCATCTGTTTCTTTTTAGAAGTTATTGAATCATTTCGAATCGCATCATTCTTTTTCATCATTTTCTCCATTATTTAAATTCAGTTGGTGAAACCCCTACTAATTTTTTAAATAGCCGACTAAAATAATTTGGATCATTATAGCCGATTTGATAACAAATTTCCTTAACAGTATACTCTTTGGAACGTAACAACTCCTTTGCGACTTCAACTCTCTTGTTTCTTAGATATTCAACAAAGTTTAATCCCATTTCCTCTTTAAAGATAGTGCTGAAATACTGCGGACTAATTGAAACCTCTTTTGAGACATCATTTAATCCAATATCTTTTGCATAGTTTTCATCAATAAAACTTCTAGCCTTAATAATAACATTTGATACATGGCTGTTCTTCTTGTTCTGTATTTTATCAGAGATGCTACTGATCTTTCGAATGCACCAATTCTCAAGCTGATTTATTTGATCAAATCTCTTAATCTCATTTAAATAAGAGGAGTATCCTACTTCAGATTCATTAAGATTATTTCTATAAGATGTACTCAATACCATAACCATCAATTCCAAAATAATATTCCTTGAATCAATTGTATCATGAGAAAATTTGGTTCTTAACTTTTCAAAAAATGCATTTGTCGATTCTTGTAAGGCTTCTTTTTGACCCGTTTCCATTAAATGAATTATTTCTATTTCATCGTCTTTAATCTCAGTATAAGTATAATTATTTTCTATATCCTGTTCAAATATATCATTGTGGTGAAGTACATTTTCTAAGTTGATTTTAGTGAGTGCGTAGTTGGCTTCTTCGAGAGAATTTCTAGTCTTCTCAAGAGAATAACATGATCCAATACCAATCTTTAAAGAAATATCCGAATCATTGATTGTTTCAATAATCGTTTCAGCTAAAGCCATAGCTTTGACCCTCTGTTCATATTCAAAATCATAATGGTCTTCAAATACTACAACTGTTATTCTATTGATAATCATAGGACCAATGGCACAATGACATTTATATTTAATCGTGTTTTGAATCTTCGGATACAATAAATCATTCTTAATTTCTGTACTTAATCGATCCTCATCTTTATGAAATAACTCCAATACAAATACATAAGCCTTTTCTTTTTTTATTTCAAATATATCCTGATACTTAATCAACTCTCTTTTAAAGTCTGTATTCATCAAAAGAGAATAAATAAAGCCCTTTTCCAGTACTGGCATAACTTGTTCCAGTTTTTCTCGATTTTTGATCATACGACTTCTTTGTTCTCGTTCTTCGTCAATATCATCCATCGCCCTTTTTATGACCTGAATGAGTTTGGCTTGATTGATCGGTTTTAGGATATAATCACATACACCTAACTCAACAGCCTGTTTTGCATATTCAAACTGCTCATAAGCAGAGATGATAACAAAACGTGTTTGATGGTATCTTTTTCGGATGGTTTCTATCGCTTCAATACCATTGATACCAGGCATTTTTATATCCATTAAAATAATATCAGGATGTTTTTCTGCATTCATTTCAATGGCTTCACGCCCTGTGGAAGCCATGCCTACAATTTCAATATTGCTAAAATGGTTTTGAAGGCTTACTTTGATTCCTTCTTGAACAATCCATTCATCATCCGCTATCATCACTTTATACATCGTTCACCTCTATCGGTAATTTTATTGTCACTTCTACACCGCCGTTATTCTTAATATCAAACAGATTCTCTTGATGGTAGTAAAGTTCTAATCGTTCTCTTACATTTCTAACACCTATATTTTCCGACTCACTTTTTTTCATAATCTCATGAATGATTGCCTCACTCATACCAACACCATTGTCTTTTATGACGACTTCTACATAGTCAGACATCATTTGACTTATAATTGTTATTTTCCCGCCTTCTTCCAAACTGCTCAATCCATGAATATAAGAGTTTTCAATAATTGGCTGTAAAATCATAGGTGGCATTAAAACAATCATGGTTTCAGGTTCTAATAAAAATTCAAACTGAATTCTATCTCTAAATCTTACTTTCAATAATTCGTAATAATCTTTTATATTTCTAATCTCATCTTCCAAAGTACAGTAATCTTGCTGCATTCTCATATTGTATCTAAATAGTCTGGACATCGTTTCAAGGAAATGTCCTGTTTTCGACGCATTTTCAATTACGGATAATTGAACGCCGGCATTAATTGTATTGAATAAAAAGTGTGGATTAATCTGTGACTGCAAAGCACTAAGTTTTGCACGTTCCAACAAATAGGTCATCTTTAAATTCTTCATATGTTCATCTTTCAGTTCTGCTTCCATCTCAGCTTGAAGTTTCAGTGTATCAATATGAAGGACGATATTGTTCTTCATTTTATTAAAGGCTTCTGCTAACATACGGTACTCATTATCTGAATCAATGATGATATCTTCCGTTTTAAAATTACCCTCTGATATTTCTTCTGCAGATTTGTATAGCGCGTTGATTGGTTTTACCATATTTGATGTGATAACATAAACAATCAACATGGACAATAAAATCAAATCGAGTATGATCACATTGGTCGTTGTTTGTAATAACCTGGTTTGATTAAGAAGTTCAAGATATGCGATTGAATTGGTTTCTATTTGCTGTTTATTCATCTGAAGAATATACTCAAATACAAAAGCTTGAATCTTCTGACTCTTCTCATAATGTTTGTAATATTCAATAACATTTCTTTGTCTCTTAAAAGTAATCGCAAGATCGGCTTCTATTTGATATTGATCAATTAAATTAAACACATTTTTCATATACAATTCATTATGTACAATATCATCTTCATTAAAAGCCCTAATCTCGTCTTCTAAAGCATCCACACCAATCAAATAATCATTCAATTTTGTTGAGCTCTTTGTTGTTAAATACCCCAATAAATTTTCATCTAGTGCAGTCATCTTATTTTCAATGTTTTTTAAATAAATATGATTTTCAAACATGGTACTGACTTGATCTTTATATCGATTCATAATGCCTAGTGTATAAAGACTCAAAAGTGCCATTAATAAAATGATTGAAACTGAGAAAAACACCATATTATTTCGAATAGAGCTCATCTTATTCTTCATCTTCAAGCCCCGATTCTTTTAAATATGCGCTTACATTCTCTTGATTAACCACTATAACGGATGGCAGATATTCTGTATTTACAATACCATTTTCCTTATAATTGTAAAATGCTTCAATTGAAGCTTTTCCAACTGAAAAGTCATCAGTAATAATGGTTGCTTCAATGACGGTGCCGCGTCTGATATAATCCAATATTTCCATATCGTTACCATAACCAATTATCGTAAAATCATTGACTCGATTTCTATCAATCAAGACTTGAACTATACCTAAAGTACTTTGACTGTCCGTACAGAAAATAGCATCTATCTCAGGATAATCCTCCAATATTTCAGTGGCTATGGTCTCAGCACTCAAAACACCCTGCTCAGTGTGTCTTGTTAGAACAATTTCTAATTTTTCATAATCATCTACCACATCTTTGATGCCTAAATTGAGCAAATCGGTACTCTTAACAATATCATTCTCATAGTCTATTTGATCAACAACAGCAATTTTACCACGACCACTTGTTAATTCGGCAATCGTTTTCCCTACATTGATACCGATGCTGTAACGATTATTTCCAACATAAGAAATTCGTTTGCTTTGATGAAGGTTTTCATTCAAATTAATCACTGGAATACCCATTTCACTGGCTTGATTGATTCTATCAATAATATCAGGGTCGTTGTACGCATGTAAAATAATACCGTCTACTTTTGAATAAATTGCCATATCTAATCGATCAACTACTTCGTTTAAATAGTCACGTTCCTCTACTTCTATAGTTTCAACAGCAACATTATATGCTTTTGCAGACAATTCAACCCCATCAAAAAAAGCATCCGAGTACGTTTCATCTGATTTGTTGATGATCATCATGACATGATACCGAACATCTTCATTATTAATTTGGCTCATCTGCTCTGTTCTAATTTTGATATCATTAGATGTATAAAGACCTAGCGATAAAGCACCTAGTAAAACAAGTATTAAAATCAGAATGGCTATAAAGATTATTTTTGATGTTTTCATAAGTCTGTCCTTTTTTTTCTGTTCACTTCTATTTTATCGTATATTCACTTCTTTTTTTCATCATCAAGCTGTCAAATCTTAAGATATGATAGCACATTTTTAAGATAATGATTATATTATACCAAGATTCATACTATTTACTAAATTTTACGACTTATAGAATCATATATTAGCCTTATAGACTCTATACCCTTATTATGCTACTAATACTATTTAGTTTCTCAGTATATCCTCCAAACATGATCAAATCTAATTATTTAATTCCATAGTAGTATTATATCAATTGCATTTGGAAACAAACAAATCCACCATTAGGTGGATTTGTACTCAGCTATAACAACATTGTTTCGGCCTTTGTCCTTTGCTACATATAAAGCCTGATCTGTCTGATTTATGATTTCGTTTATCTTGTCACTATGCATTCGCCCTACTTTACCACCGATACTTATGGTTATTGTTTTGTTCAAATAGCTTAATTTTAGCGACTCGACAGTTTGCCTTATATGCTCTGCCACCGAGATCGCCTCATCAAGTGATTTTACTTTCAAGTAACATATAAACTCCTCTCCGCCAAATCTACCAATAAAATAATCTCTATATGGCAATGTTTTCAGTTTAGAAGTGATGAGTTCTAAACATTGATCTCCTTGTAAATGACCACAAGCATCATTGTATTTTTTGAAATGATCAATATCAAACATCAAAATGGCATCTAATAGTTCGTCATGACTTCCCAAACTTTCTGATAATTTTTGGCTGATACCTCTCCGATTATAAATTTGCGTCAATTCATCTAAATGGCTTACTTCTAACAAAGACGCATTTTGTTTTTTTATCTCTTCAAGTTCTTTTTTTGACTCAGAAATTTCTTTTTCAAATTTCATACTCATAGTCTGACAGTTGAAGGTTTGATTTTTTTCTTTTATATACTTAAATTCAATTGATAAAATTTCTAATTTTTTTGATAGATTACTGGCTTCAACCTCTTTTTCTTTCAAATGATGAGATTTAAAATAAGTCAAAGAAGTTTTATAATCAGAGATTCTTTCATAATATTCGGCAAGTGTTTTATAAACCAAACTCATCTTGGATTCCAAACCGACTTCCGTTGCATAATCTAATGCTTCTATTAAGTATTTTCTTGGACATACTCCTTTGCTTTCAACAAGTATCGCATAGTTAATCAGCAAATCAATTAAATAATACTTGTTGTTAACTTTATCGAATTTCTCAAGAGCCGACTTATAATAAGTTTCAGCAACATCATATTTTTTCTTAAGAAACATCAATCGACCCAATTTTGTTTCTGCTTCACCTTGAATAATAATACTGTTATTTGATTTTGCCAATTCATATGCATTTAAAGTGTATTCCGAGGATTTGCTTTCATTCTCTTGTAAAAAATAAATTTCACCAATATTTAGAAGTATCGCAGAGGTATTTGATTCCAGATTATTCAGCTGTGAAATCACGAGAGCTTGATTAAAATAATGCAATGCTTTATCAAGTTGACTCGCTTCTCTATAAATTTCTCCCATATTGTTGAGTATGGCCGATTCTCGAATCGGATCCTTATCATCTCCCAACAACTCTAGTGATACAATAAAATGTTCTAACGCACTTGTATAGTCTCCATAATAAAAATAGATAATACCGATTATGTTTTTAATTCTGGAAATACCGGATATGTCATTTTCCGCTTTGAAAATCTCAAGAGCTTTAAAAGCATAAATTAAGCCATTAGAATAATCAGACATCACCCGACAAGCATATGCCATATGAAAATAAGCATATGCCTTTTGAATCACAAGATTATGCAATTCAGCTAATTGAAAGGCTTCTGTTGCAATAGCAAATGATTTTTTAGGATTTTCTAGTGCTAAATTTTTAGAATCATCTAATAATAGTTTTATTTCATTAGTCATATTTCAACCTTTCTTTAATAGAATCCATTCTTTTACTATTTACGTTTATTATAAAACAACTTTATAAATAAAACCACAAAAAAATAAAAGCTTCATGACGAAGCTCTATTTTCTATAATAATTCAAACAACTCACTTAAATGTCTTATGTCATGTGTGATATCTAGATGACTCGTTAATCCCTTTGGATTAAACCAGCAGGTATCTATATTATAATTGATGCCACCTGTCATATCCGAAGTAAGAGAATCACCTACAATTATCATTTCCGATTTATCAAAAGGTCCTATTAAGCTTTCCATATGTTCAAATATGGCTATATCGGGTTTATGAGATCCCACTTCGTCTGATATAATGATATGATCAAAGTAGTGTCGTAGCTGTCCTTTGTCTAATTTAGAGTTTTGTGAAGCGGTCACACCATTGGTCATCATCACCACTAGATACTTATCTTTTAAATATTCCAGAAGTTTATCAGCACTTTCAATCATTGTCAGATGATCTGCCATACCTCCTAAAAACATTTCATTCATGGACACGGGATTACCTGTTAGATCAAACTCATTTAACCACTTTTCAAACCTAAGTGTAAGGATTTCAGGTTTCTGATACTTACCGAGTTCTAATCCCTCCCAAAGTGTTTTGTTAATCTTTATGTATGTTTTGACTTTATCATCATCAAAGGGCAGATTATGCGCTTTTAAACAATGTTTTATACTAGCGATTTCCATCTTGTCAAAATCTATTAAAGTATTGTCTAGATCTAAAATGATTACTTTGTATTTCATAATACACCTCCACCACCTATTCTACATCATTCTTCATCTCTTTAATAACACTAATCAGTAAAACCGTTTCTAAACCAATCATGATGATAATACTAACAACAGTAGCGACAATCACTTCTGGATAAAGTGCGTTAAATCCCATTTTTGAAATATGTCTAATCAAAATACCTAAATAGGCCCAAATGATTACAATGCCATATCCCATTAATTTAAATTTATAAGTTGTAATAAGTCCTATAATAAGCCCTATTATAATAATTAAAATAGTAATAACAGGCGCAATTGGGCTGAATCCTTCAACTCCAATACTAATAAATAGAGCGGTTGCATTGGTTATTGTAGCAACTGTAATCCATCCAAAATAGACACTAAAAGGTAATGTGATGAACCAGTTTTCTCTTTTGCTTACATGTTCTCGATTCAGGGATATTATTACGGATCCCAAACACATCAATATAATAATCATTAAAAAGAAAGATAATAGAATTTTATCGTAGTGCCAACATAAAATCCACAGTACATTTGCAATTGATGTGAGAATAAACCGTTTGTTCACAGAAGTAATTATCGATTCATTTTTAGAGTTCATGTTTTTATATTGAAAGACTATATAAACACCTAACAGAATATAAATCAGTCCCCATATAGAGAAAGTAAATCCTGCTGGAATAAACAGATTATCATATAGTTCTGATATTTCATCAATTCCAATGTTGTTTATAGGAAGTATAATGGATAGACCATTAATGAAAATCATGATCAGGTAGGTTATCAGAGTCATATGTCGCATCATTTTCTTATACATCTTTAACCTCCTGATACTCAATATCAAAATCCAGTTCTTTAGCAAGAAGCACCAATCGTTTCATATCTTTTTGACTAATAACTGCTTTATAGAATTTTTCTCTTTCATTCCAAGATTTAATGGTGTCATACATCGTATGGTAATCAGAAGCAGCTATAATTTCCACACTATCATATCCCGTAAGAAGTAGTACTGTTGCGAAGGTATGATTGACCCATCTAATCCTAGAAACATCACTGTATTTGCTCAAAAGTAAAATATCATCTAGTAAAATACCGGTTTCCAAAGATAGATTTTCACGCTGTTCAGGTGTGATAATCCAATCATAAAGTGATTTTGTTGTTGTATAAGGCAGTTTATTTAATACCTCTTCATTAAAAAGCGTTGAATCACTGAACTTGTTGGGTTTAGGTAAATACCCATTTATCATACGTCTAAGAACAATTAGATAATCTAATGCCATGCCACTTTTCTCAGAAAAATGCTCAACTTTTTTCTTTGTTTTTAAAGAGATTATCAATTCATCCAAATTAGAGACGCCCTGATCTATAATGGCATCCATTTGTTCATTGATATTTTCTTTTAAAATCATCCAACTTGGAATCATATCCATATCTATTAGTATTTCTTTAAAATCTTCTATACTTATTTGTTTTAAATCCCTGTAATAGCTCATAAAGTCACCTCTATATATTCATACCTCAAACAACAATACATAAAACAAAATCACTCCCTAAGGAGTGATCTATTATTTGAACATAATGATATCTTTTTTATGACACTTACTCTTATCTGAACAAGAACTGCCACAACTACATTTATTATGCTTCATATCCTGATATGATTTGTATGTTGCTGCACCGATTACAACTAGTAATATGAATCCTACAACAATGTTTGCTAACATCTATGCCACCCTCTTCTCATTTGCCCTCTTTTTATCCCCGGTTCTAATTAAATAGACTACAAATACAGTTACAACTACCGTAATAATAATTGCTGGTACAAATCCTTGTGCTGGTGATCCTGTGTAAATAAGTGTTCCAATTTGAGTAATTAACAAGGCTAACATATAACCGATACCCAATTGGAATCCAAGTGCTTTAGCCAACCACTTTTTTGATCCTAGTTCTGAGTTCATTGCACCAATTGCTGCAAAACAAGGTGGTGTAAATAAGTTAAATACCAAGAAAGCAAATGCAGTAACAGGTGTAAATAGTAATTGTAGAGGACCATCAACCGCATACAATAACTCGTCTGATGCCAATAAAATGACAGCGAGTGTACCAACTACATTCTCTTTGGCAATAAAACCAGTAATTGTGGCTGCAGCCATTTGCCAGCCTACCAATCCAATTGGTATTAAAAGTGGTGCAATAATACCACCAATCCCAGCCAATATACTCAGACTTTGATCTTCTATCGGTTTAAATGCAAAACTATAAGTTTGTGCAAACCATACCACAGTATTACAAACTAAAATAATGGTTGTTGCTTTTTTAATAAATGATTTTGCCTTGTCAAACATTTGAATGGTTGCATGTTTTAAACTAGGTACTTTATAATCTGGTAGTTCCAATATAAATCCAGTATTCCCTTCCCATACAAATATCTTTTTAAGAAGTAAACCACCTATGATAATCATTGCGATGGCAATCACATACATACTCGGTCCAACCCATGTGTATTCTGAAAAGAACACTGCTGTGAATAAAGTAATAATTGGCAATTTAGCACCACATGGTACAAACGGTGTTAAAATTGTTGTCATGCGTCTTTCATTTACATCTTCAATGGTTCTTGTTGCCATAACACCAGGTATCGCACAACCCGATCCAACAATCATTGGAATAATAGATTTGCCTGATAAACCAATTTTTTTAAAAAAACGATCCATAACAACTGCAATTCTAGACATGTAACCACTGTCTTCCAATAATGCCAAACAGAAAAACAGTACCATAATAAGTGGTAGGAAACCAAGTACCGCTCCAACACCGCCTATAACACCATCAACCACAAGTGCTTGCAAAAGTGGATGTAAATTCCAAGCTTCAAATGTAGTATTCAAGAAGTTAGGTACCAGTTCACCAAAAAATGTATCATTTAAATAACCTGATAAGAAACCACCTAAACCATTAATTGAAAATGAGAACACTGCCCACATAATTAAAAAGAATATTGGAATACCCAACCACTTATGTGCAACAATTCTATCAACTCTATCTGATATCCTGATTTGGCTTGAATCACTTTTTTTTATAAATATTTGAGAAACCAAGTGATCTACAACCTTCTGTCTATCAATATCAGAATTTCCTGTAACCTCTATTTTTTCTTGTGAATGATTTTCTTTTACTTTTATAGCTTGTTGGATTAATTCTTTTAAACCAACATTGCTAGTTGCTACAGTCTCAATCACAGGACACTTAAGCACTCTTTCAAATGCTTTCATATCTATTTCATCTTTTCTTCTTTCAATGATATCTTTCTTATTTAAAGCAATAACCATTGGAACATTAAGCTCTAACAATTGTGTTGTAAAAAATAAACTTCTACCTAAGTTGGCACCATCTACTATATTAATGATAACATCTGGTTTTTCATCAATAACATAATCTCTAGTAATCACTTCTTCACCTGTGAATGGTGAAATGGAGTACGCACCTGGCAAATCTACAATCCTAATAGATTCATCTAATAAGCGATATTTCTTCTTGATGTCTGCTTCTTTTTTATCTACAGTTACACCTGGCCAGTTTCCAACAAATTCTGTTTTACCAGTAATAGCGTTGAACAGGGTAGTTTTCCCCGAATTCGGATTTCCGGCAATTGCTATCTTCATTTAGTTCCTCCTAGTTAGTTATATTGATAATCATTCTCATGGTAGTGTCAAAATAAAATATGCCCTAAGACATATTAAAAAAGCAATATTGACTTCGCCATCTTTTCATCTATGGCATATCTGCTATCTTTTATATTAACAATGTAATTTCCTGCTAATTTTGAAATCACGGTTATCTGTTCACCTTCAAAGCATCCTAAAGAAAAAAGAAACTTTTTAATTTTATCTTTACCTTCAATCTTTTCTACTTGAAAAGTCTGACCTAACTTCGCTTTATTTAACGGCATACGAACCACCTTTCTGATAATAATTATCATTACCTCTTGATAAAGATTATCATACTCATAGCTCTTTGTCAATATTATCACAAAAAAATGGCTCAAAAAAAGAAAGAAATCTGACAATTCTCTTCCTTTTCAGTAAACATTAAATATATTATGTTATATCATCAATAGACTACCATTTTAAACAGTATATGACTTCATCGTATTTATTTACTTTACCATCTGTTTTAAATCCAAATGATTCATAGAGCTTTCTAGCAATATGATTAGAATGTACAATGGTCAAATAAAGTTGTTCACTTTTTAGATGTTTTGTTTTAATAAAATCAACAATCTGAATCAAACTCTTCTTACCATAACCTTTTCTTTGATAGTTTTTATCAATAAAAAAGCCACCCAACCAGTAGTTATCTTTGCTGTCAGGTGTATAAGATATGTAAAACGTACCAATCATCACATCACCATCATAAATTAAATAAGGATCTAATGCTTCATCCCAAGGTTTGATATAAGCAGCTGCCAAAGATTCTGATACTGGTGGCATATATCCCTGTTGTTCCTTCGTAACCGTTAGTTCTAATGCCTCTTCCCAATTATCTTTATCAAACTCTACAATTCTTAACATAAGTCCCCTCCTTATAAGTGTGTCTATAACATCCAAAACATTCATCCCAAGAAGTTCAACTTCACTAGAAATTCCCGAAAAAAATATCCCTCTTAATTGTAACATGGCTACAATCAAAGGAATATTTTATCTTTATTTCACTGCAGCAATGACAGATAATTCTACTAATATATCTTCTCTTGCCATTTTAGCTTCTACACAGGCTCTTGCAGGTTCAAATCCATCTTCTACCCACGCATCCCAAACAGAATTCATATCTTGGAACATAGAAATATCTTTTAAATAGATTGTCGTAGAAAGAATATGTCTTTTATCAGAACCATATTCATTTAATAGTTTTTCTACCTTTTCTAAGCAGACTCTTGTTTGTTCTTTTACATCAGCATCTTTTTCACCATGTGTTTGCCCACATAAATAAATAGTTTGATTATGCTCTACAACACGACTCATTCGACCTGTACCTTCATGTCTTTTAATTTCCATAATAATTCCCCCTTTTACAGGTAATAGTATATCATAGAATCCCCTAATTGCCATTGGTATTTATATGAACATGGCCTATAATGTTAATAAAGTCTTAAGAAAATCACATATATAATTTAAGATGGGTTTTGTATAGTGTTAATAAGGAGATTTCAATGAAAATATTAGTTTGTGATGATGATGTTGCTATTGTTGAAGCAATAGAAATATACTTAAAAAATGAAGGTTATGAAGTCATAAAAGCATTTAACGGTAAAGATGCTATTGATCTATTAGAGGATCACAAGGTCCATTTGATTATCATGGATATCATGATGCCTTTTATGGATGGCTTAACTGCCACTCATAAAATTAGAGAAAAATACAATATACCAGTTTTAATGTTATCGGCTAAAGCTGAGGATATGGATAAGATTATGGGCCTTAATATGGGTGCTGATGATTATATGACAAAACCATTTAATCCTTTGGAATTAGTCGCCAGAGTTAGATCACAACTTAGGCGCTATACTGCCCTTGGCAGCATGGCTATCAAATCCTCTACATGTCAATCTGGCGGTTTGATGATTGATGATGATACAAAAGAAGTTTTTGTTGATGGTGAACTCGTAAAACTCACACGTATTGAATACAATATTTTAAATCTATTGCTCACTAACGCAGGTATTGTTTTTTCTATCGATCAAATCTATGAACGTGTCTGGAACGAACCTGCTTATCAACCCGAAAATACAGTCGCAGTACATATACGTCGCATCAGAGAAAAAATTGAAATCAATCCAAAAAATCCAAAGTATTTAAAGGTGGTGTGGGGTGTTGGATACAAAATCGAAAAGCATTTATAAAAGAATCATTTACACATTGTCCATCATAATCATTGCGGGTCTAGTCAGTTCTTTATTCTTTCTAGCCAATAAGATGACAAATTCCATGGAGATTGTGGTACAGAAAGATTATTATCAAAGTTTTCAATTGAAAGAAGAAACAACTTCAAATATATACAGACTCGCTGAAATACTCAACGTCTATAAAAGTGAAGACAATATCTTAGAAGGTAATACTGTTTTTACAGATGAATACGAATTACCGTGGAATCTGCGATCCGATTATGAAGATTTCGAGTCTGATTATATGGATAATAAACCTGAAGCAGATGACTCAGAAATCATGAATGCTTTTGTTAAAACAGATACTGATGAAATAAGAGAATACGAAGCAGAAAAAATTAACAGAGATTTAAGACGGTACAAGGAAATTCTGACTTTATTAGAGCAAAAAGGTATTCAGTATTACATTGAATGCGAAGAAGTTAAAATGACAAATGTACCAAAGTATAAAAAGGAAGATTTTACTTCTAGAAAGGTTTTCTATACTTTCGATTCTAAAGGTAGTTCTTCTTCATTTGATGAATTCGAACCTTATTTTCATAGCATTTACGCGTTGGAACATTTTCCTCAAGATACACTTTATATGTGTTATGATGATGCCATTTTAGAAAATCAAGTTAAACTATGGCAGTCTGAACAAGGTATTTATAAACCTTCTATTATTGTCATGTTCAGTTTAGCATTCGGACTACTCATAGGATTTATCTATCTTGCTCATGATTACAGTGATGAGTACTTCCCATGGATTAAAAATTCTTTATATTTTGATCTTAGAGTTTTGATATATCTATGTTTAGTTGTGTCTTTAATCTCAATCGGAGCTGAATCCTATCGCATGCTTGGTTTGTATTTTGTGATCCCAGCAAGTTTAATTGTGTCATTAGTGACCATGAATCTGTATTTATCAATCATCAAACATGTTCATGATCGAAACTTCCTGAAAAAACATTTAACAATCCAATTGTTACTAAAATTATTTGGTTTTCTGATGTTAACATTATCAAAACTGCCTACTATAATTAGAATGACACCAACACCTCATAAGGCCAGAGACCTTAAAAGAATCATTTCAGGTGTTAAAAACATAAAAGATGGTGATTTAGAGCACATTATTAAAACCGATTCAAAAGGCCTTTATAGGACACTGGCAAATGATATCAACTCTATAACAGATGGTTTAAAAGCAGCTGTTGGAAATGAGTTAAAGAGTGACCGTATGAGAACTGAACTGATCAGTAACGTTTCTCATGATATCAGGACACCACTGACCTCAATCATAACCTATGTGGATTTAATGAAGAGAACAGAAAACGAAGATGAAAAAATAAAATATTTGGAGATTATCGATCAAAAATCTCAAAGACTTAAAAATCTTACAGATGATCTGTTCGAAGCATCAAAAGTCAATAGTGGCAATATTCCTGTTCAACTTGAAACCATTGATTTACAAGCATTATTGACCCAGTGTCTGGGTGAACTCAATGAAAAGATGGAAGATACTTCTTTGGATTTTAGCATCAACTATTATCAGCATCACCGATTTGTACTTGCAGATGGCAGTTTGATGTTTAGAATCATAGAAAATTTGATGTCTAATATATTTAAGTATTCTTTAGAGAACAGTCGTGTTTATATTAATATTGAAGAAGATGAATCACATTTAATCCTAGTATTTAAAAACATCTCTGCTTATCCACTCAATATGAATCCGGACGAACTGTTTGAAAGATTCAAAAGAGGTGATGAGTCTAGAACAACTGAAGGTAGTGGTTTAGGTTTGTCTATTACAGAAAATTTAATTAAACTTCAACGTGGTATTCCTGAGATTCAAATAGATGGCGATTTATTCAAGTTCATAGTGAAATTAAGAAAAGCAGAAGATTAACTTCAACCAACAAATTTTTTAATTATATCTAAACTTAACTTATGAAGTCTAAAAACGTTGAAAAACTAACAATCATTAAATACAAGTTGTATTATTTGTACCAATTGAAACTAATGGATATCATTCTTTACTGTTTCACTGGCGACAAAATGGCGACAATCTAAATTAGATTGTCGCCATTAATTATTTACCATATCAATCTTAACTTACTCAAAAGTAAAATTTAGTATTTACCCCTTCTAGACTTAATAACGAAATCAATTGTTTTCTTTTTGGGGGCTGCGGTCAACTATGTTTCCCTAAAAAGTTGAAATATACCCCCTATCAGCTAAAAGCTCACTTCATACAACTTCGATTTTCCTATATAATTTAGATTCATTTTATTGCAATATTTAATCATTTCCTCATTCAGTTCATCTGCAGCTTGCGGATGAAGCATAACAGATTTTATAAAAGTTTCAACATTAGAAATAGCCAATGGTAAAATGTTACTAGAAGAACCAAGATGATTAAAAATCATAATTCTGTGTTCATTCTCGTGTTCAAATTCTTTTCTTTTTGTCAAATATACATTAAGTGCATTTACATGATCTTTAAAAAAGACTTTCTCAACTTCTTTCTCTAAACTCATATCAGATACATATGAAACTTTGCCATCAATTACTTTTGGACCATGATTGCTTAACTCTTTCAAATCTTCTAGCATTACTTCAACCCTTATTGTAGTGTTTTCATATGAATATATTCTCCACATTGCATCACTGTCATTTGTTTCTGTCCAACATTGTCCATAATAATTGTCACCAAACAATTGAATAAACTCATCATCATAAGTTTCTTTTCCAAGTCTCGCAAAATTTAAATCTTTGATTTTACTTCTTCCTATATCATCTTGGAGCGCTTTATATATATAACTTTCATATGGATCTTCCCACATACTCGGTTTTACAAGTACCAATTCCTTCTTCTCTACTAGCTCTTTAAATCTCTTCAGACTCATGAACCTATACAATTTTGTCATAAAACACCTCCAACTAAATAATAACATAATATCATAATATATGTAATATTTAGAAGTGAATACTATTATGACATTTTAGGCATAGTGATTTACAATTACTTATTGATAATCGCTTACTCCAATCATCTTTTATTTCAACAATATGATGAACAATCTCAGCCGATTTAATAATATTGTCCTTAATGCAATTCTGACATAAATAATTATCTCTAATCAATACTGCTTCTCTTACTTTTTTCCATTCTCTAGAATGATAAAACTTTACAATCTCTTCTTCACGAACATATTGATCATATTTTCTATTCTTCTCACGTTTCTCTTCTTTCATAGCTGGTTGACATGATGCACAATACTTCTCTTTCATCCCAACTAAGTTATTGCATGATGGTGCTAAACATATTTTTTTAGGCAAATCGCTTCTCCTTTAGTTATTGCAACGCTTTGATACTATTTTAGTCAATTGCACATATCCTAGGGTGTGTCTAATTAACAATATCCTTCAAACTATTAGTATTAAAGACGTTTATTGGTTTTCTTGATTTCAACTGACAGATCTGCTTTTATGTTAAGTTAAGCCTTCTTAGCCTATAAATAAGTCTATCAGTATTTAGTGTGTAACATTAAAGTTTTGTAGAAATGCGACTATAAAGTAAATAATGGCTGTTATCTAGTAAAATTCACAACCATTTCAAGTGATTTGTCTTTAATAATTGACCAAGAGAATGATGTGTACAGAATGATTAATTCCACCAGAGAAGTTTCTAATCATAACTAGCCTTAACTCATATAGGCTAAAACCTCTGTGAAATGATTAACTGCCATAATGTTCTTCAAAGTTTTTAACTAATAAATACTATAGTATACTAATCAACATTATCTCAATGGCGACAAAATGGCGACATCTATATTAGATTGTCGCCATTAATTTCAATTCATACTTAAAATTTACTTGCATATTTCAGTCGAGTATTATAACCATAATTTCATATCAGGTGGCGGACAAATTGCAACAGGCACAATCATAATATAATGAGCCTTTTGTTTCTTAGCATCAATCGCTATACATTTCGTATTACCTTTTTTTGTCTGATCAGTATAATACTCTTTCAATCTAAAACCACTATCCAGTATAAGAACTTCAAGATCCTCATTATAAAATATCTTAAGTTCAATACTCCAATATGATTCAGGATCATTGTAATCACCATTCTTATAAAACTTCTTTATAAAATCATAATCCTTGTCTTCTATCAAATTGTACTCTGAACAAATTACACTCATATTCTCTTCTATTTCATTTAAATTCATATATCCACCTTTACTATATATTATGCTACATTTTGAACAATATCCACTTAGTATTGTTCTTTTGATATTTGATGATGTATTGAGTCATCAAGTTATTAAGTAAGCTCTTACAATGAAATACTATCCTACTATCATTCTTAGTACCTTCCTCTTCAATATTCAATATCCTATCAATATTAATTACTTTTCTTTCATTGTCATCATCCAATAACACTCTAAATCGTCTAGGTCTTATTTTAACTTGACCAATATTATATTCATCACGATAATTATAAAATTCAGCAATCATCTCAATATTCTTTACCACAATTTTCATAACTCCTCTTAATTTCAATTACTTTTATATATTTATAATCCATTAACACCATTATAGCGAACTAACGTTCTGTTTACAATTAAATTCTTATATATAGCCTTCTTATATATAGCAAAATTCTCATATCAATGACATGAGATCCAATAGTTAGTATTTGATGCTTATTAATTATTACTTATAATACGTTTCATGGTGAGGCGTACGTATACAATAAATTTACACCATTCTAATCAGAACATAAAACGTCATCTAAATTACTAGAAAAAGTCATCTTGAGTCCAAATACTAATTCTATATAATCTAATAACTCCTGGCATTGTTTAGTAGTCATACCTTTTGAAATTTTACTTCTACCATCTACTGTTATAAAGATAGTCTACTACACTTCTTTTTATTTGTAAGCGTCAATCCTGATACACATGTAATCTCAGGTTTTTTTATTATAATATAAAACGACTGATTTCTTTTATAAGA
>JAEIOD010000026.1 GCA_016342415.1 Clostridiales bacterium
AATAAAAAAAGCCTGTACCAACTCAATTTAGACTGGCTCAGACTTAACTACGTATTAACTTGCTGCAAAACTCGGGAATATCATAGCTAATAATTGATGTCAAGTTTAAAATTTTAATTGACAGACATTTCGTCATGTGATATTATGAAGCCAATAAAATATATACCTTTAACTCGACCCGAGAGGTTGAAAAGGTCTAGCATGATATCTTTTGGATAACTAGGTCTTTTCGTGTAGAAAAGACTTTTTTTATTGCAAAGATAGTATCCATAGGAGGAGATAAAATGAATCACTCAAGTATAAGACATTTAATTGAGCCGGAAGATTTTACTAAAGAGGAAATCTTAAAAGTAGTAAAACTCGGCGAGGATATGTATAACGACCCCTCAAAATACAGTGATATCTGTAATGGCAAAATCCTAGCTTCTTTATTCTATGAACCAAGCACGAGGACAAAATTTAGTTTTGATTCAGCAATGTTAAGATTGGGTGGTAACTTAATAGGATTTGCTGATGCCAATACAAGCTCGGCTAAAAAAGGTGAAAGTATCGCTGACACTATTAGAGTTATGGGATACTATGCAGATATTATCGTAATGAGACATCCAAAAGAAGGTGCTCCTAAATTGGCTTCTATGTATTCTGAAGTACCAGTAATCAATGCTGGAGATGGCGGACACCAACATCCAACACAAACATTGACAGACTTACTAACAATAAAAGTATATAAAGGCCAATTGGAAAATCATACAATTGCTTTCTGTGGTGACTTAAAATACGGTCGTACGGTGCATTCACTAATTAGAACTATGGCAAGATTTAACGCTAAGAAATTCATTCTAATTTCTCCTGAAGAATTACAATTACCGTCTTCATTAAAAAGACAACTTCTAGATCAATACGATATCGAAATTGAGGAAGTAAGATACTTAGAAGAAGTGGTTGAGCAAATTGACATTCTATATATGACTAGAATTCAGAAAGAAAGATTCTTTAATGAAGAAGATTATTTAAAACTAAAGAACTCTTATATTTTAACAAACGATAAATTGGAAAATGCAAAAGACGACATGATTATCATGCACCCACTACCAAGAGTTAATGAAATTTCATATGAAGTAGATGATAACAAACGTGCTGTATACTTTGAACAATCAAAATTAGGGGTATACGTAAGAATGGCATTGATTTCGAAATTATTGGAGGTGGGACCATATGTTAGAGGTTAAAGGTATTTTAAACGGTGTAGTACTTGATCATATCAAAGCAGGAAAAGGACTTGAAGTTTTCCATATGCTTAAACTGAATAAAATTGATGCACCAGTGGTTCTATTGATGAACGTTGGCAGTAAAGATTTAGGAAAGAAAGATATCATCAAAATTGAAGATAAAGTAGATTTCAATTTTGATATCCTATCACTTATAGATACACATATCACTGTAAATATTATTAAGAATGATAAAAGAGTTGAAAAGTTTACCGTAGAAGTACCGGAGGAAATTATTGGACATATCGAATGTAAAAATCCTAGATGCATCACTAACTTTGATGATTACGTCAATCCTACTTTCCATAAATATGCGGAAGATGATAAAGTACTAGAATATGTTTGTAGCTTCTGTGAGGAAATCACAAAGTTCAAAAAATAAAGTAAGGCTTCCACTTGGAAGCCTTTTTTTAAAGAAAAAGCCGATGTTCAAAAACATCGGCTTTTATTAACTATATTTCCCATCCAAAGAATGTAAACACCGCTTTTACAACGCCTAAGTTGTATAAGAATACAAATATGATTCCAAGTGGTGCAACGAATTTACATAAGAAATCAAATACTACAAAGTATCCAATTCTTAGAACGCCATTATTTGATAATTCCTCTTTAACATCTTCATTTTTCATTTTCCAACCAACAAAGACAGAAATCATCAAGCCACCGATTGGTAATAAGAAGTTAGCAGAGATTTTATCTAAAGCATCAAAGAATCCATATTGAGTAAAGAATCTAGCAAAACCTTCTGCTTCACTTAACTCTAATATTGGGAATGTTTGAGTAAATGGTCCTAATGATAATGAACATAAAATACCCATGAACGTAATAATAATTGTTGAAATAATTGTTGCCTTTTTACGGTCTAAGTTCATTTCCTCTGACAAGTACGCAACCACAACTTCTAAGATAGAAATTGAAGAAGTTAATGCAGCAACTGCAAGAAGTACAAAGAACATAATACCGAATAATTGACCTATGTTACCCATTGCATTAAAAACATTAGGTAAAGTAACAAATACAAGTCCTGGTCCAACACCTGGTTCAATTCCAAATGCAAATACAGCAGGGAATATTGCTAATCCAGCTAATAATGCAATTAGTGTATCTGCTATTGTTACTTGAATCGAAGTCACACCAAGATTCTCTTTTTTACCAATATAAGAACCATAAGTGATCATAGTACCCATACCAAGAGATAATGAGAAGAATGCATGTCCTAAAGCATCAAGAACAGAACTTAGTTTTAAAGCACCCCATTCTGGTTTGAATAAGAATTCAACACCAGCAGATGATCCCTTTAACGAAATTGCCTTAATATCTAAGATAATAATAATTACCAGTAACATCGGCATTAAAATTTTTGAATATTTTTCAATACCATTCTTTACACCGCCCAAGATAACACCAGCAGTTAATGCCATAAATGCTACTTGATACATAATTGGATGCCACCACTCACCAAAAGTACCGGCGTCGTTTGTACCAGAAATGAAGTTACCAAACATGCCACCAATTGCATCTGGCGACATATCTTTAAATGCTCCAAATATCATTTTAACAACATAGAAGAAAGTCCAACCTGCTACTACACCATAGAATGATAAAATCATGAACGCGGCACCAAGACCCATCCACCCAGTTAAGAACCAAGGTGTATTTGGAGCTAATTTCTTAAACGAACCAACAGCATTTTTTTGAGCACGACGTCCAATAAGAAACTCAGACAACATAACAGGTGCGCCAATAAGTGCGATACAAACTAAATAAATTAAAATAAATGCAGCTCCACCGTTTATTCCAACGATGTACGGGAATTTCCATATATTCCCTAGACCAATCGCTGAACCTGCAGCGGCAGCAATGATACCAAACTTGGACGTAAAACCATCACGTTTTGGATTTAAATTTTCCATAAAAGCCTCCCCTTTAATAACGAATTGTTTCTTTTTCGTAACAACTGCTTAATTATACACTAATTCAAGCTATAAAAAAATACCCATTTTTGTTTTCTTTTAAAAAACAAGTATGCATATTTTAAGTCTGACCCCTCAAACAAATAGATTGTTATTTCTTAAATAAGCAGCGATTTCAATCATAGCGTTAATTCGCTAAATTTTCTGACAATTCTTATACAATAATATATCATACTCACAAAAAAAATTCCACAAAAAATGTAGAATTTCAAAAATAATTTTAATTTGGTGTATTTTTATGTATTTTTCAGTTTTAAACCGTATAATCATGCAATGTTTTTGTATTTTTTAAAAAGTTGCAACAATTTCAGCAACTTTAATGCCATCAATTGCAGAAGAAACAATTCCCCCAGCAAAACCAGCACCTTCTCCAATTGGATACAAACCTTTAATGTTGGAACTTTCCATAGTTGTATAGTCTCTATTCATTCTAATTGGAGCAGAACTTCTTGATTCAATAGCAGTTATGACCACATCAGCAGCATCAAAACCCTCAATTTTCTTACCAAAAGCTACTAAACCTTCTTTGAGCGCTTTACAAACAACATCTGGCAAACATTCTTTTATTTGTGTCCATTTCACACCAGGTTTATAACTTGGTATAATACGATTTAATCGATGTTCTGTTCCATGAAGAAACGACCCTAAAGTCTCAGCTGGTGCGTGATAATTGTTACCACCCAATTCAAATGCCTTTTGCTCATATTTTCTTTGATAATAAACACCGGCAAGTGGATGTGTTGACTCAAAGTCTTCCACTTGTATTTGAACCAGTATCGCACTATTAATATTTTTTTGATCTCTTGCATGTTCACTCATACCATTAACGACCAAACCACCATGTTCTGAAGAGGATGCCACAACCATCCCACCTGGACAAACACAAAACGAATAAACGCTTCTACCGTTTGATGCTTTATGAGTCAATTTATAATCTGATGCGCCTAAAAATTCACGATGGTCCAATATACCATATTGATTGAGATCAATCGTATCTTGTAAATGTTCAATACGCACACCCATAGCAAAAGGTTTTTGTTCTATATCCAAACCCAAGTCATACAACACCTCATAGGTATCTCTAGCAGAATGACCAACTGCCAAAATAACATGATCACTATGATAGTGTTCATTATTTTCTAACACTATGCCTTTAATACGTCCTTCTATTACATCGAAAGATTTTACATATGCATTGAAATTAACTGTACCACCTTTTTCTAAAATATAAGCTCTCATACTCTTTACAACATCTTTGAGAATATCTGTGCCAACATGTGGTTTATTCATATATAGTATTTCTTCAGGTGCACCATGTTTAACCAATATGTCCAATACTTTTTTTGCCCTAGGGTCTTTTGAACGTGTAGTTAATTTACCATCTGAAAAAGTACCAGCACCTCCTTCTCCATACTGGACATTTGAATTTGGATTCAAATCACCAGTTTCCCAAAATGACTCCACACTCATAGTTCGACTGTCTACATCTTCTCCACGTTCGAAAACAACAGGTTTTAATCCAAGTTCCGCTAAAATATAAGCAGCAAATAATCCTGCTGGACCAAAACCAACTATTATTGGAGACGGTTTACAAATTGGTGTTGGGTACTCATATACCATCTCTTTTGCCTGAACTAGTTGTTTGTTCTTGGACAACACTATCGACTCATTCACAATATTTACATCAATAACACATACATAATGGACTCTTGGTTTTTTTCTGGCATCCAATGAGCGTTTGACTAATTTATAAGAAATCAACTGTTCCTCTGAAATTCTTAAAGCTTTTATTATCTTTCTTCTTAGTTCTTTTTCTGTATAATTAATATCTATTTTTAACTGATTTATTCTTATCATATAACCTTCCTTACATAGCAAAAGCCCCATAGGGCTAAAACCAAATTTCTAATTCTCTTTTTGCGTCTTCTAAATTAGCTGATCCGTGAACGACATTACGCTGAACACTCTCTCCATAAATGTACCTGATTGTAGCTGGGCGTGCTTTGCTAGGGTTCGTTGCTCCATTTATATCTCGAACAACCTGAACTGCATTCTCTCCAGCTACTTTTAAAACAATCACTTCGTCTTCCATCATAAATTCAAGTAACGAAGGATAAAAGTCTCTATTTACATGTTCTTCATAGTGTTTCTCAAGAATTGCCTTGTCGAGTTGTCTTTTATACATCCCCTCAATAATTAAACCATTATCCTCATATATACTGATGATACGTCCAATCAGATGCCTTTTAACTGCATCAGGCTTAATTAATATCAATGTTCTCTCCATAGTCACCCCTCCTTAAGCTATATATGCCCGAAAGGATACGTTTTACTCAGTCTCTTCTAATTTTTCCAAGTAAACTTCATTGATACCTACCATCCCGAGTTCTCTAGCGCGTTGAATGATTTCAGCATTCGTAGGTTGATCCATACTATGATCTTCTATCACGACATTAATAATACCGTAAAAGAAGAATGATAATCCAATAACCAACAGTGCAAAATATCTATATATTTTTTTCACATTAATATACATTATTCACCTTTTTCCAATGCTTCTTCTAATACCGGCCAGATTGATTCCAATTCATATCCTCTTCTCCAAGAAGCAATACCCTTTAAGTTGTATTTGTGTACCATCTCAATTTTAAGTTTTAAACTTTCTGCATCTTCTATCCAAACTTTCTTAACGGCATTATCAGCAGCATCTATAAAACTAATATAATTTTGACCTGCCGCTTCATCCCATAATACATTGTAATCACCACCAGCCAAAATACTTTCCATTTTATGCATCGTAATGGCATCTGATGTTACTTTCATTTCATTGACAAGTTCTTTATGCGGTCTTTCAAACCAAACACGCATATAAAACGGGATACCCATTATTACTTTGTTTGAATCTACTTCACTTATTAATATCTCAAGATTCTTGTCCAACCAATTGAGTGAAGCAACCGACCCGCTTATAGGAGAAGATCCCCAATGTTCATCATAAGACATGACTACTATATAGTCAACCCATTGTCCAAGGACTTTCCTATCATAACATTTAGACCAATTATCAGAACCTCCACCAAATGTTACATCTATTGAAACCAAGATACCACTACGATGAAATGCTGCAGTTAATTCAGCTATAAATTGACTCAGTTTTTCTTTATCATCTTTATAAATGTTTTCAAAGTCGATGTTTATACCTTTAAAATCATTTTCCGAATATATTTTTACAAGTTGATTGATGACATTTGCTCTTACTTCAATTGAACTGATGATATCTCGCGTCATATCAGGATCAAAACTGTTGGTAACTGCCGGCCACAAATCATAATCATTATCCATAGCCCACTGAATATAATCCTCTTGAGTTTTTAATCTTAATTGTCCCTCACTATCAATCACTTCGTACCAAACAGGAGAAATAACATCTAATCCAGGCATATCATACAAAGAAGAAACATCAGTTTTTCTACTGTATACAGCTTCCCATGTCATAGTAATCTTCTCAGGCATACGCTCTTTTATGCCATTTATCATCTCTTTGATCAGATAAGTTTGATCACCTTTAGAATTAAAATCAATTTGTAATGAAAACAATGGATCCTCTATTAAGAAATAACTCATATTAAATTGTTCTTGAAGAGCATCTAAAGACACATAGACGACGTCCCCTTTTTTCACTAGAATATCATTGGCATATGATTCTTTCCCATTAATCGAATATTGGTTTTTGTTGAAGTTAAATAAATAGGTTTGATCTTCATAAACCCAGATTAATTGGTTATGTTCTTCATCATGCTGATACACAAATCTATAGATTCCATTTAGATATTCCAATTGTATTAAATTGTTGTTTTTAATATAATCAACTTCTTCTTCAGATATCTCTAGAGTCATGTCTGATGCAAAACTTCTAATTCTAATTTCTGGTTCAGGTTCAATGATTTCAATGACTTCTGCAACCTCTTCATCAATTTCATTTTCAACTTTATTGTCACTCCCTGTATTTCTTAAAACAAATACACCTGCAATAATCAGGGAAATCACTAGCACTAATAATACTATTATTTTTTTCATAACACTCTCCTCAAAACCTATTATAATCAATATTATGACACATGAAACTATTTATTTTCTAATTTAATATTGTTTTAACAGTTTTGACTTGAAGATCCCTTCTTGCAAACTGCAAATAACAGGACTAGAAAGCTTACAACAATATTAAGATGTGATTAGAAATTCATTTAACCACCATTCAAAATTATAATCTATGATATAATTGTTTTGTGGAGGCATATTATGAATTATTTAGATTATATTATTATTGCAATATTTATTTTTTACGGTCTTTGGGGATTGGCAAAAGGCGTTCTCAGAATAATATTGGATTTAGTTGGTTATGTCGTTGCAATTATCATTGCGAAATTGACAAGCCCTTTATTGATTTCTTACATTAGTGAAACTCGTTTTTACGGCAATGTTCACAACAAAATTTATGATACCTTTTCAAGAATCAGTCCTGAATTAGGACGTTCAATTGAAACTTTGAAAATACCTGATAACATAAGTGAAATGATACAACAAGAACCTGGTCTAAGATCGGTATTACACAGTTATCCTAAATTACAATCTACAATCGAATCCAATTTAAGCACTTTGTATGGTAGAGGATTTATGGAAGTCGTGACAGAATATATGATAGCTATCATCAGCATTCTAGTTCTTTTTATTTGTATAAAAATTCTGTTTTCTATTGTAGTGTCTGTAATCCTATCTAGACAAGATCATCTACCACTCGCCATTACAAACAGAATCCTTGGTATGGCTTTTGGATGTATTGTGGCATTATTCATTATTACTTTTACTTTACAACTCATTGAAGTCTATTCATTGGCAAGTTCACCTGTTTTGTTAGAGACAATATCACATTCAAAATATGGTCATGTATTTACATCCATACCGCTATTAGACTTCCTGACAAAGTTAATCAATTAAAAAAGTTGGAGTACTCCAACTTTTCAACATTTTGTGGATAACTATTTTATTAAAGAATAGTTATCCACATTGTTTTTCATTAATTATTACTATGTTTCAACCCTTCAAAAGGTCTATCCACACAGTTCTCTGAGTATGTGGATAATTTAAATCCATTCCATCTACATATTATTCACCGAATTTTATGAGTTATCCACAATATTGTTAAGTTATACACATATCATTCACATTAATAGTATCGAACCACTTCAAACCTTTCTAACTTATAATCATCAGTTTCTGAAATACTACCTTTATGACATGCAATGCGTACCTGCTCCTCAGGGGTATCAATCCCCTCCAAGTTTGGTAGTAACAGCCCGCGTTTGTGTCCAGAGGTAACAATTACACCATATATTTTAGTATCTAACATAGAGATGTCATCAATTGCTTCCGGTTCTAATAACACATCTACCGTTATCTCAATATCTTCTAACTCACTTGCTTCAACTTCAGGAAATCTAGGATCTTCAAAGGCTGCTTTAACAGCATTTGCTACTATCTCCAAAGCCACATTATCTTCTGTTGGGCCAATCGTGCCAATACATCCTCTTAAAGCACCATGCTTCTTAAGCGATACAAAAGTACCTGCCTTCGCTTCAAACATTTCTGCTGGTAATGAATCATACATGATTTCATCTGTCAAACCCAAATATTTTTCAATTGTCCGTCTCGCTAATTTTACAAAATGACTTTCTTTTGATAATTTATCACTTTTACTGCTCTTATATTGATTCTCAATTAAATGAGTGAATTTTCTGTTCTCATCAATTGATAAATTTTCAAAACCCATTGCCAGATAACCAACACCAAAAGGTCCATCATAACCATATGTTGTTGCATCATAATCATAGCCATCTAAGGTTCCTAACATAATATCAATAGATCTTTTACCACATTCACTCGCTTCATTTTGAAGCTTCTCATCAAAAAACATAGCTGAGAGTATGTCTTTTTCTTCAAGAATCTTTCTAATCTTATGATCAAAAATAGCACCTGATGGATGATAGTCATAAGGTCCATCACCTTTTAAGCAATGAGACATATCACCACTTGCTATTACAACAATATTTTCAAGAGTTGAACAAGCTTGAATGATTCTTCCAAATTCATATAGTTTATGACTTGAAAACAACCCATAGGTAATATGAACCAACTTATAGTCTTTATAGTGTTCATCTACAAACTCTAAAGGTACGATAACGCCATGATCCAATGATTTACTGATATTAAAATACTCCGCGTTGTCATCATTTAGTTTTAAACATGGCACATCAATTTGACTGCTCTCATAAATAATCTTATCTACTAGAATTTTATTGTTCTCTTTTGATATAGAAATATTAGGATATCCAAACTTTTCTAAATTGCCATATAAACTATTGTCATAACCGATGGCAATCCCATCGCTAAATACAGGTCCATGAGGTGTAATCACTATTATAGTATCTGGAGCAATAGCCTTGATTTGTTTACCAATTTTGTGTAAACCATCAATTAGACCTTCACACTCTTTTTCAGCGCCTCTTCCTACTTGTGGTATTAAAATAGGCGGGTGAGGCATTAAAAAAGTTCCTTTAATCATATTATTTCACCTTCTTATCAGCTATATAACCTTTTCTTATTAGCTTCTCAATATGTTCATCAAGTTTATCGTGAATATTAATGTTGTACTCATTTTCAAGTACAAACATCATAGAAACTGCAACTTGTGCAACATCCAATAGTTCCTCTGATATCTTTTCAACCAATTTATGTTGATCTAATACTTCTCGTTCACCATTTAGACCTCTAAACTTACCGATTACCTGAGCCAACTCACCTGCTTCTTCCATCAATTTCAGGCATGTGGATTCCAAACCAGGTTGTAAGTTATTTAGTTTTGGCAAGCTGATCATTTTATATTCTGTTAAATTCATATGAGCCTCCTTTTAGTTCATCATATCATATGATACTACAAAAAGAAAAAAACGAGAACCAAAACTGGTTCTCGTACATTTGGATAAATCCAACAACTATCTCTTTGAGAATTGTGGTGACTTTCTTGCTTTCTTAAGACCGTATTTCTTTCTTTCCTTCATTCTAGGATCTCTAGTAAGGAAACCTTCAGCTTTTAAAGTTGCTCTATATGCATCAGAATCAACTTCTAATAAAGCTCTTGAAATACCATGTCTAACAGCTCCTGCTTGACCAGTGTATCCGCCACCTTCAACTTTGATGATTGCATCAAATTTACCTTCAGTTTTAGTAACTAATAAAGGTCTTTTTACTTCTCTTCTTAAAGTTGCATAATCAAAGTATTGATCAAGTGTTTGACCGTTTACTGAGATTTCGCCTGAACCAGGAATTAATCTAACTCTGGCAATAGCTTTTTTTCTTCTACCTGTACCACGGTATTGTACTAAACCACTCATTTAAATTCCTCCTTATAATTCAAGCATTTCCGGCTTTTGAGCTTGATGATCATGCTCTGGACCTGCGTAAACTTTTAATTTTCTATACATTTGGCTACCTAAAGAGTTCTTTGGTAACATGCCTTTTACAGCTTTCTCGATGATTCTTTCAGGGTGCTTAGCAAGCATCTCCTTGTAAGATCTTTCTCTTAAACCACCCATGTAACCTGTATGGTGTCTATAAACTTTTTGTGTCGCTTTGTTACCAGTTACTTTTACTTTTTCTGCATTTACAACAATAATAAAATCACCACAGTCAACATGAGGTGTATAGATAGGCTTATGCTTACCTCTTAATCTAGTAGCTATCTCAGTTGATAGTCTACCTAATGTTTTATCTGTCGCATCTATTACATACCATTTTCTTTCAATTTCCAATGGCTTCGCTACGTAAGACTTCATGACATTCCTCCTAATAAATTAGTAAAATTTTTATATTAAAACCCGGGGCATTGGATTTATAATCAATATTCAACATATATATTATATGTATATGGCAGGTCAAAGTCAAGTACTTTTTATGATTATTTATAATAAACTTCTTTTAAGTACAAACCTTCGGCTGGTGCCACCTTCGTTGTGTATTTTCTAGTGGGATTTTCAAATAATTCTATAGTTTTTTGAGGTAAAATTTTACCTTGTCCAACTTCTAATAGATATCCTGTAATAATCCTAACCATTTTATACAAGAAACCATTACCAGTATAAGTAAGTTCAATATTATCACCAGTTTTGTTTAATGTGATATCATGAATAATTCTTATTGGATTTTGAGCTGAACTCCCTGATGCCATAAAACTGGTGAAATCATGTTCCCCAATTAAATAAGATATGGCTTCCAACATCAGCTCTTCTTTTATTTCATAAGGATAATGATAGGCATAGTGAGAAGTGAACACATCTCTATCTAATGCATTTAATACTTTATAAACATAAGTCTTTCCTTTAGCAGAATATCTAGCATGAAATTCTTCTGATTCAAAAGAAAGGTTTAATATTCTTATATCTTCTGACAAAAAATTATTCAAAGCACGTTTAAGATTCTCGAGAGGCATGGGGATGGCTGTTTTAAATGTTGCAACTTGACCATAAGCATGTACGCCAGCATCGGTACGCCCTGCACCATCAATTGATATCTCCCTCTTGAATATCCTATTTAGAACTCTTTCTATATCACCTTGTACACTTCTAGATTTGGTTTGCCTTTGCCAACCAAAAAAATTGGTGCCATCATATTCTATAATCATTTTAACGACTTGATCCATTAGATCTCCTATAAATAAATGACTACCAACACCACATAAATAAATGATAGGATAAGTGCTATATAGTCTGAGGTATTATATTTTAAAACGTTTAATCTAGTTCTACCCTCACCGCCACGATAACATCTAGCCTCCATGGCCATGGCCAGTTCATCTGCTCTTCTAAATGCACTGATGAATAGTGGAACCAATAACGGAATCATGTTCTTAGCTCTTTTAAAAATGTTCCCGCTTTCAAAATCAGCTCCTCTTGCCATTTGAGCCTTCATAATTTTATCAGCTTCTTCAATAAGTGTAGGAATAAATCTAAGAGCAATTGTCATCATCATTGCCAGCTCATGTGCTGGAAACTTGACTTTTTTTAAAGGCGACAATAAACGCTCAATACCATCCGTCAACGCCATTGGTGAAGTTGTTAAAGTTACCATAGATGATGTCACGATTAAAAAAGTGAATCTAAAGAAAGTCATTAGAGCTCTATCAATACCTTCTGCAGTAATTTCAAGTATCCAAAATGAAAATACTACACGACCAGGCGTCAAAAACATATTTATCGAAACTGCTATTACTATAAAAAACAGTATCGGCTTCAATCCCTTCAAAATAAATTTAACCGGTACTTTTGATAGTAGAATTACTGTTGAAAGCACAATTAAAACAACGCCATAACCAAACAAGGGTGTTATAAGGAATAAAGCGACTATCATCAACAACGAACCTATTAACTTAGTTCGAGGATCTAATCTATGTATAATGGAATCAGCTGGATAATGCTGTCCTATTGTTATATCACGTAACATTTATTTCTCCCTTAACTGTTGTAGTATAGCATCTTTAATTTCATTAAATGTTATGAGGGTGTCATCAATATCAAAACCTTTTGAGTTTAAATTGAAAACTAATTTAGATAACTGCGGTATATCCAATCCTATAGACTGTAAATGCTCACTGTGTCTAAACACTTCTCTTGGAGTAGCATCGTATACGATTTTACTTTTGTGCATTACAATCAAACGTGAGGCCAACCTAGCCACATCTTCCATACTGTGTGTTACAAATATAATTGTCATCTTTTCTTTTACATGAAGTTCTTTTATATAACACAATAGTTCGTCTCTTGATTTAGGATCTAGACCAGCAGTTGGTTCATCCAATATTAGGATTTTGGGTTTCATTGCTAAAACACCTGCAATGGCAACCTTTCTCTTTTGACCACCACTTAGTTCAAAGGGTGCTTTTTCACCAAATTCCTTTATATCCAAACCCACATGTTTTAACGATTCCTCTACTACAGAATCAATTTGATCTTCTGGAATACCGATATTTCTTGGTCCAAAGGCAACATCCTTTGCAACTGTTTCTTCAAATAATTGATACTCAGGATATTGAAAAACCAAGCCTACCTTTTGTCTTAATAACTTTAGGTTCTGCTTACCTTTTTCTATTTTAAAGCCATCGATATCAATACTACCACTTGACGGTCTTAAAAGACCATTTAAGTGCTGTATCAACGTCGACTTACCTGAACCTGTATGTCCAATTAGTCCAATCAACTCACCATCTTCAATGTCCAAATTAATACCACTTAACGCTTCTAATTGATAAGGTGTGCCTTCATCATAAATATGCTTTAAATTCTTTATTTTAATCGACATAAACTCTCCACCATCTCTTCTAACGTAATGATATTCTTATTTATATCAATACCTTCTTCATTTAATGCAATTGCTAAAGAAGTCACTTGCGGAACATCTAGTCCAATAGACTTCATTTTTTCTACATTAGTGAAAACAGCCTTTGGAGAACCTTGTAGTTCTATACGACCTTTATCAATTACAACAATTTTATCAGCATCTATGGCTTCATTCATATAGTGTGTTATTAATACTACAGTCATCTTTTCTTCTTTATTAAGACGTTTAATTATACTAAGCACTTCCGCTCTACCCGCCGGATCAAGCATAGCAGTTGGTTCATCTAGTATGATACATTTCGGCTTCATTGCCAAAACACCTGCAATTGCAATTCTCTGCTTCTGACCTCCTGAAAGCATATGTGGCGGTCGCTTATGATAATCGTCCATATCAACAATTTTTAAAACTTCATCTACCCGTCTTCTAATCTCAGACGATTCCACACCCAAATTCTCAGGACCAAAAGCTATATCTTCTTCAACAATAGTTGCTACAATTTGATTGTCTGGATTTTGAAATATCAAGCCTGCATGTTCCCTTATTTGCCATAAATTTTTTTCATCTTTTGTATTCATATCAGCAATCAATACATCCCCCTCATTGGGTAACAGTATTGCATTAGCCAACTTGGCAAATGTAGATTTACCAGATCCATTATGACCCATAATCACTACAAACTCACCATCTTTGACATGTATATTAAAATCTTCTAAAACCGAAGTTATAGAATCCTGTCTTTTATATTTAAAATTGACACCATTTGCCTTAATCATATTTTCACCTTCTTTTCTTGTCAGTTCATTATACAATTAATCCATTGCTTTCACAACTTTTGAGTCGAAGTTTACGCTTTCTTAATTCATCAGAATTTAAGGTAAAATACCATGTTAATACTCTACTGTTCTATTATTGAATAAGAATGAGTATTCTAAGTAAAAAAAAACCAGCTAAGCTGGTTTTTACGTCCTTAGATTAATTCAAGAATTACCATTGGTGCAGCATCGCCTCTACGAGGTCCTAGCTTATACATTCTAGTATATCCACCATTTCTATCTTCATACTTAGGAGCGATTTCTTCAAAAACATTCTTAACTACGTCTTTTTCAGTTACGTAAGCCAAAACTTGTCTTCTTGCATGTAAGTCACCTCTTTTAGCAAGTGTGATCATTTTTTCTGCAATTTTCTTAGTTTCTTTAGCTCTCGCTTCAGTAGTCTCAATTCGTCCATGCTTTAGTAAACTAGTTACTAAATTTCTAAGCATCATATTTCTATGAGCAGAAGGACGGCCTAACTTTCTGTAAATAGCCATGTGTTACTTCCTCCTTGCTTATTCTTCCTCAGTTCTTAGACCAAGTTCTAGTTCAATAAGCTTCTTCTTAACTTCTTCTAATGATTTCTTACCAAGGTTTCTAACCTTCATCATATCTTCTTCAGATTTGTTAGCTAACTCTTCTACCGTGTTAATACCAGCACGTTTCAAGCAGTTGTAAGATCTCACTGATAAGTCAAGTTCTTCTATAGTCATTTCTAAAACTTTTTCTTTTTGATCTTCTTCTTTTTCAACCATGATTTCCACATTTTCCATGTTTTCAGACATGTCTATGAACAAGTTTAAATGCTCACTCATAATTTTAGCTGCCAATGAAAGTGACTCATCTGGTTTAATTGAACCATCAGTTGTTACTTCTAAAATAAGCTTGTCCAAACCAGATTCTTCACCTAGTCTAGTTTGCTCAGAATAGTAGTTCACTTTCTTAACAGGTGTGAAAATAGAGTCCACTAAAATTACACCAATTGGTAAGTTAGTTTCACCATGATCTTCTGCAGGTACATATCCTCTTCCTTTAGCAATTCCGATTTCCATTAATAATGTAGCATCGTCTTCTAAAGTAGCGATATGTAAGTCTGTATTTAATACTTCCACATCAGAATCAACGATTAAGTCTCCAGCAGTAACTGGGCCCGGTTGATTCGCTTCAATTCTAATAATTTTAATATCATCATCAGAATGAACTTTTGTGATTAAAGACTTCAGGTTAAGGATGATGTTTACAACATCCTCCTTAACACCTTGCACTGTTGAAAATTCATGTAGTACATTTTCAATCTTAATCCATTTTACAGCACTACCAGGGAGCGAAGAAAGAAGTAATCTTCTCATGCTATTTCCTAATGTTGTCCCATAACCTTTTTGTAAAGGCTCAATGACAAACTTACCATAGGTAAAATCTTCACTCATTTCTATACATTCAACATTTGGTTTTTCTATAGCTATCACTAAAATTTCCCTCCTCTTTTATTCAACTCTTATTGAGGGCAACCTACGCGCTATTACTTAGAGTAAAGCTCGATGATAAGATGCTCTTCGATTGGTAAATCAATATCTTCTCTTACTGGAAGAGCTATTAACTTACCTTCAAGTTTGTCAGCATTGCTTTCTAACCATTTTGGTGTAGTAGTTGCCTTTTCAGCCAATTCTTTAAACTTCGCTGAAGAAGTACTTTTCTCATTTAAAGTGATTACATCACCAACACCTAATAAAATTGATGGGATATTAGCTTTTTTACCGTTTAAAGAAAAATGGCCATGAGTAACTAGTTGTCTAGCTTCTTTTCTTGATGAACCATATCCTAATCTATAAACTACATTATCAAATCTTCTTTCTAATAAAGAAAGTAAGTTTTCACCAGTGATACCAGACATTTTTTCAGCTTTATCATATGTGTCTCTGAATTGCTTCTCTAATAGTCCGTAAAATCTCTTAACTTTTTGTTTCTCTCTTAATTGAATACCGTAACCAGACAGTTTAGTTCTTCTAGCACCGTGTTGTCCTGGAGCACTTTCACGTCTTGAAAGAGCACATTTATCAGAATAACAACGGTCGCCTTTAAGGAATAACTTTTCGCCTTCTCTACGACATAATCTACAAGATGGACCTGTATATCTTGCCATTATAGCACCTCCTACAAATTATACTCTTCTACGCTTTGGTGGTCTACAACCATTGTGTGGAATTGGAGTTACATCAGAAATCAATGTAATTTCAAGACCAGCTGCTTGTAGTGATCTAATTGCTGATTCTCTTCCTGAACCTGGACCCTTAACGAATACAGCTACAGTCTTTAAACCATGTTCCATTGCTGCTTTAGCAGCGGTTTCGCCAACTAATTGAGCTGCGAATGGAGTTGCTTTTCTAGATCCTTTAAATCCTAAGCTTCCACCTGATGACCAAGCAATTACATTACCTTGAACATCCGTTAGAGTAACAATTGTATTGTTAAAAGTCGATTGGATATGCGCTTGTCCACGTTCTATATTCTTACGATCTTTTTTCTTCTTACGAACAGTTCTAGCTTTTTTAGCAACCATTTAATCGACCTCCTTATTTCTTTTTACGTGAAACAGTACGTTTAGGACCCTTAACTGTTCTCGCATTTGTTTTAGTCTTTTGGCCTCTCACAGGAAGTCTCTTTCTATGACGAATTCCTCTGTAACTACCAATATCTTGAAGTCTCTTAATATTCATAGCGATTTCTCTACGTAAATCACCTTCAATTAAGTGATCTTCTTCAAGAATACTTCTTAATTTTGCAACTTCTTCTTCTGTTAAGTCTTTAACTCTAGTATTTACGTCTATACTCGCTTTCGCTAATACTTGCTCAGAAGTTGGTCTTCCAATACCGTAGATATAAGTCAATCCAATAAGGACACGCTTATCTCTAGGCAAGTCAATACCTGCTATTCTTGCCATACTAAATGACACCTCCTAATATTCAAAAATCCCTAGCCTTGCTTTTGCTTATGCTTTGGATTCTCGCAAATTACCATTACTCGACCTTTTCTTTTAATAACTTTGCACTTTTCGCACATAGGTTTTACTGATGGTCTAACTTTCATCGTTATACCTCCTTATTACTTGTCTCTCCACGTAATACGTCCTTTAGTTAAATCGTATGGTGACAATTCCAACGTAACGTTATCTCCCGGTAAGATTCGTATATAATTCATTCTTAATTTTCCTGATATTGTAGCGTGAATAAGATGACCATTTTCTAATTTTACGATAAACTTCGCATTTGGCAAAGCTTCTTCTACAATACCTTTAACTTCTATTTCACTTTTTGCCATTTAAAAACCTCCTAAGTTGACCTGATTCAAATCAAATTTTTCAATTTCTTTACGAATCATAAGATTAGTAAGTTTCTTATCATCTGTCTGTTTCTCACGTACTACATCACTTATCTGTTTATATTCATACAAGTGTTTGATTTTTTTCTTTTTAGGACTTTCAATACGTCTAACATCTCCATCAACCACCAATACATATTCGTGATCTATTATAGTTAGAACAAGAAAAATATGATTCTTATCACGCCCAGCTTTCGAACGTACATATTGTCCAATTTGAATACCACTAATACTTTTCATTTTTCACCTCTTAATCCATGCTCGTGAGAAGCATAGGTTCGTCATCAGTTATAGCAAGAGAATGCTCATAGTGAGCAGAGTTCTTAGCATCGACTGTTACTACAGTCCATTCATCAGAAAGTGTCTTCACTTGAAAGTCACCAGCATTGACCATGGGCTCAATCGCCAAAACCATACCTTTGACCAGCCGCAAGCCACGACCCGGTAATCCGTAATTCGGAACCTCGGGATCCTCATGGAGTGCAGTGCCAATTCCATGTCCTGCATAATCTCTTACAATTGAAAATCCATTGCTTTCTACATACGATTGTATTGCGTGAGAGACATCAGATAATCTATATCCCTCTTTACAATATTTTAAACCTTCATAGAAAGAATTTCTTGTAATATCCATTAGTTTTTGCGCTTCATCAGATATTCTACCAACACCATGAGTCTTAGCAGCATCTCCAAAGAAATTATCTTTAAAAGCACCAATATCTATACTAATAATGTCGCCTTCTTTCAAAGCATAAGAGCAGGGAATTCCATGTACAACTTGCTCGTTAACTGAGGTGCAAATTGAAGCAGGGAAACCGCCATATCCTTTGAAAGCTGGATCAGCATTATACTTACGTATTTCATTTTCTGCAATAATATCCAGTTCCTTAGTTGTGATACCAGGCTTGATATGAGCCTTTAAAACTTCATGAGTGTACGCGACAATCTTACCGACTTCGCGCATACGTTCAATTTGTGATTCAGACTTAATCTTTATTGCCATATTATACACCTAAAGCTTTTTGAATATCTGCGAAAACTTTATCGATATCTTGTAAACCGTCAATAGTAACTAATTTACCAGAACTCCTGTAATACTCCACTAATGGTGCCGTTTCATTTGTATATACAGATATTCTATTTGATACCGTTTCTTCATTATCATCAGATCTTTGATACAACTCGCCTGAGCATTTATCACAAATTCCATCCTCTTTTGAAGGATTAAATGAAATATGATACGTTGCACCACAATCTCTACAGATTCTACGTCCTACTGCTCTTTCAACAAGAACAGAAGGATCTACCACGATGTTTACAACATAGTTAAGTGTAGAACCCATATTCGTTAATACAGAATCTAAAGCTTCAGCTTGTGGTAAAGTTCTTGGGAAACCATCTAACATGAATCCAACTTTAGTATCGTCTTGTTGTAAACGATCTTCTACAAGTTCAACTACTAAGCTATCTGGAACCAATTCACCTTTATCCATAAATTCTTTAGCTCTTTTACCTAAATCTGTACCTTGTTTAATATTCGCTCTGAATATATCACCAGTTGAGATATGAGGTAATTGATACTTATCAACAATGTTTGCTGCTTGGGTACCTTTTCCAGCGCCCGGAGGTCCTAATAAAATTAGTCTCATAATTTCCTCCTATTACTTTAAGAATCCGTTATAATGTCTCATAACTAACTGTGATTCCAATTGTTTAGCGATTTCAATCGATACACCTACTGCGATTAGAAGTGATGTTCCACCAAATCTAAACGGTATATTCATAACTGTGATCAACACGTTTGGAACTGTTGCGATGAATGCTAAGAAGAATGCACCAACCCATGTTAATCTGTTTAATGTTTTCATTAAGTATTCAGATGTTGGCTTTCCTGGTCTAATACCTGGAATATAACCACCATTCTTCTTCATATTGTTAGCAACTTCAACTGGGTTGAATGTTACTGCTGTATAGAAGAACGTGAATCCAATAATTACAATTGCCGATAAAATCATATATACAGGCGATGTATAAGCAAAATACTTTTCTACAAATACTCTAAATCCATTAGACTCAGCTAAGAATTGAGCAATTGTCTGAGGAATCATGATAATCGACATAGCGAAGATTACTGGGATAACACCCGTTTGATTCACTTTCAAAGGAATATGCGAACTTTGTCCACCATACATTTTTCTACCAACAACACGTTTTGCGTATTGCACAGGGATTTTTCTCGTACCTTGTGTTACATAGATAACACCTATGATGATGATGAATGCTATAACAATAAATCCAATAAATGTGAAGATATTTACAGAATTATCACCTTTGTCTAACATGCTACTAATCATAGAACCAATATCACTTGGCATTCTTGAAATAATACCAGCAAAGATAAATACTGATATACCATTACCTATACCATGTTCATTAATCTTTTCACCTAAGTACATCAACAATGCAGTACCAGCTGTTAATACCAATACAACTAAGCTTGCATCTAAGAATGATGGACTGCCACCTGTAAAGTAACCTCTAAACAGTGTGTTAACAAGAGCAATAGCTTGTACTAAAGCAAGTGCTACAGTACCAAATCTTGTATAAGTTGCCATCTTTCTCTTACCAGCTTCACCTTCTTTAGCTAAATTCTCAAAGTATGGAATCGCCATAGTTAAAAGGTTAATAATAATTGAAGATGTAATGTATGGTCCAATACCTAGTGCGAAGACTGCCATTCTTTGGAATGCGCCCCCAGTCATAAGGCTTACCATAGCAGTAATACCTTGGGCATTGTCAAATTGATCAATATTGTATTGTAATGCATTGATGTCAAGACCAGGTACAACTAAAGTCGAACCTAATCTATAAATAACGATCATTGCTAGTGTAAATAATATTTTTTTTCTTAAATCAGGTATTTTCCAAGCATTTCTTAGGGTAGAGAACATTAAATCACCTCTGCCTTTCCTCCTGCAGCTTCAATCTTCTTGATAGCTGATTGAGTAAACTTATTTGCTTTAATAGTAAGCTTCTTTTCTAGTTCACCGTTACCTAAAATCTTTAAACCATATTCAAATTTCTTAACAATTCCCGATTCTACTAATAACTCTGGAGTTACCTCAGTGCCATCTTCAAATCTGTTTAAAGTTTCAATGTTAACGATTGTCCAGTTCTTCTTGAATAGGTGGTTAGAGAAACCTCTTTTAGGAAGTCTTCTGAAAAGTGGTAATTGACCACCCTCAAAACCTAATCTCGTACCGCCACCAGATCTTGAATTCTGACCATTCATACCACGACCAGCAGTCGTACCAGATCCTGATCCAGTACCTCTACCAATTCTTTTTCTTTTCTTAGTTGAACCCGGTGCCGGTTTTAATTCATGTAATTTCATCACGCACCTCCTATATTTCTTCAACTTCTAATAAGAAGCTAACTTGTTCAATCATTCCCCTCATTTGAGGATTGTCTTGCTTTTCAACTACTTGGTGAAGTTTTTTTAAACCTAAAGCTTGAACTGTAGCTCTATGCTTTGGCTTTCTACCGATAGTAGACTTCACTAATTTAATTCTTAATGTTTTAGCCATGTCTCTCCTCCTAACCTAAGATTTCTTCAGGTGACAAACCTCTAGCCTTAGCAACATCTTCAACAGTCTTCATTGCTAAAAGACCATTTATTGTTGCAGCAACCATGTTGTTAGGATTGTTAGAACCTAAAGACTTCGCTCTTACGTCTTGGATACCAGCTAATTCTAATACTGCACGAACTGGTCCACCTGCAATAACACCTGTACCTTCTTTAGCTGGCATGATTAATACTTTTCCAGCGCCGAATCTTTCCTTAATAGGATGTGGTACAGTTGTTCCAACTCTAGGAACAAAGATAAGATTTCTCTTAGCTTTCTCGATAGCTTTTCTAATAGCTTCAGGAACTTCTTGTGCTTTACCAGTACCAACACCTACGTGTCCGTTATGGTCACCAACAACAACAAGCGCGCTGAATCTAAAGTTTCTACCACCTTTAACAACTTTCGTTACACGATTTATGTTAATTACCTGCTCCTTGAGGTCTAATTTACTTGCATCAATAATTTGACGGCTCATGTATTACCCCTCCTTATTAAAACTTAAGTCCTGCTTCTCTAGCAGCTTCACTCAACTCTTTCACTCTTCCGTGATAAATGTATCCTGCTCTGTCAAATACTACATTCTCAACACCAGCTTTTAAAGCTCTCTCAGCTACTAGTTTACCTACAAACTTTGCAGCGTCTTTGTTACCACCATTAGATGGTTCAAATCCAGCTTCAAGAGTAGATGCAGAAGCTAATGTTTTACCATTAACATCATCAATAACTTGAGCATAAATGTTTTTATTTGATCTATATACATTTAATCTAGGACGCTCAGGAGTTCCCGTAATTTTTTTACGGACTCTAGTTTGACGAACTTTACGCGATGCGTTTTTACTATTTTTAGTAATCATTCGAGTCATCCTTTCTTACTATTTACCTGATTTACCTTCTTTACGTCTTACGTATTCACCAACATAACGAACACCTTTGCCTTTATACGGCTCTGGTTTTCTCCAGTTTCTGATTTTCGCAGCGTAATTACCAACTAAAGCTTTGTCAATACCTTTAACAATAATAGATGTATTGTTAGGAACCTCAACAGTGATACCTGCTGGATCTTCCATTTCAATCGGATGAGAGTGACCTAATTGTAAATCTAAAACATTACCTTTTTTAGTCGCTCTATATCCAACACCTTGAATTTCTAAAGCTTTTTCATAACCTTTACTAACACCAATAACCATATTATCGATTAATGTTCTGCTTAAACCATGAAGTGATCTATGCAACTTGTTGTTTGTTGGTCTTTCGACTAACACTTGGTTACCGTCGATTGTTATTATCATATCCTTGCTGATCTGTTCTTCTAATTGCCCTAAAGGACCTTTAACAGTTACAAGGTTTGCTTCGCTTACCTTGATTTCAACACCTGAAGGCATTTCAATCGGCGCTTTACCTATTCTAGACACACGCGCACCTCCTAATTCTTATCTTACCAAACGTAGCAGATTACTTCTCCGCCAATTTGCAATTTACGAGCTTCTTTATCGGTTATAATGCCTTGAGAAGTTGATACAATAGCAACTCCTAAACCACCTAATACTCTAGGCAATTCGTTTCTCTTAGCATATACTTTTAATCCTGGTTTAGAAATTCTCTTAATACCAGTAATAACTCTTGATTTATCCACACCATACTTCAATGCAACTCTGATTGTCTCATGGTTCTCAACTGTTACAATTTCATAACCTTTGATAAAACCTTCTTTTAATAAGATTTCCACGATTGACTTCTTAGTTTTAGAAGCAGGGATATCAGCTGTTGCATGTCTAACCATATTTGCATTTCTAATACGAGTTAGTAAATCTGCAATAGGATCTGTCATCATGATATATTCCTCCTCTCGCTTACCAGCTTGCTTTTCTCACACCTGGAATTTGTCCTTTGTACGCTAATTCTCTAAAGCATACACGGCAAACGCCAAATTTTCTTAATACAGAGTGTGGTCTACCACAAATACTGCATCTTGTATATTCTCTAGTCGAAAACTTTTGTTTTCTAGCTTGTTTTACTTTAAGCGCTTTTCTAGCCACAGTAACCCTCCTTTTATTTAGCGTAAGGCATGCCTAATAGTCTTAACAACTCTTTAGCTTCCTCATCAGTCTTTGCAGTTGTTACGAATGTAATATCCATACCTCTTACTGCATCAACTTTATCATATTCAATTTCTGGGAAAATTAACTGTTCTTTAATACCTAAAGTATAGTTACCTCTACCGTCAAATGCGTTAGGGTTAGTTCCTCTAAAGTCACGTACACGTGGTAATGAAATAGTGAATAATCTATCAGTAAATTCATACATGATTTGATCTCTAAGTGTTACCTTAGCGCCTACTGTCATACCTTCACGAACTTTAAAGTTTGCAACTGATTTCTTAGCTTTAGTAACTACTGGTTTTTGACCTGTAATTAATCCAAGCTCAGCAACAGCAGCCTTAATAACTTTAGGATTTTCTTTTGCAGAACCCAATCCCATGTTAACTACAATTTTCTCAAGCTTAGGAATTTCCATAACTGAGTTATAAGAAAACTTCTCCATCATAGCTTTTTTCAATTCATTATTATAAGTTTCTTTTAATCTAGCCATCTAGCGTAATACCTCCCTTCACAGGATTATTTAATCTAATACTTCACCAGTTTTCACTGAAACACGTACTTTTCTTCCATCTTCTAAGAACTTGTGACCTATGCGAGTACCTTGCTTAGTCTTAGATTCATAGTATAAAACATTTGATACATGAATTGGTGCTTCTTGATGAATGATACCACCTTGTTGAACTTTTGCAGTTGGTTTTTGGTGCTTTGTTACCATGTTAACACCTTCAACTAATACTCTGTTCGCTTTAGGGATGGCATATAGTACTTTTCCATTTTTGCCTTTATCTTTACCAGCTGTTACGATTACCGTATCGCCTTTCTTGATATGCATTCAGTCCACCTCCTACTACAATACTTCTGGAGCTAAAGAAACAATTTTCATAAATTTCGCATCTCTTAACTCTCTAGCAACAGGGCCAAATATTCTTGTGCCTGTTGGTGTTTTGTCATCTTTAATAATTACAGCAGCGTTATCATCAAACTGGATGTAACTACCATCATTTCTTCTAGTAGCTTTAACAGTTCTAACAACTACAGCTTTAACTACATCACCCTTCTTAACAACTCCGCCTGGCGTTGCTTTTTTAACCGTACAAACTATTACATCACCAATACCAGCGTATCTTCTTTTAGAACCGCCTAGTACTTTGATTGTTAATAGCTCTTTAGCACCTGAATTATCAGCTACTTTCAGTCTCGTTTCTTGTTGGATCATAGCTATAACCTCCTTGAAAGCTATTTAGCTTTCTCAACTACTTCTACAAGTCTAAAGAACTTATCTTTACTTAATTTTCTTGTTTCCATAATTTTCACTCTATCACCAGTATTACACACATTATTTTCATCATGTGCTTTATATCTAACCGTCTTTTTAACACGTTTGTTGTATAATGGGTGACGTACGAAGTTCTCAATTTCAACTACGATAGTCTTGTCCATTTTATCACTAACCACGCGTCCTTGACGTACCTTTCTTCTACCTCTTTCCACGACGAATCCTCCTTCGCTTAAGCTTGTAGTTCTCTCTCACGTAAAATTAAATTTACACGAGCGATGTCTTTTTTAACGCCTTTTAACTTCAAAGGGTTTTCTAATTGCCCAGTAGCTAATTGGAATCTCAGATTGAAAAGTTCGTTCTTTAACTCGTTAAGCTGTACATCTAATTCTTTTGACGTCATGTCGCGGTATTTCACTAATTTATCTCTACGCTTCATGAGCTTCACCACCTTTTTCCTGATCAGCTTTAAGTACAAATTTACACTTTATAGGTAATTTGTTAGCCGCTAATCTCATAGCTTCTCTTGCAGTTTCTTCATCTACACCAGCTAATTCAAACATTACTCTGCCTGGCTTAACTACTGCTACCCAGTACTCTGGAGAACCTTTACCAGCACCCATACGAGTCTCTGCAGGTTTTCTAGTTACAGGCTTGTGAGGGAAAATCTTAATTGTAGTCTTTCCACCTCTTTTTATATATCTATTGATAGCGATTCTGGCTGCTTCTATTTGATTAGAAGTGATCCAGGCTCTATCTAGTGCAACTAATCCATACTCACCGTAAGTAACAGTGTTTCCCTTAGTTGCAATTCCTTTCATTCTGCCTCTATGTTGCTTTCTTCTTTTAACTCTTTTAGGCATCAGCATGACAAATTGCCTCCCTTCTTAACCATCAATGACGATTATCTATTACTTATCTGAAGTCTTTTTGTTGTTTCTGTTACGGTTGGTATTAGGTTTTCTTTTGTTATCAGTCTTTGCTCTAGCTTTACGAGCTTCTTTTCTTTTAAGAACTCTTCCACCTGGAGTAGGTAATACTTCACCTTTAAAGATCCAAACTTTAACACCAATCTTACCGTAAGTAGTATCTGCTTCGCCGAAACCGTAATCGATATCAGCTCTTAATGTAGACAATGGCACATTTCCTTCTGAGTAGTGTTCAGTTCTCGCCATTTCAGCGCCACCTAATCTACCAGAACATTGTACTTTGATACCTTTAGCTCCAGATCTCATCGCTCTTTGCATAACTTGCTTCATAGCTCTTCTGAATGAAACTCTTCTCTCTAATGAGAATGCAACATTTTCAGAAACTAATTGAGCGTCTGTATCTACATTTTGTACTTCTGATATATCTAATTGAATAAATTTATCAGTCATACCAGCTAAACCAGTTTTTAATTTAGCAATATTTTCTCCGCCTCTACCAACAATCATTCCCGGCTTAGCAGTGAAAACGTTAATTTTTACTTTATCTTCAGTTCTATCAATATAAACTCTTGAAATTCCTGCTGTGTAAAGAGTTTTCTTGATATATGTTCTAATTTCGTGGTCTTCTTTTAATAATGCTCCGAAGTTTTTCTTACTAGCATACCATTTTGAATCCCAGTCATTGATAACACCAACTCTAAGTCCGTGCGGGCTTACCTTTTGACCCATACATATCCCTCCTTACTATTTTTCTTTAACAACAACGCCTATGTGGCTTGTTCTATGAAGTATTGGGTTTGCTCTACCCATTGATCCAGCCTTGAAACGCTTCATTGTCGGACCTTGGTTAGCAAATACTTCCGAAACAATTAAGTTGTCAGCATTTAATTCGTGGTTGTTTTCAGCGTTAGCTATCGCAGATTCTAAAACCTTTAATAAGTATCCAGCACCTTTTCTAGGTGTGAACTTTAGAATCGCTTTTGCTTCATCTACGCTCTTTCCTCTAACTAAGTCAGCAATTGGCTTAATTTTTCTTGGCGAGATTCTAATGTATTTCGCTAAAGCTTTTGCTTCCATGTATTTTACCTCCTAATCAAACAAGACTTTATTTCTTAGACGTCTTATCTCCTGCGTGACCTCTGAAAGTTCTTGTTGGTGAAAATTCTCCTAATTTATGACCAATCATATCTTCAGTAATATAAACCGGGATATGTTTTCTTCCGTCATGAACCGCAATTGTATGTCCTACCATCTGTGGGAAAATAGTTGATGCTCTAGACCAAGTCTTAATAACTTGCTTGTCATTAGCTTCGTTCATAGCTTCTATCTTCTTTAAAAGTCCTTTATGAATGAAAGGTCCTTTTTTTAATGATCTGCCCATGGCTCATTGCCTCCTTTCAACAAGTGAAATATTTTTACAATGTATTACTTTCTCTTCTCTGATCTAGATCTTACGATATATTTGTCAGAGTGTTTGTTTTTCTTTCTAGTCTTATATCCAAGCGTCGGCTTACCCCAAGGAGTAACTGGAGCAGGTCTACCAATAGGACATCTACCTTCACCACCACCGTGAGGATGGTCGTTAGGGTTCATTACAGATCCACGAACTGTAGGTCTGATTCCCATGTGTCTCTTTCTACCAGCTTTACCAACTTTGATATTTTCATGATCTGTGTTTCCAACTTGACCAATAGTAGCTCTACAATTAATGTGAACTTTTCTTACTTCTCCAGAAACTAATCTTAGAGTAGCAAAGTTACCTTCTTTAGCCATTAATTGTGCTGAAGTACCAGCAGATCTGATTAATTGACCACCTTTACCAGCTTTTAATTCAACATTATGAACTAAAGTACCAGTCGGCATATCGCCTAACTCCATACAGTTACCAGGCTTAATATCACAATCTTTACCAGAATATAATACGTCGCCAACGTAAACTTTGTTTGGTGCTATGATATATCTTTTTTCACCATCAGCATATGTTAATAATGCAATGTTTGCAGTTCTGTTTGGATCATACTCAATTGCAGAAACAGTAGCAGGGATACCATCTTTATTTCTTTTGAAATCGATGATTCTGTACTTTCTTTTAGCTCCGCCACCTCTATGTCTAACAGTGATTACACCTCTGTTATTTCTACCAGCATTTTTCTTTAAAGCTACAACTAAAGCTTTCTCAGGTTTCTTCTTAGTAATCTCTTCGAATGTTGAAACCGTCATATGTCTAATAGCAGGTGAAGTGGGTTTAAATCCTCTAATACCCATGTCGCGCCTCCTTAATTACATACCTTCGAATAATTCGATAGGCTTAGAATCAGCAGTTAAAGTAATAATAGCCTTTTTCCAATCTGCTCTTTTACCAATGAATTTTCCTTGTCTTTTTACCTTACCTTTAACATTTAATGTATTGATTTTAGAAACCTTAACACCAAATGCTTCTTCAACTGCTAATTTGATTTCAGTCTTATTAGCATCTTTTAAAACTTTAAAAGTATATTTGTTCGTTTCCATACCCATCATTGATTTCTCAGTGATGATTGGCTTAATAATAATATCATAAGGTGATTTCATTATGCGTACACCTCCTCGATTGTCTCAAGAGCCTTCTTCGTGATTACAAAGTTGTTGTGGTTTAAAATGTCATAAACATTTAACTCACCAACGAATGTAGTCTCAACTCCTGGAATGTTATTTGATGATCTTACAACACTCTCATTAACTCCCGGTAATACGATTAATGATTTTTTCTCAGCTTTAATGTTTGATAAAATCTTAATCATATCTTTTGTCTTAGGTGCATCCATTGCGATATCATCTAAAACGATTACTTCACCAGCAGCTACTTTAGCAGATAACGCTGAGAATAATGCTAATCTCTTAACTCTCTTTGGTAACTTGTAAGAGTAATCTCTCGGCTTCGGTGCAAATGCTACACCACCACCAACATAATGAGGTGCTCTTGTTGTACCTTGTCTTGCTCTACCAGTACCTTTTTGTCTAAACGGCTTCTTACCACCACCACGTACTTCAGCACGAGTTTTAGCAGACTGAGTACCTTGTCTTTGGTTTGCCAAGTAATTTTTTACAACATCGTGTAAAACATACTCGTTTACTTCAATACCGAAAATACCTGGATTCAAATCAATATCGCCAATTTTTTCACCTGATACGTTTAATACGTCTAATTTAGGCATATCCAGTCCTCCTTCCTACTTAGTAGTCTTAACAGACTCTTTTACAGTTACTATACCTTTTTTCGGTCCTGGTACAGCACCTTTAATTAATAGTAAGTTTCTTTCAACATCTACTGAAACAATTTCTAAATTTTGAACTGTTGAAGTAGTGTTACCTAATTGACCTGACATCTTCATACCTTTGATTACTCTACCAGGATAAGATGCGTTACCGATTGAACCAGGTCTTCTTCTGTGCTTAGAACCGTGAGTCATAGGACCTCTACTGTGGTTCCATCTTCTGATTACACCTTGATGACCTTTACCTTTTGAAGTACCAGTTACATCAACAGATTGTCCATTTGCAAATAAGTCAACTTTAATTTCTTGTCCAATAGTGTAAGTTGTAGGATCTTCTACTCTAAATTCTTGAACATACTTCTTAACTTCAATACCAGCTTTGTCAAAGTGACCTTTTTCTGGCTTAATGATGTGGTTCTTCTTCTTGTCTTCAAAAGCAACTTGAACTGCGTTATATCCATCAGTTTCAACTGTTTTGATTTGTGTTACAAAGATAGGTCCAGCTTCAACTACTGTTACTGGAACAACGTTTCCGTTTTCTGTGAACACTTGAGTCATCCCGATTTTTCTACCGATGATTCCTTTCATGCATGCACCTCCTAAAATTCTTACAGCGGATTATGACAATTCATAAACCATAATCATACTAAAAATATTAGATGAGTTTTAATATTTCTATAAAAACAACAAATATTTAGTATTCAATATTATAATTTGATCTCGATATCCACACCAGCTGGTAAATCAATCTTCATTAAAGCGTCAACTGTCTTTTGAGTTGGGCTTAAGATATCTACCAATCTTTTGTGAGTTCTCATCTCAAATTGCTCTCTTGAGTCTTTGTACTTATGTACTGCTCTTAAGATTGTTACAATTTCCTTTTTAGTTGGTAAAGGAATTGGACCCGATACTTCAGCGCCCGTTCTTTTAGCTGCTTCAACTATTTTAGCTGCAGAAGCATCTAATAATTTGTGATCGTAAGACTTAAGTCTTATTCTGATTTTTTGACCTGCGTTAGCCATGTTTTATCCTCCTTCTATTCTGTTTCGTAAGATTTGTTTCTTATGCACACTCACCCTAGCGTGTCGCAAGTTGAGTGACAAAAAAACAACGAGTCGCTCACCTCTCAGGGCGAACTTTTCTCCACGAAAGTTCTCCATTAGAAAATGGTAACCTCTCGCTTCATCGCGTTTTACGTACTAGAGTATTATAACCCACAATTTTATATAATGCAAGGGGTTCTTTAAATTTATTTTTTATTTATAAAAAAAATATATAGACTGGCAAAAGCCAGTCTATATGAATTAAAAACTATGATTAGTCTGCAAATACTTTGATAACAGATCCAGAACCAACTGTTCTTCCACCCTCACGGATAGAGAACTTTAATGTTTCTTCAATCGCGATTGGAGCGATTAATTCGATAGTCATCTCTACGTTATCACCAGGCATACACATTTCAACGCCTTCTTTTAACGTGATGTTACCAGTTACATCTGTAGTTCTGAAGAAGAATTGTGGTCTATATCCAGAGAAGAATGGCTTATGACGTCCACCCTCTTCTTTTTTAAGAACGTATACTTGTGCTTCGAACTTAGTATGTGGATGGATTGTTCCAGGAGCAGCAAGAACTTGTCCTCTTTCGATTTCTGTTCTTTGAACACCTCTTAATAAACAACCAATGTTGTCTCCAGCAAAACCTTCATCTAATAACTTCTTGAACATCTCAACACCAGTACAAACTACTGATCTTGGTTCTTCAGTTAAACCAACGATTTCGATAGTATCAGAAACTCTTAAGATACCTCTTTCGATTCTACCTGTAGCAACTGTACCTCTACCTGTGATAGAGAATACGTCCTCAACTGGCATTAAGAAAGGCTTATCAGTATCTCTCTCTGGCTCTGGAACATACTCATCAACGATTTCGAATAACTCAATGATTTTGTCACCCCACTCTGAAGATGAATCTTCAAGAGCTAATAATGCAGAACCTCTAATGATTGGAGTATCATCACCTGGGAAATCGTAAGCGTCTAATAATTCTCTTACTTCCATTTCAACTAACTCTAATAACTCCTCATCATCAACCATGTCACATTTGTTTAAGAAAACAACGATGTATGGAACACCAACTTGACGTGATAATAAGATATGCTCTCTAGTTTGAGGCATAGGACCATCTGCTGCAGAAACAACTAAGATAGATCCGTCCATTTGAGCAGCACCAGTGATCATGTTCTTTACATAATCGGCATGGCCTGGACAGTCAACGTGAGCGTAATGTCTGTTAGGAGTTTCATACTCAACGTGAGCTGTAGAGATAGTGATACCTCTTTCTCTCTCTTCTGGAGCTTTATCGATATTCTCGAAGTCTACTTTCTCACCAAGACCGTATCTATCAAATAATACTTTAGTGATTGCAGCTGTTAAAGTTGTTTTACCGTGGTCAACGTGACCAATTGTACCAACGTTAACGTGTGGCTTATTTCTTTCAAATTTTTGCTTTGCCATTTTTGAAATTCCTCCCTTATAAAAAATTTATTTTTTGTCGCCCATGATTTTTTCACTAATTGAATTAGGAACTTGATCATAGTGACTGAAAAGCATAGTATAGTTACCTCTACCTTGCGACTTAGATCTTAAGTCAGTAGCGTAACCGAACATCTCAGATAATGGAACATGTGCTTTAATAACTTGAGCGCCGTCCATTGATTCCATACCTTCTAATTGACCTCTACGAGAGTTAATATCTCCCATAACATCACCAAGGTATTCTTCTGGAACCACAACTTCAACTTTCATCATTGGTTCCATCAATACTGCAGCACCTTTTCTCATAGCTTCTTTGAAAGCCATAGATGCAGCAAGTTTGAATGCCATCTCAGATGAATCGACATCATGGTAAGAACCATCATATAATTCAGCTTCAACATCAACAACTTCATACCCAGCTAAGATACCATTAGATAAAGATCCTTGGATACCTTGGTTAACTGGCTCGATGTATTCTCTAGGAACAGATCCACCAGTAACAGAGTTAATGAAGTTATAACCTTCACCAGCAGTTCTAGGTCTGAAGTGCATTTTAACATGACCATATTGACCTTTACCACCTGATTGTTTAGAGTGCTTGTACTCAATAGTAACTTCTTTAGTGATTGTTTCTTTATAAGCTACTTGAGGTGCACCAATGTTCGCTTCTACTTTAAATTCTCTTAACAATCTATCAACGATGATTTCAAGGTGAAGCTCACCCATACCAGCGATGATAACCTGTCCAGTTTCTTCATCAGTGTAAGTCTTGAATGTAGGATCCTCTTCAGCTAACTTTGAAAGTCCTAGACCCATCTTTTCTTGAGAAGCTCTTGTTTTAGGCTCAATAGCAACTCTGATAACTGGCTCAGGGAATTCCATCGACTCAAGAACAACTAAATCATCTTGTGAACATAATGTATCACCAGTTGTTGTGAACTTAAGACCGATAGCTGCAGCGATATCTCCAGAGTAAACCTTTTTGATTTCTTCTCTTTTGTTCGCATGCATTTGCAGGATTCTACCAACTCTTTCTTTTTTATCTTTTGTAGAGTTGAATACATAAGATCCTGAATCTAATGTTCCAGAGTAAACTCTGAAGAATGATAACTTACCTACAAAAGGATCTGTCATGATCTTAAATGCTAAAGCAGCAAATGGACCATTATCATCAGCAGGTCTTGCAATTTCCTCGTCAGTATCTGGATCAATACCTTTAATTGCAACTACATCTGTTGGTGCTGGCATATAATCAATAACAGCGTCAAGTAAAATTTGAACACCTTTATTCTTGTATGCAGTACCACATAATACAGGTACAATTATGTTATCAATTGTAGCAACTCTTAATGCTTTAACTAAATCATCATGAGCGATTTCTTCACCTTCAAGGTAAGACATCATCATTTCCTCATTAGTTTCAGCGATTGCTTCGATCATTTCACCTCTTTTTTCCTCAGCGATTTCCACTAAGTCAGCAGGAATGTCAACGATCTCAATGTTTTCTCCTAGGTCATCCTTATAAATATGAGCTTTCATAGTTAATAAGTTAACGATACCTTGGAAATCATCTTCAGCACCAATTGGTACTTGAATTGGAATAGCATTTGCAGATAATCTATCTTTCATCATATCAACTACTCTGAAGAAGTCTGCACCTGTAATATCCATTTTATTCACGAATGCCATTCTAGGTACTTTATACTTAACCGCTTGTCTCCAAACTGTTTCAGACTGAGGCTCAACCCCACCCTTAGCACAAAATACTGCAACCGCGCCATCTAATACTTTTAACGATCTTTCAACTTCTACTGTGAAGTCAACGTGACCTGGTGTATCGATGATGTTGATTCTATTTTTTTTCCATTCACAAGTTGTAGCAGCAGAAGTAATTGTGATACCTCTCTCTTGCTCTTGCTCCATCCAGTCCATAGTAGCTGCACCATCATGAACCTCACCAATTTTGTGAGAAACACCAGTGTAGTACAGGATTCTTTCAGTTGTTGTTGTCTTACCAGCATCGATATGTGCCATGATGCCGATATTTCTTGTTCTTTCTAATGGGAACTGTCTTGACACGAATTGTTCCTCCTTCCAAGACTCATTAAGCCGTCATACTAGAATCTATAGTGTGCAAATGCTCTGTTAGCTTCTGCCATCTTATGTGTATCTTCTTTTTTCTTCACAGTTGCACCAGTGTTGTTTGCTGCATCCATAATTTCTTTAGCTAATCTTTCAGACATAGTTCTCTCTCCACGTTTTCTCGTGAATGTAGTTAACCATCTTAATCCTAAAGTTTGTCTTCTTACTGGACGAACTTCCATAGGAACTTGGTAGTTTGATCCACCAACTCTTCTTGATTTAACTTCTAACATAGGCATAATATTAGTCATTGCTGTTTCAAATACTTCGACAGCATCTTTACCTGTCTTCTCCGTTACCATATCAAATGCATCGTAAACGATTCTTTGAGCGGTACCTTTTTTTCCATCTAACATAATAGAGTTGATTAATTTTGCAACTACCATACTACCATGTACTGGATCAGGTAAAACTTTTCTTACTGGAACTTTTCCTTTTCTAGGCACTTTACTTCCCTCCTTAATTATAACTTTTCTTCATCGGTACTCGACAAATTAGTATTTACTAAATGTCGCTGTGCTTTATTGACTATATGAAGCCTTTACCGAAGTAAAGGCTTTTGATGATTTACTTCTTTTTCTTTGGTCTCTTAGTACCGTATTTAGATCTTGATTGGCTTCTATCAGCAACTCCTGATGTATCAAGCACACCTCTAACGATATGATATCTACAACCTGGTAAGTCTTTGATTCTACCACCACGGATTAATACAACACTATGCTCTTGCAAGTTGTGTCCTTCACCTGGGATGTAAGCTGTAACTTCTAAACCGTTTGAAAGTCTAACTCTCGCAACTTTTCTAAGGGCAGAGTTTGGCTTCTTAGGCGTAACTGTTTTAACTGAAGTACAAACACCTCTTTTTTGTGGAGATTTAGCTTTAGTAGCTTGTCTCTTTAAAGAGTTGAAACTTCTGTTTAAAGCAGGAGCAGTCGATTTCGTTTCCGATTGCTTTCTACCTTTCTTTACTAATTGGTTAATAGTTGGCATCCATGCACCTCCTCTCGAATTTTAATTTGGTTTGAAAATATAGTCATTTTATTTAACAATAACTGCCGTCGCAGCACCAACGTCAATATTACAAGCTTTGCCTAAGATCAACATGTTTTCTATATAAACTATAGGCACATTGTGTTCTTTGGCTAACTCAACAACGCTTCTAACCACATACTGCTCTGCATCCTTTGCAATAAACAAAGCTTCCGCTTTCCCAGTACGTACTGCTTTTAGCGATTGTTTGATACCGATTTTCCTCTGTGGAGCTGTTTCTAAGTTTTTTAAATCCATAGAACACCCCTTACTTCTGATTCGTACTTTGTCGAATCCATCTTGAGCATTATATATTCAAGATAACATACTCACACATTGTAACACCCCAAAAGTATCATTGTCAATAAAAATAACAAAATACTTTTGGGTCTTACAACTTATAAGAATACGTCTTGCATATCTATTTCATTTTTTCTTTCATAAGCAACATTTTTATATTTTCTAAGACCTGTACCAGCAGGTATTAATTTACCAATGATAACATTTTCTTTTAGTCCAAGAAGTTTATCTTCTTTACCTTTAACAGCTGCATCCGTAAGAACTCTTGTTGTTTCCTGGAACGATGCTGCAGATAAGAATGAGTCAGTTGCTAAAGATGCTTTTGTGATACCATATAATGCTCTAGTACCTTCCATAGGCTCTTTACCCGCTTCAATAAGATTCTTATTTACCTCTTTAAACTCTTTGTAGTTGATCATACGACCTGGTAAATAATCTGAATCACCAGTCTCATCAACTCTAATCTTAGATAACATTTGTCTTACAATAACTTCAATGTGCTTATCATCGATATCAACACCTTGAAGACGATATACAACTTGAATTTCTTTTACTATATAAGCCTGTACACCATTTACCCCAACAACTCTTAGAATATCATGAGGATTTATCGAACCTTCAGTCAGCTTGTCTCCCGCTTTAACATAATCGCCCTCTTGAACTCTTAAACGAGATCCGAATACGATTTGAACTGCAAAAGTTTCACCAGAGTCATTAGTTATAACAGCTTCTTGTTTACGTTTAGTCTCTTGGAACGAAATACGTCCATCTATTTCAGCAATTACTGACATACCTTTTGGTTTACGACCCTCGAAAAGCTCTTCAACTCTCGGAAGACCTTGAGTAATATCGGCTCCAGCAACACCACCAGTATGGAATGTTCTCATTGTTAACTGCGTACCCGGCTCACCGATTGATTGAGCAGCAATTGTACCAACAGCCTCACCAATATACATTGGATGACCTGTTGCTAAGTTTTTACCATAACAAGTACAGCAAACACCGGTTTCTGCTTCACAATTTAGTACCGAACGAAGTTCAACTTCAACTATTCCTGCTTCTACAATTGAAGCAGCAACTTTTTTACTGATCATAACATTGTGAGGTGCCAGTAATTCTCCCGTTTCAGGATGCATAAGATCCTTTACAGGATAACGACCTTCAACTCTTTCAGCTAAACCTTCAATTACTTGACCATTTTCAGAAATATCTCTAACAACAATCCCTGTGTCAGCACCACAATCTACTTCTCTTACGATAACATCTTGCGCTACGTCAACCAGTCTTCTTGTTAAGTACCCTGAATCGGCAGTTCTAAGCGCTGTATCGGCAAGACCTTTTCTCGCACCAGTAGTCGAGATAAAGTATTCAAGTACCGACAGACCTTCACGGAAGTTTGACAAGATTGGAATCTCAACTGTTTTACCAGTTGCATTGGCCATAAGACCACGCATCGCACCTAACTGTCTGATCTGGTTTCTCGAACCACGGGCACCGGAGTTAGCCATGATTGCAATATTGTTTAATCTAGGCATTTCTTCCATCAACTCATTTGTTACATCTTCAGTTGTTTGAGTCCAAGTTTGAATAATACCTTCATATCTTTCATCTTCAGTTAAGAAACCACGTTTGAAAGCTGCTTGATACTTTTCAACTTTTTTTCTTGAGAGTTCTACAATTTCCCATTTGTTTTTCGGGATAACCATATCATCTACAGCAACTGTAATTGCAGATTGAGTTGAATATCTAAATCCTAAGTCCTTGATTGAGTCCATAATTTGAGCCGTTACAGTATTGCCTGTAATCTCATAACAACTCGCAATAATATTCTCCAAATCCTTTTTAGTACATAAGAAATCAATTTCTAATCCGTAAGGATCAACTTCTCTATCAACAAATCCTAAGATTTGTGGTAATTCCGAGTTAAGGATAAAACGTCCTACAGTTGATTCAACAACTTTCCCAGGATCATTTTCATTTAATTTAATTCTAACACCCACTTTAGCATGCAAGTGAACTGAACCACTTTTATATGCTAAGTACATTTCATCAAAGTCTTTGAATATTTTACCTTCACCTAAAACACCTTCAACATGAAGTGTTAAGTAGTAGCCACCAAGAACCATATCCTGAGTAGGCGTTGTGATCGGCAAACCATCTTTTGGAGCTAAAATGTTGTTTACTGATAACATTAAGTATCTAGCTTCTGCTTGTGCTTCTACAGATAAAGGTACATGTACCGCCATCTGATCACCATCGAAATCGGCATTGTATGCTGTACATACAAGTGGATGTAATCGAATCGCCTTACCATCTACTAACACCGGCTCAAATGCTTGGATACCAAGTCTATGAAGCGTTGGTGCTCTATTCAGTAATACTGGGTGGTTTTTTATAACATCTTCAACAATCGGCCAAACTTCAGGTTTCGCACGCTCAACCATTCTTTTAGCACTTTTAATGTTGTGAACAATTTCTTCTTGAACCAAACGTTTCATTACGAAAGGTTTGAATAACTCTAGTGCCATCTTCTTAGGTAAACCACATTGGTAGAACTTCAGCGATGGACCAACTACGATAACCGAACGACCAGAATAGTCAACACGCTTACCTAGTAAGTTTTGTCTGAAACGACCTTGTTTACCTTTAAGCATATCTGATAACGATCTTAATGGTCTGTTACCAGGTCCCGTTACAGGACGACCTCTTCTACCATTATCAATTAATGAATCGACCGCTTCTTGAAGCATACGTTTTTCATTTCTAACAATAATATCAGGAGCTCCTAATTCTAAAAGTCTCTTTAAACGGTTATTTCTATTAATAACTCTTCTGTATAAGTCATTTAAGTCTGAAGTAGCGAAACGACCACCATCTAATTGAACCATAGGTCTTAAATCAGGTGGGATAACTGGTACAACATCCATTATCATCCAATCAGGGTGATTTCCAGACTCTCTAAAGTTATCTACTACTTCTAATCTTCTAATTAATTTTACTTTCTTTTGACCAGTTGCTTCTTTGTATTGAGCTCTTAATTCTTCTCTTAATACTTCTAGGTCAATCTGTTGTAAAATTGTCTTTACTGATTCAGCACCCATTCCTGCTTTGAAACGGTTACCATATTGCTCTCTAGCATCACTATATTCCTTCTCAGAAAGAACTTGTTTGTGAGTTAATGCTGTGTCCCCAGACTCTGTTACAATGTAAGCAGCGAAGTATAAGATCTTCTCAAGTGATCTTGGAGACATATCAAGCAAGATACCCATTTTTGATGGAATACCTCTAAAGTACCAAATGTGTGAAACAGGAGCTGCTAATTCAATATGTCCCATTCTTTCACGACGCACTTTAGCTTTTGTTACTTCAACGCCACAACGGTCACAAATAACCCCTTTATAACGTACTCTTTTATATTTCCCACAATGACATTCCCAGTCTTTTGTAGGTCCAAAGATTTTTTCACAGAACAAGCCCTCTTTTTCGGGCTTTAATGTTCTATAGTTAATAGTCTCTGGTTTTTTAACTTCTCCTCTAGACCAACTTCTGATCTTCTCAGGAGAGGCTAAACGAATTTTTATGGAATCAAAATTATCGAACTCTAGCAAGGTTTTCGCTCCCTTCATAAGTAATCGCTTCACCTAGTGTACATAGCAGCATAAAGCTGCTAGTAGTTAGTCTTCAAAATCTATGCTTAACTCATCAACCGGTATGATATCATCATCAGAAAATGCTTCTTCATCAAAATCATCTTCTACAACTTCACCAGTTTCATCTTCGATTAGAACACCATCACCAAGTTCAGCATCATTTACTATTAAATCATCTAAATCAGAAGGGTCATCTGCAAATTCATCTGTACCCTCTTTAATTTCGATTTCGCCTGCACCTGATTTTATTACACTAACATCCAACGCAAGTGATTGGAATTCTTTAATTAATACTTTAAATGATTCAGGAATACCTGGCTCAGGAATATTTTCACCCTTAACAATCGCTTCGTATGCCTTAACACGACCTACGACGTCATCCGACTTAACTGTTAAGATTTCCTGCAATGTATACGCAGCACCATATGCTTCAAGTGCCCATACCTCCATCTCACCAAATCTCTGTCCACCAAACTGTGCTTTACCACCTAATGGCTGTTGAGTTACAAGTGAGTACGGTCCAGTTGAACGTGCATGGATCTTATCAGCAACAAGGTGATGCAGTTTTAACATATACATGTAACCAACTGTAACAGGGTTGTCGAAGTATTCTCCCGTTCTACCATCTCTAAGATTAAGCTTACCTGATCTTGGATAACCCGCTTCATCAAGAAGATCAGAAATTTGTCCCTCTTTAGCCCCATCAAAGGCCATAGTAGCAACGTTCCAACCCAATTTCTTAGCAGCCAATCCCAAGTGAATCTCTAATACCTGTCCGATATTCATACGCGATGGTACCCCAAGTGGGTTCAGTATGATTTGTACAGGTGTTCCATCTTCAGCAAAAGGCATATCTTCAAGTGGTAATATTTTTGAGATAACACCCTTATTACCATGACGCCCCGCCATTTTATCTCCAACGTTTATCTTACGCTTCTTAGCGATATAAACTCTTACCAGCAAGTTTACACCTGGTGACAATTCATCACCATTCTCTCTTACAAATACTTTTACATCTACGATAATACCCGACTCACCATGAGGTGCTTTCAAAGACGTATCTCTTACTTCTCTAGCCTTCTCGCCGAAGATAGCTCTTAATAATCTTTCTTCTGCAGTTAACTCAGTTTCACCTTTAGGTGTTACTTTACCAACCAATATATCTCCAGGTCCTATTTCAGCACCAATTCTGATAATACCACGTTCATCTAGATCTTTAAGTGCATCTTCACCAACGTTTGGAATATCTCTAGTGATTTCTTCGGGCCCTAATTTTGTGTCTCTAGCTTCACATTCGTATTCTTCAATATGAATAGATGTCAAAGCGTCTTTTCTTACCAATTCTTCACTAAGAAGAATCGCATCCTCATAGTTGTATCCATTCCATGTCATGAATGCAATTTGCAGGTTTGTTCCTAGAGCCATCTCTCCATTATGAGTCGATGGTCCATCAGAAATTATATGACCCGCTTTAAGTTTTTGTCCCTTACTAACAAGAGGCGTTTGATTAACACACGTCCCCTGGTTTGAACGTTTAAACTTAAGAAGTTCAAATTCATCTCTTTGATGACTGTCGTCACGTTTTAACACAATTTTTGTAGCAGAGACATACTCAACAGTAGAATCAGCAGGCGCGATATTTACAGCACCCGAATCTCTTGCTGCGAAATACTCCATACCAGTACCGATAATCGGTGCTTGAGCTACTAGAAGAGGCACAGCCTGCTTCTGCATGTTCGCTCCCATTAAGGCTCTGTTGGCATCATCGTTCTCAAGGAACGGAATTAATGCTGTTGCTACAGAAATCATTTGCTGTGGTGAAACTTCCATCAAAGATACATCTTCTCTTGCGAATTCCTTGATATCTGCCTTTCTTCTACCAACAACATTCTTATTTATAATGTAACCATTCTCATCAAGAGGCTCTGATGCAGGAATAATTACTGAATCTTTTTCTTCATCGGCACTCATGTATCTAATCTCGCCAGTCGCACGACCAGTTCCTTTTTCAACAACATTATAAGGTGCCTCTACGAATCCATACTCGTTGATTTCGGCAAAAATACTTAAGTTACCAATCAAACCAATGTTTGGACCCTCAGGTGTTTCAATCGGACACATTCTTCCATAATGAGAATAATGAACGTCACGTACCTCAAATCCAGCTCTTTCTCTCGAAAGACCACCTGGACCTAAAGCTGATAATCTTCTTAAGTTTGTAAGCTCAGCAAGTGGATTGTTTTGATCCATGAACTGAGACAACTGCGAACTACCAAAGAATTCCTTAATAGCTGCTGTAACAGGACGAATGTTAATAAGCGCCTGTGGTGTAATTGCTTCCATATCTTGAATTGTCATTCTTTCACGAACAACTCTTTCCATTCTAGATAGACCAATTCTAAATTGGTTTTGTAAAAGCTCACCAACTGAACGAATTCTTCTGTTACCTAAGTGGTCAATATCATCTGTACGACCGATATTTTGAGCCAAGTTTAAAATGTAGCTAAATGATGCGATAATATCATCAACGATAATATTTTTAGGCACCAAACGATCATTAGATTCATCTTTCTTACGATCTTTTTTTGCATTCAAATTAATCTGTTCAACAATATCGTCTTCATCAGTGTAATTTTCTAAAATGTGCATCAATGAAGGATAATGTACTTTACCTTTAACTTTAATCCCATCATATGAAACATACTTGTCCAAATCTACGAAATGACTACCAACAACTTTTACTTCTTCGCCTTCAGGATTGATAACATTAACAACTTTTACTCCGGCGTTTTCAACAACAAAAGCATCAGCTTCTGATAGCTTATGTCCTTCTTCAAAAAGGATTTCACCTGTTCTAGGATCAACAATACTTTCTGTTATAACCGTTTCCATAATACGATCAGCAACACCTAATTTTTTGTTGTATTTATAACGACCAACTTTTGCAAGGTCGTATCTCTTATCATCAAATAGAAGAGAGAACAACAAACTCTTAGCGTTATCCACGTTAGGCGGCTCACCTGGACGTAACTTTTTGTAGATTTCAACTAAAGCTTCATCTTGAGAAGTTGTTGAATCTTTTTCTAAAGTTCTTAATAATCTTTCAGACTCACCAAAAATACCGATGATTTCATGATCAGTTTCGAAACCTAAAGCTCTTATTAAAACAGTTGCAGGTAACTTTCTTGTACGATCAATCCTAACTGAAATAATATCATTAGAATCAGTTTCATACTCTAACCATGCACCACGATTCGGGATTACAGTTGTAGAATACAATTTAGAACCAACTTTATCAAATTTCATATCATAGTATGGTCCTGGTGAACGTACCAATTGCGAAACAATTACACGTTCTGCTCCGTTAATAACAAAAGTTCCTTTTGTTGTCATCATAGGGAAGTCACCCATGAAAACTTTTTGCTCTTTAACTTCGCCAGTTTCCTTGTTAATGAACCTTACCTGAACCTTTAACGGTTTAGCATAAGTTACATCTCTATCTTTACATTCTTCGATATCATACTTTGCCTTGTCTTCTAATTCGTAATCAACAAATTCCAACACTAAGTTTTCCGTATAATCTTTGATCGGTGAAATGTCATTGAAAGCTTCCATTAATCCTGTTTCTAAGAACCATCTAAATGATTTCTTTTGTACTTCAACTAGATTAGGTTTTTCAATTACATCTTTAACCTTTGAAAAACTCATTCTTTCAGCATTTCCAAGTTGTATAGGTTGCGGCATCAACTGTTCACCCCTTAAGCAATTTTTTATTGTTTATTTTAAGAGAATCTTCATTCTCTTTACGTTAAAAATCATGACAAATAGTCGATACTCTTTTTTGCACCTTTTAAACGCGCAAAAAGACATATCGCTACTTATGCCATTTTAAAACTATATCATATAAGCCGTTGTTCGTCAATGATTTTGTGTATTAATTATACCTATATATTATTGATCTAATCAAAGGTTCACATAAAGAAAAAAATGGATTTCATTAATGAAATCCATTTTTATGAAATTAATTTGATGTTACTTAAGCTCTACAGCAGCTCCAGCTTCTTCTAACTTAGCTTTCATAGCTTCAGCTTCTTCTTTAGTAACGCCTTCTTTGATTGCGCCTGGTGCTTCATCAACTAATGCTTTAGCTTCTTTAAGTCCTAAACCAGTGATTTCTCTAACAACTTTGATAACGCCAATTTTCTTAGCGCCAGCGTTAGCTAAAATTACGTCGAACTCAGTTTGTTCTTCAGCTCCACCAGCATCAGCACCACCAGCAGCAACAACTACAGGAGCAGCAGCAGATACGCCAAACTCATCTTCACAAGCTTTTACTAATTCGTTTAATTCTAATACAGTCATTTCCTTAATTGCATCAATAATTTGCTCTTTGTTCATAATACACCTCCGAATAATTTATTATGCTTCTTCTGTTGTTTCAACAGATTCAGCTTGTTCTACAGATTCTTCAACAGGAGCTTCAACAGCTTCCGGTTGTACATTTGCTTCGCCTTCTTCAACTCTCTTATCAACGATATTCTTTACTAAGTAAGCAAAGTTCGAAACAGGAGCTTGGAATGAACCAACAAGTCTTGAAAGTAATACTTCTCTTGATGGGATATCAGCGATTTCGATAATTTTAACATTATCATAGTATTCGCCTTCAACAACACCAGCTTTTAATTCTAAGTTAGAATGGTTTTTAGCGAAATCTTTAACGATTTTTGCAGGCGTTACAGGATCTTCGTATCCAAAAGCTACTGCGTTTGGACCAGCAAGATCTGCTGTTAAACCTTCGAAAGAACTTTCTTTAATTGCTAATTTCATTAAGTTGTTCTTATAAACTTTATACTCAACACCAGCTTCTCTGAATTTAGTTCTTAACTCAGTTGCTTCTGCAACTGTAAGACCTCTATAATCCACAAGAATTGCTGACTTAGCATTCGAAAACTTTTCACGAATTTCTTCAACTACTACTTTTTTGTTTTCAAAGTTTTGAGACATTTGTCCACCTCCTTGTTCAGATTTAGGGAATTCACCGAATATCTTAAAAAAACCTCTACGTATAGACGAAGAGGCAATAAATTTAATCTATTTATACCTCGGTAGGATTATTAAGCCTTAGCCCCTACTGTCTATGGTGAATACTCATATTTATATTTCTTATGCAGTTTATCATTAAAGCGGACCTATGTCAACTTTAATTTACACTTTATAATTTTGCAGCGTTTAACTTGATTCCTGGACTCATAGTTGATGTTAAAACTACAGATCTTAGGTAAGTTCCTTTTGCTGCAGCCGGTCTAGCTTTATTGATTGCTTCCATTAAAGCATCCATATTTTCAATTAGATGATTATTCTCGAAAGAAATTTTACCAATTGAACAGTGAATAATGTTAGTTTTATCTAGTCTATATTCAACTTTACCAGCTTTGATTTCATTTACCGCTTTTGTAAGATCAAAAGTTACAGTACCTGATTTAGGGTTTGGCATTAATCCTTTAGGACCTAATACTCTACCTAATCTACCGATAAGACCCATCATATCTGGAGTTGCTACAATTACATCATAGTCAAACCAGTTTTCTTTTTGAATCTTCTCTACCATATCTTCTGCACCAACAAAGTCAGCGCCAGCAGCTCTAGCTTCTTCAGCTTTTTCGCCTTTAGCTATTACTAGTACCTTCTTCGAATTTCCAGTACCGTGAGGTAATACGATTGCACCTCTTACTTGTTGATCAGCATGTCTACCATCAACACCCATTTTGAAATGAACTTCAACAGTTTCATCAAATTTTGCTTTAGCTACGTCTTTTAATAAAACAATCGCTTCGTCTAGATCGTATAATTTAGACTTTTCGATTTTTTTCATAGCATCAGCATATCTCTTGCTTAATTTTGCCATTTTAAATCCTCCTCGTGGTATTAACGACTACGTCTCCCACTTGATTATTATTCTTCTACTACAATACCCATACTTCTAGCTGTACCCATGATCATGCTAGTAGCAGTTTCGATAGTTGCTGCATTTAAATCTTCTCTCTTGATTTCTGCAATCTCTTGACATTGTGCCTTTGTGATTGTAGCAACCTTTACTTTATGAGGTTCGCCTGAAGCTTTATCAATTTTAGCCGCTTTCATTAAAAGAACTGCTGCCGGTGGAGTCTTAGTGATAAATGTGTATGATCTATCTTGATATACACTGATTACAACTGGAATAATCATTCCTGGTTGATCTGCTGTTTTAGCGTTGAATTCTTTACAGAATTGCATAATATTAAGACCATGAGGACCTAACGCCGAACCAACTGGTGGTGCTGGAGTTGCTTTCCCTGCAGGAATTTGTAATTTTACTAAACTTACTAACTTCTTTGCCATTTTGTTTCACCTCCTCGAATGAGTTTATGATATGTTATTCTTTTTCAACTTGTATAAAGTCAAGTTCTACAGGAGTTTCTCTTCCGAACATCGAAATAGAAACATGTAAAATTTGCTTTTCCATGTTTACTTCTTTAACAATACCTTCGAATCCTTCAAATGGACCTGAGACAACTTTAATGCTATCCCCTTCAACAACATCGATTTCAATCACATGTTTTTCGATACCCATCTTAACAATTTCTTCTTCTGTCAATGGAATCGGTTTTGATTCTGGTCCAACAAATCCAGTTACTCCTCTAGTGTTTCTTACGATGTACCATGACTCATCTGTCATGAGCATCTTTACAAGACAATAACCTGGGAATATCTTTCTTTGCTTCACTTTTTTCTTACCGTTTTTAATTTCAACTATTTCTTCGGTAGGGACAGCAACTTCTAAGATAAGGTCATTTTTGCCTCTGTTTTCAACGATTGCTTCGATATTTGCTTTTACTTTGTTTTCATGACCTGAGTATGTATGAACAACATACCATTTAGCTTCTTTTGACATACTGAATAGTGCTACAATTGTAACACTCCACCCTCCCTTCACATAATCTAGTTGTTATTAACCAACGATTGCTCTGAATAAATAACTAAATACTGCATCACATACTGCTATCATAGCGCCAACTGAAACACACATAGCAAACACTACTGCAGTATATTGACCAACTTCTTTACGATTTGGCCAGCTAACTTTTTTTAGTTCCATTCTGACACCTTTGAATGGACTTGTTTTCTTTTTTGTTTGAACAGCCACTATTTCACATCCTTCAACTATTTAGTTTCCTTATGATTTGTATGAGTCTTACAGAATCTACAATACTTCTTAAGCTCTAATCTATCAGGATTATTTTTCTTATTTTTGCTTGTGTTATAGTTTCTTTGCTTACACTCTGTACAAGCTAAAGTAATATTCACTCTCACTTCAGACACCTCCTAAACTTTTAGATATTTATATATACGTATCCAAAATACCGTTACCTTATTAAATTAACACACTAATATACAAATGTCAACTAAGGTTTTAAGTATTTCAAATGACTAATCAACTTCAAAATCTATCTTTAAATATTTTTCTATTTTCTTTTTCACTCTCTGCAAAGCATTATCTATTGATTTTACAGGTTTATCAAGATCAGTTGCAATCTCCTGATAGGATTCTCCAGCCAAGTAACAAGTTAAAACTTCCCACTCAAACTTACTGAGGATTTTCCCTATTTTTTCTTTTATAGACGTTACTTCTTCGCGAGATATATATAGTGTTTCTGGATTCATTGAACGTTTACCTTTTAGAACATCTAAAAGTGTACGTTCCGAATCATCATTATATATTGGTTTGTTCAAAGAAACATATGAGTTTAAAGGAATATGCTTTTGTCTAGTTGCTGTTTTTATAGCTGTTATGATTTGTCTTTTCACACACAGCTCTGCAAAAGCTTTAAAATTCGAATTCTTCTTAACATCATAATCTCTAATAGCTTTGAAAAGACCAATCATACCTTCTTGAATAATATCTTCTGGGTCACCACCAATAAGAAAATACGATCTTGATTTTGCTTTAACAAAATTCTTGTATTTCCGTATTAGGAAATCAAGAGCGAACATATCTCCTTCATTTGCCCAAGTTGCAATTAATTCATCTGGCATCGTTTTATAATCTTCAGTTTTAATGTATTTTGCAGATGTACCAGAACTCATTATAATCACTCCCTGACCATAAGTAAATACCCAATTTAACTATTTTTCATGTTCTTTCAACAAATTCTCCAGATTTTTTAAAGAATGACGGCTTATTTCCGCTTCTTTAGCATGTTCTTGCTCTTTCCGAATGCTTCTTTCAATCTTCTTTCTTATTCTAACACATTTATCTTTTAATTCCCAAGGCGTCATTCGAATACCACCATTTCCGAGAATTTGTCTTTGTTGAACCCAATCTGAAGTAGCAACTCTAATAAGAATACGAACATCTGATGATAGCTTTTTCACTTCTCTTTCAATATAAGTATCTGCAGTCTGATTTTCCTTGGTATAAACAATCTTGACACGATTGACCTTTTCTATGTTTTCTTTTTTAGATTGAGTCATATAAGCGTCGTATACTACGCATACTTCTTCACCGTAATAGGCAGCATATTCAAACATATAGTCATTCAGTTTTTCTCTAGCACCCTCAAGGTCAACTTCCAATAAACGCTTCAATTCTGGCCAAGCATTCAAAATATTATAACCGTCTACGAATAGAACGATTTTATGATGACTCATATTAGCCTTGCCTTTGTTTGAAAATTTCGTACATAATTACCGAAGCCGCAACAGAAGCATTCAATGAGGAAACTTTTCCAATCATAGGAATATTAACCAAGAAGTCGCATTTTTCTTTAACAAGTCGACTAAGCCCTTGACCTTCATTTCCCATAACCAAAGCAATGGCACCTTTAAAGTCAGCTTGAAAATGTGTTTGTTCCCCAGTCATATCAGCACCAGCTATCCAAATATTTCTTTCTTTTAAAGTATCGATTGTTCTTGCTAGGTTAGTCACTCTACAAACAGGCACGTACTCAATGGCACCAGCAGAGGTTTTAGCTACTACAGGTGTTAAACCAACTGCTCTTCGTTTTGGAATGATAATACCATGAGCACCAACAGCATCAGCAGTTCTCATAATAGATCCTAAATTATGCGGATCGTTTATTTCATCTAATATAATAAAGAACGGCACTTCCTCTTTTTCTTGTACTTCATTTAAAAGATCATCTAACTCTTTATAATCATATGCTGCTACAAATGCAATAACCCCTTGATGGTTATCCGATTGCGATAAACCATTGATTTTTTGTCTATCCACATATGATATTACAATACCTTTTTCTTTTGCTTTTGCAATGATTTTCTTGATTGAACCTTCTTTTTGTCCGTCAGCAACCATCAACTTGTTAATATCACGACCTGACTGAATGGCTTCTAGCACAGGATTTCTTCCCTCTATTATATAATCATTATCGTTCATCTACTCTCCCTTTAAATAATAAGCTCTTTTTTCTTTCACCTTACCACAAGTCATTACACCTTCAGGACAGTTACTGCCTACACAGTTAGGTCCAGCATACTTAAACAAAGTAGGTGATACTTCTTTAACAAGATCTAACATAGAATCTGCCATATCTCGAATTTCCCATTGTGCCCGATCACAACAACGATGTTTAAAAAAATGCATTAAGGTTCTTGCGTTCATCGTAAATATCATTTTTGTTTCACATGCATTAGGAAATACAAATCTAGCATCCTCTATTGCTTTCTTTTCTGCAAAACTTTTAGATTTTTTCTCTGAATAACCTTCAGACAGAAACTCATTATAATAGCTTTCTTCTAAAGATTCAACCAGTTCATCATAATGTTGTTGATCTTCTTTCATTGCTGTTAAGAATATCTCTCTTGCCTTCGGATTTTTTTCGATCATTGGAGGCATAACAAAATCAAACTGATCCAATTTTACATATCTTTGTGATTGCTGTGAAAAAGATGCAATTCTATGCCTTACCAGCTGGTGTGTCAAAACACGACTCACGCCTTCTACTGCAAAAGTAAATGAAACGTGTTCTATTGGGGATTCATGTCCTAAACTTGAAAGCTTTTCTATAAAATTATGTACTTTCTCATCAGTTAAACCATCTAATATATCAGAAGTCCCCGTTTTAGAATAACATAATTTCGCTGCAGTCGAAACCAACCTCTCCGGATCTGGTGTATGTGTTAATAAATCAACCTTCATTATTTTTCAATTCCTTCCAAGATACGTTCTTCGGAAAACGGCAGGATCCATAGAATATATTTCCTAACTTTTGCTTTATAAACACCTTCCGTGGTTTTAATTTCCCCTTCTAGGTCTTTATACTTCTTGTCACCTTCCGACATTTCCGATATCTTTACTATTTTAGGTGTTACTAGATGGTATTCATATACCCATCCCGAGTACTGTTCTTCAATTATATTTTCTACTTTCAAATAGAAAGCTTCTTCCAATCCATTCTTTGGTGTATAGTTATCTATCCATAGTGATTTCACACACAGAATCAATAATAACACGACCATAGCGATTACAATGAACTTATCCCTTTTCGCCATCACTTACCTCCGGATCAATATGTTTGATACCATGTATAATCAGTTCTTCCAATCTTTCTTTTTCACCTTTTAAATGCAATAAACCAATCAAAGCCTCAAATCCAGTCGCCATTTTATAGTCTTTGATATTCGCATTCTTAGCAGGTGTTGAAACCTTCTGGTTTCTCCCGCGCATAACGACTGCCCATTCAGCTTCTGAAAGGTATGGTTTTAAATACTCTACAATTCTAGCCTGAGCTGAAGCTTTTACAAATGTAACCCCTCTTTTATTAAGTTCATTAACACTGGATCTGTAATTGTTCATAACATAAGTACGAATGTAAACTTCATAAACAGCATCTCCAATATAAGCAAGTTTTAGTCCATTCATCATTTTAACTTCATCATCCGATAATTTTCTTCGATCAATTTTATCTACAAATTGCTTCAACACATCACCTTTACCTTTTGTATGACCACTTAACACCTGTTGGTGTATCTTCTAGTATAATACCTTTTTCCAGTAGCAGGTCTCTTATCTCATCCGATTTCTCAAAATCCTTGTTTTTTCTAGCTTCTTGGCGTTCTTCAACAAGTGCTTTTAAGTCATCTGCCAAATCATCATTTTCTTTAGTCAACAAACCTAAAACACTTGTTAATTCATTTAACAAATCAATACTTTTCAGAATATACGTTCTAGAAGATTCATCGTTCATATCTTTATTCAAATCTCTAACCAGTTCAAATACGGCAGCAATACCATCAGCAGTATTAAAGTCATCATCCAACGCTTCAATGAATTTTTCTTTATGTCTGTAATATGAGTTTAACACATCCACTTCTTTTGCTGTTACTGCATCCTCGGCAGTCTTAAGTAGGTGCATCATATTATCACGCGCTGTATAGATTCTTTCCAAACCATTTGCCGCTGACTCAACAAGCTCTCTGCTAAAGTTTACAGGATGTCTATAATGCACTGACAATAAGAAGAATCTTACCACTTCAGCATCATATTTTTCTAGAATCTCTCTCACTGTAAAGAAATTACCTTCTGATTTGGACATTTTTTTATTATCAATATTGATATAACCATTGTGCATCCAGTAGTTTGCCAATGTTTTACCCGTATACGCTTCACTTTGTGCCACTTCATTTTCATGATGTGGAAATACCAAATCTTTACCACCAGCATGAATATCGATGGTTTCCCCCAAATGCTTGTTGATCATTGCCGAACATTCAATATGCCACCCCGGACGTCCTTCACCCCAAGGCGATCTCCAGGCAATTTGCCCCTCTTTTTTTAATTTCCAAAGAGCAAAATCCATTGGATTTTTTTTAATTGCACTGACTTCAACACGGGCACCCGCTTCTAAATCATCAATGTTTTGTCCTGATAACTTACCGTAACCTTTATAAGCTTTCATATCAAAATACACATCACCTTCAACTTCGTAAGCAAAACCTTTTGATATCAAAACTTTAATCATTTTTATGATGTTACCAATATTTTCTGATACTTTGGGATGTACGTCTGCATGTCTAACCCCTAAAGCATCTGCATCTTTATAGTATTCTTCAATAAAACGATTGGCAACAGCCATTGCCTCATCGCCTTCTTCTAAAGCTTTTTTATCTATTTTATCATTAACATCTGTGAAGTTTTGAACATAAGTGACATCATAACCTCTATATTCTAGATAACTTCTAAAGGCATCAAATATTAAAAACGGTCTCGCATTACCAATATGAAAATAATTATAAACCGTAGGTCCACACACATACATTTTAACTTTATTAGGTTCAATCGTTTTGAACTCCTCTTTTTCTCTAGATAACGTATTATAAATTTTCATGACTTTCTCCTTTTTATCTAATCCATTATATCACTATTTAAACACTTACAAAAGTATGCTACAAAATCTTATCTTCTAAGGCTTCTAAACGATTTCTTAACATTTCAAATTCTCTTTCGACAGGATTAGGCAAATGAATTTGATCCATGTCATAGAGTTTTTCATTATCCACTTTCTCATAATTCTGTTTGACGATCCGACCTGGCACACCTACAACTGTACAATGATCGGGAACTTCTTTTAACACCACTGATCCAGCGCCAATTTTGGAATGATCTCCGATTTTAAAAGGACCAAGTATTTTTGCACCTGAGGCAATCATAACACAATTACCTATTGTAGGATGTCGTTTCCCACAGTCTTTTCCAGTACCACCTAGAGTAACGCCTTGATATATCGTAACATCATCACCAATGATCGCTGTTTCTCCTATGACCACACCCATGCCATGATCAATTAACAATCTTCTACCCACTACTGCACCTGGATGGATTTCTATCCCCGTCAATATTCTCATCAATTGAGATCCCAGCCTTGCCACTACCTTTAAACCCACCTCATATAAGAAGTGATTCACTCGATGCGCAAGAACTGCATGAACACCCGGATAACACAATAATATTTCCAATCTATTTCTAGCAGCAGGATCTCGACGTAAAATGGAAGCTAATAAACTTTCTTCTTTTTTCTTCATTTTGATCTCCTTTATAAATACAAAAAATCGCCCTTAAATAAAGGCGATATACATCACGGTTCCACTTTAATTAGGCCGAAGCCTATCTCGTATAATCGATAACGGGATCAACCGACACGCCCTACTAATTTCAAGCGGTAACTCATAGGTGCACTTCAATCATCTGCTGTTTAGATGTCTTTCACCACTCAACATCCTCTCTAAAAACTTTCAATGAATTACTCTCCTAATCAAAGTCTTCTAATTATGGTGATGATAACAAAAAAAAATCGCTTTTGCAAGCGATTTTACAATTAATTAGCAATATTTTTTTTGAACAGACTTTAATCTCTTGATTACAGTGCCTTTTCCTAATATTGAAATTGACTCCATTAAATCAGGTCCGTGCTCTTGTCCAGTAACAGCAATTCGTGTACACATAAACAAGTTTTTACCTTTAATACCAGTTTCTTTTTGTACTTCTTTGAATAACGATTTAACAGATGGCGCATCAAAAGCCTCTGCAGAATCGAACTTTGATATCAATGCATCTATAAGAGTGGAAACATGATCCAATTTAATCATCTCCAACGCTGAATCATCAGTAATTTCAACTGTCTCTCCAACAAATAACGGGAAATGATCTACAACCTGAGCCATGTACTCTAAATGCTCTTTAACCAATTGAACAATTCTTTTTACCCATTCAAAATGGCCTTCTGCACCTTCAGCATCAAAATAACCTGCTTCAATTAGATAAGGTATAGCCAGTTTTGCAAGTCTATCCGCATCGCATTTTCTGATATATTGATTGTTCATCCAATTCAATTTCTGAACATCAAATACACCACCTGATTTCGACACACGATCAAACGAGAATTTTTCTGTCATTTCCTCAAGTGTCATAATCTCTTCTTCGCCTTCTGGACTCCAGCCAACAAGTGCCAAGAAATTAATCAGGGCTTCTGGCAAATAACCTTTATTCATAAAATCTTCAACAGCTACTGAATCGTGGCGTTTTGATAATTTTTTCTTTTCTGTATTTAAGATATTTGACAAATGAGCTATTTGAGGCATTTCCCACCCAAGCGCTTCATATAATATAATTTGCTTAGGTGTTGACGGTAACCATTCTTCACCTCTAATCATGTGTGTAATACCCATTAAGTGGTCATCTACCACAACTGCCATATGGTATGTAGGAAAACCATCTGCTTTAAGAAGAACTTGATCATCAGAGTCTGCAGTATTCATTTTCACTTCACCTCTTACAAGGTCTTTAAAAATCAATTCTCTATTTTCAGGCATTTTCATTCTTACAACATAACTTTCTCCTGCTGCAACACGTTTTTTTCCTTCTTCAAGTGGTAAGTCTCTACAATGACCGTCATAACCAGAAATAATACCTTTTTCCTTGTTTTTTGCTCTAACCTCATCTAATCTTTCTTTAGAACAGAAACAGTAATAAGCATGACCCGACTCTAATAATTGTTCTACATACGGTCTGTAAGTATCCAATCTTTCCGATTGAATATAAGGACCATAGTCACCAACTTGTATCAATTTCCCATCCTTCATGAACGGTCCTTCATCATGCATAATATCAGCCCAATCAAAAGCGTTTATTAAGTTGTCTAACGCATCTTCTACCAGTCGCGTTCTATCAGTATCTTCAATTCTTAAGGCGTATTTGCCATTTTGATTTTTTGCATATAAATAGTTATATAACGCCGTTCTTAAACTTCCAACATGAACATAGCCTGTTGGACTAGGCGCAAATCTTACACGTACACTCATTACTTTCCTCCTAGTTTTCCTCTTTCCATAACAACATCCATTTTTGACATGATAAATTCATAACTCCCACTGGCATGCGGCTTCAAACAGTTACTACAATCTTTGATTTCATGATCATAGTTAAAATTACCCCCGCATTCATCTTTTAGCATATATAATGGGCAATAACAGAATAGACAATTAAATTCTTCTTCATCCTTTACTTTATGACACGGGAAATATTCACATTCTTTATTTTGAAAAAATTTATAATGTTGGCTCATAACACCCTCCTAATATGCTCTAGCTAAGTACACCATTTTGTCAGCTTTTTCACCACAAACCAGACAAGTTTCTGATAATTTTTCTTGCTCAAATGGCATACATCTAATCGTTGCACCTGTATCGGATTTTATCTTCGCTTCACATTCGTCACAACCACACCACATCGCTTTAGCAAATCCTGGCTTTGTATTCATTTTATCCTTTAATTCATCATAAGTCTCTACTATATATGTTTTTTCTTCTCGCATTGCAAGCGCTTTATTATACATGTCTTCATGCACATTTTCAAGAAGTGTTTTCATTGCTTCACCAATACCTTCAAGTTCATATTGGTCTTTTGTTAAAGTATCTCTTCTAGCAACCATAGCCACACCATTTTTTATATCTCTAGGTCCTATTTCAATTCTTATCGGCACACCTTTCATCTCGTATTCGTTGAATTTCCAACCCGGAGAATAGTTCGGCGAATCATCCAAGTCAACTCTTACACCCAAATCTTGAAGTTCTTTTTTGAGTTCGTAAGCTCTATCGAGAACACCAGCTTTTTTCTGCATAACCGGCACAATCACAACTTGAGTCGGTGCCACTCTTGGCGGTAAAACCAATCCTCTATTATCACTATGAACCATAATAAGTCCACCAATCAAACGAGTTGATACACCCCATGATGTATGATATGGATGTTGTAATTTTGAATTTCGATCTAAATAAGTAATATCAAATGCTTTTGTAAAGTGTTGAGCTAAGTTATGAGAGGTTCCTGATTGCAACGCCTTACCATCATGCATCAATGCTTCTATCGTATAAGTAGCTTCAGCTCCTGCAAACTTCTCTTTTTCACTTTTAATTCCTGAAACCATTGGAATTGCCAATAATTCTTTTGCCATCTCAGAGTATATATTAAGCATTTGAATTGTTTCATCTTGTGCTTCTTGTTCAGTTTCATGAAGAGTATGACCTTCTTGCCATAAGAACTCTGATGTTCTTAAAAATGGTCTTGTAGCTTTTTCCCATCTTACAACAGAACACCATTGATTGTTTAAATAAGGTAATTCTCTATATGATTTTAACCATTTTGAATACATATGACAGATGATTGTTTCAGATGTCGGTCTAATACATAATTTTTCACCTAGTTCATTATCACCACCATGCGTTACCCAAGCTACTTCCGGTGCGAATCCTTCAACGTGTTCTTTTTCTTTATTTAATAAACTTTCAGGGATTAACAATGGGAAATACATATTTTTATGACCTGTTTGTTTAAAACGAATATCCAAATATTGTTGGATATTTTCCCAAATCGCATAACCATACGGCTTAATAACCATAAAACCTTTTACTGGAGAGTAATCTACCAAGTCTGTTTTTCTGATGACATCCGTATACCACTGAGCAAAATCCTCATCCATATTGGTTATTTCTTTTACAAATTCTTTGTTATCACTCATATTAACCTCCTATTTTATTAAGTCTTCCCGAAGAAATAAAAAAATCCCAATCTCTTTATTAGAGACGGGGATCCGCGGTACCACTCTATTTAATCACTATGTGATTCTCTTAGTTATAATAAATATATGGAATATAACGCTTCCAAACGAGATATATTTCTATATCTTTCTCCAAGGTAGGTTCTGTTATTGTTTCATTTAGAGGTCTCTCAGCTAATAAACCTCATTCTCTTAAAATGTTACCTAACATACTAGTCCTTTTCTTCGAACGACTATTTGATTACAAACATCATAAGGTAAATTGAATTATATGTCAAGTCTAGTTTGGTTTCGTCAATAGTGCAATCGCCTCAGAAGCAATACCTTCACCTCTTCCAGCAAAACCTAGTTTCTCTGTCGTTGTTGCTTTAATATTAACCTGATGACTATCAATCTTCAATATTTTTGAAATGTTAATGACCATTTCAGGTATAAAATCTTTTAACTTCGGTTTTTGACAGATGATTACTGAGTCAATATTAGAAACCATATAACCGGCATCTTTAATAGACTCACCGACATGGCTTAGTAAAATCATACTTGAGATGCCTTTGTATTTCGGATCAGTATCCGGAAAATGTTTACCAATATCACCAAGTCCTGCAGCACCCAACAACGCATCCATTATCGCATGTACAAGCACATCTGCATCCGAGTGACCCAAGAGCCCTTGTTCATATGGTATATCAACACCACCTAAAATAAGAGGTCTATCCAATACTAATTTATGAACATCATAACCGATTCCAATTCTCATCTCAACCTCGCTTTAGAATAGCCTCACCTATCCAAAGATCCTCTGGAGTAGTTAGCTTGATATTTCGATATGAACCCATCACAGTTTTTACAGCCATACCGTATATTTCTGCAACAGATGCATCATCTGTTACACTTATCTCATGAGTCCTAATGTAATCATAAGCTTCTTTTATTTTTTTTGTTATAAATGTCTGAGGTGTTTGAACATTCACCAGTTCAAAACGATTTAAAGTCTCTTTTACGAACTCATCCTTCACGACTTTTATAGTATCTTTGCATGGTACACAAGTGACAACACCCGCATGATCAGAAACCGTTTCAAGATTTCTCAAAATAATATCTTTATCAAGAAACGGTCTAGCAGCATCATGAATCATGACAACATCGCCTTTTACAATTTTCAGACCATTGTAGATAGAATCCTGTCTACTCTGACCACCTTTAATAATTGATTTCACTTTATTAACGTTATATGAATCTATCATATTCTTAACAGAATCAATGTCATCTTCATTCGTTACAATAATAATTTCATCAACTTCTTTTAAATCAAATTGTTTTAATGTTCTTATCAGAACTGGAATATCTAATAACGAAATAAATTGCTTTTTTACAGAACTGTTCATTCGTGTTCCTGATCCAGCTGCTGCAACAATAACAGAAACCATTAGGACTCCTTTTTGGGCTTAACAAAAATCATTTTTCCAGCAGCGGTTTGAAGTGCTGTTGTAACAATCACCACAATTGTTACTCCAATTAAGTTTTTACCATTTTCAATAACAATCATTGTACCATCATCCAAATAAGCAAGACCTTGGTTGTTTTCCTTACCTTCTTTAACAACCGTCACTGTCATTTCTTCACCTGGTAAGACAATTGGTTTTACAGCATTTGCTAGTTCGTTGATATTTAATACATCCACGCCATGAAGTGCTGCGACTTTATTCAGATTATAATCATGAGTTGCAACCATACCATCTATTTTTTGAGCCAGTTTCAATAATTTTATATCCACTTCACCTACTTCTTTAAAATCTGTGCTATCGATTACTACTTCAATATCAATCTCAGTTTGCAATTTCTTTAAAACATCCAAACCTCTTCTACCACGTTTTCTTTTTAGAGCATCAGAAGAATCTGCTATATGTCTGAGTTCTTTTAAAACAAACTCAGGTACAATCAACTTACCTTCTATAAACTTTGTTTTACAAATATCTAGAATTCTTCCATCTATTATGACACTTGTATCAAGTACCTTAGGTTTTGCTCCAAATGGTTTATTAGGAGAGAATGATAACTTGCTGACACTTTCTAAAAATCTAGATAAATCTAATTTTGAAGACAAAGCAACTCTTACCCCTAAATAACCCAAGAATAGATAAAGCACCACACCGATAGCATTGCTGATGATATCCAATTGAATTAAGTTCTTTGTTAAACCGCTGATAACAAAAGCCACCAAGAAACCTGAAATGAGACCTACAAAGCCTACCAACACTTGTTCCGCAGGTAACTTGGTAATCTCCTTCTCAATGTATCTCGCTAATTTTTCTCCTTGGCGAATTAATAACGGTGATAACAAAAAAATAATAACACCTAGAATAAGTCCACATAACATGATAAAAATAAATTCCGTTAATGTTTCCCCCAAAGAAATATCAAACCAATTTGTAATATTAAATCCTGTTGCATTCGTCATATTATTTGCCAGTGCCGCTCCTGTAGAAACGCCAGCTAAAGTTAATAATAAACGAGTAAGTTTCTTTAACATTTATTCACTCCTTTCTTTATTGTGTTTATAGTAACATATATTTATACTTGAATTCTGCTTTTTATATATATTTAATAAGGTTTTAAACTGCGTATTTTTTAACAAAAAGAAAAATCAAGATTTCTCTTGATCTAAAAATATGTCTTTATTAAGTCTTCAACTTCGATTTTACATTTACCGGTAGAAAGTACAACTTCTGATACAAATAAATGTTTTGAATCGTTCAACATTTTTCTTTCTCCAGTAGAGAGTCCTTTTAATGAATCTCTTTGCATCAAATCATTAATAACATTAGCCAGTTCATATATATCGCCACTTTTTACTTTTTCTAAGTTAATCTTGTAGCGTTTGTTCCAATTGAGACCTTCATCTATATAATCTTTTGTAAATACATCAAAAACATCAGGAACCATCTTTGAATCTATTATTTCACGAAGATGCAAGCTATCACTTCTATTGACAGGAATCATCACTTTCATATTTTTTGTTGGTAAATCAACAACATAATACTTTTGCTTTTCCCCAAGAACACTTTTTACTTCTATATCTTCAACGACACCTGCTCCATGCATTGGATACAAAATTTTATCGCCACATTTAAACATATTTCCTCCTATTTTCTCTCAAATGAGTAGAGCTCGCGTATCCGCCTGATACCTTCGATAATATTTCTCGCTCTAACTGCTCCTACACCTTCCACCTCGTCTAACTGGTCCATATCCGCATGTAATATAGAATGAAAATCTTCAAAATGTTCTATTACATTGTCAATTACATAATCAGGAATTCTTTTAATTTTTGATAATAAGCGATACCCTTTTGTAAACACTGGGGCATCTAATACATCCACTTCTGAGTAGTATCCTAAACGTCTTGAAATTTCTGTTAAATCAATAAAATAATTTTCGTCGAAATCATTTACCGATGTAAAAGAATAGTCTTTAACGATATTCTTCAGCTCTTCATCCAAATCTCCTATGAGTTGATCTAAATGTGAACTGATAATATCACCTTCATTACCAAGTTCAGTAATGTAACGGTTAACTTCTCTTCCCATTTTTGCCAGCATTTCACCTTGTTGTATTGCTATGCAGACATCGTTTAGAGAAACTAGATCCTCCAACTCCAATCCATTCAGCATCACAATACTATCTTCAAATGCCATACGATATTTTTCAATTGTTTGAATACCCTGATTTGCTTTACTGATTAACTGTTCTACATCAGGCAAGATGTATTTACCCGACTCTTTATAAAGAGTAATTAAATCTCTTCTTTGCGATATGGATATTACCAAGAGTTCTGTTTGTTTTGCAACTCTTTCTGCTGTACGGTGTCTGATACCAGTCTCGCTGGTTTCTATACTGGAGTTTGGATTTAAATGGGTATTCGCATACAAAATACGTTTCCCATTTTCGCTTAAAATAATGGCACCATCCATTTTGGCTAATTCATATAGTTTAGCTGGCAAGAACTCTTCATTGATAAAAAATCCTCCGTCTGACATTTTCTTTACATCTTCAGTATCTCCAAATACAATTAATGCACCCGTTTTTGCGGCCAGCACATTCTCAAGACCCTCTCTCAGAGCCGTGCCTGGTGCTAACCGTCTTAAAACATCTTTGAATTTCTCGTATTCGCGATCTTGCATGTAAATCATCAGTTACCTCACTAAAATATATACTGTAACATCTCTTCAACATTTTCTACTGCTATAATTTCTATACCAGAAACCGTATGTTCAATATTCCCTTTGGGAATAATACATTTTTTAAAGCCCAATTTAATAGCTTCATTGATCCGCTGTTCTACATGAGATACAGCTCTTACTTCTCCTGTTAATCCAACTTCTCCAAAAATAACAACACCTTCTTCAAGGACTTTATCTCTAAAGCTTGATAATACGGCTACAACCACGGCTAAATCAATTGCAGGTTCTGATAGCTGCATACCACCCACAACATTTAAATAAGCATCACACCCTTGAATTTGAATGCCTAATTTTTTTTCTAAAATCGCCATAATCATAACCACTTTATTATGGTCAACACCTACAGACATTCGTCTAGGTGTTCCAAAGCTTGAGTTGGATACCAATGCTTGAATCTCTACCAATACAGGTCTTGTACCTTCCATGCCAGCAACCACTACAGAACCTGGAGCAGATTCAGGTCTGTTGCTCAAAAATATTTCAGATGGATTCTTTACTTCTTGAAGCCCTTTTAGACTCATCTCAAAAATACCAATCTCGTTGGTTGAACCAAACCTGTTTTTAACACCTCTTAAAATTCTAAAGGTATGATTCTTATCACCTTCAAAGTATAAAACAGTATCCACCATATGCTCAAGAACCTTTGGTCCAGCAATAGCACCACTCTTTGTGACGTGACCAACAATAAATGTTGCTACTGAATCAACTTTTGATATTCTCATTAAGGTAGCTGTAGCTTCTCTAACTTGCGAGACACTTCCAGGAGATGAAGAAACATTAGGATTGTAAACAGTCTGAATGGAATCTACAATTAAAACATCAGGTTTATACTCATCTACATATTTAACAATAAAGTCAAGATTGTTTTCTGATACCAAAAGAATCTTATCGCTTTTAATATTCAATCGGTCAGCTCTCAACTTCGTTTGTTTCAAAGATTCTTCGCCAGATACATAGAGCACCTTCAAATGGCTTAAAGAAACTGCATCAGCCACTTGTAAAAGAAGAGTTGATTTCCCTATACCTGGATCACCACCAACCAAAACCAATGATCCTTTTACAATACCACCACCAAGCACGTTATCGAACTCACGTATCTTAGTCTTGTATCTCTCTTCATCATCAATAACAACTTCAGAAAGTGGTACAGGTTTTTTATTGGTACTGATACCAATACTTTTTGTAACAACTTCTTTGTCTATAAATTCCTCAGCAAAAGTATTCCACTCATTACAAGCCGGGCACTTTCCCAACCACTTGTTGGAGTTATGACCACATTCTTGGCACACATACCTTATATTATTTTTACCCATTTTTTGACCTTTCTAACACATTTACTGTATGTTTATTCCATTTTCTGCATCAAAGACAATTTCGATTTTAGAATGGATTGCTGGCTTATTAATTAATAAATATTCAGACAAAGGATTTTCTATCAATCTTGTTATGCTTCTTTTGATACTTCTAACACCGTATTCTTTAGAAAATCCAACTTCATAAATCCTATTTTTTACAGAATCATCAATTGATAAAAAATAATTTAAATTTTCTACTCTAGACTTTAATTTAGTCAATAGACGATCAATAATCTCATATACAGATTTTTCTGATAGAGATTGAAATACAACGATTTCATCTATTCGATTCAAAAATTCTGAACGAAAACTAGACTTCAGTTCTTGCTTTAAAGCCTCCTCAAATTTCATATAATCATCGGTTTCTAAATCTTGTGTTCCAAATCCAATGGATTTTTTTGATATCTTATCAACGCCAATATTAGATGTAAATATAATAATGCTCTGTTTAAAACTTACTTGTCTACCTTTTGAATCTGTAAGCGATCCTTCATCCAATAACTGAAATAACAAATTCAATACGTCAGGGTGAGCCTTCTCGAGTTCATCAAATAAAATAACGGAAAATGGTTTTGTCCTTACCTTCTCAGTTAACTGCCCGCCTTCTTCATAGGCCACATAACCAGGAGGAGAACCAATTAGTTTTGAAACTGCATGTTTTTCCATGTATTCTGACATATCAAAACGAATCAAATCTCTTTCTTGTCCAAACAACTCAAAAGCAAGAGTTTTAGCCAACTCAGTTTTACCTACACCAGTTGTACCTAAGAAAACAAACGATCCTAAAGGTTTATCGGAATCATTTAAACCAACACGCGCTCTCATAATCGTCTTACTGACAGTGCTTACTGCAAGAGGTTGACCAATAACACGTTGACTGAGTTTATTTTGCAACTCAAGAAGTTGTTCGGTTGACTCAACACTCAGTTGCCCCATTGGAATACCGGTCCACAAAGCAACCAACTCAAATATTTTTTCCGCTTTTAAAATTTCTTCCTTGTCCAATCTGCACCTAGAAGAAGCTTCATCAATTAAATCTATGGCTTTATCAGGCAAATATCGATCATTGATGTAATGAGCCGATAGGGAAACTGCAGCTTCAATCGCTTCCTTCTCAATGGTTATATTGTGATAGGTTTCATACCCCTCTTTAATACCCATGAGCATTTTTATACACTCGTCATTGGACGGTTCATCCACCGTAACAGGCTGAAGTCTTCTTTCTAAAGCCGTATCTTTTTCAATATGTTTTCTATATTCGTAAATAGTAGTTGCGCCAATTAATTGAATGTCATCTCTACTTAAAAACGGCTTTAAAATATTAGCCGCATCCATAGCACCTTGAGTTGCCCCGGCACCTACCAAAGTATGTATTTCATCAATAAAAAGAATAATATTTTTATTTTCTTTTACTTCTTGAATCAACTGGGTTAAACGATCTTCAAACTCGCCTCTAAATTTTGAACCCGCTAAAAGCGCCGCTAAATTAACAGAAATTAATTTTTTGCCTAATAAATAGTCAGGAACCCGTGATGTACTCATCATTTGAGCAACACCTTCAACAATAGCAGTTTTACCAACACCGGGTTCACCAATCAAACAGGGATTATTTTTATTTCTTCTGCCGAGAATCTGAATCACTCTTTCAACTTCAACTGTTCTACCAACAAGAGGATCAAATTTATTATCAGTGGCTAACTGTGTCATATCCACGCCAAACTTCATAAGAAGTGATGTATCTATTTTTTCTTTTTTCGCCTTTGTTACATTTTTTTGAAGTGTATCAAGTTCTCTAATCACATCCGTTTTTAGATCGAAGGCGCTGAACCCAATTTTTTCAATCACTTTAACTGCAGTGGCATCTGCTTGGTCTAGTAGTGCTAAAAATATATGTTCAGGTTCTACTTTTAATGATTTCAGACTATTGGATTCAAAAGTTGCCAATTTGAGAATTTCAGTCGCTCTTCTGGAATAACCCTGAATTTCCCTTTGTACCAGTCCTATACCAACATATCTCAAGCACTCTTTTTTGACGTCTTTGTAAGTCAGCTGATTGTATCGTTTTACTTGATCTATTATAGTTGATTTAACTTTTAACAAACTGAGTAATAAATGTTCTGAACCTACATAATTCATATTCATTGATCTAACTTCAGTAAAAGCCTGTTCCAATATGAGTTTAGATTTATCCGAAAAATTATCATACAATTCCATAAAAAGTCCTTTCCTGTATTTTCCTATCTTCATTATAACAAATTGAAAAATAAAAAGCCATGGCATCACGCCATGGCTTTGGTTTTATTCTTCTTCATTCTTCTTTTCAATAATCTTATCAACTAGATGTGACGGTACTTCATCATATCGAGCAAACTCCATATCGAACCAACCTCTAGCATGAGTCATTGATTTCAATTCAGTTGCATACTTAAACATCTCAGATAACGGTGCTTCAGCCACTACTTTTTGGAACCCCTTAACAACAGCTTGTTCCATACCAAGTACTCTACCTCTTCTTCGGTTCATATCTCCCATGATATCACCCATGTAATTTTCAGGAATGAAGATATTAACTGCATAAATTGGTTCTAACAATACCGGTTTAGCTTCTTTTAAACCTTTTTTATATGCAAGACTTGCTGCCATCTTAAACGCCATCTCAGAAGAGTCAACCGCATGGTATGAACCATCTAAAAGTGTTGCTTTTAAATTTACTACCGGGAAACCAGCTAAAACACCTTTATCAATGCAGTCATTCAATCCTTTTTCAACTGCAGGAATATAGTTTCTAGGTACTGACCCACCAAATATTTTTTCTTCAAATACGAAGTCTTCTTCACATGGTTCGAATTGAATATGAACATCACCATATTGTCCGGATCCACCTGATTGTTTCTTGTATTTACCTTGAACCGTCGCTTTACCTTTGATGGTTTCTCTATAAGGAATCTTCTGATCCACAAGATCCACGTCAACACCAAATATATTCTTAAGTTTATTTGTAATAACACCTAATTGCATAGAGCCTTGACCACCAATCAAAAGTTGTTTTGTCTCTTTATTTCTTTCAACAACAAATGTTGGATCCTCTTCAGTCAACTTATGAAGTGCTTGTCCTATTTTTTCTTCATCACCTTTTGACTTCGGTTCTACTGCCATAAAGATACACGGCTTTGGCAAATTAATACCTCTATATTTTATCGGTTTGTCTTTATCACATAGTGTATCTCCGGTTTCAGTATATTGAAGTTTGGAAGTAGCACCTATATCCCCCGCTAGAATGGCATTAACATCTAATTGTTCTTTGCCTCTTAACAAGAAAACTTGTCCTATTTTTTCAATTTCGTCACGAGTCGAGTTTAAAACTTCCATATCTTTTTTTATCTGCCCCGAATAAACTTTGAACATTGAAATCTTTCCAACAAATGGGTCCACAACAGTTTTGAAAACAAGTGCCGAGAAAGGTCCTTCTTCATTCACTTCTCTTGAAATTGCTTCATCCGTATCCGGATCTACACCTACATAAACACCATCTTGCATATCATGTGGTGTTGGCATATAATCAAATACCATATCAAGTAGCGTATGTAATCCAACACCTTCAGTAGCAGAACCAACAATAACAGGAACTATCTCATTAGAAATAACACCTTTTCTTAATCCATCATGAATTTCATCTGTTGTAAATTCCTCGCCTTCAAAATACTTTTCCATTAATCCTTCATCCGATTCAGCAACCGCCTCAATTAACATATCTCTAATCGGATTAACTCTTGCCATCAATTCTTCTGGTACATCAGTAACAACACATTCACCACCTTTAAATTCTTTGGCAACTAAGTCTACTACATTTACAAATCCTTTGAATTCAGGTCCAACTCCCCACGGAACGGCAAATGGTGCTACTTTCTTTCCAAATGTATCTTTTAACTCTCTAATGACTTTAACATAATCTATATTTTCTTTATCCATTTTATTAATAAAAATCAAACGAGGCATTTTTCTGTCTTCACAGTATCTCCAAGCTTTTTCTGTTCCGACTTCAATACCGGAAGAGGCATCAACAACGATCACAGCACTACCTGCAACTCTTAGCGAAGAAAATGTTTCACCAACAAAATCAAAATAACCTGGTGTGTCAATAATATTGTATTTCGAATTATTCCATTCTACTGGAATAACTGATGTACCAATACTAAATCCTCTACTAATTTCAGCTTTGTCATAATCAGAAACAGTAGTTCCTTCTTCAACTTTACCCATACGTTTAGTTAACTTTAGTTGATATAAAATTGCCTCAGTTAATGTAGTTTTTCCTGAATTACCATGTCCTAATAATGCAATGTTTCTTATGTTGTCATATTTATAACTCTTCATGCTTCTCCTCCTTGTGATTTTATTTTATCGCACTTAAACTAAATTCTTCATTCCCTAAGGAAATCCCTTTTATTTTTGCGATATTTGTTAAATATTCTGAGTTTTTTTAAAATTCAGTTAAATGTGCAGCGATAAGGAACAAAAAATCTCGGCAAAAAGCCGAGATTGATTATAATATGCCAGACATTTTAGTTACTTCTAGTCCTTCTTTTTTCCATGCATCAATAATAACGTTCAAGCCAATAGAATCGCTAGCCATATGGCCAGCAACGATGACATTGCCAATATTTTGCTCCATTACTGCTTTTTTTACATCTTCAGGAACGTGCATACAAATAATAGTGCCTACGCCTGCCTCAAAATAAGATTTGAAGACATCCGAACCACCATTCGTACCACCTGCCATTAAGACAGCAATCTTCCCTGCATAATCCGTTTTTGAGCCCACACGAATTACAGGTCCCGCTAAAGCATCTTTATAAGCATCCATTTCATTTAATACATCGAGTACATCACCTAAAGTCTTCTTTTCATTATTTTCAAATGCCGTATCTAGATGTTCTTGAACAATTGCCTCTGTAATAATATCTGCAGGCAGATGAATATTCATATAAGGCATGTTAAGTAGTCGCGCTGCAGAAGCATGTCTATCATAATTACCCACATGTCCACTGAGCTCAACACTCGCTTGTTTCTTCTTGAGCATTTTCTGTGCTTTATTGATCGGCACACCAAAAGAGACCATTGTATCAATTTGTACATCCATTACTTTAGAGAAGTTTACAGTTGAACTTTCTGCTTTTGGATGATGACTAATCACACAGTCATAGCCTAATTCTTTCGCAAGTAATAACTCAGGTGTCTCCATATCCACTCCGATAAGGATTTTCTTTAAGTTCTTACCTTCTACTTGTACACCAGAATCATATGGTACTTTATCTAAACCAGATAATTCAAGTGCAATGTCCATTAATTTTTTTGTGTCCATAAATTCCTCCATTACATCTAAGTATATTTTAACACAAAACGAACAGTAACTGATACAAAAATGGATTTTTAATAAAAAAAAACTGACTCCATGCGGAATCAGTTTATCATTTATGGCATTGTAATATATATTGCATTACCTGGTATTTTTCCATCCGAGTATACTGCTGTAACAGATACATAGTACTTTTCACCGGATTTATAACTACCCCCTAGATCACCACCATTATATGATGTACCAGGATAAATCTCTTTTCTATGAACCGACAGATCAGTTATCCAAAATGCATAACCATCTTGTGAATACACAGGATTGGGATTGCTCTTAGAAGCTACTATTTTATAACCTTGTAAACCAGAAGTAGAAATTTCTCCCCACTCAACTACAAGTCTTCCATCAATTACCACTGCTTCAACAACAGGGGTTCTTTCTTGTGTTGTAACTTCTGCAGCAGGCTCACCTGGCATAATATAAGTCACTGTATTTCCTGCAATTTTTCCAGAGTTATAGACAGCTGTTACACTGATATGATATGTTTCACCAGCTTTAAACTTACCATCTAGATCGCCACCTTTATAGATTGTACCTGGTTCTATATAATACGAATGTGTATTTAAATTGGTAATCCACGTTGCATAACCATTTTCAGGATACACTGGTGTTTTATCTGATTTTGAAGCAACCACTTTATAACCTTGTAGACCTGTAGTATCAATAGGATTCCATTCTACAACGATACCTGAACCGACTTGAGATACTTTTACAACCGGGACTTTACCTTCAACACTTATAGCAGCTGGCATTGTCGCTTTCACAACATTGCTGGTCACATATTCTTCACCCACCAAAGCTGTAATCGAGAAGTAATACGATTCACCAGCAGTAAATACGCTTAAATCACCATTGCTATACGTATCATTGTTATAAACAACTGTCGAATTTCCTTGAACGTATTTCGCATTCCCATTATCAGGATAAGCAGGTGTTGAATCCAATTTAGAAGCCACGACCTTAAATCCTGACGCCTCTTTAGATGATTGATAGTCCCAAGATAATTTTAAACCACCTTCAACTTCAACAACATCTAATTGCAGATCTGAATCATTTAATACAACTTTTGTGCCATCATCAAAAACAATTTTCTCTTCCTTCACAACTGAAAGTAATAACGCAGCTGCTTGTGCTCTTGTTAATGTGTCCAAAGGTTTGATATATTTTTTACCATCAACTTCAATACCGCTCATCAAATGATTGGCAATAGCACTTGCTACATAATTTTTAAGATTATCGTTTATATCATCAGCATCTTCATATTCATTTAATACAACTAAGTCCGCTTCTGTAACAGGCTTGTCCAATGCTCTTACAAGAGCAACTGCCATATCTTCTCTTACTGCAACAGATTTTGGTTTAAATGTATACTCACCATTTTTTACAAACCCTGTTAAGTAAGACTTAGCAGTTTCGATGTATTTTGATGCCCAATAGCCATCTGCAACATCTGTAAACGAGGACTTTGTAATCACGGTTTCCAATTGTAATGCATTAACCATCATTGTTGCAAATTCTTCACGCGACACAGAATTATCAGGTCTGAAGGTATTATCCTCAGGATAACCAGAAATAATACCGTATTTATTCATTGTCATAACTGCTTCGTAATACCATTCTCCTTGATTAACATCTACAAAAACATCTTCTGTTTCTTGAGTTTCCAACCATGAATCTTCCTCTGCAAATATGATCATGCTTGATAAAAGCAAAGTAATGATCACAATTGATACAATCCCTTTCTTAAACATGTTTCCTCCTCTTTTTATTGTTAGTGTCCTTATGTAAGAATTAATTGTTTCTATTATAACAATCTTTAATAACATTGATACCAATTGCATTTCTATTTAATCTCTCTTTAAAAAAATGTCATACGGTTGTAATCTAGCACTAACTCATATTATAATTGATATCATTAGGAGGTATGTATATGAATATTGTAATACTAGAACCACTTGGCATTTCAGATGATGCCCTCAATATAATTTTAGAACCACTAAAACATCATAATATTACTGTATATGATCAAAAAACGACTCAAATCAACGAATTAACTGAAAGAAGCAAAGAGGCTGACGTCTTAGTCATTGCCAACAATCCGCTTCCAGGCGATGTTATTAGAGCATGTCCGAATTTGAAAATGATCTCTGTTGCCTTTGTAGGTGTTGATCATATTGATTTAGATGTCTGTAAAGAAAAAAATATTGCAATTTCAAACGCGGCGGGTTATTGTAATCATGCGGTTGCCGAGTTAGCAATCGGTTTAACTTTATCCGTACTTCGAAATATCCCGAGATGTGATGCTGCTACAAGGTGTCTTAAAACAAAAGATGGTTTGGTTGGAAACGAACTTTACAAGAAAACCTTTGGTATTATTGGAACAGGCGCCATCGGTATTCAAACCGCATTAATTGCAAAAGCATTTGGTTGTAAAGTTGTGGCTTATAGCCGTACAATTAGACAGGACGTTTTAGATCTAGGCATAGAATACCTAGAATTTGATGATCTTTTATCTCAGTCTGATATTGTATCGCTTCACACACCACTGACAAACAATACTAGAAACTTAATGGATCAAAGAGCTATTAATTTAATGAAATCTTCAGCCATATTAATCAATACGGCTAGGGGAGCAATTGTTGATAATGCCTATTTATCAAAATGTCTCACAGAAGGACGGCTTGCAGGTGCAGGAATTGATGTTTTTGATATAGAGCCACCTCTTAATACAAAGCAGCAACTGATTCAAAATAACACCGCTGTTCTTACACCTCATGTTGCTTATGCAACACATGAATCTATCTTAAGAAGAGCATCTATTGTCATTGACAACATTAACGCTTGGATAGATAACAAACCTCAAAATGTGATGTTATAGAGCCTTAGGGCTCTTTTTCTTATATAAGAAAGGACACAAGTGTCCCAACTACCAGATAAGGACCAAAGGCAATAAAGTCTTTCAGCGTCACTTTTTTCATCAATAACAAGATTAAACTAACAACTCCACCTAAAATAAATCCTATAACGAGTGCTGTCAAACCTTGTTTTAAACCTAAAATCAGACCTACAGTAAACAGATATTTCACATCACCCATACCGAATCCTTTGGTGATAACTGCTAAAAGATACATTAAAATACCCAATACTAAAAAGCCAGCAATATGAGATACAATCATTTTATAATCAACAGCTGTAATGACGACACCACCTATTAGTAAAATCAGATTGACCTTATTGGGAATAATTCGTTCCTTAAAATCAATATATATGATATAAAAACCTGTTATCAGCAATAAAAGAAATTGTATAGTTACCATAGACTCACCTTCCATATTTTTCTATATTTTAACATATAGTCAGATGATCACCAACATCTACTGCTGCAAATTTCCCAACTGATGATTCAACAGTGTAAACCGCTGATTTAATAGGCGGGATCATTTGACGTCTTTTCAAACCTTCAATTTTTTTAATCACCACCATATTATCATCTAAAAACAATACATCTAAATCAAATTTCATAAAATAAGTATGGATGCTGCTACACGGTTTAATAACAAGCCCTTCATAAGGCGGTGTTTTATAAAACATATAGCCACGCAATCTTTCTAGAAATGTCGTTGCCATCGCCACTTCAGAAAGTATAATTTCTTCATCTCTCATTAATTTCATGATAACCTCTAAAATAATTCAATCATACTAATAACCGCTGGACCTAATACCACCATAAATATTGTTGGAAATATGAAAAATATTAAAGGAAACAAAATCTTAATTGGTGCTTTCATTGCTTTTTCACGAGCAATTTGCTTTCGTTTCTCACGAAGTTGATCCCCTTCAATTCTTAAGATTTTACCCAAACTAACACCGAGTTCATCTGCTTGAATAATGCTCGATAAAATCATAGATAAATCTTTGTTTCCAATACGTGCAGACATATTCTTTAAGGCTTCTTTCTTTTCAATACCCATTCTGATTTCTTTTAAGGTTTGTCCAAATTCATCTGAAAGCGGGCCAGAAATAGCACCTACAATTCTACCAATTGCACCATCAAGAGATAATCCCGCTTCAACAGAAACAGTAATCAAGTCAAGTGTATACGGTAAGGCTTTTACTATCTCTATTACACGTTTAGATATTTTCCTTGAAATATAAAACTTATACGATGCATTTACAATAAGCGCTGCCAATGATGCAAGAACAAATGCAATCCCGATATTATTACTAAATATCAACGACACTAAAGCCATTAAGGCAAATACTATAAAAGTAACTACAGCTTTTCTGGCCACCCACTTTTCTGGCGAAGTTTCTTTTAAAACACCAGCCTTTTCAAGCAATTGTTTATTTCGTTTTGATTTATAATTTGGAGATAATTTGATTAAAAAACTTCCTAGACTTTTAAAAATCAGTCCACTTACGGACTCACCATAATTCTCTTCCTGATTCGCCCAGGATTTGTCCATATTTTCAATTGCAGCCACACGTTCAACCATTTCAATTTTATTTTTATTTATAGTTATTAAAATGAAGTACGTTAAAAGCATTACTGTAATAAAAACAAATGTAATTGTTAAATATAACATTCTATCACTCCCTATACTTCAATCTTAATGATCTTTCTAATAAACATAACTCCGATAAACTCACTAACAAATGAGATGGCGAGTATTGTATAACCAAGTTTTGTTGTAAACAATAACATGATATATTCCTTGTTAAAGAAATAAATAACTGCAGCCAAGAAAAATGGTATCATCATAACAATAAATCCTGACATTTTACCTTGAGCTGTCAATGTTTTCATTTCATTTTTAATCTTCTGCCTTTCACGAATAGTCGATGATATATTTTCCAAGATTTCAGATAAATTACCACCAATATCCTTCTGAATCATAATTGCGTTAACCACAAGTTTCATATCACCAGAGTTAACTCTTATCAACATATTTTCGAAAGCTACTTCTATAGGAATACCAAAATTCAGTTCTTTTAAAAGAATCTTAAATTCATCAGAAAAGGTACCTTGTGTTTCTCTTGCTGCAATACCAACAGCTTGCATAAAAGAATGTCCCGCTTTTAGAGCATTGGAAATTAAGATCAAACCACCGTTAAGTTGTTCATTAAAATCATCTAATCTTCTTTTTATCCTTTTATTAATAAATATTTTAGGACTGTTCCAAACAGCCAATGAAACAACTGCCGTTATAAGAACATCCTGACGTAATACATAAACCAAAAATCCAAGTGCTATAGAAAACAGTAATCTATAAATAAACAGTTCTTCTGCTGTTATGAGTAAATTTGCACTGATCAACTTTTCATCCATTTTATTATTTTTCCGTTTTGGAATCAATTTGGATAGACCGTAAAATACAGTTTTCCGTTTCTTAACAGTCATTTTTTTATCTTCTACAATTTGCGTCGCAGGATCTAAATCCTCAAGTCTCTCTATAAATCTTTCCTTTACAAATAATACTTCAAAAATCCAAAAGAAGACAACTAATACGGTAAAAAATATGAGTGTAGTAGCAATAAATAACATATCCTCACCCCTTATTGGAAGATACTTTGAGGTAACTCTATACCATGATTTCTTAGTTGTTTTAAGAATCTTGGTATAATACCCGTAAATTCAAATTCACCTATGACTTTTCCTTTGCTATCAATACCCCTTTGATTAAACTTAAATATGTCTTGAAGGATAATGACATCACCTTCCATACCAAGAACTTCAGTAATATAGGTGATTTTCCTAGAACCATCTTGCAATCTTGATTGTTGAACAATCAAATCTACAGCAGAAGACACCTGGTCTCTAACAGCTCTAATCGGCAAGTTCATACCAGACATCAATACCATGGTTTCCAATCTTGATAACATGTCTCGAGGTGAATTGGCATGAGCAGTTGTTAATGAACCATCATGACCTGTATTCATAGCTTGAAGCATATCAAGCGCCTCACCAGATCTAACCTCACCAACAACAATTCTATCCGGTCTCATTCTTAAACTGTTTTTAACCAAATCACGGATCGCAACTTCGCCTTTCCCCTCAATATTGGGTGGTCTGGTTTCTAGTCTAACAACATGCGTTTGTATCATTTGGAGCTCCGCAGCATCCTCAATGGTTACAATTCTTTCATCTTCAGGAATAAAAGATGACAAAACATTTAACGTCGTTGTTTTACCTGAACCTGTACCACCTGAAACAATTATATTTAATCGTCCTTCTACACAGGCTCTTAGAAGCTCCGCCATCTTGGAATTAAGCGTTCCAAATCCAACAAGGTCGTCTACCAAGAACGGATCTTCGGCAAACTTTCTTATCGTAAGGGACGGACCATCAATAGCCAGTGGTGGAATAATCGCATTAACACGCGATCCATTTTTAAGTCTTGCATCCACCATTGGCGAGCTCTCATCAATACGTCTACCGATAGCACCAACAATCTTCTTAATAACGTGAAGCACATGGTTATTATCTTTAAACACAGCATTCGCCAAAGTCAATTTACCATTTTTCTCTACAAATATCTGTTTTGGTCCATTGACCATAATCTCTGTTACATCAGAGTCATTTAAAAATGAAGTAATTGGACCAAATCCAATAATCTCATTTAAAAGCTCTTCTTGAACCTTTTTCTTCTGTGCACTGGTAAGATTAAGAGATTCCTTCTCGATATTCTTGGCGATAATCATTTGAATTTCAGCTTTTAACTCTTCATTGTCTTCTGAAATCTCTGTAAAATCTATATCCAAATCACCAATAACTTTGTTCTGTATTTTAGTCTTCAGCTCTGAAAATGGATCTTTTGCCGTTACAGAAAACTTCCCTGTTTTTGGTGTTGTACTAGCTTGCTCTAATCGTTGTTTTAAAGACATAATACACCTCTATAATTCTTTGCATAGTTTTAACAGTGTTTTATAAAATCTAGACATCTTTCCTTTAGAATCAAGAGCCAACGCTTGACCTCTATTGACTGAAAATCTAATCGGTTTCAATTCCTCTTGTATATAATAACTTACTTTTCGATCAAATACTTTTTCAATATCTTTCTTGGAAATACCAAATTTTTCACTTGTTAGATTGATGATGATTTCTACTTTATCATCCTCATAATTCAATGATTTCATAACACCCAATCCAAGTTTTGAATTCTTGATAGACGTCATTTCCATTGAAGATATAAAAAATATCTTGTCTGATGAATCCAGAGCAAATAATGTATGCTCATGGAAATTAACACCTGTATCAATCACTATATAATCATAATGTTGCTTTGCTGTAGAAATGATTCTATTGACAATATCCTTTGAAACGTAGTCTGCTCCCTCAGGACTAAGAGGTGCATACAGAACATCTAAGTTCTTACAATAGTTATAAAAATAATTTTTCATCGCTTCATAAGAATCCGTCATGTCATCATCCACCAAATCCAAGACATTTTTTTCAGTATGTTTATTGGTTAATAATGAAATATCGCCAAAGTGCAAATCCAAATCTATTAATAACACTTTATGATTTAATTTTTCCGCCATGATCACACTCGTATTTAACGCAATGACCGATTTCCCTACACCACCCTTAAAGCTATAAAAACTTAAAATCTTAGCATCTTTCAAATCTTCTTTAGGTTGACTCTTCTTTCTGTTCATACCTTTAGAATGTGTTTTTTTAATAAGTTCTGAGACTTCTTCATGATTGATCGGTTTTAAAATATAACCCTTTGCACCAGCTTCCATGGCCGTTCTCAAATATTCTGTGTCATTTTGGACCGACATGATAATAACATTGGCATCAGGATAAGTTCTCATGATTTCTTCAGTGGCTTCCAAACCATTCATTTTAGGCATATTAATATCCATCAAAATCACATCTGGATTTAATTTTCTACACAGCTTTAAAACTTCTTCTCCATCACCAGCTTCACCAACAACTTCAAACTCATCATCTTCTAGAGTTAATACCTGTTTTAAAAGGCTTCTTGTTTCTTCTATATCATCTGCAATTAAAATTCTAATACTCATTTATCTCACCTCAATTATCAAGAACCGGTACTTTCAACCCCATACCAGCAGAAATAACATTTTCATCTGAAATATTATTAACCTGTTGTAGTAACAAATAATTTTCTTCTGTACCATAGAACAATAAACTAATTTCTCTTAGGGTATCTCCAAATTCTACTGTGTAATAAATATATTTATCATAAGTCACTTCATTTGGATCTATATATACTTCACCTACTGAATTCACTTCATAGTTAGGGAACATATCCTTTAGTCTATCAAAGTCATCTAAGAGTAACTCTTGCCATATCACACCATTAGTCGCATAAACATAGTCACCTTCAATTGGTCTTAAAACCAAGTCTATCATACCAATATCTTTTGCTAGTATTAATCGTTCTACTTCAAAAACCGGTACTGATAAAGTGGCAATATAAAATTTTTGACTCAAATCATCCGAAGAAGATTCGACATCTTCTAAAGTTGTTTCGACTTCAGATGTAAGATCTTGATCTATTGCCAACACTTCTACATTTTGAAGTAAAATTTTTACAATATCAGGTCTCAGAACCACTGAGTTCTCAGTAAGTTGTGGCAGGTAGACAACAATATCTACATAGTCTCCTGGTTTTACTAGATTAGCAACACCTGAATTACCACTGATACCAACAGAAACAGCTCTCATATTGCCGCTTATTTTCAAGCTGAGCTCTTCTTCTAATGAAATATTCAAGTTATCTTTATGAAACTGTGAATCTTCATATATCTTTGTTTTAACATACTTGCCAAGCAAATCCGTAAAATCATTATAAAATTTCTCGGATGTCGGTTCAAATGTCACTTCAACCTCTTTGATCATATCTTCTTCAATTTTCACTCTTGCTGGAATATCTTGTGCCGCAACCAAAATTATGTATGTTTTTGCCTCTTCTACTTTTGGTGTTTCATCAAGACTTCTCAGATATACATAAACACCTGCTGAGGAAATAAGAGCAAAGATGATTGCTAATATAAATAATCTTCTTCTTAATTTTTTCATTTCACACCTCTAATCAACCAATTTCATGCCGTATACACCTGTACTCTCAAGTGTAGGATCAATATTACCATTTGTTACATATTCAATAAATCTGCCATGAATCTCAGCTTTGCCTTGAATTTTGTAAGCGTTTTCTACAAAAAACTGTGCAAAACCAACAACTTCAACTGCTGTTCTTCCACTGACTTCAAGAGATTCAAATATAGGAACAGTCCATACTCTGTCTGAGTCTCTGGAGTAATCGTCAAAGCTTTCATCTATGTTGTTAATATAATACGATAATGAGTTTACCATACCTGCCATGTTTCCAGGTTCAGTCAAAACTGTATCACCAACATTCAATTCACCATCGTATCCATACAACGCATTATTAAGTAATACACAAGCGCCACTGCCACCAAGTGCCAGTGCACCATAGTTGCCATGGTAACCATCACCACCGCCAACTTTTAATGCAACTTCATCACCATATTGAAAATCATATTTTTCAACACCAAAAGGTCTGATTCCCCCTTTCGCTGAACTTGCAGGTCCTAAGACTACTTTTCCATTTCCCGTTACTTCAGATGTCTCAATCCCAATCATCTGTGCAAAGTAATGAGAAACCTTTATTGTACTATCTATTTCTGCACTCAAACCATTAGATGCAATCGTAATTTGAACATCGTCCAATGCAATTCCATTTTCGACTAAATAGGTCTCCATAACAGTTCGTGCTTTAGTTTTATCATCTGGAAGTTCCTGAGCACCAGCCAATAATGCAGCATCAATGGCATTTGTTAATTCAACTTTTTGTGCAAATACAACTCCCATATCTATAACCAAAGCCATTATGCCCATTAGTGCTAAAAATACTAGCGATACTAGAATGGTCACATTGCCTTTTTCACCTCTGATAATATTCAACAAACACCTCTAATCTACTAGTTTCATAGCATATACCCCGGTATCCTCTACAGTTTCGCCAATTTCCCCACTGGTTACAAACTGAACAAATTTTGCGCTAATTACGGCCTGACCTTGAATTTTCGATACTTGATGTACATAAACTTGAGCAAATCCAATGACTTCTACCGAATCTCTACCATCTAATAACAATGTCTCTACTAAAGGAATAGTCCACAATTTGTCTGAACTGTCGTCATACGTTTCAAAAGTATCATTGATGCTATCAATATAAAACTTTAATTCATTCACAACATTGGCCATATTACCTGGTTCGGTCTCAACAAAATCACCGATCGACACTGAACCTGCAAAACCAAACAAAGCATTTTCTAATAATAATGACGTACCTGTACCCCCAAGGGCTACCGCACCGTAATTTCCATGATAACCATCACCAGCACCGACTTTTAAGGTCACTTCATCACCAAACGCATAAGGAAATTTCTCAACCGCAAAAGGCCTTAATCCGCCCGTTGCCGAACTCGCAGCACCTAATATAATTTTAGTGTTTTCAGTAATTTCCGATGACTCAAATCCTATCAGTTTAGCAAAATAATGCTCCACATTTTTTGTACCGACAATTTCAGCACTCATACCATCGTAACCAATGGTGATCGAAACATCTTCTAACGATACCTCATTTATTATTAGGTACTCTTCCATAACCTGTCTTGCTTTGATCCTATCATCAGGTAGTTCTTGCCCACCTGCAAGTATTGCAGCATCAATAGCATTGACTAACTTCACTTTCTCAGTATAAACTACTCCCATATCGATAACCAAAGCCATAACACCCATTAAAGCCAATAATACAACGGTTACCAGAATCGTTACATTACCTTTCTCTCCTCTAAAAAAACTCATTTCACACCTCTATTCCACTCTCATAACGGTCTCAGCCTCTAAGTCAATGAACGGACTTAAAACAGATGAAACAATAGGGGTTATTAGCACATAATCATAATTGACCTGTACCCGTATCATGTCACCTCTGCTTCTGTTAGCAGGGGTAATTGTCACACTTAATTTTGCAGGGTCCAGGGCCACAGAAGTATCAACTACTCGAGTGACAACAGCTGCATCGTTACTACCTAAAGCACCTAACCTAGCACCCTCTCGTGATGCATTTGAAATGGTAATATAAGCATTAAACATAAATCCGAACTCTATAATTGCCATTAATATTAAAATAACTAAAGGGACAACCAGTGCAAATTCAACCAAGGATTGTCCTTTTTCATTTCTTCTTTTCATTACATCACAACCTTTAAAGTAAAAAATGCTCCAACCATCCTAAAATGATTAGAGCATTTAGCATGTATACTATAATGCGTCAACAATTTGTTGGAACTGATTAGCAATTGCTGGTCCTAATAAAGCCAATACTGCAATTACAATAATTACTACCAAGCCAATGATTAAAGCATACTCAACCATACCTTGACCTTCTTCTTCTTTAACTAAACCTAATAAATAACTGTACATCATCATCAACATAACAAATCCTCCTTATATAAAACCATCCATCACATGTTGTTGTTTCTGTTTATAGTGTAATAATAGACCATTTAAGGACCTTAAAACAGATTCATGGGTCCTTTAATTGAAGTCTTTGGTCCATAAAAAAAGGGACCTTAGTCCCGATTGTAATGTGATTCTATATCATTAGTCACTGCAAGTACCGCTGCATGTACACGATCCTTGACCTCCAATTTTTTAAATATCCTTGTTAAGTTGTTTTTAATCGTCTTTTCGGATAAAAACAGTTCTCCGGCTATTTCTCTATTGGAATACCCTTTGGAGATCCAATAGGTGATTTCCAACTCCCTTTTAGACAATTCATCAAAAATGGATTCCTTATTTTGATGATTGTATTTATTGAACATCAAACCCATCAAAGACTTATCAAGATATTTCTTGCCTTGATAAACCGTATTAATGGCTTCAACAATCTCTGCAGTTGTTGATTCTTTCACAACATAACCATCAGCGCCAGCTTCAATTGCCGCATTGATTATATCCGCACCTCTTTCGATAGTGAGAATGATAACCTTTATTTCTAAATTTTCATCTCTTAGAAACTTTAAAATTTCAAGACCACTATGACCAGGCATACTCATGTCCAATAGTAGAACATCGGGTTTTAAAATTTTCACTTGATTGATAACATCATTCCCGTCAACGGATTCTGCAACCACCTTGATGTTGTCCTCAAATTCCAATACACGTTTAATACCTTCTCTGATGATCTCATAGTCATCCGCAATCATAATTCGTATGAAATTAGTCATCTAAGATCACCTCTCTATTTACTGGTAATTTAATATTAAAGACTGTCCCCAATTCCGACGATTCGACATTAAATTCACCTTGTAATTGTTCTACTCTCTCCATAATACCGACTAAACCGTAAGACTTTTTCTGCGACTGTACACGTTTAATGGTTTCATCTACATTAAATCCGATTCCATCATCGCTCATCGTCAATCTCATATATTTGGTACCATACTCCGTCTGTATGGTAATCGTTCTAGCTTTAGCATGTTTCTTTATGTTATTCAAAATTTCTTGTGAAATTCTGAAAATAGCCACTTGAATAATTTTTTCAACTTTACTTGAAAGTTTAGCAAGTCTATATACAATTTTCACATCTACATTTTCAAAAATTGTACTGGCATTCATTTCAATGGTTTTGTTCAATCCTAAGTCATCCAAAGCCATTGGTCGCAAGTTGTAGATGATTTCACGGACTTCTCTAAGCGCTTCACGACTGGCATTTCTAAGTTCAGACAATGCTTTTAAACCTTCGTTCATATCTTTTCTAGCGATTTTTTCACAAAGATCAGCTTTCATAACAATATTAGCAACACGCTGAGCAGGTCCATCATGAATATCTCTGGAGACCCTTTGTCGTTCATTTTCTTGAGCTTCTAAGATTCTAACCCCTAACATCATATCGGAACCAAAATTGGCTTCCTCAAGGGCTTCTAAGATTTCTCCTTTTAAATAGCTTGAGGCGATAGATACTTGATGAACAACTTGTTCGGCATTACGGATATTACTTAATGCTGATTTTATATCGATTTCAATTTGAGATCGTTTATCTCTTAATGCCTTTTCGCTATTTTGTGCAATCTTCAAATCAATTCTGATTTCACTGGCTTTTTCATAGGCTTGTTTGATATCTTCTTCGCTGTTACTCCTAAAATTTTTAGAGACGACAGCTAAATTATTGCGCGCTAAACGATCCTTCATTTCTAAAGAATCTACGTTTTTTATTGCTTGATCAATTTCAACTCTAATGCTCTCAAGTCTTAATAATAATTTTTCATAAGTCAATCTAGCTTCACTGACTAAATCCAGAATCTGATTTCGACTCTCATCAATACTCTCAATAACATTATCAAAAATACTGCTCACATTTTTTAAATTCACTTGTTCAATTTTAACCATACAATCACCATTTAATAGATACCCATATACCTACACTTTATATCACAATTATAACACAAAAAATAGTAGCTTAGAATTCACTAAGCTACTATCCAATTTATCTTACTGGACAAGCACCAGATTCACAACCGTCCGTACCAATATCAAACACGATTTCTTCTTTTTCGTATTTGCTGATAAGCGATGGTCTAAATGCTTTCATATTACTCAATCTCTTGTTGTATTCTTCTTCATCAATTGATTCGTAAGGTAACAATTCATAGAAACTATCATCTAATGATAAGAATGATACTGCCATAACTTCATCCCAATGTTTCCATACCCATTCTTCAACTGCTTCCCACTCATGGTTTCTAACATGAACGGTTATAGAACAGTTGTGATCCACATAATTTTCCATGAACAATTTATAGTTTTCCAATTGTTCAATTGCTGAAACATCATATTTAGTTCTACCTTCAGGCGCCTTCACTGGGAACTCAACTACTTTAGTTGAACACGTTTCCAATTCTTGACCTACTTCAGGGAATACTGGATAATCCAATTCCTCGCATACTTTTACAAGTGGATCATCTGCACTGATTCTTACTCTTCTTATATAATAAGGTGAATGTGAATAATGAACACCACTTGAAACTGTTGGTAATTGAGACAAAGTACCTTCCGGTTTCACTGTTGTTACAAGAAGAGGTACATTTTGACCTAATTCCAAAGCATACATTTCAGCTTCTTTTTTAGCAACTTCTCTTAATTTTCTAAGAAGACTCGCTTGGCTTTCTATTGTCATATTTGTCGCATTGACCATATCTTGCCATCCTGTTAATGAACAACCGATTAATTTATCTCTTTGTTGAACAGCATCCCACATTGGAAGCTCCAGTTCAACACATGTCATTCTGTAACCAGCTCTAGCAGATAATCGTTGAGCTCTTAATAAATTCTTTTCATCTAATGAACCATCTTCATTTACAAATGCAAATACATTTATCGTTGTTAAGTTACATAAACCTTTGTTGTCTAATAAAATTTCCCCACATGGATTAACACCATTGAAATTCACTCTTCTTTTTGCACCCGCTTCTGCATTAACCCAAGCAGGTTCTCCAGAATATCTCATACGTTCAATCTGCCAATGCAGTCTTTCACGAGATGGTCTTTCTGTATAGTAAATTGAGTTGTTAGACATTTGACGATGTATGATTTCCTTATCCACAATCCATTGTCCATCTACTTGTTTATAAAGTCCTGATTTTGCTTCAATTGCCTCGTTGTCGTCTGCGTCTAACAATATGATCTCAGCCGTTCTTCTCACACCACCAACAACTACGTTTTCGCCAATAATATTAGCAATATCTAAACAGTCGATTGGACGCAATTTAATCTTCTTACCTGGATTTAAAAGGCTTGCTCTTTTAACAGTTCTATAGATCTTCTCAAACATGTTCTTAAGACTCTTATGGCCAGAAGCTGTACCACCAAATGTTTTTAACTTTTCACCTTTAGGTCTTACATGATCGTAATCTATAATAACAGATGTTATGTTTCGGTATTCATTATTAGCAATAATTTTCATAAATGTATCTAAAGATTGTACCCAACCTTCTTTAGAATCACCAATTGTAATTTTTGCAGTATGATTATAGAAGAACTCAACACTTGTATTGTCTTCTCTTTCTCCTGGATTCATCGCCGAGTAATCTTTATGAATCACTTCAAAATCCGTTCTGATTTTAGGTATTTTTTCAACATCTGATTTCAGGATACGAACACCAACACCAGATCCTATCATCAATAAGTAGAATACATCTCTAAATGAATCTATACTATCAATAATTTGGAAAGAACAGTTGTAGTTAGCCATCGGATAATGTTTCGCAACATCTGTATTACCAACCCAGAACGTTCTACCTGATAAAAATTGTCTTAAATGGAAAATGTTATCGAATAATTCCTCAGCTTCATTTCTTGAAGCATTCACTAAACCACAGTTGTATTCAACAGCTCTTCTTACTGTTTCCCACCAGTGCTCTCTTCTTTTTTCTTCTTTTAACCATCGAGAATAAGTTCTATAGTAAACAAAGTTTCCGATTTGTTTCATAGGTGATGGTAAATGTTTGTAACGACTGATAAAAGTATCTGTAAGCAAACGATCATCTAGATGTCTTACTTCTCTGGTACGATCTCTTTCGTTTCTGTAGATGATATATTGCTTAGCAACATCTTTACGATTACTTCTCATCAATTCAATTTCAACAATGTCTTGAATTTCATCAACCGTTAAATCATGTTCGCAATTCTTGATTTCATCATCAACCTTGCCACCAATCTCTGCACATAGCGCCTCGTCTACGCCTTTTGCTGTTTCATACATTGCATTGCGAATCGCAGTTAAGATTTTAGAATTGTTATAATCAACAACCTTTCCATCTCTTTTTATAACTCTTGCCATTATTTGCCCCCTATGTAATATTAATTTATAACAAACGGTTAATACCGCTTTAGATACTATATCTAGTATTCATATCACTATATCTTGTGTTTCATAATCCTTAACACACTATATATTGTATCATTAAATGATATCCCTCACAACAAAAAAAACCATAAATTTAAGGGGTTTCTGGCTCTAGAATCAAAGAAAAAGCTCTAACAATGTCATACCAATGCTTAGGGCAAAAAAAAGAATTTGAATCCATTTAAGAGTTTTCAGTCTATACTACAAATCGTTTTATGAATAGACCAAAAAAAAAATAAAGCACAGAAACTATCGTTTCTATGCTGTAATCTCATCTATATAAGTTCTCTGATAAGTCATTTTACCTAATTTAATCGCTCTAATAAAATCTTCTTCTGAGTATACCGGTTCTTCAAACTCAGTAACATAACAACCAATTTCACCTACCGAATGTGCATCACTACTGCCAGTCATGGGTAACCCCAGTTCCAAGGCTTCTGAATAGGCTATTTCATTTGAAGCATCATCAGTTCTGCCATTATAAACTTCAATAGCGTCCAGATTTAGAGTTTTGATTAAATCTTTCACACCTCGATTATTTTTTCTGTAAGGATGAGCAGCAATACATACGCCACCGTGTTCATGCACGTAATTGATGGTTTCTTTTGCTGACAATCTCTCTGTTGGCAACTCATCGATACCGTAACATAACAAATCTCCGTCTAGAGTATAAATCTCAACACCTACGATAACCAGCAGATTATGATACGCCGATAAATACTTCGCAAAAGGTCTCAAACCCAAATCATCATGATCTGTAATGCAGATACCATCTAGTCCTTTTGTTTTAGCCTCATTTATAGCATCATTTATATTCAGTTTGCTATCTAGTGAATGTTTGTCCTGATGCACATGTAAATCAAATAACATAATAATCTCCTGTATCACTATGTTACAAGGATTCTAAGTGAAAGTACAATTGTTTTTATCGATACAAAAACAGTTAAGTATTGATAAAATTTATACTAACCGATGGACATCATTTAAAACAAAATGTCTTTTTTTAGCGCCTTGTCTTAAATGATACATCGCGCCACGATCACTGGCATTAAGAATGTATGTCATAAAATCTGACGCAGTTAAAAATACAGATCCGTTTGCACATGCAATTTCATCAAACGCCTTTACAGCATCTCTTCTGACATAGTCACCCGTCGCCATGAAAGCAACACTTTCACCCGAGTGTATTGCATTACCAGAACAAGGTGTTGAATGATCAGATGTTACAACCAACAAACCTTTAAAATCCAGAAGAGGATCTAAGAGTCTATCAATTGCCTCAAGTGATTTTACTTTTAACAGTGGATTTTTTTTATGCGATGCTGTGTCTGGATCTTTTGTATGTAAATGAATATAATCAAATTCTGAAGTTAAAGCCAAGTTAACTGCTTCTTCAAAAGATGAATAATTTAAATAATCCATATTTAAATAGTCCGCTAATCCATTTAGAAGTTTAGATTGCCCTAATAATAAACCCTGCATACCATTTTTCTCATAAAAAGATTCCTGATGATTGTACAGCCCTGCCCACTTGGTCAAAATAAGATTACTTGGCAATAAATTCTTTTCTGTTCTAATTTTATTCACATAATGTTCATTTAGAATGTCATAAGACTTTTTGATAAATTCATTGATAGCATCACATAGTGAAACTAAAGGATAATCATCTGATTCGAAAGGTTCAACTCTCATTACATATTGATGTGTTCTGAAGGGATCACTATCCGAAATATCTTTTGATAAGTAGGGTCCTTTTATTATTATAAATCCATGACTATCATATGAATGAACACAACTAAAGGAATATTCATTTATTTTTACTGTTAGTTCAGGTAAAATCAGTTGTATCTCTTCATCAGATAACTCTGGGGTAAATCTTGATTCGATAAAAAATCCTTCATCTTTTTTTACCGTCGCAAATGAACATCTCAAATACAGTTCATTGCCCTTCATTTCCATTGCTTCGCCAATTGCATCTATGATACTTCTATTGGGGTAATTTTCTAATGGATACCCAAAGAGTAAAAAGTGCGCTAAATCTGTACCCACTGCAACACCCTCTTTAAGCGGTGTCATCAAACCACATTGCGACTTTCTTGCCAATTGATCTAAATTTGGTGTATGAGCAAATTGCAATGGCGTTTTATAATCCAGTTCTTTATAAGACCGATCTGAAGCACCATCTAATAACACTGTGATACATTTCATAGAACATCCTTAATCTTTTGAGTTAATGCTTCAAAGCTGACTTCCCCTAAAACATATTGTCCAGCGGTTACACCAATTATTTTTATATAGCGCTCCAAAAAAGTGTTTAAGTCATCAAAGTTGAATATGGCTTTTCCATTAAGATTTCTGTAATTACCACTCATAACACATTTAGGATGATCTTTTCCTTCCGCCCAATCCCAACCGATTAATCTTTTTACCTCTTCACCTTCGAACATGTCTTGAAGTGGCATTAGAAGTTCGAATCCTAGTGACTTTAAAACTGATTTATAAACTTCCAACGTTTCATGTAGTTGATTAACCTTCAACTTGCCATCATGCGATTCTCTTTCACCGGATATGATTCTTTTAGACAATCCATTGGCATACTTGAGTTTTGTTACATGAAAATAAAGATGACAACCAATACACGGATTATAAAAATTATATTTAGACTGTAATACAGAAGCAAATCTTCCATTTAGAAGATGCCACAGTTTTTCATCATTGTGCTCTAATAAAGGATACAGCTTTTTTTTATCACCATACAAGGAATCAACACGATTCTTCAATTTCAAATAGTTTTCTGTAATTGAATCAAAGTTTCCATATTCTGTACCAGCAAATGTTGCTATAGGTAATATATAATCCACACCATCTTCATAAGCTTTTAAAATGGCTGCCACACTGTCTCTTCCAGAAAACTCACCAATAACCGTATTTTTATGATAGTTTTCCAAGACAAAACCTTCCTTATTTAAATTTAACATAGCGCCTCCTTGTTCTTATTATACATAATATAGAACAAAAAAAATAGATACGAGAAAACTCATATCATACTTAATCAAAAAAATAAAAAAGATAGAATAAATTCTATCTTTTAAAAACTAGCAACGTCTTACTTTCCCAGGGGGTTGCCCCCCAAGTATCATCAGCGCTAAGAAACTTAACTTCTGTGTTCGGGATGGGAACAGGTGTAGCCTTCTCGCTATTGTCACTAGATTAAATTGTGGCTGGGGATACAGGATTTGAACCTGTGAATGCTGCCGTCAAAGGGCAGTGCCTTACCGCTTGGCGAATCCCCAAAACCAAACTGGCAACGTCTTACTTTCCCAGGGGGTTGCCCCCCAAGTATCATCAGCGCTGAAAAACTTAACTTCTGTGTTCGGGATGGGAACAGGTGTAGCCTTTTCGCTATTGTTACCAGATATTTCAGATACTCATATATATTATCAAAATTGATAACACATGTCAAGTATCATTTAGAGATATTCTCTAAAAATTGCACATATGAGTTGACATTTAATGTA
>JAEIOD010000027.1 GCA_016342415.1 Clostridiales bacterium
AGGCTACATAATATAAATTTCTTCATACTACATAACCATTAAATTATACAGTTATCTTAAGTTGGTGACATTGATCAACTGACAGTGTGTTCATTTTAAACAACTGGAAAATCTCCATGATGCAATACATTTGTTATAACAGACATATATTTAGTATTGTCTTCAAATTTATCTTTATTTTTTCTCAATATAATATAAGTAATCGCCATAAACAGCATACCCAGTAAAATGGCATAAATATCATATAATTCGAGATTCATCTTTTCAAAAATATATACACCTGAAAAAACACCTATTAATAATGCAATCAACGGTACTCCATATAAAAAGAAGGATGCCCTAAAGAAATTTACATTCTCCATACTGAGCTCTACTCGGTCTCCAACGATTGCATTTGCATGATTTATCGCTGTTACTTTTAAGTTCAAAGTTTTTTCATCAAAATGACAGGCTCCACAATTTTCACATGCAGTATTTCTACTGATATGAACATAGGCTTTCTCATTTTCTACATCAACAACAACACCTGTTGCGTTCATTTAATCACCCCATTCTTCACTACTATAACGCAGTTTTTATAAAAAGTAAACTATAAAACTTTGTGAAAAATCAGATCATCTATATAGCCCCCCACAGAGGGTTCATATTGATGCATTAAAATACGTCCACCTTCTTCAAATCCGCACTTTTTTATGGTTGCTATTGATGCCTTATTCCACGAGTAAATCTTTGTTCTCGCAATTAAAACACCATATGTCTTTACATCTGCTAAACCATAATTCGTCAGATCCGTTGCCAGGTTCTTATTCCTATACTCTTTTTTTACAGCACAAGCTACATAAACACTATGATCTTTATTATCTTGTCCTCTAAGTGCTCTAAACATTGCAGTAACCACATCATCGTCAACTGCTATATATAAGAATACATTTTCATCTTTTAAATACGATTCAATTTTTTCTTGTGAATCAAAAGTAGTAAAACTCATTTTTGCATCTTGTTCTCGAAGTTCCAGACAGAATATCAAGATACGATTCACATCAGATACTTCAGCTTTTTTAAACATTTAACCTCCAAAAAATTACAGTGCAAGCACTGTAATTTCATTGTATGCTATTTCTCGATTTCCTGTAACTGTTGACTAATCTCATTATCAATTTCTTCTTTGCGTTTATCAAATCGTGAGTACTTACCAATAATTGAATTAAATAAATAATGAGTCGAAAGAATACTTCTCTCTGTGAGTAAAGCATAAGCACCAGCAGCTAACAACCTGCTTCTTCTATTATCCTTAAACATAAATTCCTCGTTTAAATATTCAAGTACTTCTTCAGACTTTGAATCAAGCATATTGAAATAGAATATCAATTCATTGTTCATGTACTTATTGTTAATCACATTGGTTACATAATCCAGACCTTTTTCGTGTCTGATTTTTAGTAAAGCCAACAAATCATATTTCAACTTTCTAATATCACCTTCAAATGGCTTGTACTTAATAGTAGAATCCAGTTTAAAACTTGATGTATCCAAGTCATCTGCATTAGCAGTAGTATGTAGGTTCTCAATTAAGAATTCAGAGCCTAACAAGTTTAACAGGAAATGATATATCGCATCTGGATCAAATTGCTTCTCTATCATTAACAATCCCATACCTGTAATTGTTATCTGAGCATAGTACACATCGCTGGTTTCAAAGTTTTTCGCATAGTTAATGATAATCTCTTTTACTAAATCATAATCCCCTAAGTTAACTAATAACATAGCAAACAAATTGTAAGTTTTATTAATGGTATAATTAGGAGAATGCTCTAACTGTTTGATACCTTCTTTACAAGCATATTCTGCTTCAGTATAAAGTAATTTAACATACTCATACAGTTTGAATTTTTCAGTCACTGGTAAATTTCTAATTCGATCAAGTTCTATATGATCTATGATGTTTTGTAGTGCTTCATTTTTTTTCATATATACACTCCTTTGTTACAACTATATTATGTGTTAATTCTATTATACCCACAAAATCATTAAAGTAAAAGAAAACAAAAAAAAGGATGATACTTTTGTATCATCCTCTAAATATACATTTTCCAAACTGATAATTAATCTAATTTAAATCTGTCCAATTCTGTTTTTAAGTGAACAGAGATTTCGTTTAAAGTCTCAGCTGCTCTAGCGACTTCATCAACAGCTACAGTTTGCTGTTGCATTGTTGCAGTAACTTCTTCTGATGATGCAGCTGTTTCTTCTGAAACAGCTGAAATATTATCAATTGAAGATACAATTGCATTTTTATCTTCCTCAAGATCATTTACCGATGAACTGATTACATCAATATTATTTGATATCTGATCTACAGAAGTCGATATTGTACTAAAGGCACCATCTACCATCTCAACTGCTTTCGATTGTTCCTGAGCAATATTCTTCAATTCTTCCATGCTCTTAACTGTTTGATTTGAATCTGTTTGAATATTGATAACAATATCTCTTATCTCTTCAGCAGATTGTGATGATCCTTCAGCCAATTTTCTAATTTCATCTGCAACAACTGCAAAACCTCTACCATGTTCTCCGGCTCTTGCAGCTTCAATAGAAGCATTTAAGGCTAGTAAATTAGTTTGTTCTGCAATAGAACTGATTGCGTCCAATATCGAAGAAATAGATTGTGTTTTATTATTCAATTCATTAATAATGGCTTCAATATCTGAATTTGCCTTATCGCTTGATTCTGTTTTCTCTCTTAAGTCATTGATTGCTTTAACACCTGCAAGATTTGCATCAATCACTTCTTTTGTAGAAGTTAATAAGACTTCTGTATTGATACTAAGTTCTTGGAACTTCGCAGATAATTCTCTTGCCACAACAGCACCTGCTTCAGCATCACCAGCTTGATCAGAAGCTCCTTGTGCAATTTCCTCAACAGTTCTAGCGACTTCCTCGGAAGAGGCACTCGTTTCTTCAGCTGTTGCAGCTAAATTTTGAGCAGACACAGTTAATTCATCCGATACAGCTTGAACATTTTTCAAAAGTCCTTTTATACCTTCAACGGTTTCAGTGAATGTTTTACCAATCGCACCGATCTCATCGTTAGTTTTTACATGAATGGTTGCTGTCAAGTCACCGTTCTTGATTTTCTCCATTCCTTCCATTACAATTTTAGTACCTTTTGAAATGGTTCTTGCAAATATAAAGGCAATCAGTCCACTAAGGATTAATGCAATCACATTCACTATAAGAATGTTAATAGAAATCTTAGAACTTTGTTTTTTGAACTCACTGGTCTCCATTGTAGCAAGAATATGTAGACCCGTTAACTCAGAAGTTTCGTATACTGCAAATTTATTATCACCTTTATATTCATAATCCACAGGATCATGATTACCAGTTTCAATAGATGTAATAATCTCAGGTACAGGTACACCTTTACCAACAATACTTGAATCAGGATGAGTTAAAGTTATTAGGTTTTGATCTATAAGAGTAGGATATCCCGACTCTCCAATTTTTATTTCATTTAACACTTCAGAAATATAGTCCAGTTGAACATCAATTCCAACTATACCATATAATCTAGAACCGTCTGTATTATAGACAGCTTGAGAAACCCTCATATAATAAGTGCCATCTTCGTTTTGTACTGGCCCAGTCCATAATACACCATCAGATTCGACTGTTCTATCAAAAATTTCTAATTTTGAATAATCAACCGATTCATCCATTTCTACAAAAGGCACTGTATCAATCGCACCAGCTTTACTGATATAGTAGATAGCTGTGATATCCACATTTGTATTGTATATCGTTTCCATAGATTCTATCAATCGTTCTTTAAACATGGCATTTGCAGATGCTTTTCTTACATTAGGATCCGCTGCATATATATGAAGGATGCTTTCATATTTTTCAAAAAACATATCTACAATTTGAGTTGTTTCAATAATCAACTCTTGTGTACTATCTTTAAAGTTTGTTTCAATGATATCCGCGGCTTGATTGCTTGCAGAAAATCCAACATAAGTTAATGCAAGAAAAATAACCAGACAAAATATGATGACCAATTTCGCACCAATTTTTATCATTTTCTTTTCCTTTTTAACTTTTTTAGAACCCTTCGGTGTACCTTTTACCATAATGCCTCCTGTAAGTCTAACGTTTCCACTTAGGTGTTATTTTTTGAATACGATACGATTTTCCTTTTAGCTTCAGTCTTCTTAACGAAGTCATGACCTGATCTGCTAAGTTCCTGTTAATTTCAACGGTTGTATAGTCATGATGCATAACTATTTTACCTAAATCTGCATTGGTTACACCAGGAATTCTCGTAATCGTATGCATGAAGTCACCAGCTTTTAAATGTGATTGTCTGCCTGCATAAATTTTAATTTGCTCATATTTCATCGTCTTATCAGCCTTGAAGCGTGTTTTCTTTGTATTTTCAACACCAGCTGGTTTCAACCTTTTTTTAGGTCCTTTTCTTTCAATTGTATAACCCAGGAAGTCATGAAGTTCATCCATCTTTTCAGATTCTTTATAAGAACATAAATTAATCGCAATACCAGTTTCGTTTACACGTCCTGTACGTCCGATTCTATGAACGTAACTTTCAAATTCAAATGGCAAATTGAAATTAATAACATGTGATAGATTACGTACATGTAATCCACGACTCGCTAAATCTGTAGCGATTAAGTATTTCAATTCACCTCTTTTGAACCTTGAAATCATCTTCATTCTTTGTTCTTGTTCCATACCACCATGAAGCATGCCAGTTTCGTCATTCCACTTGCACATTACTGAGTATATACTTTGAACTTTATTTTGAGTATTTGCAAAAATAATTGCACGAGTTGGTTTTTCATAATCCAACATACGTTTTAAGAAATCCAATTTCTTGTGTTCTTCTATTTCATAATAAATTTGATCAATTTTCTTATGAATATCAACTTCAGATTCAATATCCACTTTAACAGGATCATTCATATCATCCATGATAATATGTTCAATACGAGCTTGCATCGTAGCTGAGAACAATAATGTATTACGCTTTTTAGGCAATACTGCCAAAATATCATGTAATTGCTCTTCAAATCCAAGATTTAATAGTTCATCTGCTTCATCTAATACAAGATATTTCAAATCATCAACTCTTAAGAATTTTCTCTCAACCAAGTCTTTTAATCGCCCCGGTGTTGCAACTACAATATGAGGGTATCTCTTTAAGGCATCACGGTGATCTTTTATCAAAGTCTTACCAAATGCTACTAAAGTTTTAATCCCTCTATAACGTCCAATGTTATTGATATCCTCGGCAATTTGTAATGCCAACTCTCGTGTTGGTGCTATTACAATAGCTTGAGGATATTTTTCTTCTACTTCAATGCTTTCACAAATTGGAATAGCAAATGCAGCTGTTTTACCTGAGCCTGTTTGAGATTTAACAACAACATCTTTACCATCTAATATTAATGGAAGTACTATTTTCTGAACTTCTAACGGTTCTTTAAAACCAAGTTCAGATAAGGCTCTTTTTATATCATTTTTTAATGCATATTCTTTAAATTTCATTTTGTCACCTCACCTTTTCTATACCCCCAAAATTACACAATAACGATTATAAACCAATTGATTCAGAAAAAATAGGTCATTTGTCATCATTTGCTAGGAGCTAATCGACAGAACTCCCTATTCTATCACATTCCTTTTGAAAATAATACATTTTATTAAAAATTGTTTGAAATATCTAGACAACAAAAAACCAATCCCCAGGATTGGTCAATCTTTGATCTCTTCATAACATATTCTTATACTAAATATTAACAATAATACCATGTATACTAGTGAAATCAACAAAGAAAATCCATCAATCCCATAACCGAAGAAAAGTCTTCTCATCAAACGTGTGGTATGAGTCAAAGGCAACCATTCGATAACAGCTTTAAAATACCATGGTAACCCTCCTACAGAATAAAACGTCCCGCATAAGAATGTCATTGGTGTAATAATCATATTGGTAAACCTATTTAAGTCATAATGTGTATCGATGACCATTGCAGAAATAAACCCGATGGATGCAAATATGACAGCATTGATAAACATCACAACAAACAACATAATGGACCAACTCATACTATTGGTAATTGAACCAATTGCAATCGTAAACAATCCTGCATAAAACCCTCTTAAGGCACCTGCTAGTATATACCCTAAAGCAAAATGAGACATTCTTGTCGGTGAGTATATATAACATTCTAAGCTTTTTTCATGTAATCTCGTGATACTGATGCGCATCGAAACAGCTGCATAACTGTTTCGTGTTGTTGCCATTGCCAATAAACCCGGAAGAATAAAAAACAAATACGACTTCCCTTCAACAACAACGCCTGATAGACCTATTCCAAATGTAATCAGATATAATAACGGACTAATCATCTGTGAAAATGTTATTTTTAAAAACCTATGTTTAAAAAAAGTATATTCTCGCCATAAGATTGTTAAGACTTCCATACGTGCACCTGCTCATTCGTATAATGGTAAAATACATCTTCTAACGATGTTTGTGAAATTGTATATAGACATTTTAGTTTAGTACTCGCATGATTGGCTTCTTCAAGTGTATTAAAAAATGTCATATCAGTATCACTTTCAATTTTAAACCTACCCAGTTCTTCTATTAAAGCATCAGCAGTATTTTCTTTAAATACTCTCCCATGATTTACAAGCATGACATAATCACATAATTGTTCTGCTTCTTCAATATAATGCGTGGTTAGGATGATGGTTTTACCTTCAGAATGAAATTTTTTCAGAAAACGCCATATTTCTTTTCTTGCATGTACATCAATACCTACGGTCGGCTCATCCAAAAAAATAAACTCGGGATCATGAACCAACGCTTTTGCAATCATCAATTTTCTTTTCATGCCACCAGAGAGATTCTTAGACACTCTGTTTTTTACATCATTAAGTCCAAGCAATGTTAAAAGTTCATCTGTTCGTTCAAGAATGTCTTTTCTTTTCATATGATACAGTTTACCTGAAAAAATCATGTTTTCTTCTACAGTCAATTCTTTATCCAAATTAATGTGTTGGCTGACCACACCAATTTTTTTCTTGATTTCAATTTGACCTTTGCCCATAATCTGACCGTCATATCTAATTTGACCTTCTGTTGGATCCAATAAGCCAATCATCATTTTAATGGTTGTTGTTTTACCAGCCCCATTAGGACCTAAAAGTCCAAGAAACATCCCTTCTTTAACTTGAAAAGATAAACCGTCAACTGCTTTAACAGTATCAAAATACTTATTCACATTTTGAATGTCTATCATAACCCAAGACCACTTTTTAATACGTCCCAAGTCAAGGGTTCAGAAGGATTGAAACACCCCTCTTCTAAAGACATCAAATCATGAAATACAACGGTTTCCACAATTCTGTTATTAAAAATATCATCACAATCTTTTATTACTGTACTTTCATTTTTAAAGTCATTAATCAGATATATAATAAGAGCGAATTCTTCTCTAGTAACAGGTTGTTCTGGATAAAAGTAGTTTTTTTCTTCAATGATAAAACTCTTGAAATAACCTCTTTTCATTGCCGTTTCTATATAATCAAAATAGTCATGATCTACAGTTACATCTACAAAATCACCATAATAGTGTCCTTTATCCAAGTCATTATAATATGAAGTTGTTGGTACAAAAATCATTGTGTTTAAGTATTTTACCATGACTTCTGACAATTCCTGTCTGGTGACAATACCTTCTTTAATTTCAATCTCACAATATTTTTCTGGATAAAAAGCACGTTGTAATGCTTTAACACCTTTAATAAATCTAAATGTAGGACTTGAAATTATCTTTTGATTGATTTCATAAACTCTATCATTTTTAACTGCTTTTATAACATCAAAACCTGGTCTTATTGAAATTGAATGTGTATTACCACCTGCACCCATAACACCACGTTGTGTCACATAAACATCAATATCATCTGCTTTTTCAATAATATTTTCAGTTCCGTATATTGCGATAGAGCTGCCCTCTTCTACAGGCACAGCATCACTTGCTATATTACGACCGCCTGCCAAGTCAATCGCATAAGCCGCCATTGACGCTTCTGTCACAGTTTTATATTCTCTATCTGAAGACTCAAAATAAACACCCACTTGATTTTCTGTTGATATGATTTCATGACTGATTGCTTGCAATTCAAAATGAAACTCTGATAATAATCTTTCAGCAGTTGTTTCTTTTCCTGTTATCATACCTAACTTAGTGATATACTCATCAAACTCATCAAAGCTATCAGGGTACAACGAAACGACTGTAATACCAGTTCTTCTTAGACTTTTTACAAAATCGGGGCTATGTCTTTCTATAAATGGCCTGATCAAAACGACATCAGGTCGCGACGCAATCACTTTTTCAGGATCCGACTTATAATCATATACTTCTTTAGATAACGCTTCATAAGGATAAATATCAGATGATCCAACACCAATTATTTCTCTATCCAAGCCAAGTGCAAATAAATTTTCAGTATGAGCTGAGTACAGTGAAATAATCGTATCCGCCGGTTTTTCCATGCGGATACGATAGCCTGAATCATCTGTAAAATCAATTGTAATATCATCATTGGGTGTCGGTATATGGTTAAAGCCTTTTTCTATCCAAGGTCTAGCGATAAATAAGGTTAATAACACTACCACACAGATTGAAAGATACGTTTTAATTTTTAGTTTTGACAATTAGTTTTCTCCCTCTATTGCTGCTTCTGCATGGTCCATAAAAATCTCTCTAATACCTTTATTTTCACCCATACCATGCATGTATACTTCTACTTCATAACCACTCTGTTTTAATATGGTTTTCCATGAATCCTCTTCATCACCACCCATATCATTTTCAGCATGGTCTCCTGCAACAATCATGAGAGGCATCAAAATCACTTTCTCAATTTTATTTTTTTCTAACTTTGACATAACATTTTCAAGTGTTGGAAAGCCTTCTACAGTTCCAACAAATACATTGTTATATCCAGCTGCTTCAAATGCATATTCCAAAGCTGCATATACCGCATTTGCTTCATGATGTGTACCATGACCCATAAACACGATAGCTTCTTGATCGTCTCTTTCAGGAAAATTAGTCGCCAGTGATTCGATGACTTTATTATAGTCTTCATGAGATGTTAAAAGAGCTTTACCAACTTTTATATCATTAAACTCATTTTTGTATTCATCCACAATTGCCACCATATCGTCGTACTCTGCACCATTCATCACATGAAGGGATTGAATAACAACCGTACCATAGTTATCTTTTTTTAGTGCTTCTAATGCCTCTTTTACATTATTCACTTTTATATCATCTCGTTCCTCTAAAATATCAATAATAGTTTGGGCAGTAAATGCTCTATATACATCGAAACTTGAAAACTTCTCCTCGAAAGCTATTTGTGTTTCATCCAAAGTTTTCTCACGAGTGTCTTGATAACTTGTACCAAAGCTAACAACCAATAATGCCCGTTTATTAGAATCCGGACTACAACTTACAGTGCCTACTAAAATCAGACTAACCAATACCAAAATTATCATTTTTTTCATGTTGTTCACCTCTAATTAAAAATCCTTTGTTTTTTATGTATTCTACATGAATGCCATAAACTGCTTTTATTGTTGATTCAGTAAGTACTTCATCTGGCATGCCCTCTGCATAAATCTTACCTTCCTTCATCAATATGACATAATCGCTAAATTGATAAACAAGATTTAAATCATGCATAACACAGAGAATACATCTATCTTGCGTCATCTTTTTTTTCAACAACTCAAGTGATTTTATTTTGTAATAAATATCCATCGCTGAAAAGGATTCATCCAATAACAAATAGGATGTATTCTGTGTTAAAACCTTAGCTAAGTTAATTCTTTGTAACTCTCCACCACTGATTTCATCGAGTTTTTTTTCAATGAAATTTAATGTATCTGTTTCTGCAAATGCATTTTCAACTATTTCCAAATCATTTTGAGTATAATCTTCAAAATGACCTTTATGGGGACGTCTCCCCATTAACACATAGTCTAAACAAGTAAATGGAAATACTTGATTGACTGTTTGTCTATTAAAAGCAAGAAGTTTGGCTCTCTCTAGAGGTGACATGTTCATTGAATCAACACCCTCTATTAAAATCTGTCCTTGCATATAACTTAATTCATTATTTATAACTTTAAGAAGTGTTGATTTACCACAGCCATTCGGACCAATAATCGATACAAATTTTCCTTTAGGAATATCAACTGATAAGCCTTCAAATAGTAATTTTTGATCGTATTTAAACTTCAAATTTTTGATGCTTATCATAATATCTGCCCTTTTTTATGCATATAGATGTAAATGAAGAACGGTCCTCCAATCAGTGTTGTGATAACACCTACAGGGATCTCTACTTGGAACAGGAGTCTGGAAATATTATCAGAAAGCATCAGAACCACACCACCTACTACTGCTGATAAAGGTATCAAATAGCGATGTTTTGCAGTAAATCCCATTCTGATGAAATGCGGTACGATCAGACCAACAAACCCAATTACACCACTGATAGAAACACAGACTGCTGTTAAAAGAGCGCCTATTATCAAAAACTTTCTAACACTTTTTTCACCGTCTAGCCCTACACTTTTGGCTTCGTTGATACCAAGTGTTAAGACATCTAAATCATCTGCCATCACAAACGCAATAATAATACCGATTGAAATAAATGGAAACAAGATGAGTACATCTGTCCATGATTTTGCTGAAAGTCTCCCCATTAACCAAAACACCATCGCACTGACATCTTCTCCAGCCATACTCTTTAATAAACTGATACCTGCAGAAAAGATGGAACCTACAATGATACCTGCCAAGATAAGTCTAGAGGTATGTAAGGTATGATTAAAACCAGCAATTTTTAAAATGATGATAAGTGTCAGTATCGCAAATATAAAAGCGATTGGTGTAATCGGTATGAACAAGCCATAAACCATATTGATGTAAATGGATAGTACTGCACCAAATGCAGCCCCAGTGGAAACGCCTATAGTATAGGGATCTGCTAAGGGATTTCTAAGTACCGATTGAAAAATAACACCTGACACTGCCAATCCTGCTCCGATGAGTAATCCACATAATATCCTAGGCAATCTCAAATCCCAAACAATTGCCGTATGAATACCATCTGGAACATTTTTTTGTAATACTTGATTATAAATAATTCCTAATCCTTCAGATATCGAAATTGATGCTTCACCTAAAGTTACAGAGATTAAAAGTATCAAAATCATAACAGCAATACCTACTGCCAGGTATCTATTGAATTGCCTTTTTTCTTTTCGCAGAACATTTTGAATCATGATCCTCTACTTTCATTCTATGAGCAATGAAGTGCGGTGAGTCATTTCTAAAATCTGTATAGAAATCACTATCAATATGAAACACTTCTCTTAAACGCTTAGAGGATAAAACATCCTCAGGCTTCCCTTCAGCAATGATATTGCCACGTTTCATAACATACACTCTATCTGAATATCTGATGGCTTGATTCAAATCATGAAGGACCATCAGAATAGTAACATTCTCTGTTTTATTTAATGCTTTAATAAGTTCTAAAACTTCTAGTTGATGTGATAAATCTAAAAATGTTGTTGGTTCATCTAACACAATAATGTCTGTTTTTTGAGCAAGTGCCATGGCAATCCAAGCCCGTTGTCTTTCACCACCTGAAAGTTGCGTTAATTTCTGGTTTTTATAATGTGTCATACCTGTTTGCTTTAGCGCCCATTTGATAATTCTGCGATCCTCATCATTTAACTTTCCCGAGAAATTACCATGAGGATAACGTCCGTATCTTATTAACGTCTCAACATCAAAATCTTCAGGTGTTTGCCTAATTTGTGGCAACACCGCTAGTCTTTTTGCGATATCTTTAGTTGATATTTTTTTAATAAGTTTGCCTTCAAATAAAACATCACCACCACTTGGTTTCAAGAGCCTTGTTAGAGACTTCAAAACAGTCGACTTCCCACATCCATTAGGTCCTACAATCGACAGAATTTCACCTTTATTGACATGAAGATCTATATTATGGACAACAACTTTTTTATCATATGATACCGATAGATTTTTGGCTTCTATTAACATTATTTTTTCTCCCTTAACAAGAACAAGAAAAATGGTGCACCTAATACTGCCATGATAATGCCAACCGGTAACTCGATTGGATCAAACAACATTCTGGCCATGACATCACATCCGACCAAGATTGAACCTCCTAGTCCAATAGTCGCTGGATATAAAAATCTATAATCCGAACCCACAAGCAATCTTGCTATATGAGGTACTATCAATCCAACAAATCCCAAGAGTCCTGCAACCGAAACCGCACTTGCTGCAAGAAGTGCTGACAATATGATAAAAATTGTTCTGATTTTTTCGACACTTAATCCAAGCCCAGTTGCCACTTCATCACCTAATTGCAAAAGATTAATCTGATTGGCTAACAACATGCAAACAGCACCCGCTATCAGAGTATATGGCCAAATCAAATCAAAATCTGGCCATGTCTTGCCTGACAATCCACCAATCATAAAACTGATACCACCCGAAACTCTCTCAGGATAGAAAGTCATCAAAACATTTATACCGGCTCCAAGAAAAGCGGATACAGCCACTCCTGAAAGAATTAACCGAATCGGACTCACACCATTTTTCCATGCCAGTGTATAGATTAGAAAAGTCGTTAGTAACGCACCAATAAAGGCACCAATCGGAACTAAATAAGCATACGAAGGAAATAATATCATAATGACAAAGGCCATTAGTCCAGCACCACTTGATATACCAATGATACCTGGATCAGCCAAGGGGTTGTTCATTACCCCTTGTAGCGTCACACCCGATAAGGCTAAATTAATACCAACAAAAGCTGCGATTAGATTTCTAGGTAAACGTACATTAAAGATAATGCTATGATTGAGTGTATCTGTTTCCAAGAACAATGCTTTAAATACATCGAGAATACCGATCTTTAATGACCCTAAACTAATACCTATTAGTAAACTTCCTGCAAATAATCCGTAGATTATAACCAGTTTTATAATGCGATGGTCTTTAATATCCACTAGTTGCTTCCTTCTAAAATGTCACTTATATGTTGATAAGCATCTAAATACTTCATATTGGGTTTGTATAAGAATAACTCCTTTGGTAAATATATAAACCGTCCTTCTTGAACTGCTGTTAATGATGCCCATGCTGGATTTGACATGACGTCTTCTTCCAATCTTGCTTTGGCATCTTCTACAGAACCCATAGTTTGTACAAAAATATAAGTAGGATCTAATTCCAATATTTTCTCAAAACTAAATTGTTTTGATTCCTCATCAGCGATTGAATAATTAGCTGCGATGTTCTCACCACCCATATTGTCAATAATACCTGCAGTTATATTATCATCTTTAGCAGAAATCGATTTTGACGATGCGAACAACAGTAAGTAAGAAAAGTCGTTTTCTACATCGGTTAGTGTTTTTATGCCTTCTATTAAAGGTTGAGACTTTTCTTCATACATCGCTTCATTCTCATTGATATAACAGAAATTCTTGAAAGTTGTCATTGTTTCATCAAAACTATTGTAGTCAGCAGCATAAACATGAATATTACTTGCTTCAAGAATATTTAATAATTCCTCTTGTTTTGAATATCCTGCTCTTATAATAACCATATCTGGTTCAAGTGATAAAATAGCTTCAATATTAGGAGTTGACATCTTACCTACTTTCGGAAGATCCAATGTCTGTTGTGGTAATGTAGAACTTTCAATGATACCTACCAACTCGCCACCTGCTTCATACCATAAGTCTGCAAATGAACCATACAAACAGATCACTTTTTCTGGTTTTGATTCAATAACTATTTCTCTGCCTAGTGTGTCTGTGAAAGTTGTCTTTCTTTCAACCAGCTCTTCAGGCGCATCTCCACTTCCTTCTGACTCATTGACACCATTTTCTACAACGTTGTTTGCAACTTCATTATTTACCTCATAAACAGCTTCGTTATCACTTGTACATCCTACTGCCAACATGGCAACAACCATGATGACGATTAATATTTTTTTCACTTTCTTTCCTCCGAAATTTCTTTAATTAATGTTTCTAAACTTTTATATAAATTCACATACTCTATTTGTGGTCTCCCTAAAACATAAGTATGTATATTTAAAACTTTTGCAGCACCTAATTTTTCTTTGAATCCTCCAGCATCTCCACTGGCTTTTGTGACTAAATGTTTGATATCAAGTGTATGAAACATCGCTCGATTCAATTGTGTATCAAATGGTCCTTGCATCCCTATGATCTGTTTGGGTGTTAGGCCTAACTCATAACATTTTTTTATCACAACTTCTGTTGGTAATACTCTGCAATACAAACGTTTTATATCTACATTTTCAGTAAATAATTCAAGATTATTACTTCCGATGGTTAAAAAAATGTTGCCTTCTGTTTTATTGATGTCTCTCAGAATATCATCATAATGATCATAGTGTTCAGATTCCAAATATGGTCTTTCATATCTGTAATAAGGTATCTTCAGCTTTGTAGAAGCACTCATTAAATTAGTTGATATGACCTCAGCAAAAGGATGAGTACAGTCAATGATGTCAGTTACCTTATGTTCTAACAACTTCGATTGGATCGTCTCTAAATCCATAGGATAACCGTATACCTTTATATCTTTGTACAATGAACCTCCGTAAGACGTTGCATTGAAACATACCACTTCTAAAGAGTTTTCTTTTAGTAAGTCTACTGCTAACCGGCCTTCTGAAGTGCCTGCAAATACAGCAATCACACCTGATACCCCCTTGGAGTAATCATAAAATCTTTGTACTTATATGTATTGGAGTTTCCTATAACCACCATTGTAGTCATATCAATATGATGTTCTAACATCTTTCCTAATGTTGTTATAGTCACCTTTTCACCTTCTCGTTTGGCGTTGTTTACAATACCAACTACAGTATCTACTGACTTATGTTTAAGTAAGATTTCCCTAGCTTTATCAATATGAGCTGGTCTACCTTTACTTTTAGGATTAAATAAACAAATGACAAAATCCCCTTCAGCCGCTAAAGATAATCTCTTTTTAATCAATTCAAAATCCGTTAACAAATCACTCAAACTGATATAAGCATGATCGTGCATAATGGGAGCACCCAAAGAAGCTGAAGCTCCGTTTGCAGATGTGATCCCCGGCACAATTTCTATATCCAAGTCCAACTCTTTTGCCGCAACAATTTCAAGTACCAATCCCGACATGGCATACACCCCAGGATCTCCTGAACTGATAACAGCTACGTTTTTTCCTTCACTAGCAAGCTCAACCGCTCTCGTACAACGCTCCACCTCTCCTCGCATGCCATTTACTACAACTTCTTTTTCTGAAATATGCTCTTTTACCAAATCTATATATGTTTTGTATCCTACAATAGTATCCGATTTGCAAATTGCGTTTAATGCATGTGCTGTCATTTCCTCTTTATTGCCAGGTCCAATTCCTACGACGTATAACATCTTAACCTCTTTGCCATAATGATAGCGTCATACCATTATGCTTTCTTTTTTTTATCAAACACAGTCCTTGCCGTGATGATAAATACCCACACGGTTCTGAAACACAAGGAACTCCTAATGTTTTACAAACAAACTCTGAACCTTCAAACTGTTCTGAAACACCTAATATGCTTTCCTTTGAATGTGTTGTAAAAGGAATTTTCAATTGTTTTGATAATTCTATCAGACCTGTTTCATCTTCCTTTATCCAAGCGGATGTCAGTTCTATTAAACAGCCACTTGAATAACCAAACATATCCAATGATTTCATTACAAAATCTTTTAACTCCAAAACATTTGTATTTCTTCTACAGCCCATACTCAAAATCAAATTTTTAGGTTTAAGTTGTACCGATACCTGGTCATAACTCTTAGGATTATGTCCAACATACAAAACTGCATCACCAGTGACAGATATGTATTGTTTTTCATGAACAATCATACCTACAACTTGTATCTTACCACCGTCTAAAAGAGCTGCAGTCACTTCTTTTGCACCATCAAAATCTTCCAAAACAAGATCATACTTTTCAGCCAGCATATCAACACTCAGCAAACCATTCACATCGGATGCTGTTGTTATGACCGGTGAACCTGAAGTAATTTGTGCCAGTTCCGTAGAAAGTTGATTTGCACCACCTAAATGTCCCGAGAGAAGACTGATCACATGTTGTCCTTTTTCATCCATAACAATAATGGCGGGATCTTTCGATTTATGTTCTAACACCGAAGCTAATGTTCTAACAACAATTCCAGTAGCCATAATAAAAAGTAGTTGATCGTACTCTTTGTAAAGGGCATGTACTGTCTCTTTAAACGGCTTTGGCTTAAAATATACTTTTGAAGGCATTTTTTCAGCTATTGATTTTGCCAGTGTTAAACCACCTGTTGTTAAAGTGACAATACCTAACACTCGTATTTTGCCTTTCTATATTCATGAGTAAAAGTAGGATCATAAAGTTTCGAAAACTCATACTCATCACCTAAAAACTCTCCAACCAGTATCTGTGCTGTTTTTGTTATATCAGCATCTTTGACACGTTCTGAAATGGTTTCAAGCGTCCCATAAACAACCTTTTGATCTGGCCATGAAGCTCTTTGAACAACTGCTACCGGTGTTGTTTTTGGGTAATGTATCACCAGTTCCAAAACAACATCCTCAATTTTTTGTACCGAAAGGAATATCGCCATGGATGCTTGATGAGAAGCAAGTAATCTTAACTTTTCTTTTTCCGGTACTGGTGTACGACCTTCCATTCTTGTGCAAATCACAGTTTGAGATATACTTGGAAGTGTAAACTCTTTTTTGATTGCAGCAGCTGAAGCGACAAAAGAACTCACACCAGGAATCACTTCATATGTAATGTTTTCTTTATCCAATAAGTCCATTTGTTCTCTGTGTGCGCCATAAATACTCGGATCACCTGTATGAACTCTTGCAATCATCTTATTGTTTTTAACACCTTCTGTCATGACATCTATGACTTCATCTAAAGACATACCAGCACTGTTATAAATCTCAACGCCCTCTTTATGATCTTCTATGATTGCTTTAGGAACCAAAGAACCTGCATAGATGATAATGTCAGCTTGTCTAACCAACCTCTGCCCCTTTACAGTAATCAGTTCTGGATCTCCCGGTCCTGCTCCTATGAAATATACATCACTCACGGAAACCTCCTTTTTTAATGATCATGGTTGATAAATACGGTAATTTCATACCCTCTAACTCATCAATATTTCTAATCAGTTTAGACGAGTCAGTACCAACTCTTGAGATCAACATGAACTTATCTTCTAAATTATGACTCTTTAAGGCATTTATGATGGTTTCTGTATCATTTGATGGTTTCATTAAAACAATATTATCATTGTCTTCAATTGCCTTTATCAAATGTTCACTGTCATTTTTTCTTACTGGAACTATTTTTAAAGATTCTTCCCAAACCATTAAGGGCTCTTTGATTTCACTAGCCACAGCGCAAAACGATGTGATACCAGGCACAATTTCTAAATCCATCACCTTTTTATCAATATAAGGCAGTGTATAAATAAATGTACTGTAAACCGTTGGATCTCCCAAAGTGATAAATCCACAGGTTTTACCTTCTAAAAGATAGTTGGAAATCAACTTGCCGTTTCTATGCCAATGGTTTTCTAATTCCTCTGTATCATAGTGCATTGGAAATACCAAATTTTCAATTTTAACTTGATTGTTTTCAAGATTAGGCTTCACTATTTCAAAAGCAAAACTATCACTTCCTTCTTTTTTGATTGGACATAACAACACATCCACTGAGTTGATCAAACGTTTTGCTTTTAGTGTTAAGTATTCCGGGTCGCCTGGCCCAACACCAATACCATATAGTTTCGTCTTCATTATTTAGCTCCTGTTATAATATTTATGGGATTTTGCCCTATCATCATTGTGATATTACCAACCATCTTTGACTTTGCAATATTGACTGTTACAACTTCAATATCCTTGTATTTAAATACTTTAAGTTGTTCAACTGCTTTTGTTGTGTTTTCCAAAGTAATGGTATTGATGACAATTTTCTCTACTGGATATTTCTCGATTGCCGTAAAGATCTCTTGCATTTTACCACCTGATCCACCAATAATGATTTTATTGATAACGGCGTTTGGTAAATTCTCAGGTGCAAAACCGTCTATAATATGTAGATTGGGAACGTCAAACTTTTCCTTGTTTAAATGTATCAGTTCTACTGCTGAAGGATTTCTTTCAATAGCGTATACATGGCCTCCAATCACTCTTGCACATTCTACACTTATAGAACCCGTACCAGCTCCAATATCTAAAACCGTATCATGATTATCCAAACTTAATTTTGATATAGTTATCACACGTACTTCTTCCTTAGTCATTGGTACATCACCTCTTATAAACTCACTGTCTTTTAGTCCAAAGGTTTGTTTAATCAAATTTAATCACCACCACGCATAATGAACTATACGTCCTTTCTATTTCCTCAGAAGTATGTATTGCTGTAATTTTTTCCGTGCTATAGCTTAAATTTTCACCGATAAAAAGAGTTGCTGACAAATCCAGTTTTCTAAGTTTATCCATCAGTTCTTTTGGTCCTTGTTTTTTATCTGTTAATAAACCCATGATATTATAGTTTCTAAACTCCTCATCATCAATTGCCCTACCATGAACACTACCAATATATGCATTGTGATAAGACATATTTAACTTGGAAAACAAATACTGCAATGAACTGATTCCTGGATAAGTCTCTAGCTCATCTTCAGAAAAATGTTCTTTTAACATCTCTAGAAAACTATAAAATCCAGTATCACCAGATACCAAAACAGCGGTTTGATTTAAACGATAATTTGATTTAATGTCTTCAATGGTTTCAAACAGTGGGATTTTTATCTGTACTTTATCTCCCTTCATGTTATAAGTTTCTAGATGTCGTTTACCACCATAAACTCTCTTGGCTTGTAATAATTTACGTTTTGCTATTGGCAACATATAGTCTGGATGACCTGGCCCTAAACCAATAACCCATATTTTATTCACGGAGCACCTCCATAAAATAATCAGCACATTTTGTTTTAGAAAGTAAACCTTGATCTAAAGAAAATAAAATAACTTCTACTTCTAAACCTCCAAACACAAAATTTTCAAGTCTACTTTGAATCGATTCGACGATCAGATCAAAAACTTCAGTTAATCCTTCATCTACAATATAGTTCACCGCTTCTTCAGTTGTATTGCAAGTTAGAACATAAGACAATTGTTCATGTGTCGCCTGACTTCTTATCAGATGTGATACTAAAATATCCATCCTGGCATCCGAAACACGACTATGTGTATGAAAGATGCCGCCTGCAACTTTTACAAGTTTGCCTATATGACCAATAAATAGTATTTTTTTCTTTTTTGCCTCAACAGCTCTTTCAAACATATAACCTACAAAATTACTAATTTTAAGGATTTTGTTTTCTGAAACACCAAACGACATACAGTAATCGCGACCATAATTTCCAGGGGTTAAAACCATCATGTCATCTGGTATCTGATTGAGTTCTAATTGTAAACTGTCTTTAAAGGCTTCCTCGCTCATGGGTTCAACAATACCAGTCGTTCCTATAATTGAAATACCACCCAAAATACCAAGTTTAGGATTAAATGTTTTCTTTGCAACTTCCACACCTCCTGGTACTGAAATCTCAATCTCCAAACCTTCTTTATACCCATATAGACTACAGAGTTCTTGAACAGATTCTAAAATCATTTTCCTAGGAACTGGATTAATCGCAAATTCACCAACTGCTACACTCAAACCTTTTTTAGTGACCTGACCCACACCGATCCCGCCAATGAGTTTTATATCAGAAGCAGTTTTTGATACTTTTGCATGAATCAAAATACCATTGGTTATATCGGGATCGTCTCCACTGTCCTTTTTAATAGCACAAGCAACAGACTCTTTCATTTCAATCTCCAACACCTCTAAGTTCAGTAACCATCCTTTTGGTGTCATCAACTCTACTGAAGTCATGCGTTTACCTGACAGAAGCATATGAGTTGCAGCCTTTGCTGCTGCAGCAGCACACGACCCAGTGGTATAACCGTATCTTAGTATTTTGCCATTTTTATAAATGTTTTCTATCATATCATTTTTAATAGTGCGTTGATAATGGCTACTGCTACTGTACTGCCGCCCTTTCTACCATTGACTCTGATATAAGGTACACCCATCTCACTTAACAATTCTTTTGATTCATCAGCTCCTACAAAACCAACAGGCACACCTATAATCAATTCTGGTTTTGGATAACCGTTTTCAATCAATTCTTTTAATTTAAAAATAGCTGTTGGCGCATTACCAATTGCAAATATTTTAATGGAAGGATCAAGAGATGCTTTTTTTATACCTGCCATAGATCTTGTGATGCTATCTTTTTCTGCCATTTCATACACATCATCATCATGTACAAAATTTAAGATTTTTACACCAAGAGATTCTAACTTCCGTCTTCTAACACCTGTCATAATCATCGAGGTATCTGCATAGATGTTTTTACCTTCTGATAAAACACGTTTACCCACTTCAATGGCATCTTTAGATATTTCTGTGATGCTACCGTACTCAAAATCTGCTGTAGTATGGATAACACGTTTTATGATCATCAATTCTTCTTCTGAATAATGTTTTAATAACTCGTATCCTTCTTCACCAATAATTTCAAAACTTTTTTCTTCAATGCGTTTCGGATTCTTAATATATGACATGGTTACTCCCCTCATACAATTCATAACGTCTTCTATTCAGATAATTGGTTTTACCAATCTTTCTTGCTTTTACTTGTTGTTTGTTTAAATCAACGACTCTTATTGTTTCATCGTCACCAAAATAACTCATAATAATCTGTCCTTTTGGATTGATTGCCATCATTCCGCCAGTAAAAGTCATGCCTTTTAATGTCCCTGTTAAATTAACGGCGATAATATAAATACCATTATCATACGCCCTAGCAGGTAAGTATTTATGCCAGAGTGTTTTTCGTAAGCCGCATGGACTTGGTGATGCAAATGGCATTACCAAACAGTCAGCACCTCTTAAAGCATACGTTTGAGCGATATCCGGTATATGACTTTCTATACATATACACGTTCCAAAATTCATTACTTCTGTATGAAAGACATTCAAATCATCTCCAGCATTAAAGAGCTTTTTTTCCCTAAGACCTAAATGAGTTTTATGATAAACCTGTATGGTATGGTGAATATAGAGATAACTGTTGTAATAACCATCAACCAGTTTTAATGCAGCGCCAACAAACAAATGAATATCATTCTTTTGACAATATGCTTTTAGTGATAACAATCGCTCATCTTCTAGACCGATGGTGTTTAACTCAGATGGATCTGAAGTATATCCTGTTAAAGCGTTCTCTCCTAATGCAAAATGAGTGACCTCTTTTTTTGTTTCCATGAAGTTGATTATTTTTTTGATATTCTTTGAAATATCAAATGAATTGTTAATTTGAATCAATCCTATTTTCATATGTTTCTCCAAAATAAATGTTTTTGATACCTTCTATAAAGTCGTATCAGTAGGTCACCACAGAGTTTCATAACAGAGTTTTTGGGCAACAAAAAAACTGATCCAAAAAAGAATCAGCATTGATATTATATCCAAAAAAAGTATATAGTTTACCTATGGCTTCACACCGAAGCTGATTACATATTAAGGCAGGTTTCCTGGCTTTTAGATCATCTTACTCTCTAGTCTTCCCAAAGTATAAATACTTCAGTGACATTTAGATTTCATCCCTAAATACAGTAGCGGTGGCTGCTGAGGCATTGAACCTCATTCCCTATTACCCTTGACGGCACCTTAATCGCATATTTTTCAATTAACAAGTGAATTATAGCATAGCTTCTACATATTAACAATAAATATAATAATATTTGTAAATAAATATATTTTATTATAAATTATGAAATTTTTAACAGTGTTTCTTTTTCTATTTTGCATTGACCTCTCAGCAAAGCAAAAAAACTAACCTCAAAAAAGGCTAGTTCTAGACAACAAACATCCGTTTACACCCTCCGTGATTACGTCAATACACTGTTACCTTACTGATATCCTGACTCAACTTCATTCTAATCTCTGACCTTCCCGTTTGCACAGTGGTGTTCCAGATTTCGTCATTTCTACAGTAGCGGGGGCTGTTAAGGGATCTAACCTTAATTCCCAGTAAAGTAACTATTTAGTTCTTTTTAATCTTATCATATATGAATGCAAAGTCAATATGAAAAAGTCTTACTTATTCATTCTCTTGAAGAGATACGTTTTTGGTTTTAATAATTTTCCAAATGTTGTTGAAATAATAATAGCACTTGCAATCACTACAGCAACCATTAACGTCTCAAATCCGACACGTAATGCTTCATCATAATTATTTTCAATAATACTCAGCATGGCAAAATACAAACCATACCCTGGTACCAACGGAATGATACCCGGTACAACAAAAACGGTTGCTGGCATTTTTCTAGTTTTGGCAAATGTTTCAGCTAAGATGCCAACTACCAACGCTCCAATAAATGATGAAAAGAATATTGAAACACCTACCGATTGTAACAGTTGATGCATTAACCAACCCAGTCCACCTGCATAACCTGCATACAAGATCTGTTTTCTAGGTATATTGAACAGAACTGCAAAACCAATTGTTGCGAAAAAAGCATAGATAAAATCTAACATTATACACTCCCTGTCATTAATACTTTTAAGTGTAATATTACACCAACACCCAAAGCAATGGCTACCGCTACAAGTACAGCCTCTGTTAATTTAGAAACTCCTGATACAAAATCTCCAGAAATAGAATCTCTAAAAGCATTGGTAATAGCAACACCAGGTACCAGTGGCATTAACGAACCAATTACAATATTTGAAAGTGATAAGTTCGGATCAATTGAAGAAAATAGACCGATTAATATAAATGCAACCAATGTGTTTACCATACCACCGATTGCATTTCTAACAAACGCTCCTGCATGTTTTGAAAGTCTATTTACGACTGTAACCACAACTAAAGATGTGATAAAAGCAATGATTGCTTCTAAAAAACTGCCTTTAAATGCAAGTGTGAAAAATCCGCCTGCAACACCACCAAAAGTACTCACAATCCAGGGTTTGAAATGTGGCGTTTGTTTGATTTCCTGTAACTCAAGAAAGGCATCATCAGCACACATATCTGAATCAACGAACTTTCTTGAAAAACTGTTTATTTTGGCTATGATTTCTAAATCAATTGTCATCGATTTTGTTCGTATCACATAAGGATAATAATCATCGTTGTATTGACAAGAAAGAAAGATTCCTGTTGGGATAGTAAAGTTTTCTACTACGAGTCCTCTACTACAACATATTCTTTGAATGGTATCTTCTACTCTAGAGGTTTCAGCACCATTTTCCAACATGATGCGCCCTGCTAAAATAGCGACTTCTAGAGTTTTTTTTATAATCTGTTTTTCCATTGTTCACCTCTATGACTAGTTTATAGCATGACGTGAAAAAAAGAAAGTAAAATTACTTTCTTTCCACCGTATAACCTTTATTTTCTAAGTATTTCATCACACTGTCATCACCTAAATAATGAGCCAAACCAACCACTACAAAATAAGTTTTATCCGTTTGTAAATAAGCCTCTATTTTCTCTGCCATTCCAACATTTCTATCGATTAAAATGGCTTCTTCCACTTCATCATCCGAAGTCATTTCATTATCCGTATTAAACAAATAGTCTGTCATCAGTTGTTCATCACCTGTTAAGTAGATATCATAAAGTTCTCTAAAATCTTCTATTGTTTCTTCTGTCGTACCTAGTGATGATAAGAATATTGATTCCTGTTGCTCATCCGTAAAACTGTTCATCATATCTATCTGGAATGACATGCCTTCTAGTTCTACAACGTCTTTATCCGTTTTCTTAGCTTTATCCAAGAAATACATATCCACACCTTCAGTACCCGAATACTCTGATTTCAACAGTTGCATAGACATTAAGTTTGAACCAACTACCCAGACTCTAAACTTCTCAAATAATTTAGGTTTTAAATTGATTTCCGTACAAATCATTTCAAACTTCTGAATACCATCATCACTTAAATGATTATAAACCGTATCATCACCTTCATACATCAAAGACGGTGCAAGAGCTTGAATGGCTTTAATATCAGACACATCAGCCTCTACTCCTAATATGTCTGAAGCTTCAAATGCTTTTTCTACTGTTTCATGAAATGGGTATAATGACTCATCAGCCATATGTATAGAACCAAATAAATAAACAGTGGCATCTTCATTTTTGACTTCCCAAAGGAAGCCTTTGTTATCACCATATACGATTGCTTCTTCAACAACTTCAGTGGTTTCACCTGAAGTGTTTTCCTCATTTACAGCCTGTTCATTCTTTGAGTTCTCATTTAGAACAGCCTCGTTTGCATTTTGATTCACATCGTTTGAACATCCAATTACAGACATTAAAACAATAAGTATCATGCTTATTATTAATATTCTTTTTTTCATAGTCTCCTACCTTTCCTAAACAGGATAACAAGTTCATTCACTTAGTTCAAATTCTATGCCTTAAGTTAATGAAATATAAATATGTTTTACATTTTATTTATAATTATATTTTTTTATTTCGGGTAAAAGTGTAAAAAGAGAACTAGGAGTTTATTATGAAAAGAAACAGAACTATAGATATTTTCAGAGGCATTATCATGATCATAATGGCATTAGATCATGCATCATTTTTCGTTATCAATACACACTTTTATGAAGGCTTCGATTTCTTCACACCATATCCTGATCATTTAGCATTTTTTACAAGGTGGATAACACACCTATGTGCACCAGGATTCTTCTTTACACTTGGATATGGCGCTTATAAGAACTACCTTAAATCAACTCATCAAAAATATAAAATGATTGTAAGAAGTTTTTTCTTACTCTTTCTTCAACTCACATTAATTAATTATATCTGGCAGAATGAATTGAGATTCTTTGGTGTTATTACTGCCCTATCAATAAGTTTATTGTTGTTGACACTTATAATGCCACTCCTTAAAAAGTTTGGTCTTCTACTCGGTATTTCGATGATACTAATTTCTCAATATGCGATTCAATCCCCATTATTTTTAGAGTCAGAACACTTACTGACAAGACTGTTTTTGGTACCGGGAGTCTATCAAGAGAATTTCATTTTGTATGCTGTCTTACCATGGTTTGGTTTAGCCTGCATCGGAGCATATTTCTCAAGCAAACCATCTATTCCATATCTAAAACTCAGTAGTTTATCAGCACTCATATTTATCTGTGTTCAATTTACAGTCTTGAAAAAACCATTAACAATTATAGAAGGATTATCCATCATAAAATATCCTCCAAGTATAGCATTTTTAACGATAACCATGTCTATTAATTTTCTGTTGATGTACTTGATTGAGCAGGTTAAAGACCTCAGATTAATGAAATTTATCATGACATATGGTAAATCACCACTACTCTTTTATATCTTACATCTTTACTTATATGCGGGTATCGGACGATTCCATAGTAGTCAGAGTTATATGTACCTCTACATTTCTTGGTTTGTTGGTATTCTAATACTGTATTATCCATGTCATTTCGGTTATAATATCAAGAAGAAATATTTATGATGCAACCGTTTGCAGGATGTCTTAATTATAGTATAATTACTCTAGGAGGATTGTTAAATGAAGAAATTATTTCTTTTATTGACATCACTTACTTTGCTAACCTCGTGTGGTATGGGAAATAATGTGACAATCAATAATCAAACCAATACACAACCGAACAACGAAAGTACAATAACCGATACTTCAGATGAAACAAAGTCATTATATGAATATGATGTCGCTGTTGATCGATCTAATTTTTCAAATGATGATTTAATATATTTTATCATGATTGACCGCTTCTCGGATGGAGACACATCTAATAATAACTTTGAAGACTACAGTGATGACAAAAGCGAACTTAAATCCTACTTAGGTGGCGATTTACGAGGTGTTATCAATCAACTCGATTATATCAAAGCTCAAGGTGCAACCGCGATATGGTTAACGCCTGTTGTAAAAAATGAACCTTATGGTTATCACGGCTACTGGACTTCGGACTTTGAATCTGTCGATCCACATTTTGGTGATTTAGATACACTAAAAGAATTGGTAGAAACCGCACACGAAAAAGACATCAAAGTAATTCTCGACTATATTGTCAATCACACGGGTTATCAACATGAATGGTTAAACGATCCAGATAAACAAGATTGGTTTCATAACAATGGAACCATCACTGACTTTAAAAATGATGACCAAGTTCTCAATTATAATTTAGCGGGACTGCCAGATTTAAATACAGAGAATCCTGAAGTAAAAGACTATTTTTATAACAATGTTTTATGGTGGATTAAAGAAACAGGTGTGGACGGCTTAAGACTCGATACAGTTCGTCATGTTCCTAATGAGTTTTGGAATGAGTTTGCCTATATCATCAAACAAGAATATCCTGACTTTTTCTTATTGGGTGAAGTTTTTGTATCCAGTCCTAGTTTTTTAGCCTCTTACAATGAAGTTGGTTTTGATAGTATCACCAACTATTCTATGTACGATGGCATTTTAGAAACCTTTAGGATCTATGGCGATGCCAATAAATTAAAAATAGCAATCAATAATGATTCAAAGTTTAGTAATCGTGAGTTGAACGGCATCTTTTTAGACAACCATGATGTCTCACGTTTAATCAGCCGTACGTCAAAACATGGTAAAGCCTATTTGAAACAAGGATTAACCTTCTTGATGACTTACCCTTCTATACCTATCATATATTATGGGACTGAAATTGGTCTGGAAGGGAAACATGATCCTGAGAATAGACAAATGATGAACTTTGAAGCAGCCGCTCATAATGATATCTATGACCATTATCAAATGCTTGTGACGCTTAGAGAGGAAATTAAAGATTATGATTCTGTAGAAATATTGGAAGCCACTTCAGATTATATCGTTATAAATTATACAGATGGTGATAAAAATATGATTGTTGCTTTTAACGTTTCATTATTTGACAAAACTATTGTAATTGTAGGCTCTTATATAGATTACATCACTCAGGAAATGATTTCAGGTGAAGTTGTACTCAAATCACTTGAATCACTTATACTTTTGGAGGAATAATATGCATCAGATTATTAAAGACCAAGTTACAATACCCTATTTAGGACTCGAAAGAACCATCAGAATCTATTTGCCACCCAACTATGAAGAAAACAAGTCATTCCCAGTTATTTATATGCATGATGCACAAAATTTATTCGATATAGAAACCTCATCATACGGTGCTATATGGGATGTTCATACACATCTAAATGATTATTATAATCAGACGGGCCAAGGTATTATTGTTGTTGGTATTGACAATTATGAAGGCGGTTTCAATCGATTAGATGAATATTCTCCATGGATTAATACAGAAATTAAAAACAATGCCCTTTTAGCTGATATCAAGGAAGATGTAGGAGGATTGGGGCGAGATTACATTGATTTTATTGTTAATGAATTAAAACCAATGATAGATATCAAATACAAGACGCTGTCTGACCGTGAACACACGGCTATGATTGGCAGTTCCATGGGTGGATTGATTTCACTTTATGCTGCAACCGATTATCCAGAGATATTTTCGAAGATAGGTGCTTTTTCTACTGCTGTATGGTTTGCTGAAGAAGAATTATTATACACTATCAATAAATTGGATACTAGTTTTCCGATAAAATGGTATCTGGATATTGGTACAAATGAAACCAGTAATGACGAGTATTCTGAGTTTAATCAACTCTATCTATCAGGATCAAAATCTGTTTATCAAACATTAAAGAAAAAAGTGAGTGAACCTTATCTAAAATTCATTATTGAGGATGGCGGCATTCACAATGAAAGAGATTGGTCTAGAAGATTTCCTGAGGCAATTAGATTTCTATTTGAAACACCACAAAATTAATAACGGGTTTACTTCAGAAGTTGTTTTTAATAAATAGCGCAGTGAATCACAAGTAAAAACGCATATACTGTATATGCGTTTTTTATTACCATTCAATATTTTATATTGAACACATATTTGGTTTTTTAGGTAAGACTCTGTTAAAATTCAGTATTATTTATTTCGATTTATTGCTTTTTTTCTTAAGTGTTTTAAATGCATATTCATAGTGTTTTAAGAGTGCTTTTGAGATATTAATATTAAATTCTTTTTCTATTTCTTCTATTAAATCTTCGTCAGAAACTTCCCCTCTGTATATTTCTTTAAACCACATTTCGTAAAATCGATTAATGAATTTAGCAACATCCTTATGTTCTTTCCAAAATTCTTGGTATTCATTTTGTTTCTTTTTCCCGTTACCATATTTATAATTGTATGCACTATAAGCCTTTTGTTTATTTTTGTAACCGTATCCTTGTGCATCATCAAGAATTTCACCTGTTTCCTCATCAATGCAGACATATCTTTTTTCATAGTTTTTTATCACTTCAACCACTTTCATACACTCACCTCTACAACATCATAGAACATATGTTTGTAACAGTCAAATAACAACAAGACTAAAATTTAACAGAGTCTACAGTTAAAATCCATTTTTGCGGTTTTCACACAATAAATCACTGGCATTATCACCTTATCAATAAAACTATTAATAAGGTGATTTTTGGTGTGGTTCTATGGTTTTCACCCTAAAAAGCCTATAAATTCAATATATTATAGCAAGAGAAAAGAGTTGATATTTTACAATACCAACTCCTCAAGTAAACCCGTTACAAAATTAATTGTGGTGTTTTTTCATTGTCCCATTATAAATGCCAATAACTTTTCATTGAACACATCACTAGCATCCATATGGACACAATGTCCTGCATCTTCAAACACTTCATATTGGGTTGTATCATCCTGAGTATGCCACTCATACGCTGCTTTTTTTGATATTTCTAAATCATACTCCCCCACTACTAAGTACTTTCTAACATTCAAGTCTTCTTTGCTAATAAATACGTTGCCCATACCAGACAATGCTTGAAGCCCTTTTCTTTTAAACCGTCTGATACTGATGAGAGCCTTTGCTTTTTCACTCTCTTTATAAACGGATACTTCTGAAATATACTTTTGAAATCCTTTATAATTAAATATTATTTTCAAAAACCATTTTAACATTTCTTTTTTCTGTTGTTTAAGGATTTCTGTATTATCATGATGTATATTGTAACCACCAATAATCGTCATAGATAATACCATCTCAGGAAATATATCACCTATGTTTTGAACCATTAAAGAACCCATAGAAGCCCCTACAAAATGAGCTTGTTTGACATCAATACTTTCTAAAATCTCTTTTACATGATAGGCCGTTTGATCCAAACGATCATTTGTCTTAGTTATACCAGATAGACCATGTCCAATCATATCAAGTACAACCACACAAAATTTAGTTTTAAAAAACTCAATCTGATTATAAAAACTTTCATGATCCAAAAATGCAGGATGCAAAAAAACAATACAAGGATTTGAAACATCTCCATATACATCATACGAAATATTATAACCGTTCTTCTTCAAAGTTTTCATGTTTCACCTCCTTAAGTAACTTTTTATAAAATTCTATTTCCGATTCAATTTGAAAAATACCATACTCTAAAGTTTGATATTGATAGAAAGCTACTTTTTCTAACTCAATTGGAATGGTTCTTTTATATGCCTTATGATTTTTATAATCAATAAGTGTTTCTTCTAAAGATGTTAGATAGTTGGAAATTGAACTGACCTGTTTAGACTTCTCTAAGAATCCAAAGAAAAAAACTTTTGTCAGAGCATCATTTTTAAAATTATCAATTAAAAAATCGGTTTCTAACCAGTTCATAAATTGCTCTTTTCCACTTTTGGTAATTGAGTATTTTTTTTTGTTTCTTCCATTTTCAATTATTGATTCTGATGCGATATCAAGTTGCTCTGTGAGTTTTTTTAGTGCTGCTTGAATACTACCATAACTGCCGCTGTAAAATGGTGAAACTTTTCCTTGCAAGATTCGACTCATTTCATAAATTGTAAGGGGCTTTAGCATCAACAGACCCAAAATAATATAAATCATCTGTACCTCCTATTAGGTATATTACTAATAGTAATACAGATGTGATTTTTTGTCAAAAAAAACCATGAATATCTTCATGGCTGTTATCATAGTATCATTTCACCTTTTTTAATCACTTGAAGTGGATTTAAAATAGTCTCAACCATCTCAAGTGGATTTTCTTTATATATTACGCAATCTGCGTACTTTCCGACTTCTATACTACCATGAGTCTCCTCAATACCAATTAAACATGCACCGTTAATTGTTGATGTTTTTAGAGCTTCCATAACGGACATGCCATTATCGATCATCAACAGAATTTCTCCTGAGGATTTACCATGATAATTCAGTGGTGTGCCCGCGTCTGTACCCATAGCTATTGGTATATCATAATCCATAGCAAGTTTGAAACTTTCTATATGTCTTCTATAGACTTCTTTTCCTTTTTTAACAGCATATTCAGGTATACCACCTTCAATACCTTTCTTAACAATATTCTCTACCGCAGACAACGTAGGGACCATATAGGTTTGTGTCTCTGCCATCATCTCAGCACCCTCTTTGTCTAAAAGAGTTGCGTGTTCTACCGAATCAATACCAGCTATCACTGAATTTTTTATCCCTTGTGTGCTGTGACAATGTGTACAAATCTTCTTGCCTGCTTTATGTGCTTCTTCAACGGCTGCTTTGAGTTCATCAATATTGAACTGATAAGCATTTACATCTACTCCTGGTGTTAATACCCCACCCGAAGAGATCACTTTTATCAAGTCAGCACCCGCTTTTAATTGTTCTCTAACAGCCTTTCGTACTTCTGTTTGTCCATCAGCTTCTCGACCGATGAAATGACCATGTCCACCTGTCATAGTAACTATTTTTCCTGCAGCAAATAAGTCAGGTCCGATTATATTGCCATTATGTAATTGCTTTTTAAGTTCTAAATCATAGTAGTTTACACCACCAACATCACGTATCGTTGTAACACCACTCTTTAAATGTTTTTCTAGATTAGATATTGCTGTAACTATAAAATCCGTTGTTGTCATGGCATTCATACTACCAATCGTATCTGCATGGCCTTCCATGAAAATGTGGGTATGACAATCGATTAATCCCGGGGTAACATAACAGTCCTCATAAGTATAATCTTCATCATTACCTGAGAGATTACCAATATCATTAATTATTCCATCATCAAAACTTAAATCAATATTTCTTATCATCTTTTCATTAACAACATCCAAAACATGTACATTTTTTAGTATCATAAGTCCCTCCTTTCTCTATTTTACGAAAAAAAACTGATAATGAAAAGCTTTATGCTTTTTTTATCAGTTTTGTATCTACTATATAACTGTTCATGGTTGATTCTACTTTAGTAAGTTTTTCAATTAAAAGTCTTGCTGAATAATGACCTAATTGTACTGCATTGATTTCAACCGTTGGTAAAGGTGGATTCTGATAATTACCAATTGGCGTATTATTAAATCCAGTGACTATTATATCTTTTTTTGCCTCCTTTACTGCTTTTAAAGCACCCACAGCAATCAAATCATCAGTCGTCACTATGGCATCTATCTCATTATCTTTTAACAATACTTTTGCAGCTTCATATCCTCCTGCTTCAGAGAATTTCACGCTCTTAACCAATGAATCATCAAAATGAATTCCCCTGTTGGTAAGTGCCATTTCATAACCTGATCGTCTATTTTTGGTAACAGTCAAAGCACTACTACCTCCAATAAAAGCAATTTTTTGATTGCCCAATCTTATTATGTAATTCACCATTTCATACATGGCTTGAAAGTTATCATTATCAACCCATAAGGTATTATCTGTATCGTTTGGTTTACCAATCACAACATATGGGTGATTGTTTTCATTTAAGAACTTGGCACACTGATCATTTTCTCGTACAACAGTCATAATAACACCATCGATTAAGTTTGATCTGAATAAGTGGTTTAGTGCTTCTATTTCGCCTTCTTCAGTGGCTGCATTTGTCAACATAATATAATAACCTTTAGCCTGGGCATAAGATGTTATACCTGTTAAAACCTGTATAAAAAATGGGTTTTCTGCTAATAATTTCACATCATTAGGTAAAACCAATCCAATTGTTTTGGTAGCATTTGTTGCCAACTTTCTAGCGGTTACATTTGGATGATAGTCTAATTCCTTCATCGCTTTCCATACACGCTCTTTTGTCGCTTGACTGATTTTTGGATGATCTGTCAAAACTCTAGATACCGTTGATGGAGATACATTGGCTAGCTTTGCAACTTCTTTTATAGTAACTCTCATTTTCCCACCCTATCATTTATAATTGATGCATTGCATATAACATATTGCATATTCTGCAACCGTTTGCATAATAAAATTATAGAACGAAATCATCTAAGTGTCAAGACATCCACACAATTTCACTATTCTATGCCTTACAAGAATAACATAAAACCGCTTAATATCATAACAAAAAGATGTCAGCCTCAGCCAACATCTTTTATTTATTTAACTCTTTTTTTAAAAAGAATAGCGCCGCCTGCTACAACCAATAGTATGACGCCTATATACACAAAAGCCATATTTGAAGCATTTTTCGACATTTCACCAGTATTTATCTCAGACGATTTATACATGACAACTGTATCGATTCCCGATACCAGCACTTCATCTCCAGTAATTGATTCAATAGATTCAATCCCTGAATGACCTTCTTTTACAACCACTTCCCAAATAGCATTTTCAGGAAGATCTACTGAAACGGACTCTGTATTCGCATTATGAATCACAACAATTGATTCCCAGACATCATCACTCGTTATTTGATATGCGATTACATTGTTTTCTAAACTAAGTGGTGTTATACTGTCTCGTATTTCTTCTTTGGTAGAAAATCTAAATGCTTTATGTTCTTTTTTCAACTTGATAAGACCTTTGAAATATTCCACTGTATCATTATTTTTTTCACGTCTAAGCCAATCAAGTCTGTTTACAATATCACTAGATTTATAACTGTTTTCATCTCCCAATTTAGTTCTCAAAAATTCTTGACCCGCATGGATAAATGTTACCCCTTGTGAAGTCAGTACAATTGAATCTGCTAGAAGATGCATTTTCTTTATTTCAGCTGGTTTAGCCTCAGGATTGGATAATTTAAGTTTGTCATAAAGTGTATTGTTGTCATGAGCTTCTACATACGTCACACTTTGAGTTGGTTCAATATCACCCCAAGTACTGATATCATCAAGGACAATACCACCTAGAATACCTGAAAAAACAACAGATTCCATATCTGGTTTTCCATTAACAAAACCTTGATCTAAACTATCAAATACCGATCCTTTTAATCCATCTCGAATGGTATCGTTAAAATGAGCAATACCAGACATCAAATGAGCCTGATTTTGATTGGCTTTTGAGTCTTCATTTAACACACTACCCATATTCCAACCTTCACCTATAATGGTGATTGATGGATCAATTTCGTCTAAAGAAGCTCTAACTTGATTCATTGTTTCTACATCATGTAAACCCATTAAGTCAAATCTAAATCCATCTAAGTTGTATTCATTGGCTAAATAAGTAATAGAATCAACAATAAATTTTCTTACCATAGGTCTTTCTGATGCTGTTTCATTGCCACAGCCTGACCCATTGGCATAGTTTCCAGTCTCATCTTTTCTAAAATAATAACCTGGTACAAGTTTTTCAAAAGCCATGGCATTTAAACTAAACACATGATTATAAACAACATCCATTGTCACTTTCATATCTTCATCGTGAATGGCTTGTACAGCTTGTTTAAACTCATTGATTCTTACATCCGGTGCAAATGGATCCGAGGCATAACTCCCCTCTAAAGCATTGTAATTCACTGGATCATAACCCCAGTTAAACTGATAATCATCCTTTGATTCATCAATTGAACCATAATCATAAATCGGCATAAACTGAATATGTGTTACTCCAAGCTCTTTAATATAATCTAAACCTGTTGAATAACCATCATTTGTAGTTGTACCGGTTTCAGTAAATCCTAAGAACAAACCTTTATTTTTTATACCTGACTGTGAATGCATTGACAAGTCACGTACATGTACTTCGTACATGATTGCATCTGTAATACTTGTAAAATCAGTTTTATAATCCAAATCCCATAATTTCGGATTTGTTCTTTCTAAATCAATAACAGCACTTTTAATACCATTTAACGATACACCTTTTGCATAAGGATCCACAACAAATTCATAATCACTTTGATGTTTCACTTCATAAGCATACAGTTGGTTATGTAAATCACCACTTACCGTGGTAGTCCAAACACCGTTCTTTTCAAAAGACATATCATATCTTTCAGATACATCAGATCGATAATCATCAAAAAAAACAAGATTTATATCCTGTGCTGTCGGTGCCCACACCTTAAATGTAGTAGAGTCATTGTAATAGGTTGGCCCTAAATCGGAACCACTATATGTATATTGTGTTTCAAATTCCTCTGTATCATACACATCACCCAGTTGAACATTAATCTCTTCAAACTTCGGTATGACAATAGTAATATCATCTGTATAGTTGACTTTTTCAGACAGTCTTACAGTTCCACTTTGTCCGTTAAAATCATTATTAACAGTCTCAAATTTCAGACTCTCAATTGCCACACTTTCTCCATTAATAAAAACTGCCATTGTATCAAGTGTTGCTTTAAACGGCATATTTGTTTCAAGTACTATTGTTTGTGTATCATTTAGTTTTGCTGTAACCGCCTTTGGTCTATAAACAGCATCTGAAGAAGTGTAAAACACTCTTTCATTGTTCTCTACAAGGAATATATCCGCCTTACCTTCATTTATCTTTTTAACATCAAAACTACCCATTAATTGGTCATTTGTTAATATTTCAACAACTATTTTTTTCTGATTCAAAGTGTCTGTCAATAATATTTCTGCAGACACACCATACTCCGTTATGGTTTCTAATAAAACCGTTTGCTTGTTAGAGTCATCTGCATAGACAATTGCTGAAATATTCTCATAATTCTCATCATAATTGTGATAATTAATATCAAGTGTCACCTGTTCATCAAGTATGGCATCCGGTCCTTCTGGATTTTCATAGAAGAATGCTTCTTGTCCACCTATGATCCATATTTCTCCAATACCATCGTTAAACTGTTCAATAAACCTATCATTTGAAGTATCTTTTTCCCATGATTCGGTTCTGACTATAAATCCTACTGTATCATGATCACCTGGTAACGTAATAGTGGCGATTTTACCGTAGTTATCTTCTCCGGTAAAATCATAAACACTACCCTCGCCACCTGCAGGCCAAATCCATAAGTTCCAATCTTTCTCATTTCCTTCTGCTTCTTGATAATGTACGATCACTGTTGTTTGATCATCAAACGCAAGCGATTGCATTGGGAATACAAAAATAAGTTGTAACAGGATTAACAGACTTGCAAGTATTTTTTTCATATGGCCTCCTAAATTCTATTTTTCTCGATTGACCAAATGTCTTTTGCGTATTCTAAGATTGTTCTATCACTACTGAACTTTGAAGCATTGCACATGTTCATCCAACACATTCTAGCCCACTCTTTTTTATTTCTAAATGCTGCATCAACATCCATTTGCTTCTTTCTATAAGCGTCAAAATCCTTGAAGATAAAGTAGTTATCCGCTTTATGCCAATGTGTACCTCTTAATAATGCAGAATATAATTCTTGCATATCCTCATCACCAGTATAATCAAATGAAACATCGATTAATGCATCAACAACTTCTTTAAGACCATCAACTGACATATAAGTTTCTTTTGGATCATAAGAATCTTTGATTTTTTCAATATCGTCAACTGTTAGACCAAAGATAAAGTTATTTTCATCTCCAGCTTCTTCAACTATCTCAACATTAGCACCATCAAGTGTTCCAATTGTAGGTGTTCCGTTTAACATGAACTTCATGTTTCCAGTACCTGAAGCTTCTTTACCTGCTGTAGAAATTTGCTCTGATAAATCAGCAGCTGGGAAAATTCTATGTCCATAAGATACTCTATAGTTTTGTACAAATACAACTTTGATTCTACCTGCTACATCCTCATCGTTGTTTACAAGATCTGCAATATCGTTGATGAACTTGATGATTGATTTAGCACGTTTGTAACCAGGCGCTGATTTTGCACCGAAAATAAATGTACGTTTAACAATATCCATTGAAGGATCAGCTTTGATTCTATGGTATAAATCTAATATATGGAATGCATTTAATAATTGACGTTTGTATTCATGAAGTCTCTTAACTTGAATATCAAATAATGAATCTGGATCGATTTCAATACCTTCATGTTCTAAGATATACTCAGCAAGTTGAACTTTCTTTTCACGTTTGATTGCCATGAATTTTTCTAAAACAGCTTCATCATCCGCATGTTTTTCCAATCCTTTAATCAGCTCTAAATTATTGATCCATTCATTGCTACCCAGTAACTCAGTTACATATGATGATAATTCTTTATTTGCAAGAGCCATCCATCTTCTTTGAGTAATACCGTTTGTTTTATTTTGGAACTTGTTTGGATATAATACATACCAATCATTTAATTCTTGATGCTTTAATAATTCTGTATGAAGATAAGCAACACCATTAACTGTATGACAACCATAGATTGATAACCAAGCCATTTTGATCATATTATCTGAAATAATTCTCATTGACTCAATTTTTTCTTCTGAATACTTAAGCGCAGTTAAATCTTTTACAAACTGCTCATCTATTTGAACTATGATTTCATAAATTCTTGGTAATATTTCTTGATAGAAACCATTCCACCACTGCTCTAACGCTTCAGTCAAAATTGTATGGTTTGTATAAGCGAATGTTTTTGTAACGATTGACCATGCAGCTTTCCACGAAAGACCTTCTTTATCCATTAACAGACGCATCATCTCTGGAATTGCAACTGCTGGATGTGTATCATTCAATTGAATTGCGTAGTGCTCAGGGAACGCTTTGTAATCTACTTTACCATCAAATTTAGCTTTAAACTTCTTTAGCATATCTTGTAATGATGCAGATACAAAGAAATATTGTTGTTTTAATCTTAGTAATTTACCAGCTTGTTCAGAATCATTTGGATACAATACTCTTGAAATATCCTCAGCTGAATTCTTAAGCGCTACCGACTCATCATATGCTTGGTCGTTGAATAATTTGAAATCAAATGCATCAACTGATTCCGCTTTCCAAAGTCTTAAAGTGTTGATGTTATCTGTACCATAACCTACGATTGGTGTATCGTAAGGAATCGCTTGGATTGTTTCATCTGCAAATTCAATCAAAACTATATCTTCAATTCTTCTTACTGACCATGGATCACCGTATTTTAACCAGTTATCTACCATCTCAACTTGACGACCCTCTTCAAACTTTTGTTTAAAGATTCCATAATCGTAACGAATACCATAACCTGTTAATGGAATATCCTCAGATGCTGCTGAGTCTAAGAAACATGCTGCTAAACGGCCTAATCCACCATTACCTAGACCAGCATCTTCTTCTGCTTCTTCAACAGTATTCAGATCAATACCCAGTTCATCAAGAGCTTCTTTTACTTCATCATAAAGGCCTAAACTCAACAGGTTATTACCTAAAGCTCTACCCATTAGAAATTCTGCTGATAAGTAACTCGCTTGTTTTTTAGTTGTGTACTTCTCTGTAGTTTTCTCCCAATCTTCAGAGAGCATTTGCATTAACGTCATTGACACAGCGTTGAATTTTTCATACTCAAATGCTGTATCAAAAGATTTCGCATACTTCATTCTTGTTGCATCTTTAACCATTTTGATAAAGTTTTCCTTGTTAAATGAATTCATTTTAGCACAACCTTCCATATAATTTTGTCATATTCATAATTTTCTTTGCCAACTCGTCCGTTAACTGTCCTGGCTTCATACGCCATTCCCAGTTACCGCCAATAGTTGATGGGGTATTCATTCTGCTCTTTTCATCAAGACCTAAAAAATCTTGCATTTGAGCTACAGCTACAACACCAACCGATGACCAAGCACCTCTAATAAAACCCCAATGATACCCTTCCTCTTTAGTCAGTTTTAGGTAATCAATGGCTTTATCAATATCGTCCTGATCAGTATTATTAAACCACCCTAGTACCGTATCATTGTCATGTGTACCTGTGTAAACAAAACAATTGGTATCATAGTTATGTGGTAGATAATCACTTTCTTCTTTTGTATCAAATGCAAATTCAAGAACTTTCATACCTGGATAACCTGAAGCGTTTTTAAAGTTTGTAACTTCTTCAGTTAAGAATCCTAGATCTTCAGCAATAACTTTAAGTTCACCTAATTCTTCTTTAATGGCATCAAATAGTTTCATTTCAGGGCCTTTAATCCATTCACCTTTTACTGCCGTTTTGGCACCGCCTGGTATAGACCAATATGATTCAAAACCTCTGAAGTGATCTATTCTCACTACATCAAAGAGTTCATAACTTGCTCTAATTCTCTCAATCCACCATGCATAATTATTTTCTTCCATCAGATCCCAGTTGTATATAGGATTGCCCCACAACTGACCCGTTGCAGAAAAGGCATCCGGCGGACACCCTGATACACAAATGGGTCTATTGTCTTTATCCAGTAAAAACAACTCAGGATTAGCCCATACATCTGAACTGTCTTCCGCTACATAAATTGGAATGTCACCAATCATTTCTATACCATTTTTATTGGCATATACTTTTAATTCATGCCATTGTTTGAAGAAGATATATTGAACAAATGTCCAAAATCTCATTTCATCTTTATGGGTTTCTCTAGCAAGTTCCAATGTTTTCTTGTCTCTTGTTCTAAATGCTTTTGGCCATTCTTGCCATGATTTTAAATCGTTATGATATTTCAAAGCCATAAACAATGTATAATCATTTAACCAAGCATGTTCCTCAGTAAATGTATCCATTTCTCTTTTATATGCTATTTTACCTCTTTCAAAAGCTAATCTTAACAATTCGATTTTTTCTTTATTAACATTTGTAAAATCTACTACTTCATCATTTACTCCAAATTTTCTACCTTTAAAGTCTGCATCTGTTAATAGTTTTTTACTCTTTAAAACCTCTAAATCAATCAATAGAATATTGCCTGCAAATGTTGATAAGGATTGATAAGGTGAATCACCATATCCAGTCGGACCTATAGGCAATAGTTGCCAATAACTTTGTCCTGATTTCTTAAGAAAATCTATAAATTCATATGACTCTTTACCAAAAGTACCAATGCCTTGTTCATTCGGTAAAGAAGTAATATGCATCAAGATACCACTACTTCTTTTAAACATGATATACTCCTTTATGTCTTTTCTGATCCATAGTCATAATATCAAAGTGAATGTTTTTACATCCAACCTCTCCGCTATGCGACAGTTTTAAAATACCATTTTCATATGTTGCTTCAATAGTCAAATAAGTTGGCGACGGTTCTCTTGAAATACCATCATCTGTATATAATGTATATGACCCTTTATCATCAATAAAGCCAATCACATGTAGCTCTTCTAATGTGATGTCCTCAACGTTGTTCTTGACTTCATTAAGTAAAACCAAATGATTTTTCTTAATGAATGTCAACCACTCATGAGTCTCAGCATTTATATAATGATGTCCAAAAGAATAGTTTTCCAAGTCATATGACTCATTTGAACGTATACGCCATAACATCATATCTTCTGGTAAGTAAACATAACGACCTTTTGCATTTGGCGTGTAAATAGGAGCAAGCATCATATGCGAACCATACATGAGCTGATCTTCTATTTGAGAGACATGTGTATCCTCATAATCAAAAGTAAGTGGTCTAAACAACATGGTATTATTTTCTCTAGCCATCATAAACTCAGAATAAACGTGATTCATCATGGCATATCTGTACCTAACGGTATCTCTTAAGACTCCTGTTGTTTCAGGTTCAAAACTAAATGGCTCCTGATGTCTTGTGCCCATACAGGCATGATTTCTAAAAAGTGGTGTATAAACTGCAAATTGAGACCACCTTGTTAACAGTTCTCCACTAGCATGACCACCAAAGCCACCAATATCTGCTCCTGAGTATAAGAAACCGCACATGTTAAGTGAAGGCATCATCTTAATGTTTAGTATTAAATGTTCCCACCAAGCATGATTATCTCCAGTCCATATGCCACCATAGCGGTGCATACCGATATAAGAGGCCCTTGAGAATAATAACATACGCTTTTCAGGATAGTTTCTTTCAAACGCTTCTCCAGCTGCACGTGTCATATTGTAACCATATAGGTTATGTAAATCAAAGTGATTGTATGTTTTACCATCTAACCGATGATTAAAAGTTTTATAGTCCTCATCACTATTTGAAAGACCCATAAAATGATCTTTTAAATCAAAGAAATCATAAATACCTAAGTTTTTATCTTTCTTATCACCAGCAAACTCAATTGCTTCTTTTAATCTTTTTTCAGAATAGAATATCGCAGGTTCGTTCATGTCATTCCAAAATCCTTCGATACCTTGATCCACTAATATACTGTAATGATCCCCAAACCATTTTCTTGTTTCAGGATTGATGAAATCTGGAAAATGAACTTTACCAGGCCATACTGCACCAACAAATGGTTTGTTATTTGCATCTTCACAATAATATCTATTTTGAACACCTTCTTCATATATGAAATAATCGTCTTCTATTTTACACCCTGCATCAATTATAGGAATCAATCTAAAACCATCTGCCTTCATTTCAGAAACAAATGACTTGAAATTAGGGAATCGCCCTTCATCCACTGTAAAATTCTTAAAGTCTTTCATATAATCTATGTCTAAGTAAATCGTGTCACACGGAATATCAGAAGCTTTAAACTTTTCAGCAATGTCTTTAATTGAATCTGCATTCGGATAACTCCACCTGCTTTGCTGGAAACCAAATGCCCATTTAGGCGGCATAAAAGATGGTCCGATTGCTTTTAAAAATCCAGATACAATTGAAGTGACTGTGGATGCTGTTGTCATATAAACCCTAACATCTTTCCCTTCGATTGTAATCTTCAATTCGTCTTTATGAGTAAATCCAAAATCAAACTCTACCTTTGTTGGGAAATCAATAAAACAACCTACTTTTTCTTCTTTTCTGTCTACTACAAAGAAGTTATGAGCGCCATATAATGCTTTTCGATCAGGCTGATGACTTGGATCATCAGTACAGAACGACTCATATATACCACCGCGTTTATTGATTCCTCTCATATTTTCACCAAGACCAAAAATTTGATCTTCACTTGTTAACTTATAGGTAAGAACTACTTTTTCATCAATTTCCATATTGAATTGAGTCTTATCTAATAAAGTATTAATATCATCAACTTGAATAATATCTTCAAAGTTTACAATGGCTTCTGTCTCAAAAGGCTGACCTATATCGTAAAACTTCATCTTACACCTCTTTCATCTCTTTTACTGTTTGTCCTTTATAAAAAGATGTGTCCAAAACAATATGTTCTGTTTCTTCTTCATCAATTAATTGTTTTAAGATAACCGATCCTATATTCATACCCATACTATCAGTCGGTTGTTCTATTGTCGTTAAACTTGGATTCATATATTTTGAAACTTCCAAACCATCAAATCCAAGTAATGAGATATCATTTGGTACCACTAAACCTTTATCATGAGCTGCTTTCATCGCGCCGATAGCCATTAAATCAGCTATGGCAAAGACTGCTGTTACATCTGTCTTTAATAACTCTTCCATAGCATGATAACCTGATTCTATGGAATAATCTCCAATAGTTACATATTCAGCATGATGAGAAAGTTTTGCATCTTCAAGTGCTTTTAGGTATGCTTGATATCTTTTTTCCGCTACATTATCTTTACCATCATTTGTTGTAATCAAACCAATTTTTCGATGACCCGAGTTAATCAAATGCATCATGCCATGATAAGCAGCTCCAAAGTTGTTGATTGTTACACTGTTATATAATCTTTTATCAATATCATCATTTAATACTGTCGATCCAAATACAACAGGAATATTTAATTGTTTTAAATAGCCTTCATCAGATGATAATAAACCACCACCTAAAAATATTAAACCAACCAATCTCTTTTCTAATGCAAACTCAACTGCCGCTTCTAAAGTCTTCACATTTTCTTTATGGAAATGTAGAACGATCGAATATTTCTGACTGGATACTTCTTTTTCTATTGTTTGAATCACCTTAGAAAAGAATGTGCTGTATTCACCAATAACAAAAATACCGATATGATTCGTTTTATGACGTTTTAAATTTCTAGCACTATTGTTTGGTACATAGTTTAATTCATCAATAACCTTTAATACTTTTTCTTTAGTGGAAGCTTTTACATCAGGTTGATCATTAAGTACTCTTGAGACTGTACTCACGCCAACCCCTGCTGCTTTTGCTATGTCTTTAATATTTATGGTTTTCATATTGGACTCCTAATGGAATAACTTCACTATTGAATTGCTATTTCGCTTTATGATAACGTTTCCGGAAACGTTTCCGAAATTACTTATATCATACCATAATCTAAAAAAAATTCAAGAAAAAAATAGCTGAAATTCATCAGCTATTAAAAATCAAATAATTCTGTTTTTGAAAAATTGCCAAATTGACCACCAGTATGTATAAACAATATATTACACCCAGCCGGATACTTACCTTGCTCAATATCCAAAATCAAACCAAACATCGCTTTTCCTGTATAGACAGTATCTAACATAACACCTTCTTTTCTTGCAAAGTTTTTTATAAAGTCCAATTCATCTTGACATGATTTTGCATACCCCAGTCCAACATATTCAGGAGAAACATGAACATCCTCCTCTTTTATCTCGGGTACATCTCTGTACACTTTTGATTCTTCTATAAGTGTCTTGACCATGTTAAAAGCATCAATATTGGGATTGTATATATTGTAACCGACTATTTGAGTTTCAGATCCCAGTGCTTTGGCTCCCATTAGAAGACCCGCATATGTAGAACCTGAACCATACGCCATTACAATATAATCAAATAGTATCCCTAACTCATCCTCTTGTTTCTGTATTTCATAGAAACAATTGAGATATCCAAAGTTTCCAATACCATTTGAAGCGCCTTCTGGAATAATATAAGCTTTATTGGTCATATCAATTCTGTCTTTCAAAGTTTTCATATAATTGTGTCGATCTTGGTATATTTCATTTGAAATCAAATGAATTTTAGCACCGACAAACTGATTGATGAAGTAATTTCCCTGTCTTGGCGTTTCATTTTCTTTTAAGACCAAATGAACCTTGAGTCCGAGTTTAACAGCTGCTATGGCTGTTGCTCTTGCATGATTAGATTGAATGCCACCACATGTTATGATGGTGTCGCAGCCTAAATCAAGCGCTTCCTGTAATGAGTATTCCAGTTTCCTTACTTTATTTCCCGAGAGTTCAAATCCCGTTTGATCATCTCTTTTTAAATAAACATTAATATCATTGTATTCAAAACTCAGTTTTTCAATACGTGTTGGCAAATTTGCTAAATCAATTTTTCGCATAGTCCCCTCCCAATGGAAAAGACCTATAATCTCTCGATTATAGGTCATCTTTTTATTTTATTATAGCACGTTTTAATATATCATTACTACGTTTAACAAACTTTGTCATAGCATCTGCTGTTAAAGGTTTATGTGTTAACATAGCTAAATCATAAATCTGTTCTGTAACTAATTTCAAAGTTTCCTCATCATCATCTAAATGATCAATTGTATAGTTTACAAGAGTATTTTTCTTGTTTAAAACAAGAGTTTCATCACTAGGGAACATACTTGCATCCATACCCATTGCACCATATTGTTTCATCATATCTTGCATACGGCGACTATCTTCTGATAGAATAATCATACCTGCTAAATCTTCATTCTTTAAAGACTCAATTTTTATCTTCAGATTTTCAACACCTGTACTGGTTTTGAATATTGTCAGTAATTTTTCTTCTATTTCTTTATGATCCGCTTCATCTTCTTCTTTTAATAAGTCAGAGATACTTGAATCCACACGTTTGTACTTTACATCTTGATTAAGTGATTCCATATGTGATATGAAAGCTGAATCAATAGGATGATCCAATACAGCTACTTCGATACCGTGTTCTTGTAAGTTTTGAACGTACTGTGCTTGTTGAAGTGTATCTGTTGTATAATAAATTTCCTTTTCAATTTTATCCGCATGTCGTAAAACATACTCATCTGAAGTCACGTACTGCTTATCTGTTAACTTGAACAACAACACATCTTTTACCTTGTCATTGAACTTAGAATCTTTTAGAGCACCATACTTAATGAATGGGTGAATATCATCCCAGTATTTTTCATATGATTCTCTTTCTGTCTTAAATAAACCAGTTAATTTATCAGCTACTTTTTTAGCGATATAATCAGAGATTTTCTTAACAAAACCATCATTTTGAAGTACACTTCTCGATACATTCAGCGGAAGGTCTGGACAATCAATCACACCTTTTAGTAGAAGCAAAAATTCAGGGATAACCTCTTTTAAGTTATCTGCAACAAATACCTGGTTATTGTACAGCTTGATTTGTCCTTCTAAAGTATCAAAATTAGTACCTAATTTAGGAAAATATAAAATACCCTTTAAGTTAAATGGATAATCCATATTCAAGTGAATCCAGAATAAAGGCTCTTTAAAATCCATAAATGTTTTTGAGTAAAATTCTTTATATTCTTCTTCTGTACACTCTGATGGAATCTTTGAATAAAGTGGTGTCGTTTCATTGATAGCAACTATCTCTTCGATGATGTCATTGCCCTCTTCATCCTTTTTTGGTGCTTTATCTTCTACTGAGAAGTAGATCTCATAAGGCATGAAAGAACAGTATTTTTCAATTGTTGTTTTAATAACAGATTCATTTTTAAACTCATTGCCATCTTCACCTAGGAACAACTTAATTTCTGTACCACGTGTAGTTCTTGTACCCTCTTCAATTTCAAATTCCGTTCCACCATCACAGTTCCACTTAGCTGATTGTGAGCCTTCTTTATACGAAAGCGTATTGATTTGCACATGATCAGCAACCATAAACGCTGAATAGAAACCTAAACCAAAATGTCCAATAATTTGGTCTTTGTCTGCTTTATCTTTGTACTTATCTATAAAATCTTCTGCACCTGAAAATGCAATTTGATTGATATACATTTTAATTTCGTCAGCCGTCATACCAATACCATTATCTATAAATGTTAGTGTATTTTCAGCTTGGTTCATTATAATATCTATTTTAAAGTCTTCATCTACCATTTCAACTTCACCGATAGATACCAATTGCTTGTATTTTGTTATTGCATCTGAGGCATTTGAAACCAGTTCTCTGATAAAAATATCATGATCCGAATACAACCATTTTTTAATTATAGGGAAAATATTTTCACTATGTATTGATAAGTTTCCTTTTTCTGTGCTCATAAAATCACTCCTTAATTTATGCACTCATCCCAACGATTTGAGTCGTTTATTACTATTTCCAATTAACATTATAAAACTGAGCATTTCCATTGTCAAGAGATTTTAGCACTCTTTAATAAAAGTGGCTAACAAATATTTATTTCAGTTTTGCATTGACAACTATGAATAGACATTATATAGTTTATACATAGGTTGGTTACTTAACTAACTAACCAAACAACAAGAAAGGAGCTGTTGATGCAATTAGATACTACTAGTAGCAAACCCATTTTTCAACAGATTGCTGAATTTATAGAGGATATGATTCTTAACGATGAAATTGAAGATCAAGTGTATTCAACCAATCAATTATCAAAGCTATTTACAATTAATCCTGCGACGGCAAGAAAAGGTTTAACCCTTCTTTTAGATCAAAATATAATTCACAAGAAAAGAGGTATCGGTATGTTTGTTAACGAGGATGCGAAAAAAATCATTTTAGAAAAACGTCAAGGTATTTTCTTTAATCAATATGTTCAAACCATGATGTCAGAAGCTAAGAAAATCGGTTTGGATAAGAAAGACATTATAGAATTCATCAATAATTATAAGGGAGGCCAACATGATTAAACTCAATGATGTGACTAAAATATACACTGGAAAATCAGAAACAACAGCGCTTAATCAAGTGTCAGCCGAAATAAAAGAGCATTCAATTGTTGGATTGATTGGTGCCAACGGAGCTGGTAAATCAACTCTGATGAAAATTATCGCAAAACACAGCCACCCTACTTCTGGGGAAGTGGTTCTGAAACAAAACTATGAACATTATTCTAATATCAGCTTTCTATCCGATCAGGAAAAATTGATAGAAAACTATTCTTTAAAAGAACTCTATAAAATGATGCCTGAGTTCTATAAGGATTTTAATCTAGAACTTGCTAAAAAAGTCAGTTCAGTCTTAGAAGTTAATGAGAAAAAGAATTACTCAAAATTGTCAAAAGGACAGAAAGGTAAAGTTAATTTGGTATTGTCACTTGCTTCTAGAGCATATATCACACTTCTCGATGAAACTCATATTTCTTTAGATGCACCCAGTCGGAAAAAGTTCTTCGACCTTTTATTAGACGATTACCACGAACATCCTAGAACTTATCTTATTTCAACACACTATGTAGATGAAATAAGCCAACTTTTTGATGATATCTTAGTTTTAGATCACGGAGAATTAATTGTTCATGAATCTAAAGACCTCATTGAAGAAAAGTCACTGACGGTATTTGGCAATACAGAGTTGGGAGAAAAAATACTTGAACCGTTTAAAGTCATACACCGTGAAGTTATTGGAAAAAGAACTTTTTTCTCAGTATTTGATGACTTGTCCAGTATTGAAGAAGAACTTCGATTGTCTGATTTCGAAATTAGTATCACACCGCTAGAAAAATGGTTTATCCAACTTATAGAAAACAAAGGAGATCACTATGCTTCTTAACCTAAAAACATATGCTAAAAAAACTACTATTAATTATATCGTTATTGGAATTATAATTGCTGTTCAAGTTTTAATCACCTCAAGTTCAGCTTTATATGACTTACTCATGCAAAACTCATCATTCAGTTATTCCGATTTTTCAGGCAACATTCTTGTATTGCTCACTATGGGCTTTGGATCATTGGCTATATCTCAAGCGATAGTACTAATTGCTGCAACGTTTGATTTCAATAAACTGTTTGGTCTGTCTAATCAGAAAAGTATTAAAGGTACCATCTTGTTTGTTATGATGAGTTCAGCTATTTTATCTATCCTATATATTCTATTAAATGGTTTGGGTTATACATTATCAAATCAAATGCCAGAACTGATTTTTGGAATGAACTGGGTATCTTTTACTCAACTGCATTTGAAGTTCATACTGATTTTTCTTGTTTTCTTAATGCTCTATGGCCTTAATATGTGGTTGACTGTCGGATATAAAAAACATGGCGTTCTTTCTGGATTAACCAGAACATTTATAGCTGTAACTTATCTAATCAATCATGGTAACTACATAGCAACATATGTTGAATGGGGACAAAATGCCGCCATTAACATCACCGTTCTATTGATCATAAGCATATTAACAATCAGCAGTACTTATTTTGAAATGCTGACTTATGAAAGGAGATAAATTTGACTCTTAAAAAAATCATTTTTCTAATAGCATCGATTATAATATTACTATTCTCTTTAAGTTTTTCATTCTCTTATTCTCATTATATTTCTGAATTCAGTATGAATAGCCCGAATCTAAAAGAAAACCATTCCAGTACTTTTACTTTGAATTCAGATGCTGAATTGTATTTTAAATACTCTGCAAAAAATCTAACATCAAACTCATCGATCAGTCTCATCAACGACGACACCGAGGAAGTGATATTCTCCTATGGTGATAGTGATAACAGTGAAATTATTTTAACCGACATTCCTGCTGGTAAATATCGATTTATAATAAAGTACACAGACGGTTTTATGAGTTATAAAATTTTAACCAAGAAAAAATAGCAGATGAAAATCTGCTATTTTAGTGTGTTAATTAACTCTTCAGTAATATTTAAATGTACGACGCCATCAATTAAAAGCATTGGGATGCCAACGGCATGTACCCTCTTTGTAATTTTAAAAGCATCATCCTTATCACGTAGTTTTAAAAATTCTTTTAAGTTTTTCATACTGTCTGTTATTTCAATATAATCAAATTCTATATTTTTTTGTAAAAGAGCCTCTTTTACACCTGGACAGCCTGGTCAATGTTGTGATCCATATAATTTAATTTGCATAATCATCCTCCTAGACCTATTATACACTGTCCCTTTCGTGTTTACGACTGATTTTTTTTATCGGATTCATCTTCTACCTTTACTTCAACTGGTCTAAATATTCTAATAATCTTTCTAATAATCAAAGCAGCAACCAATAACATTGGCAAGTAAACTATTAGTAATGGCAACGATCCAATTCCAAATACCGCTAAATCTTCAAAAAAGTCCTTGATATCTTCTAAAGATTCTGTGAATTTTTGCGAAATCTTTTGACCCAATGTTTTAGGTGGTTCTTCTACTTTAATGATTTCTTGTACTTCATAAATGGAAACTGTTAATGTAGAATAGGATACCAAGTTATCCCATCTTTTTAAGTTGCCTTGTAAACCTTCTATCTGATATCTTATATTGGATAGTTCTCTTTCTAAAGTAATGATATCTTCAATCTTTTCTGCTTTCCTTAAAATATCTAGAAGTCTTTCTTCTTGAATCTTTAATGTTTTCATATGTGCTTCTGTATCAAAATACTGAGAAGTGATATCATCACCATATGAATTTTCCTGAATAATTGTACCGATTGAATTCATATCACTCATAAACTGCATGAATTGTTGTTCTGGAATTCTAAGAGTATAATGAGCAGAACGTGTTGAATACTTATCATCCAGTGCTCGCCCTCTTACATTTGAGGATTCAACGTAACCTCCAATAGCTTTTACTTTGTCTGTTAAACGCTGTATTGCCAACTCATACTCCAGTGTCTGAATTTCCATCGAAGCCGATTTGATAATTTTTCTTTCGGATTCAAATACAGTACCCACTTCAGGTGCACTGGCTTCTTCATTTCGGTCCATACCTTTTGAGTAATTCACACCACCAACATCATCAGTTGTATACTCTTCCGAATATGCCATATCATCAGATTCAGCTGTATTCATATTCCATTCCGCAGAGTTCTCATTGCTGCCACAGCTGATCAGTGAAAATACTAATATAACCGATAACATTAATACTAAAATCTTTTTCATAACAACCTCCAATCCTTTCCCTATATATCTTTGACGTGTAGTTTATCTAATAAGTTCCATTTTAATTGATATAGTACCCAATTGATAGTAAAATATAGCTGGAGGTAAAATTTATGTTTACATGGAAAGAGGAATATTCAGTCAAAGTAGAAGCAATTGATGATCAACATAAACGTTTATTTGAGATGGGACAAACAATGTCCGATCTTGTTTCTAATCATGCAGGAGAAGATATTTACGATGAGTTAAACGCTATGTTTGAAGAACTTATCGATTATACTAAATATCATTTTTCTGAAGAAGAAAAACTAATGGAAAAAGTAAATTATGTCCATATTGAAGATCATAAAATTCTTCACGAGAAATTCATTGATAAATTACTCTCATTTGATTTAAATCAAATGGATGAAGATCAAGGAGCATTTGCATTAACATTATTAAAAACCGTTGCCGCTTGGATTTTTAAACACATCAACGGTGAGGACTTCAGGTACAGAGAAGCAATGAAACAGCTATAAAATAAAGCTGCTGAGCAAAGATTCATTCTTTATCAGCAGCTTTTTTCTATAGGTCATTGATTTCATTAATTTTATCTTGAATTAGTTCATTTATTTCAATAACGTGAAGTTCTAGAGTTTGATTAATCACAAGAATTTCATTCAAATAACCTGCAATAAGATCAAGTTCACCATTTTCAACAGCAAGTTTAATGGATTCGTTTATGGTTTTTCTATCTTCTCTTAAACCATCACAATAAACTTTATCAGTTTCTCTTTCAGCTTTATCAGCCTCTCTTTTAGCTTTTATTTCTTCAAAGTCTACCCTTATCTCTGCTTTAAAAGCTTCCAATAACGACGTTGCTTCTTCTTTTGTAAGATCTCCGGCTTCTACTTTAACTTTCAAGTCATCTGCATACGCCTGTATTGCTTCTTTAACTTCCTTTTTTTCACTCTCAATCAATGGTTTCCAAACCGTTTCAATAAGTATGTCCAACTCAGTTTTTAAAACTTCTCTTTCACTCTTAAGCACTTCTTTTGAATCAAACAGTCTTGTCCATTCAACCAATTGATCTGGTGTGTATTTCGCCACTTGTTCCAATCTGAACTCTTTCCAATCTCTCTCATCATGCTCAACTTCTTCTGCAAATGAAGCGACTGGCAATAATAGTGCTGTAATAATTCCTGTTAATAGTAAATTTCTTAATTTCATGATATTGCCTCCTTGTGGGTTGTTGTTGTTTACAATTTCATTCTACTTTCTGGATATGTGAGAATGGTGTAAAGTATGTGTGAAAAGTATGTGAGCTATGATATACTTTTAAAAAAGGGGGATAATATGAAACAAATTGATAAAATAGCTTTTGAAAAGAAAGATCAGCTCTACAAATATATGAATATAAAACTGACAGGCCTTATAGGTAGCGAGGATGATTGGTTGGCGAATTTATCTAACGCTTCTGCCCTGCTTTGGTTACTCATCGATGAGATCAATTGGGCAGGCTTCTACTTACATAAGAAAGATAAACTTATTTTAGGTCCATTCCAAGGAAAGCCAGCATGTGTCAACATAGAAATTGGTAAAGGTGTTTGTGGTACTGCTGCAGCAACAAGAACCACTCAACTCGTAAAAGATGTTCATGCATTTCCTGGACATATTGCCTGTGATGGAGCTTCTAAATCAGAAATTGTTATTCCAATTATCCATAACGATGAACTCATAGGCGTCCTCGACATTGATAGTCCAACTCTGAATCGATTCGATGTTGAAGATCAAATCGGATTAGAAAAATTTGTAACAACACTTAATAAATACATGAATTGGGAAGATATCAATTAGATATCTTCTTTATTTACACTTTTTTTGTACAGTTTAATGAATGTTTTAATGAAATGTCTTGCATTGTATAATAATCTCTGCTATTATATAAGTAATAAAACAACAAGCATGTTGAGTTTTCAACGAAAAGGCAAACATATTGAAAAATATGGACGCAAAACTATAGGGCCTTCCTCTAAGAGATGGCAGCCAGTCATCGAATGGGGATTTTTTTTAGGTCTGAATAGACCTTAAACTATAAAATTGTTATGAAGAGCATTGAACATCGTTCGATCTCTTTATCTAATATCTCTTTATCATTTCAACCAAACTAACAAAGTCAAGAGCTTCTCACTCTTGACTTTGTTGGTTTTTGTTATTGTATACAACCATTATATTATTGAATATAAGCAATGCCCTTGATTTCTCAAGGGCATTCTAATTAATCTACTTTCTCTTCTTTTTTTGGTATTACCAAATCTAAGAATAGTTCCTCTAATTGAGCTTCTTCTGCTGGAGCAGGTGCGTTTGTTAGAAGACATGTTGCTTGTTGAGTCTTAGGGAATGCAATTACGTCTCTGATATTATCAATATTTAAAAGTTCCATAACCACTCTATCAAGACCATATGCAATACCACCATGTGGTGGCACACCATATTTAAAGGCATCCAATAAGAAACCGAATTTACTATTTGCCTCTTCTTCAGTAAAGCCCAATGCTTTAAACATTCTTGATTGTAATTCAGAATTATGAATTCTAATTGAACCACCACCAATTTCAGAACCATTTAATACTAAGTCATAAGCTTTTGCTCTAGCATTTGCAGGATCAGATTCTATCATATCCATATCGGCATCAAGAGGCGATGTAAACGGATGATGTTTAGCAACGTATCTATCTTCTTCTTCTGAGTATTCAAATAACGGGAATTCATTAACCCATAAAATCTTATAGTCACCTTCTGCAATTTTGTCTAATTTCTTAGCAATTTCACATCTTAGTGCACCAAGTGTAGCAAAAACAACAGATGGTTTGTCAGCTATAAATAAGATCATATCTCCTACTTTTGCTTCCATTCTTTCAGTGATGTTTTTTACATCTTCTTCTGATAAAAATTTAGCTATAGGTGAATCCAACCCTTCTTCAGTAATTTTCATCCAAGCCATACCTTTTGCACCGTATGTCTTAGCGAACTTTTCTAGATTTTTCATACCTTTTTTACTGAACTCTATAGCACCGCCATCAATATTGATCGCTCTAACATCATTTCCAGCTTTTACTGTGTCAGCAAATACACCGAACCCACAAGTTTCTGCAATATCATTTAATGCTTTTAGTTCATAACCGAATCTTAAGTCCGGTTTATCAGAACCGAATCTTTCCATGGCTTCTTTATATGCCATTGTCATGAACGGTGTTGGTAAATCCACATCAAGCATTTCTTTGAACATTTTTTGCATCAAACGCTCATTAATAGACATAACATCTTTTTCTTCAACAAAACTAAGTTCAACATCCACTTGAGTAAACTCAGGTTGTCTGTCAGCTCTTAAATCTTCGTCTCTAAAGCATTTAACGATTTGATAGTATCTATCAATTCCTGACACCATTAACATCTGCTTGAATAACTGTGGTGACTGTGGTAATGCATAAAATTTATTTGGATTCACTCTACTTGGCACTAAGTAATCTCTAGCACCTTCTGGAGTTGGCTTGTTTAAAAATGGTGTTTCAACTTCTAAGAATCCTTCTCCACCGAAGAAGTTTCTAAATACCGAAGCAACCTTTGATCTAAACAATAAATTATTGTACATTTTGGGTTTTCTTAAATCCAAATATCTGTACTTCAATCTTAATTGCTCACCCGCACCATCATCATCATTGATATGAATTGGTGGTACTTCTGATTCAGATAATATCTTAATTGACTCAGCAAACACTTCCACTTTCCCAGTTGGAATATCATTGTTAATACTTTGTCTTAGTTTTACTGTACCTTCAACAGCGATAACATACTCGCCTCTTATTGGATCCGCTAAATCAAATGCTTCTTGAGATACTGCTGTATCAAACACTATTTGAGCAATCCCTTCACGGTCTCTTAAATCAACAAATAATAAACCACCAAGATTCCTTCTTTTTTGAACCCAGCCCATAAGAACAACTTTTTGATCGATATGTTCTTCTCTTAATAGACCTGCATAATGGGTTCTCTTTAAACCATTTAATAATTCAGCCATAATGCCTCCTTAGATATTCAGTGTTCATATAAACAAAAAAATCGTCACTTATATGAAATTTCATACAAGGGACGAGATTACTCCCGCGGTGCCACCCTAATTGGTTAAACCCACTTCATTATCGGTACATTATTTCAAGTGTCTTTCAATAAATCCTTCTTCACTGGCTTTCACCTAACCCAGCTCGCTTTGGAATATCATCTATCTACTTTTCTTGAGTACCTTATTAATATAGAATTAGTATAATATAATACCAATCATTTGTAAACTAAATCTCAAAAAATGATGCTTCCTTTTCTATGACTTCATCAATTCTTGATATATAATCTTCTATCCCTTTTACATTAGCTATTCTGTGGAATAAATCTTTTTTTGGATAACATTTTTTAGAAACTGCGCCAGCACCCAATGCCAAGATACTATGTTTCTCCTCTATGATACGAATATTGTATAAGGATTCATACCCTTCTTTACAATACCCTATATTTTCAAAATTACCAACCATATTTTTTTGTCTATACATATAATATGGTACATAACCATTTGATCTTAATACCGATTCGGTTGATTTTAACATTTCTTCAACCAATTCTGCTTGTGTCATTTGATATTTATCCAATGTTTCTTTTAAACGAGAACTCACTTTGACAGCTAGTGTATGAATGGTAATATTTTCAGGATCCAAAGCTATAATGGTCTCTAAAGTTTTTTCAACATCTTCTAGAGTTTCATCTGGAAGACCCAATATCAAATCCATATTGATACTGTTAAAACCAACTGTTTTAGCCAAATTGTAGGACTCAATAATATCTTTTGTTTCATGATCTCTACCAATCAACTGTAAGGTTTTATTATTCATACTTTGAGGATTAACACAGATTCTAGACACATCATATTTCTTTAGTACATTCAACTTGTCTCGCGTGATGGTATCTGGTCTACCCGCTTCTACTGTAAACTCTTTTAAAGTTGCACAGTCGAAGTATTGATCCAGTTTTTTGAGTAAAATCTCAAACTGTCCTTCGGTTAAAACACTAGGGGTACCACCACCAATATAAATACAATCCACTTCCAAATGATTCGTTACTATTTTTTTATATGCTTCGTCAATTTCTCGAAGTAAGCATTCAAAATACATCTCAACAAGTTTACCTTTTTGCCTCATATCATTTGATGGAAATGAACAATACAGACATCTCGTCGGGCAAAATGGAATACAAATATATAAACTCAGTTTTGAGGTATCATCTGCATCTAATAAAAATGGTTTTTCTCGTTTTGCAATTTCTAACAACAGTGCTCTTTTGTGTTTTGAAATTCGGTGTTCATTATAAAGAACTGCATCAATTTCCTCATCCGAGTAATTTTTATTAAACATTTCATGTACCAGTTTAACGGGTCTAACACCTACCAATGTACCATAGTGATTTTCAACTCCTGTAATTTCATGTGATAAATCGTACAATACTCTCGCATTACTCCTCTTAATCAAACGCTTATTGATTTGCTCATCAGAAGTAAGTTGAACTGTTTCCTGATATGTTTTTCCATGATAACTCGCACTGACAACTACCTTTTCAGAGTTTTTTTCAATTGAATTGATTATGGTTTCAGAATCACCCTCTAAAACGAATGTTACTTCCTTAAAAAAAGTTTTTATTAAGTGGGCTACACCATATTGATTGTCATGGTTAATTTTAACTTTCATAATTACTCCTAAAAAAACGGATTCTTTTTTCTTTCATATCCAATTGTTGATTTTGGACCATGTCCCGGATAAACGTTAATTTTATCATCCAAATTGAATAACTTAAATGCAATAGATGCAAGTAATATTTGTTGACTACCACCATATAAATCAGTTCTACCTATTGATTTATGGAACAACGTATCACCTGTAAATAAGTGATTGTCGACCAATATGCACATACCACCTTTTGTATGACCTGGTGTAGTAATGAATTTCATAGTTTTTTTACCGAATTTTATAACATCATTATCTCTAATGTACTTATCAGCTTGGAAACTAATTGAAACATCACAAATTCTACTAGATTCATTGTAATTAGGATTTTGTAACATATCATCTTCATCTTCCGATGCAACGATAAGTGCATTTAAAGAGTCTTTTAATACTTCTACAGCACCAATATGATCGCCATGACCATGTGTTAAAACAATATATTTTACTTCTGCCTCATGCTTTTTTATAACTCTTTCAATAACTTCTGGTTGTGCACCCGGATCAATAATAATGGCTTCTTTTGTTTCGTCACACATCATTAAATAACAATTTACACCAAATGTCCCTACTACTATTTTTTCTATCATAATCACCTCTAAAACTTCTTATTACTGTCTAACATGACTGTTACCGGTCCGTCATTACAGATATCCACTTGCATATCAGCTTGAAATACACCTGTCTCTACAGGTACTCGACCTCTACAATATTCAACTAATTTCATATATAAATCATTGGCTTCATCCGGTCTAGCAGCTTCGATAAAGCTAGGTCGTCTGCCTTTTCTACAATCAGCCAATAGTGTGAACTGTGACACAACCAACATCTCACCTTTTACATCTTGTATCGATAGATTCATCTTCTCTTCTTCATCTTCAAATATTCTTAAATTCAAAAGTTTGTCAGCAATATAAGTCATATCACTTTCAGTATCTCCCTTTTCAACACCAAGAAGCACCATAAACCCATGATTAATTTTACCAACGATTTCATTATCTACTGTCACACTCGAATGTTTAACCCTTTGTACTACAGCTCTCATATAACCTCCCTCATAGAAAAACTGACATATAAATGTCAGTTAGGATGTAACTCTTTTTACTTCTATGATATTTTCTAAAGTATTTAATCGATTTAACAAACTATTAAGCTTATTGATATCACTTACTTCTATACTTAAATTAATAACTGCAACCCCTGATTTTAACAGTTTTGCACTGACACCTGTTACGACTAAATTAATTGCTGTTATTATCGATGTTACTTCCGATAACAGACCTTTTCGATCAGGTGCAATAACTTGAATTTCAGTTGTAAATGTTGCGGTCTCTTCAACTTGCCATGCAACTTCAATAAAACGACTCTTCATTTCATCTGTGCTCTCAAAGTTTTTACAATCTGCTCTATGAACTGTCACACCACGTCCACGAGTGATATAGCCAATAATATCATCACCTGGTACAGGTGTACAGCATCTTGCAAATCTTATAAGTAAATCATCCAAACCTTTTACAATGACCGATTGACCCGCTCGTTTGCTATTTTTTTCCTGTACACGTCTATCTTCCTTCTTTGATTCAAGTTCTTTGATTTCGATTTCATCAATTTTATGTTCTTTTTTATAAGCTTCTTTTAATTTCGGAAGCACTTGATTCATCATGATGCCACCATAACCAATAGTCGCATACAAGTCATCAATTGAATAAACACTGAGTCTTGCCATTAAAGGATCTAACCATTTTGGAACCATAAGATCAGAGACTTTGAAACCAGCTTTTCTGATTTCTTTTTCTATCATATCTCTACCTTTTTCAATATTTTCTTCACGACGTTCTTTTTTGAACCAATGTTTGATCTTATTTTTTGCCTGAGTACTCTTAACAAAGGTCAACCAATCACGACTAGGGCCATTGGAATTCTTTTGGGTTAAGATTTCAACTATTTCACCTGTACTAAGTTTAAAGTTTAAAGGTACAATTCTACCATTTACTTTCGCCCCTACACATTTATTGCCTACTTCTGTGTGTATCTTATAAGCAAAATCTACTGGCGTAGAACCTTCAGGTAACTCAACCACACTACTCTGAGGTGTAAACACGTACACTTGATGATTTAATATATCAATCTTCAAAGAATCTAAAAACTCCTCTGGATTATCTATATCTCCTTGCCATTCCATCATTTGACGTAACCAGACAAGTTTCTCATCGATATTGTTCATGCCCTTCTTAGCTTCCTTATAATTGAAGTGAGCTGCAATACCATATTCAGATACTTTATGCATCTCCTGTGTTCTTATCTGTACTTCAAACGGTTCTCCTTCATTTCCCATTACTGTGGTGTGAAGTGAACGGTACATATTGGGTTTTGGCATAGCAATATAATCTTTGAATCTACCCGGCATCGGTTTCCACAACGTATGAACCGTACCTAAAGCTGCGTAACAATCTTTGACTGTATCTACAAGGATTCTAATCGCAGTAATATCATAAATTTCAGAAAATTCCTTTTTCTGATACTTAAGTTTTTTATAAATTGAATAAAAATTCTTAGGTCTTCCATAAACTTCATAAGACATCTCAATTTCGTCTAAAGAATCTGAAATCTGCTCAATTACCTTATCAATGTATGTTTTACGTTCAGAAAGTTTCTTATTAATTTTACTACTCAGTTCATAATAACTTTCCGGTTCCAAGTACAATAGACATAAATCTTCAAGTTCACCTTTAATCTTAAATATACCCAATCGATGAGCAATAGGAACGTAGATTTCAAGTGTCTCCAACGCTTTTTCTTGTTTTTTCGATTCTGATTGATATTTCAGAGTACGCATATTATGCAGTCTATCGACTAACTTAATCAAAATTACTCTGATGTCTTTTGCCATAGCCAAAAACATTTTTCTAAGATTTTCTACTTGAATTTCTTGTTTGGTTTCATAGTGCATCTTTGTTAACTTTGTTACACCATCAACGAGTTGAGCAACAGAGTGACCAAATTCAGCTTCTATATCCTCAAAAGACGCATCTGTATCTTCAATCGTATCATGTAATAAACACGCTACAATAGTATCTGAATCCACTTCAAGTTCTGCAACAATCAACGAGACTGCCAATGGGTGAATAAAAAATGGTTCTCCCGATTTTCGGAGTTGACCCTCATGAGCATTTTGAGCATAATGAAATGCTTTCTCTAGTTTTTCTATATCAACATTCTTATTAATGGATTTAATTTTTTCTATATATTCTTTAACTTCCAAGTGTACACCTTCTAACTTCTGTCATTTAGTGAAAATGATTAATATAATTATTATATAACAAAACGTGTCCCTAAACAATAGACAAATATATCTGCCACTCTAATGGAATATACAAAAAAGTCCACTTCTAAAGTGGACTTCATCTTAGTATTCTAATACTGTTCTTACAGGATATCCAGATAAAATCTCTCTGCCTGGCAAGAAAGTCAATTCAATCAAAAATAATACAGCCGAAACTTCAGCACCCAATTTCTGTACCAGTTCAACTACAGCTTTTGTAGTACCACCAGTTGCTAATAAATCATCAACAATCAATACCTTGTCACCTTTTTTTATCGCGTCTTTATGAATTTCTAGTACATCAGTACCGTATTCTAATGCATACTCATGACTTTCTGTTTCAGAAGGTAGTTTACCAGGTTTTCTAACAAGCACCAAAGGTTTTTGAGCAGCGTAAGCCATAGGTGCACTGAATATAAATCCTCTTGCCTCAGGTCCGATAATCACATCATAATCATATTCATCAGCAATTTTTATCAATTCATCAATAGCATACTTGAACGCTTCAGGTTCTTGTAAAAGTGTTGTAATGTCTTTAAAACTGATTCCTTCCTTAGGAAAGTTCTCGACAGTTCTGATTTTACTTTTTAAATCCATAATTCCTCCTGTTTATCACTTAATAATTTCTTTGTATATTTTTATATAGTCAAAAAATTCATCTCTTATTGATGATACTTTCTGGAAAATATCGGTTTCATCTAAACTGAGTTTTGAAGACGGTTTAGGTAGAACTTCAATATGATACGAGTGCGACTCAACTATTTTAATTAAACTCAAATGTTCTAATATTCGAAGTGATAATTCACATTTAATCACATCCATATGTAACATATGCGAAAAATCCTCAAGTTCGATGGTTAATTTACCTTCTTCAGATAATAAAGCTTTATAAATATCAACTAAATCCAATCGATGTGGTATAGCTGTATATAAGGCTTCGGATTGCACTTTTTCATCTTGATATGGTCTGCTTAAATATTTGACTTTTGATTGGCTATAGCCTTCCAATAAGCCTGCCCAATTTTCATTGTAAAGCATATCATAAACAACCACTTCATCGTAGTTTTCAAAATCCAGATGTTTAAAGATTGGATTCACTACAATATTTATATCTGATCGTTTATCAATATCATTAAAATGAATACCAATTTCTGATGAGTTTATTTCTAAATCATCTAATCTGAAATACAATTCAATGAAACTATAAAAAGACTGGACCAATATTAACTTCTTACCACCAACAGTCGTACAATAATCTAATCGATTGATATTTTCTTTATTAAAGTCCGTAAAAGCATATAATGGCCTCTCAGGACCATCTAACCCATTATAGAATAAAGCACGTGCCAATGTCTTTGTAAAACATTTACCAATTTCCGAAACTTTATAAAAGGCTGGTTCCAATCGTCTTATATCTTTAATCATAAATTGGATGGTTTCAATACCTCTAAATGAATTTTTATTTAAAGTCATCACCATATCCAATTGATCTTGACTTCTTAAATCAGCATATTGCTCTGCAATACCGAATCCTATCGCATCAAAAGTTCTCTTACCATCATGTAAAACGATCTTTAAATGAGACTTTTCTTTTCCAATGGGTCTAACGTTATCAATGGTTAAACCATTATAGACAAAGGACGGTTTCGGATTGCCCATACCATGTGGTTCTAATTTTTCTAAGTCATCCAATGCTTCATGAGTAATTTCGTGGCTGTGTAGAATACCATCAATTTTCACTTTAGGTATAAGATCATCAGAAGTAATATGTTTATTGGCATAATCATTAATATCAACTCTTAGTTGGTCCACATCTGCTTCGTTTAATGACAATCCAGCAGCCTGCTTATGACCTCCAAATCCAATAAACAAGTGTTTACATGAGTTCAGAGCATCAAAAATACTGATATTTCCAACACTTCTAGCTGACCCTTTTGCTATACCATCTTCTACAGACAGAATAACCGATGGTCGATGATACTTTTCAGAGACCCTTGAAGCAACTATACCAATGACACCGGTATGCCACTTTACACCTTCTATAACAATAATTTTTTCTTTTTCCAAATCAACTTGTTCTTCTATTAACCTATCAATCGAAGCAACAATTTCCTTTTCTATATCCTGACGTTCCGTATTTAAACCATCCAGTGCTTTTGCTATATGTTCTGCTTCCATAGGATCTTTAGATGTCAACAACTGAACACCTAGTTCAGGCTTCCCGATTCTGCCAGCCGCATTTATTTTAGGTCCTAAATTAAATCCAATATGACCTGTATTGATATCTGTATCCTTTAGATTTGAAACTTCAATTAATGCTTGCAAACCAATATTTTTAGAATCCCTGATAACATCCAAACCCAATTTAGCTATAATTCTGTTTTCATCTACTATCGGTGCAATATCAGCTACTGTACCTAACATCACAATATCAATAAAAAGATCATAATGCTTATAAAAACGTTCTCTCAAAAGCGCTTGTACAATTTTCATTGCAATACCAACACCAGCTAGCATGTCGAAAGGATACTCACAATCAGATTGTTTTGGGTTTAGTATTGCAAACGCATCTGGAAGATTTTCCTGACAATTATGGTGGTCTGTGATAATGATATCTTTCTTCTGTTTATTCACGTAAGCGACTTCTTCAACTGAAGTTATACCACAGTCAACACTTATAATCAGATCTGCTCCTTTTGAGATGATTGTTTCCATCCCTTGAATGGATAAACCATACCCTTCTTCTAGCCTGTTTGGAATATAGTAATTCACTGGGATATTCAAGAACTCAAAGCAAGTGACTAAAACAGAAATGGATGTAATACCATCAACGTCATAATCACCATATATCCAAATGGATTCACCATTATCCATTGCATCTCTAATACGATCAATTGCTTTGCTCATTCCTTTCATCAAAAAAGGATCATACAATTGTTCTATAGCAGGATTTAAAAATATCTCTAAATCTTCAGCGCTATCATAACCCCTGTTGATGAGTATTTGTTTCACAATCGGATGTATATCAACCGATAATTCTGTATTCTTATTTCTTTCAATTGTCCATTTTTTACTATGTAAACTCATATTCTCTCTTCTTTCTATATTTATGATAGCTTGATTTCTTTTATATGTAAAGAAAGAAAAGCATTTGAGACATATCATCCCAATGCTTTAAGATTTCAATAATCTAGATGAGAAAAGCTTAGAGATTACTCTCTAAGCCATTGATTATTCAGTAACGCCTTTATAATGCTGTTGTTTCTTACTTCTATACGTTTTCCAAAGTGCCCAAGTTGGACTTGCTATGAAGATAGAAGAATAAGTACCAGCAAGTACACCAGCTAATAATGGGAATGCTAATTCTTTGATAGAATCTACACCAAAGATATAAAGCGAACCAATAACTAGTAACGTTGTAACAGATGTGTTAATTGAACGTGTAATTGTTTGATTTAAACTTTTACTAGCAATATCAAAGTAAACTGGTCTCTTCTCAAACTTGACATTCTCTCTAATTCTATCAAATACTACAATCGTATCATTGATAGAATAACCAACTACCGTTAGAACAGCAGCAATAAAAGCTGAATTCACAGGAATTTGGAAGATTGCATATACAGACACAAGAATTAATACGTCATGAGCAAGTGCCACTATTGCCGATAAACCAAATACGATTTCAAAACGGAATGTGATATAAGCCAGCATACCAACAGCAGCAATAATAACGCCCAAAAATGCTCTTGTTTTAATTTCACTACCAACACTTGCACTGTATTGAGCTGTTTCTCTATGCTCAGCGTTTGGATATAATCCAGTGATAATGTTATCGATGTTAACTCTTTCTTGAGATGATAAAGAAGATGTTGTTCTAATAATCACTTCTTGATCAGCTGTTTCGTTGATACCTGTTTTAATTATTGATGCGTTTAATTTCTGACCATCAATTTCAATATTTGAAATAGCATCGTCTATATCACCTGTATCAAACGATTCTTTAAGGTTATATTGAATAGATGTACCACCTTGGAAATCAATTCCTTGGTTTAATCCATTGATTAAAAACATACCCATTCCAACTACGATAATACATAGAGAAATGGCAAACCAAATTTTATAATGCTTTAATAAATTCATGTTGTCGCCTCCTATGCACCAAAGTATTTTCTATTTTTAATTAAGCCTAAAGCATCTACATTAACCAGTAGTGTACGTGTAAATACAACTGCAGTAAACATAGAAGCAACAATACCTATACCTAATGTTGTCGCAAAACCTTTAATTGGACCTTCACCAAAACTATAAAGTACAACTGCTGCAATTAAAGTTGTGATATTTGCATCCATGATTGTTCTCATAGCACGTTTGAATCCAGATTTAATAGAAGCTCTTACAGTTTTTCCGTTTCTAAGTTCTTCTTTTAATCTTTCAAAGATAACAACATTTGCATCAACGGCCATACCTACACCTAAAACAATACCTGCAACACCAGGAAGAGTTAGAGTAGCTTGTAGACCAATCATTGTAAACAATATAATTGTTGAATATAAAACAAGTGCAATTGATGCGATCATACCTGGCACTCTATAGTATGCAATCATAAAGATTACAACCAACAAGAAACCAATCTTAGCTGCATTGATACTTGATTGCAAAGCATCTTGACCCAATGTTGGACCAATTAATGACGATTGTACTTCTTTAAGTTCAAGAGGTAAAGCACCTGATTTGATTTGAAGTGATAAATTAATAGCATCTTCTTGCGTCATGTTAGAAATATAACAATCACCAGAACTGATTACTTGATCAGCTGATGGAGCTGAAATAACAATACCATCTACGGCAATCGCAATCTGACCTTCTCCAGACTCTCTTTTTACAAATTCAAGAGTTGTTTCTTCAAATGCTTTGGCACCATCTTTGTCCAGTTCTAAATCTACAACATATCCAACATAGCTAGTCGTTTGTGAAAATCTGCTTCCAGAATCCTTGATACTTCCACCGTCCATGATTTCAACACCTTCAAATGAATCAATCGTTACAAGACCTGCTTTAACATCCGCGCCACTAACAGTTTCACCTTCTAAAACCTTATGGAATGTCAGTTTAGCAGTTGTTCCAATAAACTCAGCTGCTTCATTTACATCCGATACACCTGGCATTTCTACACGGATACGTTTTTTATCATAGTTAACAGTAATCTTAGGCTCCATTAAACCTTTACTGTCAATACGAGTACTCATAACCGCTTTTGTTCCATCCAATTCTTTTCTAAGCTCTTCGCCTTCCAGATCAGTAATTGCTTCATATTCCAAAACAACTCCACCCTGAATATCCAAACCTAGTTTCATAGAATCTGCTACTGATTCAACTCCAACAGTATCTGTTCCTAATCCGAAGAATGCAGTATATACCATCAATCCAACTAATGCTATGATTAGAATTAATGATATCAACTTCTTTGACTTCATCTTAACCCCTCCAATATTCCTTTATATTTTTTTATGTAAAGAAGCTTCCTTAACATAGATACTTGCTGATTCCAACAAACCTTCTACTGCTTCTTCGTTTATAGTTTTTACTACTTTCCCAGGTGATCCGACTACTAAAGATTTTGATGGTATCACTTTACCTGGTGGTATTAATGCACCAGCTCCTATAATCACATCATCTTCTACAATCGCCCCATCCAATACGATGGCACCCATACCTACAAGCACTCTGTTACCAATGGTACAACCATGTACGATTGCATTATGTCCAATGGTTACATCATCACCTATTGTCGTAGGAAACTTGCTCGCTACATGAACTGTTGCATTGTCTTGTACATTGGTCCTGTCTCCGATAGTAATAGCATTTACATCACCACGCAAGACAGCTCCATACCAAACACTTGATTCACTTCCTAAAGTCACTTTGCCTATTACAGTTGAAGTTTCTGCAATAAAACAGTCTTTATCTATATTAGGTTTATTGTTCTCATAGTTAAGAATCATTTAATCCTCCATCAATTTAGCTTGAATATACAAAGAAGCTTCCAATCTCTTCTTTTCCATTTCACATCCTAAATCATAAGGAATGTTGATATCATTGTTAAAATTGTATGCATTGGCATGACAACCGCCACTACAATAGAATTTTGCCCAACACTCTTTACATTTTTCTTTGTTGTATACATGTGCTTCTTTAAACTCGTGACTTAAGTGATTGTTATACGTTCCATCCATTAAGCTACCAATTTTGAAATCTTCATCACCAACAAATTGATGACAAGGATAGATATCACCTTCCGGTGTTATTGCCACATATTCTGAACCAGCACCACAGCCTGAAAGTCTCTTAACGATACATGGACCTTGAGATAAGTCTACTGTAAAGTGGAAGAATGAGAAATCATTATCCTTACCACGTCTAGCAATCATTTCCTCTGCCAATTCATCATATTGAGCACAAATAGTCTCTAAATCACTATCTTTTAATGCATAATCATTTTCAGGACTAGCAACTACAGGCTCAACTGAAGTGTTCTTGAATCCAAGATCCGCCATATGAACTACATCTTTAGCGAAGTCAATATTAAACTTAGTAAAAGTACCGCGTACATAGTAGTTCTTATCACCACGTTTTTCAACCAGCTTCTTGAATTTTGGAACAATAATATCATAAGTACCAGCACCGTTTACGGTATATCTCATCAAATCATTGACTTTTGGTCTACCATCGATACTCAATACGACATTGTCCATGTGCTCATTGATGTAGTCAATCTTAGCATCATCTAATAACACACCATTGGTTGTAATTGTAAATCTGAACAACTTATTATTTTCCGCTTCTAAAGAACGACCATAAGTCACTAAATCTTTAACCACTTCAAAGTTCATGAGTGGTTCACCACCAAAGAAATCCACTTCTAAGTTGCTTCTGTTACCTGAATTATCAACTAAGAATTTAAGAGCCTTCTTACCAACTTCTAAACTCATCAAACTTCTATCACCCTCAAAATCACCTTGAGATGCAAAACAATACTTACATCGGATATTACAATCATGAGCTATGTGTAAACACATTGCCTTGATTACAGGTTTTCTATTCTTGAATTCTAAGTTTTTGATATAAGTATCTTTAGAAAAAAGCTGTTCATCATCAATCAGATATTGAATTTCGTCTATCGCTTGACTTAAATCATCAGAATTGTATTTTGATTTTAGATGCTCAACTGCCGTAGTCTTATCATATTCTGGATAATGATCTAAAACATCATATACCATTTCATCCACAACATGTACTGCACCACTATTTACATCTAAAACAACGTAAACACCATTTTTCTTAAATTTGTGTATCATTATTCACCTCTTCTAAAACCAAAAAAATCAGCTAATAGTATTAAAACCACTATTAGCCAATATTTGATTATTTATTCTCACATTCTTGATTTGCTACAGTACAAGATGTTTTACATGCTGATTGACAAGAAGTTTGACACTCACCACATCCTGCATGAGAAGCAGTTTCTTTTAAAGAGCCCTTATTTAATGTTTTAATATGTTTCATAGTACACCTCCCCACTCTTTGCTCATAAAATTATATCATATTCAGATACAAATTTAAAGCATAAAACAACTCGCAGAAAACTCTGCGAGCAATTTATATTTCAAAATCATCAATTTTGAAATCATCATCCTCATCATCAACAACTGGCGCGTTTTCTGTTACCGTTTCAGTCACAGGATTCACACGAATTGCAACAGCATTTTTCTTAATTCTCAACTTAGTCTCTTCTGATAGAATAACAAATTCATCATCTTCCATTACTAATACTTCTCCAATAAATCCACCAATAGTTTGAACCTTGTCACCTACTGCAAGTGAATTTAATAAGTTTTGAGCATTTTGCTGTCTCTTCTTTTGAGGTCTGTAAATCATAAAATAAAGCAACACTGCAAACAACAGCATTGTAGGTAAGAATGACATCAAACCTGCTGCCGACGAAGTTGCACCTGTTAATAGCGCTAAATTTAAACCCATTATTGCCTCCTTAAAAACTCAAAATCTAAACATAAGATTTTATTCCTACTTTATATTACCAAATAAAAGGTGATTCAACAATGTTTATTATCTAAAACAAAGCCCATATTTCATTAAATGTTTATAAACTACTCACCATAATATTTCAAAAAGAACTCTTCTCTATAGTCTAATAGTCTATCGTCCATGATTGCTTGACGTACATCTTTCATCAAGTTAATAAGGAAATATAAATTGTGAGTCGTTAGAAGTCTTGAAGATAAAATTTCATTTGCCTTGTATAAATGTCTCAAATAAGATTTCGTGTAGTTCTTACAAGTATAACAGTCACATTCTGGATCTAATGGTGTAAAATCATCATAGTATTTTGCATTCTTAATGACAACTTTACCTTGAGATGTCATGCATGTACCGTTTCTTGCAATTCTAGTTGGCAATACACAGTCAAACATGTCAATCCCACGAATAACCCCATCTATAAGCGCATCTGGACTACCGACACCCATCAAGTACCTTGGTTTATCTTTCGGAAGAAGAGGTACTGTATAATCAAGCACTTCATTCATTAACTCTTTTGGTTCACCAACACTTAAACCACCAACAGAGTACCCTGGGAAGTCAAGTTCCAATAATTCTTTTACACTTTGCTCTCTAAGGTCTTTGTACATACCACCTTGTACAATTCCGAACAACGCCTGTGTTTCAGGATTCTTATGAGCCTCTTTACATCTCTTAGCCCATCTAGTTGTTCTTTCAAGTGATTTCTTTACATAATCATGCTCTGCAGGATATGGCGCACATTCATCAAATGCCATCATAATATCTGATCCTAATGCATTTTGAATTTCAGTTGCTTTTTCAGGTGAAAGGAAGTGTTTGCTACCATCAATGTGAGATCGAAACTCCACACCCTCTTCAGTGATTTTTCTTAAATCACCTAAACTGAAGACTTGGAATCCGCCACTGTCCGTTAATATCGGTTTATCCCAATTCATAAATTTGTGAAGTCCACCAGCTCTTTCTATCAACTCATGACCGGGTCTTAAGTATAAATGATATGTATTAGACAGAATAATCTCTGCATTCATATCTTTTAATTCCTCTGGAGTCATTGCTTTAACAGTCGCTGCTGTACCTACAGGCATAAATATAGGTGTATTGATAACACCTCTTGGTGTATGCAGTTTACCCAATCTTGCACCCGATTGTTTACATTCTTTTATCAGTTCATATCTAATCGCCATATGACCTCCTATAATAATATCATGGCATCGCCAAAACTAAAAAATCTATATTTTTCATTGACTGCAACTTCATATGCATTCAAAACATATTCCTTTGTTGATAAAGCACTGACTAACATAATCAATGTTGATTCAGGCAAATGAAAATTAGTAATCAAACCATCAATTATTTTAAATTCATAACCTGGATAAATAAAGATTTCAGTCCAACCTGAACATTCCTTCACTTCACCATACTTTTGCATCACACTCTCAAGTGTTCTTGTCGATGTTGTTCCAACAGAAATAATTCTACCGCCAGATGCTTTTGTATCATTAATGATAGAAGCATTTTCATCATCAACCATATAGTATTCTGAATGCATTTTATGTTCAAGTACATCATCTACTTTAACCGGTCTAAAAGTACCTAAACCCACATGAAGCGTTACATAAGCAATTCTAATACCTTTGTCTAAAATTCTTTGCATCAAATCATCTGTAAAATGTAATCCAGCAGTTGGTGCTGCAGCAGACCCATTGTGTTTAGAGAAAACTGTTTGATAACGTTCCTGATCCTCAAGTTCTTCAGTTATATATGGAGGTAGCGGCATTGTCCCTACTTGTTCTAAAACATTTTCAAACACACCGTCATAAGAGAACTTAACAATTCTAGATCCCTCATCAGTAATTTCTATGACTTCACACGTCATTAGTCCTTCTCCGAAAGTAAAGGTTGCCCCAACTTTCGCTTTTCTCCCAGGTTTAACCAAACATTCCCATGCATCTTTTTCTACTTGCTTCAATAATAAAAATTCTACTGTTGCTCCAGTATCTTTCACACCAAATATTCTCGCAGGTAATACACGAGTGTTATTTAAAACCAAACAATCCCCCGGACTTAAGAGATCAATCACATCAGAAAAAATATGGTGCTTAATAGCACCACTTTTTTTGTCTAAGTACATTAATTTTGATTGATCACGTTGTTCCAAAGGTATTTGTGCGATTTGCGATTCCGGTAAATCAAAATAAAAATCCTTTGTACGCATCGTAACTCCTATTCTATATGTGTATCTGTATAATAAAAGGTCAGTATTTGTTCAAATTCAAACCCTTGTTCAGCCATATTCTTCGCACCCCATTGACTCATACCAAGTCCATGACCCCAACCTTTTCCATTAATAACGTATTTGGTTGCTACATTAGGTATTTTTGACGTTTCATCTCCATCCGAGACATATACATCACTTGATATTGTTGAAACAGTTCCATCTCCAGATATTACAGTCAACGTTGTTGGGCTCTTATCTATAAACTCTTTACCATCTGTTACAACAAGCGAGTTATCTGGTACTACTTTTAATAAAGTACTTTTAACTTCATTGTAACCAAATGCTTTTCTGATATCTTGTTTCGAAAGTATGGCATGATCAGTGGTTCCAATAAATATTGCCTTATAAACTCTATTTTGATCAGTATATTCGGAAACATAAAAATTTTTAAGAGAACCGATATCATAACCTAACTCTTTTAGTCTGTTTTCAATAAATGATTTAGAATATTCCAGTGTCCAGGTATCATTTGGTGCACCGATTGAAAACGGATCATAAACGCCTTTAATATATGGTAAAGGTGCTGAAAATACATTTTCACTGTTTTCTGTAAAACCACCGCTATTTGAATGGTAAAAAGCGTTGACCAAAGTCGTTTCATGTTTGAGTGTTAAGCCACTTGTTTCGTCTACTGCTTGATTGGAAAGAGGACCTTCCCATTTGTAACCACCATACACTTGTGAATTTGTCGTATTGTCCAGATTAAAGCCATAATGACTAAATTTATTAATATTAACAACTGCAAAATTCCTTGCAACAATCGCTTGGGCTTTTAAAGCTTCAACAGGCCAATTTTTATCCATTTCACGTGGTACAACACCATATAAATATTCATCCATCATAACATAATTGATTAGTGTAATATCATTGGTGTTGACTCTTTTAGCACCAAAACCCCCACGATAAGAAACATTATCAAAATAACTATACGAATCTTTCAGTTCAGATCCAAGTGGTGTCATAATATACTCACCAACCGAAGAATCAAAACCTATAAGTACAGTGCCGTTTTTTACAACAACTAAATTTGCATTTGGCGTCCCCAATACCACAGAATAACCACTTCCTGTTAAACGAGTAGCTTCAGATTGTGCTTCACTTTGACTTGAGGAAATACTGTACACATAGTAGTTGTCAGATTTAACAACAAAGCCACCTGTGACTTGACCCATAACGGCATTTGCTTCCTCGTAAGTCGCATATGGACCTACAACAGCGTGGTAACCATTATCTTTATCAAATGAAAATTGTGTGATATGAGGCAATTGTACCAACGGGACATATTGATCATTAACAAGCTCACCAAGTTCAAAAGCTGTATTACCTTTTATTACTACCAACGGTTTAACTGTATTGTTATCAGCTGCAGTATACTGCAACCCAATCTTAATGATATTAATCTCATTTGTTTCAGCAAATCCTATTATAGAAAAAATAAGACCAAGAATCAATGAAAATATAATTATTCTACTTGTTTTTCTCATTTAACCCCCTTGATTGCGTTCTTCAAATAAATAGACCATATTAAAATGTTCATAAGCGTGTTTTGTCAGTACCCTGCCACGAGGTGTTCTATTTAAAAAACCCAACTGCAAAAGATATGGTTCATAAACATCTTCAATAGTTATTTTTTCTTCACCTGTTGAGGCTGCGAGAGTATCTAATCCCACAGGCCCGCCACAGAATTTATCCATAATAGTTAATACAATTTTTCTATCCACTCCATCTAAGCCAAGTTTGTCTACCTCAAGCAAATCTAAAGCTCTATTTGCAAGATCGTCTGTGATAATACCATCTCCTACTACTTGAGCATAATCTCTTACTCTTTTTAGTAAACGATTCACAATCCTTGGAGTACCTCTAGAACGTCTTGAAATTTCATTTGTAGCATTACCATTGATTTCTACACTCATAATCTCAGCCGAACGTTTTACTATTTGACTCAGCTCTTTTGTATTATATAATTCTAATTTACAAATCACCCCAAAACGATCTCTTAATGGCGAGGTCAATTGCCCAGCTCTAGTGGTAGCGCCAATCAATGTAAACTTAGGCAATTCTACACGCACCGATCTAGCCCCTGGTCCTTTACCTATCATAATATCCAAAGTGAAGTCTTCCATTGCAGGATATAAGACTTCTTCTACAGTCCTGTTGAGTCTGTGTATCTCATCGATAAACAAGACATCATTTTCACTTAGACTATTCAGTATCGCTGCCAAGTCTCCAGGTCTTTCTATTGCAGGACCCGAAGTTACTTTTATATTAACATTCATTTCATTAGCAATGATATTGGACAAAGTTGTTTTACCAAGTCCTGGTGGACCATACAGTAAAACGTGATCTAGCGGTTCACGTCTCATCTTTGCAGCCTCTATGAATATCTTTAATTTTTCTTTTTGCTTTTCCTGACCTACGTAGTCCTCAAGACTTTGTGGTCTAAGGGTTTTATCCATCATTTTCTCATGTTCTTTTAACTCTGGTGTGACAAAACGATCTGATTCTAAATCTTCAAATCCATCAAATTGATTCATGGAAACTCCTATCTATTCATTAGGTTTTTTAATGCTAATTTTATTATGTCTTCAGTTGTCAGATTCATCGTCTCAACACCTGAGACTGCATCATTAATTTCAGTATGAGTATACCCTAATGACAACAAACCTGCTTTTGCATCTTCGAAAGCCGTATGATCCATATCCAAGACCTCTTGAATAACTTCACCATGATCAATTGATATATGCATTGCTTTCTTCACTTTGTCTTTTAACTCTAATATAATGCGTTCCGCAGTTTTTTTACCAACACCATTTGCCTGTGTTAACGCTTTAACATCACCTGATATCAATATGGTATAAAGACTTGTATAGGGTATAGACGACAAAATCGCAATTCCTACTTTAGTACCCACACCACTAATTGAAGTTAACAATCTAAACATCTTCAATTCGTTTTTTGAACTAAATCCACACAACGTGATACTGTCTTCTCTAACAACCATTTCTGTGAAAATACATACTTTTTCACCATGATGGGCCAAGTCGCCTATTGTTGTTAGAGATGTTTTTATCTTATAACCAATGTCGTTTGTTTCCACAACAATATAGTCTTCATCAACATATTCAACATATCCTTTTATATATTCTAACATAAATTCTCCATTCTCTTTCTTATATTCTAACACAAACGTACATTCGATTGTAGTCATTTGAGATTACAAATTCTTTAAATGACAAGAAACCTGAGGGTTTCCTCAGGTTTCTGTCGATTAGGGTTAACTTAGATATAAGTATCTAAATGAATGTCTATGACATCTTTGTAACAATTATACCATTCACATTCTGAATAGTACAGAAAAATACCGAAATCCTCATTATTTATTTCACTTTCGTAATATTTTATTTTTCATATAAGTAAAATACGGCTTTGGATCATCAAATGACCATATCGCATAGATTGTCTTGTATCTCATGTTCTTTAGATAATCTACCAAAGTCAACTGATGTGTTTTAAAGTATTTCACAATTGATATCAAATCCTCAATATGGTACCTAAAAGTATAATTTGTAGATGCCTTAAAGATGTTCTTTGGTAAAGCTTGACCGGTTAACTCTTTATAAGCCACTAAAGGAAAATTGATGCCCGCTTTTTCCAAAAGACAGTTCAGTGTTGTTGTTCTGGTATTAACCTCTATCAAATAATACTCATCATTTCTATCGTCTCGTTTAAACTCTATTTCAGCAAATCCTTTAAATCCAATTGCTTCTAAAAAACGTTGCCCTATTTGGTGTAATACCTCAATATGTCTTTGCAAGGTATATGACGAAGCACCGTAATTTATCGGAAATTGTCTTATCTTTTGACAAGTCATACTATGGCTCACTTGACTACTTTGATTCAAATAACAATCGTATGTACATACATTTGAATCGGCTCCTACGATTTTCCTTTGAACAATCATAGAAAATCCATCACTTTGAGCCTGTTCTATCGACTTTAATAGAGACTCTTTATTATTGCATACAAACATCTTTTTCCGATAACGATTAACAAAACCCGGTGAATCGGTTGGTTTTAACAGACAAGGAAAACCGATTAAATCGTTAAAGTTGCTCCAGTCAATTGAATCAGCATTCATCGTAGCTGGAATTTTTACATGATGTTTTTCAGCGAGTTCCTGTAATCCAGCCTTATTCATAACTTTGGTCCACAATCCCTGTTCCGTCATAGGGATCAAATAATATTCTTTCAACTCCTCTAAATGTTTATCCATAAAGGCAACATATGCATCAGCAGTTGGATAAAGGACTGGTTTAAGCGATTGCATTTTACCATACCGGATCAAATACTCAAGCAACTCTGCCTCGTTTTTATAATAAGGTACAATCAACTGTTCTTTTAAATATTTGGAAGAGGCACCATAAGTATTTATCCGATTATAATCCATCGCAACAACGTGTATATTCTCTTTACCTAAACATCTTATGATACTGAGTCCAATGTAATAATTGCTACCGAGTACTACAGCTTGATTCATAATCGCTCCATTTCAAAATAAGATTCAAATCGATAGGTATCATCATACCAAACATTTCCCTTGTAAACGAATCCAAGTTTCATCAGCAATTTTTTAGAGTAAACATTCTCTAAATGGCATGTAGCAATAATTTTTTTGATATCAATGGTATCAGCAAATTCCAAAACAGCTTTTCCAGCTTCATACCCAAAACTCTGATGATGAAAATCAGATAGGATATGAATCCCAAACTCGTAAATCTTTTCATCAAAATCTTCTACTGATAAACCACAACATCCAATGACTTCATTTGTTTCTTTTAAAACCATTGCAAATAATTGTACAGCGTATGAGTTATAATGCTCTATACCTCTCTCAATGGAAAGAGCAACCTGACTCTCACTTAGAACAGGTTCAATATACTTCATAACTTCTTCATTGCCCCACAATCCAACACCTGCAGGAATGTCATCTTTTTGCCAAACCCTATAATATAATCTTTCTGATTTAAATAACATACCCCCTACTTAAGCAATATGATATTTTCTATAAACCGTCTAATGGATATTTTACCACCGGCATTTCTCTTACCTCTGATATAATCCATTTCAGCTTTTACATTTTGAAAATCATAAAGTGAATTAGAATACGCCAAAAATATTTCATTCATATAATCTTCTATACCGATGTTAGCCAAATTAATCAAACCTTTATTGATAGCTCTTCTTAAACGTTGTTCCATCGCTTTAGGATTATCAGATAGCTTCTTGCAAATATCTTTTACTTTGAAATCAAATGATGACTGATCATTTTCCAACATGTAAACACAGATAGTCAAAATATCTTCTGTTCCCTTTTCACCCATAATACCCAATTTAGAAAAAATCAGTTTGATACTTCTAAGAGGATCCTCTTTCGGTTTTTCAATTGTATTCTCATTTTTTCTAAACATTTTCCCCATGATTTCAAACTTATTTTCAAGTTCTATTTTCTCTGTGACCTTCTCAATAACTTTTGCAACTTCATTTCTATTAATTGGTTTATTGATGAAAAATTCTATGCCACTTTCATAGGCTTTTGATATCATACTTTTATTGGTGACTTGAGAAATCATAATACATTTAGGTACGCGAGAAAGTGATTGAATAGCCGTTACAATGGCAATACCGTCAACTTCTGGCATCAAAAGGTCTATCAATACAATATCAGGCTCCAATTCAGAAACCATCTCTAATGCTTTTCGCCCTTCATGACAAGCACCTACAACTTCACCTAAACTGGAACTCTGTATGATACTCTCCAATATTCTTATGATCTTATGATCATCATCTACGATTACAAATTTCATTTTATCCCCCTGCATACTCTTTATTAACATAAACATAAAAATCAGTGCCCACATTTTTTACTGATTTTACTTGTATATATCCATTCAACTTATTTTCCACTATATCCTTTACTAAAGCAAGCCCTACACCTCTACAAATATTGCCTGTTTCTTCATTAAACTTTGTTGAAAATCCCGTTTCAAAGATATACTCTAAATCTTTATTGTCAATACCAGTGCCGTTGTCAGAAATTGAAAAAATGTAATACTCTGCATTTTCTTGAAATTTCAACTTAACAACACCATGTTTATTGGTCTTAATAAGTTCTTCTATAGCATTATTGACTAGGTTTCGTAATACAGACATTAACAGATAATGTTCTTTTACATAACGATTGGTATGAATATTGGTAATAAACTGAATATCTGAACCAATCGATGTTAAATATCTTGTTATACTATATCTAAGTATTTTAACGAGTTCCACCAGTCTCATTTGATTAAAATTAACTTCACCATCAGTGATTTTACCTAAACCATCTACTACACGAGAATAATTCTTCTTGATTTCATGTATATCAGTTGCTATTTTAAGTGCTATTCTTTTTGTTTCCTCCGGCTCTAGTTCATCCAGTTCGGAATAGAGTGTGTATGCATCACTCATAACATATTCAACATAATCCATATTCTTTTGGATAAAATAAGCTTCACTTTTTAATTCTGATGTTAACATTAAAAGTTGTTTGTACCTGATTTCATGTTCATCCTTCCGAATCAGTCGAGAATAATGATTTAAAAAAATCACTATGGCTATACTGATAAACACTCTGATGAGTGCTACTAATAAGAAGATCATTGTGGAATTAGATGAAAAAATAAAAGATGGACCATGTCTAAACAACGCTTCCGCAGTATTACCTGCCCAGTCACCAAAAACAGCTACAACTGCCCATTGGGATAGGGATACTTTCTCACTTTTATAGTATAAAAAGTAAAAAATCAAACCATACAACAAGTCAAAATAGACAAATGGGAAGTCACTCCAAAATGCATCTGCAAAACTTCCATAGATGTTAACCTGAGTTAACGTTCTAAATGCAAGTCCTACCGACATGACATAAAGAGCAGTTTTAAACGGATTTAGGGTTCTATCAAAATAATAATAAATCGGTAAAACAGCAACAGATATTGAAAACTTAAATTCGAATGGCAATGAATCGAAATAAAACTGTGCAATAAGTGCATCAACTAATGCAATAATCAACATTTTTGTATGAATGTTGAGTGTATGTTTTTCTAAATTGAATAAACTTAAATTCATGTAATCTCCTAACTATTCTTCTTATTTTATCAGAAAAATAAATAGAATCCAAACCTAAGGTTTGGATTCCTAATTAAAATAATGGTTTCATCATTGGTTGGTACTCAAATCCTCTTTTACCAGAGTATCTAGCCATTCGAAGTCCCGTTGTTTTCTTATATCCTAAATTCTCATAGAATCCAACAGCTTCAACAGTCGACGATAATCTTACATAAGAAAATCCTTCAACCATACACTTTTCTTCAAATTTTTGTACCAACTTTGAACCCACACCGTTTCTTACATGGCTTTCATCAACAAATAAGTTTAAGATATTATCCTTGCTACCTCTTACGATACCAACAATCTTTTCCTTATCATACGCCACCCATATATCCGACTGTGCTAAGGTTCTTTCCAATTCAAGAATGTGTTTAGGATTTTCAGAATTAACATAATTAAAAATACCTAAAAACTTTTCTTTTGATTTATCATTCACATTTTTAAATGTATGTTCTTTCATCATAGTTGCTAATAAATTGCTAACTTCTTGAAAGTTTGTCCCGTCATACGCTTTGATACTATTCAAAATAACACCTCAAGATTTCTTATAAAGACAAAAATCTATTGGCAGGCAAGTAGCATAAGACTTAGGTAGAATTAACTACTGCCCGTAACAGACCTCTGTCCGTGTATACGCCTTTGTCTTTAAAATTAATATTTTTACTGTATTAATCATTATTTTATTCTCCTTTTCTTAATCTTAGTTTACGACCTAACAACTTCTATTCGAATAATCTTTCGCTAATCCGGGTTTCATCAGTCCCAAACGATTCATAATTTACAATCAACTTTAGCTTCATCGATCAACATTATTAAATCCTACCCCGCCACAGGTTTATAACTTATAACTATTTAAATATCCATCATCTATATAAAAGGTTTACACCTTCTTATCACTTTATTATTTATTGATAATTTCCATTTCTTTTTCATCAATAAATTGATTTGTATAAAGACTATAATAATGTCCTTTTTGGCTCATCAATTCATCATGGGTACCATCTTCAATGATAATACCTTTTTCTATCACTAATATTCTATCAGCTGAACGGATCGTTGACAAGCGATGTGCGATAATAAAACTAGTTCTACCTGATAAAACTTTTTGTATCGCTTCTTGAATCATCAATTCCGTTTCTGTATCCACACTTGATGTTGCCTCATCTAAGATAAAAAGCTTTGGATTTGAAAGTATCGCTCTGGCAAATGAAATCAACTGTTTTTCACCAGTAGATAGTTTCGCTCCGCCTTCTCCGACCTCAGTATCATATCCGTTTTCAAACTTCATAATAAAATCATGTGCATTAACAAGCTTAGATGCTCTTATAATATCAAGTTCTGATGCTTCTAATAAACCATATGCTATGTTGTCTTTAATGGTACCACTAAACAAATGTGGCGTTTGAAGTACATACCCTATATTAGAGTGTAACCATAATTGAGATCGTTCTTTATAATCAACTCCATCAATCAAGATTTTCCCTTCCTTCGGTTCATAGAATCTACATGCTAAGTTGACTATTGTACTCTTGCCCGAACCGGTTTCACCCACCAAGGCAATGGTTTGACCTGCTTTGATTTTCAAATCAAAATTCTTTAGGATCATTTCATCTTCTTTATAGTAGAAGGTAACATCTTCAAACTCAATATCACCGACTAACTCTTCCCAGTTTTCACGTTTTGCATGAACTGAGTCACCATACTTTTCTATGATCTCAGCAGAATCCACAATATCCGGTTCTGTATCAATCATCGATAAAAGCCTCTCCGCAGAAGCTTGAGCAACTTGCAACTCAGCGAAAATTCTTGCCATTTCACGAATCGGTTCATAAAACTGAACTGCATAATTAACAAACAAGACCAAAGTACCATAAGTAATGGTCTTTGCAATAACGCCACTACCGCCAAAACCAAGTGCCAAGGCCATACCCACACTTCCCATACAAAGTACTAAAGGCATGTAAAGTGATGATATAATTGCAGAACGTACAGATTTACGCTTCATTTCATTCGTAATTTCCTGGAATTCTGTAAGATTTTCTTCTTCTCTTACCAAAGTTTTTGTTGTTTTGGCACCCGTAATACCTTCATTAAAGGCACCTGTAATTTTCGAGTTGATTTTTCTTACTTTTCTAGATACACGTAGTATTTTCTTTTGGAAGAAAATACTGACAATAGCTAAAAAAGGAACCACCGTGAGTGTTATAAGTGCAAGTTTCACACTTACAGTAAACATAACAATACTAATAACTATCATCATTGAAGTACCCCACATGAAGTCTACTAGACCCCATGATAGAATTTCTCCAATTCTACTTGTATCAGATGTCATTCTCGCCATTAACCACCCCACTGCGGTTTTGTCAAAATACGAAAATGATAATTCTTGCAACTTTTTAAAACCCTTTTGTCTTAAACTATACGTAACACCAGCTTCTATTTTCCCAGCTTCCTTTATAAACAAATATACAACACCTGAAATAATCAGCACAGCAACTGCATAAATTGCTACGAAATAAGGGAATCCTTCTAATGTATTTTTACCAATAAACTCATCTATAGCATACTTTGTTAATAACGGAATACCCGCATCCGTTACGGCTAAGATAATCATATAACATGCTAATACTAAAAAATTCTTTTTATAAGGCTTTAAGTATTGCAGTAAATTTTTCCAAATGGCAAAATCGTAATTTTTACTAAAATCTTTTTCTTCATGTACGTTCATATGTCACCTCTATACGATTTCTGCTTCTTTATAAGCATTTTGGATAGCCCAAATACGCTTATACAATCCATCAACATTAATTAAATCATCATGTGATCCAAGTTGAGTGATCTTTCCCTCTTCCAATACCATAATTCTGTCAGCTTCAGACAATGTAGATACACGATGTGAAATGATGATAGTAGTTAACGCTTTATCAGTTTGATTCAGTCTGTGACGAATTGCAGCATCCGTTTCTGTATCTACAGCACTCAACGAATCATCAAAGACAACAATCGGTGCATCTGTAATAACACGTCTGGCAATTGCAATTCTTTGTTTCTGACCACCTGATAGAGACACACCTCTCTCTCCAACTAGTGTATCATAACCTTCGTTGAACTCTAATATTTTATCGTGAATAACTGCTGTTTTCGCAGCATCCTCAACACTGTGATGATCAGCATCCGGCTTTGCAATACTGATATTGTTTTTTATCGATTTTGCAAATAAGAATGGTTCTTGTAGAATCAATCCTACATATTCTCTTAAATGCTTTTTATCAAATTCTTTTACATCCATACCGTCAATTTTAACTTGACCTTCAGTTGTATCATATAGTCTTCCAAGTAAATGTACCAAAGTAGATTTACCGGCCCCTGTAGGTCCTAGTATGGCAATTGTTTCACCTTTTTTAATCTCAAATGAAACATCATCTAAAATGGTTCTACCATCTTCATATTCAAACGAAACATGATCAAAAGAAACATTACCTTCAATTGGCGCAAAGCTCTCACCTGAAGTTGTCATTTCTGATTCCACATTTAAGATTTCCTGTGTTCTATCAATTGCTACAAAAGCTTTCGACATATCTGTTAATATTCTACCCAGTTGTCTTACCGGCCACAACAACATGCCCATATATGATGTAAAGGCAAATAATGTTCCTAAAGATAACTTACCTTGTACAGTCCATACTGTACCAACACATAATACAAGTGCTGTTTGTGATAAACAAATGATATCTGATGATGACCAGTATTGAGCGAATAATTCTATTAATTTATAAACCGAATCTCTCATATGCACATTTTTTTCATCAAACTTGTCAATTTCGTAAGATTGACGACCAAATGCTCTTACAACTCTTACACCCGTTAAATTCTCCTGAATGGTTGTTGACATAGATCCTTCAGCTTCATCAACTACTTTAAATACTTTCTGGATTCTTTTAAAGAAGAAATAAGAATAAAAGAATATGACTGGTATAATTGCCAATGAGATTAATCCAAGATTCAAATCTAAATTTAGCATAATAACAGAAACTGCTGTAATCATAAATATTGAACGGCCAATTTCAACCATTTGTGTACCTAGGAAACGTCTGATTACATCAACATCGGATGTACATCTTTGTATTAAATCTCCAGTTTCTGCTGAAACATGGTACTCATAAGACAGTTCTTGTAAGTGACCAAATAAACGATCTCTTAATTTTTTTGCTATGGTCTCTGATGCTTCTGCCGACCATTTTCCTCTATAGTATAAAAAGAATCCTCTAGTTACCGTTAAGCCGATTACCATAAGTCCTGGCAACCACAACATTTGCATCAATTCCTCTTTGTTACCTACTTTCATAAAAAGTCTTCCAATAAAATTCCCAGAATCAATTGGATCGGTTCCAATAATTGAGTCAATTGTTGTTCTAATAACAAGCGGTACGATTAATGATGCTATTACGGCCAAAAGTATTGCTGCGATTGCTCCAACATACTTGAGAATATTTCCTTTCATATACTCAAACATAATTTTAAAGCGTTTCATAATTTCTTCTCCTTGTGCTGTATTAAAGTGTCTACATATAAAAAAAACACAGATTTTACCTGCGTTTTTTTAAAAAAGAGTATAAAAAAACCGCAGGTACGTACCCACGGTCAAATAATCGTTATTAGATCATGCCGTCGGTTACGTAAATTTTAACAGAGTATTCACTTGTAAAACTGCCACTAAAAAATCTATATTCATTTAAATCAGTTAAGTTTGTTCTAGTTGTTCTGTTCATTTTCGTAACCTCCTTTCATAAATTTGTAATTACTTACCTTCTACAATTAGTATAGAACACCTACCAAGATAATACAATAGTGTTATTGAGTGTAATACTTTTGTAATATTCTAAAAATAATCTTTTTCACTCAACTCCTGTATATTGGTGTGATGGCCCAATCTCATTATGGACTTAGTACCACCAGAAACCGCTATAGAGCCACATTTGCAATACTCGTACGTGTCGCTTTGCTTACTGATTATTACATCACCACAGCGTTTGCATTTTGCCTTATTTACTATGATTTTCAACTTGTCACCTCTTCTGACTCTTTAACTTAAAAAATAATTTTTCCAATACTGTCACTCTTTCTGTAAGATGTTCAATCATATTTTCCAATTCATTTATGTTTTTTTCTTTTTTATCTAGCTGCTCCTTTAAATCAACAATTTTTTCAGTCATTGTTTCAAAAGGTACTATTTCAAGAGGGTCATCAACTTCCTCAATACCTAATTGTTCCATAACAGCTTCACTTATTAACTTAAATTGTTCATCTTTATAATTCATACTTTATCTCCCTATAAGAGTTTTGCTACTCCCCACATGACTAAAGCACCTAGTAAGAATGAAATCAGATGTGTTAATGCTAATTTGTATGGCCTGTCAACAAATTGTCTGTTAAACCATAGTTTTAAATAATTATAAATCTTTTTGAAGCCTGTTTTTCCACGAGCTTCTATGTAATCTATACCCAAAGAACTAATTTTTACTCTATTTTCTATGATTTCAACTGCACTATTCATGTATTCAAAGGATACAAAGTCCGATTCGATATAATAATTTTGATCCACATCAATAAAATACAAGGCAATCAACTTATCAATATTATAGACAAGCTCCCTTATTTTCATGATTTCATCTTTTTCATCTAAATCATAGAGTGATGTTTGAATCTTAATGTTAACGTCACTTTCTACATCTCTTTTATACAGATCTTCTAATATTTTTATTTGCAATCTGGTTATCTCTGCCATTTGTCACCTCTTATTCTATTATAAAGGATTACATATTAAGAGACAAGACAATGATTCACTAATAATCCCTTAAGTTCATATCACTAATTTATCAAGCAGTTCCTTTCTTTTTACAGGGAATTGTGTTATCCTATATTAAATGATAATCGTTATCAATAAGGAGGACTTATGTCAGCGTTAATTATAGGAGCAGATAAATTAGGAAATATACCCGTATTCTTACACGATCAAGGTGTCAAAGAAATAATCCACTGGGATGGCAGGAAAAAAGGTATGCGAAAAATGGAAATTCCAGAAAGTGTAGAAATGGTCATATGTCTATATGATTTTTTAGAACACCGTTTGACTGAACGTGTAAAAAAAGTAACAAAAGAAAGAGATATCCCCTGTGTTTTTGCAAGGCGATCTATTTCAGATTTGTCTAAGCAATGGGATAGATGTATAGGATGTAATAAGTGTCAGAAACATTGACTGAAAAAGAAACTGCCCTTGAGGGCAGTTTTTATCTTTTAACCATTGGAAATCCAATGACTTCTTTAATATGTGTTGCATCAGTTAAAAACATCATCAATCTGTCAATTCCAATACCTAAACCACCTGTAGGCGGCATACCAATATCAATTGCTTTTGTAAATACTTCATCCATCGGAGAGGCTGTATCTAATCCACCACGAAGCGCTTCTGCTTGATCATAAAGTAGTTCTCTTTGTCTTATCGGATCATTTAACTCACTATAGGCATTACCAAGTTCAATGCCAACAACAAACGGTTCGAAACGTTCTATTAGATTCTCATCATCTCTATGCTTTTTACAAAGTGGTGACGTCTCATAAGGATAATCAATAATAAATGTCGGTTCTACAATTTTTTGTTCACATTCTGCTTCAAACAATTCATAGATCAGTTCGCCTCTGCTATGATTTGGCAATACTTCTTCTATGGTTCTCTCACAAAGTTCTCTTAAGGCTTCATCCGACATAGACTCTAAATTGATATCAAAGACCTCATCAACCATATCCAACATTTTCACACGTTTCCAAGGTGTTTTGAAATCAACTTCCATCTCATTGATAACAGCCTTTGTTGTACCATTAACCGTCATAAAAGTATATTCATACAAATGTTCCATCAAATCCATCATGTCATTGTAATCGGCATAAGATTGATAACACTCAAATAATGTAAATTCCGGATAATGCGTTTTATCAATCCCTTCATTTCTAAATGAACGACTAAAGGTATAAACACGGTCTATACCACCAACAATATATCTCTTTAGATACAACTCTGGCGAAACACTTAGGAAAGCTTCCGAACTTAGAGCATTTACAGTAGTTACAAACGGTTGAGCTTCTCCGCCACCGTAACTCATGTCTACAACAGGCGTATCCATTTCCAAATAACCTCTTTGTGTCATAAATGATCTTATTGCAGCCATACCATTGGCTCTCTTAACAAGTTTATCTCTAACACTTGGATTCATAACCATATCCAAAGATCTATGTCTGATTTTTGCCTCAGGATCTTGTAACCCCTTATGCTTATCCGGTAATGGTCTGATACTTTTAGTCAGAAGTTCTAACGACGTAGTTCTAATAGTCATTTCACCAGTTTTTGTCTCAAACAATTCACCAGAAACACCAATAATATCGCCCACTTCCAAATTGGACATAATAACAGCTGATACATTCTTTTGATTTAAGTATACCTGGATATCACCACTATGATCTCTTAAATTCAAGAAACAACTTTTCCCCATATTCCTTAACAGCATCACACGACCAATGTCACCAACTTAAGAGATGTTGACATAAATCAATAAATGTAGTACTTAATATTATGACTTTAAGAGTGG
>JAEIOD010000056.1 GCA_016342415.1 Clostridiales bacterium
AGTGTAGGCATTTTAAGTCGTTTGGCATAAAATGCGATTGTTTCTTTATTTAAATTTAATTGATCCATTATTGCACCACCATTCCGTATTTTTTATCGTATTTTGTAAGATCCACAGGTTCTATTGGAACTTCATCCTGAGCTAAGTAAACGACACGTGTTTCTGTTGGTTCGTTTAAATGACTCCTTATCATATCTACTGTTGGAACGATATGACTAGGTATTTTATCCTTAATTGTTAGAATACGTTCCTCACCATAATCCACACAGAGACGTAAGAGTTTGACCATCTCCTTATTACCACCAGGTAATCTTCGACCCCAATCAAGTAGGGCTTTAGAGATGTTTTCTTTTACAGGTTTCGCGTTGTAGATTGAACGAGGTTTTCGTTCTAGCAAATCTAGATAATGCTCAAGTTTATATTGGGTTTGATGTGAGCCGTAATTTCTTGAGTAATTGGCTATTTCAGACCCTTTATACAAAATACTTATATGATTTCCATAACCTTTAACAGTCACATGTTTTCTTAGATATTTAACTGGTACTGAGTATTGGTTTTTATCAAATCGTATGGTTGAGAAATCATTTACTGATGCAATTAATGTTTTGCTTGTATCAAATTGGTAAGTTGGAATTGTTTTTAAAAGCGACAATTCTTCTTCATACATGATACTAACTGAATTAGATCGCTTTTGGACTTTGTGCTTTGCACGATAAGTTAAACAATCTTTCCAAAGCCTGTTGTTAAGCACTTCGATGCTAGATACTTTTGGTGCTGGTACCAGAAAATTTCTTCTGGCATAACCAACAAGATTTTCAACTAAAGACTTTTCATTACCTTTAGCTGGATTGCAGAATGTTAATTCTACAGCATAGTGTGCTCCAAAAGAAGCGTATCTTTTTTGTGGTTTGGCATGAGAGCCGAAACCTTCTTTGACAGCTACTTTAGCATTGTCAAATATTAGCCTTTCGGGGATACCAGCAAAGTAATCGAACATGAGTTGTTGTGCTTCAAGAAAACTCTCTTGGTTAGCACTTTTGAATGCTTGAACAAAGATATCGCAACTATAACAAAGTCTTCCACAAAAGAGATATATCTTTGTTTTAACACCGTCAAGGTAGCAAGTGAATTCACCCCAATCTATTTGTATCGCTTCGCCAGGTTCATAAGATAGTGGCACATTAGACTCTGGAGGTACACTAAATTCACGACGTATTTCTCTTACTGCTTTACGGATGGTAGATTCACTACCAATGAAGTCTTTTTCATCCACGAGTCGGTCATATATTCGTTTTGCAGTATGTTGTTGCTTTTTCAAATTTTCTTGTTCGTCTAGTCTGAAGCAAGCTTTGATAAATTCAACAACTTCTAGCGTTATAACATTACCGCTTCGTTCATATTGTTTTCGATTTTCTGGGTGTGTTTCACCTTTAGAATATTTGGCTACGGTTTGACGTGCTATTCCTAAGCGAGCTGCGATTGATCGCTGAGATTCGCCTCGAAGATAGCTGTGTCGAATTTCTTTATAAATATCCATTTCAATCATCGACCTTTCTTAACCTCCTATAAAATTTGTCAATTCAATTTTATAGGATATCGTTGTAAGGTGGTAAACTTTTTCAGTATCGAAATGGTCTAAAGTGGTACACTTTTATAATATCATTCACAAATAATTTCCGATGCTTTGAGGAAACAAAACAATTATACTTGAAGATTCTCTTTTCAATAGCATATAATTTTCATTGTCTGGATTTGTTTGAAAAAGTTATTTACTTCTGTAATAATGGAATTTCTTTATGTAGAAAAAATAATACATTCTATATGATGCATACATTCTACTATAGAAAAGGCATAGCAGAGTTTTTGCTCAATTATGAAAAAGCATTAGTTCTTGATTCATTAAATAAATCAATTCAATTATTGGAAATACAAGGTTTTAATTCATTAGCAAACCAATATAAAGTAATAACTTTAGAAAAATATCAATTAATCATTTAGTTATCATATATTTAGGAGTGCATCCAAAGATGACTTATTACTAATATTGCAATCTAAATAAATATTAATATTAAAAATAGTTTAGGACTCTAACTTTATTAGCAGATGATTTTCTCATAGCTTGTTAGCAAATCCTGATACATTATTTTAAGTAAACGGTTTTATATTTATACATTCTACTTATTCTCTTAGTATACTACCATGAGACAAAACCATAGAGTTCCCCCCCTTCATAATTAAAAGCGAAAAAAATCCGTTCATCTCGGGGGCTGCGGTGATACTAAAATGTCCAAAAACTTAAAAAACACCCCCTACCTATCATTTCTGATGGATAAGGGGTGTTAAAAACTGTTTATCTTCAATTTTGTCACTTTTCTCACTTGAGTACGAAATTCCTAATTATATTGAGTTTTATCGACTCCAATGCTTTGAAATCACAGGTACCAGTTATCACAAGGTCTTCCAAACTACCAACTGACACGCTATTAGAAAACGTCTAACTCAAACCTTCGATTATCAGTTTTTAACAAACTTTTCGAAATCGACTCTAATTAAGTCATATAAAGGGTTTGAATCGAATTTGCCCAATTAGACATATCCTATGGTGTGTCTAATTCATGAATCAATCTAAAGCATTGGAATAACACCATTCTCGATTATATCTCTTTTGAACTGACAAAGTTAAGAATATGTCTAATTGGTAGCGTGTAATGAGTCTTATTTTCTGATAACTCTATCCAATATACTAGGTTTGATACATCTCTATATATAAACTCCAAATCAATAAATGACCATGTATTTGATTCAACAATTAAGTGATTTCTTAAAGTATTTACTATTTAGATAATATATTTATATGCTTCAGCTGGGCAATTGCTCAACTGGCAGATTTCAATTTGTAAGGGGTGTTAAAAGTATATTGTCATAAAATCTACTTTTATTGATCTTGCAAGCCTACTTTACGTCCCATATAAATCAACAAAAAATTCCTTTTATCATTATAATTACAAAGTTAACGGATTATTATATTTCTTCCAACTCATTCGTAATATATTATGGTACTAACCATTTTTCATTTCAAAACTCCCAACTATCTATTAAATTTTCTGTGGTTACATCTATTATGAGTACAGTATTAGTACCCATCATTAAGATGTTACCAATCAAAATGATATGTTCTCTCACTTCAATTTACTGATCTTCTTTGATTATTCTTCGTTCAACGTCCAACAACCTAAAATAAGTATAGTCCCAGAAAACAATTTGCTGATTATCCTTTTCTAGAATTGTATCAATGAACTTATATAATACTTTTAGTTCATTTGATTTCTCCAAACTTATAACTACAGATTCATTCTTTTGAAGATCCTTACATAAACTTGTAAAATGTGTAAAGATATCATCGTCTATTTTTATTAGTTTCATGCCTTCTAGACATGTTCTCACAAACTTAATTTCATTGTCTACATCAGAACTTTCGATTCTATCATGTTCTTCTCTTCTAATGCTAGTCCTTATTGTTACATTTACATCTGCTAAATCAAGCATTTTAGCAATTGACTCCTGTAAATAGGTAACAACATCAAACTTATGATTTAGTCTTCCATAAGTTCTATCTATTATCACTTTTCCTTGTTCGTCAGCATCTCCCGCATTTAAATTGTGTATGAAATTCCTGATTCTTTTTAAATCAGAAAAGCCTTCTAGGTTATCAAACTCTGAAAAATAATGAATACATATTTTCTCTAAATCAGCAATTGTATCTGTAAAACCAATTTCAGTCCTTGTGAATTTCTTATCTTTAATAATCGCCATCTGTTCTAGATAGAAATTCAGGTCATTTCCCGAACCAAATATGTAATGACCAATAATACGGTCAATACATTGTAAAAATTTATCTTTTTCATTTAAGTTAAAATCCTTTATGACATCGCTAAGAGTTGACATGTAATGTTGAAATATTTCCAATTCAATCTCTCTATTACTTGATGTTTTGCTATTAATGCTTTGTATAAGTTCAATCGTGATTTTTTTCTTCATTTCACTGTTCGCAATCCGATTGATAGAATCAATAAGTATCTTTGAATTCTCAAGTCTTTTTGAATTGTCCCATACAATTGATTCAAATGCTGAAATTATGTTCTTCTCACTTACAACGCCATTGTTCAGTTCTTCTTGTATCATTTGGCTTGTAGGCATCTCCTTTTGACTTGCGAACCTATATAGATCGAATAGTAAAAATTGCATAAGACTTGTATTATCCGATTTTACTCTACTTAATAAATCGATTTTTAGAAAATGTTTATTATAGAATGTTAATTCATGCTTTTCAAGCAAAGTTTCAATATTTCCACATTTTATTACAGAATCAAACTGCTCAACAAAAAAAACTTTTAACGTAACTATCGATGCAATTGAACTCATCCAATCACTATTAGAATATTTACTTTTTAATCGAAATTGATCTTTAAACCAGAATTTATTTACCAATGTTAGTTGTCTTCTCATTTCCCTAAAATAACTTTTCATATATCTAGGATTACAAATGTTCTTCAATAATTTTTCATAGATTCTATTTAACGTCTTTAATTTTTGCTTTTCACACCTAATTAGTCTTACAAGTTCTTCTTTTTCCTCAGATTTGATATTATCTTTGGTAACACTGCTTAATTTTGATTTTATATCCTCCGATTTGCTGTCTATATTTGTTTTAATATCCTCAAGTATATTTTCAAGAAAATACCTGTTCTGCTCCTCAAAAGCCAGGAATTTATTCTTTAGTGGTTCTTCTAACGTTTCTATAGTAGAATGCTTGAAGTATACTTCTTTATCAATCATAAAATCAACTATTTCTTTATGATCTAATAAACAAACATTTATTAAGGTATCAAAATACTTACTTATAAACTCATCGACAATCCCTTGTGATCGAATCTGATCATTATCAAATAAAAATATTTTATTAAATCCTTTTATAGATAAAATTAGGTTAAAGAATTTGATTGTATCCTTTATCACATCCTTCGAACATCTATCCAAATCATCAAAAATTACTAGTATTCTTTTACCAGACAATTTCTCATTTATCTCTTGAATATCTTTCTCTAATGAAACTATAATTTCATGTAATTCAGTCGGTTTATCATGTTTTATCATATCTGTAATTGGACTTAACCAATCACTCGTATTTGCAGAAATCAAAGTTACTATATATTCAGCATATTTGTCTAAGTTACTTCCACGCCCTGTATAGAGACCTAATTCACCAAATATCTCTTCCATTCTTTTTATCAGTTGAGTAAACATTGATTTAGTGCTTGAATTAACACTTGGAATTATATGAATTATCTCAGCTTCTATTGAATTCTTAAGCACATTAATAAAACTGGTCTTACCTTCTCCCCAAGTACCTCTAATGCCAACTGAAAGTGAAGTACTGCCAACATGATCAAAATACTCTAGTAATTCTTGAAGTTGACGTTTTCTCGAATCAAATAGATCATCTAAATTTTGAATTGGCATTTCATTATCTAATGAAATAGATTTCTCCTGTTTCTCGGCTATGTATTGATTAAGCAACTTGATAATAAACTCACTATATAAAAAACAAAAAAATACAACTATTGTCAAGAGAACTTCACTCCACCCTAAGAAGTTGTTTGCAGTTATTGCACCTACTACTAATAATAATAGTATCCGTAAATACTTAGCTGTTTCAATATATATCCTTGGTAAAGATGATCTATAAAAGATAATTATGTATATCATTCTTAACAATAGAACAACACAAACAAGAAGGGATAAATTAATAAAGGTAAAAAAAGATATCGGAACTCTATAATCAATCTCATAAATCAATGAACCTATTACAATTGCGCCAAGGCAATAGATGCTTGAACTAACAATCAATTTCATAATATCTCTTAATGAAATTTTTTTTCTTATTGAATGCTTTAATGATTTCCATAATAATATTGATGTCAATATCACAATCAAGAGCATTATTCCTATTCTAAAATCTAAATAAAAATTTGTAATAAATTCCGATGATATAATTTTGTTTATCTCCATTAGTATCTCCCTTAGTTTTCTTGAATATCATTCGTTTACTTTCCTAACAATATACAATAAGCCTTTATAACATACATGAATTATTTTTTCTGAACAGTATCAAGACAATTTCTTAGGAAGTTACCATATATTTATTAAAGTAACTTATATCCCACAATAAAATTCATGTAACATCCTTACACACAATTGTATCAGAGATTAATATACTTAGATATAAATCTATCAATTATTTCCAATTTGTTAGTTTCCCATCATTGCCATGATAAACTAAAGTTGTAACACCAAGTTACAGTTTGATATAATCAAGAGTCATATAAATCATATAAGTTATTGAATACTTTTCATTATATTTGAAACGGAAATGGCAACATAAAAATTTCCCTAACTAAAGTAAGTTCGGGGTCACCCTACCCGCAAACAATAAAAAGTGCTCAAAAGAACCTAGTTTTTTCTGAGAGCATATATCATTATCAACCTTTAAAGTAATTAATAAAAAGAAAAAGACCCTCAGCTTCTACTGATAATCTTTTGATAATACACTTTAAAGGATCTCTTATATTCACACAAAATTATTTAATTAGTTCAATTAAAATAGTGGGACCAATTAAAAATAATATTTCTCGAATTAGAACGATATTTAGTGTTGTGTCTCAAGAAGCATAATAATTTTCTTACCTCTTATATTTTCTTGAATTTTGCTACAGAAATATAACGTAGTCCTGAATTTTTTTTCTTCAAATGATTTAATAATTTGCCATAGTAAAAGAAAATCTTTTGACTATATTTACCAATCATCTTGACAATTCTCCTAATTAAAGGTATATCATCTAGTCTACTATTTAATTAAATATAATTAGTTGCTATCCATTATCTATAATAAATTCTGTACGTATTGGTTCAACTCGATAATATATATGAGTTGCATATAAAAGAGGTTTAATACTTAATTAGCCATCTTTAATAACGAATCATAAGTAATGATTGTTATTTCATTTTCTAATGTATTATAAGCTAAATATTCTGACGAATCATAAGGCGTTGTGATATAAATTGTATCTTTTGCTATGTATAGAAATGTATCATAAACATCAAATTCAAGATCGTTTAATAGAATTTCCTTATCATTCTCTGTCCCATCCAAAGGTATACGATATAGTTTAGCCTTCTCTAAGCCTCTTTCCTTATCTGGCAAAGCAACGTAATATATCCAGTTCCCATTAATAACAAATGAGCCCACAAGTGATTTGTTCAAGGTTGTTAACTCTTGACTGGCAATATTGAATCTCTTTAAGCTGGAACTAAAGAAGTAAATATCATCTTTAACTACACAAAACTTACTCGCAGTTTCCGAGATTAATCTCTCTGTTATATTGTTACTAATATTATATTGATAAATTGAAAAATCATCATCATTGATATAGTATAAATATTCATCTTTAATGATTATATTATAAGACAATGAATTTAACATATTACCCTTTGTATTATTACTTAAATTGATTAGTTTTAATGCTGCATCTCCTGGATAATCTGAGTAATATAATATATCATCTGAAATATAGATATCAATAATCATCCCGATATCAAGTTTTTCCATACTTGTCCCGTCTAAATTCATTCTGTATAGTCCGTTTTCATAATATGTAGCAAAGTAAATTTTTTCCTTATAAATAGTTAAGAATCTAGCATACTGATCTGAAATCAATTCAATTTTGTTCGGTGACAAAGAATAAATTCCACCACTATATTTAAGTTCACCTTCGTTATCAACTTTTTTTTCATGAAGAACAGATAAATATATTTTATCTCCTTCAACAATTTGCCCAAAGTTTATTCGATTACAAATTTGAGTATTAGGATCCATAGGTTCAATCGAAATATTATATCCTTCATTTATGTTACTCTCAGAGTTTTGGACAATTTCTGTTACATTACTCATTTTACTTTCACTCAAATTAAGATTAACAACCTGCTCATTTACGTTTTCTTCTACATCTTCTACATTTTCAGCTTTTTCATCTACTGTAACGGCACAACTACACAACATGATTGCTACAATAAAAATTACTATACAATATTTCAAGTTCATTTATTCCTCCTAAAAGAATTATACAACTAATAAATTATAACTTAGTGAAATGGGCAAAGAGAATTGTTTATCGTTATTACATATTATTACCTATGTAATGATTTTAAATACATTGGATCATTAATTTCTATTGTCTTTAATAATTTATTTACTTCATCCCTTGTAATATTTACTTTCTTTAATTCAGCATTGGAAGCATTAATCAACCACTTAGCTGGAAATAGAACGATACCTTTCATAATTCCATACTCCCCATCATCTTTCGAAGATGTTCGTTTCATCTCTGAACTGAATCCCTGATTCAACCTTTCATTTAAACCTTCCTCAAAGATATTTGTTTGAGCAGATCTCATAACAAAAGTAGAATGATCGTAAAAATACAATGGATTGATTGGATTATTAGAACTTTGACTAGTTGGCATAGCAAGTTGTGAGCCTAATCTCATTTCAAAGTGAAGATGTACTTGGCCAGGTGTCCCAGAGTCTCCCATCTTTCCAACATTGCCTCCTTGACTTACATAATTACCTTGGCTTATACTATAGTTTGACAAGTGAACATATCTTGACTGAACATAATAGCCATTGAATGGTGATTCATTCACACTCGAATTAACCATGACTAACCTTCCATAGCCCTGGTTTCCAACATAAGCAGCATACCCACTATATACCGACCATATAGAGTTACCTGGTGTTCCTGCAGATAATGCCCCAATATCAATCCCTGAATGTATTCTACCATTGGAACGAGGTGTTCCATATACACCAGTCACTCTTTTAGAAGCCGTTGGCCAATCAAAAACACTTTCATCGGGATTGTAAATGATTGTTGCAAACGACATACCACTTAACATTAATAGACTTATTATTAGTATTATTGAAATTTTTCTTTTCATTTCTTCCACCTTTCTACCCAAACCACTAAGTTATTAACCAAATTATACCAAAAACACGCATTTGTCAAATAAAGTTATTTTTTCCTTTAAAAAGTAATGCGGTAGAATACATATAATTCTAAATTAGTTATTAATAGCGAGATTCATCTTAATTCTTCTACCGAATCATACTGTTTAATAATATAAAGTTATTTCCTCTCATAGTTCTATGATTATTTTGTTTTATTTGCAAGAACACTAAAAAACAATTTACACCTGAGTATACCTATATATTTCGAACAAAAAAAAATCTGTAAAATATGTCCAATTCCGAGGTGGTATTTTCTATCATAAATCTAACAAACTGTGTATTCTGTTAGATTTTTATTTTCATCTTTCTTCTTATAATGTTTTGAATTTCGTCCAATAAATCTAACATCGTCTGTTTTTGTTAGATTTCTATTTCTATGAATCTTAATTGCCGTTCAAAAAAGCCCATGACAGTTTTATTGTCATAGGCTCATATTTATATTGCTATCTTCTCTAAAGCTTCATCACCATAAAATATTACTGCTAACTTACATATTCCATCGATTAGTTTACGGTTACAGCTTCTTTCTGAATAAAGAGTTTTATCTCCAATATCAAGCCACGATAGCCCTTCCTGGTATCTATACTTAATAATATCAGATTCAATCTCTGGAAGAGAATTGATGGCTGCATCTAATCGATCTAATTTTGCTTTAGCAATAACAATTTCTTTTTCTATAATCATCTTGTCTTCTATGTTTCTAAGAGCTGTATTCTCTGTCATTTTATTTATGTTGCTGGTCCTGATGCCATCACCAGAATAATCCACACCTCTCATACCATCGTTTTGTTCTATTTCTTTTAGTCGACTTTCTAGATCATTAATGTGTGCTGGTAAAAGATTATAGCATTTCAGCGTTAATGTGATGGCCT
>JAEIOD010000057.1 GCA_016342415.1 Clostridiales bacterium
AACAGTATACAGGAACTGTGCAAGACTTAATGTCTAGTTCAACTAAAGAGAATGTACTATTAAATTTTCATTTAAGGGCTTGTAATCTCATAATCATCTGATAACGAACTCACATACTCCGATACTACCTTCGGTGTTTGATCTTTAACTAAATACAACATACCTATTATTGTTACAATAACAACTATCAACACACCAATTTTATACTTCATATAACCTTTCTCCTTCAATTATAGATTTACTTGATGTAATATACGACTCATAAATCAACCATATATTAGATATACTTATCATATCATAAAACGCTACCACAGACGCAAAAAGCCCCTTGATCTTATATCGATTGAACAAAAAAAACTCCTTCTACTTATAGTGTAGAAGGAGTTCGAGGGTTTTAGTTATCTTCACCAAGAGATTTTAATAAAATCGATTGATTGTGTGTGATGATTGCATCGATCATTTCATCGATATCACCATTCATATAAGAATCTAACTTATAAAGCGTTAATGGGATTCTATGATCTGTGATTCTACCTTGTGGGAAGTTGTAAGTTCTAATTTTAGCACTTCTATCCCCTGAGCCAACTTGTGCTTTTCTTTCTTCAGAAATTTCAGCATTTTGCTCAGATAATTCTTTGTCATATAATCTTGCTTTTAATACACTAAGCGCTTTGTCTTTATTTTTCATTTGAGATTTACCATCTTGACATGAAACAACCATACCAGTTGGTAAATGTGTAATTCTAACAGCTGAATCCGTTGTATTTACAGATTGTCCACCATTACCAGATGCTCTAAATACATCTACTCTTATATCGTTAGGATTAATTTCGATTTCAACATCTTCAACTTCTGGCAACACCGCAACTGTAGCTGTCGATGTATGAATTCTTCCACCCGATTCAGTTTTAGGAATTCTTTGTACTCTGTGTACACCAGATTCAAACTTAAGTCTTGAATAAGCGCCTTTACCTTTGATCATAAACGATGCTTCTTTAATACCACCAACACCAGTTTCATGATAATCCATGATATCAACTTTCCAGCGTCTGCTTTCTGCATAACGAACATATAGTCTCATCAATTCAGCAGCAAATATACCAGCTTCATCTCCACCAGCACCAGCTCTTAGCTCAACTATAATATTGTTATCGTCGTTGGGATCTTTCGGTAGAAGCAGCATTTTAAGCTCATACTCTATGCCTTCTACTTTTTCTTCAAGTTCAGACAATTCCATTTTTGCCATTTCAACAAATTCAGGATCATCACCATCTGCAATAATCTCTTTTGATTCTTTAATACCTTCAAGTACTTCTTTGTACTCTCTATATTTTTCTACAACTGCTGTTAATTCTGAATATTCTTTTGATAATTTTAACCATAATGAATGATCCATTATCACTTCTGGATCAGCGACTTTATGACCAAGACTTTCAAACTTCTCTTCTATAAAATCTAATTTTTCAAACATGTTAACACCTATAACCTTTCATAACGTGCCAATACTACACGTTCTATACCACTTAAATCACAATGTATTTCTACATTTGTAAATCCAGATGATTCTAATAGGCTTTTGATCACCTGACTCTGATCATGTCCAACTTCAAAAGCCAGTATGCCTGTATCATTAAAATATTCTGGAGACTCATTGATTATCCTTCTGTAGAAATCATACCCGTCTTCACCGCCATCTAACGCTATTTTAGGTTCATGTGACAATTCTTCTTGTAAATCATCAATAACCTTAGTAGGTATGTATGGCGGATTTGAGACAATGACATCAAATCTCGTATTTATATTTTCAAAAATATCACTTTTTACATACTTAACTCTATCCCTCACACCTAAATTTTCTGCATTTTCTTTTGCAATTGCAATCGCAGTTTCTGAAATGTCGACTGTTGTACATGTCACATTTTCTAGATAATGACACAGTGAAATATGGATTGCTCCACTACCTGTTCCAATATCAAGAACCTCTTTATAATTAAATTCCTTAATTTTTTCAATAACTTTTAAAACTAGATTTTCCGTATCACTTCTCGGAATCAACACGCCAGGTGCCACTTTAAAATCTAATCCCATAAAAGACTGGTGACCAATAATATATTGGAGCGGTTCACCAGAATGTCTTCTATCAAGCAATAAGTCATATTGATGAATTAACGCCTCATCAACAATTTCATCTTTATTCATAAATATATATAAACTATCTTTTTGTAGTACATATTCTAACAATAGTTTAGCATCTATTTTATAATCTTGAGTGATTTCCTCTAATAAAGATTCACCACGTCTTAATATATCATTAATGCGCTTCATTTTCCAGTACTTCCTCTTCATCAACAACTGCTTTTAATGCAGCAATCGCCACTTCTAACTGCCCTCTATCTGGTTCAGCAGTCGTTAATTTCTGAAACATCATGCCTGGCCACGAAACAATATCAACAAATTTGTTGTCATGTTTACCTGCGTATTGAATGATTTCATAAGCAATACCTGCTACCAAAGGCATAAACAACAATTTAAGCGCCGCTCTATGAAGTGGTGCACCGAAGTTACCTAAAAAAGCAAACATAACAATACTTAAAACTACAACAATTAGTAAAAATGAAGTACCACATCTTGGATGTAGTCTCGTGAATTTCTCAGCGTTTTCTGGTGTTAATTCTTCACCAGCCTCAAAACAACGAATGGTCTTATGTTCTGCACCGTGGTATTCAAATACTCTTCTGATCTCTTTCATTTTTGAGATTAAAACAATATAACCTAAGAATAAGCCAAATTTAAAGACACCTTCAGATAAACTGAGTGCCAGATTATTTGTAAATAAATTATTCAGTAAACTACTCACAAACGCTGGTAATACAATAAAGAACAGAACGGTTATTATAAGTGCAAACACCATTGAGATGGCTACAAAAACCTTGTCTGAATTATCTCCAAATTTCTTTTCAACCCATAAATCAATCTTACCTTTTTCAACTTCAGATCCTTCATCAAAGAACTCTGCAGAATAATTAAGGGCTTTGATACCAATAATCATTGATGCTATGAATCCAAAAATACCTCTTAAAACAGGAATTTTTGCAAAGCTTGTTAAAAAGTTTTTCTTAATAGAATCTACTTTTGTAACCATTTCGCCATCTGATTTTCTTACTGTGATGGCAATTTTATCTTTACCACGCATCATAATACCTTCTATCAGTGCTTGACCACCAACAGCAGTGTATTTTGGTTTTTTCTTAGACATTTCTATTCACCTCGATATTCAAAATAACAAGAAGTACAAAGAGATTGATACTCAACATGGTTTTTTCCATCAATAGCAACCTGTTCTCCTTCGAACACATAACTGCCGTTAATTTTTCTTCCATTTAAAGTGGCTTTTCTACCACATGTACAAATTGTTTTAAGCTCCTCAATTGTATGAGCAACTAGCAATAACCTCGCAGAACCCTCAAATCCATTCATAAGAAAATCTGTTCTTAAACCATAACAGATAACTGGAATATTTAGAGTCACTGCTACTTTTAATAATTGATCTATATGATATGCTTTAAAAAACTGTACTTCATCTACAAGCAAACAATCAATGTTCTTTTGTGTTTCCTTGTATTTTTTTACCATTTCATAAACATCATCTTTTTCTGATATTAAAAAATCTACTTTTTTATCAATGCCAAGTCTTGAGACTACTTTGTCATCTCCCTTAGTATCAATCATAGGCTTCATTATCATGGCATTCATTCCACGTTCATAATAATTATAACCAACTTGCATAATAGCAGTCGATTTACCACAATTCATAGCGCCATATCTAAAATATAATTTTGACATATTAACCCCTTACTCCACTTTTGACAATTATACGTTACCATCATAGCATAAATTCAGCGCTATTTAAACAACTGTCTAACCGCTTTAGAGAAAGTTAATCACAGGAAATATGTCAGCAACACTTTCTGATTCATAACTCATGTAATAACGTTATATCAATAGTTTCATCACATACACTTTATAGAAATACCTCATAATAAGAAAAATCCATTACAAAATGGATTTTAAAGTGTTTTTCTTTCTGATATTTGTTTTTTAAATAAGGCTCTTATTAATTTTTCTTTTTTATTGTCTTTTACCGCAATATATTTTGTATACATCACAGTTATATCACGAAAAACAAAATGTTGCATCAGCTTGCACTCAATTTCAACAAACTCATCTAATTCATCAACTTTGAAGTGAATTGGTACAATCAGAGGATTTTTTCTCTCTTTGAGTACATCGTTCAGATGTTTTGTCTTTACTTCAAAAACCAGAGAACTACCACCAATCTTTATGATGTTTGCATCCCACCTCGTGCCCTTATTGAAGTACATCGATGTTTTCAAACGCCAAGTCAATGCAAACTGTTCCTCTAATGGTTCAAAGTTAAATCGATCAATGATCAGTTGATCTTTTGTGTTTCGTTTTATATCAATGCCATATTCATAAATATCATTTAAGTAGTAGAAACATATTTTAGCACCTTCAACTTTATGAATGTCTTGTTCAAAAGGCTTGTTTAAAATAAACTTGCCTTTATTTTTTTGCATGACCAAACTACCCGTCAGCGTTTCAAGATGATTGAAGTTTTCATAAAAATAACTTAGAGCCACATTATGAATATAGTTTGTACCTACCACCTCTTCAATATCGTACTTGTTTCTAGATTCTTTTAAAACTTGTATCATTATAGGGACAAGTTGTGAATCGTATTGCCTCCCAGCACAGTCTTGTAACTCTTTGATCACTGATTTTCTATCCTTTTGTTTTTTATAAGAACGATGGGTTAACATGGCATCCACCGAATCAGCTAACATCAAATATTTACTCAGATAAGGAATTTCCTCTCCAACCAATGCTTCAGGGTAACCGGAACCATCCAAGCGCTCATGATGGCATTGAATGATCTGAGGTACATCATTTAACAATGGTAAATCACTGAGTTCGGATTTTGCCATTTCAGCACTTCTTTTGGCATGTTCTTTGACAGCTTCATATTCATGATAGGTGTACTTCTTCTTATTGTTTATGATTTCATCTGGTATATACAATTTCCCAATATCATGAAGAAGTGCTGCTATATACAATTTCACGGTATCCAATACACTTAGTTTAGCTTTTTGAGCCATCTTTAAACATAAATTTGCAACATTGGTTATATGTGACGGCATATTTCTATCTTTTACCGAAAGAATTTCTAAATAATTGTTTACAGTAAAAAACAGACGATTATAAGCAGAGAATTTTTGGCATAATAAATTAACCGTATTTTCTAAAAGCATCATCCGTGTTTTATCATTTAAATGATTTATAATATGCTCCTGCTGCGACCTATGAACCACAGCATAAATAAGCCCATTTAGTTTACCATTACATTTTGAATAAATTGATAACACAAATTCAAACTCTTCGTCATCAAACTGTTTGTCTTTGGATTTTAGCGGGCATAACAACACATTTTCATTCAAAGTAATATGTCTGTATATTCTGAAATTTTCGCTTAAAGCAAATTGCTTTAGCTGTTTCATCTGATGCAAGTCCATTTGAAGGATAAATTCCTCTGTTTCAGGACTGATTAGAACTGAAGATATCATCTTCATCTCTTTGTCTCCAAATAGAACTTGTATCACTTCGTTGAATATACTGTGAAAGGATTCAATCTCACTTAAAATAATATTTGATACCATTTTAGACTCCTTAACCATTTATACCATTATAAACCATAATTAAGGGAAAACAAAAAAAAAGACCAACAATTGTTGGCCTTTTAAAATTTATTTATTTGGATATTCAGTTGCTATAACTTCTAATGCTTCTTCAATTGCCTTTAAAGCTGCATCAATGTCTGCGTCCGAATGTCTATGCGCAATATATCCATGATGGAATGGTTGAATAAATAAACCACGTCTAATAGTCTCAGTAAAGAATCTAACTCTTCTTTCTTTATAACTATCAGCCTTATCAAATGTGATAAATGGCATTGGTGGTATACCTGATACTGAAGCAGGTACATCATATTTCTTGATTAATCTTTCACATTCACTTAAGAATCTCTCACCTTTTCTGTAAATCTCATCGATTACATTTTCTCTTTCAAGGATTTCGATACATTTAAGTGCAGCCACCATTTCAAGTGAGTTCGGGAAGAATGTTGAACTTACAAATACTTTAGATTCTAAAACATCCATAATTTCAGCTTTACCAACACACGCACTGATTGGATAACCATTTGCCATTGCTTTACCGAATACTGCTAGATCTGGTGTTACACCATATCTTTCTTGAGCACCACCCATTGCAACTCTGAAACCAGTTCTGATTTCATCAAAAATAAGTACTACATCATACTTGTCAGCTAAAGCTCTAACACCTTCAAGGTAACCTGCAGGTGGTGCAACAACTGGCTTAGCAAGAGGATGTCCTACTGGTGTTATAATCACACATGCAACATCGCCATCATTTGCCTTAAGTAGTGCTTCTAGACCTTCTAAATCACCATACTCAAACTCTTTTGTCATATCAAGAGTCTTTTGTGGCACACCACCATGTCCTTCAACACACCAGTCATGCCATCCGTGATAACCACATCTTAAAACTAAGTTTCTATCTGTGTAACCACGAGCAATTCTTACAGCCATAGTAGTAACATCTGAACCAGTCTTTGCCAATACAACTTTTTCAGCACAAGGAATTAGATCGATAAGTTTCTTTTCTAATGTATTTTGTACCTCTTGTACCATTGTAAAACAGAATCCTTTGTCCATTTGCTTTTTTACTGCATCATTGATTTCAGCTTCGTTGTAACCTAGGATGATTGGTCCATAAGCACATAACATATCAATGTAATCATTACCATCTACATCGACAATATGACCATCATATCCTCTATCAATAAATACAGGGTACTCACCATCAATAAAGTTATAAGGTCTTCTGATACCTAATAAACCACCTGGTGACAATTTTTTAGCTTCTTCATATAAAGCCATTGATTTTTCCAAATTTAACTTTGGCATTTGTTTCATAATTCATACCTCCTAGATTATACCTTGCCTGGTATACATTTAGACTCCCTTTGATTATCCCGGTTATTGAATTGTACCAAAACGAGTTTGAATATGAACACTATCACCTTTAATAATACACAATTTCTTAAAAAAAGACAATAGAAAACCGAGACCTAGGCCTCGGTAAACATCTGATTCTAGATACCGTACTTTTGCTTGAACTTGTCAGCTCTACCACCACGATCAAGTTGCTTCTGTGATCCAGTGTAGTAAGGATGACACTTAGCACATACTTCAAGTCTAATTTCATCTTTAGTTGATTTAGTCTCGAAAGTGTTTCCACATGAACAGTGAACTTCAACTTTCTTGTAATCTGGATGAATGCCTTCTCTCATTTTATTCACCTCACTCCTTTTAAAATTCTTTATTATAATGAATTTCATATTCATTGTTTTTCCCATAAGCTACAATAGTATAACATAATTAAAAAATTATATCAATCTCTATAGATAACATAATAAGTATACACTATCAAACTTAAAAGTCAATTAAAATATGACACTACTTTCTTTTGTTTGCTTCAATAAAAGCTTTGTTATTCTTAGAAGATAATATTTTAGACATGATCGCTTCTGTCATATTAGAATTTCTGCCTGAAGAATAATCTCTTCTGAAGTTTCTCATGATTTCAAGTTCCTCATCTGAAAGTAATAGTTCTTCTCTTCGAGTACCGGATTTGTTGATATCAATCGCCGGGAATATCCTTCTTTCAGATAATTTACGTGACAATGTCAACTCCATATTACCCGTACCTTTGAATTCTTCAAAGATGACATCGTCCATTCGACTTCCTGTTTCAATTAATGCAGTTGCAAGTATGGTTAAACTACCACCCTCTTCGATATTTCTAGCCGCACCTAAAAATCTCTTCGGTTTATGCAGAGCAGCCGGATCCAGACCACCTGTAAGTGTACGACCACTTGATGGAATCACAAGGTTGTAAGCTCTAGCAAGACGTGTGATGCTATCCAGTAAAATAACAACATCTTTCTTTTGTTCAACCAGAGCTTTTGCTCTGTTGATTACCATTTCAGCTACTTTTATATGATGAGATGGCAATTGATCAAATGTCGAATAGATAACGTCTGCCTCAATTGATCGTTGCATCTCTGTTACTTCTTCAGGTCTTTCATCTATTAATAGTACAATTAATTCAACTTCCGGGTACTCTTTTGTAATTTGTTTGGCAATCTTCTGAAGTAAAATTGTTTTTCCCGCTTTAGGAGGTGCAACAATCATACCACGTTGACCTTTTCCAATTGGTGATACCAAATCAATAATTCTCATTGCAATATCTGTGCTGTCACCTTCCAAAACAAAACGTTCATTTGGATACATTGGTGTGAGTTTATCAAATCTAGCTCTATTGGCAGCCATCTCAGGTGGCATTTGGTTTATCTTTGTCACCCTAACCAAAGCCCTGAACTTCTCACCTCTTTTAGGTTTTCTTACTTTTCCCTGTATCTTGTCACCTGTTCTCATTCGGAACTTTCTGATTTGTGATGGCGAAACATAAACATCTAATTCACTGGTTAAAAAATTGGAAAATCTCAAAAATCCAAATCCTGAATCACTGATTTCCAAAACACCTTCAGCTTCATCTTGTTCCAATACTTCTCTGTTGTCGTCAACTTCTAAATCAAATTTCATCTCTTTTTCAGGCGCCTGCCTATTGACAACAGGTTCCACAAGCTGTTCCTCTGGCTTTTCTTCTTCTTTTGTCATATTGCCATCAATGATCAAATCAATCAACTGAGCTTTATTGTACTTTGAGACATTTTTCATCCCCATAGCCTTAGCGATAGCTTTGACATCTAAGAGTGTTTTATCTTTTAATTTGTTAATATCCAATTTGTTCTCCTTAGTTTAATTTTAGGACAAATGATGATATGATATATGCATATGACGATCGGTAGGTTTTTATGAAAAAAATATGCATCATGTTAATCATTTGTTTGATCTTCACTTTAAGTTTTTCTGTCTTTAGCGAAGATACAGTGGTTAATCTATATATCAATCAAATCCCAGTTGATCTCAGTCAACCGGCTTTGATAATTAACGACAATATTATGGTACCCATAATCAATACTTTTGAAGCATTAGGTGCTCAAGTCTTTGAAAACGAAGTGATTACGGCGTATTATCTTAATACGTATGTAAAAGTTGATGTTGTAAACAACAACTATTCCATCAATGGTAAGAAATACAAATATAATCAATTCGAAACTAGAAATGATACTTTATATGTACCACTTAACTTGTTAAATTTAGCTTTTGATTTTACAACAGAATCAATTGAAAACAATCAAGTCCACTTAAATGCCAATACGATTATTCAATACAAGAATTATAATGACATACCTTATAAAAGTGTTTCATTTGATGATGTAGGGGTTCGTTTTAAAATACCGCTTGATTGGAATATACTCGATGAATTTACACACGGTTATGATTCTAATTATGGTAGAATTAGTGCTAACTTCTCGTCTAGGGATCTCAATGAAAACATTGACTTAGATCTCATTATGGATATCTATAAAGAACATCTCATAATGGAATATAAAGAAGAGGTAATATTTAGTAAGTCGGAGCAAAAGATCTATAATTACCTTACTAGTAATGTATTATATTTTACAACTAATGTCAACGATATCATCACCAAACATGTAACTTAAGTTTTGCAGCAAAACAGACAAAAAACACCCTTGAAACATTGTATTAGCAATGCTTTCAAGGGTTTCTTTTTT
>JAEIOD010000003.1 GCA_016342415.1 Clostridiales bacterium
TGAAATGAAAAAGACTGTATGACATGAAATAATGATAATCATGTGACATACAGTCTTTATTTTTCATTTAGTCCAATGAAGCCTAACTTTTTCAGCGGCCTCCCAGATGACGGTATTATTTATATTTGAGGTTTTTATTGAGTACGAAATTTGCAAATAATCCCGTGATGCCAAATGAAATAACCAGTGCGATGAAGATACCTTTTATATCCATGATTGAACTTAACAGCAATGCCAATGGAACGTAGATAATCAACATCTGAACAAGGTTTAACAGTGCGGCTTGTAATGGATGGCGCAAGGCATTTAAAGCACCTACAATAATCAAAATAACGCCTTGGAGACCATATCCAAGAGGTACAACTCTTAAATAGAGTACAATGACTGAAGATACTTCGGTCTGTTTTGTAAATAGTGATGCCAGCAGTGGTGCTGTTATAAATAGAAGTACATAGGCACTCAAACCATACAGTAGTGAAAATCTCTGACTGATACGAAGTCCCGTTCTTATCCTATCTATTTTCTTTGCACCGAAGTTTTGACCGACATAAACTGGTATAATAGCTGATAATGCCTGGACAATGGCTAAAGCAAAATACTCAATCCTTGTAGCAATACCATAACCGGCAACTGCTTCATGACCATAATTAGATATCAAACCGGTTATAATCCCTAAACCAATTGGAAGAATCATTCTTGCAATGGCATTTGGTAGTCCTATGAAAAGTATTTCCTTCCATGAATTTAGAAGTGTTTTTATATGAATCACCTTAGGTGTAACAACTTTTTCTCTGATGATAAGAACGTAAAGGCCGACTGAAAATGTAATACTTCTGGAAAAAACAGTAGCAAGCGCCGCGCCTTTTACACCCATCTCTGGGAAAATCCATATACCAAAGATGAGCAAAGGATCTAAAATGATATTACCTATTGCAGCAATCAACATTACTATACTTGGTGTTTTTGTATCCCCTAAAGCTCGGATGATATTATTACCAATCATCGGAATAACAACAAAGGGTACCCCTAAATACCAAATGCTCATATAATCTCTGATATAAGGCATGACACTATCATCTGCACCCAGCCGTCTAAAGACAGGTTCAATGGTCATTAATCCTATTATGATAGCGATGATGGCAAAAGTGACACCTAAGGTTAAACTATCGGAAGACAATCGTTTGATTTTTTCGTGATTTTTTTCCCCGACGGCTTTTGAAATGACTGCAGAAGCACCAACACCCAGACCTAAGTTCAGACTGTTTAAAACTAAAACAACAGGAAATGTAAAGGTTAAAGCAGCCATTTGAGTGGTACCCAATCGTCCGACAAAATAAGTGTCGGCTAAGTTAAATGCCACCAACCCTAATACACCAAATATCATCGGAATGGTCAATGTTTTCAAAAGTCGTTTTTCATCACCTATTGTTAAGTCATGTCTAGCCATCAAGGCCTCCTTTAAGTAGTTGAACTTCCTTTTGAACATTTGTATCCATGGTATCAATAAGTTTAGAGAATAATTGCTTCTCATCATCTGTAAATCCTCTGGTTAAAACTTCTGTTACACGTTTTAAACGTTTTCTGAGTAGTTGAGCTACTTCATACCCCTCGTGGGTTAAAACATTCCGTTTGTTTCTTTGATCTTTTGAATCGGGTGTTACTACCAGATACGACAGTGATTCTAATCTCTTTATGGCTCTATTGGTATTGGCTCTGTCAAAATGAAGCATTTCTGATAATTCTTTTTGTGTGATATTTGGATTTTCAGCAACTTTGATTAAGAACAGATACTGTCCGCTACTGATTTTCAAGTCTTTGCAAATATCATTGATAATGATGCATTGGTTTCTATATATTGATGATATATATTTTCCGAAGGATAAATCTTTCATGAATACTCCTTTATGTTTGCGTTCGCAATCATTATACTTTAATTTGATTGCGAACGCAATCGTTTTCACTATTCAACAAAATAAGTTATAATAAAATTAGTCAGAAATAGAAAGTGAGAGTGTATGAGCAGATGTAAAATCACTAAAATAAAAAAGAGTCGAAATAAAGACTTTTCTAGATATGATGACTTGATTAGTGAGGTTGAAAGTGCCAGCCTTACAATGAGCGAAGCATCTGAAGAGTTTTACAATATAATAGCCGAACTGCCAGTTTTAAAAGTCGAACCTACTGAAGGTGGTGTTTATGCCTTAAAGAAAAATATTATGGGTATGTTATGTGTTGAAGTGACTATTCATGAGAAAAAGTATGATTTCTTGTTGGATACAGGTGCTGAAATTTCATGTGTCTCAAATCTGTTTATTAAAGAAGGAACAACGATTAAAGAAGTGAGTGTCGGTGCAGCGGATGGTCATAAGAAGTCGATGTCGTTATGCGCTTTTGACTGTATAGAAGTATTAGGTGCTACATTTAAGAATCTTCCCATGTTGATTCTGGAAGACCAAATGACGTTTTCGTTATTAGGACGAACCGTTTACAAATTAGATGGCATTGTAGGATGGGACATTTTGAGTCAGTTTGATTTTACAATTAGTAAAGACAAACTATTAATCAAAGCATCTGAAGCATTTCCAGAAGAGACTTTGAATTTTCCTCGTAGTACATTTCCGGTTATCACTCTAGATCATCAGGGAGAACAGAGAACTTTTGGATTTGATACAGGGGCAAAAAAGTCATGGATTAATGAAACTCTTATAGAAAAAGATCATCTGAAAATAGTGAAATATCAAAACAAAAAACATTTTGGAGCACATGGATCTTATATGCAAGCCGTAAAAGTCATTAAATCATATGATTTAGAGTTGATAGACTACCAAATATCATTTAAACAATTGGAAACCGGATTTACAGGACTGTTGAATGATTATGAGTTAGATGGTGTTTTAGGTATTGATATTCTCAAAAAAAATGCAATTGAAATATCCAATAGTAAAGGCTCGTTTAGGTTTGTATAATTATTAATAAAAAATAATATTTTTCTCAAAACGTTACTTTAATAATGAATTTTTAGTGATATACTGTTATAGAAATTTGAAAGGATGCTATATGTTGTATGAAAAAATCGAAACTGCTAAGAGTTTAACTTTAGCAGAATATCAGGATTTGTTAAAACTACACTTAACTTCTGAAACGACTGAATCATTGGATGAGTTGGTGTGTCTTTTTGTTGTGTCTGCCATCTATACCGATAAGGACGCTTTTGATAAAATCAATCAAGTCATACAAACAAAAATGGGTATTGAATTGCCTGAAAATCAGTTTTACTATTATATGTGTATAGGTCTTTATCACTACCATACATATAATTACATAGAAACACTAGAATCGTATATTAAAGCCTTTGAAGCGGCACACCAGTCAAATAATCAGTTGTTGATTACTGAAGGAAATCGCTTAATGGCTTTGATCTATAGAAAAATTGGTGATTTTGAACAAGCTCGCTATTACATTGAAAGAAGCATACGAGCGTTAGAAAATGTTTCGGTACCACTTGTTAATGCTAGAGTCTATGGGACTTATGGTTTGATTTTGCTTGAAATGAATAGTTTTAAACATTCAAGACGGGTATATGAAACCTCGCTTAGTTATTTTAAACAAGTTGAGGGTTATGAGAAACTGATCAATTATAGAATTATTTTACTGAATCTTTATGAAATCTGTGAGAATCTACAGGACTATGAAAGTGCGGTTAAATACTATTTAAGCGCACATGATCAGAAGTTTGATACGAGGAATGTACTTTTAAACGAGAAGTTTTTATTTTCAAACAGCATGGTTTTAAAGAAACAAGGGAAATACTTAGAAGCTCTTGAAGTTCTTGAATCCTTATATGATAAACAAAAGGTCGTACGCGTTCCTGGATCTCACAATAAAACGGATATTAAAATGCATTTGGGACAGATTGAAACATTGAAGTCTAGAAATGAAACTCTCATAAAAAGATTGACTGAGATGTATGAAACCTTTAATCCGGTTGATAATATTGTCAATCATTATGATTTAGAGGAAAAACTAGGTGAGGCACTAATAAAAGGTGAAATAAAACCTTATTTTCAATTGTTATGGAGCGTTGATAAGCAGTGTTATTATGGTGCGGAAGCGTTAATCAGATGGATAAAAGATGATATTGTTATACCACCTGGGCAGTTTATTGCTGATGTAGAAAACACTGATATGATCATTAAACTTTCTGAAAAAGTGATACATGATGCTTTTGATGCTTGTAGAGCAGCAATCGAAATTGGATATTCCGATTTTATTGTCAGTATTAATATCACACCGTATCAATTATGTCATCAAAACTTAGCAGAGTTTATTAATAGAGAAATGATTCTTCATAACATAGAAGGTAGACATGTTGAAATTGAAATCACAGAAAGATCATTTATCGAACAAAATCCTAAAATTCTTGAGGCTTTGTATCAACTTAGAGATATCGGTATCAAAATTGCCTTGGATGATTTTGGAACGGGGTATTCTTCATTATCGTGTGTGAATGATTTCCCTATCGGCATGATTAAAATCGATAGAACATTAATCAATAATATTTCAAATGATGAAAAATCTTATAAATTACTCAATGGGATTATTGGCATGATGCAGGCTTTAGATCTTGAAATTGTAGCTGAAGGTGTTGAAACCATTGAACAAGTTGAATTATTGGAACTGTTAGGATGTAATATCATTCAAGGTTATTATTATTCTAAGCCAGAACCAGTCTTTTCGATGTTAGAATCGCTAAAATTAAACCAAAAGGACCAATGAGGATGACTGAATCTTCATTGGTTTTTATTTTTGTAAACACTACAAAAAAATAATATTTAATATTGATGATTTGGATTTTTTTTGAATGTATTTTTGATATGATATATCTATCTGTGATAGTTTGCATATAGATGAAACGAGGTAAAAATTAATGATAGGTGAAATTGCATTATGTTATTTAACAGTTAAAGAGATTTCATTGTTTTTAGAAAAAGAATTGATATTCATAAAAATTTTAGAAGGATCTGTCATTGTTAATAAGAGTAATAAAGATGAAGTGCTTCACAAAAATGATTTGCTAATCATTCACCCTGAAACACCATTTGTAATAAAAAAAAATATCGGACATAACCTGTTAACCCTTTTAAGATTAGATAGAGATTTATGTAAAAATTTTGATTATAAAACAAACGGTAAAGTCTATTCAGGTAATTCGGCTCAATATGAAAAAGACTATCCTGAGGTCTACCAGGAGCTTAGATTCTTATTGGAATCGATTACTCGATTTGAAGTATTTGAAAATAAAAGCGAACTAAATATATATTTAAAAAAACTATATGCACATATGAACAAACATTTTGATTACGTTGCCTGTGGCAATTTACATAAAGAATTTAGTGAAAAAATGAAATTGAGATACCAGAACTTGTATTTCAATTATTTTGAGATAAACAGCTTGAACTGTCAAGACAGTTTAAAAGACATTAGTAAACATCTAGATTTGAATTATGATTATTTAAGAAAAGATATCAAGCATCGATTTGGTTACAATTACCATCAGCTAAAGGATATATTAAGAGTAAATTATGCAACAAAATATGTCTTGAGTACTGAGATGAATATCACTGATATTTCCTTCAGAACAGGGTTTTCAGATCATAAGTATATGGTAGCCTGTTTTAGAAAAAGGTATGGTATGCCTCCTTCTGAATTACGACTACTTCGTAAAACGGATACACCTGCAAGAATGTATTTTATGAAATCTATATAAATAGATATTTTTTTGTAAAACCCCCCTTATTGTCAATGCGTGAATTGAATGATGCGAGTAGAATGATAAGTATCAGAAAAAGGGGGAGTTATGAAATTAAAAATGAGATTGATTGTATTAAATACTATTATGTTCTTAATCAGTATTATTGTAATTAGTACTATGCTTCTATTCAGTTTGGGACGAACGGAAATTGATTCAGCAACAGAAATAGCTGGTTTAACAGTAGATAAGTATTCTGATGCAATCAGCGGGATTCTAAACCAAGCTGCTGATGACACAGAAGAATTAACTGTCATATTAGAGAGCATTAAGCAGGGCAATAAAAAAGATAGGCAAGTCGTGATTGATTTATTACAAGACATGATAGATTCCAATCCTTACTATCAATATACTTGGGTTGCTTTTGAGCCAAATGCTTTTGATGCGAAAGACAGAATGTCTTTGACTGGACCTGGCTCTGATGAAAATGGAAGGTTTATGCCTGCAGTTGGTAGAGTCGGTGATGAATTTGTTTTAGAACCGTGTTTTGATGTAGAAAACTCTCCATATTATAAGATACCAAAAGAAACACAAAAAACCTATATCACCAATCCGACAAGTTATGAATTGGCTGGTGAGATGGTATCGACAGTTTCCTTCTCCAGACCTTTAATTATAAACAATAAATTTATAGGGGTTGTTGGCGTTGATATTTCATTGAATCAATTTCATCAAATGCAGGACTTGATTAGTGTAACGGATAATTCATTTGGACAACTTATGAACAAAGACGGAGTGATTATTTCTCATTATGATGAGAAAATGATAAATGCTGTTAATAACACTATTTTAGAGTCTGGTTTATCAAAACAACTGCAACAAAACGAGTTGATTGAAAGAGAAGTTAAAAACGACTATATAGATAAAAAAGCATTTGAGTTTTATAAAAATATTCCTATCGAAGGCTTTGATCAATCATGGACATTCAGTGTGATTGTACCTTCTAAAGACCTTTTAAAAACAATATATACAGAGATTATAAAACTAGCGATTGTAGTATTGATTATTTTAATATTAGTTGTTGTAGTGATTTACAAAAATGGTCTGTATGTTGTTAAATCGGTTGGACATGTTTCTAAAGAATTAGAACAGTTGTCTAATTATGATTTGACTATTGAAGAAAATAAAACACATAATAGATATCTAAAACAAAGTGATGAAATCGGAATAATGACTCAAGCTTTGGATAAAATGAAAAAGAACTTTTCGACACTTATATTTGAAGTGCAAAATGTTGTAAATCATGTATCGACTTCTGCTGAAGAGTTAACAGCAACTGCACAACAAGTAGCTCTGAGTTCTGAAGAGATTGCCAGTACCGTTAGTGAACTCGCCAAAGGGGCTTTAGATCAAGCGAGTGATACTGAAAAAGGTGTTGATAAAGTAAGTGAAGTTGGAGAAGGCATCAACAAAAACTCACATTTGATGGTTGGTTTGACTGAAGCAACTGAAAAAGTACATCAGGAAATCAACACAGGAATTAATGTTGTTAAAGACCTTATTCTGAAATCAGATGAGAGTGGTAAAGCGACTACTGAAATCAATGAAGCTATTTTAAAAACAAATGCGAGTTCTGTTGAAATCAGACAAGCTTCCGAAATGATAGCCTCAATCGCTGAACAAACAAATTTATTAGCATTGAATGCGGCAATTGAAGCTGCAAGAGCTGGAGAAGCAGGTCGAGGATTTGCAGTGGTTGCCGAGGAAATCAGAAAGTTGGCAGAACAATCGACTAAATCGACTCAAGTCATCGATAACATTGTAGAGACACTGATCAGCAACTCAAACGATGCGGTTTCAAAAGTTTCTATTGTTAAAGAAATAGTTGAAGCTCAGATGGTTCAAGCAGCCGATACGGAGGATAAGTTTAATACCATTTCTGAATCGATAGTATTTGTTGATAAAGCTGTAAATAGTATGAGTGAAAACGTGAAAATGATGGAAACTAATAAAGTTGAAATCTTGGAAGTGATGCAGTCGTTATCGGCAATTTCTGAAGAAAATGCTGCATCTACAGAAGAGGCGTCTGCTTCAACGGAAGAACAATTAGCATCCATACAAGAAGTTTCTAGTGCAAGCGAAAGTTTGGCTGAAGCCGCAGAAACCTTAGAATTATCAATTGCTAAGTTTAAATTATAATAAAAACCTGTACTCGGTAAAATGAGTACAGGTTTTCTTGTAATTACACAGAAGGAACACAGTTTGGACATAATTATTTTTTATGATAAACAGAAGGAGGGTATTATGACTTTTGAATATATAGAAGATACAATGAAAAACCAGACAACATTACTATTCAAGTTATTTTTTTCGTCTAAAGATAAGAAGAATAACCATAATCAAAATGCTACGATCGATTTTAAGAGATTTTCTGAAATTATGCATATAAACGAATTGGATTTGTCTATTGAAGACAAGGAGGAAATTCATCAGCTCTTTGAAATAATAAAAAGTTATGAATTGTCAGGTCGTATGGATGAAGTCGCTCGTGTTTGGGAAAAAATCCTGACTCTGATAGACCTAAAAACAACTGAAAAGAACTACAAACAATTTAAAGATAATATTGGATTAAGTCAATATGATATGAGTGATCATGTTAAACAAACAATCAAAGCGTTATATATTAAAACCGACAGTTACTCTTTAAGCGGACGGGTAGGAGAAGCAAAACGTTCATGGCGACTTCTAATGGATCTATTGGAACAATTTATACCTCAATTCACACCATTGCCTTTGAACTTATTCGATGGTGCAATACCACCATTTCCAAAATTTATTCAAAGTGGATTTGAGCAATATAAGACAGATAAATCTCTAGAAGTATATTTCTCAAGTATTGAAATCAATTTTATAGGTACCCTCTATGAAGAATCAAAGATGTACTATGAAATTGGACAGCAAGATCGAGGTGATGAGGTCTGGCTTGAAATGGAGGAAATCATTAACGATAGAATATCCTGAGATAACTACCAATTGGGTAGTTATTTTTAATTTCATATTGTCAACTCCTTCAACGTACTCTATACTGTAGTTTAGATAGAAAAGAGGCCTCATGTTTAGAGTCATTCAAACCATTATTACCATATCTGTTATTTATTTTACAGGGAACCGATTAAGTGATTTTATTGAATCCGTTATTGTAATTCCGGGTAATTTAATTGGTATGGGTATCTTATACATATTATTGTCTTTAGAACTTGTAAAGTTGGATCATATCAAGCAAACAGGTGATTTTTTACTAAAACATATGAGTTTGTTCTTTGTACCATTTGGTGTCAGTATACTCAAATACTTTGATTTGATAAAGATGGATATCCTACCATTGGTGATGATTGTTGTGATAACAACTTCCGTTTCGATGTTATTGTCAGCGAAAGTTGTTGACTTATTTGCGAAGGGGGAAAGTTCATGATCATCCTAGGTTTGAGTTTAACCATATTCTTTTATATCATTGCTCTACAAATTAAAAAGTCCTTCAATAATTCACTATTAAATCCTGTTCTAGTTGCTGCAACAGGAATCATTATAACCATACTTGTGACTCCTTTAAGTTACGAGGAATATATAGAAGGTGGAAAGCTCATCGGTAACAGTTTAGGACCTGTGGTTGTTTTACTTGCTATACCACTCTACAGACATAGAGATACAATAAAAAAAAATTTACTACCCATTATGATTGGGATATTGGTTAGCATAGTATCATCGGTAATGATGGTTGTAGGATTTTCAAAACTGTTTGGTTTTTCTAATGAGTTGATGATGACTCTATTACCAAAATCCATTACAACTCCGATGGCAATAGAAGTCAGTGCGATGTTAAAAGGTATACCAGATATTACAGTCATCACTGTTATCATTACAGGTATTTTAGGTGCAACGATTGCACCTGTTGTGATGAAACTTGGGAAAGTGAAATCTGAAGTCTCTAGAGGGATTTCCATGGGCGCTACATCTCATGGCATTGGAACTTCAAAAGCGATGGAGATGAGTGATGAAGCAGGTGCTATGAGTGGTCTTGCTATGGGGTTAACCGGTGTTACATTTGTCTTATTGACGAGTGTATTCGTTTTGATATTTTATTAATTACTTGCTAGTTGTTTTTAGGTATTATTTGCCGAAAGTAATATCGAAAAAATTACTCATAAACAAAATAACCTAGGTTGATCACCTAGTTTCTTTTGCTTTTTGACTATCTTATTTGGAAATAATTCGGTATAATTTTAGTATTGTAAGGAGGAGGTATCTATGAGACGTACAATTAAACCTTCAAAAGGCATGTCGAAAATGCAGTTTTTTGTAGGTATATTTTTTTGTTTTTTTGGATTAGGTTTTTTATTGAATGCTATAAAAATGCAGCTTATGCCGATGATATTATTTTCAATAGTATGGCTTGCAATTGTAGGATTTAATATGATGATATCTTTTAAGAACGGTTTTACAAACCAAAGTGTTGGATTATATGATATTGACGATGCTGAAGATTTTGATTATGAGGAAAAACTGAGGTCGTTAGAACGTTTGCGAATGGAAAGTTTGATCACTGAGGATGAATATCAAGAGAAAAGAGCACAAGTGCTTAAGAGAGAATGGTAAGATGTTTAATTTTTATATGAAAACTTTAAAAGATGACGAAATTGAACTTGTAATAGTAAGAACAGCAGATGAAAATAAGAAAAAAGGTTATGTCCCTGCCTATTACTTCGATATAGTCAAAGACGATATTACTATTGGATGTATCGACTGTCGTATTGGCTATAATGAAAGTACCTACTATGGAGGGAATGTCGGTTACACCATAAAGGAAGCTTATAGAGGACATGGTTTTGCTACAAAAGCGGTATTGTTATTGAAAGAACTTGCTAAAAAGCATAAAATGACTCATCTGATCATTACATGTAACCCGGACAATATTGCTTCTAAAAGAACATGTGAGAAAGCCGGTGCTGTATTTGTTGAGAAGGCAGAATTGCCAAAAGATAATGATATGGCGATTTCAGGAGAAACAGAAAAACTTATATTTAAGTTAATGGTTTAAGGAAGGGTATTATGACAAAAAAATCAAAACCAATAGTATGGTTGTTATTCATTGTATATTGTGTGGTATTAATAAAAATGATTCTATTTAAAATGCCGTTTAATCAAATAGATGATGCAATAAGAGCCATCAGTGTAGGTCGTATTGCAGACAATTTAAAAATGGCAAATTTTATACCCTTTAAACATATATTAGTATACATGGATGCTTATTTTAAAATAGCGATGAAAAACTTGGGGATGGGCATTCTGCTCTTTATACCACTGGGATATTTTCTACCAGCGCTTACAAAACATAGACAGTTTAAGAATGTTATTGTTGTTGGATTGCTGACAAGCATCTCTTTTGAAACCTTGCAACTGTTGTTGTCACTGGGCGTTTTTGATATTGATGATATCATCTTAAACGGTATTGGTGTAGTTTTCGGTTATATGATTTATAAGTCATTCAGATAATTTTTTCATAATGATTCTAAATACTGCATACCTTATAGTCGTATAATGATAGAACACCTAAATGATAGGTGTTTTTTGTTAGACGAAAATACTTTTTGAATCTAATGATTGCCATATGAAAATGTGAGCTTTGAAGTAAAATATTGACACTTTTGTGTTATATGCTTTAAGAATAGTATTTATTTGATACAATAGACTTAGGAGGTATGTTATGGAAAAATATGAATCTAAAACTTATATTTCATTTGTCCTTATTTTGGTATTTATGATGGTTTCAAGTATGGGCTTACCAATTTTTTTGAACGGTAGGGTGTCTTCAAGTATATTTATAAAGATTGTTTATCTAGATATCAGCTTGGTAATGTGGTATATGTCATGGGTTATCTATAGAAAAGAACGTATTTACTGGATCAATAATTTCACTTATAAACAAGCCGCTGAAATGGATCCTGAAGAAAGAAAAAGAATTTCGAAACTTTTCTTTGATACTTTTGGAAGAGGTTGTTTATTAATTGCAGTTTGTATGTCAATTGCTTTTATAATTAAGACACCCTTTTGGATTGACTTGATTATTTTAATAATTGGTTTTCTCGCTGCAGGTATTAGTTTTAACATAAAATTGACTAAAAAAGTGGATGAATAGGCGAAGTAAACTTCGCCTAGAAATATATCTTTATAAGGTTGGCGTCGATATCAGACATTCTTACGGTAATAAATGATTTACCCGTATTGAGTTCTAATAGGAAACCACCTTTTTTTAATTTGATAAATTGATATTTTTTTATCTCAGAGTACTCTATTTGTCGATAGTGATACAGAATCCCTTCTTTAAAAGCAACAAAATGGTATTGGTGATACTTTTTAATGTAATGTACGATGATGATACCGATACCAATAAATACAACAATATGTAAAAAAATCTGAGCAGTAGTCACTTCTTCTAATAACTCTGAAAACAAGAGAAAAAAGAATACCATAACAGGAAGGATAAAGACAAGATAAGGTTGAAGTCCTTCTCGATTATAATTTTTGGTACGTGCAATGATGGGTTCGCTTTTCCAATTGTAATGGCTAATAGGCTTCTTTTCCTTTTCATACTTCAACATGGATTTATAACTGACAACCCCTATTAGAATCATGAAAGCGTAAACATAAGCCATAATACTATCATTAAGAATAAGAGCTACAAAAGCGTATATAAACATGAGAATGGTGTATGTAATGATTTTCTTTATACAATATTTTTTATGTTGTTCTATAGTTTCTAATGTCATATTAAACTCTTTCTCTTAAAAAAGCCTGTAAATGAGCCTGTTGCCTTTTGTGTATGCTGAGGACTTTTTTCATTGGTTGCTGATTGTTAGTGGTTTGAAAACTTTTAAGTGTCAATCTGTAATGTTCTTGTTTTTTTGCTAAAAAGTCTTTTGACCATGTATAAGATGAAATTGCTGTCCAAGATATAAATCTACCTTTGATAATAAATCCTTCATTAACGACGATACATTTTGGAATTCTAAACTTTTCGCTATAAAACAGCGCCCATATACCGTATCCGATGGTTAACATAGGCCATAAAGCGGTTATTGTAAGTGTTGAAAAACCTTCTTCATAAAAATAGATAAAGAAAAATATCATGACTATGGGTAAAAAGAATAAAGCAATTGACCAGTATTCCCATTTGAAACGTTCTTTTACCGGCCATAAAATAAGATAGGGTGTTGTGTCTAGATCAATAAATTTCATTGAGTATCCCATTATTAAAGAACCTGTTGTAATAATAATCCATAGATTGATAAAATTTATCATCATGGGTATCATGGTAGTGATATCTTCTATGGCCATTTGTCCAGATGAACTAAATAGTCCGATTATCAAAGTTATGCATATAGCAATAATACTGCTGATTTTAAAACCTATCATTGCATATTTTCTTTTTTTCATAGCATCGTAATCTGTAAAAGAATACCCGATTTCTCTGGGATCTCCCATCTGAAGCAAAGCTTTGGATATGGCTTCATCTTCAGATAAATCGTTTTCTTTATAGTCTTCTATCAAACATTCGATATGATCTTGTAATTCTTCCTTAATCAAGTCAGCCGAGTGTTCCGTGAAAATCTGTTGTTCTACATGTGTCAGAAAAGATTGTATACGTCTGTCTTCTAAATTAGTCATTTAAAACTCCAATAATCCATTGAGTGCTTGACTGAATTCCACCCATTCAGCTTTTTTTACTCCTAGTTGTTTGGTACCTTCATCTGTTATTTTGTAATACTTCCTCTTTCTGCCATCTTTAGCATCCCAAAAAGACTCTATATACTTCTTTCTTTCTAGAGAATGCAATAAAGGATATAATGTGCCTTCCTTAAACTTAAATGTACCTTTGGACATGATTTCAAAGTTTTTGATCATACCATAACCATACATAGGTTCTCGAGCAAGCATTTTTAATACCATAACTTCAGTGGTGCCTTTTAGTAATTCCTTATTCATATCATACCTCGTATTCCGATACCTTGTTACACTAGGTATAGTATCATATTCAAAAAAAGCTGTCAAGAACAGGAAAAATAATTTTTGAAGTATTTGTATGTTAAAATATAGTGTACAATAAGTAGAGTGAAAAGAGGAAAAGATAAAATGAGATGTATACATGTATTTCCAAGATTTAAAGAAACAGATATTATTGAATCTATAAGAAAAAAATATGATTACTTATATGGATTGATTGAACCTCATATTACTTTGGTATTTCCATTTGAAAGTGATATAAAAAGGGAGGTATTGAGAGAAGAAATTGAGTTGAAACTGAAAAACTTTAAACCCTTTAAACTATCAGTAAGTCGTGTTGAAACCAATACGGAATATGGGTATTACCTATTTTTATCAATCGATGAAGGGAAAGATATTTTAAAATCCTTGTCAGATGAATTGTATCAAGGTCAACTAAAGCCCTTTCAAGCATCATGGGATTATAAACCACATATTACAATCGGTCGATTTGAAAATGGAAAAGACCTGTTAGCAGCTTATAAAGAAATAAGTGCATTGGAACTTTCATTTGAAACAATTGTGGATAGAGTTTACGTAGAAGTGATAGGTGAGAAGGAAGAAGCTATTATAGACTATACTATTAAAATTTGAACTTTGGAAAGCTGATGGTTGAGAAGCCATCAGCTTTCATGCATTTACTTAGAAACATAGAGTTTACAGTTGGTTGAACTGATAAGTTAGTAAGTCTCGTTTTGGGTTGTGAGATATGCATGACCAAAGTTAGGATTTCTCCTTATTCAATGATACAGGATAATTAAAGGGAATAATACAATTGTACAGAAAAGTTTTATAACAAATTTGTTATATCTTATATTTTGATTATGAAATTCTTAACTCTTTCTTGTTTAATTGAATATTTCATCAAAATCTGTAAGATGAAAGGTGAAGGGAAGTGTAGAATGAAAATCAATAAACTAATTGTAATAGGCATGTTGACAGTTTCTATGATTTCATGTCATCAGGAAGCAATTAATAATGATATAAATAATGTAGTTGATAATGTAGTAGAAGAGAGCAATGATCAAAATGAAAAAAGTGATTCTGAGGAAGATATTATTGAGGATGATATTGTTGATGAAGTGAAACTTCTGCCAGTGTCTAAAATGATTGATGGAGAAAAAAAATGGGGTTATGCTTCAAGTGATAATTTAAATTTGATAATTATAGATTTTCAATATGATCAACCCGTTTTCTTTGATGAAATTTATGGATTTGCAATTGTATCAAAGAACGAGCAAATAGGTGTTATTGATGAACTGGGTCAAGAACTGATTCCGTTTGGCATTTATAAGTCTCTATTTATAGGTGGTGGGGATCTAATTTTTGGACAAACTCAAGAAGAAGTTCAGAATATTTTGGATTATAAAGGTCATGTTTTTTATACCTTTGGAAAAGAGATGACCGTTTATTTAGATATGAACGGATTTTTACAAATACATGATGGGAATAACCAAAATTATTTTGATGCTCAAACAAAAGAGGTTGTCAAACTTGAATCAGAGGATTATGACATAAGAGAATTTGAAATGATTTTGTCCAATACGGCTTTTGAGATACAAAAGGGACTAGATGAGAGTTTAAGTATTCTTAAAGAAGGTATAAAACTAACAGAAGAAACATATGATTCGATAGAATACGTTGAGGATTATTTTGTTATTGGTAACAAAACTGACAAGATTGAAAGCTATTATGACTCAATATACGCTTTGGGATTGATGGATACAGAGGGTCATATTCTTATCGATCCGTATTACTATGATTTAAAACAACTTCATGAGAATTATTTTGCAGTAGCAGCTTTTGATGATTATGATTTGAATTACAAACAGTATTCCGAACAGACATATAAAAAGGCTATTTTTTCAAGAGCAGAAGCGCTTACGGGTTTTGATTTTTATATAATAGAACATGTCAAAGATGACACTTTCTATGTATATGATGGTATAGAATATTATTTCCTGGACGTTCAAAAAAACGAAAAAGTATTGAGTGACTTAGCGATTGATGGACCGTTTAAGATTCATGTTATAGGAGACATTATTGTTTTTAATCATGATTCATATGATGGTACTTATACAATCTATGCAAATGAAGATAAAATTCTTAAAAGATTATCTACTAGTTATACATTAGAAGATGGCTTGGTATTAACCAAGTTTAAAGGAGCAGGTATTAACCCTGTATTTTATCCGCTTCTAGCTTATAGTGATAGTGAAGTTGAAAAAAAAATAAATAACAGCATCGATGATTTATTTGATGTTGCTAATGATTTAGATGAGGAAAGCGGACTTTATTATAGTATCAGTAGTGTTGGATTTGATGTTTCGGAGTTTAATGGTATTCTTGAGATTACTCAGTCTTACTATTGGTATGGATTAGGTGCTGCACATGGAAACTACGGCAACACGAGTTATAATTATGATTTAAAGACAGGTGAACTGATCAGTTTAAGTGATTTATTTGATGTAGATACCAATATGGATGAAGTGATTGCCTTTTCTATTAAAGACGTTGTTCTGGCATCTCAGGATTTATCAGAACGACTTTATGTGAACTTATCAGAATTAACAGATGAAGAAGTTGTTGCATATTTTAAGAGAGATGTCTATGATTACAAATTAAATTTAGAGGGATTGATAATATATTACAATCCATACGATATTGGTCCATATGCAGCAGGATTAATTGAGATTCAATTGCCTTTGGAGAGCTTTAAAGAGCATTTGAATTCAAAAACGCCATGGTTTATGGATTAAATGCACGATATATATGGAATTTTGTGGAATATTGGGTATAATGGGTTTATAAGACGAATGATGATGGTCATTGATTTGTTTTGTAATATTACTGGATAAGAGAAAAGAGGCTGTATGTATTCAATTGATTATTTTGTTGATATGTATAAAAAGGAGTTTCCGAATAAAAAACATACGGTAGAAAGACACATAGAGTTAAATGGTATTTTTTTAGGTCATATTTTTTTCGATGAGGAAATCTGTGGACCGCTTTGCAGGTTGCTTAGAAGAACAGAGAATTCCAATGAAGTTGAGAGATTTGTAAAAATTATTGAGTTGATGTTATTAGAAGGCGATGATTATGTAAAAAGTGTTGTTGTCATCAATATACTCAATACGATAAAAAACGATAAGGATATTATTGAAACAGCCATGGAGTATTTTTCGGAGGATACAATCGAAACACTAAGATTAGCCAACGATGTATAATAAACATGAGTAACAAATGCCTTGATTTTATCAGGGTATTTGTTTTTGGAGCAATGACTGCATGTTGAAGCAGGGGATCTTATGAAACGATATGAATTTAAGATAAAACACTACTTGATATTGATAGTGGTACTGATAACTGTTTTATTTATAAAGAATTATTTGACATACAAAAAAGAGGTTAATGAAATAGTGTCAGATATTACAGTTGATGAAATTGAATCCATTGAAGTGTCCGTTAATGACAATGGGCTTTTTTCGAATTACTCAGATAAGTTTACTATAACCGACGACGAAAAAATCCGTGAATTTGTAGAGATTTTTAATCAAATGACTTGGAAAAAGGGTGCTGATTCATATAGTTATTCAACGAATTATAGTAATTATCGTTTTGATATTCATGGGAGAACACGGTATATTAATATTGATATAATACAAAATAGGTATATTTCGATTTTGACCCATACCAAAGATGAAGGCTTTAAAAATTATAAATTAAAAGCCAGCTGGCCGGTTGAATTGGGATATGACTTTTTCAAGTTCATGGAATAGTATAGGAGTTAAAATGAGAAAAGTGTTGGAAGATGTTTTAAAGACGATAGCTACTTTATTTAATGAGGCAGAACTGAACTGGGCAGTTGGAGCATCACTTGTACTTTATCACAATGGCATCGTAGACAAGGTTAACGATATCGATATTGTTATTGAAGGTAAGGATGTAAAAAAGGCTGAAGAACTATTGTTAACTCTTGGTACAAAACAATTTACCAAAGAGATTCCGACGTATAGTAATGAATACTTTGGAGAATTTGATATAAACGGTGTGGAAATAGATATGATGAGTGAGATGGTCATAAACAATCATAATTGCAGTTATCCATATCCCTTCGATCAAAAATCTGTTGTTTCTCATATGGCGTTAAGTGGTGTAAATATTCCCGTGTCATCATTAGAAGAATGGTTTATATTGTATCAAATGATACCGAATAAAGAAGTGAAGGTAGATCTTTTGAATACTTACTTTAAAAATCATGATATCTTATATCCTGAACTTTTAAAACGCGGATTGGATGCTGATTTGCCAGAGCATATAAAAGAGAGTATCAATAGATTACTTGATAAAACAAAAGAAAAATAAGGATTTGGGAATAAACTAGTCAAATTAGTTTATTTTTTTTGTTTTCTTTTTAAAACGGGTTGAAAAAGTATTCTTGGTGGTGTATCCTTATGGTATAAACTTATTAAAACGACTTTAAAAAGGTGGAGGAACATAATGAAATTATTTGATACAATCGATAAAATTAAATTTGAAGGTCCCGATTCAGACAATTCATTGGCATTTAAGTATTATAATCCAGATCAAATAGTGGCCGGTAAGCCAATGAAAGAACATTTGAGATTTGCTATGAGTTATTGGCATACGTTAACGGGTGATGGTTCAGATCCCTTTGGTGCAGCAACAATGGAAAGACCGTGGAACGAGTTAGACGGTATTGAACAAGCTAAATTACGTGCTGATATCGGTTTTGAATTTATGGAGAAGCTGGGGATGGAATATTTTTGCTTCCATGATTTAGACATTGCACCTGAAGGTAAAAATCTGAAAGAAAAACATGCTAATTTGGATATCATTGTAGATTATATTGAAGAATTGATGAAGAAAACTGGAATTAAGTGTTTATGGGGTACAACAAATGCTTTTACACATCCAAGATTTGTACACGGTGCTTCAACATCTCCGAATGCTGATGTCTTTGCTTATGCTGCGGCACAAGTAAAAAAAGCAATGGAAATCACTATGAGGCTTGGTGGAGAAAATTATGTGTTCTGGGGTGGTAGAGAAGGATATGAAACACTTCTAAACACCAATACAGAATTGGAACTGGACAACTTGGCTAGATTTTTACAGATGGCAGTAGATTATAAAGAAAAAATAGGATTTACTGGCCAATTATTAATTGAACCGAAACCAAAAGAGCCAACTAAACATCAATATGACTTTGATACGGCCACTGTTTTAGGATTCTTGAGAAAGTACAATCTACAAGATCATTTTAAACTAAATATTGAAGCAAATCATGCAACTTTAGCAATGCATACATTTGATCATGAATTGAATATGTGTAGAATCAATGGCGCTTTGGGCTCAATTGATGCAAATCAAGGAGATTTACTCTTAGGATGGGATACGGATCAATTCCCAACAAATATTTATGATGCTGTTTTAGCAATGATAGAAGTCCTGAAAAATGGTGGTATTGCACCAGGTGGATTGAACTTTGACTCGAAAGTGAGAAGAGGATCATTTGAGCCGGTAGATTTATTCTATGGATACATTGCTGGAATGGATACTTTTGCCAGAGGTTTGATTATTGCGGATAATTTAATAAAAGATGGTGTATTTGATAACTTTACTAAAGAGCGTTATGCCAGTTATGAGACTGGTATTGGAAAACAAATCATCAATAAAGAAGTAGGATTTGAGGAGTTGGAAAACTATGCACTTGGATTGGGAGATATAAAAAACACCTCAGGTCGTCAAGAATTATTAGAAAACATACTAAATCAATATATTTATAGATAATCAAGCGCTCATTCTATATAATTGTAATGAGGTGATTAAATTGAAAATAAAAGTAGATGAAAAAATAAATCAGAAACAAATAAAAGTATTAAATAGAGCCAATATACTAAAAGCATTTAGAGAATATGAAGTTGTACAAAAAAATGATTTGGTTCAAATGTTGGGACTGAGCATTACCACGGTTACGAGTAATATCAAAGAGCTTTTGGAAGAAGGATTAATTGAAAGTGTTGGTATTGCAAAAAGCACTGGTGGTAGAAAACCGATTATGCTTCAGTTTGTAAAAAATGCTTTAGTATCCATTGGTGTTGATATATCACCTCATAGAGTGTCTATGATACTGACAAATTTATCTTCAGAAATCATAGATCATGATGATTTCAAAGTTGAAAATGGCGATATGACTGCAACTTTAGCATTGGTAGAAGAACATATTAATAGACTGCTAAAGAAACATATTATTGATAAATCCAGATGTGTTGGTGTTGGGCTATCTCTACCTGGGGTAGTAGATGAAGAAAAGAACATTTTAATCAATGCGCCAAATCTTAAAGTGGAAAACTATTCTTTTGAAGCTTTTGAAGCGTCACTTGGATTGCCATTGTACTTAGAGAATGAAGCCAATGTAGCAGCTTTTGCTGAATTGATTTTAGGCGAAGCCAAACAATCGGATGATGTGATTTACATCTCGATTACCGACGGTGTAGGTTGTGGTATTATCACCAATCATGCCGTCTCAAAAGGATCCTTTAAGAAAGCTGGAGAGTTTGGTCATATGAGGATATCTGATAAGGATATCAAGTGTAGTTGTGGTAGAAAAGGGTGTTGGGAGTTATTTGCATCTGAAAGAGCTTTGCTGAAACATTATCAAGAAATATCAGGCGATATTTTACCCGATTTAAGAGCTTTTTTTGATGAATATTCAGAGGGTTCTTCAGATGTTAATGAAGCACTTAGTGTTTATTTTGACTATTTAACAATTGGTATAGAAAATATAGTATTGGGATTGGATCCTGAGAAGATAATTATTGGTGGTGAAATTGCTAAGTATTTATTGGAAATTGAACCCTTTATAAACGAATATATGAAACGAAATCATTCAATTTTAGAGTCGAATGACAACAAGATTGTATTATCAAAGTTAGCACCCAAAAGTGCTGTACTCGGTGGCAGTCTCTTACCTCTAAAGGACATGTTTGATTTCTAAAGGAGTAAACATGTATATAGGAATTGATCTGGGGACGTCTTCTGTGAAAGTGTTACTTATGACGACAGATGGTACAATAGTAGATGAAAAAACGAGTGAATATGCTGTTAGTTATCCAAAAGAAAATTGGGCCGAGCAAAATCCAATTGACTGGTGGCAAGGCACAGTACAAGCTTTAAAAAAGCTGATTTCGGATAATGAATCACACAAATCAGAGATTAAAGGTATTGGATTTAGTGGTCAAATGCATGGCATGGTGGCACTTGGAAAAGAGGGATATGTTTTAACACCGGCAATCTTATGGTGCGATCAACGTACTCAGGAAGAATGCGATGAAATCACTAAATATTTTGGCAAAGAAAAACTGAGTGATCTAGTAGGCAATAAAGCCTTACCAGGTTTTACTGCACCAAAACTCATATGGTTAAAAAAGAATCATCCTGATCTTTTTAATCAAATAGAAGTGATTTTACTGCCTAAGGATTATATAAGATACAAGTTAACAGGAGTTTATGCTACGGATTATTCTGATGCTTCTGGTATGCTGTTATTGGATATTGAACATAAAGAATACTCAAAAGAGATGTTGTCTTTCATTGGTATTACTGAAATACAGCTACCTGAACTTTATGAGTCATATGAAGTTACAGGTATGTTGAGTGAAGAAGTCAAATCCTTATTGGACCTTTCACAAGACGTCATAGTTGTTGGTGGTGCTGGTGATCAAGCAGCTGGCGCTATTGGAACCGGTACAGTAAAAGAAGGTATTGTTTCAGTTACACTGGGTACCTCAGGGGTTGTATTTGCTGCTCATGATGAGTACAAAGTAGATGATGACAACAGACTGCATGCCTTTTGTCATGCCAATGGACATTATCATACAATGGGTGTGATGTTATCTGCTGCGAATTGTTTGAAGTGGTGGGTAGAACAAGGTTCTAAAGTAGAATTTGATGTACTGCTTGAGGAAGTAGACGAAACAATATCAGAAGTTGTCTTCTTGCCTTATTTGATGGGTGAAAGAACGCCATATCCAGATCCAAATGCTAGAGGTACTTTTGTTGGTATGGATATGACAACCGATAGACACGATATGACGAAAGCAGTCTTAGAAGGTGTTTCATTCGGATTAAAAGATTCATTAGACCTTTTAGTGGATTTAAACATTCCAGTGGATGAAATTAGGGTGATTGGTGGCGGTGCAAAGAGCATGAAGTGGCGACAAATTCTAGCGGATGTTTTCGGCCATGAAATTGTTGGTATCAATACGAATCAAGGTGGTGCGTTAGGTGCTGCGATCTTAGCTGCAGTAGGTGATGGTGCTTTTGATTCTGTTAAGGAAGCAACAACTCAAATCATTAAAACGGTTGATACGGTTGTTCCAAATATGGACAATCATATTAAGTATCTAGAAAAACACAAGAAGTATCAAAAGTTATATGACTGCTTAAAACCTTATTTTAATAATTGATCACTTAGCTTAAAGAGTTTCTTTAAGCTATCTTTTGTTTTTATGGTAAACTAAAAGTACGACTTAAGGAGACTATTTTGAGAAAAATCGTTAGCAATTTTATGATTGGATTGTTTGTAATCGTTTTGATTATAACTGCAATTTTAATTGTTTCCAATTATACAAAAATTAAATTTGATGACTCTTCAAATGAGAGGTTTAGTATACTAAACCCTCCAGATTATCGTGTGATGGTCATCGTTGACGGATCGGACCCGAGTTATGTAGAAACTCTTAAGAATGGTATTGAAAGAAGTGCTGTTGAATACAATATTGCCTATGAATACTGGCCATTTAGTGGTGACAGTAAAAACGAGGATATACTGGATCAATTTGATATAGGGATACGATCTAAAGTAGATGGTATCGTCATTCAAGCTTTAGAGGATGAAAAATTTAATAAAATATTGGCCAAAGCCAACGAAAAGTCTATTCCAGTAGTCACAATAGAAACCAAGATACCACAAGCAGAGCGGTTGAGTTTTATTTCTTTTAATCGATATCAGATCGGTACTCAGATTGGGATTATACTCAAGGATAGATTACAAAGCCTAAATTTTGATAGTGGTACAGTGATTATGTTTGACAGTATTGATGAATCAATTAAAGATCAAGCTGTTGCTCTAAACGATGAACTGAACAGACATTATCAAGTGAAAGTAGAAGCGATGGAGTATGAAGGTGAAAATATCCTTAACGCAGAAGGTGTCACAAAGACACTTCTAGATAAGTATCCTGATATTGTTTCTATTATTTGCAATAACAGTGAAGAGTCATTAGGTGTTATACAAGCACTTAAAGACGCCAATGAACTGGAAAAGATTCAAGTGATTGCTTTTGGAGAAAATGCTGAAATACTGGATTATATAAAACGAAAAGTCATTTATGCTACAGTGGTACCTGATATTGAAGATATGGGTTATAACGTTATAAAAAATCTCATAGATTATAAAAACGGAGATTTTGTTTCTTCTTATCAAAATATACATGTTGATATTTTATCAAAGGAAAACATAATGGATTATCTAGAAGGAAAAACTAATGAAAATTAAAATTCAAAATAGTATAAAGTTCAGATTGTTTTTTAATTATGCAGTTTTAATAACTTTAATGGCCGTTATTGCTTTGTTTTCATGGAATCATGCCAGATATTATCAAGATCAAATCGATGAAATGTTTTATAGAAATTTACTGCTTGATGATTTGAAGAACCGGTTAGATGATGTAGATGATGAGTTGTTATTATATCTCTCGACAAAGAACTCTGACAACTTAAATCAATATATGTACAATGTAGAAGTTTTACAAGAGTCCAGTCAGAGAATTACAGAGCAAATTACTAATTTTACTGAAGAAGAGTTGATGTTTATTGATATCAAAAATATGATTGATGAGTATATTTTTGAATCAGAATGGGCTGTTGATTCTAAAAGAAAATCAAATGTTGTAGGTTATACTTATCACTACAATGAAATGATGACCATAAAAGAATACGTTAATCAATATGTAGGTGAACTCAATAACAGGCAACTGAGTAGAAACGCGAGTACGTTTGATGAAATGAGTAGACAAGCTAGTCAAGCTAATCTATATAATATGTTGTTGATAATAGATTTGATTGCGTTGTCACTTATGATTGTTTATAAAACAAGCAATCGCATGATTCGTCCTATAATGAATTTATCACATTCCGCAGAAGAAATCTCCAGTGGACAATATGATATTGAAGATGTTTCGGTTTCAAGTAATGATGAAATAGAGTTGTTGGCCATAACATTCAATAAAATGAAGAAATCAATACAAAGTCATTTTGATGATTTGAAAGAAAAGTCTGAAACTGAGGCCAAACTAAAGGATCAGGAATTAGAGAATCTTAAAATGCAGAATTTACTGGAACAATCACATATGTATGCTTTGCAGTCTCAGATGAATCCTCATTTTCTGTTTAATACAATCAATGCCGCTGTTCAATTATCAAAAATTGAAAGTGCAAAAAGAACTAATGAATTCCTAGAGAGTATGTCAAGACTGTTCAGATACAATGTAAAAGAACTACATTCTCAAGTGACATTGGCTTATGAAGTGGACAATATCAAAGACTATTTGGAGTTATTAAGTGTGCGATTTGGAGAGATGATCCGGTTTGAGTTTGATGTCGATCAGAGTGGTCTTGATGTTGTCATGCCCCCACTAATTTTACAACCCTTTGTGGAAAATGCATACATTCATGGATTATCCCATAAGGAAACGGAAGGTCATCTCATGATTACTGTATTAGACCGTTCATTAGAAGTAGAAGTGATAATAAGTGACGATGGTATCGGTATGTCTTCTTCTGTTCTAACCAAGTTGTTTGAGGATCATGAAAAAGTAGAGAGCCGATATTCTACAGGTATAGGCATTAAAAATGTAAAAAAGCGTCTTGAGATGTTTTATAAGAGAAAAGACTTGATCAAAATTGAAAGTACAGAAAATGAAGGTACGATTGTAAAAATCATTCTCCCACAAGATAGAGGTGACATATGCTGAAAATCATGATTGTTGATGATGAACAAATTGTAAGAGAAGGCTTGAGATATACCATTAACGACTTTTTTGGTGGTACTTTGAAAATAGTCGCTGAGGCTAAAAATGGTAGAGAAGCTTTACTTTATTTTGAAGAACAGAAACCAGATATCGTTTTAATGGATATCCAGATGCCAGGTATCAATGGTTTGGAAACCATAAAAGAAATAAAAGACATTCAAAGCAATACAAAATTTATTATTGTTTCAGCATTTGAACAATTTGAGTATGCTAAGGAAGCCTTGACGATTGGGGTAAAAGATTATATATCCAAACCCATTAATGACACTAGATTACAAGATGTTCTTAACAATATCATCAAGGAAATTGATAACGAAAGACTTAAACGTATGAACGTACTGAATATTCAAGAAAAATTGGATAGAATGCATCCGATTATTGAATGTGGTTTTATTTATTCGATTTTACTAAATGTAGATCAAAACAATTCTAGATCTTATTACAGTGATTTTCTAAAGATTAACGATTTAAATGGTTATGTCATGGTTATCGATTTTTTAGATGTTGATGGCTCGAAAGCGATAGAAAATGACGGTAAGTATCAGAGCATTAGAAATACTATTAAGTTTAAGTGTGACGCGATTGTAGGTCCTTTAATGGTGAATAGAATTGTTATCGTCATCAAAGATAACCAGAAATTATCAGAGTATCAGCAAAGGGTATATGCTGTAGATTTGGCAGAAAGTCTTTACAAGAGTCTTAGCAGTCTGTTAAGCTGCAAAATGATTATTGGGATAGGAAGTAGCTATGCGGTCAATCATTTGAATGCTTCTTATCAAGAGGCGTTAAAAGTTTTAAGAAAAATAACCGATGAGAACATTTTGCATATTGAAGATGTGGTTCATATTCATAAAGACGTGAGCGGTTATTCTTACGCGGAGATAAAGGCTGCAGAAGAAGTGATTATGGAACAGGTTGAAGATGGAAAGACTCTGGAAGTACAAGCGCTGATACAGAAATTCTATAAAAAACTATTTGAAGTTTATAATGAAAAGCCCGATGTTATCAGAAATATATCGATGGAACTCATGGTTATTCTAAATATGATCGTGTATAGAAATGATGTCGAAAGCAAATGTTATTTTGAGCATACCTACTTGGATGAAGTGATGAATACTCAAAATCTTATCGATTTGAAAAATAAGATAATAGAAAATACATTGCAAATAACCGAGTTCATCAGAAATGAGAAATCACAGAAAGCTTCCCAAGTGGTAACCGATGCCATTGACTATATAAAGAACCATTATAGTGATGATATTAGGCTTAAAGATGTTGCTGAAGAAGTTTCAATTAGTCCGCATTATTTCAGTAAGATATTCAAAGATGAGATGGGGCTTAATTTTATAGATTATCTAACCGATCATCGCTTGAATAAAGCTAAAGTAATGCTTAAAGAAAATAATGAATCCATTAAGAATATTGCCTATTCCATTGGATATAACGATCCGAATTATTTCAGCAGATTGTTTAAAAAAATAGTTGGTATGACACCAAAAGAATATCAGAGGTAGCCTATGAAGAATAAATGGTATATTATTTTAATCCCTATCGTTATCCTTATTGTCGGTATTGTCCTTATCTTAAATAAACAGGATATTGATTTACCTGTGGCAACTGAATCATCTCCAGTTGATATTATGATTGGTTTTAGTGTTGATTCTATGGTGATAGAAAGATGGAAAAAGGATGTTAATATCTTAAAATCCAATGCTGAAGCGTTGGGGTATAGAGTTGAAGTGACCAATTCATTTGAAAATGCAGAGAAACAGAACAAGCAAATTGTAAGTCTTGTGGATGCAGGGGCGAAAGTAATTTTTATTATTCCAACGGATAAAGACGCTTTAGGAGACAGCATAACCTATGCTAAGAAACATCAAGTGATTGTCATTGCGTATGATAGAATGATCAATAATGCCAATGTGGATGCATATGTGTCATTTGACAATGTACTAGTGGGAGAGTATCTAGCAGAAGCATTAATAGAAAAAGTACCCAAAGGTAATTATGTCATTATAAATGGTGCACCGACAGATCTAAACAGTTATATGTTTAATGAAGGCTACCATAATATTTTAAAACCGTATATTGAAATCGGTGATATTCAAATTATACATGAGTCCTGGGCAGATGGCTGGCGAGAAGAACTCGCTTATGAAAGGGTGAATCAACTTCTTGAAGATGGCAATCAAATAGATGCCATTATTGGGGCGAATGATTTGTTGGCTGAAGGTATAATCAGTGCTTTATCCGAACATGGATTAGCAGGAAAAATACCCGTTGTAGGACATGATGCTGAAGTCAGTGCCTGTCAAAGAATCGTAGAAGATAAACAACTGATGACGGTCTATAAACCTATCAGTGTTTTAGCGGATGGTGCCATGACAATCGCCGAAAAACTGATGAGAGGTGAACCGTTAGTTTATACAGAAACTATCAATGATGGTACATATGAGGTGCCGTATATCAAGTTTAAAGTTATTTCAGTCAATAAAGATAATATGAAAGAAACCGTAATAAAAGATCTGTTTCATTTAGAAGAAGATATTTATAGAAACGTAGAGTAGCATTTTATTAATTACAATAAAATGCTACTTTTTTATTCGGGTTTAAAAAGTCAGGAGTATAGGTAAGTTATTCGTAAAATACTCCATTTTAGTCTCTCCAGTTTTTGCCTATACTAAATGTGACAATACAACTATTAATGGAGGGTAAGAATTATGAGGAAAACGATTTCTATGCTATTGGTTATGGTAATGCTATTTTCATTTGCATTTACTGGATGTTCAAGCAACAAAGACAATGTTATCGGTGTTGCAATGCCAACACAATCTTTACAAAGATGGAACCAAGATGGTGCCAACATGAAAGCAAAACTTGAAGAAGCTGGTTATGAAGTTATTTTAGAATATGCTGATAACAAAGTGGATCAACAAGTATCACAAATTGAAAATATGATTACAAGAGGTGCAAAAGTAATTGTAGTAGCTTCAATTGATGGTACTGCCCTTAAGGGTGCTTTGGCTCAAGCAGCTAAAGAAGATGTAAAAATTATTGCATATGATCGTTTGATTAGAGATTCTGAAAACGTGGATTTCTATGCGACATTTGATAATTACTTAGTAGGACAAATACAAGGTGAATATATTATTGAGTCGCTTGCATTAGAATCAGGAGCAGGTCCTTTCAATATGGAAGTTTTCGGTGGATCACCTGATGACAATAATGCTTATTTCTTTAATGGTGGTGCGATGGATACTTTGAAACCATACATCGATAATGGTCAACTGGTAATCAATTCAGGTCAAACTGATATGGAGCAAATTGCAATTCAAGGTTGGAAATCTGAAGGCGCTCAATCAAGAATGGATAACTTGTTAACAGCGTTTTATTCTGATAAAAACGTAGATATCGTGTTATCACCTAATGATAGTTTGGCACAAGGGATTGTAGCGTCATTAAAAGCTGCAGGTTATGGATCTGCAGATAAAGCATATCCAGTACTGACGGGTCAAGACTGTGATACTACAAATGTTAAGATGTTACTTGCTGGTGAACAGTCAATGTCTATATTTAAGGACACAAGAACATTAGCAGATCAAGTTGTTGATATGGTATCAGCTATTATGGATGAAACTACTGTTCCTGTAAACGATACTGAAACATACAACAATGGTGTGAAAGTTGTACCGTCATTCTTATGTGAACCTGTATTTGCAGATATTAACAACTACAAAGAGTTATTAATTGATTCAGGTTACTATACTGAAGATCAGATAAAATAAAGATTTGTGTGCTGTAATGTTCTCATTACAGCACATTATATGAAAGGAAGTTTTTTATGTCTGACAATATACTTGAAATGATTGATATTACGAAAGAGTTTTCAGGTGTTAAAGCTTTAGATGAAGTAAATCTTAAAGTGAAAAAAGGTGAAATACATGCGCTTGTAGGTGAAAATGGTGCAGGTAAATCAACACTCATGAAGGTGTTAAGTGGTATTTATCCATTTGGGAGTTATACTGGCGATGTTGTTTATAATGGAGAAATTTGTGATTTTAAAACCATTGGTGATAGTGAAGATAAAGGTATTGCCATCATACACCAAGAATTGGCTTTGAGTCCTTATCTCTCAATTTCTGAAAATATCTTCTTAGGCAATGAGCAACAAAGTAAAGGTATTATCAACTGGAGTATTACCAGTCAAAAAGCTACTGCTTTGATGAAAAAAGTAGGTTTGAATCTAGATCATAATCTTCTGATAAAAGATATTGGTGTGGGTCATCAACAACTCGTTGAGATTGCTAAAGCACTTGCCAAAGATTGTAAGTTGTTAATTTTAGACGAACCGACCGCTGCTTTAAATGATGAGGATTCTGATAAACTTTTAGAGTTGCTACTGGAGTTGAATAAAGAGCAAAATTTAACATGTATCATCATTTCTCATAAGTTGAATGAAATCACTAAGATAGCGGATCAAATTACAGTTATAAGAGATGGTTCAACAATAGAGACTATGACCAAAGGTATTGATGAGATTACGGAAGATAAAATCATTAAAGGCATGGTAGGTCGTGATCTTGTAGAACGTTATCCTACACGAAAGAAATCTGTTGGTGATATAAATTTTGAAATTAAAGACTGGGTTGTATATGATCCATTAGATGAAGATAGACAGAAGATTAAAAACGTCTCTATACATGTAAAAAAAGGTGAAATTCTAGGAATCGCTGGATTAATGGGCGCAGGGCGAACTGAACTTGCAATGAGTATTTTTGGTAGAACCTATGGTAAAAATATTCAAGGAACGATTATGAAAGACAATCAGAGAATTGAATGTGGAGATGTCTGTGAAGCGATTGGACATGGTCTAGCTTATTTAACTGAAGATAGAAAAGAGGCGGGATTGATTTTATCTGATGACATCAGAAAAAATATTTCCTTATCGAACTTATGGAAAATCAGCAAACGAGGTGTTGTTAATACCAATTTAGAACTGGAAAATGCGAAGAACTTTAGAGAGAAACTTAGAATCAAGTCCTCTAGTATTTTCCAAAACACTGGGAATTTATCGGGTGGTAATCAACAAAAGGTTGTCTTAGCAAAATGGCTGTTTTCAGAACCTGATGTGTTGATATTAGACGAACCAACAAGAGGTATTGATGTTGGTGCAAAATATGAAATTTATTCTATTATTAATGAACTGGCAGAGCAAGGTAAAAGTATTATTGTCATTTCATCAGAATTGCCAGAAATACTTGGAATTTGTGATCGAATATATGTTATGAACGAAGGCTCTATCGTTGGTGAAATGCCAATAGAAGAAGCATGTCAAGAGAGTATTATGACATGTATTATTCAAAGCTCTTAGAAGGGATGTATTATGGAGAACATAAAGAAAATAATCAAACAAAATATGAGACAATATGCCATGTTGGTTGCACTATTGACAATCATGCTATTCTTTCAAATCGTATCAGGTGGTATTTTACTAAGACCTATTAATGTTCAAAGAATTATCATGCAGAACAGTTATGTTCTGATTTTGGCAATAGGTATGCTCTTGTGTATATTAACTGGAGGCAATATAGATTTATCTGTTGGATCCGTTGTTGCATTTGTAAGTGCTACTTCAGCACTATTTAGTGTGGTTTTAGGTTTACCTGTACTGGTATCTATAGGACTCTCAATTATCTGTGGTGTGCTTGCTGGGATGTGGCAAGGTTTCTGGATTTCTTATGTTAAGATCCCGTCATTTATTGTTACACTGGGTGGTATGTTGGTGTTTAGAGGCATCAACAACCTGATCTTAGAAGGTCAAACGATTGCTTTACCAGATTTATATATTACGATTGCATCAGGTACAATTCCGGACTTTTTTAATAATGGCACATTACACTTAACAACATTAATAATTGGTGTTACGGCATCATTGTTCTATTTGTTCTTTAAACGATTGGATCGTAAAAGTAAAATAAAGAATAGTTTCCATGTCAGTAGTTACAAAGCTTATTTATTTGAGATCATCAGTATCTTTTTAATTATAAACTTGTTTATGTTCTGGTTGTCTTTAGCAGAGGGGTTACCTTATATTGTAATTCTTCTAATAGCGTTGATTTCAATATATTCATTTATCACAAAGAAAACGGTTTATGGTAGACATATCTATGCCATGGGTGGTAACTCGAGAACTGCTGAGTTGTCAGGTGTTAAAACAAAAAAAATACTGTTTGCGGTTTATGCCAATATGGGATTAATGGCCGCAGTAGCTGGTATTGTGTTTGCGGGCCGTTTAAATTCATCTTCACCTGTTGCAGGTGTCGGATTTGAACTAGATGCCATCGCTGCTTGTTTTATTGGTGGTGCTTCAGCAACTGGTGGTGTTGGTACCGTTATGGGTGCTATCATTGGTGGTTTGATTATGGGTATATTAAATAACGGTATGTCTATTATGGGCATCAATATATTCTGGCAAAGTATCGTAAAAGGATTGGTATTACTATTTGCAGTAGCTTTTGATGTTTACTCAAAGTCAAAATCAAAAACGAAGTAGTTCCCCTTTGAAATAGCCTCTGGCTATTTCTTTTTATACAAATTTGTTTTATAATTAAAGTAACTCAATAAAGGCAGAGAGTAGGAGAGCCGCAAATAATTCGAAATGTTTTATTTGTGTGCTCTTTTTTAGTTTTTTAAAGAGATAATATTTAAAACAATTATAATAATATCATGGTAGTTAAATAATACGCATTATAGTGGAGGTAATTATGTTTGATGTAACAATTATTGGAGCTGGTGTCATTGGAGCATCCATAGCTCGAGAACTGTCAAAATATAAATTGGATATAGCGATAATTGAAAAAGAACTTGATGTAGCACTTGGTACATCTAAGGCCAATAGTGCGATTATTCATAGTGGATACGATGCAGAACCCGGTACTGTGAAGGCACTCATGAATGCGAAAGGCAATCCGATGTTCGATAAACTCTGTAGTGAACTTGATGTGCCGTTTAAGAGAATTGGATCTTATGTACTAGCGTTTTCAGAAGCTGAAAAAATCACTTTGGAAGCACTTCTAAAAAGGGGTCAAGAAAATCATATTCCTGGACTTGAACTGCATTCAAGAGAGCAAATATTGGAAAAAGAACCCAATGTAAGCCATACGGTTGTGGCAGGACTTCATGCCAATACTGCAGGTATAATTGGTCCTTGGGAATTGACCATTGCACTGGTGGAAAATGCGATGGAAAATGGTGTGACATTATTTTTAGATCATGAAGTATTAGACATTGATAAAGAGGAACATTTTAGTATTAAAACATCTCAGGGAACAATTGAGTCAAAAATAGTGATCAACGCAGCTGGTGTTTTCGCAGATCAGATTCATAATATGATTGATGAGCCGAATTTTGAAATCAAAGCATGGAAAGGTCAGTACTATATCTTGGATAAAATTCATGAGGGTTTTGTTAATAGCATTTTATTTCAATGTCCTTCTGATGTAGGAAAGGGTGTACTTGTTTTACCTACAGTACATGGTAATATCTTAATAGGACCAGATTCGCAGGAATTTGAAGATAAAGAAGATCTTTCTACCGATGCTCAGGATTTAGAATATATTCGTGATAAGGCGATGAAAACATCAAAAAATATTCCGATGTGGGATGTGATTACTACTTTTGCTGGTCTTCGTGCCAAACCAAGTAATCATGATTTTATCATTGAACCCTCTAAGAATATAGAAGGTTTTTATGATGTTGCTGGAATTGAATCACCTGGTTTGTCATCAGCTCCTGCTATTGCAGAGTATGTTGTTAAGTGGATAAAAGAGCAATTTGATTCTATTGAAGTCAATACAGCTTTTAATCCTATAAGACAAGGCATTCCACATTTTATGGATCTTCCATTAGAAGAAAAACAAAAACTTATAGCTGAAGACTCTAGGTTTGGTCATATTGTCTGCCGGTGCGAATATATCACCGAAGCAGAGGTAGTAAGGTCAATTCATAGCACTTTGGGTGCAACAACTGTAGATGGTGTTAAAAGGCGTGTAAGGCCAGGTATGGGTCGTTGTCAAGGTGGGTTCTGTGGTGCGAAAGTAATGGAGATACTTGCTAGAGAGTTAGATAAAGATATAAAAGAGATCGTAAAGGATAAAAAAGGATCTGTGATAGTGACTGGAATGACAAAGGAGTAGATATGAGACTATATGAATTAGTAGTTGTCGGTGGTGGTCCTGCAGGTTTAGCAGCAGCCTTGGAAGCTAAAAAAAATGGTGTTAAAGATATATTAATTATAGAAAGAGATGAAGAACTGGGTGGTATTTTACAACAATGTATTCATAATGGCTTTGGTCTTCAAGTCTTCAAAAAAGAATTGACGGGACCGGAATATGCAGAACGTTATATGGATATGGTCGAAGCGGAGAAAATTCCTTATAAAACAGAAACCATGGTGGTGGATATAACAGAAGATAAAGTCATCAGTTATATGAACGAACTTGAAGGTTATGTAACCATTCAAGCAACTGCAATTGTTTTAGCAATGGGATGTAGAGAACGTACAAGAGGTGCAATCAATATATCCGGTACTAGACCTTCTGGTGTTTACAGTGCTGGTATGGCACAGCTTCTAATCAATACGGAAGGTTTCAAAGTCGGAAGAAAAGTTATTATTTTGGGCTCCGGCGATATTGGACTGATTATGGCTAGACGTATGACTTTGGAAGGTGCTGAAGTGGTTGGTGTCTTGGCAAGAGGTAACTATGCAGCAGGACTGGCTAGAAATGTGGTACAGTGTTTAGATGATTTTGACATACCATTGATGTTAAAACATACAATCGTTAAAATAAATGGTAAAGAACGAGTTGAAAGTGTTGTAGTCGTTGAGATGGACGATAAGAAACAACCCATCAAAGGTACTGAACAAATAATTGAATGTGATACAGTTCTGCTTTCAGTTGGATTAATACCAGAAAACGAACTGTCTTTAAAGGCGCACATAGAGTTGGATCAAAAGACAAAAGGACCTGTGGTTGATGATGCAATGTCAACCAATGTAGAGGGGATTTTTGCCTGCGGTAATGTACTGCATGTTCATGATATTGTAGATTTTGTTTCTTATGAAAGTGAAAAAGCAGGTAAAAATGCTGCCAAGTATATATTAAAAGAAGCGATAAAAGAGTGTGATATGATCACAACAAAAGCTGGAAAGGGTATCTCGTATATCGTTCCTCAAACCATCAGAAAAGAAAATCCGGAAAAAATAGTTGAACTATTGATGAGAGTCAGAAGTGTAGGGACTCATAAAGTGATTCGAGTAAAGCTTGGTGATGAGGTTATAAGAGAGGTTAAAAAAGACCATGTGACACCAAGTGAGATGGAAAAGATAGTTATTGCGACAAAAGCTCTGAAAGATGCTGAAAATTTGGAGTTGACTGTTGAATTATGTGAAGGAGAAGCGAAATGAATAAGAAACATGAAATGATATGCATCGCTTGTCCTGTAGGATGTCATTTAACGGTGTATGATGATCTTGCTGTAGAAGGTCATAAATGCCCAAGAGGAGAAGAGTATGGCATCAAAGAGTTAACCAATCCCACTAGAATTGTTACCTCTACAGTAAAAATATATGGTGCGCATAAAAGCAGGATTCCAGTCAGAACAGAATTTGATATACCAAAAGCATTAATCTATAAAGTCATGGATGTCCTCAATGCTGTTGAAGTTGAGGCACCTATTCATATGGGAGATGTGATTATAGAAAATATATTAGATACTGGAGTTGATGTTATTGCTTCTAGAAGTATGAAGAAGTCCAATTAAGGACTTCTTTTTATGAAACCATTTTCTGGTTTTTAGTTTGATTTGATGATTTTGATGTGAGAATACCTCTAATGACAACCGTTGACAAGATGACTATACCACCCAAAATACTATAGAGGTCAATCTTTTCGCCTGTAAAGATCAGGACCCATACCGGATTTAAAATGGGCTCGATAATTGGTATTAATATGGCCTCTAACGGTGAAACAAACCTGATGGCCTTTGTAAAAAAGATATAGGATATGCCGAGTTGGAATATGCCCAGTACAAGAATACCGATGATACTTTTCAAATCTATGGAGATGTGGACTATTACTGGCAATGCTAAAATAAACACAAAACAATTTCCTATAATAGTCGTTTCTATTGGTTTTTCAGTGGTTTGCAGGTTAAAGAAAATAATCATGGAAGCCATTGCAACACCACTTAAAATGGCTAGAAGATTGCCTAGTGCATTTCCGTACTCCAAATCACCCATAAAAAATAAACACATGCCCATTATGATAATCATAATGATGAGCCAGTCTAGTCTAGTAACAGCCTTTTTTAAAAACCACTTGGAAAATAAGGCAATCCATATAGTTGAGGTAAATTGAAGCAAGATGGCATTGGCTGAAGTGGTCAGTTTATTAGCACTGACAAATAAAAATACCAGTGCTGCATATGATAAAGCACCAAAAAATTGAGGATTACTGATTTTTTTGATAGGTTTTCTATAATATATAAACATGACAATTACAGCAATGCCACTTCTTGTTCCGGAAATAGCAATGGGGTGCCAATCAATTAATTTTATGAATAAACCACCCAAACTCCATAACATCGCTGTTACGATCAAATATATTAATGCTTTTGATTTTTTCATGATATCTCCTGACTTTTTTCCTTTTCTATGACCAACACTTACTCTATAATTAGATTATAGAATGTATATAATTACAGTGCAATTTATAAATAGTGCGTTTGTACCGGTACAGGAGAGCGAAATGAAAAAATATGAAGTGGTCATAAGTTATATTCAGGATTTGATAGATCGCAAAAATTTAATGCCAGGAAAGTCGTTACCGACTATTAGATTTATGGTCAATGAATTAAAAGTCAACAAGTCTACTGTTCAAAGAGCTTATCTGGAACTAGAAAAAAATCATGTGATTTATTCTATACCGAAATCCGGTTACTATATGATTGATCAAGATCCGTTAAAAGAAACCTCTCATGAAATAATTGATTTATCACATGTCGTTTTAGAAGATAGATTACTGCCTTATAACGAATTCAACCACTGTATTAATAAAGCGATAAAACTATACAATTCAAATCTGTTTACATACAGTGATGCTAGAGGGTTGTTAACACTTAGAGAAGTACTGGTAGATCATTTGAAACAGAATCAAGTGTTCACTGAATTGGAAAGTATTGTTATCACTTCTGGTACACAACAAGCTTTGCATATCCTTCTAAATATTGAGTTTCCAAATGGCAAGAGCGTGATTTTAATTGAAGAACCTTCATATGATTTGTTTATAAAATCGGCAAAAATATCAGGTCATGATGTTATTTCTATACCCTTAAATGGTGAAGGAATTGATCTGAAGAGGTTAGAGGACATATTTAAAACTAAAGAAATTAAGTTTTTTTATACCATGCCAAGACTACATAATCCTTTGGGTGTATGTTATAGGGAAAAAGACAAACAAAAAATTGTAGAACTGGCATATAAATATGATGTTTTTATTGTAGAAGATGATTATCTAAGTGATATAGATTATAATATGAAACGTCTGCCGATGCATTATTATGACACACATCATAAAGTGGTTTACCTAAAAAGTTATTCGAAAGTATTTATGCCTGGCATGCGTATTGGGGCTGCTGTGTTGCCAGAAAAGTTATTAGAAGGTTTTTCCATATATAAGTCAATTTTAGATATTTCAGCACCTCTTTTAAGTCAAGGTGGACTAGAGGTGTTCATCAAAAGTGGGATGTATAACAAACATGTCAAAAAAATTAGAACTGCTTACAGAAAGAAAATGACTTTCTGTAAACAGCTATTAACTGGATTAGATACACAAATGTTAAATTATCATGTTCCAGATACCGGTTTTTATATATACCTAGAATGTGACTCTGTCAATATGGAGACTCTGGTACATCAACTGAGTCAAAAGAACATCCAAATAAAAACCTGTGATACCTCATATTTAGTCTCTGATGATGCAAAACAAGCCATACGTTTATGTGTTTCGGGACTTTCGAAAGATGAAATTAGTTTGAGTTTAAGAAAAATTATTGATACCATCAACGAGTTGTTATGTTGACGTTTTCTTTTAATTGATGAGGACATTTTTTGTAAACTACCATTTCAATTGGTGTTCTTGAAGTTGTATCAGTATCGACTACTGTTTTCAAATAATCAAATTCCAGATGTTCAAGCAGTTTAATTGAATCTAGATTGGTTTTAGAGGTATAAGCCTGTAAACAATCTAACTTCATGGTAAATAAAGCATATTGCTCGATTAGCTTGAGAGTTTCTTGCATGTACCCTTTACCTCTGAATTGAGGGAAAATACCGTATCCTAATTCTGCGATATTTTCTTCTTCATCTAAATTCCAAATAGAAATGGTACCAATCAATGTTTCAGATTCTTTCAAACAAATAGCCCATATGATCCATTTGTAGGAATCTATACCTTCGTTCATCTTAGTCACATAATTAGAAGCATCGGAAATAGAAGTATAAATTGGCATATCGACATGCACAAAGTTACTTTTGTTGGATTGATACTCATAGATAGGTTGTATATGAGTATGGTTGAGTTTCTTTAAGATTAACCTTTCTGTCTTTAGAACTGGAAAGGGTTTAAATGGTCTTATCATGTGCACCTCCTTGTCCGTTATTATACCCAATAGTCAACTTAATAACAAAAACTTGACGTTACACCTACTGTAATGTTTATAATGGGTAAAGTAAACATTTAAAGGAGCCGTTATGAGTTTTACATTATCAGTAAAGGAAATGTCGAAAATTACAAATGTGAGCAAAAGAAATATCCGTTATTATGATTCTATTGGATTATTCAAACCAAGTGGTGTCAGTGAAAATGGTTATAGGTATTACGATATCGAGAAAATAGAAGAATTGAGGTTGATCAATTATCTTAGACATGCTGGTGTTTCAATCAAAGAAATTGAAAAACATTTAAAAAACAGAAATATTGATGAGTATGTTGATATCTTAAACAATCAGTTAACTGCAATTGAATCCGAACTCAACAAAATAAATGCACTAAAGATTAGACTAAAAAATAAGTTGACATCTATAGAATATATTCGATCACTTAAACACTTTGATCAGATTCGAGTAGAAGTATTTCCGAAACGTCGTATTTTGAAAAAAATGGTTGAGTTAAGAACACCAATTGATTGGGAAAGAGCCATGTTAACATTAGAAGAAGAATTACCTCCAAGTTTGGTTGTTGGAGATAACGGATTCTTTGTAGATCTTAAACGTTATAATCACCGTAAAGGGACAGAGTTCATTGGTCTGTTTATGATTGCTGATGATCCTTTTACTTTACAATCGAGTTACTTGGAGTATTTGGATGAAGGTCCATATTTAACATTGTATTTAAAAGGTAATCATGAGGATGCGAGATTAAGATATAAAGAGCTTATTGAGTATGCAGAAACCAATAATCTGGTTTTAGAATCGTATGCTTTAGAAAGAACTTTGATAGACCATTTCATTTCATCTGATAAGGAACTGTATATCACTGAGATTCAAATACCAATTAGACAGAAAGAGGCATTATGAGAGATTTGACACAAGGCAATATCAAGAAACACATTTTTGATTTGGCATTACCTACTTTAGGCGGTATGTTGGCTTTTACTTTATTTAACTTAACCGATACATATTTTGTTGGTAAATTAGGCACTGAATCATTAGCTGCAATGGGATTTACATTTCCGGTAGTGATGATTGCCGGCGCTGTCGGTATGGGTGTTAGTACAGGAGCAGCTTCTGTATTATCAAGAGCTGCCGGATTGAAAGATAAGAAATCAATGAAGAGAACAGCAACAGATGGAATCATATTGTCAGTCTTGATAGTGATGTTCTTCTCCATAGTAGGGCTGTTGACCATGGATATTATATTTCCACTTTTAGGTGCAACAGAAGAGACTTTGCCTTTGGTAAAAGAGTATATGAGCATTTGGTACGGTTTTGTATTTGTTGTACTGATGCCACCAATCAGTGATGCATCTATGAGAGCTGTTGGTGATACCTTTAGACCTTTTATAGTAATGATGGTCTGTGCTTTATTGAATATCATTCTCGATCCGATTCTGATATTTGGATGGTTTGGTTTACCGGCCATGGGTATAAAAGGTGCTGCTATAGCCACAGTCATTTCAAGGTTTTGTGGTATGATTGTTACTTTGAGCTTTCTACATTTTCATCATCGAATGGTTGATTTTAAACGACCAACTTTTAAAGTGTTGATGAGTTCGTGGAAGAAAATTTTGATTGTTGGTATACCGGCAATTGGTGTGGCGTTGTTTCCACAGTTGTTGAGAAGTATTTTGACCGCTAAGGCAGCAGCTGTTGGTGGCACTGTAGCAGTCGCTGCAATAGCAACAGGATCTAGAATTGAAAGTTTTGTCTATATCATTACACAAGCAATCGGCATCAGTATTGTACCGATGATTGGGCAAAATTGGGGGGCGAAAGCCTATGAAAGAGTCACAGCAATTAGAGTACTTTTAAATAAATATGCTGTATACATTGGAATGATTTCCAGCGTGTTTATTTTGATTATTTCTGAACCTTTGATTTCATTGTTTACTAAAGATCCTGAAGTCGTAGGGTATACATTGATTTATATTAGAGTGCTCGTGATTGGATCCTTTGGTATGAATCTATATAACTGGACAGGGCAGTCGTTAAACGCGATTGGAAAGTCTATATGGACTCTTGCTCTAAATGGTGGTGGAACAATCTTGGTGATGATTCCAACACTTATCATCGGTGCCTATGCTTTTGGATTTACAGGAATGATAATTGGCTTAAGTTTAGGACAAATTATTGTTGGTTTAATTTCAATTGGAGTCGGTAAAAGATTCTTATCAGATCATAGTGATCATAATAAGTTAAAAAAGGTTTCATAACAGAGATTTAGATACGCAACTTGCGTATCTATTTTACTATTGTAAGAGTTAATAAATATCTTGAAAGTATTTAGAAATAATAGGTGTTTACTGGTATAATGCTAACATATAACAAATAATTTAAAGGCTACTCAAATATAGAATTAAGAAGAAGGAGACATTATGTACAGTTTTAAAAATGACTACAGTGAAGGGGTTCATCCAAATATACTAGAAGCATTGAGTCGGTCCAATATGATTCAGATGGAAGGATATGGTGAAGATGGATTATCTAATGAAGCCAAGACTTTAATAAAAAAAGAACTGAAAGACAATTCAGTAGATATTCACTTTTTTTCAGGCGGCACACAAACCAACTTAACCGCGATAGGATCTTTTTTAAGACCACATGAAGCAGTTATATCTGCTGAAACAGGTCATATCCTTGTGCATGAAACTGGGGCGATAGAAGCCACTGGTCACAAAGTGATCGGGGTAGATAAAAAACTTGGAAAATTATCATCAGAGGATATTGAAGCGGTGGTTAAACTTCATGGCGATGAACATATGGTTAAGCCTAAGTTGGTATATCTATCAAATCCTACTGAACTAGGGACTATCTATTCTGATGAAGAATTAAAATCTATTAGAGACGTTTGTGATCGAAGTGGATTAATCTTGTATATGGATGGTGCACGAATGGGTTCTGCATTAATGTCCTCAGAAAATGATTTGACTCTAGAGAGTATCAACCGTTATTGTGATGCCTTTTATATTGGTGGTACTAAAAATGGTGCTCTTTTAGGTGAGGTATTAATCATCAAAAAAGAGAACCTTAAAACTGATTTTAGATATTTGATGAAACAAAGGGGTGCATTACTTGCTAAAGGTAGACTGATTGGTATTCAATTTAAAGAGTTGTTTACTGACAATCTGTTTTACAATTTAGCCAGTCATGCCAACCGAATGGCTGATTTATTGAGAGAAGGTATCAAAGACTCAGGACATGAATTTGATTTGGAAACATCAACCAATCAGTTGTTTCCAATTATGCCAATTCAAATAATTGAAGTACTGGAAAAGAAGTTTTCATTCTATAGATGGCAAAGCATAGATGCTGATAGAAGTGTTATCAGACTGGTTACATCATGGGCAACTAATGAAGAAGCAGTCAAAGAGTTTATTGAGCTTTTAAAAAGCAACTAGTAAAATATGGTTCGATAATAGGGAGAGTTAAACTCTCTATTTTTTTTGCTAAATACATAGAAAATTTGGCAGGCTTTGGATATACATATAATGATATTCAATAAAAGGGGAATAGGATGAAACTAAGTAAATATGCAATAATTGGCGTAACCTTTGCACTGATTGTGATGATCATCGGATTTGTTTTGATCAATAGCTTATGTATGAGAAAATGAAGTGATAATAGAAGGGTCCAAATTTAAATCGGGCAAAGGTGCAGTGGGAGTTGAAATCATCTTAAATAGAATAGATGGTGAATGGACTGTAACATCAGTTGAGATGATATGGATGAGTTAATAAGATTTTGAAACAAACAGAAGACTTTATGAACAAAATAGAGGTCTTCTTTTTATTTACAATTATTGACTTTGTTAGTTAATTATTATACAATTCAAGTATAAATGTACCATATGGGACACAGGAGGTAGTATGTTTAAGATATTAAAGGATAATCCAATATTTCATAACATCTCTATTGATCAACTTGAAACCTTCTTTCAATCCTCTGGTGAAATCTTGGAATTTAACAAAGACGATGTGGCATACGATAGTGGCAAACACATAAAAAGTATGATGTTTTTATTAAATGGAAGTGCAAGGGTTGAACAGATTTCCGAGGACAATTTAACTTTTTTGAAACGAATAGAACCAGGTGAGTTATTCGGTGTGTTATCAATATTTACAGATGTTGATTATTACCCGACTCGAGTAACATTTGAAAAGAAAAGTATGGTCCTTATGTTAAAAGAACATGAAGTTTTAGAGCTTCTAAATCAAGATCCCAATTTGTTAAAAAATTATCTAACATTTTTTAATGGACAGGTGCAGTATTTATTGGATAGGATTGCTTTGTTTTCAATCCCTAGTGGAGAAGATAGAGTACTGACTTACATAAGTAGATTAAAATCTAGCACACAATCAAATGAGTTAACATTACCGATGTCAAAAGTAGAACTAGCTGAATATTTAGGTATTGCAAGATCTACGTTATACAGAGTATTTGATAAACTAATAGAGAATCAAATGTTAGAAATCAAAGGTAATAAACTTTATATCTTAGGAGGCATTAAATGAAAAAAAGTCTAATATTAATAGGTATTCTGATCATCTCAATAATGATGGTTATCGGGTGTTCAAATGATACAAATAATGCAGTGGATAATTCGGTAATAAATGCTGAAAATGCATCTGTTGAAGAAACAAATGATGAAACAACAAATGAAGAAGCAGTGGAAACACCAGTTGAAAGACCTGAGTTAAGAATCGCGACTTTAAAAGGACCAACTGGAATCGGTATGGTTCAGATGATGGAAAATGATGAACTGGAAACCAGTGCTGTTGATTATACCTTTGATCTTGTTGGAGCACCAGATCAAATCATTGGTAAAGTTGTACAAGGCGAAGTTGAAATTGCTGCTGTACCGACTAACTTGGCATCAATATTAAATGTAAAAACAGAAGGACAAATACAATTGTTAGCGGTTAATACACTTGGTGTACTTTATGTTTTAGAAAATGGTCAAGAAATCCAGAGCATTGAGGATTTAAAAGGTAAAACTTTAAGATCATCTGGTAAAGGAGCTTCTCCAGAATATATCTTGAATTATGTATTGGCTGAAAATGGTTTAACGGATGATGTAACAGTTGAATATGCAGTTGAACATAGTGAATTGGCTACAACAACAACTGCTGGTGATACAACGCTTGCATTGTTACCACAACCATTTGTAACATCTACACTTCTTGGTAATGCAGATGTAAGAATCGCTTTAGACCTTACAAAAGAATGGGAAAAAGTAACGGGTGGTTCTGTTTTACCAATGGGTGCTATTATTGTAAATAAAGCATATGCTGAAGCTAATCCAGAAGTGATTGCATCATTTATGGCTGAGTATCAAGCATCTGTTGAATTTGTAAATGCTTCACCAGTAGATGCTGGTTTATTAGTAGAGAAATTTGGTATCTTACCAAAAGCTGCTTTAGCAACAAAAGCAATTCCAAATTGTAACATTACTTTAATTGATGCACAAACATCAAAAGAGTCTGTTATGAAATTCTATGAAATTTTAAAAGGTTATGATCCAAAATCAATTGGGGGTTCAATGCCAGAGGATTCATTCTTCTATGAAAAGAAATAAACTACGAGAAGGATTTTTTATCCTTCTCTTTTGGGTAGCACTATGGTGGATATTATCGATTATCGCCAATAAATTCTATGTTCCTTCGCCATTAGAAACAGGTAAAGTACTGGTTTCACTTTTAAGTACGGCCCTGACATATAAAATTCTTTTATCCAGTATCACTCGAGTGCTGATTGCTTTATCAATCGGTATCGGACTAGGAGTTGTTTTAGGCGTTTTAGCAGGTATGTATGAAATGGTTTACAAGACCTTACAACCCATCATTATAGCTATAAAATCAACGCCGGTAGTTTCTTTTATTATTCTTTTGATTATACTGGTTGAAGATGCTTGGGTACCAAGTCTTTGTGGCATACTATTATGCTTTCCAATTATTTATTACAATGTTGTAGAAGGTTATAAGATGGTAGACTCGGAGCTTATTAACATGTCTACTATTTATAAAGTACCATTTTATAGGAAACTAAAAAAATTATATTTGCCTAGTACCTTGCCTTACTTGTTTGCAGGTGTTTTAACGAGTATAGGTATCTGTTGGAAAGGTACAATTGCTGCAGAAGTGATTGCTTTTATCAATGATTCGGTTGGACAGCAGTTATATGATGGTAAAGTGTGGATGGATTATGACCATGTCTTTGCCTGGACGTTTTTAATTATCATCTGTAGTTTATGTATCGAGATTATTACAAAACGTTTGATTATGAAGGTTAAGTATTATGAAAGATTTAAGGTGATTTAATGATAACGCTTAGGAATATTCATAAGTATTTTGGTCAATTAAAAGTAATGGAAGACTTTTCAATCGATTTTGAAGAAGGAAAAGTAACTTGTCTGCTTGGTCCATCAGGATGTGGTAAATCAACCATTCTTAAGATGCTTTCCAGATTGGATACTAAGTATGCTGGTAACATAGTAGGTTTAGACAACAAGAAGCTTTCCTATGTGTTTCAGGAAAGTCGTTTGATTCCTTGGTTGACAGTCGAAGAGAATCTTTCATATGTCCTAGAAGGTAAGTTGCCAGAGGATTTACTCAAAGAACGTATTGAATTCTTTTTAAACAAAGTGGAATTAACGGCATTTAGAAAAGCCTATCCCAATACTTTGAGTGGTGGTATGAAACAAAGAGTTTCTCTAGCAAGAGCCTTTGCGATGCCGCATGATATTTTGTTGATGGACGAGCCGTTCCAAGGTTTAGACGATGAATTGAAAGACCAGCTTATGACATTGTTAGAGGAGCTCATATGCCTTGATAAAAAGACGGTTATTATTGTAACACATGATTTACAAGAAGCCAGTCGCTTAGGAGATAAGATCATCCGATTAATAGGATGTCCTATTACCCAGAGCGAGGAAATAAGAATATAGATGAAGAAAAGCATTGTTGAGATGCTTTTTTTTTGTCTGAATTTACATTTGTAAATAGTGAAGCAAGAAAAATAATATCCTAATCATGTCATGATTAGGTAAAAACAATTTCTATTGTTCTATGTATAAATACACATTGTCTGATATGATAAAATAAACAAGTAACTATAAAGATTAAGGATATAAAATGATAAAACTTATTAGAGCCATAAGAGCGGACTGCCAATCCATTTTAGAGATGCAAATCACCTGTTTTAAACCTTTATTGGATAAGTATAAGGATTATTATACAAGTCCGGCAAATGAAATGATTGAAGACATTTACAGGCGTTTCGATCAAAATAATACGGAGTATTATTTAATAACATTTGATAATGATGTTATCGGAGCGGTTAGAGTTATCGTTGGTGATATTTGCAGAATCAGTCCAATCTTTATTATGCCTGACTATCAAGGTTACGGTTTTGCCAAAGAAACATTTGAAATTCTGGAAAAAATGTTTCCTGTAAAGAAATGGACTTTAGATACAATAAAACAAGAAGAAAGATTGTGTAAGTTATATGAGTCTTTGGGTTATAAAAAAACAGGTAAGTATGCTCAAATACAGGAAAATATGACCATAGTCTATTATGAAAAGGAGATTTATGATTTATAAACCATTAGATGATGATTTAGAAATCTTGTTAAATGAAAAGTATAAAGACTGGGCAGGGAAACATATTCATAAAGGTGCTGATGGATTTACATTAGTAGCTTATGATGAGGGACCAGTTGGATTTGTATCAGTTTACAAGAAACATTTACCATCACCTTTAGAGAAAATCTCAGAAGCATTTATTGATGTTTTAAAAGTTGATGATGATTATAAAAGAAAAGGCATTGGTTCCAAGCTTGTATCTGAATGTGAACAATGGGCTCAGTCTCAAGGGCTCTATCAGATAAGAGCATGGAGCAGTATGGATAAAGTTGAAGTTTTACCACTGTGGCATCATTTAGGATATACTTTGAATCCAGCTGAAATTTGGATTGAACGGTGTGAAGAAGTTGTTAAAGGCGTATATGTCTCAAGGAGGTTCTATGAATAAAAATGAGTTTGATAGAATAAAATGTAAGTGTACTTCGTTAAGTTACACTTCGATGAAATATACTGGTTATCAGGATATCAAAGATTACATAATTGTAGAAGAAAATGACTATATCATTTTACTATTTGGTTATAATGTTGAACAGAAGATGAATGAGTATCATTATGCTGCGAGTGATGTGTATGATCTTCTGAAACACATAGACAAGCACAAAGCGTTGTTAAGTTTTATCCCGAAGGAATGGGTGGAAATTTTAAAAGACAATGAATTTGAGCTGTATGCAAAGTGGAATGACTTTGTTAACAGGAAATTGAGTATAGATGAAACAATAACTTATGATATTTTGCCTGTTGAAAAGTCTGATGAAGCTTCGTTGGTCACTTTATCTTGTAAAGACATGAGTAGAGGATTTTCTGGCCAAACAACAGAATGGATGACAAAATGGATAAACGGTTCTTTAGAGAGTCTGTCTTCGGCTAGAGACAGTAATGTACTTTACATACAAGAAGATAATCAACTGGTTGGTATAGTTTGTGTTGCTGTATATGCTCACGATAGCGAAAAAGGTCCTATTCTTTGGATCCGAGAGATTGCTGTTAAAAATGACTATCAGAACCTTGGTTATGGTAAATCATTAATCAAGATGGCAATTCAATATGGTCTTGATAAAGGCGCTGTCAGAGGATTTTTAGCAGCTGATGAAACCAATGAACATGCTATTAAGTTGTATAACCAGTTTGGCTTTATAAGCAATGAGGACGAGCAACAGATTGATATGATAAGAGTATGCTAATTGTACAGTATATGGTGATAAAACAGATGTGATTTAGAAAGGTTTAGGTATTATGAGATTTGTGAAGTAGATATTAGGTTACTCGATATTGTGTTTGATGGAATACGGCATTATTTGGTTCTTTTCTCATATTGGCATCGATTATACATCTATTCTAATCATGTGTCGTCTTTTCTTCGTAGTCGTTATATTTTCATACTACACTCAAGTAGATAACACAGCTAGAAACAGAATAAAAAACAATATGAATGTTGCATCAAAGTATGATTATGAAACATGTTTTCCAAGGGACTCGAAAGTAGATGCTCAAAACGAAGATAAAAGATTCAGAGAGGCCTTTCAGTACCATGTGCCAGTCATCACGCTGTTATTCGTGATTATCACAAATATAGGAGTCTGTTTGATGTAGTTTTTACTATCTATTGTATAATGAGGAATATTAAGAAAAGGGGTTATATGTTTCTATCAAGTGAACGAATTGAATTGAGAACGGTAAAGAGAGAAGATTTAAAGACGTTAAGTACGCTTATGCAAAAACGTGACATCACCAAGCTTACAGGTGAGGTCTATCCTCAAACTGAAAAAGAGTGGGAAAGCTTTTATGATCGATGCCAATCAACGGATAGTCGTATCTGGTTTTTAATTATTGATAAAAAATCCGGGCAAATCATTGGTGAAACGGGATTGTTGAGGATTTTCATGCCATGGAGAACTTCTGATTACTCCTTGGTAATATGGGATAAAAAGTTCTGGGGTAAAGGTTATGGTAGGGAAACAGCACAGCTGATGTTGGACTATGCATTTAATGATCTAAACTTAAATAGATTGGCTATCGGTGTAGTCGGTTTCAATCACAATGGCCTGAGATTTTGGAAGAGTATTGGTTTTATAGAAGAGGGTAAACAAATTGATGGTTACTTCTGCAATGGAGAATACTCTGATTTTATTATGATGTATTTATTGGAAAAAGATTATAGAAAGAGTAATCAGACTTTAGATACAGACAATCAAATAATATAATAGATTATTACAAGGAGTCATATGAAATTTATTCAAGGTAAGACAAAAAATGAGTTTATAGCACAAAATGAAAACAATGAAATATTAGGAAAGGGTTATATCTACGAATCAATGGCATCTAAGATACATAAGGCTGATAGAGTAAACTATTTTATTGAAATGAAGGTAGACAATAACGATGAAGAGATAAAAAGAGATATTACTCATCACCTAATAGAGGTGGCTAAGATATGGAAAGCTAAAAATTATCCGACTATTGATGGTAGAGTGTATCACTGTTGTTTCGGTCATGATCAAGCTAGTATTGATTTCTATTCAACAGTAGATGGATTTGTTCGAGATGAAGGTATGTTGATATTAGAGTGTTCTTTGGATACGACTGAGAATGTTCAGGAAATGAATGAGTATCAACTAATTGAAGACAATCTTAACAGTATTGAATCAACAGAAGAGTTTATTAGAGAACATTCTAGAATTTTTTCTAGTGCTTATACACATGAAAAACTGAGTACTATGAAAAATGAAAATCGGTTAAAATCATTTGGTATATACCATGGTAATGATATCATTGCTAATATATTAGTTGTTAATGAAGAATATGAAGATAAAAACCAGTGGTGGATAGACGACTTATATGTTAATACAGAGTACAGAAAAAAGGGATTGGCAGATTATTTATTAAGTACCGCTCACAATTATCTGCATAATTTGAAAGCTGATAACGTTAAGTTGGAAGTGTGGAGTGCAAACAATAAAGCAACTTCTTTATACTATAAAAGGGGTTATAAAACATATCAGGAAAGCCAAGTTTCTATAGGGATGTCAATATAACCATATGGTGGAATTATGATGGCGTTAAGAAAATCACCTGGGACAATTGGAGAGAGTGTCAAAAGTTAAAAGTAACAAGAAAACTTTGTGACATCAAATACATTTACCATGGCTCAATCATTTGCTGGACTTTTCCAGTGATGAAATAACGCCGATGAGGTTAGCGATTACAAAAGATGTTGCAGTGATTGATTTAACAATGGTGCTTTATGTAACAGCTGAAGAAAGCGATGATGGAGAAAAACTTGTTTTGATATCTGCAGGTTTATGATTGATAAGGACCATCAGGGTAAAGAATAAGGTAAAGAATCATTTGAGATCATTCTGAATCATATTACAACTTTCTAATTAGGTCCTTCAAATGATATCTATTTGTCATATGAACCTGAAAATACAGTTGCCAAGAGTTTGTATGCATCGTTTGGATTTGTTAAAATCGGTGGGATAGATCATGGGTAAGTTATAGCAAAACTAGTACTTTAAGACCAGAAATCGGGATTCAAATGGGCATTTTTTTTCATTGTGAGTTTTGAGCAATAATATCGTGTGATATAACAAAGTTAAGTTTATCCTACACAATCAAAGTGAATGAAGTTCTTATAAGATAAATCAGAATTAAGATTATTAATAGCATTACATTACAAAAGAGATTTTCAAGTATTTGAGACTATCTCTTTTTTTTGGGTAGTATATTTATAGATATGATTATGAGTAAAAAGTAATTACTGCATATCTATAATGAATCAATAGATTTAAAATACATTTTATATATCAAAAGGAGGTAAACAATGAGTAATGATATAAATTTAAATCAAAAGGACATTAAGCATTTGAAAAAGTCTCGTTGGAAGATCCTTTTGGGTGGTTTTCTTCTATCGTTAATGGGAGGTATGAGTTATGCTTGGGGATCTTTTGTTGTTCCCTTAGTATCAGATTGGGGATGGACTGCAACACAAGCTGTACTACCTTTTACTGTGTTGATCATTGTTTTTTCAATTGCTATGATGCCGGCTGGATGGATTCAAGATAAAATAGGACCTCGTAAAGTTGCGATGTGGGGAGCTATTCTATTCTTAATAGGTTATTTATTATCCGGGCTACTAAAGTGGTTTCCATATCCTATTTGGTTAGTTTTTTCCTATGGATTTTTTGTAGGTATTGCATGTGGTCTGACTTATTCTTGTATTGCTCCGACAGCTCGTAAATGGTTTCCTGATCGTCCTGGATTTGCTGTTTCTACTGGTGTTATGGGTTTTGGTCTTGCCGCAGTCGTCTTTTCACCTTTACAAAGGATCATGATTGATTATTTAGGGGTTGACGGTACTTTTCTTGTACTTGCTATAATCGTAACAGTATTAGCTTTATTAGGTGCACGGTTACTGGAAAATCCACCATCAGGATATATTAACATGATCATAGATGGAGAAACAAAAGATGTTAACGGAAATTCTTTATCTGAAGTGAAAGATGTATTGCCTAGAGAATTCGTTAAAATGCCTGAATTCTATCTCTTGTGGTTAGCACTAGCTATGGTTATTGGAGGTGGATTAACAGCTATTGGATTAATTCCTGCATATGGTGAAATTGAATTAAAGCTTGCTCCAACTGTAGCAGCTACTGCAATGTCCGCATATGCATTAACAAATGGTTTAGGTAGACCGATAGTAGGATATTTATCTGATAAAATTGGTGTTTTAAGAATAATGACATTTGTATATATAATACAGGCGGTTGTATTCTTAGCATTACCTTGGATAGCAGTAAATTATGGATTGCTTATAGTCTGTTCCTTGTTATTAGGAATCGGTTATGCTACAACGTTCGCATTGTTTCCTGTACTTGTATCATCTGGTTTTGGTACAAAGTATTTAGGTTTAAATTATGGTCTAGTGTTCAGTGCATTTGCAATTGGAGCTCTTACAGGTTTAATGGGATCTAAATTGCTTGATGTGACCGATTCATTTACACCTGCATTTCTACTTGCTGGATCGACTACTGTAATAGGATTAATTTTACTACGTCTTCTGAAAAGAAGATCTTAATTCTAATTTACTATAAATATGTTTATGCAAGAAATCAATTAAATAAAGTAAGTACCAATGGTCACATATATTTTATATGTGACTTTATTAATATCTGCTTCTTTATAACAGATTACAATGTCCTGATCAAATAACGATGGCATCAATTTTTTATCATCATATATTTTTTAGTTGTAAAAGTTTTGGTTATAGAGATTGTTCTGGAGTCCGAGTACGTAAAAGAAAAAGGTGTAATATTTCCTTAATATCATTTAAGGCAATTGTTATAGTAAGATAAAAAAGGAAAGGTCTTACACTAAAGTAGAGTTATTACTGAAGATAAGCATTTGAGATGTTTTCGATGTTTAATGGAAGAAAGTAGTGGTGACAGTGTTAATAACATAGATTCACACAGGGTGGCAATAATATGAATGACCTCAAAAAATCAAATTCAGTATTGCAAGTTATGTATTCAATTTCAAAAGACATGCCCGTCTTATTTAGCATAAATATACTAATCACATTGTTAGATGGTTTGCATATTCCAATCATGATTGTAGTTGTTGCACGCTTTATTGATTCTGCTTTGTTGTTGGGAACAAGTGTTTTTAAACAGGGAGATTTAGTAGTCTATGGTATGCTTGTGATGTCGGGATATATATATACTGTAGCGAGTCAACAAATGAAAGCTTTGGTGTCTAAGATGTCCGAAGATAAACTCCTTTATAAGTTGAAGCCAAGAATGATTAAGAAATTGTACTCTATTGATTATCTTGTTTACGAATCAGCTGAGACACAAGATTTAATACACAGGGTCACTGATGATGGTCCACAAAAGTTTATATCAGTACAAAGAACCATATTGTCTTTGATAAGAATAATAATACAAGTTTTGGGGATTGTGTATACTTTGATTCCGTATATGGGATGGTATGCAATCCTTGTGGTAAGCGCAGTTCTACCTCTCATTATTGTATCATCTAAAGGTGGTAAAAGAGTTTATGCTGCCGAAAAACAGGTTGGATTGATAACCCGAAAAATGAACTACTTATCAGACATACTTTCAAATAGAGAAGCAAGTCATGAAAGAACATTGTTCAACTATACAACTCATGTTAACAATAAATACAAACAAGCGCATCTATTCAGATCCAATTACAATACTAAAGCCTTGGCTAAAGAAGTTTCAAGAAGTAAAGGGATTAATATCATATTAAACTTGATGATTCTTCCATTGATCTTTGTACTTGTCCAAGCTGTTAGTCGAAAACAAATGAGCATTGGCTTGTTTACTTCGATTATTGGTTCTGTGATGGTTTTGTCGAGGGTGTTATCGGGACAATTATCAGAGTTGTTTTTAAACCTCGCTTCACATATTGAGTATGCTAAAGACCTGCATAGTTTTGAAATTCTACCAGAAAATGATGGGGTACATGAAACTGTAGATGAGATCACATTTAAGTCCTTAATCATAAAAGACTTGTATTTCAAGTATGCCAAAGATGATGACTATATATTAAAAGGTATTAATCTGGAACTAAAGAAGGGACAGTCCTATTCTTTAGTAGGTGTCAACGGAGCAGGTAAAACCACTCTGACAAAAATTCTGACTGGACTGTATAGACAATACGAAGGTGAAATATTACTCAATGGTGTAGACTTGAAAAACTTCACTTATAGCCAATTGCGACAAGTCTTTTCGGTAGTTTCACAAGATTTTGCGAGGTATGCTATATCTGTTAAAGAAAACATTGTATTCGACCAATCAAATGCTGGTGTTGAGGATGTGTTGACAAGTCTTGAACTAGATAAATTTATCAATCATTTACCTAATAAAGAAGATACCTTGCTTGGTAAAGTTGACAGTGAAGGTACAGACTTGTCAGGTGGGCAGTGGCAAATGTTAGCAATTGCTCGTGCTTTATTTAGGCAAACACCATTTGTTATATTGGATGAACCCACATCTAGTTTGAGTCCGACAGCTGAAAGTGAAATATACACAAAGTTTTTGAACTTTGCAAATGAACGTTCCCTGCTGATGATTAGTCATAGGCTTGGATCTACCAAAATTGCAGATGAAATTATAGTCATGGATGATGGTGTGATAGCAGAGTCTGGTAGCCACGAGCAATTGATGGACCATAACAAGCTATATGCTAATCTTTTTACAAAACAAAGAAGGTTATATCATGCTGAGGATTAAAGACATATTAAAGAAAGTACTTGTGTATTCCTGGCTTGCAAGTCCAATGACATTCATCTTACTGATGATGGTCTCTCTTGTATTTTGTGTCATTAAGTTCTTAGAGGTTGCAATTTTTGAAAAACTGGTTGAAGCAGTGACTCATGTCTACAATGGACAAGACATTGAAGTGCTTCTTCCATCAATAATAGCTCTAAGTGCAATACTCATTTTGACGCCAATAATTGAACTTATTGAGTTTTTAGTGCGTGGTTATTTTTGGCGAAGGGGACATGGGTATATGCAAGGGCTCTTCCATAAAAGGATTGGTAAGAAACCACTTATTGATTTTGAAGACAACAATGCTTTTGACCAAATGAAAAAAGCGCGACTCGGCAGTTCAGAAACACCAAATAATATCCGTATACTGATTCAAATTCTGTTTTTATACATGCCGTTCTTTGCAGTAGTGGCGTACTACCTCTTTACAATTAATCCTATATTGATGCTGGTATTACTGTTGATTTTCATACCACTGTTATTGGCTGAAATCACTAAGATGAATGACAACTACGAGTTCGAAAACAGGGTAGCCAATATCAGAAGACGTATGACATATTTTGAAAAGTGTATGACCGACAAGGTTCACTTTAAAGAAACGTTGCAAAATGATGCTTACAATTTTTTCAGTACAAAGTTACTATTGTCTATTCATGATTTTACTACTAAACATAAGAAGGTTTATTTTAAGGCTTTCAAGATTGAAGCGGCTATGAATAGCATCAATATACTAGGGTATTTAGGGGTAATTACATTGCTGATCGTTTTTTTAGCCAATGGTGAAATCTCCATAAGTGAGTTCGCTGCGGTGTACTATGCAGTTGATAAAATAACAACCATGCTTAAACGTTTAATAACTGATGTAGGTGAAGTTATGGAAGAATTGGCTACAACCAGCTTCTTATTGGATTTCTTAGAGGATAAGCCACAGAATAAATGCATGGCTGTGGTATCAAAGAAAGTAGACATACACCTGGAAAACCTTACATTTTATTATCCGAATACAAGGAGACCGGCAGTTTCAGAGGTAAGCTTAACGATCCCTATTGGAACATCTCTTGCTATCGTTGGCGAAAACGGTTCAGGAAAAAGTACGCTTTCTAAGTTAATTATGGGACTCTATCAACCACATCAAGGGAAGGTGAGTTATGGGCTACAAGACATTAATGACTATGCAAACGATGATAAATTTGACAATGTAAGTGCGGTCTTTCAAGACTTTTCAAAATATAAATTAGCGGTTGACGAAAATATAAAAATGAGTGATACACAGTCTAAGTACGACGTAAAAGAAGCAATTGAAAAAAGTAATTTTAATTTGAGTAAACTTGCTAATAAAGAAACAACCATTTTATCAAGGGAGTTTGGGGGACAAGACCTATCTGGAGGGGAATGGCAAAGACTTGCAATAGCGAGGGGCTTATACCGTCAACACGATATTATTGTATTAGACGAGCCGACTGCTGCCATTGATCCAATTGAAGAAGAACATGTATTTAGTACTTTTAGAAAAGCCAGTCAAGATAAAACCAGCATATTAGTAACCCATAGATTAGGTTCGGTACAGTTTGCTGACATGATTGCTGTCATGGATGATGGCAAGTTAGTTGAAGTAGGTACCCATGATCAGCTAATAAATCAGAAAGGTAAGTATAGCGAGTTATTTGTATCTCAAGCAAAATGGTATAAAAGAGCATAGGAATTATAATCAAATAGATATGGTTAAATGAAATAGTAACTTCTAGATATTAGATTTCCATTGAGATTGCAACACTTAGTTCCATAAATCAATCATTCTGAGTCTCAAAAATGATTCATTTGAGTTTGCTTTTATGAGTTCTCTCACTTTTTTTGTACACTAAAAAAGCCTTTGAGAAAAAGTGTGCAATCCTAAATTCCAGAAGCCTGCGTGAAAGACTAAGTTCTATGTAACTTTTTTACCGATAATTTTTGAATAACTGCCTGCTTAAAGTAACTTCATCAGGAGCGATTTTTCTAAGTCCTAAACACTTGTGGAGTTGATTATTTAGTAGCATCTGTGATAAATCAAATGGTATAAATCTCGAGAAAATTTGGCAAGAGAAAATTTATTAATTTGATAATAAATTCTGATTTCTAGGGGAGATGTTAATAAATAATTAATGTTATGATTCCAAATTATGTTATACAATTTAATGGAACAGTTTTACATTTAACTGTATATGTGGATCCATCCACATGCAATCTAGTTATATAAAATTGATAGACAAGGAATTATATAGTGAGGAGAAAAATATGAGTGTTATAAAAGGCAAAAGAATTAATTTGTTATTCGCAAAGAAAGAAGATAGAAGAACAATATATGATATGTTAGTTTCTCCAGAAACAGTTCATCTAATGTTTGATGAAACACATCCAAAGCCTACATATGAAGAATTTGAAGAAGAAGAGGATTTTTTTTATTCTGGCGAATCAAATAGATTAGGTAGCTATATGTTAATTGAGTATCAAAATGAAATTGTGGGTAGTGTTAGTTATGCATGTGGTTATGAAAAAAATCCTTATAGTGAATTAGATATATGGATGAAGAGTTCAAAGTATACTGGTAAAGGACTAGGTAGAGAAGCTATTAATTTAGTAGTTGAATTTGTAGGTAATGAATATAAAATAAGTGACTTTATAATAAGACCATGGATTAAAAATGTAAACGCAATAAAAGCATATAAGAAATGCGGATTTCAAGAGTTCCCACGTGCAGACTTGAAGAACTATTATGATGATGGAGCGTATGAAAAGTATGGTGACGGAGATTATGGAATAGAAGATACAGTAAATTTATCGAAAAAAAAATAAGACTAATTGCTGTATTCAGATTAATATATTGATTGTTTTGATTGGGAAGAACAATCAATATATTTTAATGAGAACATAGTGATTTAAGATACTTTATTGATCTTATTGTGAACCAACCCTCCTTATTACCATAGTTGTCGGGAATAAAATTTTCAATATTCTAGTAGATAGACACGAAAAGGAGAATCCCGATTGCAAAATACAGTTTTGGTCTGAAGTAATAAATCAGGTGCCTTTTATGATTCATAGAAAACTTCTGATAAGTAGGGGAGTTTATTATAGAATCGATTAATTCGAAGGTCTTCCGTATGTAAGTGACTATCATATGAAACATGTAAAAAGAAGTGGTAATCAACCACTCCTCTCTCATATTATTTGCAAAAACACTATATTTGTGAGGATTTTATCCAACCAAACTCATCATTATATTTCACTAATGAGAATGCCCCATATTCATTGCAAACTTCTACTTGAGTTCCAACTTCTAAGTTCATAAATAGGTTTATATATTCTATCTTAGGAACCCATTCATCTTTGTGCCTCATAATCAAGTTATTAATAATTGTAAACTCTTGATTTGTATCTTTATGAAGACATTTAGTTAATTCTGTGTCTTGTTCAAGAATTTCAAATGATAAATGCGGATAACTTAGCATCAGTAGGGGTTCTGAGTTGAATATTTCAGATTCATTGATTTCCTTACTTGCAAAGTTATTTTCTTGTATGGTACTATAGCTTATTTTATTATCGATTTTTTCTATTACCAAAGCATTTAATTCCCCAGTATTCTTTACTCCTAATCCACCATCTATAAATATAATATTCTTCTCATAATTGAAGTAGGGCATGTTAGTTATTTGATTGTTTCGTAATAAGCCTGTTGGCCAGTGTCCAACGATTGTTGTCTTATTATTCTTCTTGCTCTTACTATTGAAATCGTCAAACTTCAAAAATTTACGTTCATCTTTATCAAGACAAAAACCTGAATCATAACCACCATGAACAAATCTAAACTCGTCAAAGTTAAGTATGACAGGGAGGTTTCCAATAAACACGAAATCATCTCTATGGTGCTTTAATAGATCATTATAGTGTTCTTCTGCAGTTGTGAAGATAGAACATGGACGATTAGTTTCCCTAGATATAGCATGAAATAGATTCTCAGAATGTTCTTTTACAAGTAGATGGTAAAGACTCTTGAAGTTCTCAATACTAGACATGACATTCTGAATTTTGTACTCATGATTCCCTTTTAGAATGACAGTTCGACTTCTTAGAGATAAGCGTTGAATAATCTTCAATGTTTTGTAACTACAAGGTCCTTTGTGGATGAAATCACCCAAAATTATTAAATAGTCTTCAGAATTAAGATTCACCTTTTCTAGAAGTGTCTCAAGATGTTTATAATGAGCATGTATATCACTGATTGCAATTACTCTATAATCTCCAGTAGGGTTGATAGTAATCAATTTACTTTTCATATATTCTACCTCCTAAATATCATCAACTCATTAAGTTTAACATGTTAAATATTTCAAGACAATATAATATGTATTGTTAATATCTGGCGAGACAAAGAGGTGTATTGATTCTGATTTGCAGGGCTAATCAAACTGCATATCAGTTAAGTATTCTGCATATTATATCCCGTTAAATATGCAGTTTGTAATAAAGTTATGTAGATTTAAGATGTATATTCAATTGATCAATCATGATGGGTACCCTCTATAAAAAGGAGCGTGAAATTATGAATAACCAAATTTATAACATTTTGAATGATATGTCTGTGTATTTGAGTATGACTCAGATGAAGCATCTGCAGGGAGTTCTAATTAAAAGATTAGAAGAAGTGCACGAATAACAGAAAAGCACTAACAATATTACGTATTTAACAAAGTTTATAGCCGCCAAAAGGATAGAAGGTTGTTCAGAGAGAACAATTCAGTATTATAAGAAGAGTATAGAAAAAATGCTATCGATAATCGAACGACCAATTATGCAAATTACAACTGAGGCATTAAGGGACTACTTGATAACATATCAATCACTTAATAATTGTAGTAATTCGACGCTGGATAATATGAGAAGGAATCTATCAAGTTTCTTTTCTTGGTTAGAAGAGGAAGACTATATCTTAAAGAATCCTGTTCGAAGAATTCATAAAATCCGAATGGCTTCTACAATAAAGAAAACAATAACTGACGAAAACATTGAAATCATTCGAGATGGTTGCAAAACTCTTCGAGATTTAGCAATGGTTGATCTATTATATACAACTGGCATGAGAATTGGAGAACTTGTAAATCTAAACATTGATGATGTTGATTTTCAGGAACGATTATGTATTGTATATGGCAAAGGAGCAAAAGAAAGACGAGTTTATTTTGATGCTGAAACTAAGATACATCTTCAGAATTATATAGCTTCACGTATAGATAATAATGATGCACTATTTGTTTCCTTGCTGAAGCCTCATAGAAGAATTAAAATAAATGGTGTAGAGATTCGTATTAGAGAACTCGGAAAAAGTTTGGGAATGAATGAAGTGTATCCCTATAAATTTAGAAGAACAATGGCAACAAGAGCGATAGATAAAGGTATGCCAATTGAGCAGGTTCAAAAGTTGTTAGGTCACAAACAAATTGATACCACAATGCGGTATGCAATAGTGAATCAAACCAACGTAAGAAATTCTTACAAGAAATATATAGGATCATGATTCTCAATGAATGGTTCTGATTTGTCGAGCTAAATTAATATTCTAGTAGTATTTATGAATTGAAATATATGGTAAATTATATATAGAAAGCAGTTTTTGCTGGATGTAATGCTTTCTTATTGGAGGTTAATATGAAGACAAACAAGAAAAATCAAATAATATATATTGCATCAATTAGACATAGTATTTAATGAATAGAAGGAAAGAGATTTGCAACTACGTTAGTTTATTTCGAAACTGTAACTATTATAAAAGGAGGATAGAAATGAAAAGCATATATAAGATAATTACGATATTAATAACAATAATATTTACATTAGTAAGTTGTAATAATATAGATACTCCTATAGATAATGACTTAAGTGAGCTGAATATACTTGAGGAAACAATAGAAATATCCTTTGCAGATATATATTTGAACAATGACATATCATTATTAAACAGAAAAGAAATAATCATCAAAATAGAAATGTATGAGTATCTCTTTCGAACATTTAATATTACATATGACAAGTTAAGAGAATTATATGAAATTGCTTTTATAAATCAAAATATAGATCAAAGAGCTATGATTGGTTATAGTCAGGATTATCTAACAAATTTTACAAGTTCAGAATTTGAAAAATTAAAGCTATACAATTTCATAGGGCTTTCAATTACTGAGATGGAAAAACATATAGTTGAATCAGGATACGATTTAAATAGAGAAAAGGATTTTATCAAAAACTATGGAAATGAAGGCTTTTCTTTATCTATTAGTGAGCCAATAGAAGGTTATGATAATGAAACATATATTTTTGTACTTACTAATGTAGTCCAAGAATATGAGTACTCTGCGGAAAATGAGGTGAGTTATTCATTAACAAAATACACATTTAAGGAAGTTGATGGTGTTCATAAATTGAGTTCAAAATTATACAAAGAAGGATTTTCTTGTTTTTCAGAAAATGTATTTGATGAGCCAGTTAGTGATCCAGAGTTAGAAAAGATCATTGAAGATTTTATCATAAGAAATAATCTAAAAGATGTGAACTTTGAATTCCAATTTGATTTAAAGTTAACTGTTGAAAAACTTTTGGATGAAGGGATAGAATAATTATATTGAGATTACGGCACTCGTATAACTGTATATCTGAGCAGAGGTCAACAGTCCAGTTTTGACTAAAAGAAACATAGAGTATTATAAGAAAATTGAATCCTAGTTTGAAGAATCGAGTAGAAAGAATATCAAATGATTTGGATTATACGGTTGCGAATAAGGACAGATAAGTGAGTTTATTGGTCTAAAAAAAAGATGAAAAGATTTAGTTGTGACTACATCTTTCACCTAGTAACAATGCTGGAATAATACCCCAACAAATGAAAGTTATAAGCCTGATTGTTAAATGATAGTCAGGCTATTTATATATATCACCATAATTGATTGGCCTTCAGACTTTTGACTGATGTCTCTGCATAACGAGATAGGCTTATACTTGGTCGGAACAGTAGCTTTTTCAAATCGGTATATGACTAGCATCGTGATGCATAAACAAAGGAATAGATTTAAGTCCTTCTTGATTGTTCAGTAATAAACGGTTAAATGTAATGTCAGTATATGAATTTTACATGCTGTGGTGCATTGTATAGTTAACTGGTTAAGAGAGTTTTGGATGTTAATCCTTTACTCCACTGATTTTCTGCAGAGAATCAGAATTTTCAAGGAAAGGAGTTGGTTAAATGAAAAACACAGAGGTGATTACAGTTTAACAAACTGCAGTGATGTTTACATCGCTACTATAAATTTTAAATGAAGTTTAGACTAGGGCAAAAATAGGAGAATTAATAGGAACGATTTTATGTATCATATAAGATACAATGCTGACTTTGAAACGAGTATGGCAGCTCATACGTTAGGAGAAGCCACAAGAGAGAGAATATTCACGGAATTGGTAAGGCTTCAGAGTTTGTCATTTATCATCAAGGCAAGAAAGAGAGGTTAAATGAATATTATCATTAGAGAGATCGAAACAAAGGATATGGACGCCTATAGACAATGGAACTTACCTCATCACCTTCATCATGATTTAAACGGACCCTATTATGATAGAGAAACCGTAGAAAAGCTTGATAAGAAGATTGAGAGAATGAAGAACAATTTAGAAGAAGGTAAACCAGCCAGAGAAGGAATGATGGCTATTGTAGATAAAGAATGTGATGAATTGATCGGTACCGTCAGTAAGTACTACAAGTCAAAGGAAACAGACTGGATGGAAATAGGCATTGTCGTTTTTAACGATAATTACTGGGGACAAGGGATTGGATACAAGGCATTGAAACTATGGATAGACCTTGTGTTTAAGGCGCATCCAGAGTTTGTGAGACTGGGATTGACAACTTGGTCTGGCAACCTGGGAATGGTGAAGTTATCTGAAAAATTGGGTTTGAGACAAGAAGCTTGCTATAGAAAAGCAAGAATTGTAAATAATGAGTACTATGACTCAGTCAGTTATGGCATTCTAAGAAAAGAGTGGTTTGATGAAAAATAAATCAGTTGGAATTGATAATTAAAAGTGCTTAACCATCTGACCGTAGACTACTGTGTGATTGTGGTCAGATAGTAAAATAATGGCACATTCTGGGTTTTCAGACGGAATAAAAACTTATAAGAACGACTTAAAGAGACAACTTTCTTGTCAGGATAACAAGAGACATAGATGTTGAAATCTCTCTACAATGTATGTGAATGTGTGTTTACTGAAATCACGATAAAGGGTGGAATGAAACACATCATAATGATTAAGTTATAGCTCAAGATTATAATAGTAATTGTTAAATAAAATAGAGCAGACTGATTTGTCATCAGGACCATGGTTATCTCCCTACAAATGAAGAGGTAGGGCTCTAATAAAAATACATATTAGTGAATGTGATCTCTTTAGATATATAGAATTGACCTAGTATTTATTATACTAGGTCTTTTTTATATCTGAAAACCCTATGCAAGAGTAATTTCTAGAGGTATGGAATATAGTCTTGCAAACTAGAACTTACCTTTTCATTTTACCAATCAAATAGATATTAACTTGACTAAAGAACGTACGTTCGATATAATGAGGAAAAGTTAATTAATGAAATATAATTGTTTACTAGGAGGAGATGAAGATGAACAGGTATGAAGAAGGTTTAAGATTAATTGAAGAAAGTTGTGGTAACGGAAAAGATAATGTTATAGCTCTTGCAACTATTGCTGCGGATCCAAATGTTGATGGAAATCCTCAGCCTTATGTCCGAGAAGTAGATGCATTTTATGAAGATGGTGTGTTTTATATTACTACATGGGGAAAATCTAATAAGATGATTCAAATAGCTAAGAACAAGGAAGTCGGATTTGTGGTCTGCAAGGAGGGTGTTTCTGGAAGTGGCTTAGGCGAAAACCTCGGATGGGTTTTAGACCCACGAAATGCTGAGTTAAGGGTTAAACTTCGCAAAGCATTTAGTAATTGGTACGACCATGCAAACAATGAACAGGATGAAAATTGTGTTATTTTAGCAATCCGAATGACAAGGGGTACAATATTTAGAGATGAAGGATCTGTACGTTATAATTTGGATTTAGTGAATAAAAAAGAAATTGAATAATTTAAGAGCTTGTTGAATTAATCTATTAATATAAAATGAGTTCTCTTTAGGTAAATTTTTCAGATTAATAATTTAGACAATAATCGAGTGGATACATCGATATAAGTATCTGCGATCATTCTACAAGACATGTGGAAACGGTTGTGAAGCTTAACTTAGCATTATAATTGAAAATGAAAAGTGATATCAAGTTCTGAGTTGCGATAATTTCACTCAGAATTTTTTTGTCCGTTTTTTTTGATTTGCCAACATCATATACTATAATATAGATAAGTATAATTCTTACTTATGTAAACTGAACCGTACCACAAATAAGTAATTTAAAACCACTCTCTTAAATAATCTAGAGCGGTTTTTATCGGGATTTATATTCATAGCTTGACTTGAATCTCCATGTTTTAACTGACCTTGTTTTGGAATTTCAGGTATGTAGATGTTATTCATAATTATACTATAGTGTTTATCGAGTTTAAATTATACTTATAAATCCCATTAGAAGATTACTAATGAATTCAATTTTTCTTAGTCCACTTAGTATTACTATGAATAAGGTGAAGAGCTATTTTCAGGCTATATCTTTCTGTTTAAGTGTATGAATAGAAAACATAACTGAAAGTAAGAGTATTCCAGCCAACATAAGAATTATTATTAGATAGAATACTGTTCCTAAGTGATCGTAATGATTGAATACACCAATGAATGCGTTAAAGATACCCCCACCTGGTACTAAGAAGTTTGATTGAATCCATTTTTGAGCTACTACCATTCCTATTCCGTAGAGCAATGCAAAAGTACCCATGACAATTCGAACGCCAATTTTTAGTCCGTACTTAAAAAGTAGAGGATAACAAACACTGATGATGAGAGTTATAGGTGTCATGCAGAATATCAAACCTCTCAATGAAAGTAATTGATCTATTTCTAATTTTGCATCTGTGTACTCAAAACTTAGTAGGTACATAATTAGAACACTAATGCCAATTAAAATGATACTGAAGAGTAGAGTGCTTATATATTTTGAAATGACAAATATTTTTCTGGAAACTGACATAGAAAGGATTAAATGATGTAACTGATAATCTCCAATAAACACAATTATTCCAACTATTGATGGTAGCATAACCACTGTCAGACCAAGAATACCTTTTATTGAACCGAATCGAATACACAAATAACTGTATAGTATGATGATGACAAACATCCCTAACATGAGCAAGGTATAAGCTTTGATATCTTTATTAATTAATGCTTTCATGATGGATCACCTATATCCTTCTTAGATATGAGTAACAAGGACATGCCTATTGAGAATGTTAATAGTGTACATACGCTGATAATTACTTGTACTTGAAACGTGTTTGGACCGACGCTAATAATATAGTTTGTGATATGTGATGTTATTACAGGGAATATATCCTCTTTTGAGTATTGCACACTTGTTTCCAATGTTTTTTCCAAATAAACTAAACCTACTATGAGTCCTATAAGGATGATTGCGAGCATTAAGATTATAATTCCGCTAGCCATAGATTTTGAAAACCTGAAGTAAACTGGAAACAATACGCTGGAAATTACAACTACTGGGAAACACAGAATAAAGAATCCTGTAATGCTATACAACGGATCAAAATCAATAGAAGCCTTGAAAGATGAAATAATATAACTGTAAAGCAATCCAACAACAATTATAAGAAATGCAAATATAAATCCACCTAGATACTTACTGAAGACATATTGGTATCGATTAATTGGTAATGAAAGAGCTAATCTTTCATACTTTGTATCATTCAATAATAAGACAAATGGTAATGTCATTGGATATATAATAAGCATTAATATTGTTAAAGTACCGTTATGATCGATAAAGATTCCAAATGACATCATCAGCAATATGATTAATGTTTGAAATACAATTATGTGATAGTATGCTTTTAAATCTTTATAGATTAAACGCATCATCGCTTTCACCCCTTTCATGAAAGTACATGATATCCTCTAATGTTGGCAGTGAAACATTTGTACATATTTCCTCTGCATTAGGATGATGTGTGATGAGTGCAGTGAAATCATTTTGTTTTTTTTCTATACCTATCAGGTGATTGGTTAAAGCTTCTGGTAATGAATTGCTTCCTTTGATTAGCTGAAAGCTGTTGAATACATTGGCCTTGGTATCTGAAATAATTAGTTTACCACTACGAATGTAAGTGATGGAATCTGCTATTTTTTCAATATCGTCAGTTATGTGTGATGAGAAGAGTATGGAGAGTTCTTCTTTGTCTCTGATACTTAGCAAAAGAGAAAGGAAATTATTTCTAAACACTGGATCAAGACCAGATGTTGGTTCGTCTAATATTAGGAGTTTGGCATGATGTGATAGTGCAAGCGCTAAATTGTATTTAAGTTTCATACCACGAGACATTGTTTTAAAACGCATTGTATCAGATAGTTGGAATGCATTTAAGTATTTTTCGTAGACACCATGATCCCAATTGTTATAAAATGGTCGGATGATCTTGGTGATTTTTTTCAGTTTGAAATCGTAAAACTGAGGATTATCATATACAAAACCGATTTGGTCTTTGATAGATGGTGTCTTAAAAGGATCATATCCGAGTACATTGATATTTCCTTGATCTTTTACATAAAGGCCCATAAGAAGTTTGATAATAGTTGTTTTACCTGCACCATTAGAACCGATTAATCCCATGATACAGTCTTTTTTTAAATGGAATGATACATTGTCCAAGGTAAATCCCTTAAAACTCTTTGTCACATTATCTAATTTAATAGTATACATTGTATCCCTTCTTCCTTAAATTTACATTCTATGTTAATGAAAGAATCTTATCCTAATTTCATTTATGTTGCCAAATAATCGATATGATCAATGTTTATTCCAATTGAATTATTTTCTATTAGAACAATCTCTCAAACATATCTAATATTATATTTACACTTTACCCAATATGATGTGCGTGAAACTGTCTACTATGTAGTGTCGCAGTAAGTTTTTCGATGTTATTCAATTAAGAATGATGAAATTTTCGTGGCAATTCCTTCTTCCTCAACTTAAGATCAATCTTATACAAAGGATCAAATCAATTTCTCTAAACTCCTTACTTATGAATGTTTTTCTAGTGTTATAGAGATCAAAAGGTGTGGGTGCTTCAAAATGTATAAGACCTTTTAGTAAGAGAAATTCAAGAAAATATGTCAATCTAGTAACTCGAATTGTTTTAGGATACTATCGTGACTTTTTCTTTCTAAACTGATAATGAGGTCCGTCTATAGGTATAATACCAAGTAATAGATCAACCGACATTTATAAATATCAGTTAGTTTTGGTAGAAGGATTTAGTTTTAATAATATACATGATGTACAATCTATGGAATTTATGAATAAGAGTACAGTTGTTACAAAAACACGGTTTAAAGGACTGCCATGTGTTTATAACCTTTGTTTTAAGATATAATTACAGTAAGAAGAAGTATGTTTGTTAAGATTGTAGGAGGGGATAAAATGATAGATTGGTTGCTTGATTCAGATCCTAGTGTAAAATGGAAGGTTCAACGGGACCTGCTTGACTGTAAGGAAAAAGAATACAATAAGACAAGGCGCCTAATAAGTACCAAGGGATGGGGAAAGGAACTGCTTTCTTACCAGGATATCGATACAAGCTTATGGGCTGGTGGAATTTATGGGCCAAAGTGGAAATCAACAACATATACCATGCTTTCTTTAATGAGGATGGGACTTTGTCCGGACAACAAGCAAGCTATAAACTCCTGCAGATTATTCTTAGATAAGGGTCATTATAAAGATGGTGGAATTAATTTTTTTAAAAGTATGACTGTAAGTGAACTGTGTGTTTCAGGTTTGATATTACAAATCCTATCATATTTTGATATAGAAGATGATAGGATGCATTCGATTCCAGGATACCTACTTGACTCTCAAAGACCCGATGGTGGTTGGAACTGTGATGACTACCGTTATAAAGTAAGTCATAGTTCGTTTCATACAACAATAAATGTAATGGAAGGCCTATTAGAATATTCGAAGAAATACAGTCGAAATAGTAGTGAAATAAATAAGTCTTTAAATGCTGCTGTAGAGTTCCTCCTAGAGCATGAAGTTTATAAATCATCAACTACAAAAGAAGTATTTGATATTAAAATGACTTATATGGCATATCCGCACAGATGGAAATACGATGCCTTTAGATTTTTAGATTTTCTTGTGGATTTTGAATTTGGTTACGATGAACGTTTTGAGGATGCGATAAGCTTGCTATTTAAGAAAAGGACAAAAGATGGCTTTTGGAAAATGCAAGGAAAATACACTGGTAAGGTTTTCTTTGATTTTGAACCATATGGTAAAATCAGTAAAATAAATACATACAGAGCACTAAGGATTATCAAGTGGTATGAAAGAGTTAAATTGGATGTTTAAAATTGTATTTCATTCTTCTCACATAATAAAGGAGCAATACCTATATTGAATCAGTGAAGTTCTATATAGGTATTGTTACTGTAAAGAATATAGTTTAAGTGATAGACTGCATTCACTTATGATGTCATACCATAGAAATAATTGATTATTTTTTTAAAGTTTAGTGAGTGAAAAGATATGTGTAAAGACAAAAGACCTTGTTAATAAAACGAAATAGGTGAGAGATGATAAAAAAGATTAGAAGAGTAGTTTTGATTGTTTTGATTATTTGGATATGTATTTTCAGTATGGATTTTGTGACGGTATTTGCCTTACACAATAAACCGTTATTCATGATTTTGGTTTCCAGTACAGCACATGGTGATGGTTCTGGTTCTTATAATGGACTGGGTTATGTTTTTGAAATAGATGGTCATTTTAATGATTGTGATTGCATATTACAAGGTGTTGTTAAAGCAAAAGCCTATATATTTAAACGACCGATTTATCAGATGGAAAGGATAAATGAACCATAGGATAAAAATCATACTATTTAGGATTGTAAAACTTGTAGTCGGTAGCACCTGTAAATTTTACTTAACAGTAATCTCTCATTACATTTTGTTTGGATTTATCCATATAAACTTCCATAGAAATTGTAGTGGTTTTGAAGCATTATTAAAAAAAGATATGACTTATCATATGGAGTTTTACTTTGGTATAAACCATAAGTTGAGTTCTTAATTAATCTAAAGTAAGTGGTTAGTGTAATTGGCTAAATCATCTTATATAATGGTCTCATAAAATGTATTGTTTATGAAGGGTGTAAGATGAAGGAGTTAACATGAAAAAAAATGGAAACGGAAAAGTAAGAGATCTGTATGAGGTAGATGAGAATAGTATAATGCTTGTTGTATCTGATAGAATATCAGCATTTGACAATATAATGCCTCAGGAGATAAGAGATAAAGGTATTATACTTAATCAAATATCTGAATTTTGGTTTGATTATGTTTCTGATATTGTTCCAAATCATATTATAACTGATAAGTTCGAAGAGTTTCCAAAGATGTTCCAAAAAGAAGAATTTCGAGGTAGAAGTATGTGGGTTAAAAAGTTGAAAATGCTTCCAGTTGAGTGTGTTGTTCGCGGTTATATTACAGGATCAGCTTGGAAAGACTATAACAATACCGGTGAAATATCTGGCATAAAAATACCGAAGGGTATGAAAGAGAGCGAAAAATTTAAAGAAGCATTATTCTCACCTGCTGCAAAAGCAGAAATAGGTGAACATGATGAAAATATTTCCTTTGAAAAAGCAGTTGAACTTTTAGGATTGGAATTGGCTGAAAAAGTAAAAACCACCTCTCTTGCAATTTATAATAAATGTGCAAAATACGCCTTGACAAGAGGAATTATTTTAGCGGATACTAAATTTGAGTTTGGTTTGGATGAAAACGGAGAATTAGTACTTGCTGATGAAGTCTTGACGCCGGATTCCAGTCGGTTTTGGTCTCTTAGTAGATATGAGGTGGGCAGAGAACAAGAAAGTTTTGATAAGCAATATCTTAGGAATTGGTTAAAAGCCAACGGATATGTAAATAAAGCACCTGATGAATTACCACAGGAAGTACTAGACATTACAAAAGAAAAATATCTAGAGTGTTATGAGAAAATTACAGGTAGAAAAATGGCATACTAAATTCTACTTTGAGCATTGGATTAAATTTATGTTGGGGGAAAAATGAAAGACATTGTTGGTTTAAATATAGCGCGTTATCGAAAATCACAAAACTTAACACAAGATGAACTTGCAAAACAGCTTAGCATAACCTATCAAGCCGTAAGCAAATGGGAAAATGGGATAACAAAACCAGATGTATCTCTTCTTCCTGTTTTGGCATCCATACTGAATGTAAGTATAGATAGTCTGATGGGGTATTCGCATAATTTTGATCCTCGCTCATATTATGAAGACGTCTATAACAATGATGAATACTTTTGGGGAGTACAACCTTCAGCTATGTGTTTAAAGGTATTAGAATTGATGCCACCTACAAAACCCTTGAGTTTACTTGATATAGGTTGCGGGGAAGGAAAAGATGCCGTTTTCTTTGCACGATGTGGATACCAGGTCAGTGCATTTGATATTTCAAACGCTGGGATTGAAAAAACTAAAAAATTAGCTGAAAAGGCAAATGTGTATGTTGATGTTTTCAAAGCTAATATATTGGATTTCAGGTTAGAAAAGAAATATGATATTCTGTTTTCGAACGGTGTCTTGCACCATGTGAAACCTGAACTAAGAGAAGAGATATTTTCTAACTATAAAGAATTTACAAAAGACGGAGGAATAAATGCACTACAGTGTTTGATTGAAAAACCGTTTATCAGTGATATACCAGGAAAATATAGTCTTTCTGAACAATGGAAGTCTGGGCAATTGTTTACCTTATATCATGATTGGTACTTAGAAGAATGTTCAGAAGATGTCTTTGATTGTAATTCATCAGGGATTCCTCACAAGCACGCAGTCAACAGGATGTATGCAAGGAAAATGACCACAGTCAAGTAACGTGTCTTTTTCTGAATTGGTGAAGTCAAATGCTCCAAAATCAAGGTGTTATGTCGTAGGAATGACTAAAGTTTGTATTTGCAGGTAGATAGTGAGGTGAAATATCCTTACAATTTGAAATTGATGAACAGATGACATAAAAACTCGGATTAATCCGAGTTTTTATTATTGTACAAGAAACCACTGCTTTTAAAGTTTTGGCATAAGAGGTCTTATAACCTCCTTTAGGTACAATAAAGACATCTGAGTAAACGACCTAATAAATGGGTCGTTTTGATTTTGTTTGGATGAACAATAGAAGTTGTGTGTTTAGGATTAGACTATCAAATATGAGATATAAAGAGGTAATGTTTATAACTTATCAGAAACAGGATTTGCTTAAATCCGAATGAGTGTCTATCGTTAAATACTAATCGTGATTATAAATAGAGACAGTCATAATACTAAGTTGTTGATATGAGCCGTTTATATGATATGCAAAATAAAAATAAATTGAAAATTGTAAAAACTTCTGGATTTCATGATTGACAAATCACAATTTTAGTCATAATATGTATGTAAGTAGTCACTTACATTTAGGAGGATTAACATGAGATTAAATAATAAAGTTGCATTAGTGACAGGTGCAGCAAAGGGTCTAGGGGAGTCGATCGTTAGACGATTCGTAGAAGAAGGAGCAACTGTTATAGCAGTTGATATGATGCCACTGACATATGAACTTGATAATGTTGTTGGATATGAAGTAGATGTCACCAATAGAGAGGCTGTAAAGTCATTTATTGTAGAACTTGAAAAATCATATACCGTTGATGTACTTGTTAATAACGCAGGTATTACAAGAGACGCATTGGTACAAAAAATGACTGATGATATGTGGGATAAGGTCATCGACGTTAATTTGAATGGAGTTTACAATTTAACCAAATACATCGGTCCAATGATGATGGCAAGCGGTAAAGGTTCAATTATTAGTATTGCTTCCATCGTTGGAGAATATGGTAATGTAGGTCAATCTAATTATGCAGCAACAAAGTCTGCGTTATATGGGCTTACAAAAACATGGGCTAAGGAATTTTCAAGAAAAGGTGCAGCTGTAAGAGTTAATACCATATCACCAGGTTATATCATGACAGATATTTTAAAAACTGTACCACAGGAACTTTTAGATAAGTTTTCAAAGATGACCATGCTTGGACGATTGGGAGAACCAGAAGAAATTGCTAATACTGCATTATTCCTTGCCAGTGATGAAGCTTCTTATGTCACAGGTCATAATTTATCAGCTAATGGAGGTATGAGACTTTAATGAATGAGCATATCGGAATTACAGGCTTGGGGATTTACTTACCTGAATATGTGATGACTGCTAAAGAAGTTTCTAATCTGACAGATGGCTACTGGACTGAATCTGCGGTAGTAGATAAATTAGGACTTGTAGGAAAACGTATTCCTGGCAAAGATGATGGTACTCAGGAGATGGGTGTTAAAGCTGCTATTGATGCGCTTAGCAATTCGTCTGTAAAAGCGGAGGATATCGATGTAATCCTATGCATGGGAGAAGAATGGAAGGAGTATCCGTTAACAACTTCAGCACTATATATACAAGATAAAATTGGTGCCATCAATGCATGGGGAATCGATCTTCAAAATCGATGTTGTACAACGGTTTCCGCTATGAAAATTGCTAAAGACATGTTATCGAGTGATGATGATATAAAAACGATCATGATTGTTGGTGGTTATAGAAATGGAGATTTTGTAAATTATAAAGATAAGAGCATGTCGATGATGTACAACTTATCCGCTGGCGCGGGTGCAATTATACTTCAGAGTGATCAGACAGAAAACCTGTTATTAGGGACACACATTATTGCAGATGGTTCCTTATCAAGAGATGCAGCTGTAAAGATAGGTGGTATCAACGAACCGATTAGTAAAGCCAACATAGATACGGCTTATCAATCACTTACACTTTTAGATTCTGAGCATATGAAAAACAAATTAAATGATGTATCCATGAAAAATTGGTTTGAATGTATAGATGAGTCACTTAAAAAATCCAATATAAAACGAAGCGAGTTAGATTACGTGGCTATTTTACACTTTAAAAGATCCATGCACCATTTCATGTTAGAAGAATTGGGGCTTTCGGAAGATCAAACTATCTATTTAGAGGATTATGGTCATATAGGACAAGTGGATCAAATCTTATCACTTAAATTGGGATTGGAACAAAAGAAAGTAAAACCAGGGTCAAAAGTCCTGATGATTGCCGCAGGTATTGGATATGTCTGGGCTGCAAATGTCATCCAATGGGGGAAATAAAATGAGTACATTTTTACAATTGCTATTTAGTTCTTTAGAGACAGGTAGTGTGTACGCACTTGCTGCTCTTGGTATTATCATTATTTTTAGAACCAGTAAAATGACAAACTTTGCTCAAGGTTCTATAGGTATGTTTAATGCTTTTATTGCCACATTCTTTTTACTCAAAACAGGCGCACCAACCATAGTAGCTTTGCTAGTTGGTATGATAAGTGCGTTTACGACAGGCATTTTAGTAGATGTAGGCATCATGAGACATGGTAAGAACATATCACCACTTTCAAGACAAATGATTACTTTTGGTTTGATTATGTTGTTTTTAGGAATAGCTCCTATGATATTTGGCTCTAGTCCGATGTCATTTCCAAGATTTATTAAACAAGGATCAATAGAGATTATTGGTGCTAGTGTGACTTATAACGCAATCTTAAATATTTCTGTTGGAATAGCATTGATGTTGGCATTATTCTATTTCTTGCAAAAAACAAAATGGGGATTGGCAGTTAGAGTTACCGCATCAAATGAAGAAACTGCACAACTTATGGGGGTACCGACTAAAACAGTAACTATGGGCTCGTGGGCTGTAGCCGCATCCCTTGGTGCGCTATCTGCATTGATGTTGGCACCTGCAATATCGGTTAATGTGTCCATGATGGACAATGTTCAAATCAATGCTCTAATTGCTTGTGTGCTGGGTGGATTTCAAACATTCTATGGACCTGTTCTTGGGGCTTATGTGATTGGACTTACAAAAAACATGTTGTCTTATTATGTTTCAAGTACATGGGGCGGTGCCTTGTTGTATGTATTGTTTTTAATTTTTATCATTTTCAAACCCAATGGTTTGATTGGTAAAAAGCGTATTAAGAAAGTGTAGTGGTGATGATGAAAAAGACATATACAAAATATATATTAATTGGACTAGCCTTTATCATAGCACCATTTTTACAAGAGCTTGGTTTGATATCTAGTTCTTCCATTATAGTATTGGGTACAGTGATGTTTTACAGTATCGTTAGTATCGGTTTAAATGTTTTACTAGGCTATTCTGGTTTGATTTCTTTAGGTACAGCCGGTTTTATGGGTATGGGTGCTTATATTTCTGCTTATTTAACACAAGACTTAGGGTTTCCTTTTATCGTGTCATTGATTGTATCCATAACGGTCCCTTTGATTATCGGTTTAATTATTGGTTTGATATCTCTAAGAATAGAAGGATATTATTTGGCCATTGCAACCTTAGGTGTTGCAGAGATCTTTAGACAGGTTTTTGTGGAGTTGGATTTCTTTACAGGTGGTTTTTCAGGTAAGAATGCCAGTTATCCGGATTTAGGTGTATTTACACTTGATAAAATGTGGACATATATCTTAATCGCTTTGTGTTTGATAGCGGTAATGATCATAACGCACAATATAGTCTACTCAAGATCAGGCAGAGCGCTACTGACCATGAGAGGATCAGAAGCGGCAGCTCAGGCAATGGGCATTAACTTATTAAAATACAGATTAATGGCATTTGGTATTGCCACACTATATGCAGCTCTCGGTGGTGTTTTGTATGTACATTTCATTAGATTTGCATATCCATCAGGGTGGAATGTCAATCTATCACTTCAAATATTAGCCGTGATTGTTATTGGAGGCATGAGAACAATTACAGGACCTGTCCTAGGAGCAATCGTAGTATTTGGTGTGCCGGAGTTGATTTTAAAACAGTTGCCTATTATCGGTAATATAGATGGACTAGCGTATATTTTTACAGGCATTTTAATCATTGTGGTTATTCTATTTTATCCTAATGGTTTGATTTATATAGGCAATGATATTAAGAAATTATTTAAAAGGAGACATCATGAAAAAGAAACCGTGTCTGACCATTAATGACCTCACCATATCTTTTGGTGGTATCAAAGCTGTAGATCACTTGAATTTTCACATTCTTGAAGGTGAAATATATGGTTTGATAGGTCCGAATGGTGCTGGTAAAACAACTGTTTTTAACTGTATTACACAGTTTTACAAACCCAATACGGGTTCGGTGATGTTTGCAAATAGAAACAATGATTTATTGAATCTGGTTACAATGAAAACACATCAAATTATTTCACATGGACTTGTAAGAACATTTCAAAATGTAGAACTTATCCATGAGCTGTCTATCCTAGACAACCTTTTGGTCGGAGCACATGTAGATTTTACATCTACAGTTCTGCAACATGCATTCCGTTCAAAAAAGGCGAGAGAGGAAGAGAGACTTTTATTGGAACGCGGAAAAGATATTTTGAAATTCTTAGGCCTTGATGATAAAATGCACGATCTGATCGGTGGACAACCTTATGGGATTTTAAAGAAAGTTGAGTTAGGGAGAACCTTAATGAGTCACCCAAAATTGATTATTCTTGATGAACCAGCTGCAGGTCTAAACGATACAGAAACCATTGATTTGGCAAGACTCTTAAAAGAGATTCGATCGAATTACAACTGCACGATATTACTAGTTGAGCATGATATGAGATTGGTAATGGATGTATGCGATAGAATCTGCGCCATATCTTTTGGTAGAAAAATCGGTGAAGGCACACCACTTGAAATTCAAAGTAATAAAGATGTTCAAGAGGCATATTTAGGAAAGGTGGATGATGAGGATGAAACATGTGCTGACATTAGATAATCTACATGTATCCTATGGTAATATCAAAGCTTTAAAAGGCATAGATATCAAGATACCTGAGGGTAAAATAGTAGCACTTCTAGGAGCTAATGGTGCTGGTAAAACCACAACATTGAAATCAATCTCCGGCCTAGTTGAAGTTGGCGAGGGCAGAATTTCATTATCTTTAAGTGATTCTATTGAGAACATAACCAACTTGGTCCCTAATAAGATTACTCAAAAGGGTATTGTTCAATCACCTGAAGGTCGACAGGTATTTCCTGAATTAACTGTTGAGGAGAATTTGAAGATTGGTGCCTTTACGGTGAAACACAAACATGAGATTAAAAAGAATTATGAAAGTGTTTACAATTATTTTCCGGTTCTTAAGGAAAGAAAAAAACAAATTGCTGGTACACTCAGTGGTGGAGAACAACAGATGTTAGCAATCGGCAGAGCTTTAATGGCAAGTCCCAAAATTCTTCTTTTAGATGAACCGTCGCTAGGACTTGCGCCACTGATTGTAAAAGATATCTTTAAGATTATTAAAGAAATCAATGCACAAGGTACCACAGTATTAATTGTTGAGCAAAACGCTTTACAGACTCTTAAAATAGCCGATTACGGTTATGTTTTGGAAGTTGGTGAAGTGAGTATTGAAGGTCCGGCGAGTGAACTTATACAGGACAAAAAATTAATAGACGCCTACTTAGGTGGGCATTAAGTGGAGGGGAACATGAAAAGAAAAATGTATTCTATCATCAGTTTATTATTAATATTATCTCTTACTTTAGTTGGTTGTGGTGGCGGAGCAGAATCTGCACAAGGTGTTACAGATACAACAGTAAAAGTAGGAAACTCAATTGCAACATCAGGTCCTTTAGCACCAGTTGGCGTACCGTTCAAAGCGGGTATAGAAGCTTATTTCAAAATGATCAATGATGGTGGTGGTGTCCATGGTAGAACCATTGAATACGTTCATCAAGATGATGAATTTAATCCTGAAAAAGGTAAAGCGGCAGTTGATAAAATGATCAATGACGAAAAAATATTTGCATTTGTTGGTCACTTTGGAACACCGATTGTCGGTGCAACTTTAAATGATATTAAAGAAGCAGGTATTCCAGCAGTATACTTTGCAACTGGAACAGGTCTTCTCTACAATGAGAATGCAGAAGGTGCTGATAGAGTAGCTTATCCTGTACAACCAGTTTATCCAATGGAAGGTAGAATCTTATCAGCTTGGTCTATGGGTGAATTTAGCGCTAAAACGATTGGTGTCGTATATACAAATGATGATGCTGGAAAAGATTTGTTATCAGGTATTGAAGCACAAGCTGGTAGTGATGCTACTGTTGTAGCAGAACAAGTACCTCCGAACTCAGAGGATGTTTCAGCAGCAATTACTAAATTAAAAGACAGTAATGTGGATGTTGTAATTATCGCAGCTATTCAAGGTACATTCCCACAAATAGCTAAGGAAATGGCTAAACAAGGATTACATAAACCAACACTTACAACTTATGTAAATGCAGATCAAAGAATGACTCAATTGGTAGCAGAAGATGTAAATGGTCAATTTGATATCTATGCAAACGCATGGGTAGACATGACGAAACCTGCAATTGTAGATTACAGAACATGGATTTCTGAAGTTTCTAATGAAGATTTATCTAACAATGCTTATGCAATGACTGGATGGATTGCAGCTCATTTCTTTGTAGAAGGTTTAAAACGTGTAGATGGCGATTTAACTTGGGAATCTTATATGGAAGCTATGGAATCAGCACCAATCACCAATCCGTTTGGAGGATCAATTGATTTCTCTAACGGTCAGAGACTTGGTACACAGGAAATGGCGTTATTAAAGATGAATCCTGAGGAACCAGCAGGATGGGAAGGTTTCATAGGCTTTAAAGGTATCGATGATATAATAGGTAAGTAAGCTTTAGCCAGGGCTTTTGCCTTGGCTTTTTTAAGAGGTGGAATATGAATTATAGACATAAAATTGTTTCAGTTGATGAAGCGTTGAGTAAAATTCATTCAGGTGATGTAATAGTGACCGGATTAGCGGCTTCTGAAGGAAAGGTAATACTAGAACAACTTCATACACTCTATAGAGAAGTTGAAAGGATATCAGTAGTAACCTGTTTACCGATGGCTTCAGCTCCATATTTTCAAGATGCTGCTTATAAAGATACATTTCAAATGAACGGATGGTTCTATACAGGCCCTATGAGAAAAGGGCAAGTTAATGGTAATATTTCTTTTATACCAAATCATCTTCATTTAGCTGCTGTCAAACGATTGGATTACGAGAGACCGAACGTGTATATTGGTAATGCAACACCACCAGATAAACACGGATTTGTTTCATTGTCTTTAAGCAATGTTTATGAGAAACGTATCATTGAACAAGCTGATACGGTTATTTTAGAAATCAATCCAAAACTTCCAAGAACCTTTGGAGATATGGAAGTGCATATGGATGAGATTGATTATATGGTTGAAGTGGATTATGATATTCCAGAACTGCCAGATACAGAACCCAACGGAAAAGATAAGAAAATAGGTCAGTTCATAGCGGATTTAATCCACGATGGTGACTGTATTCAACTTGGTATTGGTGGCATTCCAAATGCTGTTGCAGCTGCACTAGTTCATAAAAAGGATCTTGGTATTCATACAGAAATGTTGACCACCGGATTGATGAAACTGATGAAACAAGGTGTTGTAACGGGTAAAAGGAAAAACATCAATCGAGGTAAAGCAGTTTGTACATTTGCACTGGGTACAAGGGAATTATATGATTTTATTGATGACAATCCATCAATTGAAATTAGAGATGGCCACCTTGTTAATGATCCTTATGAAATCGGTTTAAATGACAATCAAGTTTCTATCAATACAACTATTGAAATTGACTTAACTGGGCAATGTGCATCAGAGTCGATTGGTACGGTGCAATACTCAGGTACAGGAGGTCAGTCTGATACGGCTATTGGAGCTCAACGTTCTAAAAATGGACGTTCATTTATTGCATTATACTCTACTGCTTCTGTTAAAACTAAAAGCGGTGGTAGGGAAGTCATTTCTAAGATAGTACCAACATTGAAACCTGGTGCTGGAGTCAGTTTATCAAGAAATGATGTGGATTATGTGGTAACGGAATATGGTGTTGCATCACTCAGAGGCACTTCTATTTCAGAACGGGTTAAAAGACTGATAGGTATTTCACATCCTGATTTTAGAGAATCATTATTAAAAGAAGCCAATGAGATTGGTTATATAAGGTAGGGATTATGTATACATATTTAGATCAATATGATATTTACTATGAGGTTTATGGTGACGGTAAACCTCTAATTATTTTAAATGGTATTATGATGAGTACAAAGTCATGGCATCAGTTTATAGAGCGTTTAGAAGGTTATCAAGTTATTCTGTTGGATTTTATTGATCAAGGCAAGTCTTCTAAATCATCTTATTACAAACATGATTTACAAATAGAAGTTGTTAAACGAGTCGTGGATACTTTGGAACTTAAGGAAGTGAATCTAGTCGGTGTTTCTTATGGTGCACAAATAGCGCTTCAATATGCCATCTTATATGATGTGAATCAATTGATGGTTTGTAATGCAGCGCTTCATACCTCTTCCTGGTTAAGCGATATTGGTCAGGCCTGGACTTTAGCAGCTCTTAAAAATGATCCAGAACTCTTTTTCCACGTAACAATTCCATATATTTATTCACATGGTTTTTACAATCGCAATGAAAAATGGATGATTGAACGTAAAAGCCAGTTGATAGATGTATTTGATGAAGTGTTTCTAAATAAAATGATTCGACTTATTGAAAGTTCGAAAGGGTACGATATCAGGAGTGTAGTTCATGGTATTACTTGTAATACACATGTTGTTGGCGCTGAATACGACTACTTAACACCATCTGATGAAACCTATCAAATATATAAAAATATTGAAAATGCATCTTATACACATTTGGAAAACTGTGGTCATGCATCTATGTATGAGAAACCAGAACGGTTTATAGATATTATCAAAAGTCACTTTGTATAGTTTTGTCTAGTGTAATATAATAGTATCATAATGATAAGGAGACTCACATGGCTAGAAAGACCGAAACAAGAAATAAAATTATGGAAGTAGCTCTGAAACTCTTTTCAGAGCAGGGCTATTACGCGACACCGACAAAGCTTATTGCAAAAGAGGCTGGTGTTAATGAATTGACTCTTTTCAGACATTTTGGTAGTAAAGAAAATCTCTTCCAGGAGACGACTGATAAGTATGTAAAAGAAATGGATATTCGTCATAATATAAAAGAGCTAATAGAACAGGACTTTGAGCAGAGCATCGAAAAGATTGCTTCTGATTATCTAGAGTTTTGCTTTCAAAATAAAAAGATTTATAAAATCCAAATGAGATTAAAAGACGATGAAAAAGAATTTGTAAGACTAAAATTATCTAGAGAATTCTCAATTGTACTACAAGGGTATTTTGAAGAATTAATCAGCAGTCAAATTATAAAAGGTAATCCGGAATTGATGTCGGTGACGTTTATCAACAGCATACTGGGAGCTTATACAGTTTATTTGTTGACTGAAGATACATTTTGTAGTATAGACATTAGAGAGATAGTTTCAGAACATGCAAAACAATTTGCATCTTATTACAAACTATAGGGGGAAACTATGTCAAAAGTATATATCCTAGGTGCGAAAAGATCACCGATAGGCAGTTTTTTAGGCACACTTAAGAATGAACATCCGGCAGAGGTTGGTGCATATGTACTGGCTCAAATGATGGATGAGATAGATTTAAAGAAAGAAGATATTGATGAAGTTTTAATTGGTAACATATTGCCAGCGGGATTAGGTCAGGGTATTGGTAGACAAGTGAGCATTAAAGCTGGTATTCCAATTGAAGTGCCTGCTTATTCACTGAACATGGTATGTGGATCTGGTTTGAAGACTGTTATGAATGCGTATACGAATGTCAAGGCAGATCAAGGCAATCTATACATAGCAGGTGGTGTGGAACATATGTCAAAAGCGCCGTTTATCGCATCGAGTACAATCCGTACAGGCCATAAGTTAGGACCTGCTAAACAGGAAGATCATATCATACACGATGCTCTTACAGATGCTTTTGATAATATTCATATGGGTATTACAGCAGAAAATATTGCAAAGAAATATAACATAACAAGAGAAGAACAAGATAGGTTTGCAATGACGTCTCAAGAGAGAGCTGTAAAGGCAATAGATGAAAATAAATTCAAAGATGAGATTGTTGCAATAGAAATAAAAACGAGAAAAGGCGTAACTGTATTTGATACAGATGAGTTTCCAAATAGAAATACATCTCTTGAAAAATTAGGCAAACTTCGACCAGCCTTTAAAAAAGATGGTACTGTGACAGCGGGGAACGCTTCAGGTATCAACGATGGTGCAAGCATGACGGTTGTAGCCAGTGAAACATATGTAAAAGAACATAACCTGGAACCGTTAGCTGAAATCATTGGTATCGGTCAAGGTGGCGTTGAACCAACATTAATGGGTTTAGGACCAGTACCGGCTATTAAAGCTGCTTTAGAACAAGCAAATTTATCACTTGGAGATATGGAGTTATTAGAATTAAATGAAGCGTTTGCAGCTCAATCTTTAGGTGTGATAAAAGAGTTAACAGATACGTATGATGTGACTAAAGAGTGGCTCTTAGAAAGAACCAATGTTAATGGTGGTGCCATAGCGCTTGGACATCCGGTTGGATCTTCTGGTAATAGAATTCTAGTGACACTTCTTCATGAAATGAAAAAAAGAAAACTAAAATATGGATTGGCATCACTTTGTATTGGCGGTGGCATGGGAGCTGCTGTTGTAGTTAAAATGTAAGGAGGGGCATATGAGTTTAAAATATATCACATTAAGTAATGAAGAAACACTGGCTTATAGAGAACAAGGCGCTGGAGATAAAACTTTAATCTTAGTACATGGCAATATGACCTCTAGTCAACATTTTGATGTTCTTTTGGAAGCACTTCCAAAAAATTTAAAAGTCTATGCAGTTGATTTAAGAGGATTTGGTGGATCTAGTTATAAAACGAGAGTCAATCATCTAAAAGACTTTTCAGATGATATTAAGTTATTTGTTGATGCTTTGAATATTAAGACGTTTTCATTGGCTGGTTGGTCTACAGGTGGTGGTATAGCCATGCAGTATGTTATTGATCATCCAGAGGATGTAGAGAAGTTGGTATTAATTGAATCTGTTGGTATTTCAGGTTATCCAATCTTTAGAAAAGATGACTCTGGACAACCGATAATCGGAGACTTCCTAACCACAAAAGAAGAGTTGGAAAATGATGCGGTTCAAGTATTGCCTATTTTGAATGCCTATAAGAATGAGGATAAAAACACCCTTAAAGCCATTTGGAATATGTTGATTTACACAACAAAACAACCAGATGAAAAACAATACGATATATATTTAGACGATATGCTAACTCAAAGAAACTTAGTAGATGTAGACTATGCTTTAATGTACTTCAATATCTCACCATCACATAATGGTGTCGTTGAAGGAAGTGGCAGAGTTAGCGAAATAAAAACACCAACCCTTGTATTTCAAGGTAAAAATGATTTAGTGGTACCTCAGATGATGGGTGATGGTATCTATGAAGCTCTTAAAGAACATGCAACGTATATTCAACATGATGGTGGTCATTCACCGTTAATAGATGATCTGGAGTCTTTAAATAATCATATAGTTAATTTTATCAAGTAGAAACCTTCGGGTTTCTTTCTCTTTACTCAAATTAGAAAAATATGGTATCATAGATTATTCGTGATTAAGAAAGGAAACAATATTATGTTAATTGGTTCAACATTTCTATTATACTATTTGAATTATAAAATGAACTTTATGGAAAAAATCAGATGTACAAAATGGGGGCAGATTCTTTTATTTAATTACCTTGTAGAAATGGTACTTGGTGTTTTATTGTCGCTTATGGTACTTTTTCTTCGTATCTATATAGGTCAAATAGACTCAAATATGATTTTTGTTAAATATTTCATATCATTTCTTCACGGTCCGGGATTGTTTTTAATATATGATGCCCTTATTAATTTTAAGAATGGAAAGTCTGAATAAGAAGAGCAATGATGATAAATTATTATCAATTGAAAACATTATCCTAATTGCCATCATATTTGGTGGTCCTACTGCTGTGAGTAGTTTTGCCTTGGCACGAGAAATGAATGGAGATACGGAATTAGCAGCGAGTATTGTCATTGTGACATCACTGAAGTATTCGTTTACTTTGGTAGTTCTAATGACCTCCTGGATGAATGTGTTGAGTTAAAACATTCTATTTATTGATAGATACAAGAGTATATTTATTGTTATAATACAGTCCTGAAGAATCTTTCAGGATTTTTATGTTTTTGTGAGCACAATTACAGTTTTATTACATTTTTTAGAAGAAGACTTTTTTAAATTTGCATGGTATATAATGGAATAGGAGATATGGATATGGCTAATAAACTAACAGATAAACCGATGAAAAATATAGATCAACTGATGGCAGTGTTTCTTTATAATCAAAGTGTTAGCAGCTTTCGAGAATTGGAAGAGAGAGCAGCAAATAAAAAAAATCTAATATAGTAGATTAACAATTTAATTGTTTTCCGCCTAGTAGTATTAATAGATTTTCGAGATAATGAAATGTGTGCTTATGGAAAACCAATTTATTGAGTGAGTAATGTCAACTAAAAAGAGATGATAAGGAGGCGTATTTGATCAAAGAAAGTGTAATTAATAAAAAAGCATGGGAATACCGAGCATATGAGTTTTGGGTACAAGAGTGTGGTTTACCACATGAACGTGCTGAGATCATAATGGAAAATCCAATGTTACGACTTAGAAAACACGGAAAGTATTTCGAAAATATAGAAGGTAAAAAAATAGCCAACATTTGTGGTTCAAACGGTAGACGAGCAGTTGCTTTAGGTCTTTTGGACGCTGATGTAACGGTTTTTGATATTTCAGAAGAAAATAAAAGATACGCTTTGGAATTAGCAGAATGTTGTCATATCAAAATGGATTATGTTCTTGGTGACATATATGATATGGATACCAATTTATATGAGAACCATTTTGATATGCTCTATTTAGAAGGCGGGATTTTACACCTGTTTCATGATATTCATAAGTTTATGGCTATCCTTCATAAGATTCTAAAACCAGGTGGACAGATTGTATTGAATGATTTTCATCCTTTTAGAAAGGTCATGCCAATCAATTTTTTCAAGTCTTCTATTGAAGATTATTTTGATACGAGTATACATGATGGTGATGTTGCTTATAAAGATTTTTTAGAGACGGATGAAAATGAAGAAATCCCAAATTGTTCCTATCGATACTATACGATAAGTGAGATTCTCAATTCGATGATTAACAGTGGATTTTTAATTAAAGAGTTTAATGAAGTGCCAAGTTGGACCAATGAGAAGTTACCTGGAGAGTTTACTATTTTTGCGAGTAAAACAACATAAGTGGAGTAAACCATTCTAAAGTTTTATAGGACTGATAAATGAAGAGAACTTTATGGAGGACTTAATAATGGGACGTAAAATAATTGTAGAAACATACGATGATAATTGGGTAACTGACTATAATAAATCAGAAGTTACACTCAAGAATATATTTAATACTCACTTGATTGATATACAACATATTGGTTCTACATCAATCGTTGGATTGGCTTCTAAACCGACCATAGATATTTTAATGATTGTTAAAGATATCAAGGCAATTGATGAACTGAATGATCTGATGGAAAAACATGGCTTTATTGCAAAAGGAGAAGCAGGAATAGAAGGCAGAAGATACTTTTATAAGACATTAGATACTGATGTCTTCAAAGAAACGCATCACATACATGTTTATGAGCAAGGCAACCCTAAATACCAAGAGGAGTTGTTATTTAGAGATTATTTGCGTATCGATAATCAGGTGATGAGGGATTACCAAGCTTTAAAAACAACTTTATCTAAAAAATATAGTAATGATCCTAGGCTATATACAGAGGCTAAAGCATCGTTCATTCAACAAATTATTAAAGTGGCAAGATTGCACTATAATCAATCGACTTTAGCAAATGGTTAGGTTTAAGTATTGATTGTTGTATCAAAATAAAAGGAGATAAAGGTGATAATTAAATCTTTAGAAGTATATAAAATGATTCATGACCACGCAAGTAATAATACCAAAGGTTTATTTACTTTAGACCATACACTGTTTTTTCAGTTTTTAAATACAGTAATCTTACTTTTTATATTTATAGGTATTCCTTTTATCATTTATAGACTACTAAAAAAGAGTTCTGTTAAGAGAAAGGAAATCCATATTCTTAATGAGAAGATAGATATGATAAATGAAAAGTTGGATAGGCTTTGAAAGAAACCTTCAAGTAATAAAGTATTTTGAGGTAAACTATGAGTAAAAACAAATTAGTTACGCTGCTTACAGATAAAAGAGTGGTTATTATTCTGTTGATTATTGTCTACTTGGTTGTGATGTTTAGACCGAGAAGTATTGATAGTCTTGTTGATAAAGAAGACATCAGTATGAGCTATCATGTAACGGTGTTGCATGAGGATTATGCGGGTCAAAGAGTCCATGACGAAGATGGACCTTATAAAATTGTTGACTCTGAAAAAATGATGGTTATCTATGAGTTTCTGAATACATATTCTGGTAGAAAAATAGATCAAAGAAGAACCACAACAGATACATATCAAAAGTTATATACAATAGAATATCAAAGTGAGGATTTTTTTATAAGAATTTACATAGAAGGTGAGTTTTATATTTCGGTCTTTATGATGGATTATTATAGTAAGGAGTTCGAAGAACTAAGATTGAAGCTCAATAAAGACGGTATTGATTTTAATAAACTAAAAGAAATTATTGCTAGTGATGAGATCAATTAGAGAAGCTATATTCTACGTGGATGTAAGATTTGGAGAAATAGATGAAGAAAGTTAATGTACTGAGTGTTATGTTTTCCAACATGACTTTAAGTGAAACAACAAATTATTTATCAAATGTATTAGATGAAAAAGGTAAAGAACCCTTTCATATCATAACTGCCAATCCTGAAATAGTTATGCAAATGAATAGAGATGAATCATTCAAAAAAATCGAAAAGAAGTCTGGATTAATTACTGCAGATGGTATCGGTATTATATACGGCGCTAAGATTCTTGGAAGAAAAATAAATGAGAGAGTTACAGGAGTAGAGCTATTGGTAGAACTGCTTAAACTGTGTGATAGGAAACATCACTCAATCTATTTACTTGGTGCTGATGAAGACACCAATAAAGAATTATATGAGTATGTACAGTTAACTTATCCAAATATTAAAGTAACAGGTCGTCATAACGGTTACTTTGATGTAAAAAATGATGGTGAGATTGTAAAGGATATTAATGATAAAAAACCAGACCTCCTAATTATGGCGATGGGATCACCAAGGTCTCATAAGTGGTTTGATTCACGTAGACTTGAGTTACAAATTAAACTGACAATGGATGTTGGTGGTGGATTTGACGCACTAACGGGAAAAGTAAAACGTGCACCTATGATAGTACAAAAGCTAAATCTTGAATGGGCTTATAGAAGGCTTCAAAATCCTTCTAGAGCAGAACGACAAAAGGATCTGTATCGATTTGCAGGTGAAGTGATCAAAGAGAGATTTAGAAGCACTAAGAAATATTCTTGATATTAAAGTTCAAAAATTATTAATAGAAGTTATTCTATGAATTAAGAAAGAGGGCTGTATGAAAATCAAAACGATGATATTTATACTTTTATTTGTTTTATTAACAGGATGTTCAAGTAATAATAATGACGTCAATTCAAGTGATGGTATTAATAATACTGAAATAGAGTCAGTGAGCATCGTTGATGAAGTAGACCTTGGTGATCTTAGTGTGAGGGATATTATTTGGAAACAATACGACCTTGGAAATGTTGGCGCGTTTGAAGTTATTCACTTAGAAGAGGGAAAATACTTAGTTGGACTAATGAACCAATATGGCAACAATCTAAACTATAATTATCACTATTTTAATAGTCATACAAATGAATCAGTTCAAATTGGTAGGATTCATCAGTTGATCGAATCTATTATTTTCAATGAAAACGAAATACAATTCCTCTGTGATGGCAATAATTCGATGAATGGGTTTAAAGATTTTCCACTTAACTATATTTTTGATGTAACAACTCATGATTTTACGATAGAAGAAAGCTTGTATTCAATTGGTGAAGAAAATGTACCTGTAACCGTTGGGAATTCTCCGAATGCCACATTGCTTGAAAGCTTTGAAGTTATGGATGATCAAATGACATTTGAATTTGGAGGACATGAAACAACCCAGTATATAGGTGGGGGATTTGCACCTAATATCCAGATTTCATCTCAGGATATAAACACTATAACTTTGGATTTTAAAAACTTATATTTCGAGGAAAAACAGTTCGAGGTATTAATGGAACAAGGTATTGTGGAGGAAATATCTTATAAAGTTTATGAGGATATTGGCAAACAACATCATAGTATTGTTACCATTCATCTAAATGAAAAGTATACAAAGTATGCGTGTAAACTTGTTTATGGAGAAAATGATTTCTACAACTTAGAAATTCATATGAAGTAAAGAGGCAATGACAGTGAGGAAAACTATATGAGGTTAGATTTTAGTGCGGTAATACTTAGTTTACCAGTTTATGTTCTTATGTTTCTATATAAGACCAAAATGTCAAAAAAATCATCAATCATTATCAATTGGAAAAGAGAAAGTCTGGTGCTGCTATTTACGATTTATCTATTTGCGCTTCTAAGTATCACTGTTTTTCCGATTTCCTTTAGGAAGATATATGAAAGTGGCGCTTTTGTAAGTGTGAATCTTGTACCTTTTAAATATGTGATAAGGTCTATCGGAACTGTCGGTGAGAGTTACAGTGGTGATATAGCATTTCATGTGGGATTGATTGCTAAGAATGTCATCGGTAATTTACTGTTGCTTTTTCCTTTTGGATTGACTGTACCAGTTTTATGGAAAAATACTGATAAACTGTCATACAGAGTTTTGTATGGCTTAATACTGACTTTTGGTATTGAGAGTATTCAGTTCATGCAAATGTATTTTGGATTTAGTATGGGAAGAGTCGTCGATATTGATGATATTATTCTAAATTCAATAGGATTTATCATCGGATATACGATATCTAATAAACTCTTGAAAACTAAAATCGTAAAAGGTTTTGTAGATGAACATCTAATGAGGAAAGCAAGCTAGAGCTTTATCAGTTATAATGAATCTAATAAAAGGTGGATTACTTATACAAATGGTTAAACCCCTTAAGGTTTAGCCATTTATATTATCAGTGCCTTTAGTTGAGTTATAATCTGATCTATTTGTAAACTTTGATCTTCTGTTAGAAGGTCTTTTTTTATTTTTATTTCATCATCATAAAGGATTTGAAACTCATTGGCATTGAGGTCTTTTACATTATCTTTGACTCTTACTTTATCAAGGGTATAATCGTAATTTTCTTTCAGTTCAACTCTGAGTGCTTTAATAGCACGCCATAATGGAGCGTCCTTTAGTGCTATGGGTATCAGATTTTCTCCGATATCAATCGTTATATTCTTGTTGTTCTCTAACATGTTTGTCCACCTTTCATCGGATGAACTAAAAAATAACTGCTCTTCTATGAAACTTTTCAAGTTTGATTTTGAAACCCTATCTGATGCGAATGTTTCTAGAGTTGATCTGATGAGTTGTCTTTTGTACTTTAAATCAAAGATGGATGCATTCAGCTCATTTAATTGACTGAAAAGAAGTTTTCTTAACAGAGTTTTTTCATCACTGCAAACAATGAGTTTGATATCCTGAAGTTTTATATTTAAGGCTTTGTACACTAGAATTTCCTCCAGTAGGGATAGTTGAGAACTATCATACACTCTAATATTGGCATCGTTTCTTGTACTCGAAATAAGACCTATTTCTTCATAGTATCTTAGCGTTCGTACGGATAAGTTGTATTTTTTAGAAACATCATTAATTATCATATATATCCTTTTCTTGAAGTACTTCAATTTCAGTATAACCGATGACGCAGCGTCAGTGTCAAGAAAGCTATAAAAAAAGTTATAAATAATAACTATGCATATTGTTGATGCGGTGCTATGATAATAGAGGATAAAGAAGAAATGGAGAAAATATGAAAAAAAGATTAATAATAATTGCTGTAGCAGTTATGGCTATGTTGATATACCAGAAATTTATGCCTGAACCAAATGATTTTTCAAATGAAGATTTATTAAAAGTAAGAATAAGTGATGGTGTTGATTATGTAGAATCGTTAGAAGAAGGTGTTTTAGTCTTTTGGGATAATGGTGAACAGGCTCAGAAAGACAGAACGAATTATCATTCTGTTGCAGTCGATTATTTCAAGCCAAGTTTTATGAACTGGCAATGGATTAATGGTGGTATGCATGGTGGTGATTATGAAGATGGTATCTCGAATCAATACATACCAAAGAAAGCACTAAAAAAGTTTTCGCTTAATTTCGGTGTAGTAGTTGATTCTGCTATTGATAATATCAGACTAACAGATCAAGCTACAGGAAATAGATATTTGGCAACACTCATAGAATTAGAGGATGAAACAGTATGGTACATAGTTGTTCCTGAAGATACACTTGCGGGAACGATAGAGTGTTTTGATAAGGATGGTCAGCTTATTTATACATTGCTTTCTGATAATTCTTGGCTATTTGATTAAGATGTAACAGCTTTAGTATATCTAAGGCTGTTTTTTTGTACATATTATAATAAAAGTTCAAATATTACAATTGGATGATATTGTTGGAATATACTGTTTTGACATATTTTATGAGATATAATGTATCTTGAATACAGGAGGAGTAAAATGAAAATATTAAAACGATTACTTAAATGGATAAATGAAAGTCTACTTTTGATTTCATTGATTGCTTTTATTACTTTGATTATCATTGGAACATACAGCTCTAGGTATCAGTCTTTTGAAAAAGAGTTTGTTGGAATAGAATTTAGTCTGAATGAAGAAGTTTATATAGAAAAACTGTTGATATTTGATGGCAAACTGTCAGATCCCATTATTGGTAGCAAACGATTTGAAGGCAGGATTATTTATGGTGAGGAAATATATGAAACCAGTTTAAGGTTTAAAAATAATAGAGATTATATCTTAAACTTCGATGGTGGTAACACCCCTGATAAAGCACTGAGACAAATATACATTGATGATAATTTTTATAATATTGTAATAACTATTTATGAAAAAACTCCGGGGAATACAATGTCGTGGAATAATAATACAGGATTGGTATTTGTGACACCGGCTTCTGATATAAAAGAAGGCTCTGCTATCTTTGAATTATTGTACGAAGGCTATAATCCTGGTGAGTAAAATGAATTTAATTATTATATCTATATTTGTATTTGTTACCTAGACAAGATGAGAAATATGTTAATAGAAAGAGAGTGCAAAAGAAAGAAGATAATAATACTATTGATGATGAGCTTGTTACTTGTTTCATGTAAGGCTTTAATTAGTGATGAAGAAACCTTCAAAGAGTACACAGGTGAAACGTTGAACTTTTCAGTAGTTGGTGAGATTCCTTTATTTGAGAGCAAAATGTCATATTTACAAAGTTATCTTTAGATGACTTATTAACATCTGATATAACAACATATGATGGTGTTTTTATTACCAAGGAGAATCAGAAAGAAGCTTCAAATGAACAATATAAAGAATCATTCATTTCAGGACAATGTTTTATCTTAGTAGATCCTGAAAAACACTTCATGACATTTACTGAAGAGGCGTTTTGGTATGCTAGAGCAGATGAAGTGTCAAACCCTAGTTATATGACTGTATTTCAGCGTGTAAATGAAAAAGAGATGCGATTTAACGAGATAGTTCTATACAAGGATGAAGTGAGTGATGGACATATTAAAGCGTGTTATTCTATGTTGTTTGATTTGATATCAAAACGACAAAATGAAAGTTGATTATGATTTAATTGTTAACAAGGAGAGTTATGAATTTATTTAAAACCATGAAATGGGCAAATTATATAGTTATTCTTATATTGATATTCGAGATACTTAACTTAATCAAATATCAGTATAAGAGAAGTAAAATGACCAATAGGATGTTAAGAAAGAGACATTATAAAAATTTGAGCCATTTATTGTGGGGAGTCATTCCTTTAATAATTGTCCTTTCAAACATACATGATTCAGGACTTGATATTTCCATTGCAGCATTTTTAGGATTAGAGGTGTTATTTGTTTTAAGAACATTAAGGCCTACTGAGGTGTATGACGAAGGTTTGTACACTCCAACTGGCATTATTTACTGGGAAAATGTATTAGGCTATAAGTTTAACAATCATGCAGAAAGTTTATTGGCGATAAGAATTAATGATAAGAAAACTTTAAACTTTGACGATCAATATTATATTGTAAAAATGACGGATGAGGAAAAAAGAGTTTATATGAGCAAATTAATCGAGTATGGAATAGAAAAGGAAGCATCATAAGGGGGAAAGAAAGACTAATTAATAGGCTTATAGATGATGTTTTTATTCGTTTTTGGGTATATAAAGCTCGAGGTGATGATGATGTTTTATGAGGTACATAAATTTCATGTTGGAAAAAGCATCGACGAAAAAGCCCTTGAACGATTTTTGAATGATTTAAGTGGCGAAGTGATTAGCGTTTTCCCAAATGTCGTTCCTAAATTTCAATTTATGGGAGCAACTGCAGGGTTTGACACTCTAATCATTATTGAAAAAACAATTTAAGTATGTCATTTAGGTTATGGAGATTCCATAACTTTTTTTGCTTTGTCATATTACGATTCAAAATTGATTGCAGGTTTCTAGTTTAGCGGTTGTATGCTTAATATTCATTTGTTTGAACAAAATCTATTTTTAACGAATCTGTAAGATTAGACATTTCTAACTAAATGATTTACTGACAATACTTATTTGTCGGCCTTAATAATTAATGCTACTTTGAATTAATGTATTTCTGGTAGAGCATTAGGAGTGTAATTATGATATTCTTTAGATATAGAAATGGAGGTCTTGATTATGAATAGTGATTGTTTATTCGAAACTGAAAGGCTTTTAATAAGAAGGTTTGAGTTAGAAGATGCAGAAGATATATATGATTATCTGTCAAAAGAAGAAGTCGTAAAGTATGAGCCTTATGATATTTTAAAACCATGTGAAAAAGAAGAGGAAGCGAGATATAGAAAAGAAAGCGATAGATTTTTGGCCGTTGTCTTGAAGTCTAGTGGGAAAGTGATCGGTAATCTTTATTATGTACATGTAGAACCAGAGCATTTTCTTACATGGGAATTTGGTTATGTATTTCATTCAGACTATTGGCATAAAGGATTGGCGACTGAGGCTACTGAAGGCCTGCTCAGCTATCTGTTTAATAAGAAAAATGCCCACAGGGTCATTGCTAAATGTAATCCGAAGAATTCAGCCTCTTGGAGGTTATTAGAACGTTTACAGATGAGAAAAGAAGCTGAATTTAAAGAGGCGGCTTATTTTGTAAAAAAAGAAGATGGTTCGCCTGATTGGCATGATGCTTATTTGTATGCAATTTTAGAGTGTGACTACTATGAAAAGATGTGATAAGCATCTTTTTTTTGTTTGTTGAAAAAAACCGTTGAGATATCTGTTCTCATTTATTCTTAAGATTGAATTAGAATCTAATGAAAAGTATGTTGGTAGTATTAGAATACAATTAAATGCCTTTATATCGGTCGTTGTCATTGATATATTCTTATTGAGACAACAACAAAACAGTAGGGGATGGGAAAGATGAACATAATCACTAAATATACCTTAAAGAGTCTAAAAGAAAAAAAGTTTCGGACATTTCTTATTATATTGTCAATAAGTTTATCCATAGCTTTGACTTTTGCATCTGTATCATTAAAAGGAACTCTTGAAAATCTGTATATGGAACAAATAAAAAAATATATTGGTACTTCAAACATTGTTGTACATGCAGATGAAGATTCACCATCAAATTACTTTAGGACAAAAGATATTGAAGATGCGGAGGCATTGATAGAATATCAAGTTGATATGATGCAATTTTCGGGATCGTACACCGATCAGTTAAACGATAAGAACGTCAGTTTTGATATCAAAGCTTACGAGTATGAAGATCTTGAACTGATGAACCCGATCACAATAAAAGAAGAACTAAATGATGATTTTCTTGGAAAAGACATAATCATCGGTGAATTGGATGCTGATAATCTAGGGCTTAAACTTGGAGATACAATTAGCATTACCATTAATGAATCGGTACATAAGTTTCGAGTCTCAAAAATTGGCTCTTCTGATGGTTTATTAAGACCGAGTAGAAATCAGGTTCTTATAGTTGTACCAAAATCTACCGCAGAGAAAATACTGGATAAGAAAGGATTGTCCAATTCAATTCTTATCAAAAGCAAAGAAGGTATGGATGTAGAAGAAGTCATCAAAGAGCTCCAACCGTATTATAAAAGATATGAAGTTAGAGATGCTATCTCACAAGATGAAATTGATGCGAGCATCAATACTATCATTGTTCCTTTTATTTTGATGTTGACATTAGTGGTTGTTACCAGTGTCTTTATAATTTATACGGCATTCAAAGTTATTGTCACTGAAAAATTGCCGATTCTAGGGACTTTCAGATCCATTGGAGCGACCAAAAGGAAAACAGATCTTGTCTTGTTAAAAGAGAGTTTCTTCTATGGACTCATTGGAGGTCTTATCGGTATCGGACTGGGTATTTTGGTCCTAAAAGGCATCACGACCATAATGGCCGATGATCCTTATGCAGCCTCTAAGTTAAAAGTTGATATGGTTTATGGATTACCTCAGATAGTGATTGCACTCGGTATGTCCATTGTACTATCTGTTTTAAGTGCTTTAGCGCCGATACTTAAAATTTCCAAGATTCCACTTAGAGATGTAGTCCTTGGGAATATTGAATCGACGTATAAAAAGAATACCGTCAAATACTTTGTAGGATTGATATTGATAGTCATATCGTTTGTATTACCCATGATGGATTTGGGTGATGCATCCATGATCATTAATGTATTTTGCCTGCTGATGTTATGTGTTGGGATTGTATTCTTGGTACCGCTGTTTACTCATTTCATGTTGATTATTCTTGATAAGATAATAACGCCTTTATTCGGCAATATAGGATTTTTAGGTGTCAAGAATATCAAAGACAACAAAAGCATTTTAAATAACATCTCTTTATTAACATTGGGAATAGCAGGCATTTTGATGATCAATTTGATCAGTTATAGTGTTGGTATAGAAGTATTGGATGTTTATAATAGTGCAAAATTTGATGTTTGGTACTATGAATATGGCAATGACAGAAATACAGAACAAAGAATCAAAACCATTGAAGGGATAGAAGATACTCTTGGAGTTTACAACACATATGGTATTAAAATTAAAGATGTCGATTATGAAATCGGAAGTTTATTCGGTATTAATCCTTATGAGTATTTTGAGTATTGGGATTTTCCGATAATCGGAAATAAAGATGAAATTATAGAAAAGGTTGTTGAGTCGAGAAGCGTCATACTCTCCACAATGATCAGAGATAAATTTGATTACAAAGTGGGTGATGAAATCACCTTTGAGTTTGATAAATCGGATAAAACATATACAGTTGTAGGTTTTACAAGTACCCTGATGAATAACGGCAGTTTGGCCATGGTATCGGAAAACTACTTGAAAAAAGATGCAAATCTAAAATTCTATGATGATATCTACATCAAAACATCAGTAGCACCTGAAGTTGTAAAAGAAGCCTTAGAACTGAAATTTACCAGAACAAAACCTTGGATTTCTACATTACATGAATTACAAGTTAAGAATATGGAAGCCAACAATCAGATATTCATGTTACTGAAGGGATTTTCATTTGTTGCCATGGTAATTGGAATATTTGGTATTCTTAATAACTTTATTGTAAGTATGTTAAGTAGAAAAAGAAACTTTGCCATGATGAGGTCTGTAGGAATGTCAAAGTCACAAACTATTAAAATATTATCTGTAGAAGCAATATGTAGTGGATTGGTAGGTGGTATAGCCGGCGTCATTAGTGGTGTAGCCTTTTTAATAATAACTGGTTTTATTCTTAAAGCGATGGATTTACCAGTTGGAATACACTATTCAATGGATATGATGATTATTGGTATGATAAGTGGCAGTGTCATTTCATTATTATCGAATCTGATTCCATCCTTTAAGACATCAAAAATGAATATCATTGAGGCCATTAAATATGAGTAAGGAGTTTGCTATGAAAGTTATTGAAGTACAAAATTTAACCAAAGCATTTCCAATGGGAAAAGAGAGCTTAGAGGTACTGAAAAATATAAATATTGAAATAGTAAAAGGTGAGTTCGTTTCGATTATGGGACCCTCGGGTTCTGGTAAAAGCACCTTGCTCTATTTAATTGGAGGTCTTGATAAACCTACAAATGGAGAAATCAGAGTTCTAGGTAAGGGTATATCTGTCATGAAGGATAAACATGAAAGTATTATGAGAAGAAGAGATATAGGGTTCGTTTTTCAGTTTTATAATCTAATTCCAAATTTAAGTGTTGTGGATAATATCATGTTGCCGATTTTATTAGACGGGAAAAAAATGAAGAACTACAAAAAGGATCTAAAGGAAATTCTCGAAATAGTTGGTTTGACTGATCGGATAAAACATACACCAAGAGAACTATCCGGAGGTCAGCAACAACGGGTGGCGATAGCAAGAGCTCTTATAAATAATCCAGAGATTATACTGGCGGATGAACCAATAGGTAATCTTGATTCTAAGACGGGTGAAGATATTATGAACTTGTTTAGAACAATCAACAAAGAAAAAAGAAAGACAATTGTACAAGTAACCCATTCTGAAAAATCAGCAGCTTATGGGAACAGGATTATAAGAGTTATGGATGGCATGATAATGAATCCGAATGAAAAGGTGGGGTAAAAAATGAAAAGAAAATATTTGTTTTTAGTTGTGATAATTATGAGTGTTACCATATTTGCTCTTATAGGATGTTCAGACGCAGAAGCTTTAGAAGATCTACCAGAAGAAGCTGTTGAAGAAACGAGAGAGAGTATTGAAGTATTTGGTGTTGTTAAGTCAAAGAATGTTCAAAGTGTTAACGTGGATATAGAATTAAAAGTCCTAGAAGTACTTTGTAAGACGGGTGATCAAGTCTCAAAACATGATAAAATACTAAAATTTGATAAAGCACTTATAGATAATGAACTTGATATTTATAAACAAGAACTCGAATTAATCTCTAGCAGGATGAACAAATCAGATATTACAACACTACAACTTCAGAATTCTCTGGCTGATGCCAGATCAAGTCTATTAGCGGCTGAAGAAAAATACAATAACGATATGAAACTAGTTGATAATGGCATAAAGACCGAATTTGAACTAAAAGAGTCTAAAGAGGTTTACAATCAATTGGTCTCAAGAGTAAAAGATCTTAAACTGGCGATTGAAAATGAAGCAATAAACAACACCTTTTCTGATGAGGAAAGTGCTGTAGAGTATAAAAAATTATCTCAGAAAGTTCAAATGATTGAGGATATTTTAAATAACAAGGAAATGATTGATGGTGATTATATAGTTGCCCATATTGATAGTGGAGTAGTTGCAAAACTTGATGTGTTGGCTGGTGATTATATTGTACCTAAAACAAATATTTATGAACTTGTTGATAACTCGAAGTTGTATATTGAAGCAGAAGTATCAGAAGAATTTATCAATGAAATCAGTATAGGTCAGGAAATTGAAGTAACGCCATTATTCGATAAATCAAAAACAATCACAGGTATTGTAGAAAAGATAAATGGGCTGCCTCTTATAAAAAATGGTGAAACAATAGTACCAATTGAAATCTCTATTGAGGATACTGAAGGATTTATGCTCAACTTTAATGTGGATGTAACGATATACCTTGATAAATTGTAAAGATTTTGCGAAAGCAAAGTCTTTTTTTGAAGTCGTTTAGAGATTACAGCAATATTAAATCGTTAATATATGAAAGTATTTCTTAAAATTGCATTGGGTAAAATTGGCATTAATGATAAAATATAAATGCAGTTAAAACGGAAGTTAGTTTTTCATTCAAGTAAAAATTTAGAAGTCAGGAGGACCTATGTTAAAAGATATACATGATTTTTATGAAGTTAGTGATGGATTTGAGTCAAAATATACGACCCTGGATTGTAATTTTTCATCACTGGAATGTCTTGTAAAAGCGCATGAGAAGGAAATCTATAATTATTCTGATGAATTGATTGTAGCTAAAATTCATAGAGACAATAAAGGAGATTATCCATTTTCTAAACTTGACTTTCTATCACATAAACTATTGGAACTGGTCTATCCTAAGAATGTCCCAAAGTTGATGGCTGCTTCTTTTGAAAATCAGGATTTGCCTTATTATATACTTGAAAAAATTCAACTCGATGAGTTGCATAAAGCATACAATATTTCCAGACAAAGAGTACATCAGAATTCAGGTGAATGTTATAATTATTCGTCTTCATTTTTAGATGTCGACAAAGACAATGTTGAACGACTAGCCGAGGAACATTTTCAGAAAGTCAATCATATGCAGATTAAGTATGCGGACAATCTTAAAACATATGGTATAACATTTGATCATTCACAAGTGAATATAACATGGCGTAAAGACATTCCGATTGCACTCGAGGTCCATAAGTGCCAAAGGGATTATCTGTTTGACTATAAAAGGTGTTTTGAGTATTTTAATGGTCTATCTATAACAGATGATAGAAGAAATAAAGGCCTAGATCTATTAAATAGGATTCAAGAATTGAAGTTTTGTAAATATAACTGATAAGGAAATTGAAATTGTCAATCTTTAAGTGAAAAATCTTCAAAAGTGATCAATTGAAAATCTTTTCCGGCTATATGAGCTCAGTATGGGTATATATTGAAAATAATAATATGGCTAGATTATATAAACCGTCAATATAGGAGGACCGATGAAAAAACTAAAATCATATATAGGGTTATCCACCATTAAAAGTCCATTATTTTCTGAACAGGCTTTTGAAGCCTTAGATGAGTTGATCTTTGAAGATAACAATCATCCCAATAAAAATCAGTTGATCACAACAAAACCGTTTGTCGGCCATAAAATAACTGAAGGGTACGACATTAGGGGCAATACACAGTTTATTTCATTGGTACAACCTCATTTTCATATTCAAATCACAGATAATTATGATGATACAACCATAGATATTGAAACTTATTGCAGTAAGGGATTGGATAATTTCCTACGAGTGGGTTTTGGATTCTTTCTTGTGTTGTTTTTGTTATCATTTATTGGATTTCTAACAATGGGTTTCTTTGCTATATTTTTTATTGTGGTGATGTTAGAATATTTAGCGGCGTATTTATTGGTATTTCACCTGTTAAAGTTTTATTTACACAAAGAATATAAAACAGGAATTTCTATAATCCAAGATCATTTAAATAAAGAACACTAAGGAGTCTTTATGAAGAAGAGGGGCTTAATAATTCTATTGAGTTTGATTATCGTAATACTGTTCTTTTATAATAGAGACATGAGGAAAAGTTTAAACCTTCAAAAAGAACAGCAGGGATTTAATAGGCAAAGAATTCTTCAGCAGGATGAATTGAATAATCTGCTAAAAAGTGATATTTTAACTCATCAAAATCAAATTGCTCAATTAGAAGAAGAGAAACTGGCATTGTCGGATCAAATTGAAATTCTAGGAAGTGAAATTATTGCTGATAATCATATTTTTAACTCAATTATGAATTATGTATTAGATGATGGTAATATACCTAAAATCGAAACCTTTAATAGAAATCTATTTGTGGATTCAACACAACTTGATATGGATCGGAATGAACTGTATAAAGTGATCAAAAAAGACAGCATACTTAGCTTGTCACCCTCACCTCTCAGTTTAGCTGTCAGAAGAGTAGACGATGATTATTTAGTGCGTGTTCTTGAGAAACAGCGCATTGAACATGGTGATTATAAGAGTGATTGGTATTATATTGAACTCATGTATATGGACTCAAAAACCGATATCAGAGGATGGATACTCGTTAAGCATATAGATGATTATACACCAGTTGCCCAAAAAACGGTTGTTAATATCAAAACCAAAAAAAACGCAGTGGTCTACAACACGACTGTATTTGATAATATTGAAGAAACACCAGGTATTGTATATCCTCTTAGTAAAAATGCTAGAATACTTTCTAGAAAAGATGGGTATGTTTTATTATTTGGAACAGATGAAACCTATTTCTGGGTTCATGAGGATGATTTAGATTATTTAGATACATATAACTAACTGGAGGTATTATGAAAGAATTCAAAGTGATTAGAAGTCGCAAGAGTGAGTTTGATAACCCGATAAAAGTAGTAGAAGATCAAAATGTTCTTTGTTTAGAAGAATCGGATCCGTTAGGAGCTTGGCCGGATTGGGTACTCTGTGAAACTAAAGATAATAAAGGTTGGATTCCTAAAAGCATCATAAGAAGAAAAGCTGACTTAGGTGTTATAACTGAAGATTATGACGCATTTGAATTTGATCTTATAGAAGGTGAAATAATTGTAATGGACTATAAGAAGGGTGGCTGGATATGGGGATATAAGATGAGTAATCCGGACGTAAGAGGATGGGCGCCTTTAAATCATTTAGAAACGTTATAGACTGTATAATGATAGATGGAGGTTGACAGAAAGTGTGTATGAATCCTTGTGAGAGAGGATTTTTTATCGTTTTTTTAGGAGGAAATAATGGCGACGTGGATAACGCATCTGAGAATAGCAGAGCAATTACAAAAAGATCTTGATTTAAATCATGAAGCATTTTTGTTGGGAAATTTGGGCCCGGACAGTGGGGTGCCAAATGAAGATTGGTCAAAATTTGATCCACCAAAAAAGATCACTCATTTTTTAAGTGATGCTAAAATAAATGGCAATTGTATTGATGCAAACCGATTTTTCAAAACATATTTAACAAAAATAGATTACAATCAGCTAAGTGACAGAGATTCTTTTCTTTTAGGGTATTATGTTCATTTATTAACAGATATCTGTTGGTCTAATTTGCATACTGTTATTAAAGAAAGAAATCCAGACTATGCTCAAACGATAAAGGATAAGCCCGCCTTTATTTGGGAAGTTAAAAAGGATTGGTATGGACAGGATTTTGTATACCTGAATGAACATAAAGAGAATGTTTTTAATGAAATTGTATTAGAGATTGATTCTGTTGAGGATTATTTGGATTATTTTCCTAAAGGTGCTTTTACACAACAACTGAATTATATTCAGAATTACTACTCAGAAGAAAATAGGATAATACCAACTGATAGATATTTGACTAAAATTGAAATGGATGACTTTGTGGGAAATTCTATAAAAAGCATTTCTGAAATTTTAAAACAGCAATTTAATGTAACGAAAAAAATAAGTGTTGCCACATAGAACAAATGTTCAAAAGGAGTTTGAAACCATATTTTATGTGTATAAGTGTAGATATAGTTTGAGTAAAATGTAAAATACTACATAGGATGGGGGAATTTTAATGTTTGGTCTTGCATGTTACAGGATCATAGACAATCAGTTAACCGTGAGTGATCCGTTTCAATTTTTTTACTATCTTCAAAATCATACTGTACAAGAGGTCTATGATAATTTAACGAAGAATATAATTACGAGTCATAGAAATTTGTTGTGCGGATTAGTGTTTGAATACGCTTCAAAAGATTATAAGGATTACACCGGCCTTATAGAAAATAAGCCAGAACGCGACATAGAAAATTATTTGACAGAACTATCGAATTGTCTGCAGTACATGAATAAAGGTGGTTATATTAATTGTCATTATAATACTAAAAGTGATTCTGATAATCGTATTAGCGAGCTTAATATTTTCACATTAGAATTATTGGACAAGGGCAATAAAATCAACACCAAACGGAAAGCTATTAAATCGGTAAATTATGATTTTGTTTTAAAGGAAATCATATTGGCTTGTCAGATATACGTGGAAAAAACAGATATCATGTGTAAAACTCAAGAAGAACTGATAGAGGATTTTCAGAGTATTGTTGATGAGTGCTGTGATGTTCCGATTTTAACTTTTGATAAAGGATCAAAAAGAGATTTTCAAATCAATCGTTATGAGGGATGTATTGAAGTTGGTAATGTTGATGCACTAAAAACTTATGTAAGTGAAAAAAATAGTTTAGAATTAGAGACGATTACTAAAGACATGATTTTTGATTCGATATTATCGATTTCAGAACTTAAAATTGTAATGAATGCTTTAACTAGTAATACCTTAGAAAGTGCATTAGATTATATGGATGAAAATGCAATGTTGGATTATATTAGATATTTAACAAATAATGAGTTTATTAAGTTGGATATGACTTATAATGCACCAGATTTGTTTTCAACGCCAAATAATTTTGTTATTAATAAGTTTGAAATGACTACTAAAGGTAAATCTTATCTGAAAAGTGATAAATTAAATTACCTTAAAGGCAGTCGCTACATGATCCGCGAAATGTCCTATGCATTAAAGGAGTTAGAAGAACAAAAGGATAAGGATAAGTATCTGAAAGAGAATGTTTATTTAAAAAATTTCATACGACTATATTAAATGAAAGACGTTGATCTCTTGGAGAAAAACGTCTTTTTTAGTGCTTGCATTTAATCATGTCTTTAATAATGTTGTATAATTATCAAAATATAGAGAAAAAACACTTGGATTCTTTGGGAATCTATATGTGCCTGCGATCAAGGTTAAAGATTTTTCATTTACCAGTAAAACACAGATTGAATCATAAAAAGAGAGTCTCATTTCTACTGAAATGAGACTCTTATTTAAGCCGTTTTATAACCCGTTAAACTGGATGAGGGTTTCATTACAATGTGATAATCACAAAGCATTATGGTTATGACTGTTTTTTATGATTGATGTTATGAAGCAGCGACAAGATATTATGTAGAGTTTGTCTGATTAACTGATCACCATTAGCCATCGATTCTGATAATGTCATCGGACCACTTAGAATAGGAAACACACCAATAATGCCAGTCTCTTTTAGATCGTCAAGTGATAACTCTGTACTGCCTACCAAGACGATGGTGGGTGTGTTATAAGTTTTAGCCAATTTGGCGAGTTCTATGGGTAACTTTCCATTAAAAGATTGGTGATTCAGTTGACCTTCTGAGGTGATGACCAAATCAAGATCTTTCTTGAGGTGATCCTCTAAACCCAGCAATTGATTTATTATTTCAAATCCCGGTAGTAACTCACCGTCTAAACTTGCAAATAATGAAGCGCCCAGACCACCGGCAGCACCGCCACCTGACAATGTACTTATGTCTATATCAAAAGATCTTTTTACACACTCGGAAAAATTCATAAGGCCTTGGTCTAAATGCTTAATCATCTGAGAATCAGCACCTTTCTGTGCGCTATAAACATAAGCCGCACCATTTTCTCCGTATAAAGGATTTTTAACATCACATGCCACCTGAAAGGTAACAGCTTTATAAAGGGCACTTCTATCTTTAGTGGGTGGTAAAATCTTATGTAGTTTCAATAAACCGTCTCCACCATAGGGGACTTCATTGTCATTTTTATCCAAACATTTATAACCAAGTGCTTGCATCATACCGATACCGGCATCATTTGTAGCACTGCCACCGATACCGATTATAATTTTCTTGCAGCCTTTATCGATGGCATCAAGAATAAGTTCGCCGGTACCGTAAGTTGTCGTTTTCATTGGATTGCGTAAATGTTTCGAAACAAGTGGCAAACCTGATGCTTCAGCCATCTCAATAACAGCAACTTCATCATTGTAAATCAAACCGTATCGTGCATGAACGGCATTACCCAATGGACCTGTAACTTCTAAAGAAATAAATCTACCTTGTGCGCCTTCTACAAGAGCTTCTACGGTACCTTCACCACCATCGGCAAGGGGTACAGTTATAAGTTCGTCTTCAGGCCAATAGGTTGCAATGAGCTCTGTTGCAATGTGACAAACTTGACTTGCGCTGACACTATCTTTTAGGCTATCAGGACCGATTAAAATTTTCATAAGTCACCTTCTTATAATAGATTGTTCATTTTCATGGAATATATGACTATTATATCACTTACTAACATCTCTTATTTAGAAATAATCATAATTCCTATGATATCAGATATAGGCATTGTTATGAAAAACTTTATAAGAATAAAGAAGCTGAAGATAAAAAAAACCAATCTAAGATTGGCTTACTGTTAATTACTGTAATAACGATGTACGCGTTTTAAAATTTCGTTGGTAGTGGAGTTGGTAGCGTCTATTACCAACATTTTCTTTTTGCCGTTACAGTGATATTGTGCAGGTTCAATTTCTTCATACGCTTCATCAACGCCAGTGATAATTGTTATATCTGCATCTAATCCGGCTGTACCGTATTTATAAACATCAAAACCTTCATTTTTTAGTGCATCTTCCACGTGAGATAAACCATTTTGTATTTCGACTTTTATATTTTTCATATTATTATTCCCCCTATAGTCATCATAAGTGATAATTATTCAGAATAGTCAAACAAATCTCGAATCCTATATCAGAGATTCAAATGACAATTGTTAAATGCCTAACAATGTTGAAAATTCGGGACTTCCCGGAATTCAGTTATACTCATAAAAGTTGTTTTTCATCTTATAAATAAAGTCATGATATCAATAATTTTTGTTATTTTTTAAACGTAATAAATGTGTTTCGTCATTATATATATCGAGGTTTAAGATTCGAAATTAAAAAAAAAATATATTTGTGAATCTTCTTTGGTTTTAACTTTGCATAAAGTAGTGATAATAGGGTAATATTAGGAATAGGCGTTTAGTTATATAGAAAAAGGATATCAGATGTTCAGAATTCGTAAAAACAAACACTTTTTAGTAATTGGTTTATTTGTATTGATATTGATGCTGTTTTTAGTTGCGGCTTATTTTGAATTGGAAAGAAGTATATTTGAACAGAAGAATGAAATATTTAGAGATGTTCAGTTAATCACATCGGATATTAGTGGTCTTATAAATCAAAGTATTAACCATTCCGATGGTATCATTTCATATATACAAACCAACCCTGAATTAAATCAAGAACAGTATTCGGATTATGTCTCAAAAGTATCCAGTAAATCTGAATCGATTGTCCGTCATCATGTAGCGGTTAAAGAGACGACCATAGTATTTTCACATCCTTTAGAAGGTAATGAATCTGCAATAGGTGTCGATTTATCCAAAATAGAAGGACAAAAAGAAGAAGTGTTGAAAGTCAAGAATGAGAATATCTCACTTCTTGTGGGCCCGGTGGAATTGGTTCAAGGCGGTAGATCCTTGATTATCAGAATGCCGATATTTATTAAAGAAAATTCTGAGGATAAATATTGGGGTCAGTTATCGACTGTCGTTAATTTTGAAAATTTATTAGACCAAGCTGGTGTGTTCGGTTTTTCCGAAGCTCATTATATTAAAATAGAATATTTGGATGATATACATGACGAGAAGAAACTGATATTCTCAAATCAGGATGTTTTTTCTGATGATAAGATCACTTCAATTATCGATGTACCTCATGGTACTTGGGAGATCAACATTGAAGCAAAAGAAGGTTATGCTATTTTAACACCTGTGTTTACTTCGCTTCTGATTATAGGAGTAATAATATCAACGATTGCAGCTATGATTTTAAATTACATTTTAAAAGTCAATGAGAATTTAAATGAAATGGTAGAGATAAGAACACATGATATTAAAGCCGTGAATCAAGAATTGGAATATTCCCTTAAAAAACTGAGACAGACTCAGGATCAACTGATCATGAGAGAAAAACATGCTGCTATGGGTGAATTGGTTGCAGGAGTAGCCCATGAAATAAATACACCTTTAGGGGTAAGTGTTACTGCCAATTCTTATCTAAGCAGTATATCAGCCAGTCTGATTACCAAGTTGGAAAATCAAAAACTCAAGAAAAGCGAACTAGATGATGGTCTTAAAAATATTGCTGAATCAAGCCATATTGTATCGTTTAATTTAACTCGAGCTTCTGAGTTAATCAATAGTTTTAAAATGCTTTCTTCAGATCAGCATTATGAGGAGAAAAAGGAAATCAACCTTAAAGAATATATTGATTTCATTATAAGGGCTGTATCACCGACATACAGAGGTACAACTCATACAATACTTTGTAATATAGAAGAGGATATCATTTTTACAACTTATCCAGGTGAATTGTCACAGGTGATAACTAACTTGCTTATGAATAGTCTGGTTCATGGTTTTGAAAATCTTGAAAATGGTAAAGTCATTATTAATGGAAATATGACTGAAAGTAATATTGTTATTGATTACTTTGATAATGGGAAAGGGATACCTAAAGATATCAGTGACAAGATATTCAATCCGTTTTTTACAACCAAAAGAAACTTAGGCAATACAGGTTTGGGACTAAATATTGCCTTTAACATTGTGACGCAACAGTTAAATGGTACCATATCGTTAGATTATGATATTGATGTGGGTGTCCATTTTAAAATTCTAATCCCTTTAGAAGAATAACATAGAATAATCAGAATGTTAAATAATTAACAATATTATCAAATTGACTATACAAGCTAAATTTCATTTGTTATAATTTCATTGTCTAGCAGATAAAGTAGAAATGACGAGGTGACTATAATGAAAAAGAATGGTTATGTTTTATTTGTTGCAACCGTAATTTTAGTGATTGCAGCTATCATATCATGTACTGTGTAAACACAAACATGCAAAGTGCCTTATGGGCACTTTTTATTTTTGCATATCATAGTACTGGCTTACTGTTAAAGGTATAATGGAAGTAATTGAGTACAAGTGATTCATCCTTGATAAATAAGCTTTACTCGATATATAAGTACAATTATAAACAAGATTATGATTACCGATAACATGTTTGTCGTATAAGAATGGAAGGCATAAAATGGATATTCTAAATAGAATAGAAACAATGCAAAAGGATCATGAACCCAGTCAGCTGTCTGATGACATAGAGATATTTCAAAATAATCATATCTATATGATTATGAATCGAAGTGCAAGATCCATTTACAGTACTAGAGTTGTCTATGCACATGAAGATGAAAGTTATAATGCGGATATGATTTTTAAAGAAGCGAAAGATTTTTTTAAATATAAGAAGTACAGTTGGTATGTTACTTTGCCTAGGGATGAAGTGATTTACAATATGTTGTTAACAAAAGGATGGCAAGTACACGATACTTATGAAGGTCGTTATTTGCCGTTAAAAGAAAAAAAGTCATACGATCATATGCAAATTATTGAAGTGGAAGCTGATAGCATTGAGGCTGATTTATTAGGAAATGTTGTCGCTGAAGTATGGGGTGTTAAAGATCAAAAGCGTGTCATTGAAGCAAAAAACAAATATAATGAGTATTTAAAAGCACCAGATAGAAGAGGCGGTTATGTTCTAGCGTATCATGATGGTATTGCTGTTGGTTATGCGACTTACAGACTTTCGGATTGTAGTGAATATCTTTATTTGTCAGGTACTGGTGTTATTGAATCTTATAGAAAAAAGGGTGTTTATAAGAACTTATTGAATTATAGACTCAATAAGGGATTTGAGTTGAAAGCCAGTTATGCCATTGCACAAGCTCGAAAAGGACATTCAAGTCCCATCTTGGAGAAGTATGGATTTAGTAAAATGGGCGAGTTCAAACACTTGATCATGGACTTTAAATAACATGACAAGATAGGAAGTTGACTTTGTATCTTATGGTGATATGAGACAGATGATAGAAAAAGGAATAACGATGGATTTAAGAAGAGCATATGAAAATGAAGCACAGAATTTTAAGTATGATAGATCAATTGAAAGAAACACGGCGCTTATTGCAGTGCATAATGATGAAATAATAGGTACCTTGGAATATGATTTTATTGGTTTAGAGGCAGCAGAAGTGACACATTTTAAAGTCCTAAATGATTCAAAAAAGATTATGAATGGACTGATTAAAGAATTTAATTATTGGCATCCGTTTATTAAGAGACTATATTTTAATGAGTTAATAGAAAGTCATATTAAACCTCAAAACAATATCATCCATTTTAAAGATGCTTGTTTGCTTTATAAAGTGGATATAGCTGATATTGTACCTGAACAGCTAACGGTTTCAAAAGCAAAGTTTGATCGAGTCGATAAATGGATTGAATCATCAGAGGATGTTGTAGTTGGCACTGTAGAAATAGACGATAAAATTGTTTGTGTTGATGGCTATTCAAGGTTGGTTTCAGCCTATCTCAAAGGACTCGAATCAGTATATATTTATAAAGATATAGTGGAGGATAAATCACTTTATGAGGTATGTTTGAGTTGGTGTAAAGCAGAGGGGATTTATACAATAGAGGATCTGTCTAAACGTATAGTTTCAGCTGAAGAACATCAACGAGTTTGGATAGACAGATGTCAGGAGAATCTGAATGGTTGAATAAAATAGTGGTCATTATTTATGCCTTTATACATATTTTTAAAAAGTGGCAAAAACAGGGGATAGAAACGATCAAACGGATTCCTGATATGAGTAAAGAGGGTCAGTTTAACTTAGTCTGTGACTCTTTTGGATTGGAGAAAGTTATCTCTAAAACTTTGTTGTAGGTAATTAAAATATTAAGCAGTATTCTGAAACTGGAATACTGCTTTTTTGCTTCCTCAAATGGTAAATAAACTAGATGTTATGACTTCAGTTAAGCTAAAATGACTGAAGTCATTTTTTAATGTTTAACTCATGACTTGAGTATATTAAGCGGTAACGTCCGCCATATTGGAACCCTGTTGCATTTGAATTATGATAGGATTACATGTTGAGGGTAATTTTTAGCTGATGAGAGGCTTTTAGTAAAAACATGGTAAGAGTAAAAAAGGTTTACTCGTAAGATTGATATACGGAGAAATGATGAGGAGAAAAGATGAATAAGATTAGAAAGATATCGCTAGTTGTTATATTGTTATTAACATGTATCATACCCCCCCTCTATGCAGCAAATAACTTTGATACTGGTACAGTTACCGTTGATTCACAGTGGGATGTAACAGGAGGTAAAACTTTAGAAGATGAAATAACATTTTTATGTGGTGGAAACCTAACCAGTGTGACAGCATTAAATGTGAGCGCCGGTGAACTCACCGATACAGATGTGATGTGGATAACAGAAAATCTATCAGAAATGATAACTTTGAACATAACAGGTGATGCCACGTTTACTTCAGAAACAATTGATGGTGAAGAAGTGATGTTACTGCCAGAAAGAGCTTTTAGCGGCATCTCTGGTAGAGACGTTGAAAATGGTGAAATGAATCAACTTGTTGATGTAATTATTGATATTGACGACACTGCCATTATTCATTTAAATAAAGAAAACTTTAGTTATTGTGATGAATTAAAAACTATTAATATTGTTGAAGCAAGGAAGATTGTCGGTATTGCATGTATGTATCAAAACTCCAAATTGACTGATATTACTTTGGAAAATCTGACTCTAATGGAGTATCCGACAAATAGCTTAGGAGCTTTTGAAAATAGTCATGCTCTGGTTTCCGTATCGCTTCCAAAAGTAATAAAAGTGGGTCATAGTGCTTTTGGTGATTGTGGATTACTGGAAACAGTAAATCTTCCAGAAGCCACAACCTTTTCGAGTATGGTATTTTCGAGATGTGGTAGTTTAACATCGGTTACATTTGAGAAAGCTGAAACCTTTGAATCGGATGCCTTTTTCAGTTGTTTAAATCTGACGAGTGTATCACTTCCTAAAACGATTTCTATGGGAAATGAGTCTTTTGAGTCATGTAAAAAATTAGTTACTGTTGATATGCCATTAGTAACGAGTTTTGGTGAACGAGTATTTTTGGATTGTGAAGCACTTGAATCCATTAGTTTACCTGAACTGACAACTCTTGGTGCTGGTGGATTTAATAATTGCAAGAAATTAAAAACCGTTGAACTTAAGAAGTTAGTTTCTGTAGGGAACTTTGTATTCCAAGGTTGTTTGTTAGATATCACACTAAAACTAAATAATACGCCACCGACACTCGTCAATTTTACAAATACTCCCAAGTTTATTAATTATATAAAAAACGGTATAAGTCCTGAAATCATTGCAGAGGATACTACAGCTTATAAAAGTGCTGATGATGGAGATACGGGAGATGAATTATGGTATGGTTGGACCGTTAGACAGCCAATAATAAATAATGCTCCAACAGTAGCAAATGCAATTTCTGATATGGATTCGGCGACCGTTGGAGTTGAATTCTCATTAGATTTAGCAAACGTATTTACAGATCCTGATGCAGGTGATAGTCTCGTTTATTCAACTGATAAAGGAAGTATTACTGGAAGTGTTTTAAATTACACACCAGTTGTGGAAGATGTTGTTGGTACAGCCATTACAATCACTGTAACTGCTAAGGATACAAGTGATGCAAGTGTGACTGATGAGTTTGTGATTAATAGTGTTGTAGCGAATCCGACACCGATTAATTTAAGTGAGGTAAGTGCAAGTGGTGACTACTTTAAAATAGCAATTGGATCTATACAAGATGCAATGGGAACCTTGTATGTTTTAACGGTTCTTGATACAGACAATACGGTTATTGATGCAGATTATATAGTCGCAAATGGTACGCCATATGGTCGCATAGCAAATGAATACCGTACAGGAAATCTCCATAGAAGTGCAGGTACTTACAAAGTATACTTTGTGGTTCAGGATTTAGCGGGTCAACGTTCCGAAGTCACTGTAATATCTGATGTTGTAATCCCTGAACTATTAACCATCACCACAACTCAGGAAAATGTAAGTTCTTTTGGTGGTAGTGACGGTAAAATAATAATTACTGCAAGTGGGAATTTGGTTTACGAGTATACACTCGGTAGTACTTGGCAAGACAGTAATGTATTTGAAAATTTAAGCGCGGGATCTTATCATGTCAAAGCAAGAGAAAAAGCTGATACAGAGAATCATTCCTTAAATAGTAATATTACAATTACACAACCGAATAGAAGTATACAAGAAGATAAAGTAACTGAATCAACTGAAAATTCAAATACAAGAGCCATAACGGTTAAAGAAAAAACAGCATTAGAAAAAGCATTGGAAAAAGTTAAAGATGGTGATGATTTTGTAACTGAATTAAGTGTACAAGTCACAGCTGATAAAAAAGGTGAAGCTGCATTGGCCATACCAAAAGGATTTGTTGGTAAGAAAGTGGATTTGAAAGTTGAAACTAAAGAAATAAATATTGTGCTTAAAGGTGATATGTTCACTGGAAAAGAAAAAGATGTTAAATTGGTAATCAAACCAAAAGATAAGGAAGAACTCGGTTTATCCGAAGAGAATAAAGCACTGATTGGTGATTTGCCGATCTTTGATATTTCAATTACCATCGAGAATAAAAAGGTGAATTGGTCTTCTGATGAAAACATTGAAATTGATTTTCCATTAAAGAGTAATGGTAGAAAAAATCATAAATTTGTAGCGGTTTATATCAATGAGGATGGCGAAGTAGAGGTTTTAAGAGAGAGTTTGTTTAATGGCAACAGTATTGTTTTTTCAACCAAACACTTAAGCCATTACAGTGTCATGTATATTGATAAAACATTTGATGATAGTACCGATCATTGGGCAAATGAAGCCATTGAAGCATTGGCCTCAAGGTCAATCACTAGTGGTACAAGCGAAAGTACTTTTTCTCCGGATAAAACACTTACAAGAGCGGAGTTTGTAACTTTGATTACTACTTATTTTAATATAAAAAGTGATCAATCAATAAGTTATTCAGATGTTGATGCATCAAAGTATTATGCTTTACCTGTAGCAGCAGCAAAAGAGAATGGATTATTGCCAGTAATATATGGAGAAAAATTCAAACCTGATGAGGCGATTACTAGAGAAGACGTGATGTATATTCTTTATAAGACATTACTGATAACAGGAAATGATGTGAGTTTAGAGAATAAAGATTTAGATATTACTCTTTTTACTGATAAATATGATCTGTCATACTATGCCGTAGAGGGTGCTGGTTTCCTGGTTTCCAGAGATATAATTCACGGTTATAACAATATGTTGACACCGAATATGACCACTACAAGGGCTGAAGTAGCGCAAATCTTATACAGTTTAATTCAAAAATTATCTCAGTAGAAACATTTAAAGATAAAACTGATTGATCCGTTCTCCTGAACGGATCAATTTTGTTATATGCTTTGTTTGTATTTGGCTTACACTTTCACACCAAAAGGTATAAGTTTGTATGAATCAAAGTCATCCATAAGGTATAATGAGTTCATGGTATAAAGAGCTGTTATAAGTTAATGAAGGAGCACAATTGATTAAGAAAACTCTAAAAAGAATTGGAATTATTGGTGCAATGAAATTGGAGGTAGAACAATTAATCAGTCATATGACTATAGATGATACACAAGAAGTCGCGGGAAATATGTATTATAGTGGATGTCTTCATAACCAAGAAATTGTTGTTACATGTGGTGGTGTTGGTAAAGTCAATGCTGCATCAAAACCCAGATTTTGATTGGAAAGTGCTTTAGTTTTTCCTGTTCGACTAAAATAGATAATACTGGTGCTCATAAAATCTCCTTGTTAATGTTTATCATGTGAATTTATTTCAAAAAAAAAGTTAATACCTATTTAGGGGATAGGAATTAACTAAAATTATTTATCTGTTATATATATATCCTCCGAATAAGATGTTAAACAATTATTATTAGTGGTATTATGACAGTAATAGGTTTTTATTTTATTTTGTAAAAACTAGGATATTGGAGGACGTATGATAAGAATATTAACTATAACAGATTATGAAGAAATATATGATTTATGGACAAAAACAGATGGTATGGGGCTTCGTTCGTTAGATGATTCAAAAGAAGGCATTAGCAGCTTTTTAAAGAGAAATCCAAATACTAATTTTGTTTGGGAATTGAATGGTGAAATTGTTGGTGTGATATTAAGTGGTCACGATGGCAGAAGGGGTTATATTTATCATATGGTTGTTGATTGCGAGTATCGAAACAATGGAATAGGGCAGCAAATGGTTGATAAGGTGATTGAAGCTTTGGATGAGGAAGGTATAAAGAAGGTTGCTCTTGTTGTGTTTAAAAACAATACACTTGGCAATAAGTTTTGGTCTTCCATCGGATTTGAAAAAAGAGACGATCTGATCTATAGAAATAAAACGATAGACCGTTTAAATATATAATAAAAGGATGTCAGACGGAAACGATAGTTTGATTATTAAAGGTTCGCTTGAATGAAAATACAATTATTATCGGGTATGGTAGTGAACATCAAGCCATGAAAAGTGAGATTATATAAATTGTCTTGATATGTTTATAGCATGAATCAGGATATACGACTATTGAAGAGATTCATTACTGCTTCTAACAGTCCAAACATAGCGCTTTATGGTTTGTAAATATGAATTTGTAAAAAACCTATTTTTAGTTATTTATTAAATAGAGTCCAAGAAATTGTAACAATATAAAATATACGATGATTCATTCAAGGCTACTCATTTGAGTAGTCTTTTTATAAAAAAAAATATTAAAGGCTGCTGAAGATTGATATAAACAATAAATTCAGGGTATGTATTAAGCAGGAGTATAAATCACTTTGAACTGAATAGGAATTGTGAAAAGGAGGCTCTTATGATCTTTAAATCTAATAAACGTATAAAAGTTGAAGATATTACTGTGCCTCAAGTTGAAGAGCTTTCTGAATCAGCAGTTGAGCAAGTTCCAAAAAAGAAAAAGACTATTTTACATGCTGTTTTTAGTGTGTTTCATATGGTTTTTTCATTTATAAGAAACACCTTCTTACTCGGATTACTGTTTGTGTTGATAGGAGGTGTATTTGTATGTGCATATGTTCTTGATATTGTTTATGATTTACCACCGATAGATCCTTATAGCATCAAAGAAGGATTGACTGAAAATTCGATAATAGTAGACAGTCAAGGTGAATTAATTGAAACTCTGTATGGTGATTCTGGAATGAGAACCAATATCGATTATGAGGAGATTGGTGTACATCTTATAGATGCAATTGTAGCTATTGAAGATAAAACGTTTTTTGATCATAAAGGATTTAATTATGTTAGATTAGCTGGTGCGATTGTTGATGCATATCAGACGGGTGACAGTATAAAAGGAACATCTACTATTACACAACAACTTGCTAAAAATGTATATCTGACTAATGAAAGAGCTATTGAACGGAAAGTAAAAGAAGCATATTATGCAATGTTTTTAGAACGTTCTCTTACTAAAGAACAGATATTAGAGGCATACTTGAATAAAATTTCATTAGGTATGCAGGCTAACGGTGTGGCTTCAGCATCAAGAATCTATTTTTCAAAAGAAGCAAGTGAATTGAACTTGATAGAATCAGCCATTATTGCAGGTATTCCCAAAGCGCCAAGTCGGTATGCACCGATGAAACGTATTACAAAAGAACAGGTTAGAGAAGATCATATAATTATAGATGAAACAAATGAAGTTTATACATTGGTGTTTAATCCCGTTGCGCAAGAAAGATACAATCAAGTAATTTATCAAATGTATGACAACGATATGATTACAGAGGAAGAATACGAATTTGCATATGATCGTGACATATCTGGTTATATTCATCCGGATGTGAATAAAACGAATAATATCACTTCATATTTTGGTGATTTAATCAAAGACGATGCAGCAAAAGCTCTAGCGGAAAAGGAAGGCATTACTCGAGAAGCTGCAGAAGCCATGCTTTATAACAACGGTTATATTATCTATTCAACGATAGACTTTGAGATGCAAGAGCAGCTTGAAGAAATCTATAATTTCGTAGATTTATCTGAGACTTTTGATGACAATATGTATCTAGCGATTAGAAAATTTCAGCAGTTGAATGATTTATCCGTAGATGGTGTTGTTGGCATTAATACATTAGATGCAATTGTAGAGCAAACAACTGCTACTGCAGATGAGTTCTCTTTAGAACGTTACTCCAGATTGATGACTCATGAGGATATTGTTGTTATCAAAAAAGCCCTTTTAGAACTTGGATTATTGACTAATGAAGCGTTATTTCCAAATGTTGTTGCCATGTTCAATTCAGATAAAAACATTGTGAACGATGAGACTTTAAAAGTAATTCTTCATAAGTACGACAATGTCATCAATGAGGAAAATCAACTGATGATAGAAAAAGATGCATACTACTTCGATTCTCAAGATAATTTAGTATTACTTAAAAACAATTTTTTAGATTTTTATCAGCAAACCGATCGAGTACAAGTGGTGGTGAAACGGTTATTTACCTATGATGAGAACAGTGATAAGCCAAGGTATATTGATGGTAAGAAGTTTACATCTATTTCTGGTTTGTATATATATGAAGGACGAGATGTTCTAATTGATGATGCTTATAAAACAAAAGAAGATGGCAATCTAATTATTGATAGAAGTTTTTTTATCGACTATCCAGATTTTTTTATACCATCTGAAGATGGTGGTTTATTGATTGATGATAGAAATTATATTGTGAGTAAACATGGAGAAATCCAGCCCCAATCGGCCTTTGTTGTATTAGATCATGCCAGTGGGCAGATTAAGGCAATCGTTGGAGGGAGACAATCCTTTGGTCAGAATATCTATAATAGAGCTTTAGTGCCGCATCAACCAGGTTCATCTATTAAACCTATCGGTACATACACTGTTGCTATAGAAAGTAGAGATTGGACAGCAGCCAGTGTCATTGATGATGTGCCAACTTATCTGAACAAAGATACTCCTGGTGAAAGATGGCCTGTCAATTGGTATGAAGAGAGTACTTTCAAATACAGAGGTCGTAAGAATCTAAGGCAAGGTATTGAAGATTCCTTAAATGTTGTTACAGCTAAATTAGCATATAGGTTGGGCGCTCAAAATATCATTGATCATTTGAAAAAACTAGGAATCACAACTATTGTTGAAGAAAAGAGTCAGGATGTCAATATATCTGCAGTAGCACTTGGTGGTATGACATACGGTATCAGTCCGCTTGAAATGACAGCAGCCTATGCAACGTATGCCAATCAAGGTGTTTATGTAGAACCTATTTCATTTACAAAAATTACAGATCTATCTGGTCGAATTATTATTGATAATGTACCTGAACGAAAAACTATTATGGAAGAACAAGTGGCGTTTATCATTCAAGATATGATGCGTACAGCAGTCACAGTAGGCTATGCAAAGAAAGCTCAAATCAGAGAAAACAATGAAGGCATACCGATAGCAGGTAAGACGGGTACTACTTCGGATAAAAGAGATGCATTATTCATTGGCTACTCGCCGTATTATACAGCAGCCATATGGTTTGGAAATGATGTGAGGTTAAAAATGGATGAAGGATCAGGTGCAGCAGCAGAGTTTTGGCAAGTTGTTATGGCTAAGATTCATGAGGATCTTCCAGACAAAGGGTTTGTAGAACCTGAAGGATTGGTCAGAGCAACAGTAGATAGGGTCTCTGGTAAAATACCATCGTCATTGTCGGCTCTAGATCCTGCAGGTTCTCAGATCTATACTGAAATATTTTTGCCTGGGACCGTTCCAACGAGTTATGATGATGCACATGTTCAAGTGACGTTGTGTACAGATTCAAATTTAAAAGCGACAGAGTATTGCCCTAATACAGAAGTGGCTGTGAGAAGGGTTAGATTGGATCCATATGATTATTCAATAGCAATAGCAGATCAAGCTTATATGGTGCCAAGAGCTTGTGATATTCCGGAACACCAGGGTGTGACAGTTCATGCAAATCCACAGGTTATTAAAACTTTTGAAGGTGGTGTAGTGAAGTTTATTAGAGGTTACAATTTATTATTAAAAGATGGAAACTTAAAGTTTATTCCAGTAGACTCTGTTGTTTCAACTTCTAATTTCAATATCACGTTCCCAAGTGGAGAAGTTGTAAGTGGTAGCTCTTATCAGCTTGAGTACATTACAAAACCAGCAACACAGGCAGCTGAACTGCTTAGACGGACCGAAGAATTAGAAGAAAGCGAGGAAACAGAAGAAACCGAAGGAAACGAATAAAAGATGTTACTTTGAAACTGCTTTTTAGCAGTTTTTTTGTATGATAATAGTCGAAAGTGTACCTATCTTATCTTTGTTCTGATACACTAATCATAACAAGTTATAAAAGAAGATTCGAAAGGATAGAGATGAATAGACAACAGGAACTGATAACCTTTTTAATAGAGGAACTGAAAACATATAATGGTGTAAAATCACTTTTTTTAAAGGGATCGCTTGCAAATGATACTGGAGATGAATATTCAGATGTTGATTTTTACATTTTGGTAGATGAAGCACATTACGATGAGTTGCTGGATAGAAGAGAAACAGTGGTTAAGAAGTTTAAACCGATTGTCTATCAGTCGCATGTCAATTTTGGACAACCTCAAGTAATCGTTATATACGACAATAACCTTCATCTGGATTTATATGTTATAAAAGATATCCCATTAAATGGTCTAGATTCTATTGAAGTATTGTATGATCCTGATGATTTGCTAATCAACTATCGAAAAGAAGTAAGAAAAGATGATAATAAGCTTATTATTGAACATTTGTCAGATGTAATTTATACTTTCCATGAATTGGATATAGCCATTAAAAGAAAAGATGATCTATGGGCGATGAGGCTTGTAAGTCATATGATGGCAGATCTAAGTCTTGTTCTATGTACCATGTATGAACTTGAAAAACCAGTATTACATATGAAAGGTATATATCATAAATTGCCAAAGGAACTAAAAGTTAAAGTAGATGAGATATTAGAAAGCATGACTCCGAAACATCTAATGAGTTGTATTGATAAAGTAATCCTTCTTACTGATGAAATAATATCATCACGACCGAATGAAGTAAAAGAGCGATTAGATACGACTTATTTTAATTTTGTTAAGACAGAAGTATTTTAAAGAAAGGACTATAAATGGAAAAGAAACCTTTTAAAAAGGTATATGTACTAGGTTTAGTGGGAGCAATTTTATGGAGTATGACTGTATTATTACGAGATACTTCTATTGTAAACAATTCAATTATCAAACAGATTTTGTTTGTTACACCTAATATAGGAGCATCTTTAGTAGTATTTTATTTGATTGACAAGTATTACTCTGTGATTACTAAAAAAGACTATACTTTAAAAATGAGTTTAATTACTTTAGGAATGATTCTTTTCTTAGCAATAGGCTCTGAAATTTATCATGATCTGTTTTTAAATGCACCTTATGACATTGCTGATATTCTAGCAACTGTGATTACAGTGGTGATTCTTGGGTTAATTGTTGTAAAAGACTCGAAGAAGGCAATTGATGATAAATAGTAATAAACAGTTAAGGATTTAATCCTAATGTATGTGTTATGGTAAAAGAGATAAATAATTAATAACGGATAGGATTATGAATCTGTTTCACTTTAATGATAAAAATATTGGAGAAGAATATGAAAGATTATTTTGTCAACTGTTTGAAGACAAATGACTTAAAAGGATTGGTTGAAATACCTAAAAGTGACCTACACAATCATGCTACAAGAGGTGGAAACATTAGAGCGATCAGAAACAATTGTGATACTCTTCCAAAGAGAGTGTTTTGTGATTTGAATGCAATGCAAAACTGGTATGAAGAACATGTCAAACCCTATTGTATTGGAAAAATCGGATTTGAAAATAGAATTAGAGCTGCCTTTAAACAAGCATTTGATGACGGTATCACCATATTATCTATGAGTTTTGGTCTAGGAGACAGTGGTTTTTATGATGGTGATATTAACGCTTATATAAATGCCATAGAATCCATTAAACTGGAAACAGCGCCTTCGATAACTTTTATACCGGAAATCAGTTTTATGAGAACTGAAAATATTAAACCCGTAGAGGCAGAATTCGAGAAAATTATCGAGTTTGATTATTTCAAATCCATTGATTTATTTGGCGATGATAGAAAATCAGTAGAGAATTATAAATCTATTTATCGAAGAGCCAAGGAGAAGGGCTATATTCTAAAAGCACATGTTGGTGAATTTGGAGATGCCGAATCAGTTCAAAGAGCAGTGGATGTTCTCGAACTGGATCAAGTACAACATGGGATTGCTGCTTCGAAATCAAAGTCAGTTATGAAATGGTTAGAAAAAAATCAAATTCAGTTGAACATATGTCCATCCAGCAACATTATGTTACAAAGGGCAGAAAGTTATAAGAAACACCCAATTGCTGAGTTATTCTATAACGGTATTCCTGTTACGATTAATAGTGATGATATGATAATATTCGATCAAAGTGTCAGTCAGGAGTATTTGAACTTATACAATCATGGTAGTTTGTCAGCTGAAGACTTAAACATAATACGTGAAATCGGATTAAAGAGTTGCTTAGACTATTAGAATCACATACTTTAGTAGAGCCGTATATATAAGAGGAGATTAAGATGAAACAATCAGTAGCCTTAATTGAATACTCTGAAGGACATCCGATGTTAAATAGAATGAATAAGGAGCACTCTTAGAGTGCTCCTTATGTTATGCAATAAGTTTTTCGTTCTTATGGATCTTTTTTATATTTAAGCCATAAGGTTTCTTTTTATAAAGTACCATTCCTATCATAAATGTACTGTATTCAGCAAATAGTATAGCCATCCATATGCCATTATCTCCAAATATCAAAGGACAGATAACCAATCCAATGATAAAACCAATTAAACTTCTGTAGAATGTAATACCACCTGATAAGATTGGGTCGTTGACTGCTGTATAGTAAGTACCGGTTGCTATATTGGTCAACATGACGATAAATGCAAATGCATAGTATTTTAGAATATATGAAGCTATTGCAATTGTTTCCGGATCTTTTACAAAAATACTTGCAGCCGAACTGCCAAAGAAGTAAGTAAACATAAACAAGATGAAACCAGTGATTAATGTCGCTTTGATGGTCATGCTTCTAAACTGTCTAACGCGGTCTAACTTATTTGCACCTATATTAAAACTAACCCCTGTTTGATTGGCTTCGCCAAAACTATAACCCAGCGAACCTGCTAATGATGCCAATTGAAGTGCGACGGCGTAACCCGCAACACCGATGACACCAAATCGTTCTATAATAAGCATATTGAATACAAATCCTACAATGGCATGTGCCGTACTACTGAGTAGTTCTGATGAACCGTTAAATAAGATCTGGTAGATCTCTTTAAACTTAACAACAGGCATTTTGAACTTCCAACTGGATTTAAAAAGTGTTGTTATGATAAGAATTGTCCAAGGTATTAATTGAGACAATCCAGTAGCCAATGCTGCACCAACGAGACCTTGTTTGAATACAACAATCAATAAGTAGTCTAAAACGATATTGGTAAGGGTACCACTTAACATGACAACAACCACCACACTTGGTTTACCATCTAATTTCAAGAAGAATGACAAGGCAAAATTCAATAAAAAGAAGATAAAGAAATAACTGATCGTATTACCATAATCGAAAATATATTGTTTTGTAATACCGGTGACATGAAATACTTGTGTGATGTTTTCCATATTGGTGATAATAATAAATGTCGAGATGATACTGATGCCGGTTAAAAATAACATAGCTAGGTTAAAATAGTTATTACTTTTTTCCTGATTCCCTTTACCGAGTTCGATTCCAGCAAGCGTGCTGCTTCCTATTGCAAACATTGCAGCTATACCGATGAGTATAGAGACGCATGGGAAGAACAGGGTTATAGCGGATAATCCTTCTGGTCCAACAAATTTACCTATAAATATTGAATCTATAAAACTTGCAGTGGTTTGAGCCAACATTGCTATGATTGAAGGAATGGCGTATTTCCAGAATATTTTACTGACTTTATCCTCTCCTAAATTGATTTGCTTTTTTATTTCCATATGAATGCCTCTTTCTAAATGTTTTATCATGATGTATGATAAACTATGAACTAGGTTCATAGTCAATAGGGAGAAAGGAAATTATGAGAAAATTAATAACTAAAGGAGAAGTTGCAGAATTATTAAAGATGACAAAGTCTCAAATTAGATTTTATGAGAAAAAAGGTTTGCTGCAGCCCATAATTGATGACAATGGGTATGCGTTATATACTTTTGATCACCTGGATACTTTGGAAATGATTTTGTTACTTAAAGAATTGGATACGCCGATTAGTGAAATAAAAAAAATACTTTGTGATGAAGAGAACTATGACTATGAAGCCATCATACAAAGATCCCATCAAAACCTCACTAAAGAAATCAAGCGACTGACTCAGAAACAGAAGATGCTTGAGAATAAGCTGAACTTGTACAAGCAAAGTACTGTAAATGCATTTTCTGGTGAATATTGTAAGGAGAGGGTACTGTATCTAATTGAAGAAGAGATGGCTCAAGATACTACTATTAAAAGTGTCTATGATGCAACAAAGAAACACCATGTGGATTATTTAAATCCCGATATTGAACTCTGCAGTATTCAGAAGGATCATAATGAGATAGTAGGTGTTATCAATCAAAAGGAAAAAGATTATGTGAAAGATGTAAAACGATATATTATTCCAGAAGGACATTATTTTTCTTATATGTTCAGTTATGATTTTAGTGATGATATGAAAGTTATTGAGGCTTTGTTTCATGAAGAAGCTCAAAAAAGAAATCTTGTATTAGATGAAGCACTTATTTTTATAGATCATTTTGGTAGAAAGTTTTATGAAAAACACAAAGTGGTTGGTACCATACAAAAAAGAGTTTTGGAGTAAATCTTTTATCTGCAATATCAATATAAAAACAAACAGGCGTTAAACGTATACGATGTTCTATTTGGTAATTTAATTAAAATCCTGCTTATAAACGGAGCTGGAGTTTAATGTATTGTATAAATCTGTGTACGGTATTTTGCATGAATGGAAAGATAGATTACAACAAAGGAAAGACGCGGCCATAGACCGCTTTTTTTTTCTGTTTTTATAAGTGATTTAATAACAATTGGAATTTATAGTTCATTATATTTTGAATAAAAGAGGGTTGTGAAGCTTACTTTATATTCATGACATAAGTGTATGAAAGTAAGACAAGGAATAATGTTAAAAGCATATAAATAGTGATAGACTTACTAACAGAAGAACGTTTCTATGGATGAGAATTATTGAAAGTAAGTAGTCCATTATTCCTACTCATTTACATTCCTAATGGGTGGGAACTATATTGACTATCGGGGCCTAACTGCGGTTTCCATAGGGCCAATGCACGTTGTGTTTATTATGCTTCAAAAGAAGTTGATCGAGTCAGAAATGAACTCATGTGTCAAAAATACATATTGGGAGGAAAAGACCATGGATAAATTAATCAGAACAGCAATAGAAGGTCTAAGAAAAGACCTAGAGGTATTTGTATCATCGCTACCTAACGATAGGGTTAAAGAGATTTTTGACAATTGTTTTTACAATACGTTGACAACAACTGTGAAGATAGAAGAGGGGGATGCCTTTGTCATTACCGGCGATATTCCTGCAATGTGGCTTAGGGATTCATCAGCACAAATCAATCACTATCTACCCTTTGTTAAGAATAATCTGGCTCTTAAAGAGATTGTTACAAGGGTTATAAAGCGTCAAATGGACTGTATCTGTTATGATCCTTATGCAAACGCATTCAATCGGGAAGAGAATGGGCAGGGGTATCAGGATCAGACAAAGCTAAGTAAAATGGTATGGGAGCGTAAATACGAGATTGATTCGCTGTGTTACCCGTTGATATTATGTTATGACTACTATAAGGCAACAGGTGATAAGGATATTTTTGATGTTACTTTTTTAGCTGCTGTTGAAAAGATTCTTTTAGTATTTGAAACAGAGCAATACCATGAGGAGAAGTCGGAGTATAGGTTCCAAAGATTTGACTGTTCTGAGACAGATACTCTGAAGAGAGGTGGGTTAGGCGCAACGGTTGCTTATACAGGTATGACCTGGTCTGGCTTCCGTCCAAGTGATGATGCTTGTGAGTTTGGCTATCTTGTCCCGTCAAATATGATGGCCTGTGTAGCCTTAAAAGATTTGGAGATGATTGCTCTGGAGGTTCTGGACAATCAAGCTCTGTGCAATAGGGCTAAGTATTTGCGAACAAAAATCGACCAAGGTATAACAAAGTTTGGTGTCGTGAAACATCCTAAGTTTGGTCAAATCTACTGTTACGAGACTGATGGTCTTGGCAATCATGTCTTGATGGATGATGCCAATGCACCAAGTCTGATGTCTGCTCCATATTTTGGGTATGTAAAAAAAGAGGAGCCGATATATCAAAACACCCGTGCTTTTCTTTTAAGCAAAGAGAATCCATATTTTTATGAAGGCAGCTACTGTAGTGGCATTGGTAGCCCACATACTCCGGAAGGGTATGTATGGCATATCGCTCTTGCGATGCAGGGACTGACAGCCGAGACAAAAGATGAGAAGCGTCAGATTATGGAATATATTCTGAGAACAGACAATGGCAACTGTTATATGCATGAAGGTTTTAACCCGAACGATCCATCGGAATTTACCAGACCGTGGTTTGCCTGGGCCAATTCCATTGTCAGCGAGTTCATGCTGGATGTCTATGGCTATAATCAAAATAGAAATATATAGTAGAATAATTGCTATCGTGATAAATTTGTTAATCGAAAAGGATTAACTGTTACTGTTGACACACCTATAGATAAAGTGATTACTAATAAACCTCAAGTAAATTGAGGTTTATTTTCATGTAGATGATTTCAGCAAGTATAATTGCTATCTATACAGACGTTTGTTACATATTTGCATTAGTCGATTTGTGGCATCACTCCTTGGGATGTAAAAAAATGGCCATATTATTCGAGTTCTTTCAGAATCAATAGCAAGCGAAGTGCAATACATTACTATTGATATAATATCTGATACTTCTATATCCACATTTGGAGCGTGTAGTTAGAACAAAACTCGTAACTATTTTACAGAGAGTAATTTGTGAGGTTGAATAAGCAGAAGAATAAAAGGTATAATAAATCAAAACAAGGTCTGCCTAAATGACTTTTGATGCGAGTCCTTTAGTTGACTTTGTAGCGTTGCGGTTTTAAGCTTTTATACTATTACTTTATACAGCATTTATGTTGTCCTCGTATTCTACAAGGCTTAGACAAAATGTTCTCTTTGAGTGATGAAATAAATTCTCACTTTAATCGGTATATTATGTTTTTATTCAAGTATACATATTGAAAAATAATAGGAAAAAAGGTATAATGGAACATGCGTTCTCTGTAATGATAAAATTCTTACACAGTCTTACACAGTAAGAATGTAAATTATGTAAAAAACAAATTGCACCATGGAAAACTTTTAACATGTTTTCTTTTTTTGGTATAATTGAGCAAGCGGTTGCATAGGAGGAAAATATGATAAAAGTTAAAAATGTGTCCAAGACATTTAAGGTATATAAAAAGGACTCTGGTTTTAAAGGAGCTGTAAAGGGTTTGTTTAAAAGGGAGAAGGATTATATAGATGCGGTAAAAGATATTAGTTTTGAGATAAAGAAGGGCGAAATCATTGGCTATATTGGTGCAAATGGTGCTGGAAAGAGTACGACCATCAAAATGATGACAGGTGTTTTAACGCCTACATCCGGTATGATAGAAGTCAATGGCCTTATCCCTCATGACAATAGAATTGAGAATGCCAAACGTATAGGAGTTGTATTTGGTCAACGAACTCAGCTTTGGTGGGACTTACCTTTGGAGGAGACTTTCTCTATATTAAAAGAAATATATAATGTAGAAGATGAAGCCTTTAAGGAAAGATATGATTATCTAGTTGAGTTGTTGGAGATAGAGCCGTTTATAAAACAACCTGTTAGAACATTATCTTTAGGACAACGAATGCGCGCGGATTTAGCTGCTTCCATGTTACATAGTCCGGAAATTCTATATCTTGATGAACCAACCATTGGTCTGGATGTTATGGTAAAAGAACGAATTAGAAAGGCCATCAAAGAGTTAAATGAAAAGTTTCAAGTCACGGTAATATTAACAACTCATGATATGAGTGATATACAGGAACTGGCTTCAAGAATAATGATCATAGAAAAAGGTGAGATTATCTATGATGGTTCAAAAGAAATGATCAATAGGCAATTTGGTAACAATCGCCGTTTGGACCTTAAAATCGAGGATTTAGATGATGAGCATATTAAACTGTTGCAGGATTTTGTAAGTGAACAGGATAAAAATGCTTATGTCTGTATTGAAGACGGGGCACTGGCTGTGACATTTGATCAAGATGTTCTATCTATTGCAGTAATCATCAGTTTTGCGATGGCTAACTTCAAAGTTTTCGATTTCAGTCTTAAAGATCAAAACATTGAAGATATCGTTAAGAAGTTATATGCAGGAGGTGTGTCTTGAAGAAATTGATGCGGACATATTTTCCGTTTACTAAAGCAACCATACAAGAAATATTGGCTTATCCAGGTGAATCATTTCTTTATATATTTGGTATGACTATTGGTATGTTTGTTGTTTATTACATATGGAAAGTAATATATACAACTGGTAGCAATACCATACTGGAAGGTTTTACTTTACAAGAGATGATAGCATATATTATTCTGAGTTTTGGCGTTATGCAAGCGATTAATAATGGTACGGTTTGGAACATAGCGATGGATATACGAGAAGGTACCATCGTGATGAATTTGATTAAACCGATTAACTATCATTTGAAAGTGTTCTTTCAAGAGATGGGGTATGTGTTATTTATCTTCAGTATCGTTTTATTACCAGTTTCTTTAGGTTTAGTTTTTCTATTTCAAACTGGTACAATAGTATCGATGTTACTATTTGTTGTTTCACTATTCTTAGGTGTCGTTGTGGGTTTCCTATTTGATTTTCTATTTGGCATGTTGGCCTTTTACATTAAAAACATTTGGGGGATTGGATTTGGTAAAAATGCACTGGTAAGATTGTTAAGTGGTGCATTGATTCCTTTGGCTTTTTTCCCTGAAATGATACAAAAGATATTTGATTTTTTACCTTTCAAAGCGATGGTATATACACCCATCATGATTTTTCTTGGAAAATATAATTCAACAGAGTTGGTCGGTATTTACTTGAATCAAATTATCTGGGTACTATTATTAGGATTATTCAATTATCTGACATGGCAAAAAGCTGTTACTCGTTTAACGGTACAAGGGGGTTAAAATGAAACATTTTAAAATATATAAAATATTTATGAAACAATACCTTAAAACCTTAATGGAGTATCGTACGGATTTCTTGATTGGGATGTTATCATTTTTTGTATTACAAGCCTCCAATTTAATCTTTATAAGTCTGGTTTTCAGCCGTATTCCACATCTAAACGGTTGGACCTATCATGAAGTACTTTTTATTTATGGACTGAGTCAAATTCCTAGAGGAATAGATCATTTGTTTACGGATAACCTATGGTTGCTTGCCGGTTCTTATGTGAAATCGGGTCAATTTGATAAATATTTATTAAGACCGATTAATCCTTTATTTCATTTAATAGCAGAAAGATTTCAGCCAGATGCTTTTGGAGAAATCATTATAGGTGTGAGTATTTTTACTTATGCTTATGGTCAGCTGGGTTTAAGTTTTACAGTGATTCAATGGGGATTGTTGATTATTGCCATACTGGCTGGTGTTGTGATTTATACATCCATTAAACTCATATGTGCTTCGGCTGCGCTGTGGACAAAAAAATCGCAACAGTTTTTATTTATTGTTTATCAACTATCTGATTTTTCAAGTTATCCATTGAGCATATTTTCAACATTTATCAAAGCTATTCTGACTTTTGTGATACCGTTTGGATTTGTTGCATTCATACCAGCCAGTTATTTTATAGGAAAACCAGTCTATCCACTGACCATTTTATGGGGGGTAGTCGTAGCTGCGGCTTTCTGGACCGTTGGTTATCAGATCGTTTGGAAATCCGGCTTACGCGCTTATGAAAGTACAGGCAGTTAATTCTCAATAGTTAGAATCAAACTAAACACTAAAAGCAGTACATATCATTAACAGTTTGTACTGCTTTTATATATTTTTTTACAGTTGAAAATACAATCTTTCGTTATAGTACGGAATTAGGATATCCAGTAAAAGGCAATAGAAATAGTCTTTATGTATTGGTTCACAAGCTTGTTCCTTTATAATCATATACGATCAAAAAAAAAGTAAAAAAATCATCGTATAGTCTATGAGAGAATGGTTCTAATTATTTTTGACATATAATAATACTTGCAAACTAATAATCAGTCATGTATACTCAAATTGAACAACAGGAGGAAATTTTATGAGTGTGGTAGTTCTTAACTAAAGGTAATTTAATACTGTCTTAGAAGTATATGCCCAAAACGGGTTTATTTGTTGTACCTTTAAGACGTACCGGTTGAGAACACGAATAACTAAGCTTATAAACATACCCTTTTGTAAAATAAAAGGACTCGTTATATTTATAGTTGCTATTATTGCTGTGCTTTGCACAGCTTTTTTGTTAGCAGGAATTAAACGATATGTATTGGCTACAGGTGTATTTTGTGCACTTGTGGTCATTTTTTTTGAGGAGGATTATATGTTGATTGTAAAAGAGGGATATGCTGAGGTGTATTCAAATAAAACAATGGACGTTGTAAACTACAACGGAGATCAAAAGATGGATAAAATATAAAACGTACAGGAGAGTTTCGAAGAATCACTGGTGGTTCTCATTTTAAATAAAATCAAACAGAAAATAAAATTGACAATATGTTGGTAAAATAACATATAACATAGTTGGAGGAAAAAAAAGTGAACAATGATAAAACACTAAATATATTAGGTTACAATGAAATAAAAGAAACAATAAAAAGTCACGCTGCAAGTAATTTAGGTAAAAAGTTAGTAGATGAAATGCAACCTCAAACCGATCCCCAAATTATTTTAAGCAGATACGATGAGGTTAAAGAGGCTGTTAAAATCCTAAAAGAAGGTTCTGGAATCAGTTTAGGTGGTATCAGTGATATAACACCTTATCTTGGCAAAATTGAAAAAAATATGTTTTTGCGTCCAGAAGAGCTGGTGAAAGTTTCAGATTTTTTGAGATGTATTAGACAATTAAAAAAATCAATAGATGCTTATGAACACACTGCTCCTAGATTGTTTTCTTACTCAGTTGGTCTAGGAAATTATAAATCAATAGAAAATGAGATTGAATTCTGTATAGAAGGTCCTAGAGTTCACTCAAGAGCGAGCGGTGATTTAAGTAAATTGAGAAAAAAGATAGATGTTTTACACAGTAAAAGAATAGATAAACTAAATAAATTTCTTACTTCAGAAAGAAATGCAAAACTAATACAGGAAAGTTTTTATAGTCAAAGAGATGATCGTTATGTTATACCAATCAAAGCTTCTGCTAGAAAATTGGTAAATGGTACGGTAATCGACTCATCAGCATCGGGTTCGACTGTATACGTTGAAATTGATGAAATAAAAGATTTGACGGTTGAAATCATCATGTTAAAAGCTCAAGAAGAAGAGGAGTGTAATAGGATTCTTTGGATGTTGTCTGGTTTGATATTAGACAATATAAATGGTATTAATGATGCTGTGTTTATCATAGGAAAATATGATTTTATATTTGCCAAAGGCAAGTATTCGGTTTCTATAGGAGGCCGTGAAATTGAAATCAGAGATGACGAAGTCATTAATCTGAAAAAAGCAAGACATCCCATGTTGGGTAAAGAGGCTGTACCATTAGATATAAGTGTTGGAAGTGATTATAGAACATTGATTATAACCGGTCCTAACACTGGCGGAAAAACTATCACGTTAAAAACAGTCGGGTTGATGGCTTTAATGACTCAAAGTGGTATCTTACCTCCTGTTGGTAAAGGGAGCAGTATTTCAATCTTTAATAAAATTCTTGTAGACATTGGTGATTCACAAAGTATTGAACAATCATTGTCTACATTCTCAGGACATATGAAAGCTCTTGTAAATATCGTTAACAAGTCCTCTAGAAAAACATTGGTCCTTATTGATGAAATTGGTACAGGTACAGATCCGAAAGATGGTGCGTCGCTTGGTATTGCAATATTGGAAGAAATCTATAACCGTGGTGCCATTACACTTTCAAGTACGCATTATAGTAAGATAAAAGAATACAGTGAAATACATGAAGGATTTTTAAATGCCTCAATGGATTTTGATAGACAAACACTGAAACCACTTTATAAACTACTAATTGGTGTTGCAGGTGAAAGTAATGCCCTTTGGATTTCCAAAGAGCTTGGCTTGTCTGATAAAATAATTGAAAGAGTTATTAAGATAAATAGTACTCATGAAATAGTAACAGCTAAAAAAATAAACAAGTTTTCTAAAAAGAAAAGCAGAGTAGAAGAAATAAAAAAAGCAAGTGCTCCTATTGAGTCGAAAAGAGTTATTTATAACAAAGGAGATCGTGTTTTACTAAATGAAACTGGAGATTATGCTTTGGTTTATGAACATAAAGCAGATGAAAATAGTGTCGTTGTTTTTATAGATGGGAAGTATAGTGACGTACAGGAAAAAAGAGTCACTCTAGATAAGACGATGGATGTATTGTATCCAACAGGATATAATTTAGATCAATTGTTTACTTCCTTTAAATCAAGAAAACTTGAGAAGGATATAAGAAAAGGTAGATTTAAGAATATGAAGGATCTAAAGGAAAGAATCAGTAGTCTGAATGAAGGTTAGTCAGTTTCCTCGATTAAGAGTCGGTTATGGGCAATGTGATTGCTCATAACTTTTCTTGTATAAAAACAGATAGACCGTAAATAGTAATAATGCTTAAAGGACAGTTCAATTCTAATGGGAATAGTGATAAACTCTAAGAGGGCATAAATAGATTAATTATATTTCAAAGAAAAGGGGAATTCTATGAATCAAGAACGTATAGTCAACAGGTTTTTAAATTATGTAAAAATAAACAGTGAAACAAAAAATGAAAAAGAGTTTGCTTTGTATCTTCAGAATGAACTAGAAGAAATGGGTTTTACAACTGAGTTTGATGAAGCGGGCGATGCTTTTGGTGGTAACTGTGGTAATTTAGTTGCCAAACTGAAAGGTTCTTTAAATAAAGAAACAATGTTTTTTAGTGCCCATATGGATACTGTAACACCTGGTAATGATATCAAACCGATTATTAAAGACGGTGTCATCTATTCTGATGGTACAACAATTTTGGGTGGTGATGATAAAGCGGGTATTGCTGCAATCGTTGAAGGCATTCAAATGATTCTTGAAGAGAATATTCCACATGGAGATATTGAACTTCTATTCTCTGTTGCTGAAGAGGGTGGTCTTAAAGGTAGCGGTAACTTAAATATGGACCTTGTTTCAGCGAAAGAAGGTTTTATCTTAGATAGCAGTAAATTACCAGGTGAGATAATAACTAATGGTCCAGCACAAGCTAAGCTGCAGATCAAGGTGCATGGTAAAGCTGCCCATGCAGGTGTTTGTCCTGAAAATGGAATCAGTGCCATACAAGTATTGTCAAGAGCTGTAGATCGTATGGATCTGTTAAGAATAGATGATGAAACCACTGCAAACATAGGTATTGTAAGTGGTGGTACTGCAACTAATATAGTTATGCCGGAAATTGATGTCACTGCTGAAGTGAGAAGTTTAGACAATACAAAGCTTAGAAAACAAATGGATCATATGATTGAGTGTTTAGAAATAGCGGCTAAGGAGTTTCATACAACTGTAGATATAAAAGAGGATATTTTATATGGTTCATTCAATGTCTCAGATGATGCAAATGTTGTAAAGAAAGCCAAAAAGGCATTTGAAGCCATCGGCATCAACGCAACAACAACTTTTACTGGTGGTGGTAGTGATGCCAATATCCTAAATGGTAGAGGGCTTGAGATCATTAATTTAGGCATTGGAGAAAAGCAGGCACATACTTTAAAGGAACATTATTACATAAAAGACCTTTTAACAATGGTTTCTTTTGTTAAAACACTGATTAAACAACATTAAATAGCAATGAATATTTTAAGGCAATGACGTAAAAAATCATTGCTTTTTTTAATTTAAGTTGTGAACGTATCGGTAATAATTTTAATACTACTTTTGTAATATTTCCAGGGGTAATAAAAAGAGTGGTTCTTTGAAAGTAATAAAAATCATATTGAAATGAAACGAATAAATATTCAGGGTTGTTTGTAACTTTGCACAAATGTTCAGTAGGGAGTCACTAAAAAAACTAAATGTTTGACGGTAAAATTAAAATACCAGTTTATAAAAAATGACTATTTCCAATGCTTTCAAAGTCATTACAACGCAAAAGTGAACAAATGTCCAAAAACGCTTGCCTTGATAGACATATGTGCAAACGTTTGCTATACTCAGTTTAGAGCTCAGCACTTTTCATGAAAAAAATAGATTTTATTGATTAAATATCAGTAAAGGGTAAGTAGTTGTTAATAGGATTTGGAGGGTTAAATTGGATCAAATATTAAGTTTTTTTAACGAGTTTGTGGCTAAATTTTTAGGACAACCGGCTTTATTATTAGGAACCATAGTATTTATTGGTTATTTATTATTAGGTAAGAAGGGTTATGAAGCATTGGCTGGTTTTATTAAGGCTTTTGTAGGATTTAAAATATTACAAGTCGGTACAGGTGGTCTTGTTAAGACGTTTAGACCAATTATCACTTCTTTAACAGAGAAGTTTGATATTGAAGCATTTGTAATCGATCCATACTTTGGACAAACATCTGCTACAGAAGTTCTAAATTCAGTCAATTCATTGCAGTATGTTGGATACGTTATGCTGATTGCGTTTGCATTTAACATATTATTGGTAGCATTTAGAAAATATACAAAAGTCAGACCGTTATTTGTAACTGGACATATTATGTATCAGCAATCTGCGGTATTATTATGGGCGCTTTATACAGTACTCGGTACAGCAGGTGTACCAGTGACAACACCACTTGTTGTAATTACAGGTTTATTAATAGGTACGTATTGGTCAGTTATGTCAAACCTTGTGATAGAAGCCACTCAAGATGTTACAGGTGGAGCAGGATTTACACTTGGTCATCAACAAATGTTTGGTGCTTGGTTGGCTTATAAATTAGGTGGAAAATTTGGTGATAGAGAGAAGAGTGTTGATAACGTAGAGTTGCCAGGATGGTTGTCTGTATTTAATGATAACATCGTATCAAATGTTGTACTAATGACATTCTTTGTTGGATCAATCATGCTTATTTTAGGTAAAGGTTCATTTGAATATGATACAAACAAATACTTGTTTGGAACATACATATTTGAAACGACAGCATACTTTGCAGTTTATATTACAATCATTTTAACCGGTGTAAGAATGTTTGTTGCTGAATTGTCAGAATCGTTTAATGGTATTTCATCTAAGTTATTAAAAGGATCTGTACCAGCAGTTGACTGTGCAGTAACATTTGGATTCTCGCCAAACGCTCCGACTTACGGATTCATCTTTGGATTCTTTGGTCAATTACTAGCAATTGGTGCATTAATTCTTATGAAGTCACCAATCTTAATCATTGCAGGATTCATTTGTTTATTCTTTGATAATGGTACATTAGCAGTTTATGCCAACAGATCGGGTGGTAGAGTTGCAGCTGCAATTATCCCGTTTGCATCAGGTATTATTCAGGTACTGGGTTCAGCGCTTGTACTCAACTTCCTTAAGGGAAACGACTTGGTTATTGGATGGATGGGTATGTTCGACTGGGCTACATTATGGGCTGGAACAACAATCTTATCAAGTATGTTTGGTATCATCGTGCCAATTGCATTAATCGGATTATTATTGGTTATTCCACAAGTACAGTATAGAAGACATAAGAAAAACTACTTCACTACAATGATGTATGACGAAGCAGCATAAGGGTAAATTGCGGTCTGAAAAGATCGCATCCCTTTTTTAATGATAAAGAGTTGACACACTTATTATAATTCTTGAGGAGCGACAATGTATAAATTAGCGGTATTTGATTTAGATGGCACTTTATTAGACAAACATCATGAGATATCTGAAGAAAATCTTCATGCTATAAAAAAATTAGAATCTAAAGGATGCAAAATTGTCATTGCAACAGGCAGACCAGACATGTTGGTTAAAGAATATGTCAAAAAACTGGATGTTCTAGAACCGGTAATTTCTTGTAATGGAGCAATGATTCGAAATCCATTTACAAAAGAAGTAGTTTTTAAAAAGGTCATTGGAAAAGAAGATGTCAAAGATATTATTGAACTCTGTCAGAAAGATCACCGTATTTACATGGTTTATACGGAAGATGCCATCATCTCAACGGACAATTATAGAACACAGTATTTTATTGAGCGTAATCAGAAATTAGAAAAAGATAGCAGGGCGAATTTTATCATAGAAGAGAATGCTTCGTATATTGCTGAAACATATGAAGTCTACAAGATATTGGTTATAGAAAAAGATGCAGATAAATATCTTGAAATGTATGAAAAATTCAAATCCTTTTCAGAGCTGACAAAAGTACAATCAGCAAATGGATTTTATGATATTATGCCTAAAAATACAAGTAAGAAGTTGGCGATTGATCATTTGATTGATCATTATCATATAGATATTTCAGAAGTCGTTGCATTTGGGGACAACTACAATGATTTGGAAATGTTAAAACATGCTGGCACAGCTATTACAACAGCCAATGGGGTGTCAGCAGTAAAAGAAATTGCCGATTTTATATCGGTAGATCACAATGAAAGTGGCGTTTCGCATGCCATTAACACCTTTTTATTAAAAGAAAACATGGAGGCTTAAATGGTAAACGAATTTAATTTAAATGAAAGTCTAATCCAGTTTGAAACAAGTGTTTCAACGTGGGAAGAAGCAATTATAAAGTCAGCACAACCGCTTTTAGATGGTATGTATGTTGATCAAGGTTATATAGATGCGATGATTGAATCTGTAAATGAATATGGACCGTATATTGTAATCGCACCAAAAGTTGCAATGCCTCATGCTAGACCTGAAACGGGTTCGAAAAAAATAGGGTATTCAATTTTAAAATTAGAACAGCCTATTGGATTTTCTGAAGCACCAGAACATCAAGTTGAGTTATTGGTAGCACTTTCATGTGTAAATGCTGAATCACATCTTGAGATACTACAATTTATTGTAGAAGTCTTATCGGATGCAGAGAGATTTGAAGGTGCTTTAAAAGCAACTACAAAAACTGAGCTATTAGACATATTTTCAAGATAACTAGAAGAACAGTAGGTGTTTAAAAGACATATACAAAAGGAGAACATATAAATGAGCAAAGTAAGTGAAATCACAAGAGAAAGTTGGATTTTAAGTACATTCCCTGAATGGGGCACTTGGTTAAATGAAGAAATAGAAGAAGAAGTTGTTGCACCTGGTACTTTTGCAATGTGGTGGTTAGGGTGTACCGGCATTTGGGTTAAAAGTGAAGGTGATGCCAATATTTTAATCGACTTATGGGTGAAATCAGGTAAAAGAACGCAGAAAAATAAACTGATGAAAGACCAACATCAACATCAAAGAATGATTGGCTGTGTGAAATTGCAACCGAATCTTAGAAATGTACCAGTTGTTATAGACCCATTTAAAATAAAATCGCTGGATGCTGTTTTATCAACACATGACCATGGTGATCACATAGATGAAAATGTTGCAGCTGCAGTCCTTCAAAACTGTCCAGATACCGTACCGTTTATTGGACCCCAAGCATGTGTTGACTTATGGGTAAGTTGGGGTGTGCCAGCTGATCGTTGTATCGTTGTGAAGCCAGGTGATGTGGTTAAAATAAAAGATACTGAAATTGTTGCTTTGGATTCATTTGATAGAACTGAACTTGTAACAGCTCCAGCAGGTATGATTTTGAAAGATCAACCTGTAAGAGATATGGACTTGTTGGCTGTTAACTACTTAATCAAAACACCAGGTGGTAATCTGTACCATAGTGGTGATTCGCATTATTCAAATTACTATAGAAAACATGGAAGAGACCATAAAATTGATGTCGCTTTAGGCTCGTTCGGTGAGAATCCTAGAGGCATGACAGATAAAATGTCATCAATTGATATACTTAAAATGGCAGAATGTTTAGAGACGCAAGTCGTGATTCCGTTCCACCATGACATATGGACAAACTTCCAAGCGGATCCAAAAGAAATTACAGTGCTTTGGAACATGAAAAAAGATATATTAAAATATAAATTCAAACCATTTATTTGGCAAGTCGGCGGTAAATTTACATTCCCTAACGATAAAGACGATATGGAATATCACTACCAACGTGGTTTTGAGGATGCATTTGAAATTGAACCGGACTTACCATTTAAATCGTTACTATAATCGACTAAGGAGAATATTATGTTAAAAGTATTAGCAGCATGTGGCAACGGTATGGGATCAAGTATGATCATTAAAATGAAAATTGATAAAGTCTTAAATGATTTGAATATACCACATACAATTGATCATTCAAGTGTGGGTCAGGCAAAATCAGCAGCCAATAGTTATGATTTAATCTTGGTTTCTATGCCTTTTGTCAAAGACTTTAAAGTGACTGGAGATTCAAAAGTAGTTGGATTGATCAATCTTGTATCAGAACAAGAAATTACAGAAAAAGTGAAAGAAGCACTGGGCTTATAGGAGGCAAAATGTTACCAAAATTACAAGTCGCATTAGACAATACATCATTAAAAGATGCATTAGCATCTATCAGAGACATCGGTGAACACATTGATGTTATAGAAGTGGGCACTATTTTACATGTTGCAGAAGGATTAGAACCTGTTAGATGTTTAAGAGCATTGTATCCGGAAAAAATTATTTTAGCAGATATTAAAGGCGCTGACGCTGGGAGTCTATTGGCAAAACAGTGTTATGGAGCAGGTGCAACATGGATGACTGTTATCTGTTGTGCAGAGATTCCTACAATGACAGGTATGTTGGATGTGGCAAAATCTTATGAATCGGATAAAGATGTACAAATTGAATTATATGGTGATTGGACATGGGATCATGCTACATCTTGGAAAAAAGCGGGTTTAACTCAAGTGGTTTATCATCGTTCTAGAGATGCACAAGCTGCAGGTCAAAACTGGGGACCGAAAGATTTAGAGAAATTGAATAAATTATGTGATATGGGATTTGATGTTACAGTAACGGGTGGTTTAGCGGTTGAAGATATTAAGTTGTTCAAAGACTTGCCTATTTACTGTTTTATAGCAGGAAGAAGTATCAGAGATGCAAAATGTCCTGTCACAGCAGCTAAATCATTTAAGTCGGAAATTTCTACATACTGGAGCTAAAGATGAGTTTGAAAAACAATCGATTTGGTATTTATGAAAAAGCGATTCCAAATCGCTTTGAGTGGCAAGACAAAATAGATATAGCTATTTCTGCAGGTTATGACTTTATAGAAATGTCCGTAGATGAAAGTGATGAACGATTATCAAGACTGGATTGGTCAAAGGATACATGTGCTGCTTTAAGAAAGACTTTATTTGAAGCAGACTTCTATATTAATTCTATGTGCTTAAGTGCACATAGAAGGTTTCCTTTTGGCAGTGAAGATAAAACTAAAAGAAAAAGAGCTTATGAAATTATGGAAAAAGCCATTAATCTTTCAGAAGCTCTGGGTATCAGAAACATCCAACTTGCAGGATATGATGTTTATTATGAAGATCAATCTGATGAGACTGAAGAACGTTTTATTGAAGGATTAAAATATGCAGCCAAACTGGCGAGTGAAGCCAATATTATGTTATCGATAGAGATTATGGATACAGAGTTTATTGGGACCATTACAAGATGTTTGAAGTACATAGAGTTGGTTAATTCACCTTGGTTAAAGATATATCCCGATTTAGGAAATCTATCTCAGTGGACAACTAATCCAAGTGAAGAACTCATTAAGGGATTTGAACATATAGTTTCAATTCATCTAAAAGATACCAGACCAAACATCTTTAAATGTGTGCCGTTTGGTGAAGGTACAGTTGAATTTAAAGGTCTCTTTGAAACACTGACTGAAAAGGAATACTCAGGACCGTTTCTGATAGAAATGTGGGCAGATAATACTTTGATTGAAACTAAAGAAGAAACTGTTCAACATATCGTAAAAGCAAAAGAGTGGTTGAAGCAAAAAATGTAGGAGACAATTATGTTGGAAAAATTGAAACAAGAAGTCTATGATGCTAATATTGAATTAGTGACTCAGAATCTTGTAATATATACTTGGGGAAATGTGAGCGCAATTGATCGTGAAACCGATTTAGTGGTTATAAAACCCAGTGGTGTTAAGTATGACAGGATGAAACCGAGTGATATGGTGGTCGTTGACTTAGATGGCAATATCATAGAAGGTGAGATGAAACCGTCTTCTGATACACCAACGCATCTAGAACTTTATAGATGTTTTAAACATATAAACGGTGTGGTACATACCCATTCAGAATGGGCGACTTCATGGGCTCAAGCTTGTAGAGACGTACCGTCATATGGGACAACACATGCAGATTACTTCTATGGTGATATTCCATGTACACGTAGTCTGACAAAAGAAGAAATAAAAACCAATTATGAACTTAATACAGGCAAAGTCATTATTGAAACACTTGTTAAAAAAAATTATAAACCTCTAGAAATGCCAGGGATTATTGTTAGTAATCATGGACCGTTTACATGGGGAGAAAGTGCTATGGATGCAGTGCATAACGCAAAGGTAGTGGAAGAAGTTTGTAAGATGGCTTTTAGAACAGAAAAACTAAACCAGACGGTTAAAAAAATTGACGATCATTTATTGGATAAGCATTATCTAAGAAAACATGGTAAAAACGCTTATTACGGTCAATAAAACTATAGAGGTGGGTTATGACTAAAGAAGAAAAGCAAGCAGATGAAAGACAATTATTAATTGAAGTATCGGTTAGGTATTTTTTAGATGGGATGACTCAAAGTCAAATTGCAAAAGAACTTTTTCTTTCAAGACCCAAAGTGTCAAGATTGTTAAAGAAAGCCAAAGAGACGGGAATTGTCAGCATCAATATTAACTATGCAAGTGATCAGACTGAATACATTAGAGATGAATTGACCAAACGTTTCAATATCAATAATGTACGTATGGTAAAAACTCAAAGTAATTATTCTGATACTTTAGTTGAAATAGGCAAATATGCCGCTGATGTCATGTCAAATGTAATGTTTGACGGTATGACCATTGGTATATCTTGGGGACATAGTGTACGAAATACTGTATCTCAGATGAAAAAGTTATCCTATGAGGATATAAAAATTGTAGAGCTATTCGGTGCCATTAGTTATGATATGGGAGAATCGGATATTTTGAGTATTGGAACAAATCTTGCCAATAAAATTGGAGCGAGATTTTATCCGATACCAGCACCTATATTTGTTGATAATAAAGAAGCCAGAGATGCTTTAGTTAAGAGTCCTATTATCAAACATTCTCTTGAAATGATTGATAACTGTGATTTGATCCTTACGGGTCTTGGTGCTGTAGAAACAGAGATTCCACAAACACTTTGGGATATATATGTAAAAGATGAACTCAAGGAAAAGATTCTCAGAAAAGGTGGTGTTGGTTTTTTATGTGCCCACTTCTTTGACCAACGAGGTGAATTCCTGGATTTAAATATCAATAAAAATATAATCGGTATTCAATCGGATACAATCGGAAAACAGAAAATGATTGTTGTAGCAGGCGGAGAAAGAAAATCAAAAGCAATTTTAGGTGCTTTGAGAGCTGGTCGAATTGATACTCTTATATCGGATGAAGATGCACTTTTAAAAGTTCTTGAATTAGATGATAAAATAAGAAAATAGAGGTAGATCATGGTGATTAAAGGTATTGCTGCGAGTAATGGTTATGCCATCGCAAAGATATTTAAAATAGAAACATTGGCATTAGATGTCACAGATGAAAAGATTGCATCTTACGAAGATGAAAAATTGAAGTTTGATACGGCTCATCAAAAAAGCATATCTGAATTACAGACAATCAGAGATAAAGCGATTATAAATTTAGGTGAAGAACATGGTGCTATTTTTGAAGCACATCTTCAGATGATACAAGATCCTGAACTTTTAGGTGGTATTGAGTCAATGATGGAAAATGATTTAGTCAATGCAGCATTTGCACTTCAAACGGTATCGGATAGTTTTATAGCCATATTTGAATCGATGGAAAATGACTATATGAAAGAACGGGCCGCCGATATAAAAGATATTAGAAAAAGACTTCTATGTCATTTATTAGAGGTTAAGATGAATGATGTCACACTTATTGATGAGCCGGTTGTAGTTGTTGCAGAAGATATCACACCTTCGGAAACCGCTCAACTGAATCGTGACTTTGTAAAAGGATTTGCAACCAATATTGGCGGTAGAACAAGTCACAGTGCCATTATGGCAAGATCACTAGAAATACCTGCAGTTGTTGGTTTGAAGTCGGTTTTAGAAAAAGCAAATCATGGAGATCAAGTGATTTTAGATGGAGTCAGTGGTGAAATCTTTTTAAATCCAACTCAAGAGATGATTACAACATATGAGCAGAAACTGGTTGAATATAATGAAAAAAAGTTACTGCTTCAAAGGTATTTGGATAAGAAATCAGTTACCTTAGATGGTCATCAAGTGGAAATGTCCGCAAATATTGGAACCCCTGATGATGTAGATGGCATCATAGCAAATGGTGGTGAAGGTGTAGGTCTTTATAGAACGGAATTCTTATATATGGGTAGAAGTAACTTCCCTACTGAAGAAGAGCAATTTATTGCTTATAAAACAGTTCTTGAAAGGATGGATCCTAAACCCATTGTTATAAGAACCTTGGATATCGGTGGTGATAAAGAACTTTCTTACTTGGACATGCCAGAGGAGATGAATCCATTTTTAGGGTATCGAGCTATTCGTTTGTGTCTTGATAGAAAAGAAATTTTTGTGACTCAATTAAGAGCTTTGTTGAGAGCGAGTATTCATGGACAACTAAAAATCATGTTTCCCATGATTGCTACAATCAGTGAATTTTTAGATGCCAAGAGTATTTTGCTTGAAACGAAAGAAGCCTTAATAAAAGAAGGCATTGAGGTGAGTGAGCATATTGAAGTTGGCATGATGGTTGAAATACCGGCAGCTGCAATACTAGCAGACCAATTTGCCAAACATGTTGATTTCTTTTCAATCGGCACAAACGATCTTATCCAATATACTTTTGCAGCAGATCGTATGAATGAAACTGTGTCTTATCTGTATCAGCCATACAATCCATCACTTCTTAGGTTGATAAAAATGGTCATTGATGCAGCGCATAAAGAAGGCAAATGGGCTGGCATGTGTGGTGAGATGGCTGGAGATCATATAGCGATTCCGTTGTTATTAGGACTTGGATTGGATGAATTTAGCATGAGCGCAACCAGCATTCTATCAGCAAGGGCACTGATGAGCAAAATGGATATGAAAAAGTTAAAACCACTGGCTGAAAAAGCTTTAGATATGAGTCATAATGATGAGGTTATGAACTTAGTGAATGACTACTTGGAGGAAATCAAATGAAAGTAATTGAAATGAAAATAATAGATCCTGCTGGACTTCATGCAAGACCTGCTTCTCTACTTGTGAAGGAAGCCTCTAAATTCAAATCGGATGTTGAATTGGAATCAGGAGAAAAGAAAACAACTTTAAAATCAATCTTAGGTATTATGTCATTAGGTGTTAAAGCTGATACGGACATAAAAATCTATATAGATGGAGAAGATGAAAGTATTGCTAAAGAGTCAATCACTAAATTCTTGGTAGATAATAACCTCGCTGTATAATGAACCTCAAATTATATATCTAAAAGAAGGCATCTAGAAATAGGTGTCTTTTTTTGCTGTTTTTCAGTTGGGTGTAAAAGTATTGTAATCCATATTTTTATGAGAAAATGGTATAGTGTGATTAAGAGAGTAACAAGTAATTGAAAATATAATATGATTATAGGTATATACATCAGGAGAGAAGTTATGGATATTATAAAAATTGTTAAGGAAAACTGGGGTTATGATCACGCTGAAGTTGTTGAAGAATATGATGTAGGAGGTAGTCGAATTGTATGCAGAATCCGTACGGAGTCTGCTGATGTTGTGCTAAAAGGCATTCCGGATAGAATTGATGAAAATGTGATTGAAGCTAATGTGAAAGCACATGAGTATCTTGGTAATGAAAATGGTTTGGCACCTTCAATATTAAGTCTGCCAGATGATTCTCTTTATATTTGTAAAAATGAATATTATTTTTTTTTAATGACATTTGTTCATGGTAGACAATTACAAGAAACTGTTGATGATGAATTTTTACTTGGTAAGGCAACCAAGCAGATGCATCAATTACATGACCCATGTGAGAAGTCATCATTTTATACATCAAATAAAATTAAAGAATATAGATCGTGGTTCAAAGAGTATCCATTTAAGAAAGACTATAATTCAATCGTTGATGGCTTACCTGACTTTACACTGTACGATCAATGTTTTATTCATACTGATATTGGTCCTCATAATGCTCGTTGTAATAATGAAGGCAAGGTTGTATTTATTGACTTAGATGATGCTGGTTATGGACCTAAATACTTGGATTTAGGCTGGCCGTTCATAATGCAATTTGTTGATTACAATAAATCAACCAGAGAAATGAAGTATCAATTTGACTTGGCAGTTGCTTTTCTTTCCGGTTATTTTGATGATGGAACCATTGATAAACAAACATATGATAAAATCTGGGAAGGTGCAACATATATGCATGTTTCTTATATGAAAACTTTCGGACCTGAAGCGGTGGAAGCTCTGTGGAATATCCTGAATTATGGTATGGATCAAAAAGACAAGTTGTATGAACTGTATCATTCAAACTTAAAAGATTAATCATTTAAATATGAGAAGGCAACACCAGCTGCAGTCATCCTTCTAACAGTTTACTTAGAAGAGGACTTGAAAATTGACTCTATAATGATTGAAATGATATGATTTTAAATACTACAAAAAGTGAGATTGAAGATGAAAAAATATTTAATAGTATGAGGAGTAATTGTTATTGGGTTGCTTTTATTTATGCGACTAGGAAATAATCATATATTACCTTTTAGTTTTGTAGATAATGTACAGGAAAATAGGATTAATAGGGTCTTAAATGCATTTGAAGAGAGTGTGCTGAATCCTGTTTATGATGATCAACTCAAATTAGATGTATTAAGAGGTAACAGCAAGTATTATAAATTTATTAACGATGAGTGGATTAATGTTTACACCTATGATGACCCAAAGCTAAAGTTTGATGATTATCATAGCATCTCGGAAGAGGGTTATCATATTTTAGGTGTTGATTATGAATGGGTTTTTATACCCCATTTCTATTTGTGTGGAGATTTGGTAATTCAATATATTGGTACTGATTCAGAGGTGTTAGGAATACTGGATGAACTTGGTGATGAGATTACAGGTCGTTAGATTATGAAGTTTCAAACTTATATTATAATCGGATAAAAGAGCACTTCAGTGTGTTCTTATATAGTTTTTGACCTATTTGCAAGTGTGAAGATTTAATAAAAATGATTTGGGTCCATGTTTAAAAAACATCATTGCGGTTGATTTGAATTTTCATACCCTGCGACGATATTTCTTGTTCTTATGAGTTTTTTTGGGTATATAAGCACAAAGACAAGGAGTAATTATGTTTGGTGGAGAAAACAATAAAAGGTTATTTATCATCATCGTGGTTGGTATCATTCTATGGTTGGCCATACATTTTTTTAATCTATTCAGAGTCAATACGTTTAATAAAGAGCTGGTTGCGACTCATAGTGCCATTGAAGCCACATTATTAATGGGTGATCTTAAAATAGTAGTTGATGAAGAAGAATTAACGACCTATAAGTTATCATCTTATGACGTAGTGATACTTGAAAGAAAAGAAGTCAGAGGTGGTCTGACACCGTATGGCAGGTTATTGTTTGCAACTGAACAAAAGGATATTGAAATTGAACTTTTCGAATTATCTGATACTGAAGTCAGTGTTAGAACGCAGTTCCAAAGCAAAAATGTCGTTGGTAAGTTAAAAGGCGTATTTTTTCTAGTAGAAGATGAACTGCTACGTTTAATTTACAAACGCTAAATTTCAAAGCTTGAAGAAGACATCTATTTAAATGATGTCTTTTGTTTTTGCACACGTTTGTATGCATTTTAGTAGGGTAGATAAATAGCAGACTGAGCTGTTGTGATAATACTAATAAGAGGAGGGTATTATGGATGTATTAAAAGATAAAATTGATGTTATACTATCACATTATGATTATCAAGTGGAGGATTTGTTACCCATACTGTTAGAAGTCCAACACGAAAGTGATGGTAGATATATATCAGAATTTTCAGCGATGTATATAGCGGATCAAGTAAAAATTCCATATGCTCAAATTTCAGAAGTCATTACTTTCTTTTCGGCTCTGAATCCTACAAAAAAAGGCAAATACCATATTGAGATGTGTAATGGAACTGTTTGTAGAGTCAATGAGAAAAGCATCATTGAAAGTTATTTAGAAGATACTTTACATATAAAAGTTGGTGAAACAACTGCTGATGGATTATTTACCTTAGATCATGCACCCTGTTTTGGTGCTTGTGATATCTCACCTTCTGTTAGAATCAATAAAAAGGCTTATGGGCATTTGACAATAGATAAAATGAAGTCCATTTTAGAAAAGTTAAGAGGTGACTCAAATGACTTATAAACCTTTGATCACAGAATTTTTTAACCGTTATAAATACGACGATATCGAAGCCTATTTAAGGTTAGGTGGATTCTCTGGTTTAACCAATGTGATTTATGAAGGCAAGGATTTTGCAATATCCGAACTTAAAGATGCGGACATCAAAGGACGTGGTGGTGCAGAATATCCTGCGTGGAGAAAGTGGTTACTGGCCAAAGAAAGAGATGAGGAAAAAGTTATTCTCTGTAATGCGGATGAAGGAGAACCAGGTTCTTTTAAAGATAGAGATCTCTTAAATAAAGATCCTTATAAAGTCATAGAAGGCATGATTATAGCAGCTTATGTCATAGGTGCAAAACGAGGTTATATTTATATAAGAGAGGAATATGACCATATCAGAAGGAAGTTCATCACTGCATGTGAATTAGCTAAGTCATATGGCTTATTAGGTGTAAATATTCTAGATGCAGAGTTTGATTTTGATATAAAGGTAAATACCGGTGCCGGTGCGTATATTTGTGGAGAAAATACGGCATTAATTGAATCAATGATGGGCAAGGTGGGAAGACCTAGATTAAAACCGCCACGAGTCGGTGAAAAGGGATTGTTTGGTTTACCAACCATGGTCAACAATGTAGAAACTTTTGTGTGTGCAACAACTGTGATGATTCATGGTTCTGAAAAATACTGTTCGACTGGCACTGTAAACAGTAAAGGCAATAAAGTCATCAGTGTCAGTGGTAGGTTAAAATCACCTGGCACATACGAAGTACCTTTTGGCATTACAGTAGATGAACTTATCAATCAAATAGGAGGCGGACCTAAAGGTGAATATCCTATAAAATTTGTCCAGTCTGGTGGCGCTTCTGGTCCATTGATTCCAGCGAGTATGTTTCATATCAAATACAGTTATGAGGACTTTGAAGAGAATGGATTTAGCATCGGTGCAGGATCCATGGTTGTAGTCGATGAAAAAACTGAACTGATTGATTATCTGATTGCGATAGAAGAGTTTTTTAAACATGAATCTTGCGGTAAATGTACACCATGTCGTGAAGGTCTTAATCAAGTGGTTAAAATTCTTTATAAAATAAAACGGAAAACTGCAACTTTAAAAGATATGGAAAAATTAGAACGTGTTTCTCAGGTGATGGTAGATGCCTCGTTCTGCGGATTAGGCGTAACAGCGCCTACAGCCATATTCTCAGCACTTGAATATTATAAAGGTGAGTTATACCAAAATGTAGCAATGGAGGATGTCAAATGATTAATATTAGAATAAATGATTTAGATGTCCAAGTAAAAGAGGGAATCACCATATTGGCTGCTTGTAGAGAAGTCGGAATAACTATTCCAACCTTTTGTCATGATGATCGTTTGGAACCTCATGGTTCCTGCAGGATTTGTGTGGTAGAAGTTGAAAAATCAAAAAAACTAGTAGCGGCTTGTACAGGTATTGTACGAGATGGCATGGTCATCAGAACCAATACGGAAAAAATCATGTCTACCAGAAAAGAGATTCTGGAATTGATGTGGGCTGTACATGACAATGACTGTTTGGGGTGTCATAAGGCAGGCGATTGTAAACTGCAAGACTATTGTTTTGAGTATGGTGTAGAAGCGTCAACTTCTGAATACAAAACGAACATAAACGGAAGGTACGATGAAAGTAATGAATTTTATACCATAGATAGAGATAAATGCATTCAATGTGGCAAATGCATACGTGTCTGTCATGAACTTCAAGGTACGGATGCAATAGGTTTTATGAATAGAAGTAATGAGATGAAAGTAGCGCATCCGTTTGAACTTGGCATGGCATATTCAGCCTGTGTTTCTTGTGGTAATTGTGTAAATGTCTGTCCTACAGGTGCTCTTTTAGAGAAAAAAAGAAAACCTTTTAGAACTTGGGATATCGATAAAAAAGTAAGAACCACATGTATTTACTGTGGTGTAGGGTGTCAAATGGATTTAGTGGTTAAGGACAATAAAGTGGTAAGAATAGATCCGGTTATAGAGGCTGTCAATAAAGGCCTTTTATGTGTAAAAGGTAAGTTTGTATATCGTTTTATTGACCATCCAAATCGCTTAACAAAACCTTTAATCAGAAAAAACGGTACTTTAGTAGAAAGTACATGGGATGAAGCCTTTGATGTGATTACAGATAAAATTAATGATATAAAAGAAAAATATGGTTCAGATGCTTTTGCAGGGTTTTCTTCTGCAAAATGTACCACTGAAGACAACTATATTATACAAAAGTTCTTTAGAGCTGTTTTGGGTACCAATAACATTGATCATTGTGCACGACTCTGACATAGTGCTACTGTTGCAGGTCTTGCAGCATCACTAGGATTAGGCGCTAGTACAAACAGTATTGGTGAAATTATTGACTCAGAGCTTATGTTTATCACTGGATCCAATACAACAGAAACACATCCTGTTATAGCTACCTTTATGAAGCGGGCCCTAAAAAAAGGCTGTAAATTAATAGTAGCTGATCCGAGAAGAATTGAGATGGCAGAATATGCAGATGTGTATCTTCAAATCAAACCGGGTACCAATGTCGCTATGTTAAACGGCATGATGAACTATATAGTAGAACAGGAACTTTATGATATGGACTATATCAATGAAAGAACAGAGAACTTTGAACAAGTAAAAGAAGCTGTAAAGAACTTCCCGATAGAAAAAGCAGCTGAGATATGTGGTGTCGATGTCGATGATTTAAAAGAAGCCGCCAAGTTATATGGGGAGGCAGGCACTGCAGGTATTTTTTATACCATGGGCATTACTCAACACAGTCACGGTACAGATAATGTAAAATCAGTTGCGAATCTTGCAATGATGTGTGGTAATCTAGGCAAACCATCTGGGGGTGTTAATCCACTGAGGGGTCAAAATAATGTACAAGGATCTTCTGATGCTGGCGCGCTTCCGATTTATTATCCAGGCTACCAAAAGGTGATTGATCCTCTTTCAAAAGAAAAATTTGAAAAAGCTTGGGGTGTTCAGTTATCTGAAAAGAATGGATTAACCATTCCTAAAATGATGGCAGCTGTTAATGATGGGATCATTAAATTTATTTATGTCATGGGTGAAAACCCAATGGTATCCGAAGCCGATTTAAATCACTTTGAGAAAACTTTAGACAAGTTAGATTTTTTAGTGGTACAAGATATTTTCTTGACCGAGACAGCTGAAAAAGCAGATGTTGTGTTACCAGCCACATGTTTTGCAGAAAAGGAAGGTACCTTTACAAATAGTGAAAGACGGGTTCAAAGAGTTAGAAAAGCGGTTGATCCACCAGGTGAGGCTAGGGAAGATTGGCAAATAATCGATGAACTGATGAGACGATTAGGATACAACAACGATTTTACCAATCCAAAAGAAATTATGGATGAGATGGCTTTTTTAACTCCGAAATATGGTGGTATCTGTTATGACCGTATTGAAGAAGAGGGATTACAATGGCCATGTCCAACACCAGATCACCCTGGGACGCCATACCTTCATAAAGATCAATTTGCAAAAGGCATAGGCACTTTTCATGTGATTCGTTATCTTGATCCAGCTGAAACGACCGATGATGAGTATCCGCTTATTTTAACGACAGGTAGAATACTCTATCACTTCCATACCAGAACCATGACAGCCAAAGAGGAAGGGATTGAAAATATCGCTGGTAAAAGTTATATAGAAATCTCTAAAGGTAATGCAGAAAAACTCAATATCAAAGATGGTGAATTGGTATGCATTTCATCGAGAAGGGGCCGTATAAAAGTTGCTGCTAAAATCTCTGAAATGGTTTCAGATGAAGTGGTGTTTATTCCATTTCATTTCTCAGAAGAAGCGGTCAACCGCTTAACCAATGAAGCACTTGATCCAACAACAAATATTCCTGAATTTAAAGTATGCGCTGTAAAAGTAGAAAAGATTTAAACTAAAGACTAAGATTAATTTCTTGGTCTTTTCAAATTATTAAATTTCTAGTAGATACATTAATTTACAATCGAATGATTTGTATTCATAGTTTTATTTGTTACACTATATAAGAAAATAGAAAGAATGAATGGAGATTATATGAAGAAATTAATGTTATTGCTATGTTTGATACTATTAATCGGATGTAAAGAAACTATTGTTGAACCTTATAACCTTGGAGACGACAATCTAGGGATAAAATCTATCACTACAAAGAAATACAATAGACAAAATGAAGACAAAGTGCTGGTTGGGCATTACTTAGAAGAATACAATAAAAAAGGACTTCTGATAAATAGGATAGAATACAACTTAATGGAAGAAGGAAAAATATACTCTAAACATGAGAGAGTTTATGATGATAATGATAATATATTAAACTCTCAGACCTATACCAATGGTGAATTGGAATGGGAGAGGATATTTACCTATAAAAATAAAAAGATTCATAAAGAAGAGAGTTATCATAATGATGAACTGGTTCACACAACAACTTATGAGTACAAAAAAAACTATAGAAAGACAACTTTTTCGGATTTAATAAATGATACTAAACAAGTTAATGAAAGAGTATATAACGATGACGGTAGTTATACGATTGAGTATGAAAGAATTGATTCGGAGGGATTAAACAAAGGTGTCTTCGAGATGAACTCTGAAAACCAAATGTTAGAATCTTCTAGTTCTGATAATGAAAATTCAACTGAATCCGCAACTTTTGAATACGATGATAAAGGTAATAGAATTAAGGCTATAAGTATTAAGTCTAATGGGGAAGAAAATGTATCGTCTTTAGAGTATGATGAGTATAACAATCTCATTAGATATGAAAACAGTGGTAATACGGAGTGGGTGTTGGAATACATTTATGAATACGATGACAAAGGAAATTATATTTCTAAAATGGATAAAACATTTGGTGAAATCTCGCGTTATGAGGAAAGAGAAATAAATTATTGGGATTAAATTGAAGATTGTACTACTCAATAGAACATAATAAACCTAAATAAAAATATCAGAGTTTTACTCAGATATTTTTATTGTCTTTCGTGGGATTAATTCAGTTTATTTGCTACACTTGTATTAGGGTTGAAGGAATTATAAAGTGAGGTTAGAATGCAGAAACTCATCAAAACACCACAACATTTACTAAATGAAAAAGGTCAACTGTCTAATCCAGGATACGCGACCAAATTACATTGGCAGTACTCAAGAAATATGGTTAAGTCACCAAAAGTATTTTTAAAGGAGTGGGATTATTATTTAATCTACAATCAAGATTATGCCATTGCATTAACGATTGCAGACAATGGTTATTTAGGTGTGGCGTCAGCTTCTGTATTGGAATGGGATTCTAAGTTCCAAGTGACAAAATCCAAAACCATGCCTTTTACAATGGGTAAACTGAATATGCCTCCAACTTCTGAAATTGGAGATGTGAAAGTAAAAAACAAACAAGTGAAAATGAATTTCTTGGTTGATGATAGAAGAAAACTAGAAGTCTGTTTTGATGATTATCATGAGAGGCGTCCTTTGAAAGGTCATATTTATTTGCACAATCATTTAGAAATGGATTCAATGGTTATTGCAACACCGTTTCATAATAACAAACGTGCTTTTTATTACAATCAGAAAATTACATGTATGCCAGCTCATGGTGAAATCACATTGGGTGATAAAACCTATGCCTTTGATCCTGAAGATTCATTTGGTATATTGGATTGGGGTAGAGGTGTTTGGACTTATAAAAATACATGGTATTGGGGCAGTGCTTCAGGTAAATTAGGTAAAGATGTGTTTGGTTTTAATATTGGATATGGTTTTGGTGATACGTCTCATGCCACTGAAAATATGTTGTTTTTTAATCATAAAGCTCATAAGCTGGAACATATCAATTTTCACATTCCGGATGATTATCTGAAACCTTGGAAATTCTCTAGTTCTGATGGACGTTTTGAAATGGATTTTATGCCTATTTTAGACAGAGCAGACCATATCAATGCATTGCTGATTGAAACCAATCAACATCAGGTTTTCGGTAGATATTCAGGGACTGCGATTTTAGACGATGGTACAAAAATAGAATTAAATGACTTCTTGGGATTCGCTGAGAAAGTATCAAATAGGTGGTAAGTTGTTCCCTATACAGTGTATAGGGAATTTAATTGTAAAAATTTATTTAATTGTCCAAAATGATATTTTCTTTACGGATATAGTATTGAAGACTAAGAGGTGAATATGAATGACGAAATAATAATTGAAAAATTAATCAATCAGGACCAGAGTGGTTTATCCTTGATTATAGATAACTATGGTGGGTTGATATCTTATATTGTTAAAAATACCATTCATCCGAGTGAAGAAGATTTAAAAGAATGTATTAGTGATATATTACTAACCATTTGGAAACGTATTTTAAAATATAATCCTGAAAAATCCTCGTTTAAATCATGGCTTGTGATGGTCTCAAGAGGGTGTTCCGTGGATTATCTCAGAAAATATAAAAGACATAATCATATACCTTTAGAGGATATGTCTTGCCAATTGTTTTATGAAATGACAGATCTTTCAGTAACGAAGATCATTGATATGATGCAGATGATGTCACCACCGGATAATGAAATATTTTACTTGAGATTTGTTATGGGTGAAGAGGTTGAATCCATTTCAAATAGACTGAATCTTTCTAAAGAAAATACCTACAAAAGAATAACAAGAGGGAAAGATAAATTTAGAACGATTATGAAGAAGGAGGGGTATCATGTCTAACAAACACTTTGATGATTTTTTGGAATCCTTTAATCCTTCTGACGATTTAAATAATGTCAAAGAAGACATTTTAAACAGAACATATGAAAAAATTGAAAAAGAAACTACGGTTATTATGAGGCTTCTGACACTTAAAAATATCATCGTCACTTCAGTACTTATTGTTTTATTGTCCGGACTGATACCAGCTACGCCTGTTAACGCCTTGTATCATAGTGTGTTTCAAAAAATTCCTGGTTATGGTGTTGTAGAAACAGATGATGACTATTATATTCAAGCTGCAACAAATGGTTATGTACGTATAGAAGAAAATGACGTTTTCATGGAAGTTCGATATGTATATATAGCTGATGATTATCTTACGGTATCAGCTGTTACCAATTCTAAACTCAATCATATTTCTGATCCAGATGATAAAAAAGCAGTGCTTGAGGTTGCTGAAGAAGATCATTTTGGCAAACTCCAAGTGATCATTAATGGAGAAGCTATTGATATGCAAGGAGGTTCTGTGGCTATTGGTAGTGGTGCTGGTTATACAACAAAAGGAAATTTTTACTTAGAAGGGGATTTAAAAGACATCAGAACTTTTGAAATAGGTGTAGAAGGTATGACTCGAACTGCTACAGTTGAACTTGTTGATATCTCTTCAAGTGATATCCCTGATGCTTTAGGAAGTAGTTTGATAATCGATGATATGATAATTTTCGCTGATCTTGAAAGAGTTGAGGATTTAGCAATTGTAACTGTGAGCATCATCACACCTCAATCCAAAAAGAATGCAAGAGTTTATTTACACGACTATGAAGAAAAATTCTTAAATGATCCAATTGTTATTGAAGATGAAACGGGTCAACGGTTTTACTCTGATAAGGCATTAAGACGTCAAAACTTTGATAACATCAATAGATTTTATTTTAAGATCCCAAAAGAATCAAAAAAACTGAAATTGACAATGCCTCAAATATTATATACTGAAACCTATGACAGTCAAATTGTTGTAAGAGTCCCAACTGAAGATCAGTCTGTATCGGTTGGTGAGCCATATATGGCTGGAGAAAGTAAAATCACCATTGACGAGTTGGTATATTTACCTAAAGGTCAAAATGACATTTCAAATGAGTTTAGTGAATGGTCTCGTATTATGATCAAATCCCATTCTGAACCAGTTGGTGAGACAAACGAAAGAGTTATGAGAATTCGTTATAAGGCGTTTAAGAAAAAAAATTTTGAGTATGAAGAAATATACTATTCTGCTTATAGTGGATTATGGCCATTTGACAGTCAAAGTGGGGAGTTTATCTTCCCGAGTGAAGAGGTAGAAAACACGGAAAAATTAAAATTAAATTTAGAAGTTGAAAAAGCTTTGATAGGACCTTTTACAGTAGAACTAAATGAGTAACTAATTAAAATTAATCCTTGTACGGACTTTTGTTCTTACAAGGATTTCTTGTTATGTTCAATTACGACTACTGCAATATTCCGTTATATAGTATGCTATAACTAGAAGTGAATTTACTTATAAGGAGTTTGTATGATTGAAACAAACATGAATCAATATATAAGATCAGTGGTATTGGAAGGTGAGTATGATTGTTCTCATTATCCTTTTTCTCTAAATGCCATCAAAGATTTCAAACAATTGGATCTGCACCCAAAAGTAACTTACATCATAGGTGAGAACGGGAGCGGGAAATCAACTTTACTTGAGGCTATTGCTATAGCTTTTGGCTTTAATCCTGAAGGTGGGACTAGAAATCTTAGTTTTGAAACCAGTGCTTCTCATTCTATTTTATATGATTACATAAAACTGGTTAAAGGTATTAAATCGCCTAAAGACGGGTTTTTCCTTAGAGCTGAAAGTTTCTACAATGTGGCTTCTCACATTGACGATATAGACCGATATGGTGGATTAGGTAGACCTATAATTGAATCTTATGGTGGCCTGTCTTTACACAAACAGTCTCACGGAGAGTCTTTTATGTCTTTGATGGTATATCGATTTGGAGGGCATGGTGTCTATATTATTGATGAGCCTGAAGCCGCTCTGTCTCCAACGAGACAGTTGGCCATGCTCAGTCGGATGCATGAACTGATAGAAGAAGGATCTCAGTTTATCATCGCGACACATTCTCCAATTGTTATGGGGTATCCTGACTCGGCAATATATTTGGTAGATGATGGTATGAAACAAGTTGTTTATGAGGAGACGGAGCATTATCAGGTGATGAAACAGTTTATAAATCATCGAGAAGGGATGTTAAAACATTTACTTTAATGATTTAAAAGGTATAAGAAAGTGTAAGAATTATAATATGAGTCATGCTATAAATCTGTAGTCATATATAGGAGGTCCTATGAAGAACTATACACTGAACTATGAAATTACAGGCTGCCCTAATCGGTGCAAACATTGTTATTGTTATGAAATTAAGTCAAACCATTCACTGATGTCTATAGAGGAAATTGTTGAACTTTCTAAAACTTTTAGAGAAAGAATAGAGGGGGATGTCGGTGTTTTACTACTTCAAGAACAAACGCTTTATCCAGAGTATATCAAAGCAGTAGAAGTCTTGAAAAAAGAAGATTTGATGCATGCTGATAAAAGGGGTCTTTTAGTGACAAATGGCTTTGGCCTTGCCAAACAACCGGACTTGATTCAAGGGATTAAAGAACACTATAGTACTGTTAAACTCACCCTGTTTGGTACTGAGTATACACATGATAGTTTTGTAGGAAGAAACGGTCATTTTAGTGAAATAATTGAAGTGACTCAACTATGTCATAACAACCATTTGGATGTCATTTGGCAGATGATGCTGACTAAAGGTAATTCAAGAAACATAGAGGAATTAATCACACTTGCCGGTCAGCTTAAGGTAGATGGTTATTTTGTAACCGGTGCTTACAATTATGCAGGTTCTTTAAGGGAAAACAAGATGGTTATACCTCATGAACAGGATTTGAAGTATAAGACCTTTCATGTTTATGAACAAGAACACGAGTTGTTTTTACCGGAATATAAATATAAGGAAATAAAATCAAGTGTGGATGACTATCAAATAAATAAAGTCTCGCTTGATAATTTATATATAGATAGCGAATTTAATGTATATCCGCTAAGTAATATAGAACCGGACTTCAAACTTGGTAACATGAAAACTGATATGGATAATCTGGTCCAAATGTTAAATGATCATAAGAAATTACCTAAGTTGATTAGAACAAGGCAATCATTTACTTTAAGATATTTGATAGATAAACATTTAGATCAAAACTCAACAGAAATGCATACCCCGCAGACTTTATTCGAGAAATTGGCATACAAAAAACAAGTACAATAACTTTAAAACTTATAATGTAATCAAGGAGAATCTATGAATAATAATTCTTACCACACCATAAGAAAATGGATGTATAGAAATGCTAGACCGATTGACTTAGCACGGTATCGATATCACTTTGAAGAGGGTTGTAAAGATTCTGTTTTAAATTGTCTAGGGGTTTACCAAAATGAGGATGGTGGATTTGGTCATGCTTTAGAAGCTGATTCGTGGAATCCCAATTCATCGCCTATTCAGACTTGGACTGCCACAGAAATACTAAAAGAACTTGATATAACAGATTCTAGTCATAAAATTATACAAGGTATATTGTCGTATTTGTCTAGCGGTAAAGACTTTGTTTCTAATCGTTGGTTAAATACTATAAAGAGCAATAATGACTATCCCGGTGCACCTTGGTGGCATTTTAAAGAGGATGAACCTCATAATTTAAGGTTTAATCCAACTGCAAGTTTAGCTGGTTTTGCTTTGAAATATGCGGATAGAGAGAGTCAATTATTTCAATTGGCAAAAGAGATAGCTGTTGAATCAGTTGAGTATTTCATTCAAACAAAGGTATTGGACGAGATGCATGAAATCTATTGTTTTGTCAATTTAATGGAATATATAATAGAAGCCGATCTTATGGCGTTAGTAGATTTTAAATCCTATCAGGATAAAATTAAAGACGTAGTGCTTGAATTAATAGAAAATGATTTTTCAAAATGGCAAGGAAATTATGTTTGTAAACCTTCTCAATTTTTTAATGGTTCTGATAGTGAATTCTATGAAGCCAATAAAGAGGCTGTTTCATTTGAATTGGAGTTTATCCAAAATACAATCAACTCAAAGGGCGTCTGGGAAATACCATGGTCTTGGGGAAGTTATGAAACCGAGTTTGCAATCAGTAAGAATTGGTGGATGGGTAATCTGGTGATTAAGAATCTCTTACTACTGAAACACTATGATTTCTTGTTAAAAAAGTAAGTGATATGATGGGAGCAAAAATGTATTTAAATACTGAAAGAGTCTTTTTAAGAAGTGTACAAGTTGAAGATGCTTCTCTGATAGTCGAGTGGAAATCAGATTTCTTAATTAGAAAAATGTCAGTCGGATTAGACACTGATATAAACATTGAAAATCAAATGAAGGATATTAAAAGTAGTCTGAAAAGTGATGAGGAATTGTATCAGCTTATTTGTTTGAATGATACTGGTAGACCTATTGGATATATCAGAATCAACTGGACAGGAGATGGTATGGCGTGGCTTCGATTTGGTTTGGGTGAAAAACGGAAAAAAGGTTATGCAAAAGAAGCGCTGATAGGATTTATCAATCAACTCCGCAAAGAAGGCTTACATAGAATCGATGCTGAGGTTTATGATTACAATTTAGATAGTTTCAATTTATTAACACGGTTAGGGTTTATAAAAGAAGGTGTTAAAAGAGAAGCGCATATCAGTGAGGAGAAGTATTCAGATGTTTATGTCATGGGTCTTTTAAGAGGTGATTGGCTGTATGATGATTTGGAGAGTCTATGAGTAATAGAAAACAATGTATTATCCTTCTTATAATCATGACAGTTTTACTGTTTCAGAGTTGGTGACGTTATATCTGATGCAGAGCCATCTAAAACCGAAGATCTTATTTGTGTTGGTTTCAATGAGAAATTTTGAATAGTGTTACCATCAATACCGATTGAAGAGATAATTGATATCTCTTTTTTTGTTCTGTAAGAATTTTAATTTAGAGTATAGGTTGAAATTGTTTAATAACTTTACCCTGTAAGGCATGAGATAAAGTCATCAAAGACACTTTTCTTGTTAAAATAATTAAAAATAAACAATATCTAAAAAAAAAGATGTGAAATGGTCAATTAATTGCTATAATTAGCTTTAGACTATATGTTATGGTTGAAAGAATCAAGTGGTTATAGAAATGGAGAATGTTATGTCTGAAATAAAAATTGAAATAGAAAAACCTAATAAAGAGAATATGTTATCTTACAGCAAATTGTCTATAGATTTTTTTGTGGAATCAGAATATCGATTGATGAAAACAAACAGTGGACTGGGTGGTCTCTTGATTGATGAAGTGCTTGTAACGCCATATCATAAGACTTATGATAGAGAGGATGATAATCCAAGTCATTTGATGGAGAAATTTGATTTAAGCAATTGGTTTGTCATTTCTGCATATGAGGGTGAAAACCTAGTTGGTGGTGCACTGCTAGCTTACAATACAAAAGAAATCAATATGTTAGAAGGTCGAGAGGACTTGACTGTACTTTGGGATATTAGAATTGATAAAGATTACCGAAATAAAGGTATCGGACATCAACTTGTTAATACATGTAAGAAAGTATCCAAAGAACTAAACTGTAATCGATTGAAAATAGAAACACAAAACATTAATGTATCTGCCTGCAAATTTTATGTCAGACAAGGTGCTGAACTTACAAGTTTTAAAGAGCATTGTTATGAAGAGTATCCAAATGAAATTCAGTTTATTTGGAGTATCTATTTAGGATAATATAAGGAGAGAAAATGAATTTAGATAATATATATTGGATAGGCGGATCGCCATGTTGCGGTAAAAGTTCGGTTGCTGAAAAGTTGATAAAAGAGTATGGGTTTAAGTACTACAAGTGTGATGACTTCTTAGAACATTATATTGCAATGGGCGTTAAAAGAGGTAGTAAATTAATGAAAACAATAAATAAAAGAACACAAGATGAAACTTGGATGCGAGATGTATCTGAACAAGTGGAAGAAGAGTTTGAATTTTATAGATATGCTTTAACCATAATTATAAAAGATTTGAAGAAGTATAATAATCAGAATGTCGTAGTAGAAGGAGCTGCTCTATTGCCTGAGTTTGCTCAAAAAATGGAATTGGCAAAGAATCGTTATATTTGTATGACGCCTTCTAGAGAATTTCAAATGGAAAAATACAAAGAGCGTAAATGGGTGAAATATTATTTGCGAACATGTAGTAATTGGGAACAAGCATTTGATAATTGGATGGCAAGAGATGTTGAATTTGCCAGAATGGTAAAAAATGAAGCTGCGGAGTTAGATTTTAATACCCTTACAATAGATGGTCAAAAATCTATTGATGAGGTTTATCAAGAAGTTAAAACAGTATTTGAATTGGAATAATGAGTTTAAGAAAGAAAAAGTTATGCAAATTTACTAATGAATTTTATACAAAAATGCGAAGAGATAGCTGATATCTCTTTTTTTGTTGTCTAGGAAAGTTCATTTTATATGACCATCTGGTTATGAAAAGTAAGATAATATTTTATTTTTATACTATTTCTATGCAATATGGGTATAACAGTGTTAGGAAGAAGTTTGAAGGAGATCAACATGAAAAAAATATTATCTAAAAAAATGATCATAATTTGTTTGGCGCTTATTGTACTGAGTGTGGGTGGCTATTACTATTATGATTACTCGCTGCAAGTAGAGGTCGAACTTTATGAAACAGAAAGAGGACCAGTAGTTGAAATCATCGTTGAAGATGGTTATATAGAAGCTGTCCATACAGCGGAGATACAATCCAATGTTTCTGGTACAGTTGATAACGTTTATGTAGACGTTGGTGATTCTGTCAATGAAGGTGATGTCATACTGTCGTTTGATGAAGATATCTTACTGCTCCAAATTGAAAGGTTGGAATCTGAAATAAAAGCTTTGGATTTTCAACTTCTAGAAGCTTCAAAACCAGCGGATCAAGAGCGGATTAGAAATGCTTCAATATTAGTTAGTCAGGCAAAATCAACACGTGATAAGGCGAAAAAAGATTACGATGACAATTTATCTTTATACAGTTCAGGTGCTTTGAGTAAGAATGCCCTGGATTTAAGTGAAAAACTCTATAACGATTCGGTTAAAGCGTACAATATTGCAATCAATGATTCAAACTTAATAAACAAAGGCATCAGTGTAAACGTTATATCGCAGTACAATGCATCTATAGATGCGTTATATACACAAAAGAAAATATTGGAACGTCAATTATTGGATTATTCAATTGCCTCTCCAATGTCAGGTGTTGTGCTGAGCAAATATGTAAAAGTTGGTCACTATGCGATGATGGGTCAACAGTTGTTGGAAGTTGCAGATTTGAGCGAATTAAGATTGATTTGTGAAATACTTGAAGATGATTACAATGCTATTACAGTAGATACAAATGTGAGACTATATGATAAACATAACAAAGTTTATTACGACGCTGTTGTAAACAAGGTATATCCTAAATCGGAATCATCTATCTCTGATCTTGGTATTAGACAAAATAGAGTTAGAATAGAAGTTGTTCCAACTAATCCTTTAGAAGGCTATATCGTTGGACAAGAATTAGATGTGGAATTTATCATTCATGATATTCAAGCTGTTCGTGTACCTGTTGATGCAGTATATAAATCCAACGGAGATTATTTTGTATTTATTGTAAAGGACAATGTTCTTATCAGTCAACAGATTGAAGTTGGGATAGAAGGTGAAGATTACTATGAAATTAAATCGGGTTTAAATGCCGGAGATAAGATTGTTAAAGTTATTAACAATGACTTAGAAGAAGGTCAGAAAGTTAAGTAGGTGTTTATGTCGAAGATAATACAAACTAAGGATTTAAAAAAAACATATCAAATGGGCGAAGTTTCTGTGAAAGCATTGGATGGTGTAGATTTTCACATAGAAGAGGGGGAGTTCGTTGTTATTTTGGGTCCTTCAGGTTCAGGAAAAAGTACATTATTAAACATCATTGGTGGTATGGATTCGCCTACGGAAGGTGAAGTCGTATTTGGTGATGAACATTTAAGCACCTATACTGATAAAGAATTGACTATGTATAGAAGAAATAAAGTCGGATTTGTATTTCAATTTTATAACTTGATGTCCAATCTTACCGCTAAAGAGAATGTTGAATTGGCAACAGAGATTTGTGATGATGCTTTAAATATAGATGATATCATGACGGATGTTGGATTAGATGATAGGAAAGAACATTTCCCATCTCAAATGTCAGGTGGCGAACAGCAACGTGTTGCAATTGCAAGAGCGGTAGCAAAAAATCCTAAAATACTACTTTGTGATGAACCAACAGGTGCTCTTGATTTTAAAACTGGCATCACGATATTGGAACTTCTCAGCAAAATAAATATGGAGTATAAAAAAACGGTTGTTGTCATCACACATAATGCTTCTATTGGAGGCATGGCCAACAGAGTAATTAAGATGCGAAGTGGAAAAATCACTGAAAATTATATCAATGAGTCACCTATATCACCTGAAAGGATTGAATGGTAATGAGAAAACTGGATACTAGACTAGTTCGTCATATCCGTCATCATAAAGGTCAGTTTATTGCAATTGCAATGGTTATTATATTAGGGCTTATGATTTACGTTGCCATGAATTCGGCTTATGAAAATCTGGAGATTTCACTTGAATATCATTACGAAACTCATAACTTTTCAGATGTGTTCTCGGACGTGATGAAAATTTCAGAGTCTGATGTTGTTGACCTTAAGGACACGCGAGGTGTTAAATCGGCTGAAGGACGTTTGGTTTATGATGTACCTTTAAATGTTAAAAATGATGAGAAGGTAAATATTAGACTGATATCCTCAAAATTTGATGAGGAAACTCAAAACAGCTTGTATGCTAGAGAGGGTCAATCGACTGTACAAAAAAATAATCAATGTTTGGTGATTGATAAATTTGCCGAAGCAAGAGAAATTCAAATAGGTGATTATATCAGCCCTCATATTTCGGGAAGTGATTATGAGTTAGAAGTAATTGGTATTGTATCTTCTCCTGAATATGTTTATCTAATGGAGAATGAACAGAATCTTTTGCCCGCGCCGTCTAAGTTTGGTGTTGTATATACAACAGAATCTTTTATCAAAGATTCTATGGGAATCAACAGCTATAACCAAGTAACTTTCTTATTGGAAGATGGTGCAAACGTTGAAGAAATAACCAATAAATTAGAAAAAGAGTTAGAGGACTTCGGTTTAAGTCGTATTTTTGATGCTGAAGATCAATTGTCTAATCGAATGATACACGAGGAAATGAAGGGATTAAAACAGTCCGCTAGAACTGTCCCTTTAGTTTTCTTAGGTGTTGCCGCTTTTATTTTGGCAGTGATGATTAATCGGCTTGTAAAAGGAGATCGGTTGTCTATTGGTATCTTGAAGTCAATGGGGTATAGCAACCGAGATGTCCTGTTTCATTATACGAAGCTCTCAGTGGTTATAGGTTTTTTTGGAGGTGTATTTGGTGTGGTGTTGGGTTATATTGCGAGTGCTCAGTTTACAGCGATATACAACTCTTTTTTCTCTATTCCTACATTAAAACTTCTATTTAAGCCAGAGTTGGTTATGATGTCAGCAGTTATGGTGACGTTATTTTCTATTGCTTCAGGTTTATTAGGTGCTAGAAAATCTTTGAAGATTTCACCAGCTGAATCAATGAGACCTGAACCACCTAAAAACGGGAAACGTATATTCATTGAAGGAACAAGGTTCTGGAAGTTATTTAGTTTTTCAAATAAGATGGTTTTAAGAAATTTATTCAGAAGTAAAAGAAGAACACTTTTCCTTGCTTTAGGGATATCACTTACATTTGCCATTACACTGGTACCGTTTTTTATGTTTAGTGCATTTACAGATATGTTTGGGACGATGTTTGGTGAATTTCAGACCATGGATTATAGTATGAATTTTGTTCAAGGTAAAGACGATAGCATTCTGTATGAGTTAAGAAATACTTTAGATGTAGATCATCTGGAAGGTAAGTTAGAATTTCCCTTTGAACTTCATAATCGATGGAAATCCAAAGTCACTAATATTATTGGGTTAGAAGATCAGACAAAGTTTTTTAGCTTCAAGGATACTAATCTTAAATCTAGAACACTTGGCGAGGGGGATTTTTTCTTATCAGAAGGTTTAGCCAAAGTGTTGGATATAAAAGAGGGTGACTATATCACAGTAGAATCCTTTATTCCTGATCGTGATGACATTGAAATAAAAGTGACGAAGTTGATTAAACAAAATTTAGGTGCCAATGGTTATATGTTAATTACCGATATGCAAAAATTGCTATTGGATGAACATTACATCAACGGAGCTTATGTGGATACAGATGAAAATATAAAAAGCAAAGTAGAAAAATACAGATTGATCTCATCTGTTCAATCCTCGCAGGATTTGCAGGATATTTTCAATGAGTTTCTGGCTTTAACTTTGACCTCTCTAAGTATTTTTATTGTTTTTGGTGGAACTCTTGGATTTGCTATCGTTTATAACTCGGCAGTCATATCCATTAATGAGAGACGTTTGGAGTTTTCTTCTTTAAGAGTTATGGGATTTACAAAGAACGAAATTTTTATTAGTCTCCTTAAAGAAAATATCATCACTGCATTTATAGGTATCCTACTGGGAATTCCAATTGCCAGATCAATGTTAGAAGGGTTAAGTAGTACCTTTAGTACAGAACTGTATTCTTTCGATATAAATTTACAGGCGTTTCATTACTTTTTAACTGCAGTAACAACTGTGATTTTTGTAATAATAGCTTTGGGTGCAGCATATAAGAAGATTCATGGATTAGACTTTATAGAGGCTCTTAAGAATAGAATCACATAATTGCATTTAAAGGTAAAATTTTGAACATTCACTTCCAAATAAAGTGGATGTTTTTGTATACTTTTATTATAAATTAACCTGTCCTAGTTTCGTTTCAACTTATATATTATAATTGAAAATGAAGTCTAATAGAAAAAGTTTAATGGGTTGTTACAAGAAGAATATGATAATTGAAAGGCAGTGGATTTAATGAAAATAGATTTTTATAAAGCAACACCAGCAGATAATACATCCTTGGAAAGGTTATTTCAATTTTTTGCACATGATACCAGTGAGTTTAGTGGTAAAGAAATTGGTAGTGACGGTTTTTATCACGGTTTAAATGATCTTGAAGATTATACAAGTCAGTCGAATTATAGAACATATATGATTCAAGTGGATGGTAACTTAGCAGGATTTGTGGTGGTTCGTTTAGAAGAAACAATAAATTATCTGAGACATTATTTTATAGTTAGAAAATACAGAAAGCAAAAGATTGGTTTAAAAGCAGTACATAGAATTTTTGACATGTTTCCAGGTGATTGGAGAGTTTCTACCCTGGACTACAATCTACCTGCGATTAAATTTTGGGAAAAAACATTATGTGAATTCACTAATGACTCATATAGCAAAATGAGAAGAACAGATAACAAAGGACCTCAATATGAGTTTTATAGAAGTTAAAGCTGATACTAAAAATCAACTTGCTGGAATCAACTGAGTTGATAGATTGGTAGAATTGCTCAGAGTGTATGACGATTTTGATTTGGATTTCGTACAAAAAAGAGCAATTGTTATCAAAATAGGGAAAATGAAAGAAAAGCAGGTAGAGTATCATAACTGGTATACCTATTGATTGATAGTGGATTTGATAACCGTTAAGGCAATTGGAACGATTGGATTTAAAGGATTAGAGCCTGATCAATCTGCTGAAGTGGGATATAAAATAGTTAAATCCTGTGAAGGTAAAGGATATATGAGCAGTGCTCTAAATCTTCTATCAAAATGGGCGTATGATCAAAAAATCTGCCTATCCATCACAGCCAGTAAAGTACCAATTGGCAATATTGGATCACAAAGAGTTTTAGATAAAATTGGATTTGAAAAGGTAAGAAGCAGCCCAACGGAAATTGATTTTGAACTTCGCTTGGAATAGTTTTTCGTTAAGGAGTGATTCGAAATGAAGATGTTAAAACTTATAACATTATTTTGCATTGTCATATTTATGTTTATCAGTTGTCATTCTGGTCAAAAGGAATTAGAAAGTATCGTTATCACAATGACTGATTCAAAAGAAACTTTTGTGGTGACAGATCAAACTCAAATGAGTTCTATTGAGGAAACACTTTCTTTGTATGCCAAAACAGATGGTATTGTTGATATGATGACACCTGCTCCAATTGAACTTATGCTGATCTATTCAGATAAATCTCATATAAAAGTTAGTTTATATCTATATGAAACTGATAAAAGGTCATCTCTAACCTATGTAGAGGATGATTCTGTAGTGTATCAGACTACTGAAAACGTTACGAATCAACTAAAAGATATATTTAGTGATGTGATGAATAATGACTCATGGGTGGAAAGTTTCTGAAAAATGAAAGGTTATCAAGAGACCGGTTTTAATGTATTTTCGGAATTCATAATTCTAAAAGGAGACGTATATGAAAGTAAGTATTCTAATGGGCAGTCCCAAAAAAGAAGGCAATACAGCAACACTCATCAAACCTTTACTCGAGAAACTAAAGAATGAAAATATTAAATTTGACTATATAACATTATATGATAAAAAGATAAAAGGGTGCATTGGTTGTTATAATTGTCAAAAGGTAAATAATATACCCGGCTGTTCTATAGATGATGATATGAAAGATATATATAATTCTATGTTATCGGCTGATGTAGTTGTTTTTGCGACTCCGATATATACTTGGTTTTGTACTGCACCAATGAAGGCTGTACTAGATAGATCATTTGCATTTGGTAAACACTACGATAAAGCAAGTTATAATCAATCGCTTCTAGAAGGAAAAAAGTATGCTGTTATTGGTACCTGTGGTGATGAAGTAGCTATCGGAATGGAAAGTTTTGAAACTGCCATGAAAAACTTGTCTAAGTATGCAAAAACGGAGTATATTGGTTCTATTGGGATTAGGGATATAAATGGAGTGGAGGATTTTAAAACAAAAGAAGTTGTTGAAATTATCGAAGAGTTTTCCAATCAAATTATGAATAAGAAAAAGACTTGGAGGTGACTATGTTGAGTGATGTATGTTATGCAACCGAGTCAGATATTAACTCCTGGATGAATATGATTGCATTAATAAAAGATAATTTTCCTGGACTGGAAACGTCAGAGCAACTGAAAAGTTATCAAGAGACCGTTCTTAAAAATATTAGGAGAGAAACGGCATTATGCATTAAAGAGGGGGAAAATATAGTAGCCATCCTGATCTTTTCCTATAAGGTAAGTTGTCTTTCGTGTATGGCCGTACACCCTGATTATAGAGGGTTGGGACTTGCATCAAAACTAGTTGAAAAAATGCTGTCGCTTTTTCCGGAAGATCAAGATATATCGGTCTCAACTTTTAGAGATAATGATCCAAAAGGTGATGCACCGAGAGTGTTGTATAAGAAATTTGGATTTGTTGAAGATGAGTTGATCGTTGAATTTGATTATCCGCATCAGAGATTTATATTGAAAAGATAAACATAGGAAAGATTACAGAAAAGAAAGCATAAAAACTTTCTTTTTCTTTTATTAAAAATGATTAGAACGTTATGGGAACGTTAGTGGATATGGTATTATGGAACATATTGGAGATGTAATGAATTTTAGCATAATGGAATGAAGTGAGGTACTAATGGCTAAGAAAGTAATCCAAGTATTTACGAAGAACAATGTTTACCAACATATCGAAGTACTTAAAAATAATAAAAAAAAACGAAGTAAAAACAATGAATTTTTTGTGGAAGGTGCAAAATCAATTTCTGCTGCTATCGAAAATAATTGGGAGATTGTATCTCTTATTTACTCAAATGAACGGAAATTGTCTAAATGGGCAACCGATATGTTAGAGACATCAAGTGCACCTGAACATATTGAACTACCTTATGAGTTAATGGTTGAACTGAGTGACAAAAATGATGACTATTCAGAACTGCTTGCAGTTGTAAAAATACCAGAAGATAATCTATCGAGAATTAAAGTTAAGAGAAACTCGCTGATTGTTGTTATTGATAGACCATCGAATCATGGCAATCTTGGGACTATCCTTAGATCATGCGAAGGACTGGCTATAGATGGTGTAATCCTGTCTGGACATGCAGTAGATCTATATGATGTAAAAACTATTAGAGCCAGTCTGGGAACGTTATTTAGAGTACCTGTTGTGAGAGTGGATTCGCCAAAACAAGTCGGTGAATGGTTAGATAAAACGATGGGAGAATTCTCGGATTTACAGATTATCGGATCTACTTCAGCAACTGAAAAAATGATTGATGATGTTGATTTTCTAAAACCATCCGTTCTATTGATTGGCAACGAAACCAGTGGACTCAGTCATAAGTTCAAAGAAATGTGTAATGTGATGGTTAAGATTCCGATGTATGGCAAGATCACCTCTTTTAATGTTGCCTGTGCTACATCAATGATGCTTTATGAGGCTGACAGACAAAAAAGACATCGTAAAGGATAAGGTTATGAATACAAACACTGTTGTTAAAAAGAGAGAAAAACAGTTTCTTTTATTTGTGATATTTACTTTAATTTTTCTAGGTGGATATCACATAGGAAAAGTTAAGACAACACAAGAATCAGAACTATTATATATTCAAAGTTATTACAATGATCTTGAACGTGCTTTATCTGATTTAGAATTGACTCTGAGTTCATCTGATAATTGGCATATGGATAAAAGAGATAATAAAATGGATGACTTTGAACGATTAAAGGCAAACTTATACAACTTACAGAGTGTTTATAATTCCGATTATATTGTAAAAAGTGAAGTTGAGCTTATAGATATTAATGTTGAATGGATATTTGATCATTTGTTGTCGATTCTAACAGTAGGCTTTATGTACAATACTCATACCATCAGTCATGAAGCCTTTGATGCTGACGGTGTAATCAGTGAAAGGGAGCAAGCGTTATTAACACTGATGTACGATACAATAGAACCTTTAAGTGAAGAAATGTATGACTACAGACAAGAAAAAAGAACATCTGAAGAACTAACAGATAAAATTCATGAAGTCTATGAAGGACTTAAAATGGTGTTTAATGAGGCGTTTTATTTGAACTATAATGAAGTGAATTAAAGGGGGGACCAGGTGATGAGAGGTAATAATGAATCAAATATTAAATTAGATTTTCGTAGCATCGTAAATTTAGTTCCTGGTACTTTGGTCTATAATGGTAAAAGACCAGATACTTTTAAGATTGAACTGTATAGTTACAATGAAAAGAAATATGAAATTAATACCTTTAAAGCGGTAGATGATTTCATTAAGTACTATGAAAAACATTTAAAATCAAGTGATCTGACCATATGGATGAATGTAACTGGCATCAATCATGTTTCTGAAATACAGAAAATAGGGGATTATTTTAAAATTTCTGATTTTATTTTGGAAAAGATCGTTAACATCACCAAACACAGTTCTTTTAAAAGTGAAGCCAATTATATCTTTAATGATCTTCAAATGGTGTATTTGAAAGAGAATGAAATTGAAGTTGAAAACTTCAGTATTTTTAACAATGAAGATATCGTGATTACATTTCAAGAAAGAGATGGTGACGTGTTTGATGTCATTAGAGACCGTATAAAAAACAAACAAGGGTATATCAGAAATAAAAAAAGTGCCTATTTGTATTACTGTTTATTGGATGTACTTGTTGATAATTATTTGAATATCCTTGAAGTAATCAGAGAAGAAGTTGAACTGGCAGAAGCAAGTATCATCAATGAAAAAGATATCAGCATAAAGGTAATACATAAGTTGAGAAAGTACATTATGATGCTCAAACTCAATTGCACCCCCTTAGATCATGTGGTGAAGTATTTTTCTAAAAACGAGTCTCTTTTAGAACTGGATGACAAACGTTTTATGGATGTCTTACAAGAACATACAACTCTTTTAACGGATGAAGTGATGCAGTTAAAAGAGCTGGTGAATGTATTGTTCGAAAACTATATGCTTAACAATGGTAATGAAATGAATAAAGTCATGACGACTTTGACCATTTTTTCAGCCATATTTATTCCCTTATCCTTCATAGCAGGTGTCTTTGGCATGAATTTCAAATACATGCCAGGTATGGATAGTCCTTTTGGATTTTATTATTTCATTGCAGGATGTTTTTTAACGGCTGTTACAATGATTGGATTCTTCAAAGTGAAGAAGTGGTTCTAATAAAAACAAAATAGGGATATAACAAGCTATGAGATTTTAAGCGTGTGATTAGGAGTAGTAGATGAGCAAAAAAAATAAAAAGCATCATGGATTAAGTGATGTAAGACATATAACTCTGAAAGATGAAGACATCAAAGTTATTTTAAGAGCTGCAGATGAAATTATTTTTCAAGCGGATAAATCTTTATTGATTCAGATTCTGGAAGGATCTAAGGATACAGAAATATTGGAACTTAAATTAGATGAGTGTCCGAGTTATTCATATTATGATGAAATGACAACTGATGAAATAACGGCATATGTGGATTGGATGATCTTCCATAACTATTTAGAAATAACATATGAGGGTCATACCCCTTTGATTGTATTTACTGAAAAAGGTTGGGAAACTTATAAGCCTATTTGTGCAGATGAATTGTTTCATAAGATATTGGAAAGTGATGATTCAGAGAAAAAAGAATTGTTAATTCTTTTAAAAGATGTTAATCGTCAGGTTATCACCTTATTGCTGAATCAGATTGGTGAAAGTCAAAATGATAATTTTGTAGATTTTCTAAAAAAGTGGGAAGCAAAAGAAGCAAAGAAAGTCAGAGTTAAGATTAAAGGTGCATTGAACAAACTGATAGATTAGACAAGTAGTTACTCTACTATAGTTTCATTATATAAGGAGATACCATGAAAACATTTATATGGGATTTAGATGGCACATTAGTTGATTCTTATGAAATCATAACTCGTAATGTCCATCAAGTCGTTAAAGAACATTTAAATTTGAGTCAAGAGGATATATTTAAACGTATCACAGATGCATCCATTAGCGGCTTCTTTAGAGAAGAAGCTAAGAAAAACAATTTATCTCTAGAAGCATTGTATAACGCGTATATGTCAGTAGATGATGGTGTTGTTTCATCGGAATATCATTTGATAAGAGGTTGTAAAGATATACTAGAATTATTACAACAGCAAGGCCATCAACATTTTATATACACACATAGAGGATTAGCTACCTTAGAGATTATTAAGGCGAATGATATAGATCATTATTTTATTGAAGTTGTGACCAGTGACAATGGCTTTAGAAGAAAACCAGAATCCGAGGCCCTGGATTATCTGATTGAGAAGTATGATTTGGACAAATCAAACACGTATTATGTCGGTGACAGATCTTTGGATGTTGAATGTGGAAATATAGCTGGCATTAAGACCATTTATTTTAACGAACAAGGTAAATCAAACTATAAGGCAGATTATTCAATTCAGTCATTAAAAGATATTATAAAATTCATTTAAACGGTACAGGTCAAATTCAGTTTTTTAATGTTCTATACAAGTACTGAATAAAGACTTAAATAATAATCAAAAGTCCATATAGAATTTTATCAGAGGAGCAATCATGAAAGTAGAATTAACAATAGTGGAAAGCAAGTGTAGAAGTCATTATCATAAAGCAGGAGATACTTTTATAGTAGAAGATATTTGTCCCCCGATATGTCATGAACTGTGGCAATGTATATACCCAAATGTATTTGCTTTGATTAACAATGGGTCATTGGATTATGGTGATAAAAAAGCTAAAAAGTTTTCTTATAGGTGTCCTGATAATGGTCGGGTTTTGATTGAAGGTAGAGTGATTGAATAAAAAATCATTCTAAAACAACAGTTCTGAATAGAAAGTCAAACATATGGCATCCCTTAGGATGTCTTTTAAATTGAATCCTTACTGTATTTCTGTTAAAATAAAAAAGAACAGACGTTTGCTTGGTATTGAATAGGACGTGTTAAATGAAAAGTGATATAAATAAGGCCATAGAAGCACTAACTCTAAAAGATATAAGTGATATGAATTTGGTCTATAAGGAAGATTTTTTAAATAAGCTAAACCATGAACAAAGAGTTGCTGCTACAAGAAAAGAGGGCAACTATCTAGTTATTGCCGGACCGGGTTCTGGGAAAACGCATACACTGGCTTATAGGGTAGTGTTTTTGGTTAAAAATAATGTAGATCCTCAATCTATTGTAGTGATTACCTTTACTAGAAAAGCAGGTAGAGAATTAAAAGAAAGAATCAATCATCTTCTACCCAATACAGCATTAGGTTTTATTGGTACATTTCATGCGTTTTCTCATTTTATTTCAACTAAGTTAGGAAATTCGTCTCCTATATCAGGTTTTAGGTTATTAGATCCTGAAGATGACATTCAGGTGCATAAACTGGTAATGGCTGATTTTAAAGAATTCAATAAAAAAATGCGAGCCAAAAGATTACAAAAAATTATATCATATTGTAACAATACTCAGCTTTCAATTTCTGAATATGTCAAAGAGTTTGATTTAAAAGAACTGGATTCGGATGTTGAAAACATAGAAGCGTATAGAAAGGAATATGATCGTTATAAATCAGCCCATCTACTTGCTAACTATGATGATATGATTCAATTGGTAACACGGTATTTAAAAAGCAACACACAGACGAAAGTAACGTCATCGTTTGAATATCTTATGATAGATGAATATCAAGATACCAATCAAATGCAACTTGATTTTATCAAACGATTAAATATTGACAACACCATGGCAATTGGAGATGACTTTCAAGGGATTTACGCATTTAGAGGTGCAGATCATAGAATAATTTTAAACTTTACAAATGATTTTAAAAATGCTCAAATGATTAAGTTAAAAGACAATTACCGATCAACAGGTGAAATTGTTGACTATGTTAATAAAACAATCGAAGGGTCCAATCTTGGATATCATAAAACATTTAGAGTCGTCAGAGAAGAAACTGGTAAAGCTCAAGTCATTTCAGGTAAATCATTAGAAGAACATAAAGCTTTTATATTGGGACAAATCAAACAAAAAAGTGATAAAACCCATGCTTTGATTTATAGATACAATAAAAATAGAACTGTTTTTGAAAAAGCATTCATTGAAGAGAACATTGAATACTCGGTTTATGGAGGTATCAGACTCTTAGAGAGAAAACACATCAAGGATGTGATGGCATTTTTAATGGTCTATTTAAATCGATTGGATATTGTAAGTTTTAATAGAGTGCTGACCTTGTTGCCTGGTATTGGTCCAAAGACAGCTAGAAAGATTATTGATACAGGGCTAGAAGATGTCTCTTTTGTAGGTTCTAAGGTTAGAGAACCTCTGATTAAAATGAAGGAGATTCTTGACAGTAAAGAAACGAAAGAAACGTTGTTTAAGAATATTTGTGAGTTTTATTTCAGTATCTATGAGTATGTGGAATCGGAAGCTTATACAAAAGATGATATAAAAGATGATTTTAAACTGATCAATGAGTTACTGGAAACTTATGATTCTCTTATTAACTTTGTGATCAATTTGATATTAGATCCAGTTGTAGATATGCACAAAGGTAAAAGACCAAAAGTCATTTTAACCACTATTCATTCTGCTAAAGGGCTTGAGTTTGATAACGTATATTATTTTCATACCCATGACTGGTATAAGAATTATGATATAGAAAGTTTAGAAGAAGATAGAAGACTGTTTTATGTAGGTATATCAAGAGCCAAAGAAAATCTTTACGTATTTGATCATACTGGTTATAGTCGGAGTTTTAAAGAGATATTAAAAGATTTTGATAACCTATCTGTAGTAAATCCTGAAGTTGAAAAGACTTTTGCATCAGCACCTTCAGTTGAAGAACCGGTAAAAGAAAAAGCCGTTTTAGAAGAAAAGACTTTTAAAGAAATAGATATTGAAACTGTATTTGAACTGATAGATGGAGAACCCTTTGATCAGATTGCTCCAACGATTGAACATCAGGACACACTGAGTGCATTATCAAGTGAGTTTTACATCTTTTTTAGAAAAAAACCTTATAAATCAATTGTTGGTCCAATAAAAATCAAGTTAACGAGACCTGATCAATCAGAAAGTTATGTACAGCCTGATTTATTTGTTGTAAAGGAAGATGAAGAAATACCCGAACTGATTGTTGAGGTTATTTCTTCAGAAACAAGATCAAAAGATATGATAAAAAAAATGGAACTATATATGAACACCGGCATAAAAGAATATTGGTTAGTTGATATAGAAGCCAATATGGTAATGGTTCATAATTTTGAGAATCATGATTTGAAAGGGACAAGAATTTTTATGTCTGGACAAATCATTGAGTCCAAGATTTTTGAAGCCTTAAAAATTGAAATGGACGATTTGATATAGAAGCTTTCTGAAATTATTATCTTATAAAGGACAAACAAATAAAAAGATGCAGATCTGCATCTTTTTTGAATTACAATTTCACATCATTTAACATTTTTGATGTAATCTGTACTAATTTAGAGGTATAATATAAGAGACATTCATGTATATTTCAATTATAAGAAGATTGATTATTCCAACTACGGTTATGAAACTATTAGGATTAAATCTTTGAAATGTATATTGAGTTGTTATTAAATTAAATGAAACGGGGGGGCATTATGAATGAGGAAAGATATCTTGTGTCAGAAGTGTATTATCTTGAATTGGAAAAAGAATTTGAAAATGTGAAACTTCTAGATATTGGCGGTGGCGGCGAAGGCATCATTGGTAATATTTATGGTAAAGAGGCAGTTGCAGTAGATATTCGAAAAGAAGAATTAGAGGAAACAAATAATGACGCATTAAAAATGGTTATGGATGCCAAACACATGCCGTTTCTGAAGGAGTCTTTTGATGTGATAACACTTTTTTATGCCTTGATGTACATGTCTAAAGAAACACAACGAGAGGTGTTAAGAGAGGCTAAAAGAGTTTTAAAGCCAAGTGGTAAACTTATTATTTGGGACACTATTTTACCAGTTTATGATGGCTCTGAAAGGGATATTTACATTTCGAAACTGGAAATTAAATATAATGGTATCGTTGTTGAAACAGGATATGGTATTAAGATGGATGAAAATGGACAAACTGCAGAATCTATTATTAGTATGGTTGAAGAGGTAGGACTGACTCTAGAGAAGGTCGTTCACGACAAAGAACATTTTAGGATAGAATGTTTATAATTTAACTACACCTTTAGTTAAGCAGAAAGTAACAACAGTAAAAGAAACGAGGATATTAAATGGGATTACATCAACAAAATGAGGAAATGCTTTCAGATGATCACTTTTTAGAAGGTGAGATTAAATATTTGGAAGTAGGCAATAAATGTAGATTATTAGATGGAAGAAGAACGCCGGGTGTGATTCAATCTCTAGACTATGTCTCTGGACATTTCCGTTGGGAAATCATGGACTTTGAAGACAAAGGTAAAACCTGGGATGTTAGATTTGAAAGTGTAGAAAACTATCAATTTGAAAAGGATGTTATTATAAATGGTGACATTGATAAAATCGAAACTATTATATCCAAGCTAAATAAAAAAATATCAGTACCACGAGCAATGGATAAAGTTGAGGATACTGAAAAGAAAATTGAAATACTAATGGATTCAACGAATCAATGGATTCAAAACAAGTCTAAGTTTATTTGTAAGATGACTGAACTAGATAGAAAAGATTCCACTCAACTTGAGCAAATATCACATGATTTCTTGGGGTATATGGAATCCTTGGAGCTATTGGCATTAGAAACGAAAACTTCGGAACTGATGGTGTTAAATCCGAATTCAGGTGAATGGATTAAAGGATTGATGATTGTGATGGCAGAATTAGGTTTGGCTTCATATGATGGCAATATGGCACGTAGTGAACATCTATTTACCGGAATGGGTGATAAAGCTATCAGAGAAAAGTATATCCTACAACGTATGGCATTTATCAGGTGTTTGTTTAATCGATTCAACAAAAGTGAAATCACTCTATTTAGAGGTATGTCTAGTGAAGGTACTTGGTTTATACCAAAAAGAACTTTTTTAAGTATGACATTTGATCCAGAAGTGGCTTCAGCATTCAGTGATTTTGAGGAAGATAGTCGGTATAAAACTTCTTATATGATTAAGTCTAGCGTAGATATAAAGCAGATCTTCATGACTTATATAGAAACAAAAGAAATGAATGAAAGATACAAAGAAAAAGAAGCGATTATTTATGATACTGGTAATATGTCTATCTAAACAATATGAGATATTAATCAAGAAAAGATAATCATACGATGTCTTGGAAACAAGCATATAGTGTTATGACAAGAAGTACTCCCAGGAGTATTTTCTTGTTGGAGTAGTTGTAACTACTCAGTTATACTTTGCTAAAGAACCATAGTGGGCATAATTTATAGTTTGAAAGGTTATGGATTCTTTTTTAGGTTATGATTATATCAAGCATACACGAAGATGAGATCATACTATGACAAAGAAACGTCCTAAACTGAAAACCATTCATTTAGTTATTATAATCGTTTTGGTTTTATTTATTTTGTATCATAATGTAAAAAGAGCTATTGATGAAAAAAGAACTGGATGGAGCATTTGAATATATTCAAATTGCCAATAAACAATTACATGTTTATGATAGCAATGAGGGAAATCATACTATAGTATTATTGACCGGTTTTGGAACGGTTCCCCTCTTATAGATTTAAACCTTTGATTGAGGTGTTAGAAGTTAAACACCGTGTCATTGAGTATCTTGGTTATGGTTATTCAGAGGAAACAAGCTCTGAAAAAACGGTAGAGAATATAACCCAAGAGATTCATAAGCTAATACAAGAATTGGGTGTTTCTGAACCTTATATTTTGATGTCGCATTCAATTTCAGGTATCTACAGTCATTATTATACTGGACAGTATCCTGATGAAGTAGAAGCATTAATTGGTAATGAAAGTGCTGTACCTCTACAACTAGTAGATGTTGAAATTCCAACGTCGACAATATTTGATCATCTTATAGAAAAAAGTGGAGCTATTAGATTGGTTTCAATTGTATTGCCATCACTAATTACACCAGATAGTATGTCAATATCATATGGTAAGACTGATTTGAAGACTCTTAGAAGACTTCAGACAGTAACTTTCATAATCATGCTCAAATAGATGAGATGGAAAATGGCAAGAAGGCTTTTAAGTCTGACATCCCAAAAGATATTCCTATATTATTCTTCCTGTCAAAAAAAGTTCATAATGATCCTGATGATTGGATAGCTGTACATCGGGAAACCATAATAAATCAAGATATTGGAATCGTTATTGAAATGGATGGACCACATTATCTACACCGAGTATTATCTGATGAAATAGCACAAAAAATTAATGATTTTATTACTGAGTATTTAGACTAAACTAATAGCAATGAGAATTATAGACAACTTTCTTAAGAAAGTTGTTTTTGTATTTCAGATATATGACAATTAACTCATTTATCATTTAAGCTATTTTGTATGTGTTACCATAATATAGAATGACTGAAAGGGGAAGAAAATGAAAAAAATCGTACTTATATTTATAATAATATTTCTAGTAGGGTGTCATGATGAAACTAGAACACCAATCGCTGAAGCTGTACCAATTACAGTAGAATCTAAAACAATTGATTCTGAAATTTCAGACGCTGAACCTTCTGAAGTAGATCCTGTAGAAGAAGTGGATGAATCAGAAAAAATCATGGTTGATGTGGATGTTTTAAATCTAAGAGAAGAGCCTTCAGTTTCATCTGAGAAACTGGGATCTGTTTATAAAACCAGCGTTTATGAAGTATTGGCTACTAAAGTCATAATGAATGGTGAAAAAGAAGAGACTTGGTATCGAGTTCATGTGGGCAAGGAGACTGAAGGGTGGATAGCTGGATGGTTTTGTGAAGCAACAGACGAGGAACCAAACGATTTAGCTATTGTAGAAGCCCCATCGATTAAACTTCATCAGATGTACAAAACTGGCGAAACAATCAACAAGGAAGATATGGTCACTTCAAGATATACAATTGAAGTGTTGATTGATGATGTCATTGTTGAAGAATCATTTACCTTCAATACTGTTGGGAAATATGAAGTGGAAGTGACAACTTATGATGAATTATTAAGAGAGTTGAGTAAAGAAACTTTTGATATAGAAGTTTATAAAAACATATTAGGATTTGGATATTTAAAACCGAATGAAACTAGAACAGCTGTAATAGAATCGAGGACTTCATATCAATTGGATATGTCATCGTTGTACATTGATTTTAATCATGTTATTTGGTGTAAAGCCAAACTTGATGGTCAGATTCTTTATGTTAATACAGATGATTTAGAAATAGAGCATTTTTATGAGGTCCAAAATATTGAAATGCCTTTTACAAAATACGGCGGATTAACATTAGGTTTAAAAAGTGCCACACTTAATAAGGGCATGATGAATGATGGATTTATTTGGATTCTGGATCTAGGTACAATGATTGTCAATTTAGAGTCTGGTGCTTTGATAGAATTAGAAGACTCTGTCGAAATATTGCCTCAAGACCGATTAATTGTCAATTACAGTTCTTATCAGGATTACAGTATGAGTCGGAAATCTAAGAAATCTCTGTTTCAGGTGATTAAAATGACTGAAGATGATTTTGAAGTTGTTTATAAAAATTCAGGTGATTATATAGGATTTGAAACCATTGAACTAGGTGCTGATAAAATTGTAGCTGAAGGTTATTATGACTCTAAGGACCACTGGCAATATGCACCTGAAAATAGAAAAGTGGATACACTGAATCTGACATCAGCAGATGGTAGTTGGTTTTGTCTGACAACAGGAAATGATACATTACATGTTGGTTATCCTGAAGAGATAGTTGTTCATACATCGATGGATGAACTATCTGAAAAAATAGGAGTTTATACTCCCGAAGATCTGTTGGAGACTCAGTATCTAGCGACATATGATATCATCGATGGAAAAACTGTTATGTGGTTTGAAGTAACTCTTTCTGATAGTTTAACCGGTTACGCCTATAGAACATGGCGAGATGATGAAAGTCGTAGTGTTTTATGTGATAAAAACATTACTTTTATACTAGATGATGGTAAACGAAAGGTCATAGAATCAGAGAATAAGTTTTTCTATATCCCTTTAAACATTAGTGATGCCCTAAGTTCTTTAGGTCTTTATACCACATATATTTGGTTTGATGAACGTGTAATCAATGTTTTTGATCGTAAAGATGGTCGTGAACTAGAAGTACCTTTTAATAGTCAGATAGAATTGTCGCCTGATAAAACGAAGGTGTTGGCAACAACGTGGCATTATGGCGAACCTATTACAACAATTAGAATTTATAATATAGAAAACAAAGTATTAGAAGAAATCTATATGTATAATTTTGTAAGAACTAATGCTTTTGAATTCAAGTGGATTGATGATCAAACGATTGCTTTTGTAAAGGGAACTTCTGAGGGAAAGTTTGATGAAACAATTACTTACAAGGATGGACAGTGGATAGTATCAACAGATGAGTAGGTGTATATGAAGAGTTATAAGATTGTACTAATTGTATTGTTAACGTTATTAATAATCCCCATTTCTATTATTGTCGTGAATACTTGGTCTGAAAATACCGAAACGGTTGAAGTCGCAATTACCGAATCAGAAACAGAAATAATCTTTAGTGCAGATGAGTCAAAAGCTTTAACAGGCATCGAGTTGATTACAGAGTTTGAAGTTTATACTCAGGATACTAAGGAAGTTAAAGTTAAATGGCTTAGTACGCTGAATGATGAAATCATGTACGGCAATCATTTTAGCTTAGAAAAACAAGTTGAAGATCAGTGGGTGATTGTTAGAAAAAAAACAGATGAAATGGTTGCTTTTACTTGTATTGGTTATATCTTGGGATATGGTGATGAGAAGTGGCAAACCTTTAGAACATCTGTGTATGCAGAGACTCTTGAAATCGGTCAGTATAGGATTGCAACCGATTTTCATAGAGAAACGTTAGATGGTGTGAACTACAGTGCCGGTAATTATCCTAGATATCCAATATATGCTTATTTCGAAGTTGGTGTTAATGGCATCAGAAAAAATGTCAAATAATGATGAGGAGTTTGAAATTCTAAAAGATGATTATGGGTATTCTATCACAGTGCCAATTGCATGGAGTGGTGTGTTTGTAACCAGAGAAGACCAAGATGCAAAGAGTCCTTTACATGAAATGTTAACTAAGTTAGATGAAGATTATTTTATAGTAAGACATAGACATCCTAAATGGACTGCAGAAACACCTTATCAAGATATTGTATTTTCGATCGTTAGAAGAGAAGAGTGGAATAAACATGCCAATGATGCAACATCAGGCGTATTGGAGCTTCTGCCTCAAACTATATTATCTAACTTTGAATACCTATTGGTTCATGATCCGTATCACTATAGCAGTAAGAATCAAGGTTATGATGAGGTTATGGATATTCTGAAACATAATATGAAAACTTATTAGAATAAAGGAGAAATAAATGATTGTCTGCAAAATATGTGGTTTTGAAAATTATGATGTAGCAGAAATATGTAATAAATGTAACTGTAATTTAAAAGAACAGGTAGGTGAGTCTTTTAATAAGGAAAATAAAGTTGAAAACAATAAGATAGCATCTTTTATAAAAGCTTTATCGATAGTGATTTTAGGTTTTGGTCTATTTGCAGCTGTTATTGTACCTGCTGGTACTTCTACAAATTATGGTAGTTTTGACTTTGGAGCCATGGTTACTATGATATTTTCAGCTTTGCTAGCATTTGCGGGTTTAAGAGGTTTTGCTGAGATTATTGAAAAACTTCACAGAAGTGAAATACATCAGAAAGGCATACATGAACTTTTGAAAGGGCAAAATGCGACAGACAAGGCATCGAATAAAACGTAATTGAAAGGGATGTAATTAAAGTTGTAGTAATTGTGATGTTCAATGAACTAAATTAATAGAGGTTATATGTAAGACATTCTATCTTGATAGAGTGTCTTTTTAAACTTAATATTCCGACTATTTAAATCTGTGGAACTTATAGTTTTTCCTTGCGTCTATATCTTAGTAAACACAAACAAAACAAAACAAAAGGAGAATGAAAATGAAAAAAATATTAGTACTAGCAGTTATCACAATCTTATCACTTACACTTGCAGCATGTGCGGTTAATGATGTAAACAATAATGAGGTCGTTGAAGACGTTGTTAGTGATGGCAATGCAGCCAATGAAGTAGAAAAGACAGAAGAAGAAGCTGAAGAAGTAGTTGAAGTAACAATGACACTTGAAGAAATCATTGATCAAATGTACCTTCAATCGGGATTAGAATTCCCAGGTACTATGAAATCGGAGTTAACAGCTGAAAACATGAACTACATGTTAGGTGTAGATAACTTTGACTACCTTGAAGGATTAGCTTCAGAGCCGATGATGAGTTCTCAAGCACATTCAATTGTTTTATTCACAGTTGAAGACGGTAGTGATATTGAGGTAATTAAAGCTGACATTAAGGCAAATGTAGATGGTCGTAAATGGATCTGTGTTGGTGTAGAGCCAGAGAATATCTTGGTAGAAAACGTTGGAAATCACATCGTTTTAATTATGGATTTAGAGTCTGAAGCTTTAATGACAGCATTTTTAGATATCATGAACTAGAAAGGACTAAGCATTGTTATTCTCAAGTATTAGCTTTATATACTTTTTCTTACCAATCATGTTGATTGGGTATTTCATAACACCTAGAAAATATAAGAATTTAACGCTATTACTTGGGAGCTTAGCATTCTACTTTGCTGGAGAACCTAAGTATACAGTGCTACTTATTATTTCTACATTAGTTGACTATACACACAGTAAAATCATTGTAAAGCACAGAGGTACAAAGAAAGCCAGAAGAGCGTTGATCTCATCTATTGTCATTAATCTGACCATGTTAGTTATTTTTAAGTACTCAGATTTTATGATAGTAAATTTCAATACATTATTTAATACAGATCTTGCACTTTTGCATTTAGATCTCCCTATAGGGATCAGCTTTTTTACATTTCAAACCATGAGTTATACCATCGATGTTTATAGAAATGAAGCTGATGTACAAGACAGTATCATTGGCTTAGGTACATATGTTGCATTGTTTCCCCAATTGATAGCAGGACCTATTGTGCGTTACAAGACAATTGCCGAGGAACTCAATTCAAGAGTACATAGTTTTGATAACTTCAGTTATGGCATCGGTCGTTTTGTAATCGGTTTGTCTAAAAAAGTTTTAATTGCAAATTCTCTTGGGGAATTAGCTGAAATGATTTATTTCACAAAAGAAGTATCCGTATTATTTTATTGGATATCAGCCGTGGCGTATGCACTTCAGATCTATTATGATTTTTCTGGATACAGTGATATGGCGATTGGCCTGGGAAGAATTTTTGGTTTTCATTTTTTAGAGAACTTTAATTATCCATATATCTCAAGAAGTATAAGTGAGTTCTGGCGAAGATGGCATATTTCGCTTGGCAACTGGTTTAGAGATTATGTTTATATACCACTCGGTGGCAATAGAGTGAGTACAATAAAATGGTTTCGAAACATCTTAATTGTATGGTTTTTAACCGGTTTCTGGCATGGAGCAAGTTGGAACTTTATCTTATGGGGTATTTTATATGGTACAGTTCTAATCTTAGAAAAGTTTGTATTGATGAAATATCTTGATAAACATAGAATCATCAGCCATATTTATGTGGTTATGTTTACAGTTTTAGCATTTGTGATATTTAGAAATGATTCTTTATTAGAAGTCATAAACCATCTTAAAAGTATGTTTGGTCTCAAAGACATACCACTGAGCACGAGTGAGAGCATTTATTATCTTAAGAGTTATGGTATGATTTTCATAATTGGCATTTTTGGTGCGACACCACTTTTAAAGCAGTTTATAATTAAACTTAAAACACATCAGGTGATTCATAAAATTATGAATGGCTTGGAACCATTTGTATATATAGGCTTATTACTGATTATTACAGGATACTTAGTGGATTCTTCGTTTAATCCATTCTTGTATTTTAGGTTTTAACATGAAAAAAATTACAACATTTGTATTTCTAATATTTATTTGTAGCATCTTATTCTTGAATATCATCATAGCAGATTCAGAAATTTCTTTTAGTGAAAGAAGAACATTAAAAGAGTTTCCTGAGTTAAATTTTGATACCATCATGAGTGGTGAGTTCATGACAGAACTTGAACCTTATTTACTGGATCAAATGGTTTTGAGAGATAACTTCAGACAGTTGAAATCGTGGTTTGAATTGAGTGTCTTAAGCAAAAAAGATGTTAATGATTTATTTGTAAAAGAAGATCATATTTTTAAACTGGAATATCCTTATAAACCTGAACTGGCAAAACATTTTGTGGCGTATATCAATAAGATTAATGATTTATACTTAAAGGATAATCAGGTTTATATCAGTCTTATACCAGATAAAAATTATTTTTTAGATGATAACTATCTAAAAATTGATTACGATGATATGATAGCTGAAATAAAGTCTTCTGATCTTGAATATATTGATATATTTCAGACTTTATCGTTAGGGGACTATTATAAGACTGACCCACATTGGCGTCAGGAGAACTTGAGTGAAGTGATTGAAATACTATCAAAAGAAATGAACTTTGAGTTGAAGTATCAAATGCATGATTATATAAAAAGCAGTTTTAATAACTTTTACGGTGCTTATGCTTCCCAATCAGGATTTAGAGTAGATTCAGATGAACTTGTTTATTTATCTCATCCTGACTTTGAGGATTTAATCATTAAGAATTATGAAAAGTCAGATGCGACAGATCTTTATGATGTAACAAGTTTGGAAGGTATGGATGCATATGATGTATTTTTATCAGGTGCTTCACCTTTAATAGAAATATACAATCCGAATGCTGATACCACAAAGGAATTGCTTATCTTTAGAGATTCATTTGGTAGCAGTATCACACCACTACTTGTCGGATCGTATGAGAAAATAACACTTGTAGATACTAGATATGTAGCTGCTGAGTATCTAGATCAATTTATAAACTTTGCAGATCAAGATGTACTTTTTTTGTACAGTACACTTGTTGTTAACAACAGTATCATGTTGAAGTAAAGATGTTTGTAATATTTTCCAAGTGGAATATTCTTTATCGGCCTATTAAATCTTCAGACTAATCATATATGGTTCACGCTAAAATGGAAGCTTTGCTTCTTGATATTTTATATTAATTCCCATATACTACATACTGTAGAGGGAAGGAGTAATAATGAGTTTTAACTTAAGACGATGAACTAGTTATGTAACTGAGAGTTATATGAAACAATTCTCAGAAGCTTTCGGTCGAAAGCTTGAAGGTAGTGGTATCACAAGAATCCAGTGGATATCTATGTACTACATTAATGAATTTGAAAATATATCTCAACGCGAATTGTCCAATTTAATGTGTGTTAAAGATTCCAGTATTGGTCGTTTGATTGATCGTCTCGAAAGAGATGGCATCGTAACAAGAACACGCAGTACAGAAGATCGACGTGTCATTACATTGGCATTATCCGAAGAGGGACAACGTCAATTTGAGACTTTATTACCTCTAGGAGTGGAATTTAATAATCAGCTGATTAAAAATATACCAGAAAAAGATTTAGAAACCTTTGAAAATGTTCTTAAAACAATGTTGAGTAATATTCAAGAATAGTTAATTCTATTCTTTTTTATTTTTTTGAAAAATATTGTTTGTTTTTTAACAATTTGTTTGCTATACTTAACATTGTTCAAGCAAACAATTTTAGGAGGTTTATTATGAAATATGATGTAAGAGAAATGTTAAATGATTTTGTAGGTGGTTTAGAAGGACTAGCAGGCACTAATCCAGAACATGTTGGAGCATTTATGGGTTTACTAGGCGCTTCATATGAACCGAAAGCAATGGATTTAAAATCAAAAGAACTAATTAGTGTAGCAATTGGTTGTTACAACCGTTGTGAATATTGTATCGTGTATCATTGTTACAAATCATTTGAAGCAGGCGCAAGTAAAGAAGAGATTCTTGAAGCTGCAATGATTTCAGTAGCATTCGGTGGCGGACCATCAATGGCTTATACCGTGACATTATTACAAGCGTGTATCGATGAATTTGAGAATGATTTTAAATAAGTTTGAAGTGGGAGAAGTAATTCTCCCTTTTTCAATTGAAAGGAGCTATCATGAAAAATACATTAATTATTGAAAAGTTAAATGGTCATGATAAAGACGGTAAAATAGGTAAAATAAACGTAGTTGTAGGCGATTCAGTACAGGCTGATGATGTCCTATTTACAATAGAGAGTGGTAAAGGTAGTCTAAAATACAAGTCAAAGTACGATGGAATTGTGACTGATTTAACAATAAAAATAGGCGATGTTGTTGTTTTGGATCAAGAAATCGGATCGATTGATGGTGAAAAACAAGTCGCTAAAAAAAGTACAGGGTATAGTTTTGGTATTTCAAAACCAATGAAGAAAGAAATGCATGCTGAAGTTTTGATTGTCGGTGGTGGTCCGGGTGGATATGTTGCTGCAATCAGAAGTGCTCAACTCGGTAAAAAAGTTATTTTGATTGAAGAAGATAAATTAGGCGGTACTTGTTTAAACTATGGTTGTATTCCAACAAAGGCATTGGCTCATAGTACAAAAGTATTAAATCATATAAAAGAAGGTTCATTATTTGGATTTGATGTAGATAATGTCAGTATTGATATGACTAAGTTGATGACAAGAAAATCAGAAGTGGTGAATAACTTGGTCGGTGGTATAGAACATCTAATGGAAGTGAATGATATTGAAGTTATTAGAGGTCACGCCGAAACTAAATCAGAAACTGTTATTGGTGTTAAAAATAAAAAAATAGATGCAGAAATCACATTTGACGATTTGATTATTGCTACTGGGTCAGAGCCAAGTTTTATTGCGATTGAAGGTCATGACCTAAAAAGTGTGATGACCAGCAAAGATGCTCTTGAAATTGCAGAAATTCCTAAATCAATTACGATTATTGGTGGTGGAGTTATCGGTATGGAATTTGCTTTTATATTTAATGCATTGGGTTCTGAAGTGCATGTGATAGAGTATATGCCAGAAGTTTTAGCTTTATTAGACCAAGATGTTGTTGATGTGATTAAAACTTCTGCTGAAGAAAAAGGCATTCAAATTCATTCTGGAGCATGTGCATCTGGTATCCATGAAACACAAAATAATGAAATGATCACCACTTATATGATTGGTGACAAAACATATTATATCAGTAGTGAGAAAGTCATGATGGCTGTAGGTAGAAAACCACGGTTGAGTTCTATTAACTTAGAAATTTTAGGTGTTTCATTAAATTCAAAGAAGAATGGTATTTCTGTCAATGAGCAAATGAAAACAAATGTAGACCATATTTATGCTATTGGAGATGTGACAAATATCATTCAACTAGCACATGTTGCTTCACATCAAGGCATGGTAGCATCAGAAGTAATCGTTGGTATGGACTCAAAAATGTCGTATGATGTCATCCCAAGTGCAATTTTTACTACACCAGAAATTGGACATGTTGGCATCACTGAGCGTGAAGCTATAGAAAATAATTTGGATATTTCCGTTAGCAAATTCTACATGGCTGCAAATGGTAAGTCTGTTGCTATGAATGAAACTGAAGGATTTGTTAAGGTGATTTATGACAATCAAAATGATTATATCATTGGTGCTTCAATCGTTGGTGGACATGGAACTGATATGATTGCAACGCTAGTAAATCTAATAAAGCAGAAGTTGAGTAAAGAAGATGTTACTCATGTCATTTATGCGCATCCGACTGCTGCTGAATCTATTCATGAGGCCTTACTCGGTTTAGAAGGACGAGGTATCCATAATGGATAATATCAAGTATAAAGTTTATATTTCTACTATGACAGATCCTAGAGTAAATTTATCATTGGAAGAATCTTTTATGTCTACAGTTCAAGATGATGAATGCATTTTATTATTCTGGCAGAGTGAAAATGCAGTTGTAATTGGTAGAAATCAAAATCCCTACCAGGAATGTAATCTTTCAAAACTTGAAGCCGACAACGTAATCACAGTAAGAAGATTATCTGGAGGAGGTGCAGTATATCATGACCTAGGTAATCTTAATTTTGCATTTATTTCCAAAACCGATTACTTTGATATTGATAGACAATTTTCTATAATCTTAAAAGCTTTAAAAAAGTTAGATATTGACGGTGAGTTTAATGGCCGTAATGATTTAATTACTGATGGCAGAAAATTTTCTGGTAATGCATTTATCCATGATGAGGATAGACATCTTCATCATGGCACGTTGTTAATCGATGCTGACATGAATAAAATAAGTGAGTATTTATCAGTTTCCCATCAGAAATTAGATAATAAAGGATTCGATTCTGTAAAATCGCGTGTTGTAAACTTAAAAGAAATCAATAAAACAATAACCATAGATGATGTCATTAATCATTCCGTTGATTCACTAAAACATTTTACAAAACATACTGTTAAAGCAGAGTATATTTATGAAGACACTTTACCATTAAATCATTATATGGATAAATATATGAGTCACGAATGGAATTTTGGGGACGGTCCAGCTTTTGATTTTCAATATGAGGAAAAATTTCCATGGGGGATGTTTTCAATTCATATGAATGTAAAAAATGGATTGATTGAAGATCTAGCTATGTATACGGATGCTCTAGAATCAGAGAAATTTTATAATCTGATCACAGTATTGGAAAATCAAAAATTATCACAGGAAAGTTTGAATTTCTTAATTGATGATTCCATACTAGAGCCGTTTGTTAAAAGTGATCTAAAAGGATTCTTTAAACATCATCTGTTCAGTTAATTGATTTAAATAGTTTGTATGATTAAAAACACTTCATTTGATATGATACTTCCAAAGTAGACAGTCTAATTAATTAAAATTAGATTTCTTTTTGGAGGTATTTTCTTTAGTTTAAAGTTAACCCGATTTGTGGTAACTCAATATAATTAAATATAAAGTAATATTTGACAATAACTGTGTAATCCAATATAAAGTAGTTTATAATGAAATTAACTATTGTGTAGTTTTGTTATCATAACTCAAAAGATAAGCTAATTCATGAACTGACGAAAAGCAGATAAAAACTGAATTGACATTAGAATAATTCTAGGAAAAAGACTGTAATATTTATTAATAAATACAGCAATTTGAGAATGTGATTCGGGCAAATATTGTGGATTAGGGTATCATTATGATAAGTGTAGCTCTTTAAATATTGGGTAAAGAAGATGAAGAGAGATTAGGAGATCAAGGATGAAAGAATTTTATGATGTTGTTAATGAACATGATAAAGATATCTATAAAGAAATTGAACAATTTATGATATCACTTGGTTATAAATTCAAACGTGCTAAAACTAGGGATGTGAACTACCTTTTTAAACATGAAGAAGTCAAGAAACTGATTCTGAAATATGCCATAGTGGATAATAAACCGATGATTAAACTAAAATTTTATGCATCAGATGACTATTCTGCATTCTTTCATGAAGCCATTAGAAAAACGATAGAAGAGTATGACTTTAATTACACAGGGTGTTATAAATGCGGAACGTGTTATAAAGAGCCTCGAGGTTATACTTATCATTATGATGATAATAGTTATTTTAGATGTGGAAGGGAGTTGATTGAACTGGATATGCTTGATACTTCTCATTTGGATGAGTTAAAAAAACTGTTACTAGCTCAGCATAACTTTCATTTATTTAAAGAATTATAGAGTAGTTCAATATAAACACAGAAGCGGATAGAAAGGGGTTGTTATGATGAAAAAAATATTTATTTTTGCTCTATTGCTAACAGTTGTAATAGCAGGAGTTTACTATGCTAATCAACTCAAGGAAACAAAGTCCATCGAAAACTTTAAGCTAGAATCAAAGGCAATAGCAGTTGAATATGAAGCTGTTATTGCAGATAATCCTTCAAATTATGAATTTGTAAACAACTACATCATTGGGGATAGTGCTTATGCTTTTGTATTAGATGAGAACTTTAATCTAATCGTGCACCCAATTGAAGGATTATTGGATAAATCGATGTTAGGTCTTGTATCCTCCGAATTAGATGAAACTCTTTATAATCTTTGTCAAGATACACCACAAGCATTTATGAGATATAAATGGCAGAATAAAGATAAAATGATATTTTTCCATAAGGCCTCTGATGGTACGATACTCGGTATCTCAGCGGGAACGATTAAAGGTTATTAAGTTATAGGAGATGGTATGAAACAGATAATTATTGTAGTTGGTTTGATGGTTCTTTCAATCCTTTTGATTGGGTGTGAAACAAATGAAGTCAAATCTACAGATATTATGCAGGTTCAGGATTTTGATGATAATGAAACCGAACAAAAATTAAATCCCGATGTTGGGGTTACTGAAACAATCCTAAGCCGTGTAAAAGTTATGGTAGATGTACTGAATTTAAGAGAAACACCAACTGTCAGTTCTGAAAAAATAGGTGAAGTATACCTGTCAAGTGTTTATGAAGTAATAGAATCTCTAACTGTAAATGATGAAGTCTGGTATAAAATCAGCGCAGGTGATCATTTTGGGTGGATCGCAAGTTGGTTCTGTGAAGAAACATTCTTAGAAGCCTATGAAGTGGTTAAACTAAACGAATCAGGATTGATATTAGATAATTACTATGAAATAGGATCATCTGTTATATTAGAAGATCATATTCAAACACAATATTCTTATGAAATATTTATGAACGGTCATCCTATAGAAGAGACCTTTACATTTTTATCAGAAGGTGATTATGAATACTATACTGTATTATATGATGAACTTGGACGGAAACTAAGTACTGGTAAAAAACAATTGAAAGTAGTCGAAAATAAAGACACTCTATGTTATAAATCTCCTGATATGACATCAGAAGTGACATATCATATATCCGATATATCTGAATACAACAATGTTTTTGGTGTTATTTATGATTATGATGAAACATTAGAGATTTGGTATGAGCTATATCCTCCAAATGAAGAGAAATGTTATTTTTTAAGAACTGAAAGCATTGAAGTTCGTAATAGTTTTGACCACGTTGTTTTTAAGTTTAATGATGAGAAATATGAAGTGGAAGGCGAGTATTTAGTACCTAATCGTACCCTAGAGGATTTTGGATATTTTATTTTTGAAGGTGAGTCACTTTTTATTGTGAATGTTAAAACTGGTAAATCTTTTAAAACCAGTTATTCGTATCATTTTATTGATGATGACTTTTTAATTGTTTATAAAGATATCGATCAGTATATCAATGATTTGGAACAGGAATATTCCAATCTTAGAATATATGACTTAGTGGACGGTAATTTTGAGTTGCTCTATGAAGATCAAACAGCCTATATAGGTATTGAGCATCAAGGTTATGAAGATAATATTTTGACTTTTGGTGGTTATGGTCGTAGTCGTAACGACTGGGATTTTGCAGCTGAGAATTTATTGCAAGAAACAATTCAACTTCAAAGAGTAGATGATACATGGCATCGTCAGATAAAATCAAGTGATTATAATCATACAAATCCGTCTTCGTTGATGACGGTTTACAACACTCAGAATCAATTATCTGAAGTCATAGATATTTTTGATATTCATGAGGTCCAGTCAGTTACTTTTTTACAGACTTATGACATAATTGATCATCAACTGGTTTTATGGTTTCAAGTCACTTTAAAAGATGGTACGATCGGTTATACTTATAGATCTCGACTACCACATGAACCTGGGTATCTTTTAAACTTGGAAGACTATTATATGACCATGGCTGATGGATCAAAATTGAAAAAGAAATCATCATCAGATTTTTGGTATGTAAAAACACATTTGAGAGATGAGTTGGCTGAGTTTAATATGTACTTAACCAGTGAAAGTTATGAAGGTACCACCTTGAAGGCGTATGATAGATTAACAAAAGAAAAGGTAGAATTGCCATTTAACAATACAGTTTTGTTGTCACCCAATAAAACCTGGTTATTAGGTACACTGGGGTATTATGCTGATCCTGAATCAAAAGTTATGATCTTTGAGTATAAGGATAACGAGTTTCATGAATTGTATAAATTAGAACTTAATCAGATTTATGCTTATAACTTTGAATGGTTAACAGATGACTCTTTGTCCTTTATTCTAGGTGACCGTGATAACAAATATGATGCTTTATTAGAACTGATTAATGATGAGTGGGTATTAACGACAGAATGTCCCAATTTATAGTTATTAGAATATGTCAAACATTAATAACTTCTTCTAATTAGGTATGACAAGTGGATGATGCAAATTAGAGGTAAGTGGTAGTCGTTTGTATGACTTATACAATAAATACTAGTGTATACAATAAAATCATGATATTTGTATGTAAAGTTATAACAAATAAAAGTGATGATAAGACTAAAGAACTTTATTGGGAAGTAATACTAAGTAATGTTGAAAGATTCACGAAATATACATTAATGACTGAAAAGGATTTGTTTGAATACTTTGAGGGAGTTCATAAAAGAGGTTACATCATTGATTGTGAGGAGAATGAGCTTGGAGTGATTTGTGTTGTCGCTCCAATATACAATCATAGAAAAGACGTTCAATATACAATTAGTGTTTCTACACTAAAATTAAGAGTAACTGAAGTTAAAATAAAAGAATTTGACATGCAATCGCAAATACTGCTGCTGATAGTTCTAAAAATTAGGTGATGTACCTTAGTCAGTAGAATCATACAAAGAAAGTCTTAGGATTTTCTTTTTTTACAAACAAGGGACGGAACTTGAAGTTTGGAAAGTGTTGTGTTATATTAGGTTAAGAGAAAAGAAAAAGAGAGGAGTAAATAATATGAAACTTGCAGTAATAGACTTAAATAGATGTGACAGATCCCCATTCTGTCCGGTTAAGAGGGTCTGTCCTTTTGGTGCAGTTACTCAAGAATATGGGAAACCACCAGTGATTGATGAAAGCAAATGTACAGGCTGCTCAAAATGTGTAATGGTTTGCCCAATGGGCGCTGTTCAGATTGTGTAAACTCAAAATAACAACTTGTAACCAAGGATTACCTGTTTTAGTATTTATCTTGTTATTGTAATCATGCTGAATTATCTATAGGATACTAATTTGAAAGTGTCACTGGGTAGAAGAAAATGAACAGGGCTAGTGTTATTCTAGGCTTGTTTTTATTTTATGAATAACCTTGATGATAAATGAAATCGTCTATTATTAAATTTCTTAATATTAGTATTTGTAATTTAGGGTATATATATGAATGGAAGGTGATAATATGAACGATTACATTCATTTAGGATCAACAAAAAAAGAAGTAACTATATTATTAGGGGAACCATCAAAGATTAATAACAATCTATGGACCTATGGCTCTTCTCACATCAAGTTTAATTCAAATGGAGAAGTCATTGCCTGGAAGAACATGTTTGATGACTTAAGCAAAGCTATGAAACCTTTTTTATCAAGTGATTATACTTTTTTTCTAGGATCAACCACTGATGAAGTACTTCAAGCTTTAGGATCTCCAACTGCTGTCATTGAGGGCTTTGAGTCGGTTTGGAGGTATGAAGCATCACATGTGAAATTTGATGGTAAAGGATGTGTTATTGAATGGAAAAGTGTTTATCGTCAATTGGAACACGGTCTAAAAAAACGGATTGAAGGATCTGACTTCATCAGGATAGGTTCGACATCGGAAGAGGTACTTCAAGCACTGGGATCACCAGATACAGTATTGGCATTAGATCAAGATGTGTGGCATTACAAAGCATCGCACATAAAATTTAGAAATAATAAAGTTGTTGAATGGAGAAATCAATACAGACAATTAAACGAAGGGATGAAATCTCCTGAAGAGAGTCACTATTTCTTAAATATTGGATCAACAGAAGAGGAAGTGCTTACTACACTGGGGTCACCGACTGAAATACTTGTTATCAATCCTCACATATGGAAGTATGGAGCATCACATGTAATATTTGAAAATGGTCGAGTTATTGCATGGAAAAGTGTTTACCATCAATTGGATGAAGGTCTAAAAGCACCTAATTACAATGACTATATTAGGATTGGAATGAGTAAAGAAGAAATATTAGATATTTATGGTTCGCCGAGTAGTATTTTAAAACTAGATCCTGATATTTGGCATTATGACACATCTCATATCAAATTTAATGATAATAAAGTGTGTGAATGGCGTAATATGTTTCGCGATTTGGAGAAAGGATTTAAAAAAGGAGATCCATCAGCTGAAGATGTTAAAATTGGAGTTTCAGGAGAGGTTGTTTTAAATAGACTTGGTTCACCAACATGTATTCTAGAAAAAGAGCCATTTGTATGGCATTATGGCAATGCATCTGTTTATTTCAGTTCCGATATGATCGTGACCTCATGGCTAAATATTGATGATATCAAAAAACATGTAGATAGTTATTAGACAAAGAATTTTTGTCTAATTTCTTTTATCCATTAGCTTGAATTTATAAATCGATATGATCAAAGGATATACTATATTTTATGATTCTGTGATAATATATTTTAGATTGTGAAATGACACTATTTTGTGGGGGATAACATATGAGTCAATTAGGGTTTTCGAAACAAATACTATTATTATTGTTATCTTTGGTTATAATTTGTACTGTTGTAACAGGGGTGATAAGTTATAATGTAACTTATGAATTAAACGATGAATTGGTCATGGAGAATCTTGAGGCGATAACTGAATCAACTTATAATTTAATAGACTCTGCTGTAAATGTCTCTATTCGTAACCACTTAAGAGCAATAGCTGAGATAAACAAAGATATTATTCAGCTGTATTATGATAAATATCAAAGAGGTGAATTAACTGAAATTGAAGCGAAGACTATTATAAATGAAATTCTAATGAGTCAAAAAATTGGTGATTCAGGATACACTTATTTACTTGATTCTAAGGGTGTCTTATCTCATCATCCAGTCGTAAGCGGTGAAGATATTTCGAGTTATGACTTTGTAAAAAATCAAATTGAAACAAAAGAAGGTTATTTAACCTACTTATGGAAAAATCCAGAGGATGTAGATACACGCGAAAAAGTGTTGTATATGACCTATTTTGAACCGTGGGATTACATCATATCGGTATCGTCTTACAAGTCTGAGTTTATCAACCTTATCAATGTCTTTGATTTTAAAGAAAACATTCTTTCCGCTAAGACGGGAGAAACGGGTTATATGTACGTGATGAATTCAAAAGGTGAGTTGGTTATTCACCCCAAACAAGAGGGCATCAGTATTTATGATTCAGTGGACGCTGAAGGTCATTATTTTATCAGAGAAATCATTAAAAATAAAAATGGGAGTATTGTTTACCCGTGGAAGAATCCTGATGAAGAGTACTATAGAGATAAAATAGTTATGTATAGATATTATGAACCTATGGATTGGTACTTATGTAGCGGAGTTTATATTGAAGAGATAAATGAGCCTGTAAAAAGAATGAAAAATAGACTGTTGCTTGCTTTCTTTTTTATAATACTATTGTCTACTATAATTGCTCTTATTTACAGTCGGATTATAATTTCTCCTATAAAGAATCTTATAAACGTGATGAAAAATGTTAATAAAGGGGAATATGATATAGCGATTGAAAATAAAAGACATGATGAAATTGGTGAACTGACGAATATATTCAGTAAAATGATTTATCAGATTAAAAATTATATGGAGGAGTTGAAAATATCAAATGTACAACTCTCTGATACCAATAAAATGTTAGAAGAAAAGGTCAAAGAAAGAACACACGAATTGGAGTTGTTATCCAATCTCGACGCACTAACTGGATTGTACAATCGAAGAAAATTAGATGAGTTTTTGAACATCTCATGGCAGGAAGCCATACATTTTCAAGAGCCAATTGCTCTTTTGATGATCGATATTGATTATTTCAAAGTTTACAATGATACTTATGGTCACCCTGCCGGAGATGAATGTTTAAAACGTGTTGCTCAAACAATAAAAAAAATGTTTAGAAAACAAGACGATTTTGTTGCGCGTTATGGTGGTGAAGAGTTTTTAGTCATATTAAAGAATGCTGATGATGTTATGGCAGAGTCTTTGGGTAATAGAGTCAGAAACGCTGTTGAACAACTGAATATAGTTAATTCTTCTTCAGATATATCAGATTATATTACAATAAGTATCGGTATAGCCATTTTAAAAAATCATGAAGAAAAAGAGTTGATTGAATTTGTAAAATCATCTGATAGAGCCCTGTATGAAGCAAAAGCTAAAGGTAGAAATCAAGTATCTCTGAATTACTATTAAATGAAACAATAGAACCCATTCACATCAAAATGAATGGGTTCTATTTGTTAAAAATGCTTGGTTGAATATTAAATTTACCAATTAAATCTCTAAAAATTTATTTTTTATTGAACCTACATTCTCTATAATATTCAGTTGTAAATGGCAGTTTCAAATACGATTGGGATTCTAGTGATATCCTTTATTATACAGTTCGTGACATATATAAGATTTTATTTATCCTTCTTTATGGTAAAATATATAAGTACAATATTTTACATGATAAAAGTGTTGATTATATTACCATGGAGATATAAGAAGATTATATAAACGTTAGGAGACAAAGATGTTTAAAGAAGCCATTAAAAGTTTTATTTCATTGAATGATCAGGAAACAGAAGAAAAGGAAATGATTATAGAGTATATCCATCAATATGAAGATAATCTGTTGTATAGAGAAAACAAGTTTGCACATATGACAGCATCTGGGATTGTATTAAATGATGCTATGGATCATATGTTGATGATACATCACAATATTTATAATACATGGGCATGGACTGGTGGTCACGCTGATGGTGAAAGTGATTTATATGAAGTTGCTTATCAAGAAGTATTGGAAGAAACCGGCTTGAAAACGATTGAGCCACTTACTAAGAAAATATTATCTGTAGATATACTTCCTGTATTGGGGCATTATAAAAAGGGACATTTTGTGGGTACGCATCTTCATTTAAATGTGACCTATGTATTTATTGCTGACATGTCTAGTCAATTAACGATTAAAGCGGATGAAAACAGCGGTGTGATGTGGGTGCCTGTTGAATCCATTGATGCTTACTCTAATGAACCATATTTAATTGGAGTTTACAATAAAATCATTGAAAGAGCTTTACAAGTTAAAGGCCGACTATAAGTTATAAAAGAAGTCTCAATAGTTTTTATGCATTTCTCATATTATACTGAGTACAATAGAACAATTGGGAATGTTTTTATGTTCTTGAATTCTAGTTTATCCGTTGGTAAGAATCCGTTTAATAAGAGAAAAGCGGTATTACTTCTAGCATTTGCAAGAAAAATGGAAGGAAGCAAAATGACAATAGGAAAATTAATTAAGAAATTGAGGATTGAAAAAAAGATAAGCCAAAGTGAACTTGGAGGGAATCAATTTTCAAGGAGTTATATAAGTCAGATTGAAAGAGATTTGTTACTGCCTTCAGAGAAAGCCATGCATCACTTTTCAAAAGTTTTGAGCATATCCATGTTTTCTCTTAAAAATGATATTGAGTTTGAAATCATAAAAACAAATGATGAGTTGATACAACAATTCTTTTTGGCAAAGGAAGCATTTGAGGAGATGGATTATCAAAGGTGCACTGAGGTTTTACCATCAGTGATTGAAACTAGGATGCTGATGGATCGTATTGATCTGATGTATGCAAAAAAATGGTTGGTATGTTCTTATATTAAAATTGGGGAGTTGGAAAAGGCTCTTTATTTTAGTTCGTTATTTTATTCGAATGGTCATAATTATACAAGAGACGAACTGTCAATTGCTATAGAGTTGAAGTTTTATCAAGGTGTTGCTGAGTATGAAACTGGAGAATATCATGAGAGTTTAAAGAGTTTCTTAACTGTAGAAGAAATCATAACCAAACAAAGACTTCTTGCTGATCCGGCTTTAAGGATCAATAATCTAAGTATGATTCAAATGGTATATGAATCTTTAGGTAAAGCAGAAAAAGTACTGGAGTATTATGAACTGGTTCTTCAACTTTCTAAAAAACATAATATAATCTCCGAAGGTTACTTAAGATCGGTGAATAGATACTATAGAGACCATTCAACAGATTCTATTGAAGATATGGTAGGTTACTACTACAGTCTGATAAAAATTGCTGATTCTATTGGTGATAATTATCGAATAAATGTTTTGTACTCAAGTATTACGGAACTATATTTAAAACATAATTGTATTTCTTTAATTGAACAGAGTTTGATTGATCTGGAAAATTCGGATTCACTAGAAAAAAATCCTGCCAGGTACGGGTATATGAAAGCGTTTACTGAACTGTTCAGAGGAAGATATTATGTGAAGCTAGGAGAGTATGAGAAAGCACAAAGTTGTTACACAAAATCACAAGAATGTATTGGAAATGTAAAATATAATAAGTCTATAAAATTGAAAATAGATTCATTATTAGCCTATGCAGAACTGTATTTACATAAAAAAGAATTGGAGTCAGCTCTTTTATATGTAAAAATGAGTGAAGATGTTTCCAAAGAATATTCTACAGTTGTTAGAAATCCTCAGATTTCTTATCTTAAAGAGCAAATTATCGAGGAGAAAAAGTTAGTTGATTTAAAATCTGTGTAACTAAATTCTAATGATGAGTAACTCAGACTAAAATATCTGAGTTTTTTTTGTAATAATATTAACATTACGTAATAAAAACACCTTTAGTAAATTCCGAAAGTAAAATTGTTAAGAATTTGTAATCCGGTTCATAATAGTGTGAATAATTAGCCGATTCAAAATTCTGTTGTTTGTTCAATCATAGGTATACGAGTAGTGCTATTTAGAATTATAGTCTAAACCATTATGAGTATCAGATATTTCTGTAATGTAATATATTACCACGAAATTACAATTTTAGTGAGATAAAATCTTTTCAGTTTATTCCATATTATACTGTGATTACGATTTGAATATCATAAAGTTGCATTGGATAAAAAACAGATAAGGAGATTGATATATGACAACACACAATCAGAAGTTAAAACACTTGATAATAGGGGTGGTTATTCTGTTTACATTAGTTGGGTGTACAGAAAGTACCTCGATAGTAACACCCGAAAAACCTGCTAACAATGTAGTCAGAATATTGAATGATGATGAAAACTTGAGTAAACCTGATGTTGAGGAATCAGACGAAACGACATTTGGAGTATTTCAATATTTGGATACGAGTAAAATTGATTTGATGAGAGCTATGGAAGTATTAAGAGTGTTAACTTCAAAAGAATATGACGGTAGAAAAGCAGGTTTAGATCCTAGTATTCTTGCTGAAGATTATATTGTCGAAATATTCGAAGAAATTGGTCTGGATGCCCCGGAATCATTGAATGGTTACAAGCAATATTATAATCAAAGAGCAATATATCCTGTAAGACCAACTGAAATAGAAATAGTCGGAAGTGATTATGAAATTGAAGCTCAAGTTGATTTCGCTGAAAAGTTCTATGTTGGCAATACTTACTACGATGCGGAGTTTACTTCTGAAATGAAATATATTGTCAGTGCGGATGATTTACTTAATAATACCGAGGAGTTGGATGGTAAGGTACTCTTAATGACTTCAGATGTTTTTTATAATAATTTAACTTGGAAATTGATTGGGTTTATGCAAAAGGACGGCATAATGATAGAGGGCATTATTGTCAAATCTGATCCGATGGGAGCAGGTGGTATGATAGTAAGCCATAGTCTAAAAGGAGAAGATGAGATCTTATTTGATGAAGAAGATCCAATACTAATGAATATGAGATCTGAGGTATTTGATCATCTTAAGACCATCAGTGAAGAAGGTGCAAAGATTAAAATTAGCATGGATTTTGAACTTGTCGATGTTAAGCCGGCCAATATTGTGGGCGTGATTCCTGGAAAGAATGAAGATGGTGAGAATGAAACCTTGATCATTGGAGCGCATATCGATCACACAGGCAACAACATGAACGGTACCTATAATGCTGGGGCGCTTGATAATGCTTCAGGTGTTGGTGCAGTCGTTGAACTGGCACGTATAATCAGTGCATCAGAACAACCTGAAAATACAATTGTTTTCGTTTTATTCAATGGTGAGGAAGATGGGATGAAAGGATCGACATTCTTTGTTGAGAATCCTCCCATAGAATTTGACAAGGAAACTACCAAGATGATCAATCTGGATATGGTAGGTTCCATCAATCAATTGCCTCTTCTGATTTGCTCTCCGAGGTTAAGTGGAAAGGATTTTAGCAGTGAAGTAGCTGATGTAGCAGAACGTTTAAGTATGTCATATGAAACTGTCGGTATGGGTAGTAGCGATCATGTAATGTTCGCAGTACATGATATCCCGGCTATTATGCTGATTCATCTTGATTATGATAATATTCACACACCTATGGATACCGTGGATAATGCTATTAGTGAAGAACGTTTTGAAGAAGTCATCAAACTCGGGTTGGCCTTAATAGATAAAGAAGCATATCAAGATAATTAAAGATCAACAAACAGAATATGCAAAAGGAGAAAAAATGGAAATTAAAAATAACATCCTAAGATCTCATTTACAAAATGTGTATTGGATAGGTGGAACAGCATGTGCTGGAAAAACAACAGCATCAAAAACAATTGCAGAAAAATATAACTACTACCATTATGATGCAGATACTATGTTTGAAGAATACAGAAAATTGGCCAGTGAAAAAGATCAACCAGCCTTAAGTAGAGAGTTTTCAAGTCTAAATGATTATTTTGAAAGGCCGATAGATGAGTATATTGATTATTTGGAGCAAATGAATAGAGAAGCTTTTGAAATGATGATAATTGACTTAGTTAAATTATCAATAGATAAAAAAGTTGTAGTCGAAGGTCATTATCCTCCAGAATTGATGTTTGACTTAGCAGAAAAACATAGAATTGCGTTTTTATATGCTGAGGAGGATATTATAAGAAGAGATTATTTCAATAGGCCAGATAAGCTGAGCATGTTAAAGTCAATAAGAGAAGCTTCGAAATCGGAAGATCTTGTTAATCATGTTCTAGATGTAGTCGTAAAAAATGCTGAGTATCAAGTGAAAGCTGGTAAGGCATGCGATTTTAAATTTATAAAAAGGGATTCGAATAGTACAGTAGAAAACACATTAAGAATTTTAGAGGAACACTTCAAATTAAGAGAATAATAAACGACAGTTTAAAATGTTACCTTACTAATCGAGTCATCAACTCATTAGCTTATAACAAGCTCACAAGCGTGAGAGTTTTGTTTCAACTCGACGACGCCTCAGATACGGTTTCGTTATAACATTAATGAACCGACAACGAAACTTTATGTTTGGTAAGCAGTAAGCTACAGCACATGATGATGTTTTATGCATAAGTGATATGATAAAACACTTTTTAGTTAAACTTGTTATTAAGTTAGGTTAGCAAATTATGTATAATAGACTGTATGGTTCTATAAATTAAAATACCATTCTTTAGATTATAGGTTGATGTGATTCTAATTATGATGAACATAAAAGAAGTGTACCAGATGCAATATGACAATAATAATTACATAAATTAAGGAAGTGAATAGATGACTAATAATCCAATAATAGCCTATGTTGAGAGTGCAATCAATTATATTGAAGAGAACATAGATCAAGCTTTAACAGCAGATCTGATTGCTACAGAAAATATGATTTCCAAGTCACATCTGCAACGGATATTCAAGACCGTAACAGGACAGAGTTTGATGGACTACGTTCGTTCTAGAAAGCTAAGTCGTTGTCTTGTAGAACTGATAGATTCAGACCTTACAGTTGTCGACATTGCTTTGAAATACGGTTATGACTATGAACAGTCTTTCTCAAGAGCATTTAAAAGCAAGTTTGGCATTTCACCACATTTTTTCAGAAATTCAACAATTGGGGCCAATATAACTCCTAAAATGGATTTGTCATTTATAATAGATCTGAAAGACTCACTCATAGCAAAACCTAAATTTGTTAAGTTACCGGCATTTCAGATAGGTGGTATTACTCATAGAGTAACAATCAAAGAGAAGTTTAAAAATAAACCGACGGATATTGGTCATGAATTTTTCTATAATAAAAGGTTGTTGATTGATAAACCTAAGAATCCGACTGTGTATTACGGATATACAATGGAGGATTTTGAAAGAGAGGAATCAAGTAAATACTTTACTGGAGTGGAAATTGATGAACATACTATTTTACCTGAAGGATTTCAATGCATAGATATTGCCGAAAATAATTACATCATGTTCAAATTGATTGGAAATTTCCCCGCATCAGAGATTACTTGGAAACATTTAGATGAAATATGGACTTTCCGAGATTTTTACATGGAGAAGTACCATGGCATTACAGAAAGGATATATGGCTATTTCGAGTATATTGATGAGACTGTTTGTGACGATAATTATTGTGAATTGGACTTGTATGTCCCTATTGGCAATATTAATTAAAATTTATATTGCAGTTGTAGAATAATAAGTAGGATAGTTATTTTATAATTAAAGGAGAAAACAGTGATAAAAATTAGAGAATTAATGGAAGCAGATATGCAACAAGCCATAGAATTGAAGGTTTTGTGTTGGACTGAAGAGTTGGCTGGTAAGGCTGAAAATACACTTTCTGTTTCGAAGGAATTGGACTCATGGGTAGATTGGATGAATACAGCAAAGGAAAACAAAGATATACGTTTGTTGATTGGGGCATTTGAAGATGATAAGATGCTTGCTGTTGCTTTTGGTAGTTTTGCAGAGACTGATGACATACCAGAAAAAGGGATGGAACTGAACGGTCTATGGGTATACCCTGACCAACGAAATAAGGGCATTTCTCTCAAAATGCTTGATTATATGATAGATTTTTACTTGGATAAAGGTATGGAAAAGATGGTCATATATAATCTTCATCATTCGCCATCCAATGGATTTTATCAAAATTTCGGTGCGCAGTTAACCGCACAAATACCTCAAATGGGTGGTAAGCTTTTGGTAGATATTTTTTTATCAGATATGTTGTTAATGAAAAAGAACATAGAATCGTCGCTTAAGAAATATGTATAGAGTAAGAAATAATATACTTAAAAAGTAATCCTCTAATGAATGTGATTCATAATGAATCACATTCATCTCTATAATGTCATTAACTTTTAATCTTATAATCTATGAATGAAATAACGATGATCTAACGAGAACACTATTTGACTTTCGGTTAGATGGTGTTTCTATATTTTTGACATTCACTTGTTAAGTTTCAAATAGGAGTATAATATTTATTTTCCTTCAGTTCATTGAAAATATTTCATTTCGATATCTATCGAAACATATTGACAACTATAAAAACAGATGCTAATATTTGTTTAGATGAATATCGAAATGAATTAGGAGGATATTATGATAGAGAAGATAAAAATAGAATTTTTTAGAGAATTAAGTAAAATGGCTGAAGAGATAGATGCTCAAATCATATTCTTAAAAGAGGAAGATAGAAGTGACGAATCAAATCTTGAGAAAGTGAAACTGAATGTTTTGGACATATTCAAACAGATGTTTGATGTGAGTTATAGAAAAGTATTCAATCCAGGAAATAGAAATGATGAAACAGTGAAACTTTCAGAATTCAAAAGAACCTATTTGGAGTTTTATGATAAGATTCCAAACAACTGGTATGAGAGTCTCACTCTTGCAAAGAAGAATGATGATTTTGAAAAGGTTCTAGTAGAAGAACTTAAAATTGAAACAATGAAAAAAGTGAGAACATGTTTTGATAAGTGCTGGGAGGTGTAGAAATGTTTGATGATTCCATCAGGATTTTCAAATGTCTATCCGATAAATCAAGGCTTAGGATTGTCAATAACCTCTTGAAGGAACCAATGTATGTGGAGCTTCTTTCAGAACGATTGGATCTAGCAGCTTCTACGGTATCATTTCATCTAAAAAAACTAGAGGCAATAGGTCTTGTAAGTGCAGAAAAGGAACAGTATTACATTGTTTATACTCTAAACAAAGACATATTGAATACACGTCTTTTAGATTTGGTCAAGGCAAAGGACGATGAAGAAGAGGACCAGGAAATAAGGCAGGAAGAGTATACAGAAAATATAATAAAAAACTTTTTTGAGTACGGAAAGTTAAAAAGCATACCGGTTCAGAGGAAAAAACGACTTGTTGTATTGAATGAAATCATTAAAGCTTTTGAATACAACAAGGACTACACAGAAAAGGAAGTCAATAGTCTTATATCAGAGTATCATCATGATTTCTGTACTCTAAGAAGAGAGCTTGTCGTTGAGAATTTGATTTCAAGGAATAAAGGAATATATATAAGAACACAGGAGGGAAAATGAATTTTATAGACAGCATACATCATATTGCAAAAGGTTTTGAGTTTGAAAAGGGCGAAATCGTATTATTACATTTCTTTGGAGATAACAGAGATTTAGATGTTTTAGATAAATTGGCAATAGAAATTGGAAAGAGTGGGGCGGTACCTATGAAATTCCAGCAATCGAGAGAGTTTGTTAAAGATTACTATTCGGCAGTGGACAAGGAAAACCTAACATTTCCTGAGAAGTATTTTGATGTATTTAAAATTGCGGATTCTGTCATTGATATATGTATGTATCCAGTTCCAGCACCTCATAAAGAATTTCCTAGAGATAAAATGGATGAGTATCGACAAAATATGATGAACACAATGAGAAGTATTATGCCAGATAAGAAATATTATATTCAGCTAAGAGTTCCAACGAAAGAAAATGCAGCAGCTGAAGGTCTTGAGTTTTCAGTTTATGAAAAGGCGATGTTAGATGCCTTCAATATTGACTATGTAAAACTGAAAGAAAAGTCTAAAGAAGTCATTAAAGGTTTTGAAGGTGTTAAGAAGGTTGAAATATATACTGGAAAAGATAGTCGCCTTCAGTTTGATATAACTGAAAGACCATGGCACCGAGATGATGGTTTTGGAGACTTGCCGTGTGGTGAAGTATATGTAGCACCAGTTGAGGAATCTGTTAATGGTGACATCATAATACCAAAGGCGTTTTTAAACGGTGACAGACTTGAGAATATAACTTTGTCATTTGAAAACGGAGTCCTGGTATCCTCATCTCATCAATTGATTATAGAACATGCATCTCAATTTCCAGGGGATTCAAATGTATTTGCAGAGTTCGGTATCGGACTTAATGAAAATGTTAAGGACCTTCTAGGATATGCATTAATTGATGAGAAATGTAGCGAGACGATGCACATAGCGATAGGTATGAATGATATGTTCGGTGGTAAGAATTCATCACCCTTTCATATGGATTTCATATTCAAACCCACAAGAGTTATGATAGATCACATGGAATTTAAATTATAGGAAAAAAAAATACTCTAGTATAATCATAAAGACATGTCAAAATTTGCTTGGTTTCATTCAATAATCACTAATTGAGTTGAATCAAAACGGAAAATATACTCTGCTAAAAAACTTTGATACACAACTAACAGAAATCAGCATGCGATTGTGGGATAAATTTTGCTTGATACATGAGAGTAATTAAATTAAAATAAGTAAGAATGAACCATATTTTAAGTGTGTACTATTTGAGTGTAAAGTAGAGAGGAATTTTGATGAATTTAGCGAAAAAACTGATAATAAAAAGCTATACAAAAGATTACTACATAGCTAAACTTGATGAGATTGAAACAATAAGAATGAAAACGAGCCTGAAAAATGAGTTTACAAGTATTGTAAGGTTCGTATTATCATATATGTGGCTTCATTTTTATACTTCAATCATAGACTTTTTTATAAACACATTTATAGTATTGGGGTTAGTAATCATCAAATTTTCTATTTTTGTTGTTATATTTCTCATAGTTCTTGGGATAAATAAATTTTAGACTCTTTATTAAAGATATACATATTTATGATATTGAGAATGAATTTTGCTAAGAAGGATATTATATAAGAGAACTAAAGAAGATATTTTTAACGTATAATGATTCATAAAGTAAAACCACAGTCATATGATGTGAGTTGAAGCATATCACAAGTGAACAATAAATTACTTTAGTAAAACAATAAGAACATGTCAGAATTAAGGAATTATCATTTTCCTTTAAATTGACATGTTTTTTTTATGTTTATAATAGAACTATTTTGAGTTCCAGTATTTATTTAATCAGGATAAATGTGATTAAAAATGTTATGGTCTTTAGGTAGTCCTATTGATATAATTTAATATAGCTTGTTTGATCAATTATGACATCTTGCATGTGACATTTATTATCAAAATTAATGAAATGGTTTTGTTTAAAATGATAAGTAAATTATGAAATCCTAATGAAAGGGAAATTATAAATCATGGGATTTCTTTTCGTTCAAGCTGAGTACTGACAACGGATAAGGAGTTTATGATGATAACAGATGAAAATGTAATGCTTTCTATTGAAAACTTTTCAAAAGTATATAAAGGTAACAAGAAGGCTGTCGACAATTTGAGTTTAAAGATTAACTCTGGGGATATTTATGGTTTTATCGGGCATAATGGAGCAGGAAAAACAACTACTATAAAATCTATTGTTGGCATTTTAGAGTTTGAAGAAGGAGAAATATTTATTGATGGGAAATCAATAAAAAAAGAACCGATTAAATGCAAATCTGTATTGGCCTATATTCCTGATAATCCTGACTTATATGAACATTTAACAGGCATACAATACTTAAATTTTACCAGCGATATTTGTTCGATTGGTAAAAGTGATAGAGAGGAAAGAATAAAAAAACATGCGGAATTGTTTGAAATTCAAGGTGTGCTTGGTAATTTAATATCTTCCTATTCACACGGTATGAAACAAAAATTAGCAATTATATCAGCATTTATTCGTAAACCAAAGTTATTAATTTTAGATGAACCTTTCGTTGGTCTGGATCCTAAAGCAGCTTTACATCTAAAAAACATGATGCATAAAATGTGCAAAGAGGGAGGGGCAATATTCTTCTCAACTCATGTTTTGGATGTTGTTGAAAAGTTATGTAACAAGATTGCAATGATTAAATCGGGAGAGTTGATTGCATGTGGAGAAACTAAAGATATAATCATGAATCGAACACTTGAAGATATATTTATGGAGGCAACTGGTTATGAATAATAAAAGTCTATTACTTTTAAAAATTCAGTTGCTCAGCCTGTTTGGATTCAATGAGATTAGATATTCCGACAATAAAAGGCAAAAACGAACCTTACTACTTAATGCTGTTGGTATTCTAGTGGTTGGAATATTCTTAGGAGTCTATTGTTTTTTATCAGCAATTTCACTACAGAAAGGAGGAATGGGCGATATCATTCCTGCTTATGCATTGACCTCAGCCAGTATCATTATAATCGTACTTACAGTATTTAAAACAAATGGTATCTTATTTGGATTCAAAGATTATGATATGGTCATGTCTCTGCCGGTAAAAGTAAGTTCTATCGTCATAAGTAGATTCTTAATGGTATATATATTAAATGTATTTGTTGCTTTGATATTAACGCTACCAATGGGAATCGTTTATGGATCAAATGTAACCAATGGGTATATATCGGTTCTGATGATGTCAATCAGTTTATTAACAATACCGTTAATCCCGATGACACTTGCCTTTACAATAGGAACACTTATATTACTTATATCTTCAAAATTTAAACACAAGAACATTGCAGTAACCATACTTTCCTTCGCTTTAGTTCTTGGTGTCATCTATCTTAATTTTAAGAATAGAGGTGAAATCCAAATGGAAGATTTAGCTACTATAAGTGCTTCTCTTGTGAAGCAAATGTATACTATCTATCCAATTGCCGAACTATATGCCAATGCGATTTTAAATCATAATATAGCTCATTTAATTTTATTCGTATCAATATCTATTACTATGTTCCTTGCTTTTGTAAGATTAGTATCTTCAAAGTTCTGTGAAATTAATACAGGCATGATGACCAACAATACAAAAGACAATTACCAAGTAGAGAAGTTGCAAATCTCATCACCATTTATTGCCTTGTATAAAAAAGAGCTCAAGCGGTACTTTATGTCAACGATATATGTTTTAAACACAAGTATTGGTATTTTGTTGCTGTTTGTTCTAACGGTCATAATCGGAGTATTTGGGATTGACTTACTTGAAACACAGATGAAGGTATCGGGTTTAGAAAAAATAATATCGACAGGTGGTCCGATGATTATTTCGGTAATGCTTATTATGAGTTGTACAACTTCTTCAGCTATATCACTTGAGGGTAAAAATTTTTGGATACTTAAATCTTTGCCAATCAATATGAAACAGATCATCAACAGTAAAATTGCAGTCAATTTAACGATTTTGCTGCCAACAACCATTTTAAGCGCAGTTGTCCTGTCGTTGAAAACGGATCAGTCTTATTTAGGAACGGTGTTACTGTTTGCAACACCGCTAACATATGCATTTTTCATTGCAGTTTTGGGATTAAGAATCAATCTTAAGTATCCTAATTTTACATGGAAAACTGAAGCGATGGTTGTTAAACAAAGCATATCGACAATATCAACAATGATGATTGGTTTTACAAGTATACTGGTACCTACAGTAGCCGCTTTCATTATTTGGCCAGGACACTCGGAGTACATCATTTTGATAAACACTGTTTTTATAGGAATTCTGACTCAATTGTTACACACATATATGATTAAGGTATTAGAGCACTGAGACTGAATGATTATATTTTCTATGAAATGAAGACGTTATATTAACATTTAAGAGGTGAATTTCATTATTAAAATAAGACTCAAGAAAAAAAATGTCATGATTATATTATTATTAGCGATTGTCTTCTTTCCTTCTTACACACCAAAGATAAGAGATGGTAAATTTCATGTAGTTGAAAACAGTATTGTTGAATTATCCTCAATTGAAATAGGTGGTATTGAGCAAACCATTATGATAAGAGGATTTGATAAAGAAAAACCAATCGTATTGTTTTTACATGGTGGGCCAGGTTATTCTTTCATAAGTTATGCTAGACACTATCAAACGGAGTTAGAAAGAGACTTCGTTGTAGTTAACTGGGATCAGAGAGGTTCAGGAAAATCGTATTCGTCAGATATTGATAGATTGACTATGAACCAAGAGCAGTTAGAAAACGATACTTTGGAGTTGATAGACTATCTGCTATACAGGTTTGATAGAGAAAAAATTTATGTAGTAGGACATTCATGGGGGACGGTTCTAGGTATTGAAACCATAAAGAATGCACCTGAGAAAGTTATCGCTTATATCGGTATAGGACAAGTCGTAGATGATCTTGAAGGAGAGATTATTTCATATGACTATGTGTTTGAAAAGGCTTTAGCTGACAATAATCAAAAAGCTTTAAATGAACTGAAAGAAATTGGCGAACCACCCTATGAAAATAGCAAAACGGATACCTTTGTTCAAAGAAAATGGTTAAAGGAATACGGTGGTTACGAAACAGAAGTAATCACTTTAAATCAAATCATAAAAGGAATATTATTCTCGCCAGAATATTCTTGGTTTGACGGTATTAAGTTTTTAAGGGGAAATACATTTTCTATAGAAACACTATTTTTAAATCGTGAAAAATCTGACTTTAGAGAGAAATATACCCGGTTTGAAGTCCCGGTATATTTCTGTGCGGGTAGGTATGACTACAATACACCATCGACACTTGTAGAAGCGTATTATAATATTATTGAAGCACCGAAGAAAAACTTTTACTGGTTTGAAAAATCAGCTCATGAACCTCACTTGGTAGAAGTTAAAAAATTTTCAGATATCATGAAGGAAATCTATGAAGAGACAATACATAGAGCGAATAGAAATATTAGTTTGAATAAGTAGAAATCAGAAAGTCATTTATGGATCGTTCATAATAATATATATGAAAAATATAAAGTATTTGCAGTGTTAGATGATATTAGAATATTTTATTTCAAGGGGGATTAATGAAACAAGTAATTTATATTGTGATAATAGCTTTTATGCTATTTTTAAATGGTTGCAGTAGTCAAAGTGTAGCAGTCGCTGAACCTGCGATAGAAGAGGTGTCTTTATTTTCTGAAATGACACTTGAAGAGTTTTATAAGGATTTGGGATATAAAATTATAGAACTGAATCCAGAAATAGTCGATTTCTTTGGTGATCTGTCCTTTTATGATGTATCAATAGAAAAGAATCGATTAAATGATATAACCGAAGAGTCTGCAGAATCGATGAAAATACTTTTGACAGAAGCACTCGCTTTTATGGAAGGTAAAGATGAAGGATTGGATTTTGATGAAAAGATGAATTATCTTAATATCAAATGGTACATAGAAATGGAACTTGAGAGAATCAGCTTTTTCAAGAACATATTATTCTTAGGTCATTTTGATGGTGAACACTTATATTTAAATGATTTATTGACTGAAATGCATATTGTTGAGAATATAAAAGATGCAGAATATTTAATTGAAAGATATGAATTATCAGGCAAAAAAATAAACGATATGGCCACACGTTACACGAGTAATACTGAAGAAGGATATGTTATGGATCCTCACTCCATAAAGAAAACGATTGTTCAAATTTCGGGCATGTTTTACGATGAAGCCGATAGGATGGCCATCTATAGAAAGTTTGAAAAGGATATAGAAACACTTGCATTAGAGGAAGATGTGAGTGAAGAATTGTTAGAATCTGCTAGGATAGCTATTAATGATAATTACATACCCGCTATGAAAAATCTAGTCAGTGCATTGAATGATTCGTTAGAAGTCTCTCGAGTCACTAGAGGTGTATGGCAAGTGCCAGATGGTGATGAATATTATCAGCATACTCTTAAATATTATACCACTACAGACTATACGCCTGAAGAGATTCATGAGTTGGGTCTTAAAGAAGTAGAGAGAATTGTAAAAGAATTGGAAGACATGAGTGAGGAGCTTGGTTACAACGGCAGTGTCAATAATATGATAACTGAAATGAAGGCAAAAGACAAACGTTATAAAAGCCAGTTGACGATTGATCGGTTTCAATCGGTTATGGACATAGCCTACGAATCGCTACCTGATTATTTCCATGAAGAGGATATTCCCAAAAGCAATACCTTGTTGAAATACTCATATGGTGGGAATTATTATATGGGGCCTTCAATGGATGGTAAAAGAGAAGGGGCTTATTTTCTGGATTCAAGATTTATCAAACGTGATATAGACATAAATCCTATCGCATTTCATGAAGGTGTACCAGGACATCATTTACAAAGAACGAAAGAAGTTGAACTGGTCAATATCCCTCTCGTCAGTAAGTTTTCTGTTAATACTGCATTTACAGAAGGTTGGGCGTTATATGCAGAAATGTTAGCCGATGAAATGGGATTATATGATACACCAAGTAGAGAAGTTGGCTATTTGAAATCAGAACTTTTAAGAGCCGCCAGACTGGTTGCTGATACTGGTATTCATTCTAAACAATGGTCGCGAGGTTATGCGATTGACTATTTAACATTTTATGCAATGCAATCAGAAGGTCTTGCAACCAGTGAAGTGACGAGATATACTTCTTGGCCAGGTCAAGCATGCGCTTATAAAATAGGTCAATTAAAAATACTGGAATTAAGAGACTTGGCTGAGGAATCCTTAGGAGACTTGTATGATATTAAAGACTTCCATTCTGCAGTCTTAAAGAATGGCAGTATGCCACTTGAACTATTGGAATTACAAATAAATCAATATATTGAAGAGACTTTGAATCAGGATTAAATCCTATTTTTGATAAGATGATTTGATGAACTAAAACTTTATAATCCACATTTGTGGATTATGTTTTTTTGGAAAATTAATTGAAAGTGTCACATTATTCATTTTCAGTTGTTATAGTATGTGAAAGCAGTTAAAGGGAGGTATAAAACTTTGGATATGCAAACATTAGAATCATTAATTGAACGCGTTATAGAAGGAGAACAAGCATGGTTTGAACAGATAGTTAAACATTATCAGAAATCACTTTATAAATACATAAGATATTTGACCAATAGCTGTAATGATGTAGAAGATATTATGCAAGATGTTTTTCTTAAGGTCTATGATAATTTGGATAAATACCAGTTGGGGACATCATTCAATCGTTGGATTTACAAAATTACCTATAATCATACAATGAATGAATTGAAAAAAAGGAATAGAAGAAAAGTATTTTTATGTGATAACTTACCGGATCTTCCTGATGCAAGAGTAGAAGATACTGGAATCAGTTCTAAAACTAAAAAAGTTTTGAGTTTATTAACCTTGGAAGAAAGAAATCTTCTATATCTTAGAATTTATGAGGAGATGAGTTATAAAAAAATGTCTGAGGTGTTAAGCAAATCTGAAGTATCACTTCGAAAGAAATACGAACGCGCAAGAAAAAAATTCATTAAATTATATGAAATGGAGGGGAATGTAGATGAAACAAGAGAAGTTAAAGTCACTGATATCAGAGTCTATTGATGAGTCTGAATTAACGACAGATTATAGCGATGTTGTTATGGATAAACTGTATTCAAGGAGAAAGACCAAATTCGCAAAAATATGGTACAGAAGACCTTTATTAGTGGCCGCATTACTATTTGTTTTTTCTTTAGGCGCTTATGCCGCTTCAGATATTATTATTAAACTGACGAATGGTGAAGATACGGTGGCAGTCACAATTACCGAAAATGAATCTGAATGGCTGAAATCTCATGAAAATCAAAGAGAAATTGACCATATGATTCCTCCATCAGACTATCAAGGTAATCCGTGTTTAATTTTGGATACAACTGATCCAACAACTTATGGTGTTAACAATCCGTATATTACTTTTGATGACTACGACGAGTTTATCGGAAGTGTTGATTTAACATACTGTTATCCCGAAATATTAGAATCATATACCTTACTTCAGATTAGGATTGCTTACAGTTATCTTATTCCTACACAAGAGGAACTCGATCAATTGGCCAGTGAACATCAGGGACAACAGTACTTCTTTTATCCCTTGGAGAGACAAGAACCATCACAAATTGTTTTTGAGTATAGACAAGAGAATAAGAAAAACTCGTATTTTGAAGTCGTTATGATACTCGATAGCGACTCTGCTATAACATTATCAACAGAAGACAGTGGTGATTATGAGATTGTCGAATTAGAAAATGCTGAAGCTCTGTTATATGATAAAAAAGTCAGTTCTATATCCTACTTGCCGGATAACTCTAGAATGTTAAGTAAATATACAAATGACTATCGTCTTTTATGGTCAGAAGGAGGTCGGTCTATCGTTATTAGGCCATCTTACAAAACTTTAATAGCTTATGCTTTTCCAGACGATACAGCAGAAAGTATGATACTTCTTGCTAAGGCGTTAAATCAATGTACCAAGGAGTAATAAGAGCCTATCCATGACAAGGGGGTCATAACAATGTTAAATTATCATAGAGTTGATAAAGAGAGCGATTACGAGGTAATGAGACGTATTGTTCAAAAAAGGTGTGCTAGTACAGGACATTTATATACACAAATGCATGTTGGAAATTTGGATTTTGAAAGATATGCTTTCAGAGACAATCCCGATGATTTTCTTCGCAACAGTTGGTTGATAACGGATAATAAAAGTGAAACTATTGGATTTATAATGACAGAGGATGATGAATTCTTCATTTCATTACTTCCAGAGAAGAATCACCTTATTTCAGAAGTCATTGATTACATTGAACAGCATATTTATAAGACCGGTTCAAAAGTAATCTTTGATATCAATATCATGGATTCGCAGATGAAGGATATGCTCATTAAAAAAGGCTATACAAGAACATCGAGTTATAGATACAGTGGTTTCTGTGATTTATCATCAATTCGTTCTAAAACTGTTCTACCGCGTGGTTACAGGATTCGAAAGACAAATATAAACGATATAGAACGTCGTGTGAAATTGTTTGTCTTAGCCACTGGAGGAGTTGAAACCACAACTGAAAGATATAAGAATCTAATGAATTCGCCATCCTACTCAGATGCTTTTGATTTAGTTGTTGAATCACCTGATGGTGAGATTGTTGCATATTGTACAATTTGGAATGATCCCATAAGTAAAGTAGCGATTTTGGAACCTTTGGCATGTATTGAAGAAGAGAGACGTAAAGGCATATCAAAAGCACTATTGCTCGATGGCATGCATAAAGTGAAAGAATTAAAAACTCAGTTCGTATATGTTGGTACAGGAGGTCAGAACGCGACATCACAGACTTTGTATAAAAGCGTTGGTTTTAAAGAATGTGGACTAAATTATGAGTGGGAAAAAGTCTTAGTGGATTAAAACCTCGTCAATTATAAAAAAGTTATAGCTAGACCATATAAGTTGAGATAGAAATACATGATAAAGTAAGAAAAAATTGTAAAAAAAGATGCATGAAAAACAAATAATTAGTATAATTAATTAGAGGGAATTTCAATTTGAATAAAGATAGTTATTGTAGATATAAATCAAAAAATATATATGATACATGTATTTACTTCATTGTTTTATTCAATTGTGAGATCAAAGAGTTCTCTAAAATAAAGTCAAAGTGAGTAACTGCTTGAGCTTCCATTATAGAGAATTTTTTAATATACTTTTGTGTTTTAAAGGAAAAGGTGGTTGGGAGATAAATATGACTATAAAAATTGTTAGAACAAGTGATACAGATTTATTGGCAACGTTAAATCATGATGTACAAGAAATACATCATAATATTGAACCTGAAATATTCAAACCTTACAACAAGGAGAATATGAAAAGGCTTTTTGATGATGCTTTGGAAAATGAAAATGCTTCTGCGTATATCGCTTACTTTGATGATGAGGTTGCGGGCTATATGTTGTTAAATAAAAGATACAGTGAAGCCAATTGCTTTAAGAAGAGTTACTCGGCACTTCTGATCGACCAGATATGTGTTGAAAGTCATTTTAAAGGAAAAGGTATTGGCAAAGCTTTAGTAGAATTTGAAAAAGCATATGCCAAGGACTTTGATATTTCAAGAATAGAAATGAACTACTGGACAAAGAACAACAATTCAGGTGAATTTTTCAGAAGCCAGGGGTTTGAAAACTATAACGAAAGACTGGCTATAAAAATATAATGGGATGATTGTATCATTGTAATGACCTTATAAATGGTCGACTTTAGGATATAAAGATGTTTTCTGATGTATTTGACAATTTAGAATTGGATATTCCAGTCATTTACCACCACGATTAACACTTATTAATGGTGCTGCCACCACAAAAATGTAACTTTGGATTAAATAATGAAAGGAATCTAAATTGAAAAAATTAATATTAAGCTCATCGGGATTTGACAACAGAAAAATCGGTGATAAATTTATAGAACTTATTGGAATGAAACCTAATATGATCAAGGTACTTTTTATACCGACTGCTGCAGTAACGGAAAGTCAGAAAAACATCATTCCACTGTGTAAGAATGAATTGATTGATATCGGCATAGAGGAATGTCATATTACTTCTTATGATTTTGAAGAACCCATGACAATAGATGAAATGATGAAATTTGATGCTGTGTATGTTTGTGGCGGTAGTACAACGTTTCTACTTGAAAAAATGAACAATGGTTATTTACCACTCGCTAATTATTTGAACCATGGTGGTGTTTATTTGGGAGTAAGCGCGGGGAGTATTGCACTGACAACAACGCATGAAAACGGTCTTGGATATATAGACTGTCATTTAAAAGTACATCAACAAAAGGGATCACCAAACGGTTCTATAGATTTAAATCAAGTAAACACAATTGTTCTTACAGATGATCAAGCGATTGTGATTGTTAATAAATCAGTACAAATCTTCCAATGAATATGAGCATAATAGTTGTGAATCAATAACACAATAAGATTCAATATGAATTTCAATAGAGGTATTTATGAAGTCGAGAAAAATGATTCTAATAGTATTATTGCTACTGATGAGTATAACTGAATGTTTTGCTAATTCGGCAGAACCACCTTCAATTATTATTATTGCATCTGATGCACCTGAAGATCTTACTGTCAGTTTTATAGTAGAAGATGAAATATTTGTAGCAGAAAAACATCATAAACTGAATGAGTATTATTATACAACCTACGACCTTGAGATTTCCAATTTTAAATCCTATATAGTTAGAGTTGAAAGTAATGAGGGGGTTTTTACTTTAGACTTGAATGGGCAACTCAACAGGTATAGTAATATTTTTACGCTTGATTACTCCACTAAAACGATTAGTGAAGGAAAAAGTATTAAAAGATCCATTGTGTTAATAACCCTCAGAGTTTTCCTGACTCTGTTGATTGAAGGCATTATATTTATCTTGTTTAAATACAGAGATAAGTACTCATGGTTTGTTTTCTTAACAATCAATTTAATCACGCAAGGTGCTCTTAATATATGGATCAATACTGCATCACCATTTGAAAACTATATCATCATTTATCTAGTGTATGCAGAGTTATTCATTCTAATGTTTGAAATGATTGGTTTCGCAGTCTTCATAAAAGAGAAAAAAAAGATAACTACCATTATTTATGTACTGATTGCAAACGTAACAAGTCTCGTTTTAGGGGGGATTATCATCCCGTTGTTACCAATATAAGATTGATATTAAGTATGAATGATAATCTAAGAATTAAGACAGTTATAAGGTGGAGAACTTTATTACGAGTATAATGAGTAATCATATTATATTTAAAATGACAAAGGATAATAAACCGCTTAACATGTCACTCAAGCGATGTGGTTACCTTTCATAGGGTCATGCTAAAATCTGTCAGATAGATAATCGATACAAAACAGCACGTATGGAATTATCAAAACATTGTTTTTGAATCAGAAGATCTTTGATGAAAAAGTGCTCGCACACTCGTCACTTCAGTTGTGAGTTAGAGCATGATTCTGTTACTGTTGTTCTTAGATACCTTCAATAATGTATGTTATACGAACTCAAAAAAAGAGGAAGTCTGAAAGCAACGGAAACGCGAACGAATGTACGTGTTATTGTTGCTTTTTCGTATATCGTATGTTAGTATTAATTAGGAGGTATATATGAGTAATTTAAACTATGGAAGAGGATACGTATATTCTCTTAAATATCATTTGGTTTGGTGTACTAAGTATAGAAAACCAATACTTAGGAATTCTGTTGAAGTTAAAGTGAAATCCTTACTTAGAAAGATTGCTGATGATCATGGCATCGATATTTTAGAAATGGAGACTGACTCTGATCATGTCCATATGCTCATTGAGTGTAAACCCCAACATTATCTTCCTAATATAATTAAAGCATTTAAAGGAACCAGTGCTAGATTTTTATTTTTGGAGATGCCTGAGTTGAGAAATGAACTGTGGGGTGGTCATTTATGGAATCCCTCTTATTTTGTAGCAACTGTAAGTGAACATTCCAAATCGCAAATTAAAACATATATTAAAAAACAAAAATCGAAAGAGTGAGGAGCTTAGAAGGTGAGAGGTTTTAAATATAGAATCTATCCAAAAGAAAATCAGATTCTTAAACTTGAGGAAATGTTTTGTGCAAAACGTTATGTATGGAATTATTTTCTGGAACTGAATATGAAACGATTTGAAAAGAAATTTGGTATCTTAACCTATACTGAGATGTCAAAGCTGTTAACGCAATTAAAGCAAGAGCATAGTTGGTTGTATCAATGTGAAAAATCAGTCCTCCAAAATGTTTTAAAAGACCTCTCCAAAGCTTATACAACTTTTTTTAATGGTCCAATGACTTATTCCGTAAAGACTATCAAACATGCAAAGAATAAGGGGCTGGAACTTACTTTTTATCACTTACAAAACCATCCGAAGTTTAAATCATATAAAAATCCTCATCAATCTATGGTCATGAATTTAACCAATAATAATATTGAAGTGATTGAAAAAAAAGCTGAATACACCTCTAAAGGTCAATTCAAAAAACAAAACTGTAGAATTAAATTACCAAAAGTAAAAGGTATTAAGATTGCCTATTCAAGACGTTACGAAGGTCGTATATTAAATGCGACTCTTTCAAAAGAAGCTGATGGTAAATATTATGTTTCTTTATGTTGTACAGATATTTTAGAGAAGCATGTGAAATCAACCGATAAAGCTATTGGAATCGATCTTGGCATAACGGTGTTTGCTACCATAAGCGATGGTCAAACGGTTGCAAATCCAAAGCATTATTCTAAAAATATAAAAAAACTAAAAAAACTTCAAAGTGAAATGAGTCGTCGTGAAAAAGGAAGCAAAAATCGAGAAAAGAGTCGTATCAAACTGAGTAAACATCACAAGAAAATCCAAAATTCTAGAAATAATTTTTTGCATGAATTGACGACCAAATTAAGTCGTCAGAATGATGTTATTTGTATAGAAGACTTAAAAGCAAAAGAGATGTTAAAAACCAATAGACTTGCGATGAGTATAAGTGATGCAAGTTACAATACATTTAAACTGCTACTAACGTATAAAATGTCATCGTCAAAGAAACAATTAATAATTGTTGACCAATATTATCCAAGTAGTCAGATCTGTAGTAATTGTGACGTACAAAATAAACAAGTAAAAGACCTAAGCGTAAGAACGTGGGTATGTCCGAAATGTGGGATTAAACATAATCGAGATTACAATGCGAGTAAAAACATATTAAAAGAAGGCTTAAAGCAAATTGCGTAAGGAAAGAAAAACGGTGGGAACCACCGGGATAGCCTAGTTCATTAAAAGCCGTTAGGCTTTTCTACCTAGGAATCTTGTGATTTTAATCATGAGAGGTTCAATAACATAGGATTTAAATACTTATATGAGGAAAAGAAAATGAATAAAACAAAGTTGATTTTAATGATGATTCTATTACTGACACTTGTGGCATGTGATAAACAAATAGAAAAACCTATTGTTCTCAATGTCTCAGAATCTGTTAACTATATTTATCACATGTTATCTGTTTCAGAAGTTGGTTACTCAAATGCCTATGGAGAAACATATAAATCTCTTCATAACTTAGATGATTTAGAGTATTTAAAGTCTGTGGCATCTTTGATAACTGTTGAAGGTGGCAAACATATTGGTGAATTATATGGTAATATGATTGTTTTTCCTGCAACGTTATCGTCTTTAGATGAAGTTACTTTATATTACAATTGTTATATTCGTATACTGAATGGAGATGTTTTTACTTTTGAAGAGCAACAGTTTATAGAGAGTTTTGTTAGAGAAAACTCTCTTAAGAATGGTATAACTACAACTGTAGAGGATACTACTCAGCACATTAAGAACTTGCCTTATAAGGAAGAACTATTAAAGGTATCAGATATTTTTATAAGAAATATAAACATCTATAGGGAACATGTCTACGATATTGAAAAAGACAAGATGGATCATTATATAGAAGATTTTAATACCAGTCACTCCTTCAAAGGTGTAATTAATGAGTTAGAAGATATTATGGGATTGGAGTATTTAGAAGATTCGTTTGTAATTGAACTAACCACTTCTACATCAAGTGGTCCTAACGCTATTGATATCAGTAATACACAGGATCTGTTTTACATCATTCAACCAAGTGTCCTAAAAGAGTTTGCAACGCATGAGATGGCAATATACATACTGAAGCAAAACAAATTATTTGATTTAAAAGATGAATTTCCAGACAAATCATTTAATGAGTTGTGGATCTACTTTGAAAGTCTTGCAGAATACTATAATGAAGAATTGTATGGGAGAAAAACACTTTCGTATTCTAACGGGTCAAGTGAAATAATTAAATTCTATAAAGAACATCATACACTTAATACCAAACAGTTGCTTTTAGAAGCGATAAGACATTTTGAGGTATTACAGTAGTGATGAACAGTATTTTTATAAGGAGATGAAAATGACATTAACGATGTGTGGCTATAGATGTGAATTATGTAAAGCGTATGCGCCAAATATCAAAGAAGAAGATGAAAGAAAGTTCCTGAGCCAAGTATGGAAGAAATATTATAACCTTGATATCAAAGAAGAGGATATTTACTGTGATGGGTGCAGATGCACTTGTGAGTCTGTCAAAAGAATTGATCAAAATTGTCCAGTGAGAAGTTGTGTTTTATCTAGAGCGATTGAGCATTGTGGTGAGTGTGATGACTTTCCTTGTGAAACCTTCTTTGAAAGAAAAGGTCTCTCAGTAGATGAAGCTAAAGACAAACGGAAACAAAACTTTGACCAAGAGGAATATGATAAATACCTTTTGGCTTATGACAATCTGACGAGATTAAAAGCATATAAAAAAAATAAATAGAGTTATATACGTTAAAACTTACGACTATAGTTTTATTTGTTGTCCTCATTTTTTCAATGCTGAGTTAAGTTTATAATAGTATTATAATGGCATATTTAAATATTATCATTTCAACTATGCAAAAGGAGAGTGACATGAAAACTAGCTTATCAAAAGAACATAAAATATATGACTTAGGTAATGGTTATAGTATAGAACATGTAAATTGGCAGGAGTTTTCTGTCTATTTTGCTGTTTATCGGATTTTTGAGGACAATATGAGGTTTAGACAAGATTTTGATAAATTTTGTAATATTTTAAACTCATATGAGATATGTTATTTCATTAAAAAAGATAATAGACGAATTGGTGGTGTTCTACTGGAACCTAATTATATTAGCGGTTTGATTTTAGAACCTCCTCATAATGAGTATGACACTATTCTTTCTAAATTAATAAAGCTGTTAAGAACATGGTCGGATCCGGCTACTCCAATTGTTGCGGGTGTAATTAAACCAAATAAAATTCATTACTATCATAGACAAGGATTTAGAGGTGTAGAGTCTAGACGGTGCATGATACGACCAACGGAACAATTTGAAATGGATTGGCCAAATGACATCGCTATCATACAACCGGATGAGAGTCATCAATCAGAAATTTTGGATTTGTTTGCTGAAGCCTTCAATGAAAACGCTGAAGAAATTGTACAAGAAAAGAAGATGTTAGACTATTATTTTGAACATGAAACCAAAGATAATGACGTAAACAGAGCATCTTCTCTTCTCTATGATAAGAAGACGAATGAATTGATAGGTGCGTGTTTGATTTCTCTATGGGAAGATTGGCCTAATGTATTTGATGTCGCGGTTAAACCGGCTCATCAAAACAAAGGTCTTGGCACTCTGATGTTAAAAAGAGCTTTAAGTGAATTAAAAGGCCATTATCCAGTCCTAAGATTATTTGTAACGATTGGAAACGATGCTGAAATGGTGTATCACAAAATGGGATTCTTGTCGGGTACTGAAACAACAAAAATGGTTTTAAAGGTATAAGAATTTGAAATAGGAAATGGTGTTTAAATGAATAAAAAAATAGAGTTATATCACTATGGTGATTGTGGTGCGTTTGATGACTACAATCCTTTTAAAGTATATGCAGGTGAAAGTATTCCAGAAGTTCTATATTTAATTGGTCGAAAGAAACCTTATACACTGACAGTAGATGACATAGTTATAAAATTGAATTGTGATAAAGAACTTTTAAAAGAACATCTAGAGATTATGAAAAGTCTTTTGATGATTGATGAAATAGACGGTTATTACTCAACGAAATTCACAATCATTGTTGAAGATGATTTAGAGGCAATCAATGACTTTTCAAAAGATGTTTCTGATAGACTGTCAGATTCGATTATTACCAAACAAGAAGAGTTAAAGGCATTATGTACAAATTTAAGTTGTTATAATGATTTCGAAACAAATGAATTACTGTATCATGTTATAGGCTGTATGATACTAGATGGTTCTGCTATAGATGAACTTTCCAGCTATGATTATTTTAAAAGTTCAAAAGAACAAGTAGATCATCGAGATTATATCCTATTTGGATTTGAAAAAAGTGATTTGGTAGATGAATTTAGCGAAGGCATTTTATGTAGCTGTAATAATTATAGAACAGATCTCTTGTCCTTTGTTAGTTTTGGAGATGCAGCAGGTAATAGAAATGATTTCTTTAGATTTGAAAGACAAGTCATTAAACAAATCAATCAAATGGACAGTTCAAAAAACACGAAACAAAGTTATCTAAATTTGCTTCAAAATCATCATAATGAAACGGGTTTGAAGTGTGCACATTTAATTATGAGAATGATAAATGGTGAGGTTCATGAGAATGAGTATACAAGTGATGATGATCTATATTTAGAGTATCTTCAAAGCTTCAATTACATAAAGAAGAAGGATCGTAAATACCATATAACTGTTCCTGTATTTTTAAAAAGAGATATGAGTGTCATCGATGCAATACATGACCTTGTTATGAAGGAAGTCCTTTTGAATTTATCAGAATCGTTTTCAAAAGCACATGAGAGGTTAGATATATCTGCAGTTAAACATGGTGTTGATATAAAAGAAATCTTGAACGAAATGTGGCATCAGATATTTGGACATGTTAACGAAACGCTTGTTACAAAGGAACTTTTTAAAAGACCAGACTGTTTTGAAGGAGAAGGTCGATACTTGAAATGTATTGAAGTACTTTAGGAGCAGAACATGAAAATAGGATTGGTTTCATCGTTGATGAAAGATAACGATATGTTACATCAAGTAGAAGTAATGAAAAACTGTCTAAAACACTCTAAAGATTATGATTTACTCTGTTTTGGGGAAAGTTTCTTACAGGGCTTTGAAGGTTTAACTTGGGATTATAAAGAAGATATTAAAAGAGCAATTGATGTAAAAGGTCCTTTAATGGACACTCTAAAAGGACTTACGAAAATATATAACTGTGGGATCTCTTTTGGTTTTATTGAAAAAGAGAATCATAAACTTTTTAGTTCGAATATCGTCATAAACAATAATGGTGATGTAGTTGATTTGTTTCGCAGAGTATCAAAAGGGTGGAAAGAATCCATTGCTACCAAAGACTATTTAGAAGGTACTGGTTTTCATACGTTTACTTATAAGGATAAGGTATATGCTACTGCTATATGTGGTGATGTATGGGATGATACTTTTTTAGAAGAATTATTAGAATTAAGAATAGACGCACTACTTTGGCCGTTGTATATCGACTTTTCTATGACAGCATGGCATCAACAATATTTAGATGAATACTTGGAAAGAACAAGTGTCTTACCTTATGATGTCTACATGATCAATAGCTTTGTAGAGGATGATAATAGATCAAACGGTGGGTGTTATGTTTTCAGAAACGGACAAGTCATAGGTGAATTATCTATGGGGAAAATGGGTGTATTAACAGTTGAGGTTTAATACTAGAAATAGAGGTCGCTGATGTTAAAAGATATTGAAGTTGTTTTTTTTGACCTGTTTTATACGTTGATTGTGCCAAAGTACAAGTTAAGCACAAATGAATACGATGTGGTTGGTCTTTCTAAAGAAGACTGGGAAGAAATAGCTGAAGATGAAATGTTATATAGTGATCGTGCAACAGGTAGAGTTACTGATCCTAAACAAATCATATTAGAGATGATAGAAAAAGCAGAGTTGGATCTAACCGATAATGTGATAGAAAACTTAATGCATATAAGAAAAAAACGATTTAAAGATGCTTTAATAGGTGTGGATGAAGACATTATAGAGGTTCTTAAAAAAATAAAAGAAGCAGGAATCAAACTGTGTTTGATAAGCAATGCAGATATTATTGATGTGATGTATTGGAAAGCATCACCATTATGTCAGCTATTTGATGACGTTGTTTTTTCTTATGAAGTCGGTTGTGTAAAACCAGATGCAGAGATATATGAAATAGCCTTAAATAAGATGAATACAATATCAGAAAAGTGTTTATTTGTTGGTGATGGTGGTTCTGATGAGTTAAAGGGTGCTAAGCAACTTGGTATCACAACGGCAATGGCAAAACAGTTTATAGAAAGAGATGAACTCAAGAATTCTGAAGATGTAGATTATGTTATTAATAAGTTTTCAGACCTTTGTCATCTGCTAAAAATATAGTAAATATTTTAGAAAAGGATTGAGTATAACTATTTAAAAAGGCTGTTAGGTGAAATAACCTAATAAAATGATATTAAGGCCAATCAAAATATTAATCGAAAATTACTGAAAAGAGGACTTAATTATGTTGATGGTTAAAGCAAAGATTGAAGATTTAGGACAAATAGAGAAACTTTATGGTGACTGTACGGATTATTTGAATCAGAACGAAATATACCAATGGGATGACAAGTATCCGAATAGTGAAATGTACAAAATATGTATAGAGGATGAAGAGTTGTTTCTCTTCATTGAAAATAAGAAAATAGTCGGTTCGGTGGTTTTAGATGAATTTCAAAGTGACGAATGGTCATCACTTAACTGGGGATACAATGAGGGGGCACAGCTGGTTATTCATGCATTGGCTATAGATCCGGTTTTTCAAGGAAACGGGTACGGTCAAAAGGCTTTAGAGCTGTGTGAGGAGTATGCAATCAAAGCAAACTATAATTTGATGAGACTGGATGCATTCTCTGAAAATCAGGTTGCTCTGAAATTATATGAAAAAAATGGTTATAGAAAAGTGGGAACAGTTGTTTTTGATTCTAAACCAGTAAACCATCAGAATTATCATTGTTATGAAAAGAAACTGAAATAAACTAATTATAAGGATTTGCATCTGAACACGTATCAGCTAACATGCGATTTGCAGCATATTCATTTGAAATTAGGTACATGAATGGATTAAGCATGGTTATGACAATGAAACTTAGTTTGAAAGAGGATAAGATGCAAATATAGGGTGGGTTAGATGAATAAGATACCAGAACTATTTAAACAACTTAATCTTGGTGAAGTGATACAAGAACCGTTAAGAGTGACAGGTGGTCTACTTCATCATATGTATAAAGTAAGTGTTAAGGATAAAGAGTATGCAGTAAAAGTTTTAAACCCGATTATCATGAAAAGGAAACCTGCCATGGGACATTACATATTTTCTGAAGCTTTTGCAAGACATGCTTATAAAAGCGGTATAAAATCAGTCCATGCTTTAAAGTTTAATGATAAAGTGGTTCAACAATGTTGTAATCAACACTATCTTGTTTTTCCGTGGATTGAAGGTAAAACATTACATAAAGAGCATATTGATCAATCGATATGCAAAAAAATTGGAACCTTATTGGCAAAATTACATAATTTGAATTTTGAAGAAGTAAATGAGAATGGGACTTCTATTGATTCAATAGATTGGGATCAATATATCCCTTTAGCGTCTAAGACCATTTGGTTTGATGAATTTAATTCAAGTTTAGAAAAGATTAAGATGATAGAAAAAAAAGCCATTAATGCTTTAAGGAACAACCGGAGTAATGTAATCGGTCATAGAGATTTAGATCCTAAAAACATTATGTGGCAAGGTGATATGGAACCTGTAGTAATTGACTGGGAATCTGCTGGTCCCGTCAATGCAGGTTTGGAGCTTCTAAACGTTGCTTTGGATTGGTCTGGTGGCGGTCAAAGTAAATTAGAGTTTCAAAGTGTTTTACAAGCTTATAGCGAGACAAAGGAGATTGATTTATACGAAGTCATAGATGTTATATATGCAATAAATGATGGTAAGCTAAAATGGCTTGATTATAATATAAAGAGATCTTTAGGCATTGAAAGTTCCAACGAAGAAGAACAACTCTTAGGTACAAAAGAGGTTATCTCGACTCTAAAAGATATTATGACATATGTTGAACAAATACCCTACATTGAGGTGTATATAGAAGAGTTGCTTTAATAAGAACAATATTTCAAGGAGTATTATATGAATGTATACTATGAAGCATTTAACCATGATATTGAGGACATGATACAATTCATGACTTCAGATACATGGACATACCATGCCACACCAAATTCAAAACCTGAAAGAATTAGAGCGGCATATGACGACGATTACTACGATAATGAAGGTACTAAAACTTTTTGGGTCAAATCAGATGAAAACAACATAGTTGGCTTTGTAAGAATATATGATTTGGATGATGGCACACCTCTGTTTGATGTTAGAATTTCAAGTGTTCATAAGGGTAAGGGTTTGGGTGTCAAAACTGTTAAATGGATGGTGGATTATGTTTTTAATACATACTCTGATATTGATAGGATAGAAGGCGATACAAGACAAGATAACTTTGCTATGAGATGTGTTTTTATGAAATGTGGTTTTGTTAAAGAATCTCATTATAGAAAAGCATGGACATGTAGAAATGGAGATGTCTATGATGCGATTGGTTATGGTATCACTAGAGAAGATTGGAATAATAATGAGATAACACCACTAAATTGGCATGATTTTAAGTGTTGATAGTATTAACACTTAAGAGTATATAGAGAAAGAGGTCATTATGAGGATTAGAAGAGGTAGTGTTTCAGAACTTGAGACCTTGTGGAATCATAGTTGTTCCAATACATATCACTATTTTATCAAAGGAATGACAAATAAAACAATAGAGTTTTGGACCGTTGAAAATATTTCGAATGAACTCATTGGTGAACTCTATATTTTTTGGGATTCAGAAGATAAAGATGAAGCTGATGGCATAAATAGAGCTTATTTATATGCACTAAGAATTCATAAGGATTATCAAGGGAAAGGGCTTTCGAGTCAACTCATGAATACAGTATTAAACCGAGTTAAAGAAAAAGGCTTTTCTGAAGTAACTGTTGGCATAGATAATGACCATTATGAGAAATTACATGCTATGTATACTGGTTGGGGATTTAAGGAATTTATTAAGAAACAAGATTGCGATTTTCATTACCGCGATATGGATAATAAGCCGGTTGTTTATGAAAAACCAATTGAATTGTATTTAAAACAAGTTTAGGAGAACAGATGGAAACAATAAATAGTAAAAAAGGTCATATCATTTTATTGAACGGAACATCGAGTTCGGGAAAATCGACGATGGCAAAAGAAATTATTAAAGAATTACCAGAGTATTTCCACTTGAGTGTTGATGAGTATGCTTACTTCATTGACTTAATGGAAGCAAGAGACGACAAAAGGCTGATACCAGTAGAGACTTATCACTATTTTCATAGAAATATTGCTATGTTTTCAGATAGCGGTGTAAGTGTTGTTGTTGATACATTGTTTGATTGCGAGGAGTCTAGAAAAGATTTCTTTGATGTCTTGAAGGGTTATCCTGTTTTACAGGTGGGTCTTCACTGTCCTGAGGAAGTTCTAGTTCTTAGAGAAGTAGAAAGAGGAGATAGACGTATTGGAAATGCAAAGGGTCAAATCAATATAGTTCATAAGAATATGTATTATGATTTATCAATAGATACACATCAGGATGATAAATTGATAAATGCAAAGAAGATCATAAATTTAATATAGGAGACAATAATGATAAAGATTGGTGAAGGTGAAACATCAGAGGTTTATAGAATTGAAGGAGGAAAAGTCCTTAAACTGTTTAGAGAAGACATGTTTGATCAAGAAGACTTTTTTTTAGAGTATCATACAGCGAAGCATTTAGGAGATACAACTGAATTTGCTCCGAAAGTGTATGACCAGGTAACGGTTAACTCAAGACGAGGATATACCATGGAAGAAGTTGATGGCATGCTTTTTCAAGATGAAATTGAAGACAATAAGGATAGACTAAGATACTATGCCAACCTATTAGGACAAATGCATAGGCAACTTCATGATAAAAAAGTCACACCAGAACTTTGTGAGTTAAATGATTGTAAAACGTTTTTTAGAAGTTTTTTAAACAGAAACACATGTTTTTCAAAAGATATAAACTCTTGGCTATTGGAATTGCTGGAGAATATTCCTTCAAAACAATCATTGTTACATGGTGATTTTATGCCTTACAATATGATGATTAAAAATGGGAAGTTACAAGTCTTGGATTGGGCAGAACCTTCATTGGGTCCAGCCGTTTTCGATATAGCACGTACCATTAATTTTATTGTTGATACTACAGATTACCCGACATCAGTGATGACAAAGAATGCTGTTTTATTTACTCAATACTACTTAAAAGGTTATTATAAAGATGAAACTATTGATAAAGAGATTATACATAAGGGGTTGTTATTAAATGCTGCAACAGAAGTTGCCTGGGCAGAAAGAAGCAATCAGAGTGATGAGTATTCAGAGTATCTGAAAATGTTTATTCTAGATAATTATCATTCAGAAGATATTGTTTATATGGAAGCAATTAAAAATATAAAATGAATGGAGTCATTATGTTTGGAGAAATAGTTGAGAATCAAAAGTATATTGAACGTGAAGGTGTTTATGGTATTTTTGACAATGATAACGGTGAGATTGGCGTTGTACATGTAAGAGGTACCCACTTGTTAGTTGGTGGTGGTATAGAAGCCGGTGAAAATCATATCACTGCTTTGAAACGGGAATTCATTGAAGAAATCGGATACGGCATTGAAATTCTTGAGTTTGTTGATCGATTGACAGAGTACCACTGTACAGTAAACGGAGGTCACTATTATAAATTGATCGGGAACGTATATCGAGTGAAGTTAAATGAAAAAATAAAAGATGGTATCGAACCAGATCATCAATTGAAGTGGCTAAAATATGAAGATGTAAAAAAGGGAATGATCTTATCGTATCAATCTTATATTTTACAACAAGTATTTTCACAATAAGGAGTTTTAATGGATGGTAATAGCATAATATTTAAAAGAAGAAGTATCAGAAAATATAAAGAGGAATCGGTTGATAAAGACATTCTGATACACTTGGTGGAAGCGGGTATGGCTGCACCGACTGCCTGTAATAATAAGCCTTGGGAGTTCATAGTGATAACAGAGAATATGGACTCGCTACGAAAAAATCTGTATTTCGGCAATTACAATGCTCCTGCAGCAATTGTGGTTTGTGGGAATATGAAGCTTGCCAAAGGTGGCATACAGAAATATTGGGTGCAGGATTGCAGTGCCGCGATGGAGAACATTTTACTTGCTGCAACAGAAAAAGGATTGGGATCGGTTTGGATAGGTTTATATCCTCAAGCAAGTGCTATTAAGCCTGTATCTGATTATTTAGATCTGCCGGATTATGTCGTGCCTCTTGGTATAGCATTAGTCGGATACAGTGATGAAGATAAAGATGCTCGAACCCAGTATAATGAAAAAAGAGTGTATTGGGAAAGCTACGATAAAAATCGTAAACACAGAAGTCGAGAAAAAAACATGAAGTTCTTATAATAGATTACATACAATATAAGATAAAGAAGGAGTAACATATGATTATAATCATTAGTGCGGCAAGCTGTTCAGGCAAAACCTTGATGTCACAGACACTTTTGGAAAAATATAAAATCCCGTATTACTCGATTGATCATATTAAAATGGGTATTTTTAGAGCTGATGAAAATTGTGGTTTTACACCTTGTGATAGCAATGAAAAGATTGGACTTGCACTCTGGCCAATGCTAAAAGGTATCATAAAAACCAGTATAGAAAACAGTCAAAATTTAATCATAGAAGGATGTTATATTTTACCTGAGTTTTTAAAGGAGTTTGAAGAGGAATATGCTGAAAAGATTATTTCTATATTTTTTGGTTTTTCTAAACAATATGTTCAGACTAAATTTGAAACAGGCATTCTAAAACATAGATGTGTTGTTGAAAAAAGAGGTTATGATGAGGAGCGTCCGGTTCATAACTTTATCGAGGAACATCAATATTTTAAATTAAAATGTCAATTATATGACCAACCGTATTTTGAAATCAACACTGACTATGAAGAGGAAATACAACAGATTTATGATTATATAGACAGTCGGTATCGCAAGTAAATACTATTTGTGGTATGTGATAAGAAATAGATTCTATTTAACACATTAAATGATCTACTTGTTTCAAATTCATATCATCTTTTATACATTATGTGACTTATAATCATACAATTTAGCTCAGATTTTGTAATGTTATCAAACGCTGTGGTATTTGGTATGCTCTTAGTTTAAAATAATAGTAGTATTGTAATTTGAGTTATTGATTGGAGTTGTAATCAATTGACAGTGAAGTACTTAAGCGAAGGAGAACTAATGAAACGATTTGTTTTAAGTCTATTTCTAGCGTGTATGCTGATAATGTTTGTGTTTAATTCGTATGGCGAAAATGTAAATATAATGGTAATTGAAAATGAAAATTCACCTGAAGTAGAAAAAGTTGATATATTAGTAGGCATTTATGAGAATTTGCCATTGGTCGGTTTGGATGAAAAGAACAATCCAACAGGCTTTTTTATTGAAATTATGAACTATGTTGCACAAAAGGAAAATTGGAATATCACTTACGAAGTGAATACACTCAGCGAAAATTTTATCAAATTGGAACAAGGTGAGTTGGATCTTGTTTTGGCAATTGCCTATACAGAGGAAAGGGCTGAAAAGTACCTTTATAATACTCAAACCCTTTACACCAATTGGGGACAGGTATATACCAACAATAAGTACGACGTTGAAAGTTATTTTGATTTGGAAGGTATGAGAATCGGAGTAGAGACCGGTGATGTGCATTTTAAAAGTGCCAACGGCATTAAATACATTTTGGAGTCGTTTGATATTGATGTTGAATATGTAGAGTATCCTGGCAGAAAAGAAATGTTGGTGGATTTGGAAAGAGGTTTAGTGGATGCTGGAATTGTCAGTCGTTTATTTGGAGAGTACCATGACTCGAATCATACTTTGGCTTTAACGCCAATTCAGTTTAATCCAATTGAAATAAAACTGATAACATCGGAGATTTCAAATGAATTTTTGTTGGATAGTTTTGATAAACATGTTATGGATTTAAAAGCGGACAAGGAGTCATTGTATTATCACGGCCTAGATAATATGCTTAACCGCGATAAGAGTTTTTATATACCGAAAGCTATGAAAGGCACCATAGCAATCTTAATTGCAATGCTTATCGCTTCAGGGATGACTATTCTCTTTTATAGAAAAATAATCAGAAACCAAAATAAGAGTATTCTGGATCAAAATGTTCATTTAAAGCAGTTATTATCTTGTATATCAACTTTATCATCTATTCAAAATATGGATTTATTATTTATTAACTTTGTAGACCATCTTATGGAAATATTAAATGACCAAATGATTGAAGTTGTTAGCATCATCAAGTACGATGATGCCTATTATGTAGATTCAAGTGAATACGTAACAAAAGCTTACCAAACAGAGGCGGGTTTAAAAGTAAAAGAATCAACTCTTCATGCTTCAGTTTTAGAGAACTTGGTTCTAGCGACTCATGCTGAGGAGAATATTTTATTTGCTGAGGATATGATTATTGTTAAATATGAAAGTTCTCATAACTGTGAGGGTTATATCTATATAGAAACGAGTCATGAGATTATCGAAAAGGAATTTTTGAGTATCTATATAATCAATCTTTTATCAGCTTTGCAATCGATTATTATAAGCAATGCAAGAGTTGAAGAAAAAACAAAACTTTTAGTATCCTTAGGTGAATTAATAGAAAAAAGAGATCAATTTGTTGCCAATCATGTTAAAAGAGTATCTGAAGCCACAACATATTTGGCCAGTTTGTATGGATATGATGAGGAAAAACTCAGTCATATAACCATTTCAAGTTCGGTTCATGATATTGGCAAAATATTTGTACCAGATTATATCCTTAACAAACCAGGTAAATTGAATGCTGAAGAGTTTCAAATGATTAAATCCCATGCAACTGACAAGTTCGAATTTATTGATAATGTAGAGGATAGTTTATCAAAATCAGTACATAATGTGGTCAGGTATCATCATGAGAATTGGAATGGTACAGGGTATCCAGAAGGATTGAGTGGTGAGAATATACCTCTAGAAGCAAGACTAACAAGTATAATAGATGTCTTCGAAGCATTAACGCATAGTAGATCATATAAAGGTGCATGGTCTTATGAGAAGGCAGTGAGTTTTATATTAGATAATTCTGGTATAAAGTTTGATCCTGAAATTATTGATGTATTTGAAAAACATAGTCGAGAAATCTACGAGATATTCTTATTGTCACCAGATGATCTGGAAGAACAGAAAATAAATTGACTGTAGTAATTATATAGGACTAGAATTATGATCTTTTTAGATCATTAATTAATCAAGTTAAGATTTTGACCCTTCTAGTTATGAACTGGAAGGGTTTCCATTAATCTGTAGAAGTATCGGAGGACTAAAATGACTATTGAGATTGAACGTATGAGTTTAAACAACTTAGAGGATATTTATAACTTTGAAGTTGAGAACAAAACTTTCTTTGAAAAAGGTTTATCACCTAGACCAGAGGGATATTTTGAGTTCTGTTCTTTTAAAATGATGATGTTAGAAATCTTAAAAGAGCAATCAGAAGGAACATGTCATATGCATCTCATTCGTGATTCATATGGGAAAATGATCGGCCGAATTAATCTCCATTCAATTACAAAGGGAAAAGTGATAGAAGCTGAACTTGGTTACCGTATAGGTGAAAATGAACAAGGCAAAGGTTATGCGACAGAAGCAATAAAGTTGATACTTGAAAAAGCTGCTGCAAAATATGGTATAACATGTATAAAGGCAGGTACTTCAACAGAAAACATTGGTTCAAGGAAAATTTTAGAGAAGAACGGCTTTAAATGGATTGGTGAAGAAAAGAAGGTCATGAAAGTCAATGGAAGATGGATAGATGGTCTTTTGTTTGAAAAACAACTATAGTGTTGATCTTGAAAAGTTGGAAATTAAATTATGTTAATGGGGAGGAAAAATGAAATATGACCGAATGTTAAATAAACAAGAAACACCCTCTGATAGTGATATACACAATTACATTGGTAGTCGAGTAGAGTTGTGGGACCATATACACACTTATCTAAAGACTCATTATGATTTCAAACCTGAATTGGTGTTCTTTACAAAGAAGTACGGTTGGACTATCCGTTACAGAAGAAGTGGTAAAACACTTTGTTATTTTTTCCCTGAGGAAGAGGCATTTTCAATATTAATCGTGTTGGGAAAAAAAGAAGCGGAAAATCTTGAAATGATGAGACTTGAAATTAATGATAACATCATGACCGTATTTGATACGACTGAACAACTACATGACGGTCGTTGGATGTGGGTTCGAATTTTAGATAAGTCTGACCTTGACTCGTTAATCCTATTATTAAATGCTAAGAAAAAACCAAAGAAGACTATATAAGAAAAGAGAGACAATATGATAGATTTTTACTATTGGGGCATTCAATGCCCTTATAATTTTTCAAATATGAAAGCACTGGAAGCTGTAGAAGAAAAATATAATGTTAAAGTGAACTATATTGAGATGAGTAAACATCAAGATATTGTTAAAGAACTTAATATATTTTCACCAACATTTACAATATTCGATAAAAAACTTAGATGGACGGGTCCGATTACCGAAGAGTTGATTCTAAGCTACCTAAATGGGGAGATGCTTCATAGAACACCTTATATTGTTAAAAGTGAAAACAGAATAGTAAAAGGTGAATTAAAGTTATTGATTCCAAAGCTTTCATCTGATATCAAAAAACTATGTTGTTCAAAGACATGTAAAAACAGTTCAGCTGAAAAAGGTATGTGGTTGAATCAGCTTATGTCTGACCATGATTTAAAGCATATGGGTGTTCTTCATTATGTGGATAGTGAATGTGTTGGTGGAGTGGAATATGTACCAACAATGGCCGTACCGTATGATATCCCAAAATCAGCGGATTCAGCATTTCTGACCTGTGTATATGCTTCTGATCCTATATATGATTATAAAAGTTATCCTTTGGAGAAATTAGAAGAGGAATTGAAGCGGGATGGTTATAAAAAAATATATGCTATTGCTTCTCAGGATGTCGCCTTTCCGAATGGACCTCTAGAGTGGTTTATCAAACAAGGTTATAGTGATTTGGGTGTGGTTTATCATGAAGAAAATGATGGTGCAGACCAGCATTTAATTGAAAAGGTAATATAGAAAAATTTAAGTACAATACAGAAAAGGATATCTTATGAATAAATACAGATTGGTAAAATTATGTGAAGATGATATGGAATGTTTTGAACTGCTTTATAACTGGATTGTAGAAGAAGAAAATCGTGACCATCATACCTGTAGACCAATTAAGGAAATGGGCTCGTTAAGTGATTATATTACTGCTATGAAACATATTATTGGTACAGGTGTTCAGGCATATATATTACAAACGAGTGAGACAAAAGAGGTTTTAGGAAAGATTACATTATTTGATTATAATCCTAGGAATCATAGTGCGGAATTTGGCTATTACTTACCAAAACAGCATAGAGGAAAAGGATATGGACAGAAGATGCTCCAACTCTTTCTTAATCTGATTTTTAATGACGAAACCATTGAGTTGAATAAGGTCTATGCAACAACAGCTTCAAATAATGAAGGTTCAGTAAAAATACTAGAAAAAGAAGGATTTTGCCTAGATGGTACTATTAGAGAACATTATTGGATAAATGATAGGATCTATGATCAATTACATTATTCGCTATTAAAAAGAGAATATAGTGATTCTAAAATAGGAGATAGATAGATGCAGAAGCTTATAAATAAAACACAAGAATTCTTATACGATGTATTGAGCCAATCAGAATATGATCAACACGAAATTGATTATCGTTTTGAACACAGTTTAAGAGTTGCCAATATCGGATTGGATCTAGCAGTAAAAGAAAATGCCAATAAAAAGATAGTTGTACTAGGTTGTTTATTACATGACCTTGGTAAGTTTGAAAGTGAAAAAGGCATAGATCATGGCAGGGTGTCTGCTGAGCTCGCAAAACCATATTTAAGGACATTGAACTTATCAAATAAAGAAATAGAAGATATTTGTTTTTCAATTGCGACTCACGTCGATGGTAAAGCAGGTTATGAGTACGAGGATATCATAGAAGCAAAGATAGTGACCGATGCAGATAATATCGACCGTTTTAGCAGTTCTAAAATACTACAAACTAGATTGTGGGAATTAAAAGATGTTCCGAAATCAAAAACAGAAAAAATAGAAGATTTACAAAACCATATTAACAAGTTAGAAGAATTCTTAGTTAAAGATAGATTGGAAACACCTTCAGGGAACTGTCTATTTAAAGATAAAGTAGATATGCAATTACATTTTTATTCATCACTAATACTTGATTTGAAAATAACAGCAACACCACAATGGTCATTTGAATAGGATTGGAAATGATACAAGAAAAGAGGCTATGATGCTTAAAAACAAACACATTCGATTGGTAGAAGCTTCAAATGAAAACGTAGATTTATTAATCAAATGGACTTTGGATTCAAATGCTCAAGGACCTTATAAATCTGTTCCTGATATGAATGAAGAAGCACTAAGAGCATTATTCTTGCATAACACTGACCGCCAGTACTATATGATTCAGACAATCGATGGCAAACCGATTGGGAGATTCTATTATCGAAAATGGCGATTTACATCAGATCCTCATACGATAGATTGGGAACTGAATATCATAATCGCTGATCCTGATGAACGAGGTAAAGGTTATGGAACGGATGCACAAAAGTTGGCCATAACACATCTTCAATCACTACAACATACAAACTCAATATTTGCTTACACAATGAATGAAAATATTGGTGAAAGAAAAGCATTGGAGAAATGCGGTTTTGAGTGTGTAGGTGATTTAAATCAAGTTTATTATGCTATTGATTTAGGCGTGTTGAGACCAGAGCACTTTGTTTTGTATATTATTAAAGAATAATTTTATTCGCTATGAAAGGGGATCTTATGAATGTTATAAACAGATTTCCAGTATTAGAAACAGAAAGATTAATTTTAAGGGAAATAGGGTCAAATGATAATGAGGCTCTGTTTGATATTTTTTCATCTGAAACAATTATGAAATACTACGGTATGTTTCCTTATGAAGAAATGAGTCAAGCAGAACAATTGATATCTAATTTTGCAAAGTCGTTTGAGGAAGAAAAATCCATCAGATGGGGAATTGAGTTAAAAGGTGAAAACATCCTAATTGGAACCTGTGGCTTTCATAATTGGAATAAGAAACATCAAAGAGCTGAAATTGGTTATGAACTTCATAATAATCATTGGAAAAAGGGATATGTATCTGAGGCAATCTCAGAAGTTATTAAATACGGTTTTCACAATCTGGAATTAAACAGAATAGAGGCGTTAGTTTATCCTGACAATATAGCATCTCATAAGTCTCTTGAAAAATTGGGGTTTGATAAGGAAGGTCTCTTAAAAGAATATTGCATTTTCAGAAATATAAAACAGGACTTGATAATGTACTCGTTAATAAATGATTATTAGTTGTGAAATTAGAGTTTCTAATATCACATCTTATCAACAGGAGGAGAGGTAATGAACACGATATTTCCAGATCCGATTATAAAACTGCCAAAAGCAGATATTCCAATAAGCGGTATTAAGGCTTATCTATCACAAGGAGAAAATCATCAAATTCTCTATATGAGTTTTAGTAAAGATGTTGATTTACCTGAACATTTCCATGATGAACAGTGGGGGATTGTACTTGAAGGAGAAATAGAGTTAACAATTGATGGTATAACTACTTTGTATAAAAAAGGGGATAGATACTTTATTCCTAAAGGGGTAGAACATTCAGGAAAAATTTATGCAGGGTATGCAGATATGACATTCTTTAATCAAAAGGATCGATTCAAAGTTAAGGAAATTTTATAAGTTATTAATTATGACGACCTTTTAATCAGAAGTATATCATACACTCAGAAACACATCAGTGGATAAGGATAATAATTCGACTCCTATAGTTGTTGAAAAACTTGATGGATGCTTTGATTCGTAAAAAATGAATATTGGGATCTTCTACAATAAAAAAAGAAATGCTGCTGAATAGGGAAGCATTCTTTTTTTCGTTTGAGTTATATAAGGTACAGACGTCTGATGTTACTTTTATGTGCATAATATGAAGTGAGTCAGTTCTTTTGAATCGGAATTAGACATTTAGATTATTTAGACAAGCAAGATTGATTAAAGCTATTGTATTCATAGTATGAACTTCTTATTCGAATTATAATAAAGTAGGCAAACTGGATTAAGGATATGTCCAATAATGAGGGTGGAAATGAAAATAGAAAACAATATACTGAGATATCATTTGCAGAATGTGTATTGGATCGGTGGAACTGCATGCGGTGGCAAAACCACAGCTTCAAAGACGATAGCTGAAAAATATAATTATTACCATTATGATGCAGATACTATGTTTAAAGAATACAGAAAATTGGCTGATGATAAAGATCAACCAGCCTTAAGTAGAGAGTTTTCAAGTCTAAAAGATAATTTTGATAGACCCATTGATGAGTATATTGATTATTTGGAGAAAATGAATAGAGATTACAATGCGAGTAAAACATATTAAAAGAAGGCTTAAAACAAATTGCGTAAGGAATGAAAAAACGGTGGGAACCACCGGGATAGCCTAGTCCATTAAAAGCCGTTAGGCTTTTCTACCTAGGAATCTTGTGATTTTAATCATGAGAGGTTCAAGCTATAATTGACTATTCGAAGCTAGATGCTACAAAGAAAGCTGTTGAAATAGGAATTGGTACAGGACAAGCGACGACACCTATCCTGGAGACTGGTTGTTCAGTGACGGCAATTGAATTAGGAAATAGATTGGGGAGCTACTCAAAGAACAAATTCAGTACATATGAGAAATTTGAAATACATAACCTTTCTTTTGAAGACTATAGTCATACTCCAGAGAGTATTGATCTGATATATTCAGGAACAGCTTTTCATTGGATCCCAGAAGAAATAGGATATCAAAAAGTATTTGATATGCTTAGAAGTGGTGGTACTTTAGCTCTGTTCTGGAATGGACCTTCAGGAAGAGAAAATAGTGCCCATAAAGAACTTCAATGTATTTATAATAAATATACGCCGACTGAAAATCTAGTTAAGGATAATCAAGAAAAATACAATTTGGTAATGGAGTCAACTGGAAAATATGGATTTATAGACTTAGAGTTTAAGTTGAGGCATCAAACAAGGAGTTTTAATGCAGAAGATTATATTTCACTACTCAATACATATTCCGATCATCGTATGCTTCCCGATGATATCAAGGAAGTGTTCTATGATGAAATAAAAGGAGTCATTAATAAGCATGGAGGAGTTTTTATACTAAATGATACAATGGATTTATATTTAGCAAAGAAACCCTAAATAGATAAACCTGAAGGAGTAAATTATTATTAAAAGACCAGAGATTAAAGATGTTAGAATCATAGCACAAAAATATTTCAGTGAAGATATTAAAGTTGAACCAGTATTAAAAGGCTGTTCAACATTTGTTTATCGTATTACAACTGATCACAGGACGTACTATATCAGGTTCTTGCCAGAAGAAGGTAGTTTTGCATCTGAAGTGTTGGTTCATGAAAAACTTTCTGACCTTGGAATGAAGGTACCAAAAGTTCTGTATTTTGAAGAAAAAAATGAAATAACAAACCTATCTTTGATGATATTGGATGAGATACCTGGAGACTGTATAGAAGATAAATCTCCAGAGGATAATTTAAAAGAAATACTCATAGAAGCTGGGAGAGAGTTAGCTTTATTACATACTATCCCTGTTAACGGATTTGGTTGGATTGATAAAAAAAGTCATTTGATGTTAAAAGGTGAAAAATTAGAGTTTGAGGATTATTTTTGTGAGTATTTAAAATACGATTTGGATCAATTAAGATTATATGACTTCACAGAAGACGAGCAAAATCTAATAGAAAAGCATATGCAAGCAGCTGCCAGTTTTGTGAAAGTGGAAGATGCTGTTCTTGTACATGGTGATTTTGATATCTCTCATATATTCCATGACTCAGGAAACTATAGTGGGATTATCGATTTTGGTGAAGTACGAGGAAATACTCGATTATATGACTTAGCGATCTTTATTGGATTATATCAAGATGAGAAGAGTTACTCATATCTTTTAGAAGGATATTCACAAATCTCTAACTTATCTGAAGATGATTTATATTCTATTGAATTAATTGCATTGTCAATCATCGTTCGTTTTTTAGGTAAGAAGGTTAATCATAAATATCGTAATCATTGGTATAAATTAGCTAAAAGACAGCTCGATCGATTAGAGACAAAAAGAAGTGTTAAGACAAAAATGAAATTATATTAGAAATGAGGACTTACTATGTACAATTTTGAATATGCAAGCATTAATGACTTTACATATTTAAGAAGTTGCGATACACATATTGCAAATGAATTATTAGAAAGAAAAATAAAAAATAAAGAAGTGATAATTGTTGAGAATAACAATAGAATAATTGGATGGTTGCGTTATGGCTACTTTTGGGATGATATACCGTTCATGAATTTGTTGATGATTGATGAAGAATTCAGAGGTAAGGGAATTGGTAAAAGTTTGGTTAAGTTTTGGGAAGAGGAAATGCAGAAAAAGGGTCATGAAATTGTTATGACATCTACTTTATCTGACGAATCAGCTCAACATTTCTATAGAAAGTTAAAGTATAGGGATTCAGGGTCTCTTTTATTGGAAGATGAAGCTTTGGAGATCGTTTTTACAAAGAAAATTATTTTGTGATGATGAACCGAGTTTTGAAACAGAAAATGAAAGGTGTGACATTAAATGATAAAAGTAAAGATTAACGAAAAATATTTCAAGTTATTTGAGCAGTACACACATAGTATACCGGTGATTTATTCAACTTTAGAAGGACAATATGAAGGAGAACTATATGTAGACAAGGAGGATGATCCTCAAGTTGCTATTTTATTCACACCTTTTGCATTTCATTATGTAGCTGGTAATGCCGAGATGAGTAATGTTACTGAAGTAATTGATGAGATTATATTCAAGCAATATCTGCTAGAATCTGAGCAAAAAGAAGCAATAGTATTCAGCCCAAATGATAAATGGAATAAAGTACTAGATGATGTTTTCAAAAGATATAACGGTATAAAAGATAAAAGGATGATATTCCATCTTAATAGAGAAAAGTATAATGAGCAGAAAAACAGTAAAAAAGTTAATTCAGATATGGACAATAGAATTTCTTTTGAAAAAGAACAAGGCTCTCAAAAAAAATATCCAGTGAGTAGAATTTACTTAGAACAGAAGTGTGTCAGTTTTTGCTCGGGATTTATGTTAGGTAAAGGCCATGCAGAGATTGATGTCAGTACTGATGAAAAATACAGAGGGAATGGATACGCTAAAGAATCTGCATTTACATTAATAAATGAGTTGTTAAATAGTGGTATTGAACCAGACTGGTGTACATGGCCGTATCGTGTAGAATCCCAAAAACTAGCCTGTGCTTTAGGATTTGAAATAGCAGACGAGATACCAGCTTATATTTGGGTGGAAGATGAATGTGGTAAAATAGGACAGTCAAAGTAAACCAAAAGGATAAAAAATATCAGTTCCTAGAACGTATCATCTGAAGTGTTCTATTCACCAGTGATTGATGTGTCTATTAATAAAAAAACAATATTTGTAAAAAATAGATGTTTTACCTATGTTTACAGAGTATAATAATAGGGGTGTTACTTTGTATCTTTAACTGATAGATACAGTTAAACATCTTCATGATTATCATCGTAAGAAGTATAACAGACTTTAGGAGGATATATGATTATTAGAGAAATGGAAAAATCAGATTTAGAAAAATGTCTTGTTTTATGGAAAGATGCTTTTAATGCAGGCTATTCAGATAGGTTTGATACCGTCAATAGCTTAGAAGCTTATTTGGATAGAAATCCAGGATTTAGCACGGTTGTGTATGATTTAGAAGATAATCTTTTGGGCGCATTAATGTGTGGACATGATGGTAGAAGAGGCTCTATTTACCATACTGCAGTATCCAAGTCACATAGAGGGAAAGGTATCGGACGTATGATGGAAACCAGATCATTGTCTAAACTAAAGAAAATAGGTATCACAACAGGGTTTTTATTCATAAACACTAAAAATCCTGGATCAAGAGAGTTTTGGGAACATACAGGCTGGGAAATTGTTGATGATGTAAAATATATGTACAAATCTTTTAGATAGATATCTTTGATCAATTGATTCCTATTTTGGATATGCGCATTTTTAGAGGTGTTAACTATAATAGTTAACATCTTTTTTGTACATTAAAACTACCACGAATAAAGATTACTAAATAAATATTTTCATTTCGGATATACAGAATATATGATGTTATCTCAGGATTAGTTATTTGGAACAATAATAAAAAGGTGTAGTCGGACATTGACGCGGTAATCAGAAAGTTAGGTTCACAGAAACGTATTAATACTTTTATTTTGGCTCTGTTTGACAAATGTGTTGTTGTAGATATAGAAATAAAGAACTGACAAATTGTCATTTCTTCATTATATTATTATGCTACTCCCAATAATCCCTGATTTCATCTTTCTCTATAATAGACTGAACCCTATGAATTTTAACTGAAATAGGCAAAGAATCCTTATTGTAGACATACTCAAAAAAATGAGCCATCATTATTGGTTCATCTAAATGATGAATTGTATACCAAAATATTCTGTCACCAAAATTATTATACTCATAGTAATTGGTTACTTTCTTACCTTCACTATCAATAGAAACACTGGATACAAGTTTATTATTTACATAAGTATTTTCGGATGTAGCGTGAAGATTACCGTCTGCATCATAACTTTTAAAACTCAATATATTACTTTGGTCATCAATTATCGCTTCCTGTACTTGTTGAATACTTCCATCCATATTTTTAGATATCAATCTTTTAGTTGTTCCATCATATTTAAACTCTGTTGTTAGTGTTCCGATTTTATATACATATTCTATCTTAATTTCTCTGTCATACTCATCATAATGATATAAAACTGTTGAATCTTGATGAGAAGAAAATCTTTTTTCCTCAATGAGCAAATCACCATCATAGACAAACTCGGTGTATTGCTCTGTGTCATCATATTTGCTATCTCTTCTTATTAGATTATCATTTCTATCATATTCATTTGTTAGTTCTGTAACTGAACGGATATCATATTCAATACCATCCATTTCAACTTTGCCATCTTTAATAACTTCATTGAAAGTTGTAACTTTACTTTGGCATCCTATTAATGTTGCTAAAAGGATGAATATTATAATTTTTTTTCTCATCATCACGCCCCCTTTGATTAGATGTAATATATAAATCTTTCTTATGTTTATTATATTCTACTAATTATAAGAATATCACTTTATTAGATGAAAATGTATTATTCATGCATTGAAGTGATCGTGGAACATAAATACGAATATTTGTTGTCCTTGTTTTATATTGAATTAATTGTGTATCTATCAACTTCGTTGCCCCATTTACAAGAAGTTGCTTTGTCGCAACGCCATTAAAACGAGTAACCCATTTTTAAAACTTACCTATGCAAACTATTGACATGAGAAATACGATAAACACCATTTTTGTGTTTACCTGATGCTATTTTAATATGTTCTGATGCATATTTATTAACAAACTTATTATAACTGGGTTGCTGACTCGTTACAATCTGTATGAAAATATTAAAATGTTAGTTTTCATCAAAAAAACTGTTACTCTTTGAGGTATGAAGTAATGGATAAAGTGGAAGTTCTAAAAATATCAATAATTTTTTTGGTGAGGATCTGTATTATTCAACGCCTTATAAATTACGAACGTTCAGGAGCTGCAAAACATTAAGATATAAAGTGATTAATTATTAGATTCAATGTGTTTATTAACTATTAATGCAAGAATACAGGTTCAAGATAAGATGAGGCAAAAAAAACTGTCATATCGTTAAAACGATATGACAGTTTTTTTTTATTCAATATGTTTTTTAAATTCTAAGGCAACTTCATCCCAATCTCTTCGATGGGTACCAGGTAGCGGTAAACCGTCAGGCATCATATTGCTTGGTACATGAATTCCCCCATTATGGCCTTCGAGTTTTAGTCGAATACAATCATCTTTTTTTTCGCCGTTACAGTAATCTTCAATAAAATGATCTATTGAAGTCAGTAGATGATAAGATTTGTCGCAATTTGGAAATGGACATGTATTTATTTTAGTACACTCTTTCACAGTAGCCTCCTTTTGTTTAATGGAATCATACCCTTATATATTCATAAAGAATCAAAAATTATTTATTTGATAAACATAAAGTGATAATAACTGACTTGTGACTTTATTACAATATAAAGTATGGTTAGAGGTAGAATATGCGATTCATTTAGTAAAACAATTACAGAAAAGTACACCGTTTTGGTGGTGAATATCTGAATACATAGAAAATGATGAAAATTCAGAATATTAAGTGAAAACACATGTATTTTATTGACAACTTAAAAAGTTAGAGATACCATAGTGGTATAGACGTCTATATGTGGGGATGTCTGGTTAAAAAGGGGGGTAACATTTTGGAAACTGGATATGTTCTTGTGCTGGATTGTGGCACACAAAGTATGCGCGCAATTGTTTATGACAATAAAGGCGATTTACTTGGAGTAACAAAGGTAAAATATCCAAAGTATGAAATGACAGATGAAGGCTTTATAGAAATGCACCCAGATATATTTTGGAACAGTGCAGTGAGTGCTGTAGACAAGTTCTGGGAACAAAGCCCTGAAGTAATGAAACAAGTGGTAGCCGTGACTTTGGCATCACAAAGAAGTACCAGCGTATTTGTAGATTTAGAAGGGAGACCTCTTAGAAATGCAATCAGTTGGATGGATACAAGGAAAATTAAAGACAACTACAAAGTGAGTGGTGCACTCAAAAAAACGTACAAAATGATGAAGGTCTGGGATATTGTAGATAATTATAATAGAAGTTGTCCTTATCATTGGGTAGACCGCCATGAACCGGAACTGATGGAAAAAGTACATAAATTACTATTTTTATCAACCTACATAAACTTTAAGATGACAGGTCTTTATAGAGACAGTGTCACTTCAGCTTCTGGTTATATACCATTTTCAGCAAAAAGGTTGGACTGGGCGAAGAGAACAGATATAGAAGGACGGATATTCTATGTGAACAAAGAACATTTATTTGATTTGGTTGATCCTGGTGAGGAAATAGGAAAACTGACAGAAGCCTGTGCAGCACAGTTTAAGTTGCCTTCCGGAATTCCAGTTATTGCAGCTGGATCGGATAAAGCTTGTGAAACGTTAGGAGTAGGTTGTTTTGATACCAAAACGGTAAGTGTTTCACTGGCATCGATGGTGACTGTTCAAACCACAACTGAGAATTATATGCCTCTTTATACCTATGGCACTGTATATCCTGCTGCAATGAAAGGGAAATACAATCCTGAACTGGGCATTTGCAGAGGATTTTGGTTGGTAAGTTGGTTCATCGATGAATTTGCAGAACTTGAAAAAAACGAATCCTCGGAATCCAATATCAGTATTGAAAGATTATTAAATGAAAAATTGGATAAGGTACCTCCTGGATCTGATGGGCTGTTGATGCAACCTTATTGGATGAGTGATGTAAGACATCCTGGGGCTTCTGGTACTTTGATAGGATTAAATGACAAACATACAAGGATACATTTTTATAGAGCTTTAGTAGAAGGATTAGGTTATTCCATAAAAGAAGGTTTAAAAAGTATTGAATTGAAAACGTCTGATACAATAGAAAAAATTGGTTTGTCAGGTGGTGGTGCTCAAAGTGATATACTATGTCAATTGTTAGCCAATCTATTCAATAAAAAGGTATATGTCGTTCAATCTCACGAGACCTCCGCACTTGGAGCAGCGGTCTTGAGTTATGTCCATCTTAATAAATACAAAACAGTTGAAGAAGCGGTTTCGCAAATGGTACGGATTACAAAGACTTACGAACCAGAAGCAGAAGTGGCCAAACAATATGAAAAACTTTATCAGCAAGTTTACAAGTTGACTTATAAAAGATTACAACCTGTATATAAAAAGATGATAGAACTAAAAATTAGGAAGTGAGTGGGATGATCATGAGAGATCGTGTGCAAAAGGCAATTAGTCAAAAGGAATCTATAGCCCATTACAACATCGATATTGATGTTTCTGATAGAAAAATTGTGACTTTAAATGGTGAAGTAGATTATTGGAACGATGTTGTAGAAATTGGTCATACAGCAGCGAAAGTAAAAGGTGTAAGAAATGTCGTGAATGATATCACCTCAAAGGAATTCAAATTGGAAAAAGAGGATTTGAGTGATGAAATCAAACGTGTTAAAAATAATGGAAAAGTTGAATCTTGTGATGTTGTGATTATTGGCGGTGGCATATCTGGATGTTCAGTAGCCAGGGCGCTCAGTCAATATGATTTGGATATTGTTGTTTTAGAAAAAAACAGTGATATTTCCGAGGAAGCGACCAAGGCAAACAATGGTAACATTCACCCTGGGACACTAGCCAAACCAGGATCGTTAAAAGCGAAGTTGAATTTAAAAGGCAATAAAATGTATACACAGTTAGCCAAAGATCTGAATTTCGAATTAAAAAGACCGGGATCATTGATTGTGTTTTATCGTCAAAAGGAATGGCGCATCGCTAAAGTTTTAAAAATCATTAAAAAAACAGGTATAGGTCATTTGATATGGCCACTTCGTCAAATGATGAAAGTACCTGGTGTGAAGTGGTTAAATGAAGAAGCTGTGAATAAACTAGAACCCAATCTTCTTGGTCATCCAATCGGTGGCATATGGATGACAACCATGGGCATCGTAGAACCTCATGAAGTCTGTATGGCCTTTGCAGAAAATGCCATAGAAAATGGTGTTAAGTTTAAACTAAACACAAAAGTACTTGATATTAATAAAACCGATAATAAAGTTACAGAAGTCATTACAAATCATTCAACAATCAAATGTACTTACGTGATTAACTGTGCAGGAGTTTATGCAGATGCAGTTGCTGAGATGGTAGACGATAAATTCTATACCATTCATCCAAGACGTGGTGCCATAGCAATTTTTGATAAAAGTAGAAAAGGATTTATCAATACACCTTGTGGCGTAATTGCAAAGACTGACAGAACCAATAACACAAAGGGTGGAGGAGCAAGTTTAACACCAGAAGGCAACATGTTATGGGGTCCAACAGCAGTAGAAACACCTTTTAAAGAAGATAAATCTGTTGAAGCTGCAGATCTTGACTATATTTTAAATCTGGGCAGTGGTGTGACTGATGAGATCAAAAAAAATGAAATCATCACATTCTTTTCCGGTATCAGAGCGGCAGACTACAAAGAAGATTTTATTATTGAAGCATCTGAGACCGTAAAAGGATTTATCCACGTTGCTGGCATTCAATCACCTGGATTGGCGTCAGCACCTGCTATCGCTGAAAGAGTTGAAAAAATTCTTTTGAAGATGGATAAAACGATTCAGAAAAAAACAGATTTTAAAAAGACAAGAGAACCTGTTGTTAAGTTTAGAGACTTAAGTCATGAGGAACAAGATAAATGGATACAAAAGAATCCTAAATACGGCAATATTGTCTGCAGATGTGAGTTGATTACCGAAGGTGAAATCATAGATGCGATTCACGCACCACTACCAGGGACGACTATTGACGGTATAAAACGACGAACCCGAGCGGGTATGGGACGTTGTCAAGGTGGATTCTGTGGACCGAAAGTACTTGAAATTGTTGCTAGGGAACTGGATAAACCTTTAACGGAAATAACTTTAAAAGGATCTGATTCTTATATACTACACAAACAAAGTCGTTAAAGAAAAGGGGATGTGGTTGTGAAAAAAAGGCAAATGGACTTAGTAGTAATTGGTGGTGGTCCGGCAGGACTTGCTGCAGCGATTGAAGCTAAGAAACAAGGCATTGAAAAGGTCATCATCATAGAACGAGACAATACACTAGGAGGTATTTTACAACAGTGTATCCATGATGGCTTTGGATTGCATCGATTCGGTAAAAGATTATCTGGTTGTGAATATGCAGACAACTTTATTGTAGAATTAGAAAATGAAACCATTGAAGTCGCTTATGAAACCATAGTACTTGAGATTACAAAAGATAAAGTGGTTTATGCCATGAACTCAAATGAAGGCATTGTTGAGTATTATGCAAAAACAATAATTTTAGCGATGGGATGTCGTGAAAGAACAAGATCTCAAGCCTTTATATGGGGGACTAGACCAAGTGGTGTTTTAACCGCTGGTACTGTTCAAAGATACATCAACATTGAAGGGTATTTACCTGGTAAAAAGGCAGTGATATTGGGTTCTGGGGATATTGGTTTGATTATGGCAAGGCGAATGACTTTAGAAGGCATTTCGGTAGAAGGGGTTTATGAACTGATGAGTTCGCCTGGCGGGCTTACAAGAAACATAGCTCAGTGTTTGGTGGATTATGATATCCCACTACATTTATCAACAACAGTCATTCGCATTCATGGTCAGCATAAGTTAGAAGGTGTAACGGTTGCTGAAGTAGATGAGAAAAGGCAAGTGATAGAAGGTACAAAGAGGTATATTGAATGTGATCTGTTGGTATTGGCAGTTGGTCTGATTCCTGAAAATGAATTAACAAGACAGCTCAATATAGAAATTGATCCCAAAACCAATGGTCCTGTAGTGGATGAAAACTTTATGACCTCGATGGCAGGTGTTTTTGCTGCAGGAAATGTGGTGACAGTATTTGACTTGGTAGATTATGTATCGCTCACTGGTGAAATGGCTGGACGTGGTGCTGCTAAGTATATTCAAGGTAACTTGGAGTTAGAACAAGACTATACAGAGGTGATGCCTGGTGAAAATGTATCGTTTGTTGTACCTCAGCGCATCAGAAAAGACAATCTAGAACCGAAATTACCACTTTACTTCAGAGTAAGACAGAAACAGGAAAATGTAAAAGTGATTGCAAAAGTAGCAGAAACCATATGTTATCAGAAAAAACATCGTGTGGTACTTCCTCCAGAAATGTTGGTTGAAGAACTTGATAGTCAGTCTGTTAAGGACACCAGTCAGAATATTGTTGTAAATGTTAAGGGGGCCACGCTATGAAAAAAGAATTTACATGCATTGTGTGTCCCGTCAGTTGCAGTTTAGTTGTAGATGAAAAAGACGGAAAGTTGACCGTTAGTGAGAATCAATGCAAACGCGGTTTGGTATTTGGTGAAAATGAGTTTAGAAACCCTAAACGCATGTTGACGACAACCGTTAAAATTACAGGCAGTTCAGTAAAACGCTTACCCGTCATCAGTGTGGATGAAGTTCCTAAGGATAGGCTGATTGAACTGGCGGAACTGCTCTACAAGGTGACTGTAAAAAGTCCCGTTCATAGAGGTGATATTGTTGCTCAAAACATCGGGAATACCGGTGTGGATGTGATTGCAACAAGAACAATAAAACAGGAAAATAAGGAGATTTAAGATGGAGCAATCAAGAGTAGTTGAGTATTTTGAAGGTAAATTAGGCAAAGAAAGAGTTTTAACAGAAAACTCTGTTTTACAAGAATTTGCAACAGATATTACAGGGTTAAGAATGGTTCAAAAACATTTTGGTTGGTCATCTGATCAATTGGCAACATGTGTTTTAAAAATTCAAACAAAAGAAGAAGCGTCTGAAGTGATTACATTCTTAAATGCTGAAAAAATTGTGAATGTACCAAGAACAGGGGGTTCAGGAGTCTGTTTGGGTTTGGAAACTCCAGCTCAGAGCGTTGTTTTAGACTTGAGTGATATGAATAAAATCTTGGAAATCAATGAAGAGAACCTAACCGTTACTGCTCAAGCAGGTGTGCCGTTACAAGTCCTTGAAGAAACATTAAATAAGAAGGGATACACGTCGGGTCATTTTCCACAGTCGTTACCTCTAGCGCAAATGGGTGGTTTGGTAGCCACTAGAAGTATTGGTCAGTTCTCAACATTATATGGTGGTATTGAAGATATGTTAGTGGGTATCGAAGGTGTTTTACCTGATGGGACACTTACAAGAATCAAGAACAATCCAAGAAAATCAACTGGTCCGGATTTAAGACATATCTGGTTGGGTTCAGAAGGTGCTTTTGGTGTGATCACTGAAGTGACTGTAAAGATTTTCAAACAAGCACCTGAGCGAGTGATGCAGGCTTTTGCCATAAAAGACTTCAAAGATGGTTTGTCAGTAATTAAAGAAATTGTACAAGCCGGATGGAAACCAGCTGTAACAAGATTACATGATAGAACTGAAGCGGCTGAAAGTTATGGTCCGTTTGTTGAAGAAGGTGAGAGTATCATGTTGTTCTTATCTGAAGGTCCAGAAGGATTTGCAAGCTTAGAAGGAAAAGAAGTAGCAAGAGTTGCCTTAAAATATGGTGCTAGACCTCTTGGCAGTAAACCACTTGAGATCTGGTTGGTTCATAGAAATGATATTTGTGACCATCTGGATATGTATGCTGTACAAGGTGCCGTTGCAGATACATGTGAAATTTCAGCAATGTGGTCTGATATTGGCACAATCTATGATGAAGTTATTGAAAGAGTAAAAAATGAAGTCCCTCATTTAGTAGCTGTTACTGGTCATTCATCTCACAGTTACGAACAAGGTACAAATATTTACTTTATGTTTGGTGCCATGTGTGCGCCTTCAACTGAAGCTGCTCAAAAGACATATGACCAGTTATTTGGTATCATTATGGAAACAACACTAAAATACAACGGTTCAATATGTCATCACCACGGTGTTGGCAGATACAGAGCCAAGTGGATGAAACAAGAGTTGGGCACTGCGTATACAATGTTGGAAAGAATTAAAAATGCTTTTGATCCAAATGGCATTATGAATAGAGGCGTTTTATTACCACAAGAATAAAAAGGATAACTTATGACCATTATTAGCTGTATAAAACAAGTATATGATTTAGATATCGTTTTAAAAGATGATTGGGTTGTTGAATCGGATGACGTATCAATAAACATTGATTATGCCAATCGTATCATGAATACTTTTGATGAAACTGCACTTGAACTGATGTTACGTTTAAGTGATGAACATAAGGTTAAAACCAAAGTCGTCACTTTAGGTGATCAAAAGAGTGACACCATCTTACGTAAATCGATGGCAGTCGGTGTAGATGAAGCTGTTCGAATTGATGTTTTGGAAAATCTTGATTTTAAACCAGAACAAGTGGCATTTCAGCTTAAAGCATATATCCAAGAAGAAAACAATAAAGATATCCAGATTGTTATGTGTGGTAGACAAGCGGATAATGGTAATCATGGTCAAACAGGTCAGCTCCTAGCAGAAATGCTGGGCTGGCCTTGTATTACTATGGTGACCGATATAAAAAAGGTAAAAGATGAGTATAAAATAAGCCGTATGGTGGATTCGGGTATAGAACATCTTTATATCAATACACCTGTGGTTGTAACGGTTACTCAATCAGATAACAAATTACTTAGAATGGCGACTTTAAAAGCCATGTTAGATGCCAAGAAGAAACCGATTGAGGTTTATTGTAGCAAAGAAATAAATGAAACTGTATCACTGACTTATAAACTAGAAAAACTGACTATCAATACACCAAAGAAACATTGCATCTTTTTTGAAGATAAAGACGGTAACTCTAAAACAGATCAACTGATACAGTTGCTTAAGAAACAATTAGGAAATGAGGTGTACTAATATGAGAATTGGTATAGTAGGGGAACTAGATAAAAATGGATTAAGTTATCAAACCTATGATTCAATTTTAAAAGTTAAAAACTTACCTCTAGAAAATAATGTTCTAGAGATTGATCTTATATTATTAGACGCTGAAGAAGAAGACATAAATGCACTGCCTTGTGATAGTGTTTTTGTTTACAATCAGTTAACTGGTGAAAATCATATTGATAAAACGGTTAAAGCGATAGAAGATTATTATTTGAATAATGATCCTCTATTGGTAGTCGTATCACTTGATAACAATACGGACAGTATTATTCCTAAAGCTGTTATTAAGATAAATACAGATATAAATCATACCAAAATGATTACAGGATTTCTTGAATGTGACCATGTTCTGTTTGAAGAAAATATAAATAAGGTTATTGTGACCAAACCCGTTTACGGTGGTAATGTTATGGCCCACTACAGTATAGAAAAGTCGGCAATTGTCTCTTTTAAACATAATATTAAATCAAAAACAAAACTAGAACTTAAAAATCCAAAAATCAATTTTGTAGAATGTCAAAGCCATTTTGATAACCATCATATCAACAGTGTTGATATGGAGTATATTGAAGAAGAAGGATTAGAAGACTCTGATTTTGTTGTGGTTTGTGGTAAAGGTGTTGGTAGCAAAAAAGCAGTTGAAGAGATTGCTACGTGGGCAGCAACCGTTGGTGCAGCAATTGGTGGCACAAAGAAAGTCATAGATCATGGTTGGCTTCCTATACATCATTTAATCGGACAAACCGGTCATACAATATCACCTAAAACCTGTTTAGTGATTGGTGCTTCAGGTGCAACCCCTTTTATTAATGGTATAATTGGATCTGAGAAAATAATCGCCATCAACAACGATAAAAACGCAAGGATTTTTGATTATGCTGATATTGGAATTGTTGAGGATTATAAAGTGATTACATCAGGTTTAATAACAACATTTAATGAGTTGGAGTGTAAGTAATGAAGAGAATAAGACTGAATCAGAATGACGATACATACAGTGATTATTTAATGGATGCTTCACTTCTACAAGGTCATGCAGAGGAACTTGTATTTTGTCATACCACAAAAGAGGTGAAAGTACTACTCGATGAATGTTATATGAATCAAAAACCTTTGACCATACAGGGAGCTATGACAGGTATTTGTGGCGGAGGGGTACCAGGCGGTGGCTGTATTTTGAACTTATCGGAAATGAATGATGTCAAAGGAATGTCATACAATGAAACAAGTGATACATTTTCAATAAAAGTTGCTCCCGGTTTATTATTGAAAGATTTAAACAATCTGTTATTGAGCCAAAAAATAAACACCTCCAATTGGACAGACGAGGATAAACGAACTTATGAAAGTTTTATAAAAGCTAAACCTAAGTTCTTTCCACCAGATCCGACCGAGGTAATGGCGAGTATTGGCGGTATGGTTGCCTGTGATGCATCAGGAGCTTGTTCGTTTAAATATGGCTCTACCAGAGATTATGTTGAATCAATAAAAGTGGTGATCCTAATAGAGGGCGTTTCAGAAGTTGTAACCATAAAAAGAGGTCATTATACTTATAAAGAGATCAACACACTCTTTCATTGTGATATGCCATTACCCCGTTGGCGTGTACACAACAAATATTTAAAAGATGTGGCAGGTTTGTATTATACTGACGACATGGATTTAGTGGATCTTTTTATCGGTTCAGAGGGGTTGTTCGGTGTGATAACCGAAGTCGAGTTAAAATTAATCAATACGCCTGAGATCAAGATGGGGCTTATGTTATTTTTGGATAAGACAGATAAGATGATTGATTTCATAAACTGGTTAAGAGGTGACAATATTTCTGATATTGAGTCGTTGACAGAAAAGCCGTGTGCTATAGAGTATTTTGATAAACATACCTTTGAGATGTTAAATGATTTTAGAGACTTGAAAACAGAAATAAGCCAGTTGCCTAGTATTTCTGACTTACATCAAGGTGGTTTATATTTGGAATTTCATTTAAATGAGGAAGCTCTTTTGGATGATGTGATGGCACAGTTATTTGACAGTTTGAATACTTTTGGTATCAATGAGGCTGAACAGTGGCTTGCTTTGGAGTCTTCGGATTATGATAAATTAAAAAACTTTCGACATTCTGTACCGGAATGTGTTAATATTTTAGTAGCCAATCAAAAGTTAATAGAACCAACAATAAATAAAATTGGCACAGATATGGCTGTACCTAATGAAGCGTTACATGATGTTTTAACAATGTATCAAACAGATAGCAAAAATAAAAAAATAAAGACTTTTGTATTTGGTCATATAGGAGACAATCATTTACATGTAAATATAATCCCTAAAGATTACAATGAGTATTCTATGTCATTAGATCTTGTGAAAGCTTGGGGCAATCAAGTGATTAAGTGGCGTGGTACTGTTACAGCTGAACATGGTATTGGAAAGCTTAAAAAAGAGTTGTTAAAGCAAATGATGACCCATCGAGATATAGAGTCTATGAAAACCATAAAGAAGATTATAGAGCCAAGTGGACTCATAAACCAAGGCACCTTATTGGACTGACAACTAAAAGGAGGATTTGATGAAATATAAACCATCGGTTCCGGTGTATATTCAAATTAAAGATGATATTATTGAAAAAATACGACAAGGAAAATGGCAGGAAAACCAGAAAATTTCATCAGAACAACAACTTATAGCAGAGTATAATGTTGGTAGAGGTACTGTCAGAGAAGCGATAAAACTCGTTATAGATGAAGGCTACTTATATATTAAAAAAGGTGTGGGTACATTTGTCAGCCAAAAAGATGTCGGTATCTCAATAGAGCCTTTTGTAAGTTTGACTTATTTTATTAAAATGAGAGGTTTACAACTAATAACAACGATTTTAAAAGAAGAAGAAATGACTGTAACAAAAGAGTTATCAGAGTTTACTGGTCTAGAGCAAAATTCCAAATGTTTATTTGTTAAACGTGTCAGGGTATTGGAAGGCAATCCGATTGCTATTGAAGAATTTTATTTCTCTGATAAGTCATTTGAGTACTTAAAGGATTATGATTTTACAAAAGGCATTTCTCATTATCTATTTGAAGACCATAAAATTGAAGTTGGCAAGATGTCGATGGATTTTGAAGTGCTTCAATTAACTGAGGAAGTAAAAGACTTGTTGAAGTTAGAAGCAAAAACTAAAATGATTAAAAGTTGCCGTACGGTAAGAATGAATCCTGGTAATGAAATCCTATATTTCTTACAGTTCTATTGTGGTGAAAAGCTCAGTCGAATTGGCATAAATGGATTTGTCTAATCAATTAGAGATGGTCATAACATATAAAACAAGGTCATGTAGATCATAACTGATTTACATGACTTTTCTGTTTAATTAAGTACATACAACTTCTGATCATTTGTAGGGGAGTTGAATATTTATTTATAAATAACCATTTTGATGAGAAGTCAAATATTTTCTAGTTTTGGGCCTTTTAATAGGATAACCACTCAATAGTGAGAAATATTGGTCATAAATAGTACGATTAAGATGGCTAGATAAATTTATACAAAGAGTGTTCATGGATTTAATTTAAACCATAAATTCGTCATTTATTACTTGAGTTATTATAAACAAAACAATATACTGTTTATAGTAGATATAAATAAGGAGTGTTTATGAAAGATATATTTAGTAATAGTTTGAACGAAATTGAAAATGGTTTTGCTTATAATGCTAAAGCAAAAAGATTTGAGTGTTTACTTTGTGATACCTACTTTGAAGAAGGTGAAATTTTCAATATTGATGGACGCTTATTTAATTCAGAAAGAGCTGCATATGAACACATTAAAAATGGTCATAATGGTGTTTTAGATCATCTCCTTGATTTGGACAAAAAGTACATTGGCTTAACTGAGAAGCAAAAGAGTCTTTTGAAGGATATTGCTAAAGGATTAACTGATAAAGAGATATCTGAAAAGAATGGTATTGCAACTGCTACGGTTAGACATCAGAAATTTGTATTAAGAGAAAAAGCTAAACAAGCAAAATTGTATATGGCAATATATGAAACTGTTGAGAATGCAACACTTCTTGATAATAGTAATGTTCTGGTATCTACTCATATAGGTGCTAAAATGGTTGATGAAAGATATGTTTTAACTGTTGAGGAAGAAAAAAAGATTATTGAGAATTACTTTGAGGATGGAGAGAATCTAAAACTTAAGAATTTCCCATCAAAAGAAAAGAAAAAAATTGTTGTTTTGAGAAGAATAACACAAGTTTTTGATAATAATAAGAAGTATTCGGAATTAGAATTAAATGATATCATAGGACCAATTCATGATGATATTGCAACAATACGACGTTATCTTATTCAATATGGATTTATGGATAGAACGAAAAATGGTAGTCAATACTGGGTTAAGAAATAAGACCAACCATCCACGTAAGTGGATGGTTATTTTTTTATGAATATTCTCAAGGTTTGTTTGCTATTATTGCTCTTTTGTGATATTTTGTTTATAGAAACAGTAAACAGTATTGCATAGCGTTTATAATAAGGAGGATTTGATGTGTTAAAAAACTTTATTGATGCGGATGGAAGAATTAAACAATGGCCTTCAAAGAATAATTTGAAGATTGAAGTTATCAAATATATCGCAAGTAAGTTTGAAGTCAATCGGACATATACGGAGAAAGAAGTAAACGAAATAATCATGAAATGGCATACCTATAATGATTATTTCATGATTAGAAGAGGTATGATTGAGTATCAACTATTAGAAAGAACGCGTAATGGATCTAAATATTGGAAAGTTGAGATGGAAGGTGAAATATGATAGGAATAAATGAAATAAATAAATTGATGAGTTTCTATGGGAAAGATCTTATAGAATATGAAAGTATCCATAATGGTGTTGGTTCAGAAGTTTATAAGGTAATAACAACAAGTGGTATATTTATACTTAAGAATCCAACTGGTGATCAAATCAACAATTTAGAAGCAGAACCAGACATATGTAAATATCTTAACGACCATGACTTTAAAGTGTCAACATTTGAAAAAAGTGTGGAGGGGAAATATGTAGTTTGCTTTGAACAGGAGATATTTTCTTTACAAAGGTATTTTGAAGGTCGTATTTATCCGTTTAATGAAACGCCTGATTGGTTGATGGTGGAAAGTGCAAAAAAATTAGGATCTATACATGAGCTAATGAAAAATTATCATCAGCTGGATATAGGCATCGGAACGAGCTTTTTTGAGTATAAACGATCTCAAAATACATTACATTCGTACTTAAACACTTTAGAAATCGCAAAGCAAAAGAATGATGTTGAAATTATAGAAGATTTAGAGTTCCGTATTGATTTGATAAAAAGATATAATTTTGATGATATATGCTTAGAAGATTTTACTTGTCTAAACACTCATGGTGATTATAATGTTAGTCAAATAATCTGTAGTGACAATAAAATAGAAGCAATTATTGATTGGACATCGGCATGTGTTCATCCAATAGTTTGGGAAATTATGAGATCGTTTGTATATGCAGAACCAACTTGTAAAGATGGAAAGATAGACATAGATAAACTCATTAAGTATATCAAAGCATATTTGACTAATGGTGCTCTTACTAAGAAGGATATTGAGTTAATGCCAAAGCTATTCTTTTATCAAATAACAGTTTGCGATTACTATGGGCTTTTTTATAACGATGTCATTTTGAATAAGCAAATTATGTTACACCACGCAATATTCTCAACTAAACTGATGAGATGGTTTGATGATCACATAGATTCTTTAGTTCATAATCTCATGGAAGAGTTTTGCAATCTAGATTAAAAGAGCTGCTTAAAGTATTAAATCTTGTAAAAACTAGTATTATAGATCTAAGCTAAATCATTGTGTTTCGCCAGTTATAAAGGATTTTAATGAATATTTAGTTACAACTGCTACAAGAACAAGGATCTTGTCAATCGGTTCTATTCAATATATATGAGTCGGTTTCTTAGGGATGATTTGATTATCCTGATTAAATGGAAAAGTAGTACTTTGCTAGATTTTGACAACTTAAGTGCCCATACAATGATAAGTAGGGGAGTTATGATGTAAAAAGAAGAGAAATCTGATTATGTAACAGATTTCTCTTCTTTTATTAGATTATAATATACATTCTGATCAATCGCCATTTTCGGTCACATGAGTTTTCTCGTACATGAAACATTAGACTTTCTTACTATTTCATGATAATGTCATCTCTCTTTGGACCTACTGAAATAAGTGTAATAGGAAAACCTAATAATTCTTCTACAAAGTTTACATATTCTTTTGCTTCTAGAGGGAGCTCCTTAAAATTTCTGATATTCGAGATATCACTTTTCCATCCTTTAAGTACTTTAAACACAGGCTTAGCTTTTTCAAGTTCGCTGTTAACTGGGAAAACATCACATCTATTTCCGTCAATTTCATAATGTGTACATACTGGGATTTCATCTAAGTAACCCAAAACATCCAATAGAGATAATACGACTTCTGTTGTACCTTGTAACTCACAACCATACCTTGAGGCAACAGCATCAAACCATCCCATACGACGTGGTCTCCCTGTAGTTGCACCAAACTCACCTGCATCACCACCATTGATTCTAAGTGTATCACCAGCATCTCCGAATATTTCTGAAACAAATGGACCGCTCCCGACAGCACTTGAATATGACTTGACCACTGTAATGACTCTCTTTAATTCTGATGCTGGAAGACCTGTGCTTACTGGGGCAAATGAAGCTAGAGGACTAGAAGACGTAGTCATTGGATATATGCCGTGATCAGGATCCTTAAGTGCACCCAACTGTCCTTCCATCAAGATGTTTTTATCTTTAATAGCATTCTTTAATAATTTTCTTGTATCATCTACAAAACATTCAATACTTTTACCTTGTTCAAATAAATAATCCGTAATTTCAATTGCATTTAATGCTTTGTGGTTATATAAATGTTCTAATAAAATGTTTTTCTTTTCAATATTTCTAATGACCTTATTTAATAGAGCATCATAATCGTATAAATCAGCAACTTGGATACCGATCTTTAAATACTTATCAGAGTAGAATGGTGCCATACCTGACTGAGTCGATCCAAATTGATCCTTTCCCAATCTTTTCTCTTCAAGCTTGTCTAAAAGAATATGATGTGGTAAAACGACTTGAGCACGGTGACTGATTTTTATGTTAGGTTTTGGAACATTCCTAGAAATAACGTCTCTGTACTCAGTCAAAAATGCTTCAATATTGACTGCGACACTTGTTGCCAATACATTTACTGTATTTGGGTTGAAAACCCCTGAAGGTAGTAAATGAAGCTGAAACTTACCATAATCATTGATTATTGTATGTCCTGCATTATTACCACCTTGAAACCTTACTACAAAATCAGATTGCTTTGCTAAGAGGTCTGTAATTTTACCTTTACCCTCATCACCCCAGTTACCGCCGACTACCGCTGTTATACTCATATGATCCTCCTTCTTTACTATTGATTATATTATTAGTATACTGAAATTATAGATATAAATAAAATTGATATTTATTATATAGTGTATAAGGAGAAGTTATGAACGAGCAGAATTTTGAACATTACAAAGTTTTTTATCATGTTGCAAAAGAAGGGCAAATATCAAAGGCTGCCAAAGTATTATTCATTTCACAACCTGCCGTAAGTCAGTCAATAAAAGTACTGGAAAAGAATTTAGATGGGAAACTTTTTTTTAGAACGCCAAAGGGAGTTACATTAACACCTGAAGGAAAAGCACTATATGAATATGTTGAAAAAGCATATAGTTATTTTATAAGCGGTGAAAGAAAATTTAAAGAACTTCAAGATCAAGAGGGTGGGGAAATTAGAATCGGTGCAAGTGATACACTTTGTAGTCATTATCTTATAGATTATCTTAAAGAATATCACGATATGTATCCAAAGGTTAAGATACATGTTTTTAATAAGACGACCTATGAGATTATTGATTTATTAAAAAAGGGAGAAGTGGATCTAGGCTTTATAAATCTACCAGTGCAACTTGATTCATCACTACAAATTCAAAGTGTTGAAGTGCTGCAAGACAGTTTTGTATGTAGTAAGAAGTATAAGGATTTAATAAAGGATAAAATATCTTTAAAAGAACTTCGTGAGTATCCTCTCTTATTATTAGAAAAGAATACTAATATGAGGAGGTTTGTGGATCAAATATTCATTAAACATGATGTGTTGTACGAGCCAGAGTTTGAACTGGGCAGTATTGATCTATTAGTTAAATTTGCAAGTGCTGGATTTGGTATATCATTTATTACTAAGAATTTTGTTAAAAAAGAGCTTGAGAAAAAAGAGATATTTGTAGTTGATATAAAAGAGGATATACCCAAACGAGCAATAGGTATGGTAAAAATAAAAGACAGACCATTATCAAATTCAGCTAACCATTTTTACACATTATTTGTATCATGAGAAATGAAAAAATACATAGAATGGAGAAAACAGATGACATTTATAGAAGCTTTGAAGAATCATGATGTTGAACAGATGAAAGAAATTCCTAAAGGTGATTTACATAACCACATTACAAGAGGTGGCAACAAGAAGTATATAGAAAAGTGGAGTGGAAAAACAATCCCAAATTGTCCGAAATTTAATTCGTTGGATGAGATGAATGATTGGAATCAAAAGCATATTAAACCGTTACTACAAGGCAGAGAAGGGTATGAAAAACGTTTGGAGGCATCTTTTGTACAAGCACAAATGGATGGTGTAAAAGTACTTCATATGAGTGTGAGTCTTGGTGAAGAATTGTTCTATAATAATTCAGTGGAAGTATTGGTTAAGAATCTGAAAAGAATTCATCATACCTATGCACCAGATATCAAGTTTGTACCTGAAATTGCAGGGTGTACCTGTATGAATCCAGATGAGATGGATTATAGATTAGATCCTTTTTTAGATCAATCTTACTTTGAATCCTTTGATCTATATGGAGATGAGTACGCAGTACCAAGTTATACAAAGTTGTATAAGAAGTTGAGAAGTAAAGGTTTAATCTTAAAAGCACATGTTGGCGAATTTGGATCTGCAGAATTAGTAAGAGAAGCTGTTGAAGCACTAGAACTCGACCATGTCCAGCATGGTATTGCCGCTTCAACTTCCAATGAAGTGATGACTTATTTAAGAGATAATCATATTCAATTAAATATTTGTCCCTCAAGTAATGTTCTTTTAAACAGAACCAAAGATTATAAAAGTCATCCCATTAAAAAGCTGTATGACAACGGCATAAAAGTAACTATAAATTCAGACGATATGTTGATCTTTGATCAGAGTGTATCTGATGAATACTTCAATCTGTATCATGCTGGTGTATTTAGTCCAGAAGAATTAAACGATATTAGGAAAAACAGTCTGTTTTAGAGTTGTTATAAGAAACTTAATACTCCTGGTTTTATTAGCTACGTATCTATTATTATAGACGTAGCTATTTTATTGTTTGAACTTCATGTAAAAATAAGAAAGATCTTTCAGAGTACTTTCAGATAATGGTGTTATAGTGAAAAAAACAATAGAATCAGGAGGTAGAAAAATGAAAAAAACACTTATTATATTAATGTATTTGTTGAGTCCAGTTGTGCTTATTATGGCTATATTTATGAGTCATATTTCAAAATACAGTATGGTTAGTTTTTTTATACCTATGGTATTGGGGGTACTGAGTTATACTTGGATTCTTTGGCAACTGGTTTTAAGTGCTAGACCTAAGTTTATCGAAAAACACTTTGGACTAGATAAAATGTATAGATTACATGGCGTGATAGCGATAATTGCCATTGGCATTGGGATTATCCATAAGCTTAATTATGAAGCAATATTTAGAGACTCGGTTATGACCAAACTAGGTGAGATAGCTTTGGTTATTTTTATCAGTGTGAGTATGATTTCAATTATATTTATGTGGACAAGAGTTTTTGATAAATTTGCTATTCTAAAAAAAGTTGTTCTATGGATGAAGAAGTTGAAAGTCATAACCTATGAACGTCTTAAACTGGTACATAATTTTACCATTGTTGGTATTTTGATGCTACAGGTTCATGTTTTGATGACTTCTGCTGCAAGTCATTCAACTTTTGTATTTAATATCTATATGGGTTACTTCTTAACAGCGATAGGGTTTTATATCTATCATAAAAGCATTAAAGCTTGGTTACTTGAAGAACACCATTATACCATTTCAGCAATCTATAAAGAGACAAGCGATGTAATCTCCTTAGATCTTGAACCTAAAACTTTATTTGCGTTAAATTTTAAACCGGGCCAATTTGGTTATTTTACTTTCCTTTCAAAAAATATTCCAATTGAGGAACATCCTTTTTCAATTTCATCTTCTCCAACGGAAAAATCCAAACTGACGATTACTGTTAAAGCGCTGGGCGATTTTACACACCATCTAAGTAATACTATGGTAGGGGATGAAGTGAGGGTAGAAGGCCCTTTTGGGAGATTTAGTTATATGAATGCCATTCAAGAAAAATCAACAGTCTTTATAGCGGGTGGGATTGGTATAACACCCTTGATGAGTATGCTCAAACACATAGAAATATTAGATGAGAATAGACATGTTATTTTAATATGGGCTGTTAAAACTAAAAATGACTTTATAAAATACAAAACCTTTACAACATTAGAACGGAATATGGCCCATTTCAGCTTTATCCCAATTGTATCAAACGATAATCAGTGGACAGGGAGAAAGGGTCGTTTAGAATTGGATGTTCTAAAAGATATTCTAATAGAAACGTCTTTTCTAGATGGGAATACAGGGTATTATATATGTGGTTCTTCAAACTTCATGAAATCTGTATTGGATCATTTACAGACTATAGGCATTCCTAGAAAACAGGTTTATTATGAGAAATTTACGGTATAAGTTTAATAAGGACTTATACTCATCATGTCTTTCATTTTGTTTTCAGTTTCATTTTATATACTGTGTTCATAAACAAAACATATTATTGAAAGGTGGATTGACTTATGAAAGATAAAGTTGGTGTTAAAATAGTTTTGAGTATGATGAGTATTAGTTTAATGTTCTTCATTATTTATCAAATTGCCTATACTGCAACTTATGGCGGTAGGGTATTTGATAAAAATACTCAAAGTCAAACAATTGTAATGGAACCTGTAAATTCAGTGACTTCAAAAACATTTACTAAAGAAGAGTTGGGAACTTATAATGGCATAAATGATAAGAATGCTTATGTTGCCATTGATGGCATTGTCTACGATATGACTCATTTAGGATCTTGGGAGAATGGTATTCACGAAGGATTACATGCAGGTCAGGATTTAACGGAAGCATTTTCACAGTCGCCTCATTTTAAATCGATTCTTGAAAAAGCACTAATTGTAGGTAATTTAATAGATTCATCGGATGATATGGTGATTAATAATAAAGCTTCTAGTAATGAAGTGATTTTAGAAACCGTTCAAACAGAGAAAACTGATGGATCTATCGATGCAGTTAAAAAAACTACGTCTGCTACATGGACAACTGAAACATTATCAAATTATAATGGTATGAATGGTAACCCAGCCTATATTTCTGTTGAAGGTATTGTTTATGATGTGAGTGGACTTAGTTCATGGGAAGGTGGCACACATCAAGGTATACAAGCCGGTACTGAGGTAACAGCTGCTTTTCTAGCATCACCTCATAGTCAAGCCATTTTAGAGCGAGCGACAGTAATTGGTGAAATGAGAGACCTTGCGAAAAGTGCGTCTGTTTCAACCATGAATACTGAGATAGCGATAAAGTTAACACCAACATCTCAAAACAAAGCATCTGAAACATGGACTTTAGAAACTCTTGCAAATTATAACGGTATGAATGGAAATCCAGCATATATTGCAGTAAAAGGTGTGATATATGATGTGACGGATCTTGGTTCTTGGACAGGGGGTTCACATAAAGGTATTCAAGCGGGTAAAGATGTAACAGCTGCATTTGAAAGCTCTCCTCATAGTTTAGATATTTTAAAAAGTGCCAGAGTTGTTGGAAGATTAAATGATATTATGACTGTAGTTGAAACAACATCTATACCTGTTACTACAAGAGTGGAAACTACAACTCCACAAGTAATTGACAGTGCTAAGAGTAATATCTCAGAAATATGGACCTTGTCAGTTCTTTCAAATTATAATGCGATGAATGGCAATCCTGCTTATATTGCTATAAACGATATAATTTATGATGTAACAGAAATTGGTGTATGGCGTGATGGTATCCATAAAGGTATTCGCGCTGGTAGAGATGTGACTTCGGAGTTTGCTTCATCACCTCATCTCGACTCATTACTTAATCAACTTAAGGTAATTGGAAGACTTGGGGGGCCAATCGATACAGTTGTTATGGATTCACAAACACTTACTCAAGAAAGACCACAGTTTGATGTTAGATCAGATGATGATGACCACGACAAAGATGATGACCACGACAAAGATGATGACCACGACAAAGATGATGACCACGACGAAGATGATGACCACGACGAAGATGACGACCATGACGAAGATGATGACCATGACGAAGATGATGATTGATAGGAGATAATCGATGCTTATATTACTAGCTGAAGATGATAAAAAGATTGCTGAATTATTAATTCATTTATTTAGAAAAGATGGGTATCAGATAGATCATGCAAAAGATGGTGTTGAAGCACTCATTTATACTGAGATGAATCAATATGATGTTGTTATTTTAGATTGGATGATGCCAAATAAATCAGGTGTTGAAGTGTTGGAAACATTGAGGTTGGAAAAGTATCAAGGTGGAATACTTATGTTAACAGCAAAGGATACCATCGATGATAAAATAGAAGGTCTCGAATTAGGAGCTGACGATTATTTGGTTAAACCTTTTGAATATAGAGAATTGTTAGCGCGGGTACATGCCTTAACTAGAAGAAGCTCAAATAAGATACTAGATGATAGTGTTGTTATTGGACCGTTTATATTGAATCGTAGCCGTAAAAGTGTCTTTATAAATCATACGGATTTAGCATTATCAAATAGAGAATTTCAACTATTTAGCCTATTGTTAGAAAACAATCATCAAGTAGTAACTAGAGAGTTAATCATTGATAGAGTCTGGGGGTTAGATCAAGAAATAAGCCAAAATAATTTGGATGCATTTATCAGATTACTTCGCAAAAAGATAGGGAAGGTCATGAAGGGTAGTGTGATTCTAACTGTAAGAGGTATCGGATATAGAGTGGAGGTTTAATATGTTTAAAAAATTGCAATTTAAAATGACCGTCTATTATACTTTCATTTTAATCGGTATTTTAGTTGCAATAAACATGAGTATTTATTTCCTGATGGTAAATTACAATAATTATCAGATAGCAAGTGAAATCAAATTTATGCTTGAAAGTATCCAAAGTTCAGAATGGTTATATGAAACTGAGCCGTCTGATACTTTGGATAGTTCTATTTCACCACAATCTATTTTCCTTTCTTATAGTGATAATGATATTTTAGATGATAATGAGACCAACGAAACAGATGAAACAGATGAAATAGATGAAATAGATGAAAGAGATGAAATAGATGATGATTATAATAAAATAGATAATAGTACAAATGATAATGAACTTAATGGTGTATCGGATGATAACAATGAATTAAATGACGATAGTGAGGTTGAAACAGAAGGCTCTGAAATGGATGATTCTGAACCAAATGAAATAGAATTGCCTGAAACAAAAGACTTATTAATTCCTAGGATATTGGAGTCGTTTCCGTATTATATGATATATGACAATGATGAACAGGTAGTTCAGTGGAAATCTGAAGATGAAAATATTTTTGAGGCGTTGATGTTCAAAAGTACGTCTATTAATGTATCAGAGACACCAACAGTTGTAGAGCTCGACTCGGTGACCTCAAGTCATTATTTGATTGCTAAAATGCCTATACTAATAAACGGTCAACTCTTAGGTTCTTATGTCGTGATTAAAGATGTCACATTAGTATTTGAAACTCTTGACAACTTGGTGAAAATTCTAATTTATAGTTTTATTGGAGGTGTCATTGTTTCGTTGGGATTAGGTTATTTATTAGCTGGAAAAAGTATAAAACCAATCAAGAAGGCATACGACTCAAAACAAGAATTTTTAGCTAATGCGTCCCATGAGCTCAAAACTCCTTTGAGTATTATCATGCTATCTACTGAAACTCTGGAAGGAGAAATCAAACAAAGCGAACTATTTCAAAGAAAGGTTGTTTCTGGTATAAAAGAAGAGAGTATAAAGATGAATGAACTTGTCAGTAATCTATTATACTTGTCTAGAAGGGATAATCAATATATTGTATCAGCTAAGGAAAACTTAAATTTATCTGAATTGCTTTTAAAAGAAGTGAGTAAGTTTAGACAAATAGCTGAAATTAAAGAGATTGCTATCGATGATAGAGTTCAGGGAAATATAATGTTTAATGGTGACCAGAAACTTTTGGCTTCAGCCTTTGGAATTTTAATAGACAATGCTGTTAAATATACAAAGGAACATGGTAGAGTATTGATTAATATGGAAAGTACAGCAGTTTTAAAGAAACAGAAAATAATAATTGAAATAATTGATACAGGAGTTGGTATACCTGAATCTGAACTAAATAATATTTTTGACCGTTTTTATCGGTTAGATAGCTCAAGATCAAAAGAAACTGGAGGACACGGTCTAGGACTATCAATAGCAAAAGAAATAATCGAAGAACATAGCGGAACAATATCAGTGGATAGTACTGAAGATGTAGGAACTAAATTTATCGTTGAATTTTTCACTTAATAAGTAGTCAAAAAAGATTTGCCGTTTTATAGCGGTAAATCTTTTAGTAATCTGATAATTGTAATTTTAGCAATATAATATCAATGGTTTAATTACTCATATTGCACTATCGTTATGATCTATACATAGCAGCATGTATTTTTTTAGACTTACCATTAAACTTCGTTAGGTATAAAACAATTAATACTGATAAAGTTGTATACATCCACCTCGTTTCCAAGTAGAATTATAGTTGCTGGTTCACAAAATGTTATTTTTAGAACCGCAATATTCTTAGAAGGAGGGGGATTATATGAAAAACACAGAGGTGTTTATAAACTAAAACTAGTGAACTAAATTATATATGAAAAGAGGCATTTATTTGAGTAAAATATTAGCATTTATTTATGACGAAATGGCAGATTTTGAATTAACTTTCGCAACATATGTTGCTGGAAGATGGATGGAAAAAGAATTAGTTACTATTGCTTATGAAGATAAAGTCGTTGTAAGTAAATCGGGAGTAAGGTATTCACCACATATCACAATTAAAGAGGCTCTTGATCTAGAAGATATCGATGGTATTATTATTCCAGGTGGATGGAATGATGAAACAAGACCAGAACTTCATGAACTATTAAATAAACTGAATGATGAAAATAAGTTTTTAGCTGCAATATGTGCAGGTCCACTTTACCTTGCAAAAGCAGGAGTACTGGATAACAAGAAATTTACAACTACATTAACAAAAGAATTTTTAGTTGAAGAAAAGAAGGATGATCCTTTTAATTGGGTTAACTATGAAGAAAAAAATGTTGTTAGAGACGGGAATATAATTACCGCGATAGGAAATGCTTTTATAGATTTCGGAATGGAGATATTTGATTATTATAAAGTATTTGATGATCCTGAATTCGGTATTACTAAAGAAGAATTAGCAAAAGAATATAAAGGTCTATAATTTACGGGAGGTAATTAGTTTAATTACCTTCTTTTGTTTTAGAAGGTATATTAGCAATTAAAATTCTTTAATAATATATATCTATATTTCATAATCCATAGGCGTTATAATAATTGTGTAGAAAAGTTATTTATTGTGACTAATATAGGGATTTAAGGGGGAAATATGTTCAAAGCAAGCAGTAGTTACTCCGTACTTAATAATCAGGATTTGATACTGTTTCTAGAGAGATATTATCAAATTATAGATATTGACTCGTTACATCTCCATCGATCATTTATCGGAGATGTGTATATCATAAAAACAAAAGAGCATTCTTATGTTATGAAAATATTCAAACACGATGCTTTACACAACAGTAACATAGAAAACAGTGTGAAAGTGATGGATTTTTTATATAATAAAGGAATGTCGGTACCTGAAGTTATAAAAAATGTTGATCGTCACCAAATCACGACGCTTCTTGCACCAGAAGGGAAAAGAGAAGTGGTGGTAACCAGTTATATAGCAGGTGAATCAACACCTCAATTAGACGATAAAAAGATAGCAAGTCAATCGGCTTTGATAAGAAAAACCATGAAGGAGTATCCTCTTTTAAGTGAATTACATCGATTGAATGTGGATGACTTAATCAATAAATTTATAACAGTCTTGCATGAGTATTATCCAGAAAAAATTGAAGAAATTGATTTCTTCAAAACATATGGCACTTTCTTATCTGAAAAGATAAAAGAGCTTAATGTAAAATATCCTGAAAGTATCGGGTTTTGTCATGGTGATTTTCATACGGGTAATATCCTCAAAACATCAGACGTGGATGTTGCTTTTATAGATTTTGATGCCTGTAACATAGGAAATATCCTAATGGATATAGCGACTTATTGTAATCAGATGGATTATTTTAATTTTGATGCTACTAAATTGGGTGATACATTTAGAAAAGTACAAACGTTTACTAAGAGTTATAGTGATACTTATTTTTTATCACAGGAAGAAATTGAAGCGATTCCTTTGTTTATTGCTTTGCGTCATTATGAATTAAATGCTACTGTACCACTTCATAGAGTCCCGATAGAAGGGAAACACTGGTTAAACGACAACTGGTTAGACACTCAATATACTTGGCTAAAAAAGTGGCGCGATCTGCATCATTTAACATAAAATCATCTAAATTCATTACAATTTTTGATAATGCAATTGAATACAGATTAGAATAATATTCATGGCTTTTAAAGTATTTTACTGTTACTTGTTTAAATCGGAAAAAAACCTGCCCTTGTGAGGAAAGCAGGTTTTTTTATGTATTATGAAATTTGTCATAAATCTAACAGCAAAATAAAATATGGTTATAATAATAACCGATAGTGAGGGTTATCATATTTTATTCGTTTGTCATTTTATAACTGTGTTATTCAGGGAGTCATGTTACCAAGTCTCCAGATGAAAAGAAATAGCATTATGTATTATTTCATTTATTCTGAATTACTGATAAAACTTCGAGGAATAGTACATAGAATTATGCTATAGAAATCATTCTTTAAAAGAAAATTTTTAATGGTTATGACATCTATATCTGTTTTAATTATGTCGTTTTATAATCTAATTAGGACTCATAAAAGTAAATTTTATATGTATAAGATTATATTACATTATCCAAATACAGGATCCATATCCTCATCACCTGCAATCAAGATTTGTTGTGACTCAAAGCCTTGTGTAGCCTCTTTTAACTCTAAGTTGACAGTTCCTAATGTTAACAATGGTGCAATGATCATTAAAACAATAATTTTTTTCATAACAGCCTCCTTATACTTGTATTTTAGAGGATTCAATGTTATGATAATCCCGATTACAGTCGGGGGTATTTTATGTATTATGATTTAAAGGGTTTTGGTAGTGAACTGAGGCAAATTCGGAAGTCGCTTAACCTATCTCAAAAGCAAGTTAGAGATGCAATAGGATTAAACGAAGACACGTTAAGGAAACTTGAAAATGGCAGTTCTATGCCAAGAATTGAGACGTTAGATTTGTTATCCATTACATTTAAGACAGATATTTTTAGGATTTTTTCAAATTATAAAATAAGTGTAGATACTTATTTTGAGAAACGAATACATGAAATATTACCATCTATCCGTTCTCTTGATTATAAAAATATTGAAGGAGAAGTTACTGGATTTTATAATACCTTTATTGATTCTAAAAGTTATAAAATAAAAGATATCAGAAAAAAAATGGAGCAGTTCGGAGAATATTTGAAATCGCTTAGTAACTTTGAACATTCGTTTAAAGACCAGAGCCGTGATGATTTAACAAAGTTAGTTGAAGTAACGGGCATTAGTTTAAGTGAGATTAAAGATGGTTCAAGTCTTCTGAACCTTGATAAATTAGAGATTAGAATCTTTATTCTTATTTCCATTATCTATCGTTTTAAAGATGAATTTCATAACAGTGTTATATTTTTGGAAGCTGCTTTAAACTCTGTTTTAAAGAAGTATGATGATGACAAGGATTTTCTATACTTTTATTTCCTAGTTGCTTTGAATTTGATGACAGTATACCATCGTCAAAATGAATATGAAAAAATCGATGCTTTGTATAAAAGTTCACTTAAAGTGTTAGATGGCAAACTCAGTGTTAATACTCTAGCAACGTACTTTATTAGAGTAGGAATCAATAAGAACTATATCAAAGAAGAAGAGGCTGCTTACTTTGTAAACTTTGGATTGGATTTACTAAAAGATACAGGGTATGTTGATAAAAGTAGTCGATATAGAGAAACATTTTCTAAAAAATATCCATTTTTAAACTTATAGTACAAAAAATCCCGATTGAACACGGGGTTTTATTTTATTTAGTTTGATACCATAGTAATAGAATGATAAATATTTCACAAAAAGTATTTCTATATGTAACATTTCAGTACAGTAAAGGAGGTAAGTATGCCAGTTAAACATATCGCAACTGGAGAAATACATAAGGGTGATGAAGGTGAAAGAACGGGTTGCGGTTTTAATACAAATGATGTGCCTTCGCAGTGGATTAATACAAAAGAAAAAATAACATGCAGAAAAAAAGGGTGTAAAAGTTAGAAACTGAAATGACTTGTCGTGAAAATGATTTATTGATATGTAATAATGAGTTTACTTGGAATCTTTAGTGAGGTTCTTTTTTTGTGCAGAATAAAAAAATGAAGCCCTAATAGGACTTCATAATATTATTTAAGCAGTAACGATTCGATTTCTTTCCAATTTGATACGACTGGACCATCCCATGAACCGTTGTAATCCGTTTCCTTGAACTTAAACAAGAATTTTTGTGAGGCATTGGTTGAATATAGATTCTTAGGATGATCATCTATAAAGATGGCATCATCTTCCATCATGGCAACTCTCGATTTGCCGTATCCATTGCCTGATTTATCAATTAAAATAATGATTTCATCCACATTTGGTAAATGTTCTTCAATCCATAATACTTTCTTTGACGCATTCATCGGAAATGCAGAGGTACAAATAATAACTTTGTACTTTTCAGTTAAATGAGCAATAGTTTCTTTTGCATCTGGATAAAACTCAAGATTATCAAAGAATTCTTTTCTACCATAGTAGTCTTTTATCACTTGAACAGAATTTTCCTCAAGTTCATGTATCAATGGACAGATGTAAGTGTAAGCCCAGCTTTTGTGTTTGGTCCAGTCGGCAGGCACAAAACCGTCATAGTCCTTGTAAGTATCGTTGTATATTTTACATATCGCTTTATCAGAGTTGACTATTGTTGAGTCAAAATCTAGATATAGATCTTTTTTCATATGAATTTCTCCTTTATAAATGTACTTCTTTTGTTAAATCATAAATGTTAGTTTCAAGGTCTATTCTACAGGAGGCGGACGCAGCTGTCTATTGATGGAGACGTATTTTATACAATAAAAAGGTTTATGCTTGAAACGTATTATATTATAATGGAAAGGATCTCTAATTCAATATATATAATTAGAATAAAAAGCTCTATCGAGAATAAGTTTATGTTAAAAGTTACATGGTTTTTATATGAAATAACTGATACAATTGAAAGGAATTGTTATGATATGGGGGGAAGTATATGTTCGGAAAAAAACGTAATGAGATGAAAGAAATGCTTAAGCTTTATCAGGAATTTGATTATTTTGGTTTAAAAGATTATCAAGTCAGTGATGAGATGGCAAAAACTTACAAGGAAATTCTACTACTGGGATTATCTGAAGGTAGAACTATTGTTATGGCTAACAATAAGATGATTAGTACAGTACCAAAAACAGGTGCTATATCACTTCAACTGGAGTTGTTTGCAGATAATTTCAAGTATGATTCAAACAAGGTATCCAGTTTGATGTCAAGTACATTTGATGCAGTGGATACTACCAATAGCAATGTTTTGGAAATTGTTGAGACTGTTGAAGATCAGAGGAAACACATTGAGGACATTGCAGATTCTGGTACAAAAGTATCCGAAAATATCAATGACAATACAACCAAATTAAATAACATCAGTAAAGGTAACCAGCAGATTTTGCAAATCACTGATACACTTGATGAAAATATGCAATCACTTCAAAAAATGTTAGGTGAAATCAGTTTTATTGTAAATTCTGTTAATGATATAGCAGAACAAACCAATCTTTTGGCACTGAATGCTTCGATTGAAGCAGCTAGAGCTGGCGAACAAGGACGTGGATTTGCGGTAGTTGCTGAGGAAATCAGAAAACTAGCTGAAAATACAAAAGAGCAATTGGATCAGATGAATGCCTTTACAAAAGAAATAGATGAAAAATCCAGAAGTAGTGTAAAGAGTGTTGTTGAGACTAGAAGTGCAGTCAGTGAACTGACCAATGACTATGATGAAATAACAAAATCCTTTGATGAGAGTCAGATTATGGTGGATCAAATCATTTCAAGCATACAGGGTGTTGCCGCATTCATGCAGGAGTTAACGGCTTCTACTCAAGAGATTAGTGCTTCTATGAATGTTATCACAGAAGAAACCGGGAATATCTCCAACTTTGGATCAACACTAAAAGAATACGCTGATACATCTGAAGAGATGAAAAATGATTTAGATGGTATTGGAGACGAATACGTCGAAATTGCAAATCTCTTAGTTGAACCGCTTAATAATGGTAGCCATACGATTTCCAATAAAGATGTATTAAGCCATTTGGATCGTTCGATAGCAGGTCATGTCAAATGGATGGCAGATCTTAAAACGATAGTTGATACAAAACATATTCATGCTTTACAAGGTGACGGTAATAAGTGTGCTTTTGGTTATTTCCATAATGCTATAAAACCTCAAAATGAAACTATCTTGAAGGTTTGGCATAAAGTGGATCAACCGCATAAAGAACTTCATAACATCTTATCTAAGGTAAATAACAGTATCAAATCAGGTGATACTGTAAGAACAAACAAATTATATGCTGAAGCTGAATCTTTATCTAGAGAAGTTATTGGGTATATGAATGAACTTAAAACCATTGTAAACAAGTTTAGTTCGGATGAGAACATCTTAAAAAAATAATTTAAATCACATAATAATGAGAACTATAAATACTGACATATAGTCTGGTGTTTAGAGTTCTTATTTTTTTGAAAACAATGACACCTTAGGTGATTGGAAACTGTTCATTTGTGCTATTATTTCGTCTTTTGGTACAAATAAGAGATGAGGGAACTCAGATAATCTACCTATAGATCGATCAAAGAATTTTAATAACTTGAAAACATACTCTGCATTATTGATCAGAATATAGTCTTATAATTTGATTATGATTGAGATGAGATTTTACTCCAAAAAAACCGATGTCATCTGTAGGGGTAACATCGGTTTTTTATATAGTGTTTATAGTGATAACAAGGATTTTATAGAGTTCTCATCAAGCTCATTAATGATACAAACAGCTAACGTGACTGTGTTTTCAAAGTCTTTGAAGTTAGCATATGAATGGTGTGTATGAATGTATCTAGAAGGAACGCCAAGAACTAGAGTTGGAATACCCTGATTGGATAAATGAATTTTACCAGCATTTGTCCCTCCAGACAATCTAACAGCAGCTTGGTATGGAATATCATATTTATCTGCAACTTGATGTGCTAATTCGATGAACCGATGATGGGCAACATAAGAGTTGTCTCTAAATCTAATCTGTGGTCCTTTACCAAGTACCCCTTGAGCTAAGGTATCATCTAAATAAACATCATCGGCAGGTGTGCCTTCAAAGACAATTGCCAAGTCTGGTTTCACTTGTCTTGCTGTTACCATAGCACCACGTGTACCAACTTCTTCTTGAACGGCTAGAGCGCCAACTATGTTTATATCTTTTAGCTCAGGTAGCTGGTTTAAAGTGGTTATCACAGCAGCACAGCCTAATCGGTTATCAAAAGCTTTACCCATCATGATGTTGGTATCCGGATTATAGTTAAATTCTACCGAAGGCACGATTGGTGCTCCAACACTGATATGATACTGCTTTAAAACTTCTTCTCGTGATGAAGCGCCAACATCAATAGAAAGGTCTTCTAAAGTAATTTTCTTGTTTTTTTCTTCTGATGTCATAAAATGAGGTGGCTTGGATGTAACGATGCCTTTGATATAGTCTCCCTTATTATTTTTGATTGAAACCAAATGAGCAGGGAGGTTATGTGTAATCCAGCCTCCTAAAGGTATAAATTTAATCAAGCCATTTTGTGTGATGCTTTGAACCATAAATCCGACCTCGTCTAAATGAGCATCTAACATAATAGTAAAAGGTTTTTGTTTAGATTCTTTTCTAATATATGTATTCATTAAAGAATCGGTATGAACTTCTAAATCCTGACACTGCTGTGTTACAAGGTTAACAACCAAGTCTTCATAACCTGGGGCACCATTACAATTGGATAACGCTTTAATTAATTCTATTTGATTCATGATGAACTCCTTTCAAAAGTACCTGTTTTTTTTATGATGTTGTTTTCGATTAAAAATTGTCCTTTTGCCATGACATGTACAATATCCAATGATTGATTGAAAAAAATCATATCCGCATCAGAATTTTCTGCTATAACACCTTTATTAGGATATTGACCTATGGATTTGGCTACGTTGGAAGTACAAATGGGTAAAACCTCTTCAAGGGTTCTATCCATTTCAAGTAAAGCTTTTATGGTTTCATAAAGCGTTTTTGGGGAGCTGACTCCCATACCGACCACTTCTTTTTGTTCATTCCATTTAGGTGACGAACCATTTGCGTCCGAGCTTAAAGTGATATGGCCAGCGGGTAATGATTGTAGAGCATGTGATAGTTTTAAAAGCGGCTCTTTATTTAGACTTGCTGTAAAATCAATCATGCCACCCATTTGTGCAAATTTTAAGGCATCATCATATATCTTTTGAACATGAGTTGGTTTAAATAATCCAATGGGTAAAGAAGTTTCCTCTAGGAGCTTATAAACATGATTTAATGATTGTTCGTCCTGCCCCATATGTAAATGTATGTAACCTTGTTTATTAGAGATCATTGATGCGAGTCTAACTTGTGTTGCAGCTCTTTTAAATTCTTCATAACTGATATATGAAGCCCTATGATCTGAAATTGCGAGTTTTAAACCTAGTATTTCATTGACAAAAACAATATCTTTTTCTACAGAACCGGTTAATGTAATTGAGGGGTATCGATACCCACCAGTCAAACAAAATGCTGTGATACCTTCTTCGTTCAGTGCTTTGGTCTTAGCGAGTAAGTTTTCAATATTTCTTGTATAAACATCGGTTCCTAATAAACCAACCACTGTTGTAATGCCACAAGAAGTAAGTTCGGATAATTGAACTTCAGGTACACGGGTTGTAAATCCACCTTCGCCACCACCGCCTGTAATGTGAACGTGTTGGTCAATAAATCCTGGTGTTAAGATCAACTGACTGCCATCAATAATTTCTGCTTGGTCGAATGGTTTGATGAAGTCACTGATTTTTGAAATTTTATCACCGACAATAAGAATATCTTTAATGCCGATGTTCTCTGGTGCATAGATATAAATATTTTTTATTAATTTAATCATAATAAGCCTCCTGTTATAATATAAAGCAAGTTACTTGCCAACTTCTTTTACATAAGCTACCATTAGAGTAGAATAATAAAAAACTAGGATTAAGGTGAAATAATGAAAAATAAATTAACGGTAATTGCACTCAAAAGTAAAACACTTAAAACACTCACAAATTATTTTAAAGAAACCCTTTCTGACTATTTAGAGGTAATTGGTTATTTGGATCATGAGTATGTACCAGAAATGGATGATAGCCAAGTTGTCGTGTTATCTGGAGAAAAGGTATGGAGAGAACTGGGAGATAAACTCAAAAATAAACAATGTTTTAGCAGTGAAAGAGAGTTGGATTATAGAAATTTGAATCAACTCACAATGATTAAACCGTTTACCAATGTTTATGTTGTTACCGATGATCAAGAGGGGGCAATAAATGCTACTGATAGCTTAAGGAAGTTGGATATAAACCAATTGAACTATATTCCTTTCTATCCTGGGGCTGATATCCTAGAAGGTGTTCATACTGCTGTCACATTAGGAGAAATGCAATATGTCCCTAATACTGTTCAAGTCAAAATTGACTTAGGTACTAGAATCCCGAGTATTTCAGCAATTATAGATATTTGTAATGTATTTCACATTCCACCACAGGTAATCAATGCAATCAGCAATAGTTATATGTCAAATCACATACAGTTATTAAAGATGAATCACATGCATTTACAAAGCATTCATGATACTGAACAAGTTGTTAGAAGTGTCTTTAACAATTCGAAGGATGGTATGTGTTTGATAGATCATAATGGTTTGGTAAAGACGGTCAGCACCACCTTTTTAGGAATGTTAAAATTAGGTGATGATAACATCATTGGATGTGATATCGCTGAGTTATTAGAAAGCTCGGATGTCTCTCAAACCTTTGAAGATTTTTTATATGAACCAGTTGTTATCAAAAATAGAGAGGGTAGAGAAATTTTAATTAATACCACTGAAATGAACCTATCCAATAATAAGGCAATACTGATTTATTCAAGTTATACATCTGATATCAATGCTATGGAAGTCATTATTAGAAAAAATAAAGACCATAAACTTAATAAGGAACGTTATGATTTTTCAAGTTATCTCACACGAGATAATGAGACTTTGGAAATGATAGAAAAAACAAAACGGCTGGCACTTAATGAGTCGACTATTTTGATACAGGGTGAGTCCGGAACGGGCAAAGAGATTTTAGCTCAATCAATTCATAATGCTTCTACTAGAAGAAATCAACCTTTTGTACCGGTTAACTTTGCAGGTATGCAGTCAAATTTATTGGAAAGTGAATTGTTTGGTTATGTGGATGGTGCATTTACAGGTGCTGTAAAAGGCGGCAGCAAAGGTTTGTTTGAAATGGCTCATAAAGGTACTATTTTCTTTGATGAGATTGGGGATGCACCGATGAGTTTCCAAGTCCGTTTACTTAGGGTATTACAAGAGCAAGAAATTAGAAGAATAGGGGATTCAAAGCGTATCCCTATTGATGTTAGAGTTATTGCTGCAACTAATAAAGATCTGTTTTCAATGGTTAAGAACAATGAGTTTAGAGAAGATTTGTTTTATCGTATTTGTGTGATACCAATAAATACAGTGCCAGTCCGTGAAAGACCTTCTGACATATTATATATTATGAATTATTTTATAAAAAAACAGATGAATGATAATCAAATGACAGTACAACATTTTTGTTCAAATGATGTGATTAAGTTCTTTGAGTCGTATAAATGGACTGGTAATGTAAGAGAGATCATTAATGTTGTGACTTATATGATTGCAATGAAGAGTGTCCATAAAATCACATTAATTGATTTACCGAAGTATATGTTTAAAGGTGACTCGATAGTAGTTGAAACCTTATCATTACACGAACATGCTATTTTATCTATTGTAAAGAACACACCCAAAATTGGCAGAAAAAATATTGCCAACAGGCTTAAAAGTAATGATATGGATATGAGCGAAGGTAAGATTAGAACTTATTTAAAGAATTTGAGTGAACTTCAGTTGATAAAAATAAATAATACAAGAGGTGGTTGTGTGATAACAAACCATGGTGAGTTGTTGTTAAATAAGATTAATAATTAGGCTATTAGGTTGTTTTGGTTTATTCGAAACGACCTAATAGTTTTTTTTACATGGTGTTATGGATGTCATTCACAAAATATACACCCTATTGTTTTGGCATCAATATTGCATCTCTTATAGATAACTGATGAAACAGTATATTTATAGGAGGGCAAAATGGCAAAAAAATTATTAGTGATGTTGGTCGTGTTGGCAATGACATTTGCATGCATTGGATGTTCATCAAATAACAACGTAACATTGAATGATGTATCGGGTACGGGAAATAATGCATCAACTGAAAGTACCAGTGCTCAAGAAACAACAACACAGGATCCAACAAGAGAATTAACGATAGGACTTGCAGGTGATGCGTATTCATTAGATCCGTATCCTCTGAATGAAACAATTACAAATGGAATTAATCATCATATATTTGAACCTCTAGTAAGAAAGAATCCTTCTTTACAAAACGAAGGTGTACTAGCAGAATCTTGGGAAGTAAATGATGATGGTACAGTGTGGACATTCAAATTAAGAGAGGGTGTAAAATTCCATAATGGTAATACCTTTGACGTTAACGATGTTTTGTATACATATGAGAGAGCTTTAACAGATATGTCTGCTTTTAAAGGTATGTTATCTACTTTAGACAGTATGAGAGTAATAGACGATTATACATTTGAAATGATAATGATTCAACCAAATGTTTTATTGTTATCTCAGATCAACTCATTGGTTATTATGGATAAAGAGACATGTGAAGGTTTATCTGATGAAGAGATAGCTTTAACTCCAGTAGGTACTGGTATGTACAAACTAATAGAACATGTCAGAGAAGATAGAGTTGTATTTGAAAGAAATGAAGAGTATTGGGGTGAAAAACCAGAAGCAACAAAAGTAACTTATAAACCAATCACAAATGAAGGTACAAGAACTGCGAACATCATCTCAGGTGCTGTGGATATGATTACAGATGTACCAGTAAGAGATACTGTTATTATTGAAACCGATGATAAAATTAAAATTATGGATGCACCGAGTTTAAGAGTTATTTATCTAAACTTGGCAGGTTGGACTGCTACTCCTAGTTTAGATTCTGAAAAACCTATGAAGTCACCAGATGGTTCAAATCCATTCCAAAAAATTGAGGTTAGAGAAGCGATCTATAGAGCAATTGATGAAGAGACAATCATCAAGCAAGTTATGAACGGTTTTGCTGTACCAGCGGCTACGTATATCCCAGAAGGATTCAATGGCTATAATCCAAATGTAAAGCGATTATCTTTTGATCCTGAAAAAGCAGAGGCGTTATTAGATGAAGCCGGTTATCCTAAAAAAGATGATGGTTATAGATTTGAGATTACATTAGATGCCTCAAATGATCGTTATGTAAATGATGGTGATATTGCTGCAGCTGTAGCAGGATATTTAGAAAAAGTAGGTATTAAAGTTAACATCAACTTGATGTCTAGAACGGTATTCTTTAGTTATATCAGTGCGTCAAACAAAACCGGAGACAATACACATCTTTGTATGACTGGTTGGGCTGATAGTGGTGGAGAAAGTACACTTATGGGCATGGATATGATTTACAGTAAAACACAAGATGGACCAGTTAAAGATGGCTTTGGTGGTGTTAATAGAGGATTCTATACCAATGAAAAAGTAGATGCTTTAGTAGATCAAGCCATGTCAACAACGGATGAAGTTAATAGAGATCAAATCATGCAAGAAGCTTGGCAAATAGCAGCAGATGATATTTCTTATATTCCACTTCATTTCCAAAAAGATATTTATGCGGTAAGTGATAGAATCACATACACACCAAGATACAACAAGTATGTTTATGCTTGGGATGTAACATTTAATGACTAATCAAAGAGAGGGACTTGTCCCTTTCTTTAAGATTCTATAATTCGATTTGGGGGGAATATGTTAAAGTACATCGTAAAGAGATTCGGTCAATTGGTGATTGTCTTGTTTATCGTCTCAATTTTGGTTTTTTTCTTAACAAGTATTGTAGGTAATCCTTTAGATTTACTGGTGAGAGAAAATGCAACGCCACATGAAGTAGAAGTTGCAAGACAATACTTAGGTTTAGATAAACCTTTGTATGTTCAATATTTTAGATTTATGAAAAATGCATTACAAGGAGATTTTGGTTTGTCTTATATGTACCATCAATCTGCTTTGAAAATGATTGCAGAGAGGTTCCCTGCAACACTTGAAATGGTATTTGTGGCCATGATTATTTCCATATTTGGAGGGGTTGGCTTTGGTGTATATGCTGGTGCTTATCCTAAACGGAGAAGCAGCAAGATTATTATGACTTGTTCGATTGCAGGGATATCTTTACCTTCCTTCTGGATTGGTATGGTGATGATTTTTGTATTTGGACTTAAACTAGGATGGTTTCCGGTTTCAGGACGGGGTGAGGTCGGTATGATATTCGGGATAGAAACCAGCTTGGCAACCTTAGATGGTTGGCATCATATAATTTTACCTGCACTGACACTTGGTATGGGATCTGTTGCAAGTGTCATGCGATTAACTCGTGCAGGGATGCAAGAGAATATGAAACAAGATTATGTAAAATTTGCGCGTGCAAAAGGTGTGAAAAATCATAAAGTATTATTTGGACATGCTTTAAAGAATACTCTGATTCCTGTCGTGACTATTTTCGGTATGCAACTGGGTTCGTTGATTGCATTTACTACAATCACTGAGACAATCTTCGCATGGCCAGGTATGGGTAAGTTAATCATCGATTCTATCAACTCGGCTGATAGACCGATTATCTCTGCTTATATTCTGTTTGTTGCCATGATGTTCGTTGTCATCAATTTCTGTGTTGATATTTTATATACCGTTATTGATCCAAGAATTGAAATATCATAGGAGGATATCATGAGTGAATTAGTCATAAAAGAAACAAAATTAAATAAAATGTTACAATCAGAAAGCTGGTACAATTACAAACATTCATGGACTGCTAGGATTGGTAGTTTCTTAATCATATCAATCGTACTTATTGCACTCTTAGGTCCGTTTATTGTACCTCAAGATCCTTATAATCTAGCAGAGTTATCATTAGAAAATGCCTATTTGCCACCAGTGTGGGAAGAAGGGGGACAAATGCCATTTCTTCTTGGTACAGACCAACAAGGTCGTGATATTGTAAGTGCCATGGTTTATGGTAGTCGTGTTTCTTTGTTTATCGGTATTGTTGGAACTTTGATGGCAAGCGTATTTGGTATCACTATGGGTTTATTATCAGGCTATTTTGGTGGTAAAGTGGACAGTATTATCATGAGAATCGCTGATGTGCAGTTGTCATTTCCATCTCTTTTAATCGCTTTGTTTTTAATGACCATTATTGGTCAAGGGGTACTGAATATCCTAATTGCGCTACTTTTGGTAGGCTGGGTAAGGTATGCAAGAACCGTAAGAGGTGCGACCCTATCGGTTATTCAGAACGAGTATATAGAAGCGACTAAAGTCATTGGTTTATCTCATATAAGAGTCATGTTAAAACATGTTTTACCTAATGTCTTGACATCAATTATTGTACTTTCAACCATACAAGTCGGTGGTTTTATTTTAACGGAAGCAACTCTGTCGTTTTTAGGTATGGGTGTTCCGATTACAAAACCCTCTTTAGGAATGTTGTGTAGTAATGGTTTTTCAGTATTGTACAGTGGCTTATGGTGGGTTTCTATATTCCCTGGTCTTTATATTATGATGATTGTATTTGGGATTAACCTTATGGGTGACTTCTTACGTGATGAATTTAATCCAAAACTGAAATAGGGGGCAGCAATGAAAAATATATTAGATGTAAAAGGACTAAAAACCTATTTCCATACATTTAAAGGTGTTGTTAAAGCGGTAGATGATGTTAGTTTTTCATTAAAAGCTGGAGAAATACTTGGATTGGTTGGTGAATCAGGTGGAGGTAAGTCGGTTACAGGATTTTCTATTATTAAACTGATTGAAGAACCGGGTCAAATAGAAGCAGGTGAAATACTGTTTAATGGCGTGGACCTAGAGAAATATAGTGAAAAAGATATGTCTTCTATCAGAGGTAAAGATATTGCAATGATTTTTCAAGATCCGATGACATCTTTAAATCCTGTTTATACCATTAAAAAGCAAATAGAAGAAGTATTGATATTACATCAAAGTCATATGAATAAACAGGAACGTAAAGAGAGATGTATTGAACTCTTAAAGGATGTTGGTATTAGTAATGCTGAAAGTCGTCTGAAAAATTATCCCCATCAGTTTAGTGGGGGTATGAGACAAAGGGTGGTTATTGCAATAGCATTAGCAGCAAACCCTAAATTAATTATTGCCGATGAACCAACAACCGCATTGGATGTGACAATACAGGCTCAAATATTAAAACTGATGATGAAATTGGTTAAAGAACATCAATGTGCTTTGATACTTGTCACTCATGATTTGGCTGTTGTATCAGAAGTTGCAGACAGAATCAATGTGATGTACTGTGGCAAGATTGTTGAATCGGGTACAAAAGCAGATATCATGTTTGATCATGCACATCCATATACCAGTGGATTGATTGGCTCAATTCCTAAAATAGACCAAAAACAAGATAGACTGGATACGATAGACGGTATCGTACCCAATATGTTTGAGTTGCCAAAAGGGTGTAATTTTGCACCTAGATGTAAAAGACTTTTGCCTATTTGTTTAGAAATAGAACCAAAACCAAAGACAATTAACGGTGACCATATTGTAACCTGTCACAATCCGTTACTAGGAGGTGAGTAGATGAGTTATATATTAGAAGTCAATAACTTGGTTCAGCAGTTTGATTTGAATAAGGGTATATTGGATAAAATCAAGTTACGAAAAGGTAAAATTTGTATAGAAGAAAAAGTTGTGCATGCAGTGAATGATATCAGTTTTAAAATCAAAAAAGGTGAAGTGTTTAGTTTGGTTGGCGAGTCTGGTTGTGGTAAGTCTACAACTGCTAGAACGGTTATAAAACTATTAGAACCGCATGATGGTGAAGTCATATTTGATGGTTTAAAGATATCTGAATTGACAAGACCACAAATGGTGAAACAAAGAAGTAAAATGCAAATGATTTTTCAAGATCCTTATGCATCATTAAATCCGAGACAGAAGGTCATTGATATTTTAATGGAACCTATGTTATTTCACGAGAAGGCAAAAGATAAAGATGAAGCACGAAAGAAGTGTTTAAGCATCTTAGAAAAAGTGGGCATTAGAGCAGAACAATCAGAGCGTTATCCACATCAGTTTAGTGGTGGTCAACGTCAAAGGATTGGTATAGCAAGGGCGCTCGCTGTAGAACCAGAATTTATTGTTGCAGATGAACCAGTTTCCGCTTTGGATGTTTCCATACAAGCACAAATATTGAATCTATTGATGGATCTGAAAGAAGAATATCAATTCTCTTATTTGTTTATTGCTCATGACTTATCTGTTGTAAAGCATATCAGTGATAAAATTGGGGTAATGTACCTTGGAAAAATAGTAGAAAAGGGTACAACTGATGATATCTTTAAAAGACCAAAACATCCATACACTCAAGCGTTATTCGATGCACTTCCAAGACTAGAAGGCAATAACCTGATTCATTCTAAAGGTATTGAAGGGGAGATACAAAGTCCGATAAATTTACCAAAAGGTTGCTTCTTTTATGAAAGATGTGAAAAAAGAATCGCCAAATGTCAATTGGAAAGACCGGTTGATGTGGCAGTCGATGAAGGACATTATGTTTCTTGTCACCTCTATGGTAACAACGATGAATAAAATAATTGATAACTATGCAAAACAGCTCATTCAATTGAGTTTAATGCTTCATGAACATCCAGAAATTGCTTTTGAAGAAGAAAAAGCCTATCGATGGTTGACTGAGTTTCTTAGTCATGAAGGATTTGAAATCACTGAAAATGTAGGGGGATTAAAAACCGCTTTCATAGCGACTTATGATACCAAAAAAGAAGGACCAAATTTAGCTTATATAGCAGAGTATGATGCTTTAAAGAATATTGGACATGCCTGTGGTCATAACCTCATTGCAACCATGTCTGTTGGTGCAGCATTAGCGCTCAGTCGATCAAAATATGCAAACGGTATAATTCATGTGATTGGTACGCCAGCTGAAGAAGGTGGTGGTGGCAAAATCATGATGTTGGATCAAGGTGTATTTGATGAGATAGACTATGCGCTGATGATTCATCCCTCTACAGAAAATCTGATTATGAGAGGTGGACTAGCAACGAGAGGATATACCGTAAGCTATTATGGTAAATCAGCACATTCCTCATCACCAGAAGAAGGGATTAATGCCTTAACTTCAGTTTTGAATACCTTTTATATGATTGATCAAGAAAGAGGAAAAATGCCTGTTGGTACCAATATTAATGGTATTATTTTAGAGGGGGGTGTTGCATCAAATGTGATACCCAATGAAGCGTCCTGTAAGTTTAGTGTAAGAGCAAAGACTGTGAAGGATTTAGAAGATGTCATCAATAGGTTAGATAACATAGTAAGCAATATTGATCATAATAACAAGACAAGCTCAAAAACAAAAAAAGGCCTTGTTTATGCTGAAAGGTATCCCAACAAACCTATGGCAGAAACTTTAAAACAACATATGAAACACTACGAGATCCATATGAATTATCCCAGACCCAATATGAAACTTGGCTCCTCTGATATTGGTAATGTCAGTATAAAGTTGCCAACCATTCATTCTTACTTAAATATATGGGATGAAGAAGGGGATAAACCTATAGCTCATGATAGCAGTTTTACAGAAGCCGCAAAGTCAGAGTTTGCTTTAAAGAAAATGTTAATTGGTGCAAAAGCACTTGCTTATACAGGTGAAAGCATTTTAAAGGATGAACAGTTACAGCTAGATATAAAAGCGTATCATCAATCCATTGGCCCTCAATCAACTTAAACAGTTGATGGGGGTATTTTTAATGTAATAACATTAATCCTGGATTTACAAGTACTTGCAAAAATTAATCAAATATGTTAGAAAGTTGATGCAAGCTGTTGACTCAATTTACTATCATCAAAAGTCTGTGTAAAGAATCCATTCAACGATTACAAAAGAGTTAACAACTGATGAATAAATAAGTAATATTTGTAAAAACGTATGTATATACAAATGATATAATATATAATTAATTGTGAATTAATTTCATAAATAATGATTAAAAGATAAAGGAGTAAAATCATGGATGATATTTTAATTAAACCAGTTACAAAAGATGATATAGGTATTTGGATAGATTTATCTCGAGAATATGATGAGTATATTAAAGAATTGGTTTCTGATCTTACTCACTGGTACGAAGGTAATGAAACCGACATAGCATTTAGCGATTATATGACTGCAAAGATTGAAAAAAACGAAGCGTTTATGGCAATTGATGACAAAGAATGTTTAGGTATTGTTGCTTTTTCAAAGACATATAACCGAATAACATTCTTTACAGTTGCTCATAACAAAGAGTATGAATCAGTTGGAAAAATACTAATGGATTATGCATTCAATCAGTTGAATACTAGTTTGGATATATCAATAAATGTTATAAAAAGCACAGCAGAACATGTTAGAAGAGAAAGGGCATTTATTGAAAAGTATGGGTTTGAATTTACTAATGAGGAGTTGGAAAATGGAGTTCCAGTTGACAAAATGATAAAAAAACATCTTAAGTCATTAATATAAACATGTTACTATAGGGAGGTTTGTATGAGAAAAGGGTTTGAAAGTATTACAGAGTTTATCTTCATGGAAGATGATATTGAAAAAGCTGATGTGATTTTAGTTCCAGGTGGAAGCCATAAGGAGCTTATTCATAGAGCTGCAGAATTATACCATCAAGGTTATGCTGAATACATACTGCCTTCAGGGGGAAGAAATAAAAACCTAGATAACAATCAATCTGAATTTGATTATTTATCAAAAGAAGCTTTAAAACTTGGCGTTCCGAAAGAAGCAATCCTTAAAGAGGATAAAGCCTCTCATACATTTGAAAACGCACAATTTTCATATGAAGTTTGTAAAACAAAAAATATTCCTGTAAATAAAGTCATTTTGGTATGTAAGAACTTTCATTCAAGAAGAGCTTATCTGACCTATAAGATTAATTTCCCGAAAACTACAAAGATAATAGTACTACCGATTGTAGACGGAAAAGGCATAACAAAAGACAATTGGATATATTCTGATGATAAACGAAATAGAGTTATGAATGAAGTTGTGAAAATTGGAAAATACTTTGAGAAGCATATTGCTGATTTGAAGTAAATATCAGGAGACTGGGACTTTGTATCTGTGCTGAAATCGGTTCGCTACGAATGATCTATTATTAATTATCTGATAGAAAATGATGTGTTAGATTATTAATTAAATCAGTGTTTCTTTTCTAGAAGTACTGACGAACTAAGATAAGCACCTCAGAATGCATTAGTGTTGACTTTTACATATGTTGGTAATAATTATACTGAACTGTAGTAAATTTATTTAGTGCTACTTAAATTATAGCATTTATTGAAAACAGTGATTTTTAAGAAGCGGCTCTCTTCTTATCTAATGCTATTAGGTAAATTGCAACGATAACCTTTTGATATAGAACAGATTCATGTATGATCACACTAAAAGAGTTCACTTGACAAATGAAGGATTCTATAGATCATACTAATTCAAGGAGGTAATTTGAACAGAAAATATACATTATTTGCTGTTGTTTACTTTTTATATTTCTAATCGGTTGCACTCTAAATGAAGATAATAGTGACAGGAGTATCTCTAATGATACACTATTAAAGGAGACTTATGGATAAAAGAATTGAAATGATTAAGGTGAGAATGGAAATGGAGCTGTCGTGTTCAGCTCATAATATAGATCATGTGATGAGAGTCTATAATCTATGTAAACTCATTGCAGAAACAGAAGAAGATGTTGATATGAATATCTTGGAGCCAGCTGCTTTATTACATGATATTGCTAGAAGCATTGAATCTGAGGATACTTCAGGCAATCTTGATCATGCTGTTTTAGGCAGTATGATGGCAGTCGGAATCTTAGAAGAACTGGATTATAATCAAGATGAAATAAAACAAATACAACATTGTATTTTGACACATAGATTTAGAACCGGCAATATCCCTCAAACGATTGAAGCAAAGATCTTATTTGATTCAGATAAGTTAGATGTGATTGGTTCTGTTGGTATTTCAAGAACGTTTATGTTGGCAGGTCAGTTCGGACAACGCATAACGAAAAATTTACCTGATGAGTACACAAAGACAAATACCGTAGAAAATGGTCGATTAAAAGATGTCTCAAAACATTCTCCAATGATGGAATACGAGTATAAGTTCAAGAACATTCCAAGTAAGCTATTCACCCGAAAAGGAAAAGAACTTGGTAACAGTCGATTAGCGTATATGAAAGATTTCTTTGAGCGATTGGAAAAAGAAGTTAAAGGCGAGTTGTAATTGAAATGACAAGTATAAAACTGATGAACAGGCGTATGATACATGACAAGCAAAAAATCGAGTTGTTGTCCAAGATAAGATAAACAACTCGGATTGGAATGGTATTACTTTTCCTGGAGGACATGTAGAAAATGCAGAAGGACTAATCCTATCAACCGTTCGAGAAGTCAAAAAAGAAAGGGGATTGGACATTGATGAGCTGATATTCTGTGGACCGATCAACTCCAAGAATCGCTGAACTAAAGAGCTGAGGAAGATACAAATGAGATATCATCATTATAATCAGGACTGTCATTTGACTAATTTGGTTGAATATGGTCTTTTTATTTTTTTTTTTTTTTTTTCCTTGAAAAAAGCGGCTCTTGGACATTATCCGCAAGCCACTACATATTTAACCTTTTAAATCATTAGATACTTTCTTAAATTCTTTTTCAATCATTAAGAAAATTTTTACCAAGTCGGGATCGAACTGTTTTCCAGATTCAGCTTTTATGATATCTACTGCTTGTGCATGGGAATATTCCTTTTTATAAACACGCTCAGACCTTAAAGCATCATAAACGTCCACCAATGACATGATTCGTCCTTCTATTGATATTTGACTTCCTTTTAATCCATTAGGATACCCTGAACCGTTCCATCTTTCATGGTGATGCAAAATCACCTTTTGAGTGGTGTCTAAATATACACTATCCAAAAGACCTGAAGATCTTTTAGTTTCTTCTATGACGTTGTATCCAATTGTTGTATGGTCTTTCATGATTTCAAATTCTTCGTCAGTGAGCTTTCCTGGTTTTAGAAGTATAGCATCACTTATACCGACTTTTCCTATATCATGAAGTGAAGAGACCTGTACTAAAATCGAGATGAACTCATCGTCGAACCGACTGTCACCGTTACTTTTTAGCGCTTCAGACATGAGTTTGACATATGTCTGAGTCCGTTCAATATGTTTACCGGTATCGTTGTCTCTCATATCTGTCAAACCACTTAATGCGTTGATAATGGCCGATTTGGTTTTTAGAAGTTCCTCTTCTTTTAGATTTACCTCAATTTCCTTTTTGACTCTTTCAGTAATATCTTGAACCATACCGATGCTTTTAAGCGGCTTTTTTCCATCATAAAAAGATCGACCTTTTTCTTTGTAGAAAAGGACCTCGTTGTTGATTAGGATTCTATGATCAATCTCATATTCCAAATGATTTTGAACTGAATTAAGATAGGCGTCATTTACCATCTCCACATCTTCGGGATGAATCTTTTCTAGAAAGGCCTCATATGAAGGTGAAAACTTCTCTTGATCAACATCGAACATTCTGTAGACTTCATCAGACCAATACAATTCATCAGCTATTAAATCAAGTTCCCAATGACCAAATTTTGCAAGTTCTTTAGCCTCTTTCATTCTTTCGCCTTCGATACGAAGTTGATTTTCCAATTTACACTGATAACTTTTATCTAAAAATACATAAGACCATAATTCAATATCATCAATGTGTATTATTGTTATTCTCATACCTACAGGCAGCATCAAATTATCCTGAGCTACAAGCATTCTACCAGTAGTAAGTGAAAAATCATTTGAAAACATATGATCTACAGGTTTTCCAATCAAGTCTGTAATCGAGTAACCGGTCATCCGAGTAAATTCAGCATTTATATATTGTATTTTATTTTGAGGATTTGTCAGTATAAGTGCAACAGGAAGATTTTCATACATTTGTGTTATTATATCTTTATTCATTCGACCTCCTTTTTATAGGATTTATTTATATATGCAATCATTTGATTAAATTGAACTAGCAAACAATCATTTCTTTTACATCAGTTTATTGTTACATTTTTACCCATTTTTTAAGTAACTAACATAAAAGATTTGATTTTCAGATGAGTTAAGTGTGAAGTCTGTAATAAGAGGGGAAACTATATATATTTTACTAGGTGAATATACAACTAAAATGAAGTATAATGGATAAGTCAAATGTATGATAAAGAACGAAAACTAAATGTAGATATGTATGTGAAAGGCTTAAAATGAAACTACTTAAAAACAAGTTGTTGATGGTATTAATAGAAGTGTTACTTTTGATTAAGCTGCTAATTTCTGTCAGGAATATGGTGCTTTTGAAATAAACTCAAATACTATTTAAAATATAACTTTGACATAACAGATATTTTGAACAAAGTCTGAACAGTCATAATTATAAGGGAAAATTAATGGAAATAATTATATTTATAACAGTCTGCTTTTTACTTTACAAAGCAGTTGATACCAGCAACAGAAAAAAATACTTAAGGTCTGAACATGTTCATCAGGACCGAAATAAAATAGAAGTTTTCAATAAAAAACTAAGCTCGCTTTTGATGATGGAGAATTATTATATAACCATTGATGATACATCATTTCACGAAGAATACTCTAGTTTGTTTCACAAACTGAAGAAACATAAGATCTTAGACAAAATTGAGTTTTACACAAACTTTTTTGAAGCTTATGAGCAGTTCCAGCAAACGATCAAACAAAAAAACGAGCAGTTTATTCAATCGGAACTGATTGCTCATAAAAACCTGTTTGATAACATAGATGGTAAAGCTCTTGATATCCAACAGAGACGTGCGGTTATTGTAGACAATATCAACAATTTGGTACTGGCAGGGGCGGGAAGTGGTAAAACACTGACAATAGCGGCAAAAACAAAATACCTTGTAGAAACAAAAAACATCAAACCAGAAGATATTTTACTGATTTCATTTACAAAAAAATCTTCAGAAGAGATGGCAAAGAGAATTTCAGAAAAACTAAATGTAGACATACAAGTAAAAACTTTTCATAAATTAGGATTGGATCTAATTGTACAAAAGTACAACAAACGTCCGGAAATTCAATCAAACTTAGGAAATGTCATAGATGAGTATTTTAGTAACACAGTTTACAAGAATAATAAGTACTTATATATGATAATCGAGTTTTTTTCTTATTATCTTCAAATACCAAAAGAAATAGGTGACTTCGAGTCATTGGATTCTTATCATGAATATCAAATGAGTTTGGATTATGAAACATTAATGAGTAAAGCTTCTTTGGCGGGTTACATTGATAAAAATAAAACTGATATGAGAAATGATAAGGTGACGTTTAAAAAAGAACGTGTTAGAAGTTTTGAAGAACTTATAATCGCAAACTTTCTGTTTTTGAATGGTGTGAAGTATGAGTATGAAAGAGTTTATCCTTATGAATCACCTGATAAAACAAAGAAAAGATATTGTCCTGATTTTTATTTGAGTGACTACGATATATACATTGAGCATTTTGGCATCAATGAAGAAGGACTATGCCCCCAGTATTCTCAAGTGGAATCCGAAAAATATCAGCAGGATATGAAATGGAAAAGAACGTTCCATAAAGAGCATAACACCACATTAATTGAAACGTATTCATATATGAATTCCAAGGGGCAATTGATCGATAAACTGGACCATTTGTTAAAATCCCATGGTGTTATGTATAAACCAGTTGATAGGAAACAAGTTTTTGAATCTGTTTTTAATGACAAAGAAAATAGATACTTAAATGATTTTAAGAAACTGATCAGTACGTTTGTTCATTTGTTTAAATCAAGTGGTTATAATAGTCAGGATTTTAAAGTGATTGATAAACTTGCTGATCATGAGGAAAAAGATTTCTTGAAAATCAGAAGCAAGTTGTTCTTTAGAATTGTAAGACCCATTCATGAGCATTATCAAAACCATTTAACTAAAAATGGGTTTATTGATTTTAATGATATGATTAACATCGCGACATATATTGTATCGACTAATGAAGTACCACTTTCTTATAAGTATATTATCATAGACGAGTACCAAGATATTTCACAAAGCAGATACAAGCTCATTAAAGCCATAAAAGACAAAACAAAGGCTAAATTACTTTGTGTAGGGGATGATTGGCAGTCTATCTACAGATTTGCAGGTAGTGATATTTCTCTGTTTTCTGATTTTGAAAGTTATTATGGACCATATGAGTTAAATAAAATTGAAAAGACCTATAGAAATTCTCAAGAGTTGATCGACATTGCTGGCAAGTTTGTGATGCAAAATAAAATGCAGTTAAGGAAAAGTCTTAAGTCGGATAAGAACAGAAACAATCCAATTGATATAATAGGACATTCTGGTAATAAGATTAAAGCTTTGGAGTATACACTTCAGAAAATTGTTGCGGAGTTTGGAATGAAAACGGATATACTCTTGATTGGTAGAAACAATTTTGATGTCAACTTCTTATCTAACTCAGAAAATTTCCAAATAAAAATGGAGGAGAAGGGTATGATGATTGCTTATCTGAAGTATCCAACACTCAAGATATCCTTTATGTCAGCACATAGATCGAAGGGGATAGAAGCAACCAATGTAATTGTTGTAAATGGCGAAAATGATAAATTAGGATTTCCCAATAAAACCTCGGATGATCCTGTTCTGTCATATGTACTCACAAAACTGGATCCTTTTGAGTATGCTGAGGAGCGCAGATTGTTTTATGTGGCACTCACAAGAACGAAGAATAAAACCTATATTTTATCTACCAATATGAATGAATCTGTATTTGTTAAAGAATTAATGAGAAAACAACAGATACGGATGAATAAAACCAATCTTGAAAATACAAGCCATGAAAGACTAAACTGTCCGAAGTGTTTGGTTGGTATACTCACAGAAAGAAGGGCTGCAAACAGTAAAAAACTGTTTGTAGGTTGTTCTAATTATCCGAACTGTGATTATACAGTACCTTCAACTTCAATCTTAACAGAAAATAAGAAATGCAGCTGTGGTGGTTATCTGATTAAAAGAAAAGGACAATATGGTGAATTCTTTGGTTGTTCCAATTATCCCGTCTGTACCCATAGACTTAAAGCTTAAGGTTGATAGAACGAAAAAATATAAGTATTAGAAGACCATTTTCGGATGGTTTTTTTGTTTTAGAATTTAAATGAATTTCTGAAACAGTGGTGGTAAGTTAAGAAACATAGAGTTATACTAAAATAGTAGATTAGTAAAGTGAAACAGGCAAATACAATTGAGGAAGTTATGAAGACAATTAAAGATATTGCGACGCAACTGTTAGATGAACGTGTTAAGCTTTATGTGAAGTATGATACCAAAACAGCAAAACAATACTATTTTATGTGTATATTTAATGAAGATCTTGATTTTGGCATCAACTTGATGAATGAGGATATTGAAATAGTAATTAAGACGTTAAAAGAGACAGATGATTATATCCTGAATCGTATCAAAGAGGTTATAAGTGATAAGCTGGGGTATTTTGAAGACATCTTTTTCATCTACTTCTTTCTATTTCATGAAGAAGCACATTGGTTGGAGTTCTTAGAGTCATGCATGAATTCAAAGGATTATTGTAATAGCATTAAGTTAAATGACTATAATGGCGAATTGGCTAAACTTAGTGAAGAGATAAAAAACAATAGTGATAATAAGGCATTAATAGATTCATACAGATGGCGGTATAGGTCAACGCCTTATGAAAAAAGAGCGGATGCTTACGCACTGGAGAAATTGGTGTTGTATTTAGATAATAAATAAAGGAGCGTTAAATGAAGAATTTATGGACAACGATTATGGTCAAAAACATGGCGGACTCTTTAGCCTTTTACACAGAGGTTCTTGGATTGGAAATAAGTCATCAAGTTAAAGCAGGTCCAGGTATGGAAATAGTATTTTTAGGATCAGGAGAAACTAAATTTGAGTTGATTTCGAATGAGAATGCAAAGGATATTTCTTATACAAATCACGTATCAACAGGATTCGAAGTAGAGTCAGCAGATAATTTTATGAGTCATCTAAAAGACAAAGGCATAGATATTTTTGAAGGACCTTTTGAGCCATCGCCTTTTATAAAGTATTTCTTTATTAAAGATCCAAATGGTTATAAAATTCAACTTGTAGAGAATAAAAAATAGTAAGATTTGAAAACGACTATATGAAATAAAGGACAGTCAGGTTATAGAGACAGTCCTTTTTATTTTATTTCTTAAATTTAGAGTTGTTATAATTATATGGGATACTGGTTCCTACAACAACGTCTTCAATCTTTTCAATGATCAACCAATCATCCATATTACCTTGATGATCAAATTCCAATGGCTTTATTTCTACAACATCTGTTATTTCAACTAAACACATACATTTCTTATGCCAACGTTTCTTTTGTTTGTCAGTAAGATTAAGCTTATCCTGATTGTTTTCAAAGATTTCATTTATTTCTTCTTCAGACAGTTTGACATAGTTTTGAACACTTTTTACAGTAGATACAGCAGATATTAATCCGCTGCCTTTTTTCATCAAATAAAGTTGGTCACCTTCAAAGACTCTGCTGTGTGGAATCTTTCTGCCTGCAGCTGCCCGTATAATCATGGTTTTTCTACCATCAAGAATCATTTCTAAAACATTTTCTTTGTTATCACAATAAACTAAATGAACCATTATCAATTCTCCTTTGCATCTAGTGCGTTACTGTTTTCTTATATAAACATTATTAGGCTGTTAAACGCCTGATGATATATAATTATACCATATATGGCAATTATCCTGTGAAGGATATCATTAGAAATAATAGGAATTTAATTTATATACAGAGACCAGTATGGTAAAATATAAGAGTGTTTTAGGAATACAATGTGACAACTACCAGGGGAACAATGACAACTATGGAGGAGCAATGACATTACTGGAATTATATAAGAGTATTTTAAAAACTACAAAATGGGAGTCTGTGATATTTGTATTCATCATTGCTCTGGTACTTTCTTTATTTGGTCTTAAATATAATTATATGGAATCTGTTATATACGCAATAGTTCTAACATTTGCTACTCAAGCAGGATCCGCTCAAGCCATAGCGAGAAAAGCCATAAAAAAGTCCAAAAATATAGTTTGTGATGAGTTATACTTAGCTTATGATAATAGATTCAGGTTTGCAGTTAAAACGTATTTAATCTCTGTAGAGGGTGATATTATATCAAGAATTAATTGCTTGAGAAACAACGATAAAGTAATACTTGAAGACATCTCCAATTTAGATTTATATGCTAAAGAAATTTTATTAGAGAACATACAGTACACATTATTTAAACTGAAATAAAGCAATATAGATTTTATAAAAGAGTCTTTTTTACTAAAGAAAGTGGGACTATGATTACACAATATGAGTTTAATAAAACGTTATCAGAATTAATGAACGAAGCTGCTGAAAATAGTAATAACACGCTTTCGATGGATGAAAGATGTACAGATATCTATAACAATAGGATTTTAAGAGAACTTTCAAATGAAGATCTAAAGGTTATGATTGATAATGGTATTGCTTTAGATATCATGGTACCTTTTGCAATAGATATTCTTGAAGAAAACATCATGTCTGAAGGTGGCCAGTACCCTGGAGACTTGTTGCAATCAGTTTCTTCAATACAAACATTGTACTGGGCACAAAACTTCGATCAAAAAGGACGGTTAAGACAAATTCTTGAAAGTAATATAGAGATGTTGTCTGGCGTTCTTAAACATATTACAGCTCTATAGATAAAAAAATGATTATACTTATATAGAAACTTGAGTGAGTAATGGAAAACTCAATTGATCAGCCTAACAGGTTGAATTTTGTTGATGGGATGAAGTCGTTGGAAATGAAAGGAGTAGTCATGTTGAAGTTATCAGAGTTAGTTGGAGAAATGGATATGCAAGTTGAAGAGTATATGACCATGGTCAATATAAAGACAGGCGAAATAGTATCCATTGATTTAGAAGAAGCAAGGGTGTTAGATGACATGGAAGAAGAGGAGTTGTCTAAGGATCAAATGGAACTTTTAGATATGTACTATGGTGACGGTTATGTTCGGATTCCCTCTAAACATGAGATACATGAGTATCATATGATGAGTGATTTTGTTTATCATATGAATAACGATATGATCGGTCAACAATTAAGTCAAGTAATATCTGGACGAGGTGCTTTTAGAAGATTTAAAGATACTGCCATTCAATTAGATGTAATTGACGAGTGGTATAAGTTTAGAGATAATGCTTATAAAATAATTGCAGTAGAATTCTGTAAGGATAATAAGCTCGAGTATGTGGATGATATGTAAGGTGTGTCTTCAGGAATTACCGGTAGATATGTTTGCTCGGAAGTGGAAAAAACTGAAAATCTGTAGATCCTGTATCCCTTATTACAGTTACGTTCACAAGGAGAAACAACGGATCGATGATATGACCCCTAATAATAGAAATATTAGTCAAAAAACAAAAAAAAAGTTAAGAAAGATTATTAGGTCGCATGAGGTGTTAGGTGTTAGAGAACACGCTCATATTAGATTGTTGTCAGTAGAAATTGATAAGTTTTGCAGAAGATTACTAGGCACTCAATATGAGTATTTTGAATGCTTTTATTCCGATGATATAGAAAACTTAATTGAGGTAAGAAGGTGTATTGAAAAGATATACAAGGTCTTTAAAGTTGGTGATTTTAATGAACTTTTGTTTTATGTGTATCATAGAAATGAAGATGTTTCAAAATTGACATGCCTATTGTTTGAATATAATGATTCTTGGGAGTTTGACTATAATGACAGCTTTTCAATACCGATCGATAGGCACTAAATAGATTCTATCAAAGACTGTTTACCTGTTCATTAATATTTATTGTATCCTTTGTTATATCTTGATTGTATCGATACAAATATTGGTTATCGATACAATTATGTTGTTTTTGATGCCATTATTATATGATTCTATTTACAAATCCCTACACAATTGTTAAATTATTTTTGTTAGATTTTATTTCGAAATGATAAAATTACAGACTAATTAAAAGACTATTGGGGGACTATTAAAATGGATCAAGCATCAGTAAACAATTCAAAACAATCGAACAAAACAAAAGACATGGTATTATCAGCGTTATTGATTACTTTAGTATTTGTTGCAACAAAATTTATAAATATTAAATTGCCAATTTCAATCAATGGTGGTTTGATTCATGCCGGTAATACAATGTTATTCTTAGCGGCAATTGTATTCGGTAAAAAGAAAGGTGCAGTAGCAGGCGCATTTGGAATGGGATTATTTGATGTGTTGTCTGGATGGTTGGCATGGGCACCATTTACCTTTATTGTAAGAGGTGTTATGGGATATATCATTGGTAAAATCTCATGGGCTAACGGTAAAGAAGGTAATAGCATTGTACTGAATATTATCGCTATTGTTGTTGGTGGTATTTGGATGATGGTCGGTTATTACTTCACTGAAGTCATTCTTTACGGTAACTGGATTACGCCATTTACTTCAATACCTGGTAACATCACTCAAATTGTTATTGGTGCTTTGATTGGTTTACCACTTGTAATAGCGTTAAAAAAGACAAAAGTAGTATAAGTGACTAAGGAGTAAAAAATGAATGATAAATTAATTATGACACCTGGACCAACTTATATTCATGAGGAAGTCAGACAGGCTTTGGCTAAAGAGATAACCAATCCTGATTTGGATAAAAACTTTTATGAGTTTTACAAAGAGACATGTGATGCGGTTAAGAAGATACTCAAAACTGAGAATGATGTTTTGATTCTTAGTGGCGAAGGCATTCTCGGATTGGAAGCGGCGTGTGCATCTTTAGTAGAACCTGGAGAAAATGTACTGTGTATCGACAATGGTATCTTCGGTCATGGATTTGGTGATTTCCTAAGTATGTATGAAGGTAATGTCACTTACTTTGAATCTGATTATAAAAAGGCTTTAGATCTAGATGAAGTAGCAGCATTTTTAGAGAAGAATCATGACTTTAAAGTAGCGACTCTTGTACACTGTGAGACGCCATCTGGTATTACCAATCCAATTGGTGACATCTGTAGACTTTTAAAATCATATGGCATAATCACTGTTGTAGATTCAGTATCTGCTATTGCAGGAGAACCGCTTGAAGTGGATGCCTGGGATATCGATATTGTTTTAGGTGGCTCACAAAAGTGTTTATCAGCACCTCCGGGACTTACTTTTTTAAGTGTAAGTAAAGATGCATGGGATAAGATGTTACACAGAAAAACTCCTATAAGAGGTTACTATTGCAATTTATCCAACTGGAAAACTTGGTATGAAGACAAGTGGTTCCCTTATACACAACCAATTAGTGATATTTATGGATTTAGAGTTGCGGTAGATAGAGTACTTAAAAAGAACGATTATATAAAAAGACATAAAAAAATGGGAGAAGCGGTAAGAAAAACACTTCTTGAAGCTGGTATTTCTCTTTATCCTGTAAATGGGTATTCAAATACAGTGACAACCATTGAATTACCTGGAAACGTAACCTCTACGGAAATCTATGAGACCATGTTAAATGAACATGATATTATGATTGCTGGTGCGTTTGCCTATTTGAAAGACAAAGTGATAAGAATTGGACATATGGGTGAAAACTGTTATGAGGAAAAGGTATATTTGACTTTAAAAGCTTTAGATAAAACCTTTAGAAAGTACAATGTGAAAATTGAAGGTGAACTGCATAAACAGTTTGTTTTAAATTATTAAAGAATACACAGATTAAATATATTAATAATATTAACAGAAAAAGAATCGATATTTTGATTCTTTTTTTGTTACAGGCAATTTTCAGATATTAAAGTTTCATGAATAAAAGGATATATTTCATTAATTAAGTGAATTGATTTAACATATATTGTAATATGATATATGGGGATAATCATGAATAAAAAAACAGTTCATTTATAGTTTATAAACTTTCTTTCATACCAAAAGTTAGAAGAATCAATTGTACTATAGATATAACTTTGGAGGTTACATGGACAAAAAGAGATTAATAAGAGTACTTGTGGCAAATATTATTGTTGTTCTTGTATCGATAGAATTGCCCTATCAGGACAAGTCACTGATGCAAACTTTTTTTTTAGCGTTTGTAGGGAATCATTCAAATTTAATAGGCGTACTGTGTGGTACTGTGATAACTGTTGTCTTATTGTGGTCAATCAGAGAAATTAATTTAAGTGAAGTCGTTAAACTTAATGGTATTGGAATTTTTGCCTTGATGATATTTGTAATATTTCCAATGTTGTTTAGGTTTACAGAGGTGATTAAAACACCAATCTATATGTTCAGTGATGGTGTCAAATCCATCTCAATGAAAGAATCAACACTAACTATTGGGAATTGGCATGATGACTATGAGGCGCTGTTGTCTTTTGATATGAAGTATTACGGTGAAGAGGAAGAGAGCGTGAAAATGAAACTGATATTACCTGATGAACTCAAAACATACTTTGTATTTGATGAAATCGTGTTAGAAGATGGTTTCATATCTCATTTGAATGGTGTTGTCAGATACAGAGAGTCAATTGACTTGATTTTAAAAGATGGAGTAACTCGTGAATCGTTAAACAGTATTAAGTTAAATAGTTTTAATTATACAATAGTTTTAATGAATGATAATGAAACGATTGACTATATTAGAAATGACTTCTATTAATTATAGTCAAAGGAAAGAACCGAAAGAAGAAAAATGATAAAGAAAATATTAAAAGGATGTTTGATTGTTCTGTTAGTGACAGTGATTTTGCTGATAGGGTACTATCTTGTCTTTATACAGAACAGCGAAATCAACAAAAGTAAAACGGCAACACCGATAGAGGATTTTACATACTCCAGTCCATCAACTGAAGAGGATCTTATGGTAGACGAAGTCCTAAATTCAGATGGAGCTTCGAGTTTCAACGACATACCAGACTTTGAACCCATGACAATAAATGAAGCCAACAAGATAAAACTTAGAGGGCTTGTTGAAGAGAGCAGTCGTTTAAATATAGTTTTGTTCTCCCATGATGGAGTCAGAGCGGATACAATTATTTTTATCAGTTTTGATCCTGTATCAAAGAAGATAAATGCCATTAACATCCCTAGAGATACTTACTGGCGAGTTAAAGGTTACACTTCGGATTATGGCAATCAGAAGATCAATGCTGTTTATGGAAGAGGTAGTGGCCTAGGAGGATCTAAAGGTGTAAAAGAGGCGATAGCCAATTTACTTCAGGTACCTGTCCATTATGTTGTAAAGATTGATTACGAGGGTACTGAAGCCATTATAAACAGTATTGACGGTATTGAAATAAACGTTGAACATGACATGATTTATGATGATGTTTGGGCTGATCCTCCACTACATATTGACATCAAAGAAGGTTTTCAGGTTTTAGATGGTCATAATGCTGTGGATTACTTAAGATGGCGCAAAAACAATGGTGAATTGGGAGATGGTGATCTTCCTCGTATCAGGAGAATGCAGAAATTTGCTGATAGTGTTCTGAATAAAGTCATCAGTCCAAAGTTCCCTGAACTTGTTGGTGCTTGTTTTAAGTACATCTATACGGATATGGAATTTGATTTGGCATTATCTTACGCTTTAAAAGCGACTGGTGTTAAATCATCTAATATTACCTTTAAAAGGTTACCGGGTGATGTGAAAGGTTATTTCTATGTCATGGATGTTAAAAAAACACAAGAGTTGTTAATCGATACTTATGGTGCTAATTAATAAAAAGCCGTGATGGAGGTAGATCATGTTAAGTCAATTGCACGATTTCTGGAGCGAATACAGAAAAATAATTATACCAGTCATGATTGTACTTTCTATAGGGTACCTGTCACTCTTCTTTAAGATTGGTATCTTTTTTGAGGATACATTTTTAGAGAAAAGCAGCGAGGGTTCCATAACGTCTTATGTTGGTAAAAATGTCGAAGGGCGTATAAGAATTGATGTGAAAGAATTTGATTCTGAAAAATCCATTGTAACGTATCGGTTGCCCAACCAATTGGAGTTTCACTATACGGTTTTAAGTATAAAAGAAGCATATAAAAAGCATTATCAGATAGAAATATTAGATGATAAAGACGATACCGTCTTCAAAGGCACATACGATGCTGATGGCTTTTATCTTAGAGATGACAGTGGAGAAATCGTATTTGATTATGACATTTCAGGTTTTGGATATGATAACAAACGATTTTTATCTAGTTACAGACCTTCGTTTCTGACAACGGTAAAACGATCTTTACTGGAAAATGAGACTTATAGAGGTGATGGTGGCTATTTAGCAGTGGCAATAATTTTGTCTGTTTTTATAATCATCGATATTAATAATCCTTTGTTCTTTTTCTATTTAAGAAACGCTCTGTCGGTAAAAGATCCTGAACCTTCAGAGTTGTATATGACACTACAACATATTGCTTGGATTGTGTATCCTTTCATGATTTTTATCTTATTAATCATAGCGTTATGACGAAGTTATATTGAAAATCATATGATCGGATTTGAATTACAGGTAAAAGATTTTAAAACTATATATCCGTAATCAATATTTTAAAGACACTCTATCAATGTGATGGGGTGTTTTTGATGTCCAAAACACCTTTATAGGATTCTTTTTTGAAATAACAATTGCATTGGTTAAAAATTGGAACACGGCATGGTTTTATTGGAAGGCTGCTCCTTATTTTAATCAGTATAATTAAGGAAAAGGTTTTCAGGTAGAAAGGTGGGGCTTATGAGTATTAGGAAAAAAATATTGATTGCATCAGGGGTTGTTGCATTCATGCTGACGTTACTGGCATTTGGTACAATTGATTACGATGTATCAATGAATTTAGTCAACAAAGAGTCATTATTTGGAGAGTTCTTTAACAGACACGGAGAATTTCCTGTAGGATTAGTGATGTTAATAGGTGTGGGAATTTTATTTGCTACTAGAAAAAAAGAAAAAACAGTCAATAACATTTTGGGTTATATCTTTGCCATACCGTTTATGTTCTTGTTTTCATTCTTTATTGGTATTATGCCATTTAATTATGCGTATGAACACACTGAAGGTAGCATACCATCAGGGATGTTTATCTTGGCGATTGTCATATCTGTAGTCATTTTTACTCTCTCTTTAATTGTAATTAAAAAAATGGGTAGAGAACGTTTAATGAAATATAGAAAAATAGCACTTCTATTTGTTTTATTAGGTATCAGTTCTCTAGTTGTTGTAAATGTTGTAAAGATCATATGGGCAAGACCTAGAATGAGATCCATTTCTAGTATAGAAGAGTTTAAGTATTGGTTTGAAATAAACGGACTATCTTTTGACAACGAACTTAAATCATTCCCTTCAGGGCATACGGCAAACGGGTTTTTAATGGTAGCACTGGCTTATTTATTACCTACAAAAGTATGGCGAAACAGATTTATGATTTTCGGTATTGCATGGGGCAGTTGTGTTGCACTGAGTCGAGTGATTTTAGGAGCACACTTCTTAAGTGATGTTATTGTTGGAGGTTTTGCAACCATTGTAGTGATGTTTATTTTAGAACATATTTTATTGAAAAATAGTGATTTAAATGTGAGTTAGATATTTAAAAGCGTAATTAGAAAGGTAAAACATGAATATTGGAAATGAAAAAGTGATGCTTAATCATCAATCGAAAATAGATGACATGACTCTTGAGGAAAAAGTATCTTTGATGTCGGGGGCAAACTTTTGGAATACCAAATCCGTAGATCGTTTGAATATCCCTTCAATGATGTTGACGGATGGTCCTCATGGATTAAGAAAACAAGGTGGCAAAAGTGACCATTTGGGTCTGAATAAAAGTATGCCATCCACGTGTTTTCCTACTGCAGCGACACTTGCGAACAGTTGGGATGTGACACTATTATCCGAAGTAGGCAGTTGTCTTGGAAAAGAGGCCAAAGGTGAAGATGTTAGTGTTCTTCTTGGGCCGGGACTGAATATCAAGAGAAATCCCCTATGTGGCAGAAACTTTGAGTACTTCTCAGAAGACCCCTTTCTTTCTGGGAAGTTGTCTGCTGCCATGATTAAAGGGATCCAGAGTGAAGGTATTGCCGCCTGTCCAAAACACTTTGCAGTGAACAGTCAGGAAACAAGGCGAATGATTGTTGATGAAATAGTGGATGAACGCGCTTTACATGAACTCTATTTAGAAGGATTTAGATATGCAGTAACAGAAGGTAAGGCAAAAGTTATCATGACCGCTTACAACAAAGTAAATGGTGACTATGCCAATGAAAATCAATATCTACTAAATGATGTTCTTAAAAACTCATGGGGATTTGACGGTTTGGTTGTCACCGATTGGGGGGGAAATAACGATCGAGTTGCTGGTCTGACTGCCGGTAATGCTTTGGAGATGCCTTCAACAAATGGTATGACAGATCTGGAAATACTTCATGCAATAGAAAATAATGTAATAGATGAATCATTACTTGATAAACGTGTGGATCAGGTTTTGACAGTGATCTATGACGCTTTACCTTATATTGACAAAGGTAAATCATATACTGAAGAAGAACATCATGAAAAGGCGATTGAAGCATCTGTTAGATCGATAGTCTTACTGAAAAATGACAATCAAATACTTCCTATAACAGATACCTCTAAAAAAATAGCTGTCATAGGGGATTTTGCCAAAACCCCAAGGTATCAAGGTGCAGGCAGTTCTTTAATAGAACCTACTAAAGTGGATAGTTTATTAGATGTTCTAAACGATGGTGCTTTAAATATTATTGGTTATGAAAAAGGCTTTAAAAGATTAGGTGGAAAGAGCAAAAAATTGAAAGCTGATGCGTGTCAGTTGGCAAAAAAATCTGATGTAGTTCTGTTATTTTTGGGCTTGGATGAAGGTAGTGAAGCAGAAGGTGTAGACAGAGAACATATGAGATTATCTGTAAATCAGATAGAACTTGTTGATGCACTGTCTTTACTAGGAAAAGACATTGTCCTGATTTTAGCAGGAGGATCACCTGTAGAGTTACCGTTTATAAACAAAGTAAAAGGTATACTTCATGGTTATTTGCCTGGACAAGGTGGCGGTACAGCTTTAAGTAAGATCCTTACTGGAGAAAGAAACCCTTCTGGGAAACTTTCAGAAAGTTATCCTGAGTTTTATAGTGATGTGCCTTCTGCAAAGTATTATCCAGGAGAGATCTTAACTTCAGAACACAAAGAAAGTATTTATATCGGTTATAGATATTTTGATACTGCAAATAAAACGGTCAGATTTCCTTTTGGTTTTGGTTTATCCTATACAAGTTTTGAATATTCCCAAATAAAGATTGAAGACAGAAAAGTCTATTTTGATATTAGAAATACCGGTAGTGTTGCAGGTGAAGAAGTTGTACAGGTGTATGTAAGATCAAATGACAGTCAGGTCTTTAAAGCGAAAAAAGAGTTGAAAGGTTTTTCAAAAGTAAAGTTGTTACCGGGTGAAAAGAAACATGTCGAGATTGATTTAGACGACCATGCTTTTTCATATTACAATGTCGTCTTAAAAAAATGGGTTGAAGAGCCAGGTAAATACGACATTTTAGTAGGTGCATCTTCTAGAGATATCAAATTGACTCAAGCCATTGTTGTTACCGGTGATCCAGTAGAATCGCCTTACAATAAAAATAGAATACAACCCTATTTTAACTGTTCGTTAGACAACTTGACATCATCGGATTTTGAACAACTTATAGAGAAGTCATTGCCGGTCAGTAGCTGGGATAAAGAAAAGAAGTTGACAAAAGATGACATCATAGAACAATCGAAGTATGGTGGTTGGTTTGGAAAATTGCTGTACCATTTGATTTTGCTCGTACGCAAATTTTATTTGATGAGAAAAAAACCGATTTTAGCAAATAATGTGATGTTTGTCATGGAGATGCCTTTTAGAAGTGTTGCCAGAATGTCGGGTGGTCTGATAAATATGAACATGTTGGACGGATTATTGATGATGGTCAATGGACAATTTTTAAAAGGATTAAAAATACTACTTAAAATAGAAACAAGAAGAACCATGGAGGGGAAAATGAAAAGTCGTAAACAACTGAAATTAGAGGCAAAAGAGCAGTTTCTAAAAGATAAATCCAAGAAAAAATCCAGACGTATTGAACTTTCGAAAATGGATGCAGATAAAAGAAGTAAGGAAAAGAAGGAAGATAAACTAGAGAGAAAAGCACAAAAAAAGGATAGAAAATCATTTGTAAAACTATTACCCACTACACAGAAAAAAGAAGCCAGGAAATATGATAAATACTATAAGAAGTTAAGAAAAAGGCCTAGAAAATATGCGGTATTAGGATTACTTCTTCTGGTTGTTGTCTTTGTTGGTATTAAGGTAAGTCCGATTATCACAGATATTTCAGAACTGATGTCCACGGAATTGATTTCTGATACACCAGAAGCAAAAGCGGCTCTGGAATATGGTCAGATTGTAGCAGAAGAGATTTCGGATGAAGGCATTGTACTTCTGAAAAATGAAGACTCTCTTTTACCGCTTTTAGATAAACAAGTCAATGTTTTTGGTTATTCCGCACACAACTTTAGACTGAGTGGTGGTGGATCGGGTGGTGCAGATCAAAAACGTGCCATTAACTTCTTTGATGGTCTTGCAATGTCAAATATTGAATACAACAAAGACTTGTATGATTTTTACCAGCAAAATGAAGACTATGTCACTAAAGAAGGCAAAACCGGCCTGTTACAAGTTGCAAAAAGTATGCTGTCAAAAGGTGTTGAAAACGAACCGACGATTGATTATTTGACAGATGATATCATTAAAAATGCACAGGCTTTTTCTGATACAGCGATTGTTGTTTTAACAAGTTCAAGTGTAGAAGCCAGTGATGCTGAGTTAGAGCAGTTGCGTTTATCAGATAATATGAAAGATTTGCTGGACAGAGTAACGTCTAATTTTGAAAATGTTATTGTCATCGTTAATGCCGGTAATACGTTGGAGTTAGGATTCTTAGATGAGTATCCTTCTATTAAAGCTGCAGTATGGACAGGTACACCAGGCTCTAGAGGTGCTGTTTCATTAGGAAAAATACTTGCAGGAGATGTAAATCCTTCAGGTCGTTTAACGGATACTTATGTCTATGATAACTCAACACATCCTTCAATTGAGAATTTTGGAGATTATCAGTATGACAATATAGATGGTATAGGACTTTTGGAATATGAAGAAGGTATTTATATCGGGTACAGATACTACGAAACATACTATCTGGATAATGAAGCTGAGTATCAAAAAACAGTTCAATATCCATTTGGACATGGATTGAGTTATACCGATTTTGAATGGGAACTTGTAAACTCAGTTATAGATGACGACATGGTTACAGTGGATGTAAAAGTTAAAAATACAGGAGACCGTGACGGTAAGGATGTTGTTCAAGTTTATTTCTCAGCACCTTATTATGAGGGGGGTATAGAAAAATCATCAATTGAACTTGGTGCTTATGCTAAGACAAGTTTATTAAAACCAAATGAGTCAGAAGTTTTAAGTATTGCTTTTAAAACGAGAGAAATGTCATCTTATGATATGGAAACTTTAGAAGCGTTTGTTTTAGAAGCTGGTAATTATGAGATTCACATCAGTAAAAATGTACACGAACCTATGATTTCTTTAAACTATGAAGTAAAAGATACAATTGTGTACACAAAAGATGACAAAACAGGTACACCGATTGAAAATCAATTCGATTACGCTGATGGCAATTTAAAGTATTTATCAAGAGCGGATTGGGAAAATACGTATCCGAGTGATGAAGACCTCAGTTTAACAGCGACTGATGAATTTGTGAAAGACTTTAATAGAACACCAGAAAAAGTTGAGGGTACTTTACCAACAACTGGTGCTGAGAATAATATCGTATTAAAGGATTTAAAAGGATTGGATTACAATGATCCTAAATGGGATGCTTTTCTAGATCAATTTACAATGGAAGAAATGAACGCACTTGTCAATACAGGTGCTTATAGAACATTAGGATTTGAAAGATTGGGTTTACCAGACACAGTATTAATGGACGGACCAGCGGGTATCAATAATTTCTTTAAAGAAACAACAGCTGCTTCTTATCCAACTGAAATTGTTATTGCTTCTACGTGGAATGACGATTTGGCTTATAAAATGGGTGAAGCTGTTGGAATGGAAGCGAATGCTTATGGTGTAGACGGTTGGTATGCACCGGGGATGAACCTTCATAGATCACCAAAAGGTGGTAGAAATTTTGAGTACTTCTCTGAAGATCCATTGTTATCGGGAAAAATGAGTACTGGTATGGTAAGTGGCGCACAAAGTAAAGATATATTGGTTTTCATGAAACACTTTGCAATGAATGAACAAGAGATAAATGCTCGTTCAGGTGTCGTGGTGTTTGCCAATGAACAAGCCATGAGAGAGCTTTATTTAAAGCCATTTGAAATTACTGTAAAAGAAGCTCAAGTGACAGGTGTGATGTCTAGTTTTATTCATATCGGACATAAATGGTCAGGTGGTAATCCAGAATTGCTTCAAAATGTCCTTAGAGATGAATGGGGATTTGTAGGAGTTGTATCCACTGATGCTGTATTAGGTGATTTTATGGATGTTAACTTAGCAGTAAGAAATGGCAATGAGTTGATGTTGGCAATGATAAAACAAGGAAATATTAAAAAATTAGATGAACTGTATCAAGAAGATCCAGTAGGAATAACTGTAGGTGCAAGAGCACGTACTCATAATATTTGTTATGCTCTTTTAGAGTATACAAATGCAGTGAAGTAATTAAAAGAGTCGGGTTTTCCTGACTCTTTTCTTCTTTTATACAATACTACCGAGTAATTTTGTTTCGTTTGTGGTATAAATAAAGCAACTATTTATGGATTAATTAAGTTCTGAGGTGAAAAAATGGAATATGGTTATGAATCAATCAAACATCAAGTCGAAATGCCAATAAAGATATTCACACAAACAGTAGGAGAATTTCCTTACCACTGGCATGAGGAAATAGAAATTCTTTTTGTGTTAGAAGGTTCTTTAGAAATTCGTGTGTCTAAAAAACCATATCACTTAAATGAAGGGGATTTGTTCATCGTCAATAAAAATGAACTGCACTTTATCAAATCAACTTTAGCAAGTGGTAATACACAATTACTGGCATTGCAGTTTGAAGACTCTTATTTTAAAAAGTATGGCCTTGTACTGACGGACAAGAAATTTCAGATGTGTCTTAATGATGACACTCAAAACAGAAGTGATCATTATCAAATAAAAAACATTCTTGCTAAGATGATGAATCAGGTTTTAAATAAGGAACCTTATTATAATTTGAGATTGGAACAATTGCTTCTTGATTTGGTAATTTTGCTGATGAGTCAATATCAACAAAAAGATGAATCAAAAGAAGAATCGGTAAGTGATGATAAACTCCTTGAAATTTTGGAATACATTAATGAAATCTGCACAGATGCATCCAAAAACGTCAAGGATATTGCAGATCACTTTTATTTCAGTTCTCAATACCTCTCCAGGTATTTCAAGAGTCAAGTGGGTATTTCGGTTAAGAAGTTTTTAGATCACTTAAGATTGAATAAGTCATTGTTCGCTCTAAAGACATCTGATGAAAGGATTTTGGATATTGCTTTGAAATACGGATTTCCAGATTCCAAGGCATATTATCGAGTATTTAAAGAAGTATTTGATATCACCCCAAAAGAATATAGAGACCAGCATAAAATACTTTTAGAAGACAAGACGAATTTTGATTATTTTAGTATCAACAGCCAGGATTCTTTAAGAAAATTATTTAAATATATTGAAGTAGAATCCAAAGAAACTCCTTTATCAACAAGTGAATATCAGGAGTTAATCAATTTGGACTTAAGAAGACCTTATCAGAAAGACTATATGAAGTTAATGACTTTTGGTTATGCACCGCATGGACTTAGAACTGATTTAACAGCACAATTAACAGAAGCAAAAAAAGACTTGGGATACGATTACTTAAGGTTTCATGGGATATTTTCTGACGAGTTAAAAGTATGTTATAAAAATGAAGACGGATCTTTGGAGTTTAATTTCAATCACATTGATGCTCTGCTTGATAATCTAATAAATATTGGGGTAAAACCGTTTTTGGAAATCGGTTATATGCCTAAAGCATTATCGGATTCTGAAAAAACAATTTTCGCATATGAGTTATGTGTTTCGCCACCAAATGATTATAGTGATTGGCAAGAGTTAATCAGTCGTTTTATGAAACATATCATTAATAGATATGGACTAGATGAAGTGCTGACATGGTATTTTGAGTTATGGAACGAACCTGAAGTGGAAGGTATTTTTTGGACGGGTTCAAGAGAAGAATTTTTTAAACTTTTCAAAGTGACTTTTGAAACGATAAAAGACATCCATCAAAACTTTAAACTCGGTGGATTTGGTATGATTTATTTTGAGGAGAATAATAGTTGGTTATTGGATTTTGAACAGTATGCTCTCAAAGAAAAACTGACTTTGGATTTCTTTAGTTTTCATATATATAATATTAGTTTTGAAGAGAATCTAACCGATATTTTATCGGACTATGAAAATATTGGTGATGAAGCTGATTATGACAAGACATTTATGAATAGACTTGAGATCTTTAGAGGTCATAAGGACTATATTACAGAACGTATAGACGTCATCCTTGAACGGATTGGAAATCTGGCCGTCGTAAAGTCTGAATACTTTATCACAGAATGGAACTCTGTCACGGATTCCAGAGATCTAACGCATGACACATGTTATATGGGACCGTTTATTGTTAAAAATGTAATAGAAAATGGTCAAAAGCTAAATGGAATGGGGTTTTGGACTCTATCAGATATATTCGAAGAATTTACTCATCAACAACCTATATTTCATGGTGGGTTTGGCATGATGACTTATAATGGGCTTAAAAAGCCGAGTTATTATGCGTATCAATTCTTAAGTCGTTTAGGCGATGAGATTATAGCACAAGCGCCAGGGTATATCGTTACGAAATCTGGAGAGGATATTCAGTGTCTTTTCTATAATTATTTACATACCAACAACTTGTACAATCATTTTGACACATCTCAAATTTCACCACATGATAGATACAGAGTTTTTGAAAAAGGTGAAAGGAAAGTTTTTGCATTAGGTCTTAAAGGTTTAGAAGGCAAGTATAAAATTATCAAACAGTTATGTGATAGAAAACACGGCTCTGTTTATGATGAATGGGTCAAAATGGGGGCTCCAAAAGAGATGACACAAGAGATAACAGATCATCTGAAGTGTATCTCAAAACCTGAAATGACCATAAAAGAAGATGTTATAGATGAGATTTATCAGTTGAATGTTCACTTGGAACCTCATGGTATTTTATTGGTGGAGTTTAAGAAGCATTTCTAAATTTAATCATTGATACATACTACAGATATATGCTTTTAAAAGAAACAGCTTTCTTACATGTAGAAATCACAAAGCAGTCTTTTCATAAAGGCTGTTTTGTGATTTTTTTAAATGATTTAAACCATTTAAATTGTCATAATCAAGTTTCTTTAAACACTTTTTTCTTGTCGATACAATTTGAATTGTATCGACCACTTTTATAAATGGTTATATAATTAGATTAATCATAATAGTTGGGTATCATAGATACACTAAGAGAACATGAAAATGAATTGGTATATTCATATTAGCGGCAACAACATCGTGTTTTGTAGTGGTTGATGATATCCGAAGACTTAAGATGTAGGAAACTCCTCTTGACAATGGAAGTACTACAGAAAAAGCGCAATAAAACTTATGCATAGAATAAAGTAAATTTTGGTTGAATTTAAAGAATAAATGTATAGTGTTAATTATGATTTTTGGGTGGCGGCGATATTTAATATCAAGCCACTTTTCTTTTGGTTTACACGTTTTATCAGCATACTTGTACTGCAGTCACAGTAGATTGCTTGAAAAGTTCTAATTAGAATAATAAGGCTTCAACAATTCTTTTATTTCATTAATCATTTCTCTAAAATCATGATTTTCAAAAGTTGAACCATAACCACCAATTCTTTTTTCTTTGTTCCCGATCTTGATATATAAAAAAACAGTAGAACCGTCACTTACATCGCCATTGTACAAATCCTCGTCTAACTCGAAAAAACCATGTTTATAGATGATGTCATATAACACTTGAGTTAACGTTTCCTCGGGAATTTGGTCATGAACTTCTTCAATATATTCAATGAATCGAATACGCTCGTACTTGAAGTTTCCTTTTGTAGAAATAATCAGTTCCTGATCCAGTTCGTTGTAACATTCTTCTGAAGTAAAAACCAGCTCAAAACCATCAGCTTTTGACAGTTGAGAAGAGATGTTACTCATTCTAACAGATTTTGCACCTAAGAATAGGAGTGCGATTACAACTGGAGAAAACATCAATGCTGGAATAATTATTTTTCTTATAGTATTTTTAGGTTTCATGAACGCTCCTTGTATGTTATTTGATGATTTAGAACAAAATCTCTATTTAGAAATATATAGTTAAGGGACTGTTTATCACTTTACTATAATATCATATACCAAAGGTCTATTTATACGAGATAGCAATAAGTGGGAAAAACAATTTTTCCTGTAAAATGGTAGACAAATGTAAGTATAAATTTGCCAGAAAGACAATCAAAATCTGTTTTAGTTGACCACAAATGAGTATAAATATAGTATGAGAAATCTTTTGGAAGGAGAATGTCATGAGATGTAAGATAGTTTATCTGGGTAATAACCCTCCAATGATTGAAGATGTTTGTTTGATTATGTCTGAAATTGACCCTTCAGAGTTTATTAACAAAATTGAAAACGCTGATTTGGCTATAGTGAACACGGAACTTAAATTAAAAGAAGAGCACATTCAGTTGATTAATAAAGGTATTGAAGATCATAAAATACCATTGTTGTTATATTATGATGGTGATTATAACAATGAATTATTGGATCAGTTGAACCATACAGGCGTTCTTCGTGCTGGAGATCCCAGTGATGTTACAATTGCAATCATTAGAAACAAAATAAAAAATAACCGAAAACTACAGGAGTTGTTATATGATCGTGATTTGTTTGAGTTGTTTTTAAAATACAATACAAGTTATGTGTTTTTCAAAGATGAAAATGCAAGAGTAATCAAACTCTCTCATAATTATGAAACCATGTTGGGTATACCTTATCAAGAGGCTATCGGGAAAAATATGATGGAGTTATTTCCGTCTGAACTGGCAAAAAAAATGGTTGAAGACGATTTACGCATTATTAGAAATAATGAAACCGTTGAAGTCATTGAAGAGCTAAAAGGCAGGTATTATAAAACCAGCAAGTTTCCAATCCGTAGAGAAGGGAAACCATCATTGCTTGCAGGATATACAATAGATATTTCTGATTTGAAGGAAACCGAGCGATTGTTGATGGAGTCAAAAGCCCATGTGGAAAAATTAATAGTTACAGATGAAATGTTAAAAATAAGCAATCGACGCGGGTTTCTTATGGGATTGAAAAATGAAATTGACAGGATCAGTCGCTATGGCAATAAATCGACATTGATTATACTTGATATTGATAATTTCAAAGGTTTAAATGATACACTAGGACATTTTAAAGCAGATAATTTTTTAGTTGATTTAGTAAACAAGGTCAATAGTATTCTCAGATCAAATGATATTTTTGGTAGGCTCGGAGGAGATGAATTTGGCATAGTTTGTGTATCAAGTCCTATTGAGAAAGGCATGAACATTGCAAAACGTATTTTAGAAGTAGTCAATAAAAATCCTGTTACACTTGATGGTAAAGAATATACCTATTCGATTAGTATTGGTCTGACTGAAATAAACCAGGAACATAGAGAGTTAGATAGCTTATTAAATCATGCCGATTTGGCATTATATGATGCCAAACGAGAAGGAAGAAACTGTGTTAGACCATTAAAATTATGAAAAACCCTATTATGTATAAAACCCACTGGACTTATTCGTGTTTGAACAATGATGTATTAATGATTGACTATATACATAATTGAATGTTAAATGCTTAGAAGGGACAAGTTGAAGAAACTCAACTTGTCCCTTCTTTGTTTGATACGTCGAAAATGCTAAAGTGAAATGAATTCATAATCCAATGGAAAGATATTAAAGTTTTATGAACAAAATGACAATTGTACTAATTCAAGTGATTTATTCTTACCTATATTATAATATTATAGGTGGAGGTTATTTTATAAACTAAGTATGACGATTAGAAAAACTTCTACTGATAACGCTACAGCTAATGTGGTTTTGACTCTTGTTGCGAATGAATACAAGGTTAAATTTAAATATAATAAGTGATATAAGTGAGGTAGAATATGGAACTATGGGATATTTTAGATGAAAATAGACAGTTGACCGGACGAACGATAGAAAGAGGTAAACCCATGAATCCAGGGGATTACCATCTAGTTGTTTTTGCATACATCAAACATGCAGATGGTCGATTGCTCATTTCAAAACGAACACCCAATAAAACCTTCCCAAATACATGGGAGGTAACTGGCGGCTCAGCAGTTATCGGAGATGATAGTTATACTGCAATAAAAAGAGAAGTAAAAGAGGAACTCGGTATAGATCTTAAGAGTTCTGGGCAGTTGATCAAGACTACTAAATATGATGGTGAGTGTTCACATTTTTCAGATATATGGTTCTTTGAAGAAGACATCGATATGGATCAAGTCGTTTGCCAATCTGAAGAGGTCAGCGAAGCAAAACTTGCGACTAAAGATGATATCAAAGCTCTGATAGAGGAAAAACTTTTCATGAGTGGCAACCTATCGGTATTAGAGTGTTTGGATATGGTATAGAGTTGATTCGTGTCTTAATCCAAGGCATCTATTGGAGTGGTGGTAGCAGTTACATTTACAGAACTGCCAACCAAGTTTAAATAGCAAAAAAATGGAGGCGTTATGGGAGCAGAAATAGGTGAAAGAATTGGATCCATAATATATTACATAGTAGAAGTTGGTGTTTATTTGTTAATAGCATATTGCTGTTTATTAAAACCTGAACAGAGTGTTAGAAGAGTATTTAAGAAATATAACAAGAAACTTCAATACTTATCATATTTTTTTGGCGTGATTGCTATATTTCAAGTGATCACATCAATATCGGAAATGCTTCAAGAGACAATACTATAAAAGTTACATTGGGGTAAAACGATGACTAAACATTATAAAGTAGAAACATTTGATAACAATCATGTTGTTTACAGAATGGCAAAGGATAATAAACCTGCTTTAACATGTCATTCAGGTGAAATCATTGAAATTCATACCTTGGATTGTTTCAGTAACAAATTATTGCCTGAAGGGAGTCGATTAGGTGTTGATACACTGCCTAATAACAACCCTTGTACGGGTCCGTTGTATATAGGGGATGCTTATCCAGGTGATACATTAAAAATAGAAATCCTTGATATTGTAGTGGGGAATCTTGGTGTGAATCTAATAGGACCTTCTGAGGTTCATGTAGATAACAGATTAGAGTCATATGAGGTTAAAAGGATTCCAATCATTGATGGATATGCAGAGGTTACTCCGAATCTTAAACTGCCTGTAGAACCCATGATTGGTGTGATTGGGGTATCGCCTAAGGAAGGGAGTTTACCTACTGGATTACCCGGTGACCATGGCGGTAATATGGACTGTTCTCAAATAAAAAAAGGTTCAACAGTTTACTTACCTGTATTTGTTGAAGGCGCACTACTTTCTATTGGTGATTTACATGCTCTTATGGGTGATGGCGAAATCGGTGGTTGTGGTCTTGAAATAGAAGGGAAAGTGGTAATACAAGTCACTGTTGTTTCAGACAAAACAATACCTGGTCCAATGGTTTCTATAGATGATAAATGGATAATCATTGCTTCATGTAATACCCTTGAAGAAGCATCTGTTGAAGCAACTAACAGGATGTTAGATTTGTTGATAGACTTTGGTGGTGTAAATAAAGAAGATGCTTCACTCATCTTAAATTTATCTGGGCATTTAAAGATCTGCCAACTGGTGAATCGATTAAAAACGGTCAGAATGGAACTGTCAAAAGAGTGTTTTATTGATAAAAAGTTGTTTAAATAAACACTTCTGCTTCATTAGAGCTTTTAAATGTCTATTGCTAAATAAATAACAGTGAAACCAATTATACAAGGAGATCTATATGTCTATGACACAAGAAGTATTAATTGATATATTACTCGATTATTTGATGAAGATATTTGAATGTTCAAGAGAAGACTTAATAGGTGATCAGTATAAACAAATATTTATTGAAAAGAAATTTGCTGACAACAAGAGATCTTTTGATATTTTATCAATGGGAAATACATTAATAGTGAAGGCTACACCTGAAAGATTAAAATATGTAAAATCAAAAATAAAAGACGAAGATAGAGATGCAGTTTTCTCAATGCCCTTCATACGTGGTCAATATCTTCATTATATTCCAAAAATTAAATATTTGACTGAATTTTCAATATCGGATGACTATACATATGAGCTTGTTGAAGCCGAAAATATAAATGCTCTTCTAGAGAAAGAAGGATATCCAAATGCACTTATATATGATAGAAATAGTGTGAGAAAAACAGAACTTGCAGTAGTTGTAAAAATATATGGAGAGACAGTTGGTATAGCAAGTGGGTGTAAAGTAGGAGATAAAATCTGGCAAATTGGAGTAGATATTAAGTCAAATCACAGAAATAGAGGATTGGCTTCTTTTATAGTCAGTAAGTTAACGAATGAACTTCTATCAAGAGGTCAATTACCAGTCTACGATGTAATAAGTAGTAATTTAAACTCACAAAGAGTCGCTCAGAAAGTTGGTTATCAAGTAGCTTGGATTACTGATTGGAAGTGCTCCTTCGAACAATAAGAACATAGTTTTAGGAGTTGGATGGATAAAATCAAAGAGGTGCGTTATATGAAAAAAATAATTAATATTGCAGTTATTGCCATAGTATTGTCCATAACATATATTACAACTATTATATTGAGGGCACACTATTCAACTTCAATAGGGTTCTCTTTATCTTATGATAACTCATCTGTTGTAATATTAATATTGGTTTTAATAGGGGCGGCACTATTCAATTTGCATAACAAATCATGGAAAATGTTAGCTGTTTCACTCTTGGGATTGGTTGAAATAATAATAATTGGATTGCTCCTATGGAATTTATAGAAAGGTATTCGCATACTAGGATTAACATCATAAAATACGTTACCCAATACTACATCTGTGCGAGGATATGATACATCAACATGCCCTTAGTCATGACTGACTCGTCTCATCATTGTTAGTTCGTGTATACAACCAAATAAACCGAGTAACGGACTCGTTAGCTGTTAACAAGCTCACAAGCATGAGAGTTCAGTTGTAAGTATAACAGCGTCACAGATGCGCTTCCGTTAAGTGAAATTGTGCTCAATATACATTCTTTTTGGAGGAATAGGTAATGAATAATAAGATAGTCAAGATTAATTGGGATGAAATGTCACAAACATATGAAGATTTTACTAGTGATAAAGACTCATATAGTTTCTCAATTGAGTGGCCTACAATTAACGAAATGATGCCTAATATTAAAGGTCAAAAAGTATTGGATTTAGGCTGTGGAACAGGTAGGTTTAGTTTTTTCTTTGAAGAATTTTCACCAAGAAAAATATTGGGTGTTGATATATCAAGTGGCATGTTAGATATTGCTAGACGAGAGGCCAAAAAAATAAACTCTACCATAGAATTTCAACAGAAAGATATAGAAGGATTTTTGCTATCAGAAAATCAAGAATACGATTTTATTTTCTCGTCTACTACATTTCATTACATAGAAGACCTTGAAAAGTTATTTAAGAGCATTAGTTCAATTTTAAGTAATAATGGAACTTGTATTATTTCGGTAATACATCCAGTGTATTCTGCACATTATCCTTTGAGTGATGGGGATAGATTGCCTACAGATGAGGAATGGCAAATTCAATATTTAGATACTTCAGAAAGATCATATGTTCAACCTTGGATAGAGTATAGTGACGATGTTGAAAACTTCCTAAGTACTAGTTATCATCATACCTTCTCAAACTACTGTACTGCAGTATTGAGGAGTGGATTGAAGATAGAAGAAATTAGAGAACCTTTACCACCAATTGAATGGAAGGAAAAGTTCCCAAATAAGTATAATGCATGTATGAGAAAACCTACATTTATGATTTTGAAGCTGTCGCATCAATGACTTACAAAGTAATGATTTAACCGAACAACTTCACTTAACACTACATCTGAGTGGAGGTCCACAGCTAAGTGATGTGAGAAGCTTGAATTGAGAGAAGCAGTTACTTGATCTTATTATTATGGACAAACCACCTCACCACTGGTCGAAGACTTCGTCCTCTGCTTATGATGCAACATAACTAACCGAGTCGCTGACTCATTAGTTGTTCGCGGGCTCACAAGCACGAGAGCGGGTTGTAGCGCTCGAGTACATCTCAGATGCGTTTCCGAAAGGAGTAAAAAAATATTGAAAAGTGAAAAACTTTTAATATATTCAATTAAATTGAGTGCTATAATAAGCCCAATTCTTTTGATTATGTATTATTTTATATTTTATATTCCATTGACTAGAGAAGTAGAATCTTTACTTGGATATCCAAAGGTTTTAGAACTTCTAATGGTATTCATTTTTATATTTTTACTTATGCTACCATTTTCATATGGAGTATTTCTAGTTGTTGATTACTATAAGGATATTATTTATCCAAAGGAATGGATGACTATGACTTTATTAGAAAAACACAAAAAATATTTTAGTAGTATAAATCCCAGAACCGTATCAGGGAGAAGCGGATATAGATATTGGTTTGATTTTCTAGATGAAGAAGGTAATATGTATCGCTTCTATGGTTCAACGAACGAATATGAGTGTTTAATCGAAGGTGCGAAGGTTCAAATACATGTAAAAGGACCAATGATAAGAGAGATAGCCTTGATTGAGGATCAAAATTTAAAATCGTATAACGCTACTTCTAAGTAGAGGTCCACAGAAGATGAAATGACAAGTTTATTAGTCGCTTGAGAGCTCTACTGTCATATTGATTGCAGGTAGACAAACCATCACACTAACCAAGTCACCACTGCATCAGTCCAAGCGAGTTGGACATGAGCAGAGGGTGTAAGTTTAAAGGCAACTCGGGTATGTTTTCGTTATACGCCATAATTTTACCGATACGAAAGGAAACGATGATAATGAAAAATTTTATTATAGGACAGCATGGTTTTTTCAATAAGAGTAAGTACGAGAGAGATTTTCGTAAAGAGTTTTGGGGGATAGAAGCTTGCTTGCTTAAATCTGAGAATGATATAGATATCTTAAGAAAATTTATGTATAAGGATAACTACAATATAGGAATTCACTTTCCGTTAAGAAGTGGCCAGTGGCAACATAGAGATCCGCAGTTTCTTTCAAATGATGAAAATATTAGAAAAGAATCTTATGAATACATGAATAAAGAAGTTGAATATGCCAAAATAGTTACTCCGAAATATATACTATTTCATTACCCAAAACCAGTTCTTTTAGATGATCGAGTGGATTGGCATGGTTGGAAATGGCGCTTTGCAGATGAATCGGAATATTTCTTTGATACAGAGTGTGAGTTGAACGCTTTTATTGATAGAAGTAAACTCTTTTTCAACTGGTTGTCAAAAAAATCAAAAGAAGATTCTTTCAAACCCATTATTGAGCTGGATGCGATTCCAAGGTGTATCTACGAAACGAACCTTTTAACTGATTTGTTGAGAGAATTTTCTGATATTCGAGTTTGTGTTGATATTGGAAGATTGCACCTCCAACATAAAATAGATGATAATTTCGATTCATTTAAGTTTCTTGAAAGTATAATCGGATTTGTATCGGAAGTTCATCTTTGGAACCTTCAGATTACCGATGAAGTGAAACATAGTCATTTCCCAGCACTCCCAACATTAAAACCAGAAGATGGATGGGCCGACGTCAATAGATATTTTGAAATACTGAGACAATCAGATGAGGAGTTAAAAATTTTATTCGAACATAACTCTGATCTGATTAGCGAAAGTGAGTTAGATGAATGTTATAAGTGGATTGAAAGTATTGCAAAATAACAGCGTGTAATATTGCATCTTTGCGACACGTTACCCGTTGAAAAGATTGGTCTTGAATGCATGATACATATGAGTAAAAAAACTGATCTATTATGGATTTAAATAATGAATTAACGTCTTAAATCAAATACAATCGGGTTATAAACTCTGAGGAGTCAGCCGAGAAACTGATTTGATGTTTTATAAAAAGAAAGGTGAACCAGAGATGGTTAGACATGTTTACAATAAAAGAGTATCTTTATAATCGTATTATGAGGAGGATTTTTTGATAAAGATGTAAGGCTAGGATCACATGTTTCAATAACCGTGTTATTCATTATATTAGATGTTGGCAGGTTCACTGGATAGGAGTTAAGTCGACATTTAATAGTGTCACGGATATTTTAAGTTTTACAAATGAAACCATTTACAAAGAGGAGAAATTATGATTATTGATTGGTTGAGAACAATGAGGAATTATAAAATTAAATATAAGGAAAATCGAAAAACTAAGGAATTTGAGGATGTGAATTTTTTCTTGTTGAAAAAGGTATCGGATCGGTTCAAATATGATCAAGGGTCAATTGATGATATGACATGGAGTGATTTGGAAATGAATAAAGTTTTTGCAAAACTTAATAATACTTATACACTTGCTGGAGAAGAAGTGCTTTATTATTGGCTAAAAACACCAACTCTTAATGAAAAAGATTATGATAAAAGAAAGGTCAAATTAAATAAGATAAAATCAAACAAAGAATCTTTTCTGACTGGATTAGAGAAAGTGGGTTCGTTTGATTCTGATTATAGAGCCGTAATAAAAAAAATTGAATCCAAGCAAACGATTGATAAAAAGCCTGTTTTCTTTATAGGCAGTTTGATGTTAATGATATTTTTGTTTTGGCAGACACAGTCAAGTTTGTTTTTATTTGGAGCATGCATTTCAATACTTACTATTATTTTATATCATTACTTCCATATTGCCAGAAACAAGTCAGCTTTAAGTTCTTTTGACTATATTGTACGAATGACAGTTTTTTTCAAAAAAAATATCACTTTAATAAAGGATATCTATTCAGAAGAATACGACTTGAATGCAATAGAAGAGGTAGCAAATAAACTTGTTGAATTTAAAAATAAGTTTAATAGATTAGAAGGTATAGATCCTATAAAAGATATCGCAGTTGCACTTACATTATCAACATATTGGAATTACATTCGATTAATTAATCTGTTATATTCTTGCAAGAATGAAGTCGTTATTATCGCTGATATAATAGGTGAGATAGATTGCGCTCAAGCTATTGCTGAGTATCTGAATGGCAAGAATCAAACTTCTGAACCAGAGTTGTCAAATGATGTTCATAGCTTAAGTATCGAGAAATCATATAATATATTAATCAACAATTGTGTTACAAACAACGTTGAGATAAATAATTCCATCGTTATTACAGGCTCTAATATGGGAGGGAAATCCTCATATCTAAGGCAAGTAGGAATAAACATTATTTTGGCTCAAGCGTTATGTTTCAGTACTTCCCTTAAACACGAAGGAGGATTTTTCACGGTTTTAAGTTCTATTAGTTTAAATGATGATATTGAAATTGGTAAAAGTTACTTTATGAAAGAGGCTGAAGCGATACAACGAATGTTAGAGGTTCAACAGGAGAAATACAATACATTGCTACTAATAGATGAGATATTCAAAGGTACAAATCCTTTAGAAAGATTAGCTGCAAGTATAGAAATTTTAAATATATTATCGATTAGACATAATGTTATAGTTACAACTCATGATATTGGAATATTATCTTATCTGAATAAATTTGAGTATTATCATTTTGAGCATAATATATCAAAAACTATAATGGAATTTGATTACAAGTTGAAAAAAGGTGTAACTGAAGTGAGAAATGCTATTAAATTAATGGAGTATATTGAGTATCCAAAGGAAGTAATAGAGGCTATTAATAATAGAATTGTGAAAATGAATTCAATCGCATGACTCGGATGGGAACCACACTAACATGTAAATATTACTAATTAATTTAAGCTGTAGTCATACGATTATAGTTTCATTGTACAAGGAGAATTTATGAATATAACAGTTGATTTTGAAGTTGCAGAAAAGATTATAGATTTGATAAACGAAAAAAAGTATATTGATGATGCTACCTACGAAGATGAAATGAGTAAAATCGAAAAGCTGGAGGGTATGCAAAAAATGTTGAATTATTACAAAGGTTCGTTTGATTTTTCAACATATAAGGAATTGCTTTTTAAAGCATTAAATAATTTCGAATATGTAAGTGAGGATGAAAGTCTCAATGCTGTTTATACATACTTGAAAAAAGTAATTGAAGATACCGAAAGATTAAATAACAAACTTCGGTTAATGAGAGATTATGATTTTAATAAATTTGAGAAGAAATTAGTTGAAAAACTACCTAAAAACACAAATGTCGATGTTGATATTTTCTTTGCATTTGATGCGCTTAATGGTGGAACAATAATTAATGATAAAACGATGATGTTAAATACAATGTTTTGGCCATCTAAAGAAGAAAATTTAAAATTGATTGAGGGTATTTTGTTACATGAATATCATCATATCGGTTTCTTTTATTGGATGAGAAAATTTGATCGTGATTTTGATAAATATAGTGATGCAAACGGCATGGTACGGTATCTAATAATCAGCATTCTAGGTGAAGGTGCAGCGACATACTTCTATAATGACGGTGATGACATGTATCCATTGGTACTTGAATCTCATGGTGAGGCGTTAGCAGAAAGCACTAGAAGTGCTATGGGAAACAGGGGGAATAATGTAGCTGAATATATCCGTGATTTGGAAAAAGATATTAGATATATTATGAGTTCAGAAGATGATATTAAAGAACTGAAAAGTTTTGTTAATAAGTATTTTTACAGCAGTAATGGAGAGCCTTTGGATAAATCAATTGGATATCATATGTGTGAAACAATAGATCAAGAACTTGGTCTTGAAAAGTTAATAGAATGTTTTGAGAAACCTAATATCTTCTTAAATAGATATAATCATGCAAGTGGTAAAAATAGTGAGTTTAAAGTAGCTGAAGATATAGTAGAGTTTTTCCAATAAACAACCGAAGCAATTAAAAATATCTTTAAATATCTGAACAGAAATTCAAATCTGTTATTGGGCATTGTATCCTCATTTCTAAGTGAAATGTTGAGGACTTAAAGTGATATTGGATATTTAGATATCCTTATTTTCAGAATTAGGGTAATTGCATTTACAAAAATATAATCAAGAGAGGTTAGGAACATGAAAACTATTGTAGTATATAGGTCTAAGTCAGGTTTTGTGAAACAATATGCCACATGGATTGCAGAAGAATTATCAGCAGATTTATTTGAATACTCAAAGATTAATATAAATGAGTTGTTATCTTATGATACGATAATTTATGGTGGCGGTTTATATGCAGTTGGGATAAACGGAATAAATCTGATAAAGAAAAACATAGATAGGTTGGAAGGTAAAAAAATAATTGTTTTTGCATCAGGAGCGACTCCTGGAAGAGATGATGAGATATCAGAAATAAGAAATAATAATTTTACTGTTGAGCAACAGAAGAAAGTAAATTTCTTTTATTTAAGAGGTGGGTATGATTATAATAAGCTTACTCCAATTGATGAAAAAGTGCTCGCACACTCGTTACTTCAGTTGTGAGTTAGAGCATGATTCTGTTACTGTTGTTCTTAGATATCTTCAATAATGTATGTTATACGAACTCAAAATAAGGGAAAGTCTGAAACGAAAATAACGCGAACAAACGTGCGTGTTATTGTTGCTTTTTCGTGTGCCGTATGTTAGTATTAATTAGGAGGTATGTATGTGTAATTTAAACTACGGAAGAGGATACGTATATTCTCTTAAATATCATTTGGTTTGGTGTACTAAGTATAGAAAACCAATACTTAGGAATTC